>JAEYNP010000013.1 GCA_023412495.1 Pseudomonadota bacterium
GCCATGTTTCGGGCGCCCGCCCTCAAGGGGACCGGGTGCCTGATATTGCGGGAAAGGGGGAAAGAAACGGCGCAATCTCGTTACGGAGCAATGTCATTAATTCAAAGGAGAGGATACGCATGCTTAAAAAGGTCCTCAGCATCAACGGATTGGCCCGGACGCTCATCGTCGATCCGGAAGCCAGCCTGGCCAGCGTCCTCCGGGAGCAGCTCCTGCTCACCGGCTGCAAAGTCGGCTGCGGCCAGGGGCAGTGCGGCAGCTGCTCGATCATCCTCGACGGCAAGGTCGTCCGCTCCTGCATCGTCAAGATGAACAAGGTCCCGGACGACGCCAAGATCGTGACCATCGAAGGCATCGGCACCCCCGAAAACCTCCATCCCCTCCAGGTCGCCTGGATGGCGCACGGTTGCGCCCAATGCGGCTTCTGCAGCCCAGGCTTCATCATGTCGGCCAAGGGCCTCCTCGACGCCAACCCACGCCCCACGCGCGAAGAAGTGCGCGACTGGTTCCAGAAGAACCGCAACGCCTGCCGCTGCACGGGCTACAAGCCGCTGGTCGACGCCGTCATGGCCGCCGCCAAGGTCATCCGCGGCGAAATGCGCAAAGAGGACCTGCTCTTCAAGCCGACCGGCAACAAGATCTACGGCACCACCTACCACCGTCCCTCGGCCATCCGCAAAGTCACCGGCACCTGGGACTTCGGCGCCGACGTCGCCTTGCAGATGCCGGCCGACACCCTGCGCATGGCGCTCGTGCAGGCCGAGGTTTCGCACGCCAACATCAAGGGCATCGACACCGCCGAAGCCGAAAAGATGCCCGGCGTCTTCAAAGTCGCCACCCACAAGGACGTCAAAGGCAAAAACCGCATCACCGGCCTGATCACCTTCCCCACCAACAAGGGCGACGGCTGGGACCGCCCGATCCTCTGCGACGAGAAGGTCTTCCAGTTCGGCGACGCCATCGCCATCGTCTGCGCCGCAACCGAAAAACAGGCGAAGGCCGCGGCCGAGAAGGTCAAGGTCGAGCTCGAGGAACTGCCAGCCTACATGAGCGCCCCGGCGGCCATGGCCGAGGACGCCATCGAGATCCATCCCGGCACCCCGAACGTCTACTTCGAGCAAAGAATCGCCAAGGGCGAGGAGACCGCACCGGTTTTCGCCAAGGCGGATGTGGTGGTTGAAAACGACTACTACGTCGGCCGCCAGCCCCACATGCCCATCGAGCCGGATGTCGGGTTCGCCTACACCAACGACGAGGGCAAGCTGGTGATCCACTCCAAGTCCATCGGCGTGCATCTACACCTCTACATGATCGCCCCCGGTTTGGGCGTCGAGCCGGAGAACCTCATCCTGGTCCAGAACCCGGCCGGCGGCACCTTCGGCTACAAGTTCAGCCCGACCATGGAGGCCCTGGTCGGCGCCGCGGCGCTCGCCACCGGCCGGCCGGTTTTCCTCGGCTACGACTACTTCCAGCAGCAGACCTACACCGGCAAGCGCTCGCCCTTCTTCATCAACCTCAAACTCGCGGCGACCAAGGACGGCAAGCTGCTGGGCATGGAGTCCGACTGGTCGGTCGATCATGGCCCCTACTCGGAGTTCGGCGATCTGCTCACCCTGCGCGGCGCCCAGTTCATCGGGGCCGGCTACGATATCCCGAGCATCCGCGGCATGGGCCGTACCGTCTGCACTAACCATGCCTGGGGTTCGGCCTTCCGCGCCTACGGCTCGCCCCAGTCGGAGTTCGCCTCCGAGGTGTTGATGGACGAACTGGCCGAGAAACTCGGGATCGACCCGCTGGAACTGCGCTATAAGAACGTCTACCGCGATGGCGCCACCACCCCGACCGGCCAGAGCCCCGAGGTCTGGAGCCTGCCCGAGTTGATCGACACCCTGCGGCCCAAGTACCAGGCGGCGCTCAAGAAGGCCAAGGAGAAGTCCACCGCCGACATCAAGCACGGCGTCGGCATCTCGCTCGGCGTTTACGGCAGCGGCCTGGACGGTCCCGATGCCGCCGAGGCCGATGCCGAGTTGAACAGCGACGGCACGGTTTCCATCCTGACCACCTGGCTCGATCACGGCCAGGGTGCGGACATGGGAGCGCTGGCCACTGCTCATGAGGCCCTGCGGCCGATCGGGATTGCCCCGGACAAGATCAAGCTCTTCCTGAACGACACCTCGATATGCCCCAACGGCGGCCCCGCCGGCGGCAGCCGGTCCCAGGTGGTAGTCGGCCAGGCGATAAAGACCGCCTGCGAGATGCTCGTCGCCGGCATGAAGAAGGGCGGCGGCTACCGCACCTACGAGGAGATGACGGCGGAGAAGCTCCCAACCAAGTACCGCGGCCAGTGGACCGCCCCGGCCAACGCCTGCGACGAGAACGGCCAGGGCAAGCCGTTCGCCTGCTACATGTACGGGGTGTTCATGGCCGAGGTGGCGGTGGAGACCGCGACCGGCAAAACTTCCGTTACGAAGATGACCCTGATTTCCGACATTGGCAAGATCGCCAACAAACTGGTGGTCGACGGCCAGATGTATGGCGGTCTGGCCCAAGGCATCGGGCTGGCACTCACCGAGGATTTCGAGGACATCCAGAAGCACTCGTCCATGGTTGGCGCAGGTTTCCCGTACATCAAGCAGATCCCCGACAACCTGGAACTGCTCTACGTGGAGAGCGAGCGGCCTGATGGCCCCTTCGGGGCCTCAGGGGTAGGCGAGCTGCCGCTCACCTGCCCGCATGCGGCGATCATCAACGGCATTTACAATGCCTGTGGGGTCCGCATCAGACGGCTGCCGGCGTTGCCTGAAAAAGTGTTGGCTGGGTTGAAGAAAACCATGAACTGATAAAAGAGTTGCGAGTACTGAGTACTGAGTCCTGAGTTTTGATTTATTCAGGACTCACGTTCTTCTCACTCAGCACTCAGTACTCAGTACTCAGTACTGTTTTTTATGGATCAACAGGAACTTCGCGACTGGGAATCCAGATGTATTCAGGAAGAGCCCCCGGCCTGCCGGGCCGGGTGCCCTCTTTCGGTGGATGCCCGGGCGTTTTCATTGGCCATGGCGAAAGGCGACATGGCCGGGGCCCGGACAATCTTGGAGAAGAGCATGCCGCTTGCCGGCATCGTCGCACGGCTGTGCGAGGCCCCCTGTGAAAACTTCTGCATACGGGGGCCGCTCGGCGGTCCCATTGCCATAGGGCTGCTCGAACGGGCCTGCGTGGCCTCCGCCCCTTCGCGGGGCAAGATTCTCCGCCTGCCCCCGCGTCCCAAAAAAGTGACGGTCATCGGCGGTGGGCCGAGCAGCCTGACCGTAGCCTTCGACCTGGCAAAAAAAGGCTATCCGGTAACCCTTTTCCACCGCCCCCCCGGCCCCGGAGGCCGGCTGCGCGACCTGCCCGAAAGCACCCTGCCTGCGGAAGTGCTCGAAGAAGAATTACAGCGGCTTATGAGCCTCGGCGTCGAATTTCGGGACGTCGCCGAATTGAACGCGGCGCTCCGTGCGTCGGCCGCAGGCGATGCCTGCTACATAGGCCGGGACGATGTGCTCGCAGGCGACCTGACCGCCATGCTCGAAGGGCACGATTCCGTAACCTTTGCGCTTACCGAACCTGGTCTTTTCACCGGTGGCACAAGCCCCGCCGACCACCCGTTCCGCCTCATCACCGATGTTTCCCAGGGCCGGGAGGCGGCGGTCTCCATCGACCGATTTCTGCAGGGGGCGTCGCTCACCGCCAGTCGCGTCTCGCTGCGACACGGACAGACAGATCTCTTCACCCAGACCAAACATATCGCTCCGGCTGATCGGGTGGTGCCCGCAGGCTCGAGCGGCTTCACCGGCGAGGAGGCGGTCCGGGAGGCCGGGCGGTGCATAGACTGCCAGTGCCTGGAATGCGTCCGCCACTGCGTCTATCTCGCGGAATACAAGGCCTATCCCAAAACCTACGCCCGGCGGGTCTACAACAACTCAGCCATCGTCAAGGGCATCCACCAGGCCAACCGCTTCATCAACAGCTGCACACTCTGCCGCCAGTGCGAGACCCTCTGTCCCAAGGATTTTTCCATGGCAGACCTATGCCGCGAAGCCCGGGAGCAGATGGTCCGCGAGAACCGCATGCCGCCCTCGGCCCACTGGTTCGCCATGGAGGAGATGCGCTCCGCGGCAGGCGAAAACGGCCTGGTCCGCCATGCCCCGGGCCTGTCCGAAAGCGCCGCCATCTTCTTCCCCGGCTGCCAGCTGGCCGGCATCCGGCCGCAGCAGACCCTCGCTCTCTACGACCGGCTGCGCCAACTGGATCCGGCAACCGGCATCTGGCTCGACTGCTGCGGCGCTCCCGCCCACTGGGCCGGACGGGCCGAGGAATTGGCCGAAATGACGGCGCGGCTTGAAGAGACCTGGACGGCGATGGGCCGCCCGTGGGTCCTGACCGCCTGCTCCACCTGCCTGAAAATGTTCCGGGAGCGCCTGCCGCATATGAACGCCGTCACGGTGTGGTCGGTGCTCGCGAAGGTACCCGTCGCGGCGGCCGCACCCCTTCCTCCCCTGTCCCTCTCCGATCCCTGCACCGCCAGGCACGACGAGGCGACCAGAACCGCGGTGCGCAGCCTCCTTACCGCGGCCGGCCAGCCCCTCGCCCCGCTCTCGATGTCCGGGGAACTCACCGAATGCTGCGGCTTCGGCGGGCTGATGGACAACGCCGCCCCGGAAACGGCCAGGAAGGTGAGGGCGGCACGGGCAGCCCAGTCCGACGCGGGCTTTATCACCTACTGCGCCATGTGCCGGGACCAGCTCGCCAAAACAGGCAAGCCGGTCCTTCATCTGCTCGACATCCTCTTTGCCGACGCCTCCCGCCCGGCCGACGAGCCGCCCGCGTCAATCTCGGCCCGGCGGGAGAACCGGCGGCGGCTGAAGGCCGAGATCCTCGCCCGGTACTCCGAAGCGGAACCCCCGCCGCGGCAGGAATGGGAGGAACTGACGCTGGTTATCCCCGCGCCGGTGGCGAAGCTCCTCGAGGAACGGAGGATTCTCGAAGACGATATCCGCCGGGTGCTGTTCGCCTCAAAAGACGGAGGCTCGTGCTTCGTCCACGCGGACGGCCGCCGGCTGGCCTCGGCCCGCCTGGGCGAGGTCACCTTCTGGGTAGAATACCGCTTGGCGGGGGATACGTACCATATCGAACGCTGCTGGAGTCACCGCATGACCATTCAATAAGTTTCGTGGGGTCAAATCTTTATCCTTGACATTGTTACTGGAAGTCGATGATTCAAGAAATGTCAAGGTAAAGATTTGACCCCACCTCGCAACAGGAGGAAAACAATGAGTCTCAGGTTCATCCCCTCGGATATGGACTGGAGCTGCGGGCTCTGCGATGCGCCGCTTACACCAGGCACGGTCGAACTGCAGTACATGGGCAACATCTTCAAGGTGGAATTGCCCGTCTGCCCGGCGTGCGGCGCCGTGTTGATCGCCGAGGACCTGGCGCTTGGCCAGATGCTCGAGGTGGAGCAGCTCCTCGAAGACAAATGATCCCGCTCTACCGCACCGCCGCCGTCCGCGCCGGTCTCGGCCCCTGCCTGCGGCCGGGCGGCGAAACGCTCACCCGTCGAATTCTCGAGCTCGTCCGTCCCGCCGCGGATGCCCTCATTCTCGACGCGGGTTGCGGCACCGGGGCGAGCATGAGCCTGCTCTCGGCCCATGGCATCAAAACCGTCCTGGGACTCGATCTCGACCCCGACCTTCTGGCCGAGGCCAGGCAAAACCACAACACAGTCGCCCGGGCCGATCTGGCCCTCCTTCCCCTGCCGGACGGCTGCCTCGAACTGATCCTCTGCGAATGCGTCTGGAACCTGACCGAAAAAAAGGCGGTGCTGGCAGAGTTCTCCCGGTCACTTGCCCCCGGGGGGCATCTGGCCCTCTCCGACATCTACGCCAGGGGCGATGCACCTGAAAACGGCAAATGGCCGGTGCGGTGCTGCTTTTCCCAGGCCACCGGCCTGGAGGAGGTCCGGGATCTCTTTCTTGACGCGGGATTGAGTGTCGAGGTGCTGGAGGACCATACCACGCTGCTCACCCGGACCGCCGCCGAGTTCGTCTTCACCCACGGCTCGCTCAAGGGATTCTGGCAGGCGGTGACCGGCGACGAGACGCTTGCGGCCGATGCCTGCGATGCCGCGGCCGCAAGCCGTCCCGGCCTCTTTCTGCTCATTGCGAGGAAACAAGAATGAATGAATATGATTTCGATATCCTGAAACTGGCCCGTCAGGGCTACTGCTGCAGCCAGATCGTGCTGCAGCTGGCCCTGGACCTGCAGGGTGTGGACAATCCGGGCCTGATCCGGGCCATGTCCGGACTCTGCCACGGCTTTTCCGCCAGTCGCGGAGCCTGCGGCGCCTTCACCGGCGCGGCCTGCCTCATCGCCTACTATGCCGGAAAGGGCACGCCGGAGGAGGAAACCCACAACCGGCTGCCGCTGATGCTCTCCGAGCTTGCCGCCTGGTTCGAGGATTACGGCGCAGGCCGCTTCGGCGGCATCGCCTGCAGCGATATCGTCACGGACAGCACGCCGGACACGTCCGTCTGCGGCGGCCTGGTCGCCGAGTGCTTCGGCCGGGCCATGGCGATACTTACCGAAAACGGTTTCGATCCGGCGGAGTCCCGGCAATGACGCAACTGCTCGGTATCATCGAAAGTGTCTGCCCCGAGTGCCTTGCACGAATTACCGGCCGGCTGGTCGGGGAGGACGACCTGGTCCGGCTGGAAAAATCCTGTCCCGACCACGGTCCCTTTTCCACCACGGTCTGGCGGGGTCAGCCTCCCTTTCTCTCCTGGCACCGACCGAAACTGCCGTTCCTGGGAGGAGAGCGAAGGCCCACGGGGAAAGGTTGCCCTTTCGACTGCGGCCTGTGCGAGAACCACGGCCAGCGGACCTGCACAATGCTCGTGGAAGTCACCTCTCGCTGCAATCTGCGCTGCCCCGTCTGCTTTGCCGACAGCAGCGGCCATAGCGGCGGCACAGAGGTCGATCCGGACCTCGATACGCTTACCCGGATGTTTACCGGCATCATGGCCAAGACCGGCGGCTGCAACCTCCAGCTTTCCGGCGGCGAGCCGACCGTGCGCCGCGACCTCCCGGAGATTGTCGGAGCGGCGCGGGCGGCCGGTTTCACCTTCATCCAGCTGAACACCAACGGCCTCGCCTTCGCGGGAGACGAAGGCCTTGCGGGACGGCTGCGGGAGGCCGGGCTCTCCTCGGTCTTCCTCCAGTTCGACGGGCTGCGCGACGAGGTTTTCGAGACGCTTCGCGGCCGCAGGCTCGTGGCCGAAAAGCTGCGGACCGTCGAACGGCTGGCCAGGGCCGGCCTCGGAATCGTCCTGGTGCCGACGGTGGTCCGCGGCGTGAATCTTGACCAGCTCTGGGAGATCGTCCGCTTCGGCCTCGACCGGCAGCCCGCCGTGCGCGGCGTCCACTTCCAGCCGATCAGCTATTTCGGCCGGTTCCCGGCAAGCTTCATTCCGGACCACGTGACACTGCCCGAGCTTATGACAGGCCTTGCCGAGCAGAGCGGCGGCCTGCTTTCGGTCGCGGATTTCCATCCGCCCGGCTGCGAGCATGCCCTCTGTTCCTTTTCCGCCAAATACCTGATGCAGGAGGACGGCCGGCTGCAGCGACTCGGGGAAACATCCTGCGACTGCAGCCCCAAGCCAGCCGAAGAGGGGGCCATCGCCTCCATCGGCGTCACCGCCCGGCAATGGGCGGCGGCAGACACGACCGGCCCCGGCAGCGAACCGGGCAACGATCTCGAAAAATTTCTGCGCCGGGCCCGCTCCCACACCTTCACCGTCTCGGCCATGGCCTTTCAGGACGCCTGGAACCTGAACCTCGAACGGCTCCGCGGCTGCTGCATCCATGTCGCCAGGCCGGACGGCCGGTTCATCCCCTTCTGCAGCTTCAACCTCACCGCCCGAGGCGGCAACCCTCTGCACCGGCCCCGCCGAGAAACCAGGCGCCCGACCACCGTGGACGGTCTTACGGCAAACCGGCTCGGCCTGGACCTGCCGCTTACCAGGACCGGGATCGAATCCGCCCAGCTCCAAGCCCTGCGCCGAACCGTCGATCACGCCAGGCAGGGCAGCCCGCTCTATCGGGAGCGGTTCGCCGGTGTACCGACCGAAAGCCTGCAAACCCTCGCCGACCTTGCCCGGCTGCCGCTCTTGACCGCCCGCGATCTCGCGCACCAGGGCCACAGGCTGCTCGCGGTCTCGCAGAGCCAGGTCGCACGCGTAGTGACCATGCAGAGCTCAGGCAGCACCGGTGTGCCGAAACGGCTGTACTTTACCGCCTCGGATCTGGCCTCAACGCTTGATTTTTTCCTTCAGGGCATGCTGAGCCTGATAAAGCGCGACGACCGGGTGCTGGTGCTGCTGCCCTGGACCCAGCCGGACTGCGTGGGCGACCTGCTGCTCCGGGCGCTGAACGGCGGCGGGATCATAGCGGAAGGGCTTTGGCCGCCCCCGCCCGCCGCGGAAATGGCCGAGACTGTCCGCAGGCGGCGGACGACCTGCGCGGTGGGCCTGCCCCAGCACCTGCTGGCGCTCGCCCTGGAAGTGGGCCCCGGTCATCTGCAGTCGATGCTCCTCTGCTCCGATTATGCCGCACCGGCTCTCCGCCGCCGCATCGAGGCGGCCTCTCGCTGCGAGACCTTTCTCCACTGGGGGATGACGGAAACCGGCCTCGGCGGCGGAGTGGAGTGTGACGTACACCACGGCTGCCATGTCCGAGAATCGGACCTCCTGGTGGAGATCATAGATCCCGCGACCGGCCTGCCCCTGCCGTACGACAAGGCGGGCGAGGTGGTGGTCACCACCCTTTCCCGTGAGGCGATGCCGCTCATCCGCTACCGGACCGGCGATATTGCCTCCCTCGACCGCTCGCCCTGCCCCTGCGGCGGGGTCACGGCCCGGCTCACCTCCATCCGCGGCCGCGCGGCCGGTTGCCGCTTGGCGGGAGACGCCATCCTCCACAGCCAGGACCTGGACGACCTGCTGTTTGCGATCCCCGGTCTGCTCGACTACCGGGCGACCCTCAGCCGCCGGGAAAGGGAGCGGCTCGAGATCGATTTTCTCCTCCAGGCAGGCGATAACGCCACCGGTGAGGAAATCCGCCGAATGCTCTTGCAGGTCCCGGCAGTAATAGATAGTCTTAGCGGTGGCGGACTCGAACTGGGACCGATCCGCCCGGTCACGGGCTTCGCCGCCAGCCACACCGTCAAACGAACCATCCTCGACCAGCGTCACTCGGGAGAAGCACATGCAGCACATTCTTGATCGACTCATTGAAACCTTCGAAAAAAACGAAGAGGCGGTGCTCTGCGCCATCGTCCGCAACCACGGCTCGGCGCCTCGGACCTCCGGGGCGCGGATGATTGTCCTGGGGGACGGGTCCATCTGCGGCAGCGTCGGCGGCGGCGCTCTGGAAGGGGCCTGCCAGGCCAAGGCCGCTGAGCTTTTTCAGGGGAAAGCCTCCTTCGCCGAACTGCACTTTGCGCTGAACGCCGCCTCCGCCGCGGAGCAGGGCATGGTCTGCGGCGGCAGCGTCTCGGTTTTGCTGCACCGCGTCGGCCCCGACAAGCTGCCCCTCTTTTGGCGGCTGCAGGATGAATACCAGCGAGGGAAACGGCCGATACTCCTTACCGCGCTGCCCAAGGGGGAACTCCCGCCCACCCTGGCCCTGCTCGGCACCGGCGAAGAGAGCGATCTCCCGGCCGAGCTGCAGGCGGAGATCCTCCGCAAGTTTCGGCGGGCGCCCTTTCTCCTCGAATACGACGGCCTGGAAGTCTTCGTCGAACCGCTGGTCCACCCCGGCCGGGTGCACCTGGCCGGTGCGGGCCATGTCGCATACGCCGTGGCGGGGATAGCCGCCCTCGTCGGCTTCGAGGTGGTGGTGATGGACGACCGCCAGGAGTTCGCCAACAAAGAGCGCTATCCCCTGGCCCGCGAGGTGCGGGTCCTGGAATCCTTCGATAACTGCATCGGCAAGCTGGGCCCCGACGATTACCTGATCATCGTCACCCGCGGCCACCTCCACGACCGGGAGGTGCTGGCCCAGGCGCTCAGGACCTCCGCCGGCTATATCGGCATGATCGGCAGCAGGCGCAAGCGGGCGGCCGTCTACGAGTCACTGCGCCAGGAAGGCTTTACCGATGCCGATTTAGACAGGGTGAACTGCCCCATCGGCCTGTCCATCGGCGCCGACACCCCGGAAGAGATCGCGCTCAGCATCGTCGCCGAACTGGTGCAGGTCCGGGCGGGCAAGAGCGAATGAGACTTACGGCGGTCATCCTGGCGGCGGGTTATTCCTCGCGAATGGAGGGTTTCAAGCCGTTGATGGAGCTGGGCGGCCGGAGCCTCCTGGCCCTTTGCGCGGATCTTTTTCGCGGAGCGGCAGCTGAACCCGTCGTCGTTAGCGGCCATCGCGGAGAAGAGGTCGAAGCCGAGGCGGCAAGGCTCGGCCTTGCTACCGTCCGCAATCCCCACTTCGACCGCGGCATGTATTCCTCTGTCCGCGCCGCCCTGTCGCTGCTCGCCCGGATCGACGGCTTTTTCCTGATGCCGGTGGACATTCCCCTCGTCCGGCCCTCGACCGTCCGCGCACTGGCCGCCGCCTTTGACGGGGAGTCGGTGCTTTTCCCATCGTTCGACGGGCAGCGCGGCCATCCGCCCCTCATCCCGGCACGTCTCGTCGCCGACATCCTCGCCTACGACGGCGCAGGCGGCCTGAAGGTCCTCCTGGAACAACAGCCAAACCGAGACGTGCCGGTCTGGGACCGGGGGATTCTGCTTGATGCCGATACGCCCGAGGACTTTGCCAGGCTCGCCCAGCGGTTTGAACGCCTCTCGATCGGCGAACCGGAGGAGGCCCTGGCCCTCGCCCGCCTCGCCATGCCGGAGAAGGGGGTGGCCCATGGCCTGGCCGTTTCCCTTGTAGCCGAAGCGCTCGGCCGGGAATTGAATCGCCACGGCTATCTCCTCGACCTGGACCTTCTCCGTAACGCCGCCCTCCTCCATGACATCGCCAAAGGGCAGCTGCAGCACGAGGCCCGGGGCGCGGAACTGCTGACCGAACTGGGCCTCGAGGGCCTCTCGGAGAGCGTCGCCGCCCACCGCGACGCGGTGCCTCCCGCCTCGGGACTGCTGACGGAGAAGGAGGTTGTCTGCCTCGCCGACAAGCTGGTCAGGGGGAGATTTCGCGTCTCGGTTCGCCGACGTTTTACCGAAAAGCTCGAGCAATACTCCGAAGACAGCGAGGCCTGCCGGGCCATCCGCGACCGCCTCGCCAAGGCCCTGACCCTGGAATCGCTGATGCAAAAGGCCGCCGGACGCAGCGTTGCCGAGATCCTCGATGACGTCGAGTTGGGATGAGCACCATCTATCTCATCCGTCACGGGGAGATCCCCCAATCCCGGCCGCGCCGTTTCGTCGGCGGGCAGGACCTGCCCCTCACCGACAACGGCCGGGCCCAGATCGCCCGTCTTGCGCAGACTCTCGGCGACCGCGCAATAAAAAAAATATTGTGCAGCACGCTTTGCCGCTCCGTGGAGAGCGCCCGCATCCTCGCCCTCCACCTGGGGCTCGAAACCGCACAAGAACTGTCCGAGTTCCGTGAGATCGGCCTCGGGGCGTGGGAAGGTTTGACCGTCGATGAGGTCCGCGCCAGCTTTCCCGGGTGCTACGAGGCACGAGGCAGGAATATCGCGGCCTTTCGGCCCGAGGGCGGCGAGAGTTTCGCCGACCTCCAGGCCCGTGCCTGGCCGGCGTTCCTGGCCGCCACGGCCAACGAAGACGAACGGCTGGCGATCGTCGCCCACGCCGGGGTCAACCGGGTCCTGCTCTGCCGGATCCTGGGGATGCCGCTCGAAAATCTCTTTCTGCTGGAACAGCACTACGGCTGCCTGAATGTGGTACATCGAGAGCAGGCCGGCTTCAGGGTGGAGAGCATCAACATAATAGAATTCAGAAGCCAGAAGACAGAAGACAGATAGTTTGGCCGCTGAAGGCGACACTTCTTTCCCGGCTTCCTGCTATTCCGCCTGCCGATTTTACCCGCAAGTCGCCTCGCCTGGAAGGTAACTGCCGCCGCTTTACATCGTCCCGATGATGATTTATGTTCTGGTCCAAGTTTTTCAACATGAAACTCAACATACGGAATACGATAATGGCAAAGAAGAAGGCGCTCGCCGGCTCGAGCAAGACCGTGGCGAAACTGAAGGAAAAAAAGGCGACGAAAATCGAACCGACGGCCGATAAGTCGGCCGAGGGGCCGGCCGATCAGCCAGCCCTCCAGGCAATGGTCTGGTACAGGGAGGAACACTACGAACAGCTCCGGGCGATCTTTGACGACGCCCACCTGCTGCCGCCCACCTACCGGGACTGGCTGAGCCGGGCCGAGGCGAAGAAGGCCGAGGTCGAGGCGGCCGGCGATCAGGTGATGAAGGTCTTCATCGATCCGGAAACCTTTCCGGAGTGGTGCGAGAAAAAGGGCTTGCCGAAGGATGCCGAGGCCAGGACCCAACTGGCGCTGGAGGTTGCCCAGGCGAGGTCGTTCAGCCTTTAACGAAACAGTACGAAACAGTACTGAGTGCTGAGTACTGAGTACTGAGTATCAATCACTCAGTACTCAGCACTCAGCACTCTTCACTCATCACTCAATCCTTCACTCCTCCCGAAAAAACCCGATGCTGGCCGAAGAGAGCACCACCAACACCGAGCCGATGTTGTGGACCACCGCGCCCATGATGGGCGAGATCACTCCGCTGGCGCCCGCCAGCACGGAAACGAGGTTGAAGACCAGGCCGAAGGCGATGTTCAGCTTGATGATGAAGAGCATCCGGCGGCTGAGCGATATCAAAAACGGCAGTTTGGCGATGTCGTCGCCCATCAGGGCAATATCGGCGGTCTCGAGCGCCACCTCGGTCCCCTTGGCCCCCATGGCGATGCCGGTATCGGCCACGGCGAGGGCCGGGGCGTCGTTGATGCCGTCGCCGACGTAGATGATCCTCGCCCCGCCCTGCTGCTTCTCCCGGATGACCCGCAGCTTGTCGTCCGGCTTCAGCCCCGACCACAGCCGGCTGATGCCCACCTGCCGGCCCACCAGGTCCACCGATTTCTCATGATCGCCTGAGAGGATGCCTATTTCCGTCATGCCCAGCTTTTCCAACTCGGTCACGATCCTGCGCGCCCCCGGTCGCACGCGGTCGGATACGCTCAAAAAACCGAGGGGCTTCTTGTCGCGGTAGACCATGAGGGGCGTCGATCCCTGCTCCTTGATCGCCTGCAGCCGGGATAACAGCGGCACGGGCACTCCCCCCAGACCGCCGTTGAGATAGACGCTCCCCACCTCCACCAGGTTGCCGTTTACGCTGCCACGGACCCCGAGACCGATCTCGGCGAAGAGATCGCGGGCCGCGTCGATGGTGATCCTGGCATAGTGGGCCGCCTGAATCACCGCCCGGGCAAGCGGGTGGGTGGAGTTGCACTCGACGCTCGCGGCATGGCCGAGGAGGTCATCCCTCTCGATGCCCTCCGACGGGACGATATCCTCCACCCGCGGATTACCCTCGGTCAAGGTACCGGTCTTGTCGAAAAAGACGGTATCGGCCAGCGCGACATTCTCGATATGCTGGCCGCCCTTGACCAGAATTCCCGCCCGCGCGGCCCGGCCGATGGCGGCCACCGTGGCGGTGGGGACGGCAAGGATCAAGGCGCAGGGGCAGCCGACGATGAGGATGGCCACCGCCCGGCTGAAGTCGCCGGTAACCAACCAGGCGATGCCCGCGCAGCTCAGGATCAGGGGGGTGAAATACTTGGCGAAGCGGTCGATGAAGGCGATGGTCTTCGGCTTGTGGGCCTCGGCCTCGGTGACCAGCCGGATCACCTGGCCGAGCGTGGTGTCTTCCCCGACTCGCTCGGCCCTGATCTGCAGGAGGCCGTTATGATTGAGGGTGCCGGCGTAGACCGGATCGCCCGCCTTTTTCTCGCGAGGCATCGGCTCGCCGGTGATGGCCGATTCGTCAAGCGACGAAGCCCCCTCCGTCACCACCCCGTCCACCGGCACCTGCTCGCCGGGCTTGACCAGAATCATATCGCCGACCCGCACCTCTTCCACCAGCACCGTCTTCGACGTGCCGCCCACGAGAACCGTGGCTTTTTTCGGAGAAACCTTGATCAAAGTCTGGATCGATTTGCGCGCCGATTCGGCGGTGGCCTCTTCGACAAGTGCGCCCAACACCATGATGGTGCTGACTACCGCTGCGGTGAGGAATTCTCCGGCGACAAGACTGGCGATGATGGCGAGCGACAGCAGCTCGTCGACATTCACCCGCTTCTCCAGGAGGCCCCGCACTGCTCCGATGATGACCGGCAGGCCGTTGATGGCCACGGAGGCAAGGATGAGCATCCGGCTGACCATGATCAGGTCCGGAGCAAAATTTTCCACGAGAAACCCAACAAAGGCCAGCAGAGCCCCGAAACCCACTTTCAAAAAATCCCTGCTCTGCAGCAGTTCCTCGTACACACCGAGCCTGGTGAATCGGCCAATCATATACAGCTACTCCCTCTATAAAGGTATTTTTTGATTAGGCGCGCTTGATGCGCATGCGACAAAGACCAAGGATCAACAGCGCGAATGGGGTCCGGCTCATCCGGGTTCAAATATTGCCCACATTACCTTTCGAACCCGATAGCGAGACCGATACCGATTTCAAGCGTACAGCAACAAACCCAAGACGTGGAATCACCTGATCTTCTCCAGATGTTCCAGCAGCTCGTCGATCAGTCTCTCGTCGTGCTCGACCATGGATTTGGCGATGCAGCCGCGCAGGTGATCGCCGATGACCTGCATCCAGACGCCGCGCAGGGCGCCGGTAGCGGAGTTGATCTGCCGCAGCACCTCGATGCAGTCCCTGTCCTCCTCCACCATGGTGCAAAGGCTCCGCACCTGGCCCTCGATCCGCCGCAAGCGTTTGACTATACGTTCTTTATCCTGATCCGTTCCGCAAAGACTCATTCGCTTTTCCCCTCCCCGGGCTCTCAAACTTTTTATAGTATATAGGGGTATACCCTATATACAGAGGAAACAAAATCATTTTCTGAAATGAATTTCAATCCTGCTCATGGCTTGAAAAAGCCGTAAAAATGCTCCAATCCGTGGGATGGGCTCTGGAAAAAGTTCGATATACGAGGCGTAGTGTCTGAAACGGTGCTTTGGTAGTTCTTGGCGTCATACGGCCTGACAGGCGTCGAGGTCCCCTCTCAGGAGGGAACCGCAGGCGCACGCATGCCGGGAAAAGACGAACTTGCCTGGGGATAATTAAGACACATAATTTTAATATATTTCTTGTCCCCGACTCTTTGTTCCTTTCGTCAACTGCTACCGGTCGGCAAGGAAAAATCCGATCACGGCGTCGATGAGACTGCCCTGCAAGATTGTTATCACTTTCTTACCGGAGAATCGATTATGGAAGCTGAACGCCCCTCACATTTAAAAGATCCCGCCCGGCTGGCTGCTCTCCATGCCATAGCCCTGATGGATACGCCCACAGAAGAGGCCTTCGACCGTCTGGCCCGGCTGGTGACGATTTGCCTGGACGTACCGATCGCGCTGGTAACGCTTATCGATGCCGAACGGGAATTCCTGAAGAGCTCTATCGGCCTGCCCGAGCCCTGGGCCTCGCGCCGCGAGATTCCCTTCACCCACTCCTTCTGCATCTACAACCGGGTCGCGGGGCAACCGCTGGTGATCGAGGATGCCCGGCAACACCCGCTTTTCAAGGACAGCCCTGCGATCTGGGAACTCGGTGTGATATCCTATCTGGGCTTCCCGCTGGTGACCCCCGACGGCTACGTCATAGGGACCTTCTGCGCCATTGACACGAGGCCGCGCCAATGGACTTCCAAGGAAATAGCCATTATCCGCGATCTGACAGGAGGGGTGATGGCAGAGATCCACCTGCGCACGGAAATACGGGCGAAAAATCTGGCCGAGGCGCAACGCAACGGGCTCAGCGAACTCAACGAACAGCTGCGCGTGGAGATAGCAGCGCGTAAGGAGGCCGAAGGACAGTTGCAGCTACTCAATGCCGAGTTGGAAACGAGGGTCGAGGAACGTACCCGGGAACTGCAGGAAACCCAATTACGGTATCTGCATGCCGAGAAGCTTTCGGCGATCTGCAAACTCTCCGCCTCACTCGCCCATGAATTCAATAACCCCCTGCAGAGTGTCCTGACCATTCTCAGCGGCTTGAAAAAAAGCACTCTCAATGACGAGGACAGAAGACTGCTCGAGCTGGCCCTCAAGGAAAGCCACCGGATGAAAGACCTGATACGCAGCCTGCAGGACTTTCAGGGTCCACCGTCGGGCGAGAGGGTTTTTGTGGATGTGCATGCCTCCCTCAATGCCGTGCTGATGCTCTACAAGAGCGATTTACAACGAAAAAGAATTTCGACGGTCTTGAACTTCGCCGAAAATATGCCCCTGGTCAGGGCTGTCCCTGGACAGATCAAACAACTCTTCTGGAATCTGTTGGACAATGCGGCGGATGCGATCCACGAAGGCGGAGTCATAACCATCAACACCCGCCATTATGACAAGATCGTCGCCGTTGACATCAAGGACACGGGCATCGGCATCCCCCCCGTCGACATCGACCGGATATTCCAGCCCTTCTACACTACCAAGCCTGTGGTCAAAGGCACCGGCCTCGGTCTATCGATCTGCCATGGAATCGTCCTGAATCATCGGGGGGAGATCCGAGTCGATAGCGAGCCGGGAAAAGGCTCGACCTTCACCGTCGTATTGCCGGTGGATGAGGGGCGGAGCCAATGAATATCAGCGGGGGCGGGCAATGGCGGAAACGGCAAGAGTGACGCAGTGGTGGACCGCGTAGGGATCGAACCTACGACCTGACGATTAAGAGTCGCCTGCTCTACCAGCTGAGCTAGCGGTCCGCCCGAATGATTTCGTATATTATACGCCCGAATGATTTCGTATGTTATACCATAGAAAGAACAGAATTACCAGTTAGGCTTTCACTCTTTCCGGGCCCCGAGCTTTCTCATTGCCGTTTCATGGCCTTGCCGAGATTCTCCTCCAGCTTGGCGAGAAACTCCTCGGTGGTCAGCCAGGACTGGCCGGGATCGACGAGGATGGCCAGGTCCTTGGTCATAAAACCCGACTCTACGGTCTCGACGCAGACCTTCTCCAGGATCTCGGCGAAATGCATGACGTCGGGGGTGAAGTCGTACTTGCCGCGATACCAGAGCCCCCGCGTCCAGGCGAAGGTCGAGGCGATGGGGTTGGTCGAAGTCGCGAGCCCCTTCTGGTGCTGACGAAAGTGGCGGGTCACGGTGCCGTGGGCGGCCTCGGATTCGATGATGTCCCCGTCATCGGTCAGCAGCACCGAGGTCATGAGGCCAAGCGAGCCGAAGCCTTGGGCCACTGAATCCGACTGGACGTCGCCGTCGTAGTTCTTGCAGGCCCAGACAAAGCCCCCGGACCAGCGCAGGGCGCAGGCCACCATGTCATCGATCAGCCGGTGTTCGTAGGTGATGCCCGCCGCCCGGAACCGATCGGCGAACTCGGCGTCGAAGACCTCCTGGAAGAGGTCCTTGAATCGGCCGTCGTAGCGTTTGATAATAGTGTTCTTGGTGGAGAGATACACGGGCCAGCCCAGGGTCAGGCCATAGTTGAAGCACGAACGGGCAAAGCCGCGGATAGAATCGTCGAGGTTGTACATGCCCATGGCGATGCCGGCGCCGGTGAAATTGAACACTTCGCGTTCCACGGGCTCGCCGCCGCCTTTCGGCTCGAAGCGCATGACCAGCCGCCCCTCGCCGGGGACGAGAAAATCGGTAGCCCGATACTGGTCGCCGAAGGCATGTCGGCCAATGACGATGGGTTTTGTCCAGCCGGGAACCAGCCGCGGAATGTTCCTGCAGATGATCGGCTGGCGGAAGACCGTGCCGCCGATGATGTTGCGGATGGTGCCATTTGGGGACAACCACATCTGCTTCAGATTGAATTCCTTGACCCGGGCCTCGTCGGGGGTGATGGTCGCGCATTTCACGCCCACACTGTAGTGCTTGATCGCTTCGGCCGCCTCGACGGTCACCCGGTCGTCCGTCGCATCCCGGTTCTCGATGGACAGGTCGTAATATTTCAGATCGACATCGAGATAGGGCAGGATCAGCTTTTCCTTGATGAACTTCCAGATGATGCGGGTCATCTCGTCGCCGTCCAGTTCGACGATCGGGTTTTTCACCTGTATCTTTTCCATTCTCTTCCTCGTCATTAGCCTTACCTGAGTAGGGACGGCGAACCGCCCCCCTTTCCCCTCCAATACCTTACACAGATAAGAGCAACGAATCCAAAAGCCAAGGCATGCGACGCACCGGCAGTGCCTCGGGAGAGCCTGGCGCACCACCGGAAAACTGTGCCTGCGCCGGCCGTGAAATGCACCTTCGAATCAACCCGGCGAGGAAATCTCTTGAGCAACACCTGGCCTTACGGGTAAGTTCCCCCATGAAAAATATTGGGCCGGGATCGCCGCCTCACCCGGGCTGGCTGAGCGGACTCCAGCAAATAAGCACTTCTCCGAGGTCATGATAATGCCAGTACTCCCTCCGGATTTTCAAAAACTTGCCCGGCCAGGGCTTCCAAAAAGGTTCATCGTATTTTGGCTTTTCCTCTTTTCTTTCGTTTTTCCGCTGGTGTCTTCCGCTCCCGGAGAGGAGGCTCCGCCTCAACTGCTCAATTTCGACAAGACTCAGGCGGAGCTCAAGGCGATCTCCAGAAAGCTGAAAAGCGGCTCGATCTCCCTTCAGGTGATCGACCAGGCCAATGAGCAGACCGTGACCATCGTCGCCTCCGCCGCGGCCTGCATCGATGCGGCAACTGCCCAGATCGCCCGCCTCGACCAGGAAATCGAATCCCTGGGTCCGGCCGCCGAACAGGAACCGGCCGAGATCGTCAGGGAACGCAAGAACCTCGCCAAGCAAAGGCAGGCAGTCCAGGTAACCCAGTCGGAATGCCGGCTGATCGCGACTCTCGCGACCCGCCTGCAGAATGAACTGGCCGACAAGGACAAGCTCCTGCAAGCTGCCAGTTTCTTCTCGAGAGACCGGAACTTTTTCGACAGGTTCGCAGCCTCGATGTCGGCCGTCGCCGCCGTGACCGACCAACTCGGGCAGTATCTCGAACACTCCGGCCTTTCCCGGCTGACGCCGCAGATGATCCTGATCCTGCTGGTCCTGACAGCCGCCGGGGCGGTGGCGGGCCTGAAGACATCCAGGCTCCTGCAAAGCCGGCTCCCGGCCGACGTGGCCCCCGGGCGGCTGGATTCGGCGACTCTGGCGTTATCCCTGGCCTTGCTGGCCGGAGGGCTCTATCTCCTGTTCGTCACCGAAGAAGCCCCGTCCCCGGCCTATGGGCCCTGGCTGCTGCTGTCCGCCGGGATGTACGGCATCACCCTCTTTCTCTTTCATCTGCGAGGCCGGGTGGAATCGCGCGCCAAAGGGGCACGTGCGGTCTTTCCGGCGGTGCAGTTCCGCCTGCTGGTCCTGCTCTGCATCCTGCTGTTCTTCTTCATCCAGCTGGATCTGACGGATTTCCCCGCTCTTGCCGCATTCATGGCGATCGTCCGGTCCGTCGTCGTCACCGCCATCTGCCTGGCGGGTTTTTGGCTGGTGTGGTCGATCGCGCTACCCGACAGCCTGATCAAATACCGAAAGCCCATTCGCCTTACGGCGGCGGCGGTCGCCGTGGCCCTGATGCTCATCGAACTCTCCGGCTACGGGAACTTTTCAACTTTTCTGCTGGTCGGCCTGCTCGGCACGATCCTGCTCGCCTGCCTGCTCCGCTTCGTGCTCTTCTTCATCGATGAAATCATCGGCGGCCTCTTCACCGGCAAATATCCCTGGCAGCAGCGACTGCGCCGTCGACTCGGACTGCCTTCGCAGAACAACCTGATGGGCATCACCTGGATCCGGCTGAGTATCAAGCTGCTGGCCTGGTCCGCCGCCTTTTTGCTTTTCCTGCAGCTCTGGGGCATGCCGGACAAACAGCTGGCAAAGCTCAAGGGTGCACTGATCGACGGCTTCGGCATCGGTGAATTGGTCGTCTCCCCCGCCCGGGTCCTGCTCGGCGTCTTCGTCTTCGCCTGCGGCTGGACGCTCGTCTCCTGGATGAAGATGCGGCTGGAAAAAAGGTGGCTTCTGAACGCCTCCTTTTCACTCAGCGCCAAGGAAACCCTGGTGACCATGACCGGTTACTGCGGCATCGCCGTGGCGGTGATCATCGGGCTGTCGGTCGCGGGATTCAGCTTCTCCAACCTGGCGGTCATCGCCGGGGCGCTGTCGGTGGGTATCGGCTTCGGGCTGCAGAACATCGTCAACAACTTCGTCTCGGGGCTGATCATTCTCTTTGAGCGGCCGGTCAAGCGGGGCGACTGGATCAGCATCGGCAACACCCAGGGCTTCGTGCAGAAGATAAGTGTCCGCTCGACCCTGATCCAGACCTTCGACCGCTCGGACGTCATCGTCCCCAACTCCGAGCTGATCTCCAACCAGGTCACCAACATGACGCTGCACGACAACTACGGCCGCATCATCGTGCCGATCGGCGTGGCCTACGGCAGCGACACCGAGCTGGTCAGGACTATCCTGCTGGAGATCGCCGCCGCCAATCCGGAAGTAGTCAATGACAGCTCGGCGCCGAAGCCCCAAGTCCTCTTCCTGGCCTTCGGGGACAACGCCCTTCAGTTCGAACTGCGCTGCCATCTGCGCAACATCGACCGGCGGCTGGCGGTGACGAGCGAGATCAACTACGGGATCGACCGGGCTTTCCGCAGGCACAACATCTCCATACCCTTCCCGCAGCGCGATCTGTATATCAAGGAATGGCCGGGCGGGATGATGGCGGCGGAAAAAGAAGAAACCGGAAGAACCTGACGCTAACTAAAGACTGGAAGCAAAGGGCGGCCCCTCAGGGTGGAGAGAAATTTCCTGAACAAGCTATAATAGCTTCCGCCAGCGATCAATCATCTGCAGAAAAAGTAAATATTCATTGGTTGGTTGGGAATTTTTTTTCACCCCTTATAGTAGATCCAGAAACTCGCCGGTAAAAAATGACGCCGACGCGGTCTATAAGGTCGAGCAGCTCTTGGTTTTTGATCTGGCGGAATATGGAAATATCAAACGCATAAGGCAAAAGAAGATCGTCGATGTCACGACTGATTTTGTTCAATAGCTGAAGATCGAGGCCTTCGCCTTTCAAGGTGAGATCGACATCGGAGCCAGGCCTGAAATTTCCCTTGGCACGGGAACCATAAAGAATGACTTCCTCGACCTTCTCAAACCTTGCAAATAGTCTCCTAAGTTTATCAACCGTCTCCTGGCTCAGACCGTGTGGCATAGTTTATTGCCCCGTGGCATATGGTCCGGTGCGACGGCGAAGGCCATCCAGTTTTTCCTCTAGTCTGCAAAAAAGCGGGAAATACATATCGACGACTGACCGGCATATTGCCTCGGCAACCTCTTCATTGTAGGTATGAGATGTCAAATTCCTGCTTTGCAGCATATCCATCCAGCTTTCACCATCATCAATCAGTCCCAGTTCAAAAGCTTTCCGGGTTGCATCTCGTGAACCGTAGATATCCCTTTGTCCGCTGAATTCGAGAAAATCCTTCAACGTAGTCCAGGCAAGTTCGTAGGTATATTCGAAGGCCTTGACGAGACCCTGTTTTTCAAGATCCGATAGTTCGTTATGTTTATCAATGAATTTTCTGAGTTGTCTCAAGGCCTTTTGATAATTCGAAAAACGTTGCTCCCACCGAATGTCTCTCTCCGTCATGATATACCTTATGAAAGGATTCCTCAGTTGGTCAAGCTTGCTTTGTCTTTGTACCAGCCGGGCTGCACCCGCAACCCAAGGGCTGTTATCCCCTCCCACAGCAGAGGGGACTCTTTTCAGTACCCCCTTGAGGGGTATAAGTACCTTCACGAAATTCGTTCTTAAAAAGCAAGAAATGAATTTCTAAGGTACTAACCATAGCACGGATCACATGTTCCCTCCTGCATTTTCTTCATGACCTTACGTAAACACAAATATCTCGATCCCTTTCCCGCCGTGCAAGTGGGCAATGGAAAAAGAATAAGGTGAGAAGGGGAAATGACGACCACCGGAGTGTATGGATCCGGTGGTAGGTAGGGCGAAAGATTTTTCGCCCTACGCGTCGCGCACCGGACAGATCGGGATAGTACGGGGACGAGATAACAAGGCAATTGGGTGAGCCGGCGTCCTATCCTGCCGCAACCCCCGCCGCCTCGATCTTCACCGCGCAGACCTTGTAGTCCGGGGTCTTGGTGATGGGATCGAGGGAGGTACCGAGGAGAACGTTCGAGTTGGCCTCGGCAAAGTGGAAGTCCATGAAGATTGCCCCTTCCGGCACAGTGATACCGGGCTTGGCCCAGCTCATCACCTCGCCCCGGCGGGAGATGACGCGGATGGGGTCGCCCTCCCGCACACCCAGTTTCTCCGCGTCCTTCACATGCATCTGGGTAAATGCCCTGGGATACTCCCGCGCGAGAGTCCCGCAGCGGCCGGTCATGGTCCGGGCGTTATAGTGGGCGAAATGCCTGCCGGTGGTGAGGTAGAAGGGATATTCCTCGTCCGGCAATTCCTCCGAAGGCCGAAAGCCGATGGGCGCAAAGAGGCCGAGGCCTCGGCCGAACCGTTCCTGGTGGAGAAAGGGCGTGCCCGGATGGTCGGGCGTCGGGCAGGGCCACTGCAGGTCCCGGCTCTCGATGCGCTCGTAGGAGATGCCGCCGTAAATGGGGCTCAGGGCCGCCATCTCGGCGAATATCTCCTTCGGCTCGCTGTAGTCGAAGGCAAGCCCGAGCCTCCTCCCGATTTCCGAGAGAATGACCCAGTCCGGTTTCGCCTCGCCCGGAGGTTCGACCGCCTTGCGGACCCGCTGCACTTTCCGCTCGGTGCAGGAAAACGTCCCTTCCTTTTCCGCCCAGCAGGCTGCCGGCAGCACGACATCGGCCAGTTTTGCGGTTTCCGAGAGGAAGATATCCTGGACGACGAGGAAATCGGCCGACTCGAGGGCATGGGTGATATGATGGGTATCCGGGTCGCTCAAGGCCGTATCCTCTCCCATGATGAACATCGACTTCACTGAACCTTCGATGAGCCCGTCGATCATCTGCGGGATGGTGAGGCCCACCTTGTCCGACAGCCGGGCCTGCCATGCCTTCTCGAATTTCAGGCGCGCCGCAAGGTCGACGACAGTCTGGTAGCCTGGATAAACATTGGGCAGGGCGCCCATGTCGCAGGCCCCCTGGACGTTGTTCTGCCCGCGGAGCGGATTGACACCGCTTGACTTCTTGCCGATCTGCCCGGTGAGCATCGCCAGGTTGGCCAGGGTCTTCACGTTGTCCACCCCGTGGGAATGCTCCGTCATCCCCAGGGTGTAGAGAATGGACGACGGCTCGGAGGTGGCGTAGAGCCTCGCCGCCTCGCGGATCACCTCGGGCGGCACGCCGCAGATCTTTTCCGCCTCCTCCGGCGCAAAATCCTGCAATATCTTCTCCAGCTCGGCGAAGCCTTCGGTGCGCTCGGCGATGAACTGGGCATTGTGATAGCCCTTTGCCAGGATCTCGTGCATCATAGCATTCAACAAGGCCACATCCGTGCCGAAATTTGGCCGGATGTGGAGGTCGGCCAGCAGGGCGACCTGAGTCACTCTCGGATCCACCACGATCAGCTTCGCCCCCTTGCCCTTCGCGGCAAAAACGCGATGAGCAATGAGCGGGTGGGCCTCGGTGGTATTGGAGCCGATCACGAACAGACAGACGGCGTCCTCGATTTCGGGGATGGAGTTGGTCATGGCCCCGTTGCCGAAGGCGGCGGCAAGACCTGCCACCGTCGGGGCGTGTCAGAGCCGGGCGCAATGGTCGACATTGTTGGTGCCGAAGCCGACCCGGCTGAGTTTCTGCATCAGGTAGTTCTCTTCATTTGTTGCCCTTGCCGAACTGAGGAAGCCCATGGCGTCGGGGCCGTGCTGGTCGCGAATGGCTGTCATTTTTTCCACCACCAGATCCAGGGCCTCCTGCCAGCTCGCCTCGCGGAAAGCGCCGTCGGTCTTGATGAGGGGCCTGGTGAGGCGTTCGCCGCTGTGGACGAACTCGTGCACGGTCCAGCCCTTGATGCAGAGCTTGCCCTGGTTCGTCTGCCCCGTCTTCAGGGGATGGGTCCCGATCAGCCTGCCATCCAGCACCTCCAGCAGCATCTGACATCCGCACCCGCAATGCGGGCAGGTGGTCTGAACTAACCTGTAATCCATCGCAAATCCTCCTGTCTTTGTTTGCCTTGAAGCTCCGGCCGCATGGTCGGCAAGAGACGCTCCCCGGTTGAGACCGACCAGGATCATCTACCATGATCCCCAGGTGCGAAAGCCACGCCAAAGTCGGCATGAATTCGGAGAAACGCATTTTTGGTGACATTAGGAAAAAACGCGGGCAGGATAACAGAAATAAGGAAATATGCAAGATCCGCATATTTCCTTACATGGAATGACAAGAAGCGATAGGATTTTGACTCAAAAAGCAAAAAGAGGCCGCGGAAAATCGGGAGATCGGGGCATCTCCCGGGCTTATCCGCCTATTGCCTATAGATGAAGGTGCCGACGTGCTCCCCGTTGAGAGCCCTGGTGATGTTGCCTTCCACCATGCCGTTGATGACCTGCACCTTCTCGATCACCTCGCTGTTCTGGATGATTTCCAGGCAGGGCCGCTCGATGACCAGGTCGTCCTGGCCTCTGTCCAGGAGATCCTGGGCCCCGATCTCGGCGATGAACTCGACCTCGGGATTCTTCTTCGGGTCGTCGGTGTACAGCCCCCGTTCGTCCTTGACGAAGATCACCGTCCTCGCGCCGATCAGATCCGCCAGGATGACCAGACCTACATCGGTACGGTGAATGGGAATGCGGCCGACTTTCGGCTTGATGGCGAAATAGTCGTACGGCGGCATGCCGTGCATGACCGGTATGATGTTTTCAGAAAAGTAGGTGGGAAGTTTCACAATATCCGAATGGGATATCTTTACGCCTCCCCAGGGCGAGAGCAGGGTGGCGATCATCAGCGCGTTCTGCTCCGAAATCATGCTGCCGAACTTGGCGATGACACCCGTCGGCATGCCCATCTCGAGACCGATGGTATAGATATGGCGGCTCCTCGTGCCTCCGCCGGTGGTGATGAGCATCTTGTGCTCGACCCTGTTCCTGACTATTTCCTTGAGGATGGCGGGCAGGGCCTTCACCCCGCGGTCGCAGATGGATTGACCGCCGATCTTCAGGATCTTCACGTCAGGATAAAGTCTCTCCTGCGGAGCGATCTCCAGTTTTTCGATAAATTCCTTGCTGACCAGGCTCTCGCCCATCAAGGCGCTCTTCACGTGCAACCGCTTGCCGTCCTTCTCCCGCACCAGTGCCATTGTCCCTCCCTTTGCTCAAGCAGAAACAGAGCCGCTTTTCTTGGCGGCGTTCGGGTCGCGCTCCAGAGCCACCAGTTGCGCGTTGGTCGCCGCGGCGATCTGCTCCAGTTCCTTTTTACGGAAGTGATTGCCGTAGACCTTCAGATCAAGGCCGGATACGGCGACCACGCGAAAACGCGGGGTGCGGGAACCTTCCTGGGCTTTTTGTCTTTCACGGTAAAAAATTTGTCCGGCCATAAGCTTGCCTCCTGAATAGATGGAATAGGATAGTCGTACATACCTAGAATAATAGGTGGAACCCAGCTGAATGACAAGTGAGTGCAACTTTTACTTCCTCCCTGCAAGACCGACCACACTGTTATATTTTGTTATTTCAAGTCATAATTTGTCTTATATCGGCGAGATGACGCGGGTTCGTTGACACCGGAGCGTTCTCAAGGTCTATTCGATTACCGCAATTTTTTTACCGAAAGTTTTCATCCGAAGGTTTCACCCGCCATGCGCATCTTCCTCAGTATCGACGACACAGACAACCTCGACAGCCCCGGCTCCGGCCATCTTCTGGAGGCATTGGCAAAGACCCTGCAGATTAAGGGGCTTGCCGGCCGATGCACCGGCATCAGCCGGCACCAGCTTTTCGTGCACCGTGACATTCCTTATACCTCGCACAACAGTTCAATGTGCATTACGGCGGAAACCGACAGGGACAGTTTCAGCGACATTGTCGATGTCTCCGGACAGTTTCTCAAAGAAGGCGCCGCTCCGGGTTCCGATCCCGGCCTCTGCCTCGCCGCCGGGAAAGATCTTGCCAAAGAGGACCTGATCGCCTTCGGCCTGAAGGCCAAGCGGCAGGTCTGCACCAAGGAAGAGGCATACGCCCTGGCAGAGAAGACGGGGGTGCACCTTTCCGAGCACGGGGGCACCGGCCAGGGCGTGGTGGGCGCGCTCGCCGCCATCGGGCTTCGGCTGCAAGGCAGCGACGGCAGGTTCCGGGGCTGGCTGAAGCTGGGCCGAGCCGGGGAGAGCACCACCCGCGAGGCCCTTTGTGCGCATCCGCAGGTCGACGACGTGGTCGATGAAGAGGGCCTCTCCCTGCCCGAGGGCAGCCGGATAGTCTTTGCCGAAGACAGGATCAAAACTGTTTACCTCAACCATCGACAGGTCATTCCGGTGATCCGAACCGGAAATGCTACAGACCCGGCCTGGGCCACCTTGACCGGATCGGCGGCAAAGAGGTTTTGATAGGCATAGGAGCTGCGGGATAGCCCGGATTTCCAGTCGGGAATTCGGCAACGAAAAGGATACCTTCACCAAGGGGGCGACATGAAAGGCTTCACACGTAACACTCTCTGTTTTGTATTTTTTTTCCTCGCGGCACCGGCGGCAGAGTCGGCCGAGACCCTGCAACTCTATGCGGCCGGGAGCTTGAAGGCCGCCCTGACCGAATCGGCGGCCGCATTCGAAAAAGCCTACCAGACCAAGATCGACGCCAGGTTCGGGCCGAGCGGGATGCTGAAGGACGCGATTCTGGCCGGGGAGAAACCCGATATTTTCGCCTCGGCAAACATGGAGCACCCTAAAGCACTCGCCTCGGCAGGCTGGGGCGGGCCGGTGGTGATCTTTACCCGCAACAAGCTCTGTGCCCTCGCCCAGCCGGAGATCAACACAAGCCCTGCGACGCTGCTCGATACCCTGACAGACAAAAACGTCCGCCTGGGAACCTCGACCCCGAAAGCGGATCCCAGCGGCGATTATGCCTGGGAGCTTTTCGGCAAGGCGGAGAAAATCAAGCCGGGCAGTTTCGCGACCCTTTCCGAAAAGTCCCTGCAGTTGACCGGCGGACCGGACAGCGCCAAGCCGCCGGAAGGACGCAATGCCTACGGTTGGGTGATGGGTGAGAAAAAGGCCGATGTCTTTCTCACTTATTGCACGAACGCGGTCCTGGCGCAAAAAGAGGTTCCGGAGCTGAAAGTCATCAGGATTCCCGAAGAACTCGCCGTCGGCGCCGATTACGGCCTTATCGTCAACAACAAGGCCTCGGGCGAAGCCTGGCGGTTCGGCATGTTCATCCTGTCGCCGGATGGTCAATCCATCCTCGCCAAGTACGGCTTCGAGTCATCCGCAGTCCGCCAGGCGGAGTAAAATAGTTCACCGCCTTCCGACAGCCAGCCATAATCCCAGCCATCTGAAGCCGGCGATGATTTGCCGGCTTCAGGCGACTCCGACCAGTCACCTGCAACCGAGAAGCATTTCTTCCAGCACCTCCTCATAATCCCCTTTCCCGCTCTTCCGACTCTGGCTTTGTAAGGAAAACACCTACTGCAACGTAAGCAAATTCCCTTCGTATCATTTTGAAATAACAAACATTTTTAAATATGCTGTTTCTGCAGGTTATTCTTCGTCGCGTTTTCGGAAGTTATTGTCCAGGACCAAGAATGCGCTATACCTCCTGCTCATCCGTATGCATAAAGGGCAATAAAACGTATTTGTTGCTCTTTTCCGGCAGCTGAATCTCCCGGCAGGGGGGCAAGCTGCCGGCCGTTGACTATCATCAACTTTAAGGAGAAGCGTATGAACATCACCAGGAGGAGGTTTCTGTCCATGTCCGGCGCGATCGGCTCGGGGGTTGCCCTGTCGACGCTCGGCCTGGATCTCACCGCCTTGAAGGCCCATGCCGCGGATCTCGGCAAGATGGACCGGATCAAGACAGCCAAGCAGACCACCTCGATCTGCTGCTACTGTTCGGTGGGCTGTGGACTCATCTGCAGCATTGACCCGCTGACCGGCAAGATCATCAATATCGAGGGCGACCCGGATCACCCGATCAGCGAAGGATCGCTCTGCGCCAAGGGTGCTGGCCTCTTCGGGCTTACCGGGGCCAATGAGCACCGGCTGAAGAAGGTGCTCTACCGGGCGCCAAAAAGTGATAAATGGGAGGAGAAAGACTGGGATTGGGCCCTGTCGAGAATCGCCCGGCTGGTAAAGGATACCCGGGACCAGGATTTTACGACCCACAACGCCAAGAATCAGCTGGTCAACCGGCTGGAGACCATCTGCCACTACGGCTCGTCGAACATCGGCAACGAGGAGTGCTGGACGCTCAGCGTCGCCTGCCGGGCCCTCGGCCTCACCTACATCGACCACCAGGCCCGGGTCTGACACAGCCCCTCCGTATCGGCTCTGGGAGAGTCGTTTGGCCGCGGTTCGATGACGAACCATTATATTGACCTGAAGAACAGTGACTGCATCCTGATCATGGGCAGCAACGCCGCTGAGAACCATCCAATCGCCTTCAAATGGATTTTGCGGGCGAAGGATCGCGGCGCCAAGATCATCCATGTCGATCCCCGCTACACCCGGACTTCCGCCCGCTGCGACTACCACGTGCCGCTCCGATCCGGCACCGATATCGCCTTTCTGGGCGGCATGATCAAGCATATCATCGACAACAACCTTATCCAGGAAGAGTACGTCAAGTACTACACCAACGCCTCGCAGATCGTGAGCGAAAATTTCGCCTTCAAGGATGGCCTCTTCACCGGCTACAACGCCGAGAAGCGCAGCTACAGCAAGGACACCTGGACCGTGGAGAAGGACGAAAAAGGCATTCCGATCCGCGATTATACCCTTTCGCATCCGCGCTGCGTCTACCAGCTGCTCAAGAAACATTACGAGCGCTACACCCTCGACGCGGTGTCGTCGATCACCGGCGTCTCCAAAGAAAATCTCCTCAGGGTCTACAACGAGTACGGCGCCACCGGCGCCAAAGACAAGGCGGGCACCGAATGCTATGCGCTCGGCTGGACCCATCACACCACCGGCAGCCAGATCATCCGCACCATGTCGATCATCCAGCTGCTCCTCGGCAACATGGGGATCTGCGGCGGCGGCATCAACGCCCTGCGCGGCGAGCCGAACGTTCAGGGCTCGACCGACCATGCCATCCTCTACAATATCCTGCCCGGCTATCTGAAGATGCCCTCCGGCTCCCTCGATACCCTTGCGAAATACAACGAGAAGTACACGAGCAAGTCGACCGACCCCATGTCGGCCAACTGGTATCAGAACTACCCGAAATACTCGGTCAGCTTCCTGAAAGCGATGTTCGGCGAGACTGCCACCGCCGATAATGAATTCGGCTACTCCTGGCTGCCGAAGCTGGACGACGGGCAACACTGCTCCACTCTCCACTTCATCGACAAGATGTACGCCGGCCAGATGAAGGGCTTCTTCTCCTGGGGCAGCAACATAGCGGTGAGCTCGCCAAACTCCGGCAAGGTGCGCAAAGGTCTTGCCAAACTCAAGTGGATGGTCAACGTTAACATCTTCGACAATGAGACCGCCTCCTTCTGGAAGGGTCCCGGTGTCGATCCGAAGACGGTGGACACCGAGGTCTTCCTCCTGCCGGCCGCGGCCAGCATGGAAAAGGAAGGCAGCCAGAGCAACTCCGGCCGCTGGGTGCAGTGGCGCTACCAGGCGGGCAAGCCGCCGGGCGATGCCATCTCCGACGGCGATATCACCATGCGGATCATCGACGGGGTGCGCGACCTCTATCGCAAGGAGGGCGGAGTCTGCCCGGAACCCATCATCAACCTGAAGTGGGACTACAAGGATGCCTTCGGTAACTTCAACGTCCTCAAGGCCTCCAAGCAGATCAACGGCCATTACGTAAAAGAGGTGGTGATCGAGGACCCGACCGGCAAACTGCCCAAGGAAGTGAATGCCAAGGGCGATATGGTGCCGAGCTTCGCCAAATTGATGGCCGACGGTTCTACCTCCAGCGGCAACTGGCTGATGGCCGGCAGCTTCGAGCAGAAGGGCGCCAACAAGATGCAGAAGCGGGGCAAGGAGGACCCGACCGGCCTCGGCCTCTATCCGGAGTGGTCCTACGCCTGGCCGCTCAACCGGCGGATCATCTATAACCGCGCCTCCTGCGACCTGAACGGCAAGCCCTACAACCCGAAGATGAAGCTCCTTGAATGGACCGGCGAGAAATGGGTCGGCGACGTCGCCGACGGTCCGTGGCCGCCCATGGCGGACCAGGAAAAGGGCAAATATCCCTTCATCATGAAGGCGGATGGCGTAGGAGCCATCTTCGGTCCGGGCATGGTCGAGGGCCCCTTCCCCGAGCACTACGAACCATTGGAAGGCCCCTTGGCGAAGAACCCCTTCTCCGACCAGCTGGTCAACCCGACCATCGTCATCTTCAACAGCGATGCCGACAAGGTGGCCAACGCCGACGATAAGTTCCCCTACGTTTGCACCACCTACTCCTGCACCGAGCACTGGTGTTCCGGCTTTACCCGCTGGCAGCCGTGGCTGCTGGAATTGCAGCCTGAGGCCTATCTCGAGATCGGCGAGAAGCTGGCCGAAAAACTCGGCATCAAGAACGGCCAGAAGGTCAAGGTCAGTTCCATCAGGGGTGAAGTGACCGCCGTGGCCATGGTCACCAAGCGGCTCAAGCCCTTCCAGATCGAGGGCAAGACCGTCCACCAGGTGGGCATGCCCTTCAACTACGGCTGGCGTTTCCCCGAGGGAGCTGCTGACGCCTCGGTCAACCACCTGACACCGTCCGTGGGCGATGCCAATACTTTCTGTCCGGAGTATAAGGCATTCATGGTCAACGTCAGCAAGGCATAAGGGGGGTAGAAAAATGAACGAAATAATCAAAGTCGTCGACCTTTCCCGCTGTACCGCCTGCCGCGGCTGCCAGGTGGCCTGCAAGCAGTGGAACGAGCTGCCGGGCTCGAAGACCCACAACTTCGGCAGCTACCAAAACCCGCCCGACCTTCAGTGGAATACCTGGACGCTGATCCGCTTCCAGGAGATCGAGGACCGGGGCGGCAACGTCAAGTGGCTGTTCCGCAAGGACGGTTGTATGCACTGCACCGATGCGGCCTGCATCAAGGTCTGTCCGACCGGGGCCCTGTACCACACCGAGTTCGGCAGCGTGAGCCTGAACGCCGACAAATGCATCGGCTGCAAGGCCTGCATGCCGGCATGCCCGTTCGGTGTGCCGAAGATGAACCCGGCCACCAACAAGATCGGCAAATGCACCCTCTGCTACAATCGTCTGGCGGTCGGCCAGCCTCCGGCCTGCGCCCTCTCCTGCCCGACCGGGGCGGTGACCGTGGGCGAGCGGGACGAGATGCTGAAAAAGGCCTACGCACGGGCGAAGGAACTTGGCGGGGATGCCACCGTCTACGGAGACAGGATTCTGGGCGGCACCCACGTCGTCTATGTCCTGCCGGAAAAGGTGGAAGTCTACGACAATCTGCCGGAAAATCCGAAGATGCCGCTCACGCTCATCGCCTGGAAGGATTTCCTGAAGCCGGCCGGGCTCATCACCGCCGGTGCGGTCGTGGCCGGAGCCTTCCTCCATTACATCACCCATGGTCCGAAGACTCCCGAAGAGGAAACCACCCAGGAAGGAGGGAATAAATCATGAAAAAAGGAATGATCAAGGCCACCGGGGCCTTCGAACGTGTCGTCCACTGGTGTCTGGCCTTGTCCTGCCTGCTCCTCTGCGTCACCGGCATGGGGATGATGTATCACTCCCTGAACGGCCTTGGGACGCCGGTCGGCGGGATGGTCAACCTGAAGCTGATCCACAACTACACGGGGATCTTTTTCGGCGTGAGCCTCGTCTTTGCCATCGGCATGTGGTGGAAGGAGGCGGGCCTGTTCTCCTTTCCCGAGGACATCCAGTGGCTGAAGGCGGCCGGCGGATATCTCTGGCACGTCGAAAACGTGCCGGAGGTGGGCAAGTACAACCCCGGCCAGAAGATGTTCTTCCTGGCCGTCGCTCTCTTCGGGGTGGTGATGGTTGCTACCGGCCTCATCATCTGGTTCCCCGAGGGCTATGCGGCATCGACACTCAGGCTGATGTATGTCCTCCACGCCCTCGGTTATGTGGTGATCTTCGCCTTCTTTTTCGTCCATCTCTACCTCGTCACCGTCGGCGCGCCGGGTTCCGCCCCGGCGATGTTTACTGGTTGGGTAACCCGCGGCTGGGTCAAGAAAAACCACCCCAAATGGTTGAAGGAGATGGAAAAGGACGGTACCCTGGTAGTCTACGGCGAGAGTGGAAAAAAGCGCTGACACGCTTGAAGTTTACGTAAATTTCTGCTGAAATACCAACATCCCACAAGGGCCTTCACGAAATTCGTTCTTAAAAAGCAAGAACGAATTTCTAAGGTACTAATGCGGGCTGCGCCCGCAACCAAGGGCTGTTATCCCCTCCCACAGCAGAGGGGATAAGTACCTTCACGAAATTCGTTCTTAAAAAGCAAGAACGAATTTCTAAGGTACTAAAGACCGGAGCCTCGCCGCTCCGGTCTTTTTTCGTGGTCAAACGAAAACCTTAAATCGAGAAACGTATGAAGAATACCACTGCAGAGGCCCTGGAAAAAGAAATCGACCGGCTCGCCGCGGCCAACCCTCATATCGCCCCGCTCCTCCAGGCCTTCGGGCCGCTTCTGGTCGAGAAGGAACTCTGGCTGCAGCATACTGCTCCGGCCGCACCGGCGGCGATAGACGAGGACCGCTTCCGGACCGGCGTAGCCCTGATCCAGCAGGGCCCGCTCTTCACCGAAGACGATCCCTGGCAGAGCGCCGGTCTCACCGTCGCCCATGCCATAGGACGGGGTTTTCCCCTTTTTGCAGATGAGATGGCAAAATGGGCGGAAGAGATCGAGGCCGGAGCAGACTGCTACTCCCTCCTCGACGGCGGCCCGGCTTCCGAGACGGAGGATTCGCCTTCCCGCAAGCTGTTCCTCGAATTTCTCGCCAGATTCATGCTGACCCGGATGGCGCGGGCGATGGCGCCAAAGCTTGCCCCCCTCCCCTGGAACAAGGGGTACTGCCCCGTCTGCGCAGGTCTCCCGCACCTGGCCCTTCTCCGGGACAAAGGCCAGCGCTTTCTCCAGTGCTCCCACTGCAGCCACGAGTGGGCCTTCAGCCGCCTCACCTGCCCCGCCTGCGACCACCAGGATCCGCAAAACAGCCAGATCCTCTTCATCGAGGGCCACAAGGAGGACAGCATCTTCACCTGCGGCAAATGCCAAAGTTATCTGATCACCGGCGACCGCTCCGGAAGCCTTGGGACAATCAACGCCGACCTGATCGCCATGAGCCTCGTTCCCCTGGATTTCATCGCCCAGGAGAAGGGCTTTCTGCCCATTGCCACCTGTCCGTGGAACACCTTGCCGTCAACGGTAGAAAAGGACTGAGTTGCCATGCCGCGTGCGCACCCGAATGGGTGAAACAGGGGTGATTCCGATGTATGCAGCGGTTCCAAACAACTCACTTCCGCAGCAGGAGTAGGGTGCATTTCATGCACCAGGTGCGTGAAACGCACCACTCAGAAGTCTACACTTCGCCCCCTTGACGGTTCGATGGTTGAAAAAGAATTGCTCTGTAGATTGCACTCTTATGTTAATGACATTGGAACGCACCCTGCAGGAAGGGTGACCGTGCCTGAGCGAAAAGACGGAATTTATTGAGAGCAAAAAGGAACCGTGCGATGAGTATCTCGGCTACGCCCTCGATTGTCTATCTGCCGGACACCGGTCGGCCGTATCCGGTGCTGCTCGATTTTTTCGCCTCCCGATTTCCGAAGATTCCGGTCGAGACCTGGGTGCAGCGCATCACTTCAGGCAAGGTTCTTACCGAAGATGGTCAGGCCATCACCCTCACGACTCCCTACACGCCCGACCGTCGGCTCTTCTATTTCCGGGAGGTGGCGGAGGAGCCGTCCGTGCCTTTTGCCGAAAAAATCCTGTTCCGGGACGACCACCTGCTGGTGGCCGACAAGCCACATTTTCTGCCGGTGACCGCCAGCGGCCCTTATGTACGCGAGACCCTGCTTGAACGATTGAAGGCTGCCACCGGCATCCCGCACCTCTCGCCCATCAACCGGATCGACCGGGAAACAGCCGGAGTGATGCTCTTCTCTGTTTGCAGGGAGACAAGAGGCGCGTTTCAGCGACTGTTCATGGAGGAAGGCGGGGTCCGCAAGAGCTATGAAGCCATCGTCCTCTTCAATCCTGCCGACGAAAATACCGAGTGGCTGGTGGAGAACCGCATCGAGCCGGGCAAACCCTGGTTCCGAATGAAGTGCTCGGCCGGGCCGGTCAATGCCAGGACCAGGCTGCGGCTCGTGGAAAGCCGGGGCTCACTTGCCCGCTTCGAACTTTCTCCGCTCACCGGCAAGAAGCACCAGCTGCGCCTGCATCTCGCAAGCCTAAGCTTCCCCATCGTGAACGACCGGCTTTATCCGGAGCTTCAAAGGAAATCCCCGGACAACTTCGCCCGCCCCCTGCAGCTGCTCTCCCGGCGGATCGAATTCCGCGATCCGCTGCACGGGGCGGAATTAGCCTTCGAGTCACCGCGGCGTCTGAATCTGCCTATACCGTAAGACAAAAGATGTTCGCCCCGTCCCCTCTTCATAATCGGGCGAAGAAAGCTGAAGATCGCGACAGGATAACGATCCGGGAAAATTATTAATCTTTCAGCGATCCAGGATCCCTCGCACCGTGTCGGCCAGTTCCCTCAAGGAATAGGGTTTCTGCAGGAAGCCGCCGGCGCCGAGGCTCCTCGCCCGCCGCACCTCGCTGTTTTCGGAAAAACCGCTGACTATTAAGGCCTTCTGACCGGGACGCAGGGCTATGATACGTTCATAGGTCTCTCGGCCGTTCATCCCCGGCTCCATAAGCATATCGAGCACAAGCAGATCGACCTTGGTGTGCTGCAGGAGTTCAACCGCCTGTTCCCCGGAAGTTGCCTTTAACACTTCATACCCCAGCTCTTCGAGCATCCGCCCGGCAACGTCCTGCTGCAGTTCCTCATCGTCCACCACCAGTACCTTCTCGCCGGCCCCGCGCGGATTCTCGGCTTTTTCTTTCTGCCCATCACCCTCTATCCGACCTGCTGCGGCAGGAAAATAGAGGGTGAACGTCGTCCCCCGGGGGCTGCTGTCGACGACGATGCCGCCGCTGTGATCCTGCACCGTGTTCCAGACGACAGTAAGCCCCAGACCGGTGCCGCTCCGGTCCATGACCTTCTTCGTGTAAAACGGCTCGAAGATGTGGTCGAGATCCTCACGGCTGATGCCTCGGCCGGAATCGGCGACATCGAGGACCACGTAGTCGCCCGGCTGGATTCCCAGCGCCGCTGCCCGCTCTTCGGAGACCTCCGACCTGCTTGTGGTGATGATGATATTCCCCGCACCGGTGATCGCCTCCGCTGCGTTGATAACCAGATTCATCAGGCATTTCTTGATATGGATGGGCGAGCAGGCCAACTGCCCTGAGTTTTCGTTCAGCCGCTTGGTCCAGATGATTCCCGGATGATCGGCCGCAAGCTTCTTGAACTCGGGAGAATGGAGGTATTCCCTGACCAGATCGTTCATCCGGCAAATCTTCCGCTCGCTGGCAATCCCCCGCGCCACCGTCAGCAGATCGGCCACCACGGCCGCCGCCCGCTGCCCGGATTCGCGGATCGCCTCCACCGGACGTCGAAGGCTGCTGCCTTCCTCCAGCTGCAATAGGAGCAGCTCAGGATAACCGATGATGCCCGACAGGATATTGTTCAGATCGTGGGCCACGCCACCGGCGAGAAGCCCCAGCGCCTCCATTTTCTCCGCCCGCTGCAGCCTCGCCTCCATGGCGGCCCGTTCCAGTTCCGCTTCGTGCTCCCTGGTGACGTCGTCATAGACCATGACCACCTCGCCGGTGGGTATGGCATAGATATGGCCCTGCCTCCAGCCGCTGCGATTACGACCGATAGGGCCTACCGGCCCGAAATGGGCGTGATTGCCTGTCTGCCAGACCTGGCGCACCAGGGCCATCCCCAGTTCTGATAAGGAACAGGAGAAAAGTTCACCCACTCGGCGGCCGATGGCCTCCTCCCTGTCGATCTTTTCAATACGGGCAAAGGATGAGTTGCAGTCCCTGATGATGAAATCCGCGCCGTCGTCCACCGCCGAAAGGACCACGACGCCGCTGCTGGTGTGATCGAACAGGTTGCGGAACCGGCGCTCGCTTTCGGCCAGCTGCCGGGTGCGTTCTTCGACCCTCGACTCGAGCTCGCCGACCAGTTCCTTGATCCTGCCGGCCATCATATTGAAAGTCTTGCCCAGCTGCCCCACCTCGTCCGCCACATCCTCGGCCACCGAGAAATCGAGATGGCCCCGCCGCAAGCGCGCGGCGGACGCGGTCAGCGCGGCAATCCTACCGGCTATGCTGCGGTGCATCGCGAGAGCAACAATACTGCCGAAGACGATGGCCAGAAAAGTGAGGGCGGCGATGAGCAGCATGGCTGTCCGGTGTGTCCAGACAACCTGCCGTTCGGCCTTCGCCACTTCTTCCTGCGAGAGATCCTCCAGGGTTTTGGCGATATTGGTGATTGTCTGCGCCTGCAGGGAAAAATCGTTGAACAGCTGCTGGATGGCGTGATCGGTGTCGAGGATCGAATCGCCGAGCCCCTTCAGGGAGATCAGCATCTCGTCCACCTGCTGGGGCTCGGCCAGCTCATATATTCCCGGGATCTGCAGGTCTCGGCGCAGAACGAAAATGACGTTGAAGGCGGACTGCATGACGTACCTTTTCCGGCTCACCTTGTATCGCAGGTAGTAGGTCATTATCTCCTGCAGTTGGTCCTTCAAAGCGGGGGAACCGGCAGCTTTTGCGGCGAGTTCCGCGGCGACGGACTCGAACCTGGCTTCGAGACCGTATTCGGGAGCAGCCAGCTTCGTTACCTGTTCGATGGATTCGATCGAGGTATCGGCAAATCTCTTGGCAGAGGAGAGAAAAAGGTTGACATCCACCTTGCGGCGACCGAGCTCTTCACTGACCTTCGCAGCCTTTATCTTCTCCTGGAGCTCAATGCTTTCCGCGGCGGCCTCGGCGGCCATCCTGATCGATGGCTGAACATATTGGACATGGGCCTCGGCCAGGCCGATCTTCTCGTAGTAAAGGAAGAAGTCGCGATGCAGCCGCTTGGCTTTTTCCATCTTGCGGTCCATATCGCAGACGATGTTTTCAATCTCCCGGCACAGCTCGATGGCGGATTCACCTCGCTTGACCAGCTGGAGAGATCCGAACCAGGTGCCCACGATCAAAGCGAAGAGAGCCGACAGCACCGAAAAACTCAGCTTGAGTTTCCCCGCGATGGTGCAGTTGTTCCAGAATCGGAGCCAGGATCGCATGATAGGTCCTATTTCTCTTGCTTCAACATTTCATTGTCCTGGCCTATAAGTGAACTGGACATTCTTCTGCAAGGCCGCCACCCCCAGAGCCGGATCCTCCAACCGCAGTACATCGAAGACCGGATAGGCGCAATCGCCGAACTCGTCGCAGGTGAGGTTGCCCGTGACGCCTGCGAAGGCCAAGGTATTGTAGAGTTCATCCCTGAGCGCCTGGCGGCCGATCGAGATCGTGCCGTCGGAGCGTTTTGCCGCCACCGTTTCGATGGCCCGAAACAGCAGCTCCGCCGCGTCATAACCGCTCTTGTAGTAGCTGACGGACGGCGTGGTTTGGTATTTCTCGAGATACTTGCGCGCCAACTCCAGGCCCGCCGAGGATTCCACCATGCTCGGTCCGACGAAGTACATGCCCTTGGCCAGGTCGCCCACGTCGCTGATAAAGGTGTTGTCGATGAGGGAACCGTCGCTCATCATGATTGTTTCCTTAAGCGCCTCGATCTTTCTCGCGCTCCGGAGCATGTGATTGCCCTCCGGCTGAAACAGGGGAAAGAACAGCAGCTCGGCGCCGCCGTTGGCGACCGCGGTCAAGACCGGCATCATTTCGGTATCACCCTTGTTGACCGAGGACTCGAGCACGATGGCGCCGCCCAGCTGCACGAAGGCCGATTTGAACCCGTCGGTGAGCCCCCGGGTATAGATGTCCCCGTCGTTGATGACCGCGGCCTTTCTCACACCTAAAACGGTATAGGCGTAGGTACCCGCCGCCTTGCCTGAATGTTCCTCGTTGGCGGCGGTGCGGAAGTAGCCGGGCTGCCAGGCCGGCGCCCGCTTACCCCCGAGGGCGGTGAGAAAGGGTGCGCTGTTGTTGCCGGAAATCATGGTGAGGCCGGCGTCGGATATGACTTTGGCGGCGGTGGCCGCTGCGCCGGAACAGGTGGTGCCGTAGATGGCCACGGTCTTGGGATCGGCCACCACCTTGAGGGCCGCGTTCGCCCCGCCCTCGGAGGTGCAGCCGGTGTCCTCTGTCTGCAGTTGGACGGGATGTTCCGCCACCTTGCCCTGCCTATTGTCGAGGGCCAGCTCGAGGCCGCGGACCTGCTCCAGCCCCAGGGCGGCGACCTTGCCGGACAGGGCCTGAATGACGCCGATCTTAATTGGTTCTCCCGGACCGATCTCGACACAGCCGATCTCATCCCGGCAAACAAGCTCCGGCTCCTCCGTGCATCCGCAGGCGAGCAGCAGGACGACAAGCGAGAGCACCCGAAAAAACGAAACATTAATTCCCTCGATCGCCATGTCCCTCCTCTTAATTAACCTAATATTTCAATTTGATACGGAACGTACATCCTATGTGTCTTGAGAACTATACATCAGAAATGGCTTAAACAGAAAAGGAAAAATCGCGGACATTGGCACTCAGCTGGGTCAGCTCTTTCTATTTAAGTACAGCTGACTGCTGAGAGCTGTTTGCTGCATTGAACAGCCCCGGCAGTTGCACAAGCAGTCGTATCATGTTACCTTTTCTTGAAACATCGGTAACTTCTCCAATATCCTCCGATTATGATATCCTCCGCCCTCGACTTTTTTCATCCCCTCATCCGCCGCTGGTTCAGCGACCGACTCGGACCGCCCACCGAGGTCCAGGAAAAGTCCTGGCGGGCGATCCGGGAGGAACGCCATGTGCTGCTCACCGCACCCACCGGCAGCGGCAAGACTCTTGCCGCCTTCTTGTGGGCGATCAACCAGCTGGCCACCGGGGCCTGGCCGGGCGGAACGGTGCGGGTGCTCTACGTCTCGCCTATGAAGGCGCTGAACAACGACGTTGCCAAAAACCTTACCCGGCCCCTGGGGGAAATCGCCGAATACTTTCGAGCGGCGGGAGCATATTTCCCCGAGATTAGTGTGCAGACCCGCAGCGGCGATACACCGGGATCGGAGCGGCATAAAATGTACCGCAGGCCGCCAGAGATCTTCATCACCACCCCGGAGAGCCTGAACATCCTGGTTACCTCGAAGAGCGGCCGTGCTATCCTCACCGGTGTCACCGCGGTCATTCTCGATGAGATCCACGCGGTTCTGCCGGAGAAGCGGGGGACCCATCTCATCACCGCGGTCGACCGGCTGGCACTGCTCGCCGGAGAGTTCCAGCGGATTGCGCTTTCCGCCACGGTCCGGCCGCTGGACAAGGTCGCCGAGTTCGTCGGCGGCCAGGTTCGGCTGGCAGGCGGCCACTACCAGAAGCGACCGGTGACCATCATCCGCGCCGAGATGGCGAAGGATCTCGACCTGACCGTGACCATGCCGCCGGAAGCCCGCGAGAACATCACCGACGCCACCTGGTGGCCGGCCATGGTCCGCGCCTTCAAGGAGATCATCGCGAGCCACAACTCGACGCTCTTTTTCACCAACTCGCGGCGCCATGCGGAGAAGGTCACCCGGCTGATCAACGAAGACGAGGCGGAGGACCTGGCATACTCCCACCACGGGTCGCTCGCCCGAGAGATCCGCCTGGCGGTGGAAGAAAAGCTGAAGAACGGCGAGCTGCGGGCCATCGTCGCCACCAATTCGCTGGAGCTCGGCATCGATATCGGCGACCTCGACCGGGTGGTGCTCATCCAGTCGCCCTTCTCGGTGGCCCACGCCATCCAGCGGATCGGCCGCTCCGGCCATGCGGTGGGCGAAAAGAGCCACGGCCTGCTCTTTCCCCTGCACGGCAAGGACTTCGTCCATGCCGCCGTCATCGCCCGGGCGGTGCGGGACAAGGATATCGAGGAGGCGCACCCGGTGGAAAGTCCTCTCGACGTGCTGGCCCAGGTGCTCCTCGCCATGACCGTGGCTGAGAAGTGGCCGGTGGAGGCTCTCTTCGACGCCATCCGCACCAGCTATCCCTACCGCAACCTCACCCGGCGACAGTTCGATCTGGTCCTCTCGCTGCTCGCCGGCCGCTACGCCGACACGAAGGTCAAAGAACTCGCCAGCCACGTCCGCCTTGATCGGCTGGCGGGAACCGTCGAGGCCAAGGACGGCGCCGCCTATCTGCTCTACACCGCCGGCGGCACCATCCCCGACCGGGGCTCTTACGTCATGCGCCACCAGGAAACCCGCGCCCGGCTCGGCGAACTCGACGAGGAGTTCGTCTGGGAGCGCCGCCTCGGCGAGACCTTCGCCCTGGGCGCCCAGGTCTGGCGGATCCAGGCCATCACCCAGAGCGACGTCCTGGTGGTGCCGGTCGCGCGCAGCCACAACATCATCCCCTTTTGGAAGGCGGAGCCGATCCACCGCGACTTCCACCTGTCGGAGCGAATCGGCGAGTTCCTCGAATACTGCGACGATAGACTGGACGACCCTGAACTCGCCGCGCAGCTGCGGGAAGATTACGCCTTGGATGACACCGCCGCCGATTACCTGCACGAGTACCTCCGACTGCAGCGCGAGACGAGCGGCGCCCCGCTCCCTCACCGCCATCATCTGCTCATCGAGCACTACGAGGATCCCCTCAACCGAGCGGACAGCAAGCAGGTCATCCTCCACGCCCTGTGGGGCGGCCGGGTCAACTACCCATTTTCCCTTGCCCTCTCCGCGGCCTGGCAGGAGCGGCACGGCTATCCCCTGCAGGTCTTCGCCGACAACGACTGCATCCTCCTCATGCTGCCCCACGACTTCGACGAGGGCGATCTGCTCCGGCTGGTCGACTCGGGCAACGTCGAGCGGCTGTTGCGCGGCAGACTCGAAGGGTCGGGCTACTTCGGCGCCCATTTCCGGGAGAACTGCGGCCGGGCGCTTTTGCTGCCGAAGCCCTCGCTTAAGAAACGGATGCCGCTCTGGCTCAACCGGCTGCGGTCAAAAAAACTGCTGGATGCGGTGCTGCGCTACGAGGATTTTCCGATCCTCCTCGAAACCTGGCGGGAGTGCCTGCACGACCACTTCGACCTAGAAAGTCTCAAAATGATCCTGGATGAGCTGGAAGCCGGGCGAATCGCGGTGAGCGAGATCGTGACCCACCACCCGACACCCTTTGCGGACGGGGTCATCTGGCAGCAGACCAACAAGTTCATGTACGAGGACGACACCCCGGAGGGAGGGCGGCAGTCGTCGCTCTCCGACAGCCTTATCCGGGAGCTGGTCTTCGCCCCCCACCTCCGCCCGAAGCTGGGCGCGGAGTTGATTGCGGTTTTTGTCGCCAAGATCCAGCGGACCGGGATGGGCTACGCCCCGCTTTCGGCCGTCGATCTCATCGAGGCGGTGGAGGAGAGGCTGCTGCTGCCGGAGGATGAATGGCGGGAGCTGCTCGCAGCCGCCGCCCGGGACAGCGGGCTGCCGGAAGAAGAGCTGCTGGAAGGCGTCCGCGACCGGGTGGTGGCGGTCAGCTGGCCGGAGGCGCCAGAGGCCTTCTTCTGCACCATCGAGAGGCTGCCCTTCGTTGCCGAGTCACTGGGACGCGCCAGGGAGGAGTTGCTCCTCGAACCCCTTGCCGGAGAGGCAATTTCCGGGTCCCTCTTCGGCCGAGCCTATGAGCTTTATGACGGACAGCGGGAGGAAGCCGCGGCGGGGCTTTCTGAATTTCTCACCGCCTGGCTTGCCACCCGCGGCCCGGTGGCCGTGAGCTTCATCCGCCGGACGCTGGGAGTTTCCGAATCGGAGCTCGATTTCGCCCTCACCGAACTTTCCGACAATCAGCAGGTGGTCCTCGACACCTTCACTGCCGAGAGCCTGACGCCCGAGGTCTGCGACACCGGGAATCTCGAGATCCTGCTCCGGATGCTGCGTCGCGCCCGCCAAACCCGGTTCGAGCCCCTCGACCGTGTGAAGCTGCCGCTCTTTCTCGCCGCCCACCAGGGCCTGACCGGCAGGGGTCGCACAAATGAGGGAGAGGCCCTACAGCGCAGCCTCGACACCCTCTTCGGCTATCCCGCCCCCTGTGCCGCCTGGGAGGAGTACATCCTGCCGGCCCGCCTGGAGCCCTACTATCCGAGCCATCTCGACAGCCTGCTGCAGTCATCGGGCCTCATCTGGTACGGCTGCGGCGACAGGAAGACCAGCTTCGCCTTCGCTGAGGACCTGGAACTGTTCGCAGGCGAGCGGGAGATGACCGAAGACCTGCGCGAAGAACTGGCAAGGCTCTTTCCCGATCCGCGAGGCCGGTACAGCTTCTTCGATATCCTCGGCCGGGCGGGGGCAGGGGGCACGGACAGCGCAGCGTTCTCGGCCAGGCTCTGGTCCCTGGTCTGGCAGGGGTATCTGGGCAACGATTCCTATGCCGTGCTGCGAAAGGGCATCGAAAACAATTTTTCGCCTCAACGGGCGGGCGAGGGACTCAACCTGCGGACCCGGCGGCACGGCTTCTCCCGCTGGGAGACATCCCGGCCCCTCGGCGGCCCATTTTTCCTGCTGCCCACGCAGGGAGCCCCACGGCTGGACGGTCTGGCCCGCCAGGAGCTGGTCAAGGACCGGGTGCGCCAGCTGCTCTCCCGGTACGGCATCATCTTCCGCGACCTGCTGATGAAGGAGCCGCCGGAGCTGCAGTGGCGCAACGTCTACAAAACTCTGCGACTCATGGAACTCTCCGGAGAGCTACTCTCAGGCTACTTTTTCACCGGCATCGACGGCCCGCAGTTCATCTCCCCCGAGTCTTTCCGGAGGCTGCAGCAGGACCTGGGCGAGGACGAGATTTTCTGGCTGAACGCCTGCGACCCCGCCTCGCTCTGCGGTATCGGGCCCGAGCCGCTCCGGCCGGGGCTCCCCGCCAGGGTCCCTTCGAACTGGCTGGTCTATCACGGCACCCGCCTCGTTGTAATCGTCAATAAAAACGGCCGCGAGCTTGAGCTGTTCGTTTCCCCCGGCCACACCTTCCTCGGCCGCTACCTGGGGGTGCTCAGGGTGCTCCTGACCCGGGAGTTCATGCCGCTCAAGATGATCGCCGTGGACAAGGTCAACGGCCTGCCCCCCGCCCGCTCCGAGTACCTCCAGGAACTCAAGGACTTCGGCTTCACCGCGTCGCACCGCGGCCTGGAACTCCGCAAAGGCATGTAATCCTCCTTCCGCTCACAGCCCTACCGGGACCGCCGATCAGGAAAGAAATATACCCTGAGTAGCTGTCTTTTCGTCTGAGGAAAAGCGAGCTGGCGGCAAACAAAGAGCGCTAACCTGCGGCAACACTGTTGCCGCAGGTTAGCTTTGTTCTTTCCAGGACACACCCTCTCCTCTCTTCCCCCATCCTTCTCGGCTCTGTCCATATCCTCTATTTTACGTAAAAATATTCAAATGAACTCAGAAACGTCGCGGTTGCCAACGGCTGGCATCACCTTTGCTAGTATCTGATCGGGCAGCAGAAAGTTCATAAACCATCACCTTAACCAGAGAGGTCGGAATCGGAGAAAAGAATCACAGAAATTTACACTCAGTTAAGTCTTTCCGGTGGGCGCGGCGCCCTCCGGGCTTTTTCATAATTTCAATGAGGAGTACAACTGCACATGGAAGATAAAAACATCTTCGGCAAAATCCTGGCGATCGTCCCCGGCCTGGCGGTCATGGTGGGCACGCTGTACGTGCTGCGCATCTATGTGGAACCCTGGCTGAGCGAGATCACCCTGTTCGGCTACAAAGGCTGGCTCGTCAAGGTCATGAGCCTCAACTATATCGTGATGTCCATCCTCTTGGGCATGTTTTACCGCAACGTGCTGTTCGGCGGCAAGATCCCCGGCTGGGCGGAGGAAGGCTTCCGCACCACCCGCCTGTTCATCAAGACCGGCGTCATCATGCTCGGCTCGCTCTACACCTTCGACAAGCTCCTGAAGGTCGGCGGCGTGGCCATCACCCTTATCGTCGCCTTCGTCTTCGGTACGGCGATCTTCATCCTCTGGCTCAGCAAGCGCCTTGGCGCCGACCGCTCGGTAGGCTCCGTCATGGCCGCCGCCTGCGGCGTCTGCGGCGTCTCCGCCTCGGTCGCCACCGCCCCCGGCGTCCGCGCCAAGCCGGTCGACCTCGCCCTCTGCATCGCCACCATCCTCGGTTTCGGCATCGCCTCGATGTTCGTCAGCCCCTATATCGGCAAGATGCTGTCCATGTCCGACTATCAATTCGGCGCCTGGGTGGGCACCGGCATCTTGAACTCCGGCCAGGTGCTCGCCACCTGCCTCGCCTTCAACCCGGTTTTCGCACCAGGAACCGCAGTGGCCTACGGCGAGATTTGGAACGTGGTGCGGGTCATCAGCATCCCCTTCGTGGTCTTCTTCATCACCGCCTGGTACTGGAAGGGTGAGGCGGATGCCCAGCATGTCAGCCTCAGCAAGATTCTCGTTTCCAAATTCCCCATCTTTGTGCTCGGCTTTGTCGGCATGACCGCCCTTTCCTCCCTGCACATCCTCGGCCCCGAAGGTTCCGAAACCCTGCATCTCATGCGGGATGTGATGGCCTGGGTCTTCGGTATCGGTCTGGTCGGCCTCGGTGCCTATATCGATGTCCGGGAGATCAGGGCAGCGGGCGGCACCCCGCTCAAGATCGGCCTCATCGCCGGTCTGCTGAAATACATACTCGCCCTTATTATCATTCTCGCCTTTATCCCCAAGGAAGGTGCGTTTTAGTACCTTAGAAATTCATTTCGTGAAGGTACTTATACCCCTTGTGGGGTTCTAGGATCAGCTCAAGAGGAGAAAAATATATGTCAGACAAGAAAAAATCCCTTACAGTATTCAAGACCGATAGGCATGAGGACATTGCCTCCATCATCGCCTCGGGGATTATCGTGGTGGTGGTCCTCGTCTATATGGCCTTCATCGTCCCCACCGTCAACATCAACGCCAAGCAGGACGGCAAGATCACGGAAATCCACGTCACAGAGGGCGCCGAGGTCAAGAAGGGCGACAAGCTCTATTCCCTCGAAGTGGTGAAGAAGAAGTGGAAAGATAACGTCATGGAAGAGAAGAACGTGATCGAGGAGATCACCGCCAAGGCCAACGGCAAGGTCCTCAAGATCGCCGCCAAGATCGGCGACAAGGTGAAGAAGGACAAAGGCCTGATCATCAAGCTCGCTCACGAGAAGGGGACCCTGCCCTGATGAAGATCCTGCTTGCCCTGGACGACAATCAGCGCTCCTTGGCCGAGGCCATGCGTCTCGCCCGGGAGCGGGGGGCGACGCTCAACGCCCTCTTCGTCATCGACTCGACCTGGGAGATGTTCACCGGCCACGACTGGCTGTCCGGCTGCAACTCCCGGATCGGCTTCCTCGAATACATGCATAGCACGGAGGAAGAGGCGGCGATGGCGACGGCGGCCGCCTACAAACAGCAGACCGCCGGCTTCCCCGGCGAATTGCTGACGGTCACCGGGGACGTGGCGGAGGAGATCCTCCGGGAGGCGGAAAAGGGCTACGACCTGCTCGTCATGTCGAGCCCTTTCACCCGGGGCTTGGAAATCATGCGCGATACCGTGGCGAAGGTGACGAAAAAGCCGCCATGCGATATACTCCTGGTGAGAGCTGAACCGAAGCAGTAACTCAGAGCCCATCCGGAGTGCGGAGAGGTTTTTGCCAACTCGGGGAGCGTCCGCCGGCCGCTCCCCTTTTTTTGTGAAAGACCTGTCGGCGAATATTGAACAATCCGGGAGAGGCATTATCCCTTGTAGTAACTCCGTCTCCAGAAGTCCCACCGAAGCATTACGGCCTATGATCGAAAGCCACCCCAGCCACCAGTACCGCAGCCGCCATACAGGTTTCCAGGCGAAATTCCTCCTGGTGCTCGCGCTTATCCTCCTCATCTTTTCGGGGTTCACGGCATCGACCATCTATTATCACGAGATGGAAGACCTCGAGCAGAATGCCCACGAAAAGACCGATCTCGTCATGCAGGCCATCGAGGCCAACCGCGACTATATCCAGGATGTCCTGCGGCCGGCCATGTACCGGGAACTGGGGGCCGACCGCTTTATCCTGGAAGCTATGTCCTCCTCCTACATCAGCAGGATGATCATGGAGCGCTTCGGCGCAAAGGCCGAAGGCTTCGTCTACCGGCGAGTGGCCATCAATGCCAAAAACACCCAATACGAAGCCAACGAGCTTGAGCGGGAGATGATCGGCAAATTCCGCGACGACCCCGGTCTCACCGAATGGCAGGGTATCATCGAACTTGATTCCCGGCCGTTTTTCATGCGCTTTCAGCCGGTGCGGTTCAAGGCCTCGTGCCTGAACTGCCATGGCGACCCCGCCGCCGCCCCGGCCGAGGTGACCGAGCTCTATGGCGACACCCGCGGATTTCAGCATAAGGTAGACGATATAGACGGGGTGATCGGTGTCGGCATGCCGGTTGAGATGAACCTGGAGAAGATCAAGTCCTTCACCCTCACACTCTTTCTCGGCGTCGTGCCCTCAATCCTCTTTGTCTATGTCATCATCAGCGCCGTCTTCCACCGGTTTATCGCCGGCAACCTCAGGAACATCCTCAGTTTCTTCAGGTCGAACATCAAGGACGAGAAAGGCCGCGAGCTGTTCGCCCATACCCAGAAAATGGACGAGATCGATGAACTGACGGCGACCGCGCGGGCCATCGCCGACCATCTCCACCACAACCAGAATACCCTCGAAAAATATGCCGAGGAGGTCTCGGCCAGCAGGAACCTCTTGCAGTCGGTCTTCGACGGCATTACCGACCCCGTGCTGCTCCTCGATGGGGACGGCAGGATCAGGGCGGTGAACAAGGCCTTCCTCGCCCGTTACGACCTGACCATGGACCAGGTTTTCGATCGGAAGCCGTCGGAATTCCTCAGCCGCAAATTCTGCCCGCTGGCCTCGTGCGACGAAATCTTCGCCGCGGGTATCAACCAACCGATCAGTCGGGAAGTCCAGGTGGGGAGCGGGGAAATTTTCCTCATCTACTTCTACCCGGTCGACGGAAAAGAGGAGAAGACCGGCAGCATGGTCTGTTACGTGAAAGACGTTTCCGAACAGAAAAGAATGGAAACGAAGATTCAGCAAACGGAAAAGATCGCCTCGATCGGCCAGCTCGCGGCTGGCATTGCCCATGAGATCAACAATCCGCTGGGGGTCATTCTCTGTCACGTCGACCTCGTTAAGGGCGAGGCGAGCCTCTCGCAGGAGGCGCTCGCCGACCTCGAAATCATCGAAAAGCACGCCAAGAACTGCCGGACCATCATCACCGACCTCTTGAAATTCGCCCATCGGCAGGCCTCGGTCAAGGAACAGGCAGCCCTCAACAGCCTCCTGGTCGAAAGCGTGGCGATGGTGGCCAGCCAACTGCGCAAGCAGCGGATCGAGGTCCACCTCGACCTCGATCCGGACGTGCCGGAGGTTACCGCCGACGCCGATAAAATCAAGCAGGTGATCCTCAACATGATGCTCAACAGCGCCCAGGCCATCGGCGAGAAGGGCACGATCCGGCTGACCAGCCGCTACGATGCGGCGACCCGCACGGCGGCCATCACCATAGAGGATAGCGGTCCGGGCATTCCTGCCGAGATCCTCGACAAGATCTTCGATCCCTTCTTCACCACCAAGCCCCCCGGCCAGGGCACCGGCCTCGGCCTATCGGTCAGCTACGGCATCATCCGCGACCACAGCGGCGAGATCACCGTGGAAAGCCAGCCCGGCAGGCCGACCCGCTTTGTCCTTTCCTTGCCGGTACCGGAGAACCAGAATGCCTAAGAATCGACTGCTCATCGTCGACGACGAAACCGATATGCGCAACGGCCTGCAGCGCCTCATCAGCCGGGAGTTCCCCGGCCTGCACATCGTGACGCTGCCCGATGCGGAAGAAGCGCTGGCCTATTTCGAGAAAAACCCCGCGGACCTCGCCCTTCTCGACATGAAGATGCCGAAGATGGACGGCATGGAGCTCTTGAAGCACCTTCTTGCCAAGGACCCCTGGCTGACCGCCATCCTCATGACCGGCTACGGCTCTATCGCCACCGCGGTGGAGGCCATCAGGATCGGCGCCTATGACTTCATCACCAAGCCCTTCGACCGGGAACTGCTCACCCGCACCCTCAGCAAGGCGCTGGAGCGCAGCCGGCTGATGCGGGAGAACTTCACGCTCAAGGAACAGGTCTGCGGCCGAGCTCAGCAGACCGAGCTGATCGGCCAGTCCCCGGCCTTCCTGCGGTTCCAGAAGAACCTCGAGACGGTGGCGAGATCCAACTACACCGTGCTGGTCCGCGGCGAATCCGGCACCGGCAAGGAACTGACGGCGCGGGCGCTCCACGACCTGAGCCCGCGGAAAGCCAAGCCTCTCGTCATGGTCAACTGCCCGGCCATCCCCTCGCATCTGCTCGAATCGGAGCTGTTCGGTTACACCCGCGGGGCCTTCACCAACGCCAACCAGGACCAGGAGGGGTTGTTTTCGGTTGCCAACGGCGGGACGCTCTGCCTCGACGAGGTAGGGGACATACCCTTCGCCATCCAGAGCAAACTGCTCCGCGTCCTGCAGGAGGGGGAGATCAAGCCGCTGGGCTCGACCAGAACCATCAAGGTTGATGTCCGGATAATTGCGCTAACCAACCTCAACCTCGAGCAAATGATCGCCGACCGGCTGTTCCGCGAGGACCTCTTCTACCGGCTGAATGTGGTGACGCTCAAAACGCCTTCACTGAAGGACCTGGTCGAGGACATCCCGCTCCTCGTCAGCCATTTTGCCAAGAAGGTTTGCTGCGAGCTCGATCTGCCCCTGAAACGGTTTGACCAGTGGGCGATGACGGCGCTCATGAACCGCCCCTGGCCGGGCAACGTCAGGGAGCTGCAGAACGTGGTGCGGCGGGCGGTCATGTTCTGCCCGAACGACCTCATCACCGCGGAGGACGTGAATTTCTTCGAAACCCCGCCCCGGCCGGTGACGGCACAGCGCGGGGAACCTGAACCTGGAGAAGATACCGGCGACGATTTCGAACGGGACGGCCATTTCGAGGCTTATAAGGACGCCAAGGAGCGGGTCATCTACAGTTTCACTCGGCGTTATATCGCGGCGCTCTTGAAGAAGACCGGCGGCAATGTCAGCCAGGGCGCGGAAATTTCGGGGATTTCCCGGGTGGCTCTGCAAAAGATCATGAAGCGGCAGGATATCAGGGGCGACGATTATCGGTAAGCCGCAGCCTGTTGCTCATTACTTCCTCTCCTCTTTCTCCTCCGAATCACCCAGGTCCTGGCATTTCAGCTCCAGATCCCGGATCTCCTCGTGCCTGCCGTGAACAAGGTCAACAACCTGCCAACCGCCCGTTCCGCCCCTCAGGCAAATCGCCTCGACCGGCCAAGAACTGCGACTGCATAAAAGCCGGTAGTCCTATCCTCAGCTATCGGCATGTCTACCGCCGACACACGAAATGAGACAAAAGCCGGCCATCGCCTAACCCGTAAACAGCACTTAGTGGTATTGCGTCAGAGGACAATCTCCCTGCAATCGCTCCGTTTGAACAGGTTTCCCGATTAATTACCAATGAACTCTCATCTTGGTTCCGCACAAATCGCACATCAGCAACTCGCAATCATTATAGAGCTTTGTACAATGCAATAAGATCGCTATCTCAAACAAATAAAATTTCCTACCAAACAAATTACTTGACATTAGCTCTATTACATGATAGGTAATTGCCATTTCCCTCTGATTATGATTTTAACCTATATTTCTTGGAACAAAGTATACAGTGCATACTGTGCGACAGGATATTATCCTTCAGTAACCGCATCCTTAAGTTTATTTCTTCTTAATGCTTTTGTTAGTAATTATTTTTAAGTAGTTCCATTGCCGTTACACCAAGCGCGGATACCGCTAGCCGGCTGACAAGCAATTCGGTGCTTCAATAATGCCGATAATGCTACAAAGAGGAAGCGTACTATTGGTATTATTATTATTAAGGCGGTTTTTGATTACCGAACATAGTGATCGGTCATCGACAAAATGACGGGCTCATTGAGTACCTTAGAAATTCCTTTCTTTTTTTGAAACGAATTTCGTGAAGGTACTTATACCCCTCAAGGGGGTACTGAAAAGAGTCCCCTCTGCTGTTGGAGGGGATGACGACCCTTGGGTTGCGGGCGTCAGCTCGCATTAATACCTTAGCGAATGACCCCATGTTCGCTGATCGACGTACTCATTAATAAGCTCTTAACAAAGATGAACATCTCAGGAAGAGTCAGAAGAACACATACTGTTCAATGAAGGCGTGATCCGAAAACCGCAAGAGTTGATGAGGTCTCTCGACACTCATCAACTGGAAAAATCGCGATCATAAACTGTTAACCAAGGGAAAGGAGGTGAATCCGTACAAGTCTCTCAGGAATTTTTTGGCTTCTCCCCCCCGAAATGACGCCAAAATTTTCCTGAGAGATGTACTTTCGCACCATGGCGTTCTTTCCAACCGCTGAGCCGCACCACCTTCTTCGGCTGCCTCCCCTTCTCCAGCAGACTTAAAAGTATTTTCACTTCTCAATTTCCCTGTCTTTCTCCAGGTCCTGATACCTCAGTTCAAGATCAGGGATCAACTCGCGCTTTCCTTCCCGGGCATGGGCTTCCGCCTCGTCCTTGGCATTGATGAATCTTTCCTGCTCATGCTTCGCCTGAATTTTTTCTATGAATCGCATCGCCGGCCGTTCGACCTCTTCAGGATCGGCTCCTGATTGCAGTTTCTCTATATACTCCGCCGCCATCTTCTCGTTGACGGCCACCTTGTGACATGGACGAAAACTGGAGTACCATGCCGATGAGCAAAACAATGGGGAAATTTATTGCCTTCGCTCTCTCCTCTTCTTCTGAGTTGGCTTGCTGATGAAATCGACCGAATCCACAAATACCGAAAATACCGATTTTTCGGGACAAAGCTCCATTCCTGGCAAATACTTATACATATATTATAGTCTAGCAAGAATCGCCAAAAAGATACCCGCTGCACTCCATTCCAATTTGCCAATACGGAGCAAATGCAATGAATGCCGGAATATCCGCCGAAAATCTCCTGCCGCTGATAGAAAAACTCATTGCTGAACTGCATCCCGATGCCGCCGGCCATCGGCAGGTCACCCTGGACAGCGAACTGGACCGCGACCTCGGACTGGACAGTCTGGCACGGATGGAACTGTTCCAGCGCCTGGAAAGGGAATTCAGGGTGAAGCTGCCGGAGCGGATGCTGCTGGCGGCGGAGACGCCCCGCGACCTGCTGCGCTCCCTGCAACGGGAATCGGCGCCTCCGGGCGACCGCCGGGAGAACGGGGCCGCCGCTGGGGCGGGACCGGCTAAGGTGGAAACGGCTGGCCGGCGGGAGACGGGCCTTGCCGAAGCGAAGACCCTCATAGACGTGCTGGAGGGACACGCCCGCCTCCAGCCGAACGCCCTGCACCTGACGCTGCTCGCGGACGACAAGGAGGTCCCCGTCAGCTATGGACAGCTCCGGCAGGAAGCTCTTCGCGCTGCCGCCCGGCTGCGGGAAGCGGGGCTTTCGCCAGGCGAAACGGTGGCCATCATGCTTCCCACTTCTGTCGAGTACTTCTACAACTTCTTCGGCATCATCTACTGCGGGGGCATTCCGGTGCCGCTCTATCCTCCGGCGCGCCCCACCCAGATCGAGGAACATATCCGCCGCCACCGCAAGATCCTCGCTAACGCGGGCACCCGCATCCTCATCACCGTTCCGGAGATCAAGTCAGTTGCGCGGCTGCTCATGAGCCAGGTGCCGGAGCTCAAAAAAATAGTCACCGACACTCTGCATGGAGAGCCCGAGCCGCTGCCGCTCACCCATAAGGAAAACGATATCGCTTTCATCCAGTATACCTCCGGCAGCACGGGCGATCCCAAAGGCGTGATTCTCACCCATGGCAACCTGCTCGCCAACATCCGAGCCATGGGTCGGGCCTGCCGGGTAACCGCGGACGACGTCTTCGTCAGCTGGCTGCCGCTCTATCACGACATGGGGCTGATCGGGGCCTGGCTGGGGAGCCTCTGCCTCGGCTACAGGCTGGTCGTCATGCCACCTCTCTCCTTCCTCGCACGGCCGGTGCGCTGGCTGCACACTATCGCCAAATACCGCGGGACGCTGTCTGCCTCGCCCAATTTCGGCTACGAAATCTGCGCCACCCGTCTCCGCGATCAGGATCTAGAGGGACTCGACCTCAGCTCCTGGCGCATGGCCTGCAACGGCGCCGAACCGGTCATCCCCGACACCCTACGCCGCTTCCAGGAGCGCTTTACGCCTTACGGCCTGCGGCCCGAGGCCCTAGCCCCGGTCTATGGGCTCGCCGAGTGCTCGGTGGGGTTGCTCTTCCCCGAGCCGGGCAGCGGGGTCCGGATAGACCGGGTCTCGCGTGAGAAATTCGCCGCCGGCCACGCCATGCCTGCCACAGGCGGGGAGGCCGCCCTGGAATTCGTTCGCTGCGGCCGCCCCCTGCCGGGACATCAGGTGCGGGTGGTGGACGGCCAGGACAGGGAACTGCCCGAGCGCCGGGAGGGCCGCCTCCAGTTCAAGGGACCCTCCGCCACCAGCGGTTATTTCCGCAACCCTGCCGAAACAAAGAAACTCTTCCGCGGCGAGTGGCTGGAGACCGGTGACCTGGCCTACTTCGCTAAAGGCGAAATCTATCTCACCGGCCGAGTGAAGGACGTCATCATCCGCGGCGGCCGTAATATCTATCCCCACGAACTGGAGGAGATCGTGGGCAATATCGACGGAATAAGGAAAGGCTGCACGGCGGTCTTCGGCAGCGTGAAGGAGCGGGGCGAGACCGAGCGCCTGGTGGTACTCACCGAATCGAGGCACACGGAAGCCGAGACCCTCGATCGCCTCCGGCGGCAGATTGCCGAGGCCACCGTGGATCTTCTGGATATGCCGCCGGACGACGTGGTCATCGGTCGGCCGGGTACCGTGCTCAAGACCTCGAGCGGCAAGATCCGCCGCTCCGCCTGCCGCCAGCTCTACGAGAGCGGCCATCTCGGCCGGCAAAAACCCGCGGTATGGCTGCAGCTCGCGCGCATGGCCGCCGGCAGCGTCCGGCCCATGCTGCGGCGATTCGCCGGCCGCGCCCGCGCCCTGGTCTATGCCGGGCACTGCTGGCTGGTCTTCGCGTTGGGGGGCGTGGCCACATGGCTCGGCCTCATGCTTCTACCGGCCGGGGAAAAATGCTGGCGGCTCGCGGGCCGGGCCGTGCGGCTCATGGGCCGTGCGGCCGGCCTGTCCCTCACTACCCGTGGCCTGGAAAACATCCCGGTCGGCAGCCAGTACCTGGTGGTCGGCAACCACATGAGCTATCTTGATTCCCCCGTCCTGGCAGGGGTCCTACCGGAACCCTGCAATTTCGTGGGCAAGGCCGAGTTGGGAAGGAATCCCCTGCTCCGACCGGCGCTGGCCAAACTCGGGGTCTTCCTGGTGGACCGTTTCGACCCGGCGCAGGGGGTGGCCGACAGTCGGAAGATCGACGAAGGGGTGGACAGAGGCCTGCGGCCGATCTTCTTTGCCGAGGGAACCCTGCATCGGATGCCCGGCCTCCTTCCCTTCCAGATGGGCGCCTTCGTCCTCGCCTGCCGAAGGCAGCTGCCGGTGGTGCCGGTGGTCATCCGGGGGACCCGCGACATCCTCCGCGGCGGCAGCTGGTTCCCGCGGAGGGGAAGGATTGAGGTGACCATCCTTGCGCCTTGCCGGCCGGCCGGCACGGAATGGCCGGACGCCATCGAGCTGCGGGACACTGTGCGCAGGGAGATCCTCCGCCACCTTCCCGAGCCCGACCTCGCCGGGGAGTTCACCTCGCTCCTGCAAACCGGCCTGAAACCAGAAAACAGAAGACAGAAGACAGAAGACAGACCTTAGGTGCATTTTATGCACCGGGGGCGACTCGGGACGCTGGAGCGTGAGAACATCAAACTAAAATATCGTTTATTAGGAGTCTTTCTGCTAAACATGGGCATGGCATTCTGAGTTCTGCATCTGCCACCCGACACGCACATAGTGCACTCTTAAGGCTTGGCACGCCCCCGTTCCTCGACGAGAAGAAAGTAGAGGGAAAAGAAAAAACATGCTACAAAGGAAAAAACTGGAATCCCGGGATATGTGCCGCCTTTGGGGGCCATTTCATTCTGTCCTCCGTCCTCTGTCTTCCGTCTTCTGATATGCAGGGCATTCTCAACATTCTCGTGGTCGACGACGAGCGGAACATCCGCAAGACCCTGTCCTACTGCCTGGAAACCGAGGGCCATGCGGTGGTGGCGGTCGCCGGCTGCCGGGAGGCGATCGCCGAGGCCAAGCGGCAGTCCTTCGACATCGCCTTCATCGACCTGCGCCTTTCGGGGGAAAACGGCATGGACCTCATTCCGCCGCTGCTCGCCGAGTATCCCTGGCTGAAGATCGTGGTCATCACCGCCAACGCCACCATCGAGACGGCGGTGGAGGCGATGCGCCGCGGGGCCTCCGACTACATTGAGAAGCCTTTCACCAGCGCCCAGGTCAAGTTGCTCATCCGCACCCTTGGCCACATCCGCGACCTGGAGAACGAGATCGCCGTGTTGAAGGAAGACCGGCGGCGCTTCGCCCCCGAGTCCCTTTTGCAGAGCAGGAACGCGGATATGCAGCGGGTCATCGAGACCTTGCACAAGGCCGCCGCCTCCGAGGCGATCATCCTCATGCGGGGGGAGAGCGGAACGGGCAAGTCGGTCTTCGCCCGGACCATCCACAGCCTGAGCCAGCGGGCCAAAAAGCCGATGATGATCGTCTCCTGCCCCGCCGTGCCGACCGATTTGCTCGAGAGCGAACTATTCGGCCACGCCAAGGGCGCCTTCACCGGGGCGGTGAAGGAGAGTCCCGGCCGCATCGCCGCCTGCGAGGGCGGCACCCTCTTTCTCGACGAAATCGGCGACATGCCGCTGCCCATACAGGCCAAACTCCTCCGCTTCATCCAGGACAAGGAGTACGAGCGGCTGGGCGAGACCCTCTCCCGCAAGGCCAACGTGCGGATCATCACCGCCACCAACGTCAACCTCGAGCAGCGAGTAGCGGAAGGCCGGTTCCGCGAGGATCTCTTCTACCGGATCAACGTGATCAGCATCGCCGTCCTGCCCCTGCGGGAGCGGCGGGAGGACATCCTGGCCATCGCCCGGGATTTCTTGAGCTATTTCTGTCAGACCAACCACAAACCTTCGCTTGCGTTCGACCCCGAGGCCGAACGGGCGTTGCTCGAGCACTCCTGGCCCGGCAACGTCCGGGAACTCCGCAACGTCATCGAGCGGGCGGTCATCCTGGGCAGCGGCCCCACCATCACCCCCGCCGACCTGCCGGCAAGCATCGTTCCCGCGGTGGACGCCCCCGGCGTGGGGGACCTCGTCCCGCTTGCGGCCCTCGAAGAAGCCCATATCAGGAAGATCCTGAAGAAGGCCCCCTCGATCCAGGCCGCGGCCGATATCCTCGGCATCGATCAGGCCACCTTGTGGCGGCGTAGGAAGACGTACGGGATCTGATTCTACCACCCCGCGCTTCTCCTCCTTGCGTTTTGCAAGGCCCCCTCCCTGCTGTCCTTTCAATTTTCAAGCTCACCGCCCCCGCATCAACTCTCCTTTTACATAATTTCAACAACTTACCACCATGGCATATCCTTTGCGATAGAGCCGGCATGCCGTTTTCGCCCTTACCGGGGCAAGTTTAGAGGAATTTTTATGACGCTGAAGAAAAGAATACTGACAGGCTATGGCTTTGCCCTCACGCTCATGGGGCTCGTCGTCACCTGGTCTATCCTCAACCTGTGGTCGCTCGGCAGGACTACGGACCAGATCCTCAAGGACTACTACCGCAGCATCCTCGCGGTCGAGAACATGGTGGACGCCCTCGGGCGGCTGGACAGCGGCATCCTGCTCATGCTCATGGGCGACATGGACAAGGGCATTTCCCAGTACCGCGAGAACACCGCGCAATTCAGGGAATGGCTCGACCGCTCCCGGGAGAGCATCGCCGCCGAGGGAGAGCTGGAAACTATCCACGCCATCGAGGAAAGCTACCGGTCGTACATCGAGAAACTGAATGAGTTCCATGACTTCGATAAAAAGGAAAGCTCCGTCCTCCCGCTTACTCTCGCCACCTACCGGGAGTCGATTCTGCCGGTTTTCGGCGAGGTCAAGAAAAACTGCATCGAACTCCGGACCATCAACGAAAACACCATGTATTCGGTGAGCGAGAGGGCGAGAGCGGATGCGCGGCGGGCGATCCTGTCCACCGTCATCGTCGCCTCGGCGGCCTCCCTCATCGCCCTGTTCTTCAGCCTCTTCTTCGCGGAGCGGCTGGTCCTGCCCCTGCGGCGTCTGGTCGAGGCCGCCAAGAAGGTTTCCGCCGGGGAGTTTTCCGTCCAGGTGCCTGTGGAAACGAGCGACGAACTGGGACAGCTGGCCGGCGAGTTCAATGGCATGACCGCCGAACTGCGGCGCTACCATGTGATGAATGTCGACCGGATCGTGGCCGAGAAGAACAAGGGCGAAGCGATCCTCGCCAGCATCGAGGACGGGCTGGTGGTGTTCGACAAGGATGGCCGGGTGACCGGCGTCAATCCCGCCGGCTGTCGCATCCTGAATATTGAGTTCAATGAACAGGATGCCCTCTCCTGTACCCAGATCCTGCCCTCGCAGGTCGCTTGCGAGACCGTGGCCGAAACGTTGAAGACCGGCATCCAGCCCGATCTACCCGACGACCGCCGCATCATCACCCTCAGCCACCAGGACGGGCCGCGCCAGTACCTCTTCTCCGCCACCGCCATCGGCGGCAACCGGCAAAAGCTCACCGGGGCGGTCCTGCTCCTCAAGGACATCACCCAGCTGCGGGAGGTGGAACGGCTGAAGAGCGAATTCGTCATGGCCGCCTCCCACGAGCTGCGGACACCGCTGACCAGCCTCGGCATGGGGATCGACCTCCTGATCGAACACGCCGTGCAGTACCTCCCCGACCGCGAGAAAGAGCTCCTCCACGCGGCCCACGACGAGGTCCACCGCATGAAGGCGATGATCCACGACCTGCTCGACCTGTCGAAGATCGAGACGGGCCGGATCGACCTCGAATTCGAGAAGATGACCGTGGCCACCCTCTTCGAGCATGCCAGGGATATCTTCAAGGGGCAGGTCAGCATGAAGCACGTCAACCTGACCATCGACGACACCGAATTCATGCCGATGGTCCGCGCCGACGCCAACAAGATCGTCTGGGTGCTCTCCAACCTCATTTCCAATGCTCTGCGCTATGTCGAGGAAGGCGGCCATATCCGGCTCTCGGCGGAGAAAAACGGCAAGGACGTCCACATTGCGGTCGAGGACGACGGCATCGGCATCCCGCAGGAGTACCAGGCGAAGATCTTCCAGAAGTTTGTCCGGGTGAACAGGGAGGAAGGCGGCCGGACCGGACTCGGCCTTGCAATCTGCAAGGAGATCGTCCGGGCCCATGGCGGCACCATCCGGGTCGAGTCGGATTCCGGCAAGGGCAGCACCTTCATCTTCACGCTGCCGATCGCCCGCTAGAGATATGCGATATGCAAGAGAAACGCTGCAACGGTGTTAACAAAATCAACCAACAATTGAGAAAAAGGAGGAGTATGAAAAGGTTACCTGATCTAGCAAAAAGCAGTACAACCTGGGGGATAGCGGCTTTCCTGCTGCTGTTCGTGCCGGCGCTGGCCTTCGCCTCGGGGGGCGGCGGAGTCATCGATCCAGATGTGCCGACGCTCTTCGGCATCCGCGCGGAATTCATTCTCTTTGGCCTGGTGCTCCTCGGCGTGGCCCTGTTCCACCACCACACCTTCTACGTGGCGGTGACCGGCCTCATCGTCATCACCTGCTTCAAGCTGTTCTTCGACGACGGCTTTCAGCTGGTGGAGCATCTCATCGGCCAGGCCCCGCTCGTCGACCAGCTTGCCGACAAGCACATGCGGCAGGGCGAGTGGCCGGTCATCCTCAACCTGCTCGGCCTGCTGCTCGGCTTCGGCATCCTTGCCAAGATCTTCGAGGAGTGCGGGATCCCCGAGATCCTGCCGAAGTACCTGCCCTCAGGCTGGATGGGCCCCGCGGTCCTGCTGGTTTTCGTGGCCATTCTCTCATCATTTCTCGACAACATCGCCGCGGCCCTGATCGGCGGCACCATCGCCCTGGTGGTCTTCAAGGGCAAGGTGCACATCGGCTACCTGGCCGGAATCGTCGCAGCCTCCAACGCCGGCGGCGCCGGTTCGGTGGTTGGCGACACAACCACCACGATGATGTGGATCGACGGCGTGAGTCCCCTTGTTGTTCTGCACGCCTTCATCGCCTCGGGCGTCGCCATCGTGGTCATCGCCTTTTTTGCGGGACACCAGCAATACAAAACCCAGCCGGTAGTTCTTGCCGATACCTCCGGTGTAAAAATCGACTGGCTGAAGATCGCCATCGTGGCGATGATCCTGGTCGGGGCGATCATCACCAACTACACCCTGGACATGCCGGCCCTGGGAGTCTGGATCGCCATCTGCCTCGGCGCGCTGCTGCGGCCGATCCCCTGGAAAGAGGTGCCGGCTTCGATCATGGGCACCATCTTTCTGCTCAGTCTTGTGATGTGCGCCTCGATGATGCCGGTGGAGACCCTGCCGGACGCCTCGTGGATGACCGCCTTCGCCCTCGGTTTCATCTCCGCCGTCTTCGACAACATCCCGCTGACCAAGCTCTGTCTGGTCCAGGGGCATTACGACTGGGGGATGCTCGCCTACACCGTCGGCTTCGGCGGGTCGATGATCTGGTTCGGTTCCTCGGCCGGCGTGGCCATCACCAACAAATTCCCGGAAGGCCGCAACGTCTTGCTCTGGCTGCGCAAGGGCTGGCACGTGAGCCTCGCCTATGTCGCCGGGTTCTTCGTACTCTTTTTCGTCTGGGGCTGGCAGCCGGCAGATTCACGGGCACACAAGGAACCGGCCATTGCCTGTCCGATCGAAAACTGCAAGGCCAAGAAAGTGGCTATCGCCCTCAATAACGGCCAGGGTCAGAACAAACCTTCCGCCGTAGTAAAGCAGTGATGCACCTGAAATATTAAAAATTGCGGACGGGCCGTCCACGAAACGGCCCCCTGAAGAAATCGAACGAGAGGAAAAATTATGACGGAAGAATTGAAGGCAAAGGTGCTCCTGGTCGACGACGAGGAGGACTTTCTCAAAACGCTGGCCGAGCGCCTGGAGACCCGCGGTTTGAGGGTCACCACCGCGACCAGCGGCGAGGCTGCGGTGAACGACACGGATAAGAATGGCTACGACCTGATCGTTCTCGACCTGTCCATGCCGGGCATCGACGGCCTGGAGACCCTGAAGCGGATCAAAGCCCGGCAACCCGAGGCCGAGATCATCATGCTTACCGGCCACGGCTCGATCCGGACAGGCATCGAGGCCATGAAGCTCGGGGCTGAGGACTACCTACAGAAGCCGGTCAACATCTCCATGCTGATGGACAAGATCAGCGAGGCCAAGAGCAAGCGCATGCTCATTCTGCAGTCGAAGAGCGTCGCCGAGATCGAGAAGATCCTCCATACGAAGGGCTGGTGAAAAACGGCCTCTAGGACGATGAGAGAGAAAAAGAAATGAAGGAGAAACTCTTGAACACTGAAAATCAGACGGTACGGGACATCATGATCCCCCTCCAGGGCTTCCCCTGTATGAAGGAGAGCGGTACGGTGCAGGAGGCGATCCTGCAGCTCAGATCCTTCTGTCCGGTCGGCAGCTCCGGCCCCTGCGGCTTCAGCGAGCTGATGGTGGTGGATGACGGGGGCCGGCTGCTCGGCCGGGTCACCCAGCAGGGCGTCCTCCGGGTGCTCTTCTCCTCCCTGCTCGAGCCGATGAAGATCAAAGCCTTCGAGGGCAGGACCGGCGAATACAGCGATCTCGCCACCCTGCTCGACGGGGTGCTGATGAAGGAAGGGGTGAATCACCTGAACGCGACCGTCGCCAAGGTTATTGAAAAGGACATCCGCACCGTGTCCGGCTCGACCGATCTCATCCATGCCATGGCCATCATGGTGCACGGCTGCGAGACGGTCCTACCGGTCCTGGAAGGCGGAAAACTGCTCGGCGTGGTCAAACTCGCCGAAGTCTTCGGGGCGCTCGGCGACAGGCTCATCGCCATGAATATTCAAAAATGAGGATGATATCATGTCATCAACAACAATTTCAGAGAGTAAAGCAATGGATACCGTAGAAATGGAAAATGCGTCGCCGCAAGTGGCGGAAAAGGAGGTGAAAGCCCCCTTCGACTGGAAAAGGGTCTTCTTCCTCCTGCTGGGGGTCGCCCTGTTCTGCATCATCTACTATGCACCGGCCTGGCCCGATGCCATCGACCCGATGGGCAAGCATTTCACGCTCACCGTGGAGGGCAAGGGGGCGCTCGCCCTCTTCGCCCTGGCCGCCACCTGGTGGATCTTCGAGGTCCTGCCGATCGGCGTCACCGGCATCGCCATCGGCGTCATCCAGGCGATGTTTCTCATCCGCAAGCCGGAAGTCGCCTTCAAGGACTTCATGGACCCCTCGGTCCTCTTCATCTTCGGCTCCATCGTCATCGGCCTGGTCTTCACCAAGAGCGGCCTGACCAAGCGGATGGCCTACAAGATGCTCTCCATCGTCGGGGAGAAGACGAGCATGATCTACCTCGGCTGCTTCGTCATGACCGTGGCGCTGACGCACCTGATGGCCCACACCGCGGTGGCGGCCACCATGTTCCCGCTGCTCATGGCCATCAACGCCCTCTATTCCGAGGACGACAAGCCGAGCAAGTTCGGCAAGGGCATCTTCATCGGCATGGCCTACGTTGCCGGCGCCGGCAGTATCATCACCCTGCTCGGCTCCGCCCGGGCCGCGGTTGCCATCGCCTTCTTCAAGGAGATGACCGGCAAGGAGATCAGCTTCTTCGAGCTGACCTACTATCTCTTCCCGCTGGGCTGGCTCATGGTCGGCCTGATCTGGGCGATGATGATGATCCTGTGCAAGCCGGAGAAATCCGTCATCCCGGGCCTCAAGGAGCGGGCCAAGCGGATGTACGCCGAACTGGGCGGCTGGAGCAAAAACGAGATCATGACCCTCGTCATCGTGCTGTCGGTCATCGTCCTCATCGCCGCGAAGAACTGGGTCCCGGCTCTCAAAACCATCGACAAGACAGCGATCCTACTGAGCTCGACCCTCTTGTTCTTCGTACTCAACATCCTGAAGGTCGAGGACCTCGAGGACATTCCCTGGAACATCATCCTGCTCTTCGGCGGGGCCATGTCCATCGGCTTCTGCTTGTGGCAGACGCATGCGGCCGAATGGCTGGCGGTCAACTGGCTGGCGCTCTTCAAAAATGCCCCGGCGGTGGTTTTCATCCTGGGCATCGCCTTCTTCGTCATGGTCATGACCAATTTCATCATGAACGTGGCGGCCATCGCCATCTCCCTGCCGGTGGCCCTGGTCATCGCCCCCTATCTGGGCGTGGCCGGCGAGGTGATATTCTACTCCGCCCTCGCCACCGCGGGCATGCCGTTCTTCCTGCTCATCGGGGCGGCGCCGAACGCCATCGCCTACGGCTCCAAGCAGTTCACCGCCGGCGAGTTCTTCCGCTACGGCATCCTGGCGAGCGTGGTGCTGATGGTCGCGGTCTGGCTGATGGTGACCGTCGTCTGGCCGCTCATGGGCCTGCCGGTTACCCTGGTGAAGTAAAGCGTTGTGCAGACGGGAGGCGGCGAGGCAGAAAAACTCGCCGCCTCCCCTTTCTCCCTTTCTGCCCCTCTTTGCAGAATTTCTTCCTATTTTTCAGGAGGTCGACGTGGTCGAACGGAGAAAAATAAAGGTCCTGGTCGTCGACAACGAGAAGGGTTTTGCCGCCATTCTCGCCGGACATCTCAATCTGCGGGATATCGAGGCCGTGACGGTCTGTTCCGGCAGGGAGGCCCTGGACCTTCTTCCGGCCCTCCAGCCCGACGTGATGACCCTCGACCTGCAGATGCCGGACATGGACGGCCTGAAGGTTCTCTCCCGGGTGAAGGATCTGCACCCCGCGGTCGAGGTCATCCTCCTCACCGGCAACGGCTCCTTCGACACCGGCATCGCCTGCATGCAGCTCGGCGCCTTCGACTATCTCATCAAGCCGGTCGATCTCGAACAGCTCGTCGAGACCATCGGCGGCGCCTATCATAAAAAGACAGACGGCTGTTAAATTTTCATTGCAGGCCGCCCCCCACCTTGCAGCACTGCGCTCCGCACTGTACCATATACTGAGACGGTAATTAGGAGTCAGGCGCAGAAAGCGCTTCATGAAATGTAAACCAGCTTACATTGACGAGGTGAAAATGACAATTAACTGCCCGAATATCAGGCAAAATCTCGTTGGAGATTTTCCCGAGATCCACCCGACCGCCTTGATTGATCCCTCCGCCCAGGTCATCGGCAATGTCAAAATCGGCAAAAACGTCTTCATCGCCCCGCTTGCGGTCATTCGCTCGGACGAAACCGGGCCGGACGGCAAGGTGAGCCCGATCATCCTGGAGGAAGAATGCAACATCCAGGACGGCGTCATCATCCACAGCCATGGTGGGGACACCGTGCTGATCGGCGCAAGAACTTCGGTCGGCCACGGTGTGGCCATCCACGGCCCCTGCACGATCGGCGAGGATTGTTACTTGGCCATGCGCAGCACCCTGTACACCGTCAATCTCGAAAATTGGGTCTGGATCGGCATGAATGCCACGATCACGCGGGCAACTTTGGAAGCCTTTACCCATGTCCCGGCTGGCAGCGTGATCAGATCAAAGGAGGATTCTCTGGAGCTGCGATTCGTTTCAGACCAACAGCGGGCCTATATGCAGAAGGTGCTGAACGCCGCCAACCGTCTGCGGGAAGACTACCGCCACATGCGGGGCATGCCGCCTCAGCAGAAGTAGATCCAGAGAGGGGGCGGGATCGACGGAGCCTCCCGCCCCCCGTCACTCAACCCGTTCATGCTAGGAGTCTGTCGGATTATGGTATTTTTTTCTCAGATCGAGGCGAACTCGAAAAAATTACCTGAGGCATATACTTAATATTCCGAGGATAATTTTTTCGAGCTCAACGAAGATATGGGGAAAAGGGCATAAATCCGACTGGCTCCTACAGCAGAGGCCGCAGCATATACACCACGTCGCTCTCCCGCGAGGGATAGGGGGTGAGGATGCACTGCTCGTACAAATCGGGCACGGTGATGCCGTTCACCATCGCCTGCTTGAAGATACTGATTACCCCGCTGGTATTATCGGCGAGGAAATGGGCGCCGAGGATGCGTCCATCACCGTCTGCGAGAATCTTATAGGCGGCGTGCTTCATGCCGATGCGGCGGAAGGTGGGCCAGTCGAGGCCGGTGGCGAAACTCTTCCGGTAATCGATCTTCTCCTCCTTGAGCTGATCCTCCGTGCTGCCGACCATGCCCAGCTGCGGGTAGGTGAAGAGGATGGCGGGCACCGCGCCGTAATCGATGCCGGACGCCTCCCGGCCACCGTCTGCGGCGATGATCGCCCGGGCCGCCGTCTTCGCCTCCAGGTCGGCGAGTCTGGCGAGTTGCGGGCTCTCGACGCAGTCGCCCACGGCATAGACCTTGGGATTGGTAGTCCTCATCAGTCGATCGACCTGAATGCCCTTCTTGGAGAAATCGACGCCCGCGGCGGAAAGATTCAGCGACTCTATATCGGCTACCCGCCCGGCGCCGTTGACAGCCAAGTCGATTTCCAGCGGCTCTCCCGAGTCGAAATGCAGAACAAACCCCGGCCCCCGCCGCTCGATGGCGGCGACGGCAGCCCCAGTACGGATCGCCATCCCCTCTTCCTCCGAGGCCTTGACCAGTTCGTCCACCATCTCCGCATCGAAGGGGGTAAGCGGCCTTTGCTGAGCCTCGAGGATGTGGATGTGGCCGGGGCTGCTGCCCAGCCGGGCGGCATAATGGGCGAACTCGAAGGAAATGAAACCTCCCCCGACAAAGGCGATGCGGGGCGGCAGCGCCGGCAGTTCCAGGAAGTCGTCACTGGTGGCCAGAAGCTCCGCACCCTGGATGGGCAGGCTGACCGGCTTTGAGCCGCTGGCAATGACCACGTAGCGGGGCTGGAAGGTGGCATCCCCCACCCGCAGCGTCGAATCGTCGATGAACCCGCTCCTGCCCTCTAGGTAATCGATGCCTCTCTTGTTCAGCCTGGTGCGGGTCCTCTCCGGCACCCGGGCGGTGAAAGAATTTTTCTCATTGAGGATCTGCCCCCAGTCGACCTGGGGCAGTTGGGTCACGCCGATGGCGTGTAGCGCCCGGCACCGTGCTACCGTCTCGGCCACCTCGTAGAACCATTTCTTCGCCTGGCAGCCCTTGAGCGCGCAGACGCCGCCCGGCGTCGGGCTCGCCTCCGCCACCGCGACCCGATACCCGGCGGCGGCCAGATTGGTGGCGGCGGTTTGCCCGGCCGTCCCGGTGCCGACAACAATGACGTCGTAGGTTTTCATATAGACTCTCCCATTGGCTTGGGATTGGTTGCTGTGTCGTAACCGTTCAACAATCAGCCTGTGCGCTGCTCGCTGGCGTTCAAGACCCGATGCGCACAGGCAGGCCGATGAACGTTACGTTTTTTCGTCTCTATGAAAATGATCATTGCAGCCAACGACAGCAAGGCGAAATTTGGTGAGCTGCACGGCAGCGATCAAACGACGACCTGGGCCGCCGTCTTCAGCAGATCGATCAGATCGAAGATCCGGGCCAGGTAAATTTCCCGCACAGGCATGCCCGAATCGCCCCGCCCTCTGAGGGCTTCCTCCAGGCCGTCGATCAGCCGGTGCAGCCGCCGCTCGTGAACGCCCAGCCGAGCCTGCAGGGGGTCGGCAATTATTCCGGAAAACGCCGAGAAGATGGCCAGCACCGCCAGCACCGAGCCGGTGGAGGCGACGGCCAGGCCGAGGGAAGCCGAGGCCGGGAAGATTGAATAGTAGACGCCGCCGAGGGCGGGGCCCAGGAAGAATGAGGAGATGGCGCTTTGCTGGGCGATGGCCCCCGCCAGCATCGTGCCGAAACTGATGCCGCCGGGCGTCATCTTGCCCAGCATGGTCGCCCCGCCGGCCAGGGCGATGATATTGCCGGAGAGCTCGTTGATCGCGGTTCGGCCTAGAGAATAATCCTTGAGTCGCGCTTCCAGGGACCGGCGGAACCCCTCGTGTTGGGATTTCACCCGGATAAGGCCGAGTTGGTCCTGGATGAGGTTTTGTATCTCGGGCTGGTCGAGAATCTCGGCCAGCAGGGCGTCCGCCGTCCCCTCCCGGTCCCCCGGGCGGGGCAGCTGCAGCAGTTCTCGGAAGATCAGAGAATCTATCTCCTCCTGCACGGCGGTCTTGAAACCGGAGGGCAGTCTGCGGCCCAGGGCCGCGATGTTTTTGAAACCGGTCGCGGCCGCCAGGGCTGCAAGCGCCCGGACCACGGTAAGGGGCACGATCCAGATGGCATTCGCGGGGGCCTTGATCAGGTCTGCGCCCAGCGCTTTTCTATTGATCTTCAATGCGCCGGCCAGGGAAAAATGGGTGCGGACGAACTCGGGAATTTTTTGCCGCCTGGCCTGAAGATATTTTTCTATCGCCCGGTCGATCACCGGCTGCAGCCCATCGGCCTCCCCGCGGATGTCGTGCACCATGTCCTGCGAACCGACCGTCAGCTCACCCGAACGCTCATCGAAGGCGGCGCGTTCCTCCGCGGGGGACCGATCGAAAACGGCCTGATCGGCAGGGGCGGGACCGGATCCGGAAATTTCCACTTGTTGTGATTCGATCGCCGGGGAATCCTTCGGGTCAAGGCTTTTTTTTACGTATTTCCGCACGGCTTCCACGAGCTCGCCTCATCAATGAAATTACGCATAATTCCAAATCTTTAAAAAGTGAGTTTAACATAGACAGTATCCAAAACGGCAGGTGCCTCGCCGCGGGCCGCCGGCAACCCTGCCCGTGAATCCTACAGTTGGCAGCCGGGCCGCCGATGTCAAGCAAGCCTCGCGGGGTGATGCTTCGGCACTTGGTTTGTTATCGAGGTGTCTTAATGTTAGGAAGAGGACTTTGCCTCTGCCGAAAAAGAAGGGACCGACGATCGCCCCATTGAAGGAAACCATGCCAAAGAATTTCCCCAACATGGATCGCTTGCCGACCACCTGGCTCTTCCACCACTGGGAGTCGATACGGACCAGCCTCTGGTTCATCCCCACTGTCCTGGCCCTTTCGGCGGTCGCTCTCGCCGCGGCGACCATTGGTATCGATCAATGGCTCGGCATGCAGACAGAATGGTTCCGGGAAAGTTACCTTGCCGGTGCCGGCCCGGAAGGCGCCAGGGTGATCCTCTCGACCATCGCCGGCTCCGTCATAACGGTCACCGGCGTCACCTTCTCGATCACCATAGTTGCCCTGACCCTCGCCTCCTCCCAATTCGGGCCGCGCCTGCTGCGAAATTTCATGAAGGATAAAGGCAATCAGCTGGTTCTCGGGGCCTTTATCGCCACCTTTATCTATTGCGTGATCGTACTGCGATCGATTCATTCGGACGGAGAGGAAAACTTTATCCCGAACATCTCCCTGACTCTGGCCGTCATTCTGGTATGTGCGGACGTTTTCGTCCTGATCTATTTCATTCACCATATTTCCGCATCAATCCAGGCGGACAACGTGATCGAGGATGTCTATGACGAACTTGAATGGAACATTCACCGCATTTTTCCGGAGGAGTTGGACAGGGAAGGGAACAGTCCCGACAAAATCATTTCGCCGGATTACCGTGAGAAGGCTTGCCGGCCCTTCTGCCGGGAGATCAAGTCCCCCGCGACCGGTTACGTGCAGGCGATAGACTACGAAACGCTGATGGAAATCGGCCGAAACTCCGAATGCTTGATCCTTCTTCGGACGCGGGCGGGGAAATTCTCCACGACCGGAGATCCCATCGCGTCGGTCGGGAGCGACGAACCTCTCGATCGGAAAATCTGCAAGAAAATCGCCGGCTCCTTCATCTTCGGCTCAATCCGCACACCCGAACAGGACGTCGAATACGCCATCCATCAATTGGTCGAGGTGGGAGTCCGCTCGCTCTCCCCGGGCATCAACGATCCCTACACAACCATCGCCTGTATCGACCGTTTGGGCGCGGCTCTCTGTCTGCTTGCCAATAAGCAGTTCCCTTCTCCATACCTCAACGACGAGGAAGGACAGGTCAGGCTGATCATGGATGTCACCACCTTTTCCGGGATGACCAACGCCGCTTTCGACCAGATCCGCCAGTACGGCCGTTCGAGCGTAGCGGTGACCATCCGCCTGATCGAAACCCTCGCCAATATCGCCGGCCATGCCAGGCTTCCTGAACAACGGCGGACGATAGTCCGTCAGGCCGAGATGATCCTGCGGACCAGCCGTGAATTCAAGGAGAAAAACGACCGGGAAGATGTGGAGAGACGCTATCGCGGCCTGCTCAATTTCATCGCTTCGAACGGCCAGGCCAGGGGAAGCAACGGATGATGAGTGCCGACCAGGCAGCCCGGGCCGACCCTCACGATAAGGGGCTCTCGCCTTCCTACAGCAGAGGGGACTCTTTTCAGTACCCCCTTGAGGGGTATAAGTATCTTCACGAAATACATTCTTTAAAAAACGAGATTTCAAAGGTACTCATTCCGGCCGAATCTCCTTTGCAGTTCCCGGATATGGGCAGGGCCGATACCGCAGCAGCCGCCGATCGCCCGGGCGCCCATATCGATCCAGTCAGCCGCCTTGGCGGCGTAGTTTTCGGGTGTGATATCGGTGAACTGCCAGTTCGGCATGACAAAGGTCCCGGCATGGGCATAGACGCCCAGGGGACCCGATGCCGGCGACCAGCAGGACTTCAGTTCTGCCAGGGCCTGGCCGGCGTCGCCAACGTCGGTGTGCATGATGAAGGCCGCGGAGCCGCAGAGCCGGGAGGTGGCCGTCACGCCTTCGGTCAAGGTATGTCGGAGATCCCAGAGCATGAGTCGTCCCTCCCTGTCATGGCGGCAGCTGAAACCCAGCCAGACCGGCAACCCGGTGGCGCAGGCCGCCTGCACGGCGAGAGTCCCCTTCTCCAGGTCCTCGATCATCTCGATGAGGAAGAGATCGGCCCCCGCCTCGGCCTGGATCTCCGCCTGCTCAGCGAACCACGTGAATGCCTCGGGAATGTCCGGATAACCGGGAATAGCCCCTGCCATGAAGGCGGTCGGGGCGATGGAGCCGGCGACGGCCACCGGCCCCGTCGCACCCTCCTCCCGGGCTCGCACGGCGAGCAACACCGCCTCTCGGTTCAATTGCCGGAAGCGGTCGTCAAGCCCTGCCGGAATGAGCATGTGTTTCGCCAGCGAGAAGGTGTTGGCGGTGATGATGTCGACCCCCGCCTTGACATAGTCCCGATGGACCGCCTGCACTACCTCGGGGTGGCTCAGCACCGCTTGCGCCGACCACGCCTTGCTGTTCATCGGCACCCCCCGTTTCTCCAGCTCGGTGCCGGTGGCACCGTCAAGCAGGATGATTTGCCCCTTCCGCAGTTTCTCCTGGATAACGTTGATCTTTTTCATAGCTTCCCCTTCGCACACCCGCGGCGGTCGAGCAGGCGGCAGCAATTTCACAACAGAATCGGGGACTCCTGGTAGACAATTGCTACCTCTTCCCCTTGAGCGGACTGAATCCCCTTTCGGGCCTGTTTATTGGGAACCTGCCGACCTTCAACTTTACGGCCAGGATTATCCGCGCCAGGGATTCCCGAAGAAATTTTTATTTGATCTTATTGCTCACCTCGTCGTAGAATTCTGCAATCATCGCGCCGTATCGGCTGAGAGGGCGGATATCCCTTTGCACCGTCAACATGGTTGGAGGTGAAAGTGTAAATATTTAAGCACCTATTCGAACTGATGTCTATCCGCAAATACACTTAATTTGTGTTAGTTTCCATCCATACCCCCCGACTCGGACTGTCCAGCCGAACGATATTCACCTGTCGCGGTCATGGCAAAACTGGATCGTCAACCACGGTTGACATTGTCAACAAAGGTTGACGATCGTGTTGACAGCTCCCCCCATCGCGGCCTGCGCGAAGGAAGTATCGGGAGCCTCAAGCTGGCACATTATTTGTACCACCGAATCCCGAAACGGCAGCCACCCCCATGGTCACGCCCAACTGCCCTCGCAGCGAAAGGAAGCCTCAATGAAATTCAAAAATAAACTGATCCTGCTTTCCATCTCTCTTGTTACCCTTTCACTCGCCGCCTGCATCGTCATCGCCTCTCTCACCATCAGACGTCAGAATGCGGCGATGGCCAACGAAAGCCTGTCGGCCGCCTTCGCCGTCGTGCAGCGGGAATTGGCCGAAAATCAGGCGCAGCTCCTGAAAAACAGCCGGCAGATCGTGAAAAATGCGGAACTGGGCAGCACCCTCAAGTTCCTCGACGGCTTCAAGAACAACCCGACCATGAGCCGGGACACCTTCCAGCGAATGAGCGGCCAGCTGCACAATATGGCGCTCGCCAACAACCTGTGGCAGCTCTCGGTAATGGATACCGCGGGCGTGACCCTCTCCCTCGTCCGCGTGCAGGACAATCGGTCAACCCTTTTTTTTCCGGAGATATCAGCCGACCGGCAGGGCTACCAAGTCGCCCGACTGGGGACGGACGAGAGCCCCCAGGGCGGAAGCTGGACCTTCAGCGGCGAGCCGCCTGTTAAGGATGCCGGCCAGGTATCCGGAACGGCCGATACCGAAAACGGGTTCATCGCCGAGATTGAAGGCACCCTTTGCATCGTGGCGCTGATTCCGGTATCCGCGAGCTTCTTCGATATCGATGCGGACAAGGAAATCGACAAGCGGCTGGGCTATCTCCTGGCGGCAAGACCTCTTGCCGCGGAATTCGCCGAACGCATTTCTTCCTCAACCAGGACCGAAGTCAACATCTTCGCCTCGGGGGGCCTCGTGGCCGGAACGCTCGCCGACTATGCCGGTTTAAACGGCACGGAAAAGGAAAACCAAAAAATCGAGGTGGATGGGGCGAGCGTTGTCCTCGGCGACGTCACGGTCGGCGAGCAGGATTACGCCTTCGGCTCCCTCGCCCTGGGCGGGAAAGATCGTCCGGCCGGAACAGTCACCGCCCTCTTCTCCCATGCAGTGCCGGAGGCCAATACCTGGCAGATGATCCGCCTGCTGGCGCTGGCCGGGGCGATCTGCGCCGTCCTCACCGTGCCGGTGGTGTGGCTCTTCGCCGGGTCTATGGCCGGCTCCCTCTCCCGGATAGCCGGGGGCATGAAGGATATCGTCAGCGGCGAAGGTAACCTCACGGCCCGCCTCGACGTCAAGGGCAAAGACGAAATCGCCGAGCTCGCCACCTGGTTCAACACCTTCATAGCCTCCCTTCAGGAACTGGTGATGGAGATAGCCAAAAATGCAGGCGAGGTGGCGCAGGCCTCCCATGAATTGTCGGCAGTCTCCCACCGGCTCTCCGACACCGCCGGCAAGAACCGAGAGGAATGCGAGGCGGTAGCGGTGGCGTCCACCGATATGAGCGGACATATGGCCCGTGTCTCCGAGTCGATGGAACAGGCCTCCGACAACCTCGCCATCGTGGCCTCCTCCGCCGAGGAAATGAGCGCCACCATTGGCGAGATCGCCGCAAATTCCGAGAAAGCCAGGGCGATTACCGAGAGCGCGGCGATCGAGGCCGGCGAGACGACGGAGAAGATGACGAAGCTGAGCCAGGCGGCCGCGAAGATCAACAACATAGTGGAAGAGATCACGGAGATTAGCGAGCAGACCAACCTCCTTGCGCTAAACGCCACCATCGAGGCGGCACGGGCCGGGGAGGCGGGAAAGGGCTTTTCCGTGGTCGCGAGCGAAATCAAGGAACTGGCAAAACAGACTACGGCGGCGACGGAGAACATCAAGGCCATGGTGGAGGAGATCCAGAAAACTACGGCCGGCAACGTGGAATCCATCCACTCCCTGTCCGGCGTCATCCACGGCATCGGCCAGATCGTCCATGCCATCGCCACGGCGGTGGAAGAGCAATCGGCGGCGACACGGGAGATCGCCGGACAGGTCAACTATGTGTCGGAGGCCATCTCCACCGTCAACGCCATGGCCCGGCAGAGCTCCGAGGCCGCGGGCGGCATGGACGTGAGCATCGGCCACCTCAATCAGGCCTCGGCGTCGATCTCCACATCAAGTTCCCAGGTAAACTCGAACGCCGCGGACCTGTCACGGATGGCGGAGGACTTAAAGAAACTGGTGGGGCGGTTTACGGTGTAATATCAGAAGCCAGAAATCAGAAACCAGAAGCCAGCTTCATAATGGCGCCTTCGGCGCAAAATTTCTGGTTTCTGTCTTCCGGTTTCTGTCTTCTGATTCCAGCCAGCACAGGCCCTGCCGGGTGATCAGCGCCCTTTCCGTCTCGGGATCGCTTTCGATGATGCCCGCCTCATTCATGGAAATGAGGGTGGATCTGGTCTCGGCGAGGCTGATGTTGAGCCGGCAGGCGATGGCCCTGCTTGTAACCAGTTCGGGGGAAGCGTTGCCGAGGATATTGTCGGCCAGAACGCCGAGAATTTTCTTCTTCAAGACTATAGAACACATAGAAACCTCATTCGAAAATGGCCACATCCCTCCGCATCCTTCAAGAGCAGGGAAGAAGGATGTGGGGGAAGTGGCCTGAATCTCAGCGCAGGGCCGGGGCGCCGTCCCCATTCCAGCCGCGCAGCCGGTAGTAGTCCCCGAGCAGGTAGTCCATCTCCCCCACCGTGATGGTCCGGCCGTCGGGGAGCTTTTCCTTGTGCAGGCGCTGGGGCAGACGGTCGTCTGCCGGCGTCAGGCCTTCGCGGATATTGAAAGCTCTCGTCATATCGGCTATGTGAACGGCAATCTTCTCCAGTTCTTCCTTGCCTATGATGCCGGTTGCCAATGCAATGGATTTTTCCAGCTCCGGCCAGGAATAGAGATCGCGGTAGAAACGGCAGAGGATGAGGGTGTCGAAGATGTTCAGCCGGTTCTCGAAATCGATGAGCATCGACGCCTTCTCCTCGACCTGGGCGGGCGGGATCATCCCCGAAAGCTCGGGCTTGTAGAAGGTGGTACGCAGATGGCAGGCACCACGCGGCGAGGTCCCGAAGGTGAGGCCCATACCCTTGAGCACCCTGGGATCATAGCCCGCCGGCTCCATGCCTTTCACATGGATGGCGAGGTCGGTGAGCCCGAAGCGCTCCGAGGCAGCAATGATGCCGTCGGCCAGGATGTCGCCGATGTCCTCGCGGGCGGCGATCTTTTTAATCAATTCCGCCACTTGGTCTGCATTGCCGTAGTCGATCTCATAATCGATCCGGCCTTTTTCCTTGGCCTCCATCACCAGGGCGCAGAGGTTGCCGACAGTGATGGTATCCATGCCCAGGCGGTCGGAGAGGTCGTTCAGGTAGGCAACCTCCTCCATCTCGGTAATCATGCACAGGCCGCCGAAGGAATAGATGGTCTCATATTCCGGTCCCTCGAGCCTCAGGTCCTTATGCCGCCCTTTCGTAAGCCGCGCCAGGCGGCCGCAGGCCATGAAGCACTTGGCGCAGGCATGGGGCTTCACCTCGTGCTCCTCGTGGTATCTTTCACCGCTGATCTTCTCCCAGTGCTCCACCGAGCCCTGATTCCAGTACCTCGCCGGGAAGGCCCCGGCGGTGTTCATCAACGCGACCATCATGGTGGTGCCGAGGCGCTTGTAGGCCTTGACGCCGGGATGCTCCATGTTGATCTGGGAAAAATTCTTGGCGTAGTCGGCAACGCCCGCAGGATCCGCGTAGTCGCGCTTGCGGTCACCCGAAAAGACTATAGCCTTGACAAGTTTTGAACCCATCACCGTGCCCACCCCGGCCCGGCCGGCGCAACGCCACTTGTCGTTGGCGATGACGGCGTAGCGGACCAGGTTTTCCCCGGCCGGACCGATCACCACCGCGCCGGGCTTCCTGTACCCTTCCGCGTTTTTGGCGAAGCGGGCCAGCACCGCCTCCTCGGCCGCGAATGTCTCCATACCCCACAGATCACCTGCGTCATGGAACTCCGCCCCCTCGGGCGTGACCGAGAGCACCGTCGGCCGGTCGGCCCTGCCGTGCAGAACCACGGCGTCGAACCCCGCCGCGTCGATGGCCTCGGGGACCTTGCCGCCCGAGTACGACTCGGCGTAGAAGCCGGTCAAGGGAGACTTGGTAAAGACCCCGTAGCGGCTGCCGCCCCACAGCCGGCCGCCGCAGAACGGACCGGTGGCGAAGATGAGATTGTTCTCGGGCGACAGCGGATCGACACCCGCCGGGTTCCGCGTCAGGAGCAACCGGGTGGCCAGTCCCTTGCCGCCGAGACACTGCCGCAAGACCTCGTCGGCGACCTCTTCGATGACGAAGGTTCGGGAAGAAAGATCGATCGTCAGAATTCGATTATAGAAACCGTGCATCGGTTGTCCCTCCTTTGGCACTGCGGGGCTTGTTATGAACGGACCGCTGCCAGGCCCTCACGGACGATGGCAATGCCCTGCTGCAGCTGCTCCTCGGTCATAACCAGCGGCATGAGAAAGCGAATGATATTACCGTAGGCGCCGCAGGCGAGGATGATCACGCCCCGGTCGAGGCAGTATTTCACCAGGGCCTTGGTCTCGGCAGCCGCCGGCTCCTTGGTCTTCCTGTCCTTGACCAACTCCATGGCCACCATCGGCCCGAGGCCCCTCACATCGCCGATCAGATCGCACTCCTGCTGCATGGCGAGCAGGCTCTCCCTGAGCATCGAGCCCAGCTTCCTGCCTTTTTCAAGCAGGTTCTCCTCCTCGAAGATCTCGAAGACAGCCAGCGCCGCGGCGCAGGCAAGCGGGTTGCCGTTGTAGGTGCCGCCGATGCCCGAGGCGTGGACGCTGTCCATGATCTCCTTCCTGCCGACTACCGCGGAGAGCGGCATGCCGGCGGCCAGGCTCTTGGCCGTCGTGGTGATGTCCGCCTCGATGCCGTACTGTTCCATGGCGAACATGGTGCCGGTCCGGCCTATACCGGTCTGGACCTCATCGGCGATCATCAGTACGTTATTTTCCTTGCAGATCGCCTGGATCTTCTGGAAATACTCCTTCGGCGGGGCGATGAAGCCGCCTTCGCCCTGAACCGGCTCGAAGATGATCGCCGCGGTCTGCTCGGCCGCCACGTGATTGACGAAGAAATCCTTCAGCTTATCGGCACATTCCACCCCGCAGCCCGGGTACTCTTTGCCGTAGGGGCAGCGGTAACAGTTGGCGAAGGGCATCCGGTAGACTTCCGGGGCGAACGGTCCGAGGCCGAACTTGTAGGGCTTGACCTTGGAGGTCAGCGTCATGCCCATCAGAGTCCGGCCGTGGAAGCCGTTCTCGAAGGCGATGATCGCCGTTTTTTTGGTGTAGTAGCGCGCAATCTTCACCGCGTTCTCAACCGCCTCCGCGCCGCTGTTGACGAACATCACCGACTTCGGCGAATCCCCAGGCACCGCTGCGATCAGTTTTTCGGCAAGGCGCACCGGCAGCTCGTAGGGAGTGACCATGAAGCAGGTGTGGGTGAACTTCTCCGCCTGCTCTTTGATGGCGGCCACCACCTTGGGGTGGGAGTGGCCGACGTTCATGACTGCGATTCCGCCGCCGAAATCGAGATAGTCGTTGCCCTCGACGTCGGTCAGTACCGCGCCTTTGGCATGGGCGATATACCGGTCGGTGCCGCTGACATTGCCCTTGGCGATGACACTGTTACGAAGCTCATGGAGGCTGCTGTTGGAGTGTGTGCTCATTATCGTTTTCCTCGATTTATTTTCTGCATGAATAGTCTGTCGCCGGGAAACCTTTCGCCCGACGTGGCAATGCCGCTGGCCGTGGAGATGCAAAATATACGCCACCGGCATTACCTGCGATAGTCTCCCGATTTCCCTTCGGGACTGCCACGTTTGACCGCTCGATCGCCCCGCACATTGATCCAATTTCAAATCGACAGTCAATTTAGTCTTCGAATATTAACAGTTTGAATGAGATTCTCGAATTGATCGGCGGTTTCATATATTTTTTTCGTAAATTTAGAAAGTTAGTTACGCGCCTGATCCGAAAGGGAATCATCGTGCTGTTTCTCAAGCCGGCGCGGCCTTGATTCTCAACCGGAGCGGCTCATTTTTTTACTGAGCGCGACAGAAAGGGCGACATCTAATGCGAGCTGACACCCGCAACCAAAGGGTCGTGATCCCCTCTAACAGCAGAGGGGACTCTTTTCAGTACCCCCTTGAGGGGTATAAGTACCTTCACGAAATTCGTTTTCAAAAAAACAAGAAAATAATTTCTAAGGTACTAAATGTTGCGCTTTTCTGGATCGAGTGCCGGGGCAGGTCGTGTGACAAACCTTGCCATGCAGGATTGAAACAGGTACTCTCGGAAATCAGAACAACAAATGATGAATTTTGAATTTCAAGCTACTTATCCCCACCCGCGAAGAACCTGCGATTCTTTGAGGAGACAATCATGCGAGCCCACTTCCTGCAGCACGTCGCATTCGAAGGCCTCGGCAGCATCGAAACCTGGCTGGTCGGAGCCGGCTACGAGATCACCGCCACCCGTTTCTTCGAGTCGGTGGAATTGCCCAACCCGAAGGAAATCGACCTGCTGGTGGTGATGGGCGGGCCGATGAGCGTGAACGACGAGGCCGAACTCCTCTGGTTGGCGGTGGAGAAGCGATTCATCGCCGAGAGCATCCGGGCGGGCGTGCCAGTGCTCGGCATCTGTCTCGGCGCCCAGCTCATCGCCGCGGCCATGGGCGGGCGGGTCTATCCCAACAGGGCCAAGGAGATCGGCTGGCTGCCGGTGCGCCGGGTTTCCTCAGAAACCCCTGATGTTTTTCAATTCCCTGAAACCATCACAGTCTTCCATTGGCACGGCGAGACCTTCGACCTTCCCCCGGGCGCCATCCGACTTGCCGAAAGCGAGGCCTGCGCCAACCAGGCCTTCCAACTGGGCGAATCGGTCATCGGCCTGCAGTTTCATCTGGAAACCACGCCGGACTCGGCGAAGGCCCTGGTCGACAACTGTCGCAACGAGCTGGTACCTGGCTGCTTCATTCAAAATGAGGATACAATCCTCGCCGTTTCCCCGGCCCGTTTTCAGGAGATCAACAGCCTGATGGCGGACCTGCTGTCTTATCTCACCCGCAGTGGTTGAGATAAGAGTACTGCGAAAGAAATAGGGCGACAATTTATCTATGAGGACTCCTGCGGATAAGACGATAGCAGCAAAAGCCAAGGAGAAAAGCTCGCGCATCAGGCCTTTGACCAAAAAGATCCTGATTTGCTTGGCCTCATGCCGCTTTTTTGGTTTAATGAACCTAAAGAGACCGATGATCGGGAAGTCCAAAGAATTTCCAAGGGAATCTGCATGAATTTTGCCGACAATTTTTCTTCATCACCGCAAAAAGGATTACAACGAATCAAAAGCATGGCTCTCTTCCGACGGCCGTCCTCAAAACGAAAGAACAGTAGAAATTTGATCAAGCGCTACTTCAGGCTTATCAGGTAGCGATATCGGCTCCCCCGGATTGTGACGAGAAGGTCCCTTCTCGATTACTGCCCACTCGGCAAGCACGCCTCCGGCAATCCTTCTTCCCCCAACCGCCATCGCGCGCTTCCTTCCATTCAACTTTGCTCTTAGCCTGAAGACAATGCCGTCAATCAAACCTCCGCAAGCATTGCCGCAACCTATCCGTTGACAGGTGTGTTCCAGTGCATAAACATTAAAGAAATGCCCAATGCCGGAGGGTGGTCATGAATGGTTTACCGGAAGTTACTTTTCCGTCCCCTCATGAGATGTCTTGGCATTGCCCGGAAGAATTTGGCTTCCGACTCCGCCGGCCCGGGCTATCCTTCCGGGTCGGAGAGTCCGCCCCGAACGACTGGAGAAAAATCATGACTGATCAAATTGCAAAGGCCTTGCAGGCAAACCTTCGCGGGCGGCTCATCAGCCGCAGCGACCCGGACTATGATGACGCTCGTGCACTTTTCAATGGCATGATCGACAAGCGGCCTCGTTTGATCGCGCGCTGCGTCGACGTCGCCGACGTCATCACGGCGCTGCACTACGGGCGCAACCAGGGTCTGCTCATCGCGATCCGTGGCGGCGGCCACAACGGTCCCGGTCTCGGGAGTTGCGACGACGGCCTGGTAATCGACCTCTCGATGATGAAAAGCGTGCGCGTGGATCCGGCAACCCGAAACGTTCGGGTCGATGCCGGCTGCACTTCCGGCGACGTCGACCACGCTACCCACCCTTTCGGGCTGGCCGTTCCTTTCGGCATCGTCTCGACTACCGGCGTCGCCGGCCTCACGCTTGGCGGGGGTACCGGTTACCTCACGCGGCAGTACGGCCTCACCATCGATAACCTTATCGAGGCTGACGTTGTCCTGCCCGACGAGAGTTTCGTGACGGCCAGCGAAAGCAGCCATCCCGATCTTTTCTGGGCTCTCCGCGGAGGAGGCGGCAACTTCGGCATCGTAACGAGCTTCCTGTTCCAAGCCCATCCGGTCAGTATGGTCTATGCCGGGCCGGTCTTCTGGGAAGCGAATCACGCCAAGACTGTCATGCGGGCGTATCGAGAGTTCCTGCCGACAGCCCCCGAGGAGCTGGGTACCTTCGTCGGTCTCAAGACCGTGCCGCCGATGGATCCGTTCCCCAACAATCATTGGGGAAAACGCGCCTGTGCCGTCATTTCCTGCTACAACGGCAGCGCAGCCGAAGGAGAGAAGTTGATGGCGAGACTGCTTCGAACCCTGCCGCCGCCCATCTTCAACTGGATGAGCGAGATGCCATTCCCGGCAATGCAAACGCTCTTCGACCCATTCTTCCCCAAGGGCCTCCAGTGGTATTGGAAGGGCGATTTCGTGAAGTCCCTGCCCGACGAGGCCATCGACATGCACATCGCTCAGGCGGCCAAGGCGCCGAGCGCACTGTCTCTCATGCATCTCTATCCGATCGACGGGGCGGTTCACCGCATTGCCAAGGATGCGACCGCCTGGAACTCGCGTGATGCGACCTGGTCCATGGTCATCGCGGCCATCGACGCGGACCCGAACCTGGCCGAGGCCTTGAAGGCGTGGGGGCGAGGGTACTGGAGGGCCGTCCACCCCTTCAACCTCGGAGGCGCGTATGTCAACTTCATGATGGATGATGAGGCGACCGGTCTCATCGAGGCTACCTATGGCGAAAACTATAAGCGTCTGGCGGTTGTGAAAGCGAAGTACGATCCGAAAAATCTCCTCCGGGTCAACCAGAATATTCCGCCGGCCGCACCCTGACGCATTCATGCACATCGTCTACTACGGCAAGTAAACGTTGTTTCCTGCAGCAACCGTCGAATACCGAATCACGGGGAAACAATAATAATAATTCCTAAAACTTCCTTGTTCTCGTCTTCATACTGTCATATTCTCTTACCATGCTCATTCGATGGAGAACCTGAATATGAAGACATTGCACCTGAAAACATCGACGGAATGCAGACTTGACGAACATAGAATTTCGGGGGAGCCGTTTTTTCTTCCTCGGTCCAATGAGATCGAGATCGGTCTCGCCGCCAGTGAAAATATGTTCCCCCTCCTCCTCAAAGGCCCCACAGGCTGCGGCAAGACGCGGTTCATGCAGTACCTGGCCTGGCGGCTGAACAGACCGCTGATAACCGTATCGTGCCACGACGATCTGTCGGCCGGCGATCTGGTTGGTCGCTATCTGGTCAAGGGCTGCGAAGCCATCTGGCAGGATGGCCCGCTCACCCTTGCGGTCAGGGCCGGGGCTATCTGCTACCTGGATGAGATAGTCGAGGCGAGAAAGGACACCACCGTCATCATTCATCCGTTGACCGACGATCGCCGGGAGTTGCCCATCGAGAAACTCGGCATTCTGTACAACGCTCCCCCTCAGTTCATGCTGGCCGTCTCCTACAACCCCGGCTACCAGAGCGTCCTCAAGGATCTCAAGCCTTCCACCAGGCAGCGCTTCGTCTCCTTGAACTTCGACTACCCTGAAGCTGAGCTGGAGCAGGAGATCGTGATACGGGAAACCGGCATCGACCGGGCGCTCGCCGTACAACTGGTGAAACTCGCCACCATGACCAGAAGCCTTAAGGAGTCAGGCCTGGCGGAAGGCGCCTCCACCCGTCTGATCATTCAGACGGTTCGGTTGATCCAGTCGGGAATCGATACGGTGAGTGCGTGCCGGGTCGGGATGATCGAAAGCCTGACCGACGATCCCGAGCTCCTAACGGCGCTGGATGAAATGATCCTTTCCATCTTTTGAGAAAGGTTCAAGGGTCTGAGGGACTCCCTGTCATGGGAGCTGAAGAAAATGCTCGAACTCGGAGAACAAAAGAAACGATTTTATGCGAGCGTCCTTCCCGCCAGGCCAAACGAATGGGAAGTTGATGAAGTCTTCGAACATCTCGTCAACCTGCCGTCAGAATCACGCGAAGTCCTGCTGAGCCAGGTCGAGACCATCTGGCCGGTCAGCCACAGCCTGTGCTTCGCCTATCTCACCGAAGGGAAAACCGCCCTTCAGCTCTTTCCCGCGGCGCTCATACCGGAATGGGTCCGGCAGATACTCGGGGTCTATGAAAAAAAAGGCCTGGTCGGTGCGCGGACGTTCATGGCCGATATCGACAAGTACTTTCTCGGGCCGATGCGTGGCGAGGCCGGTGTCGGGCTGGCCGAGGTGGCCCCGATTCTGCTGCCATATATTCGGGGTGTTTCCGGCCTCAGCCTGAATCTCGAAAGCGCGGCGGTCCCCGGCACCGACACCAGCACCATCTACCTTCCCGAACAGATCGACCTCTTCCCGGAAAGGGACAAAAACGTCCTGCTCTACAAGATGATCGTGTCCCTGCAGTGGGGTCAGATTGCTTCAGGTATCTATAAAGATAATGCCACCGTCAAAGAGTGCGGCCAATACCGGGATCCGCTCATGCGATATCCCGACAGAATACTGGCGGAAGACCTCCTTGCCGCCTTGCAGTTCCGCAAGGTTTATGCATTTCTGGCAGCCGAGCTTCCGGGACTGATCCGCCAGGGAGGCGGGCTCTGCGAACAGCTGGTAATGAAGATAGAACCGCAGGATTTCGACGAACGATGCAGCGCCTTGCAGCGCTTCATATTGCGAACCCCCGCCGGCGGAAAAGAGGCGGATCGGCCGGCCGACGTCAGCAGTTTTGATCTCCTGCCCGAGGTCTACAACGATTTTTCAAAACTCGCCGGCTCATACGATCTCGGACCGGCAGCCGTCCTTCTCGGTGAATTCAACTTTTCGAGAGCCGGAGAAGCCATCCGGCTGCGACGGAAAGAGGAAAAACAGCAATTCATTGCGATGCTTGCGGCGTTTCTTGAAAATGGGCAAATGAAGCATCCTACGCCCAGCAATGAGGGGAAAAAGCCGGAAACTTCGCTCGCCGATATTCTTACCCTTCTGCAGCAGGCATCGGCCCCGGAGAAGGCGGAGAGAAAGAACTCGATCCTCCTCGACAATGAAGGAATGGAAATCCCCGAGGCCTTGGCTGCGTTGACCAGGAATATTATCAAAGACTTCGGAAGGGTTCCTCAAGCATACGTGCAAGCTGCCGCCGGCATGGCCGGCGGAGGGGTGAACCGCGAGCAAAGCGAGGCTAGGGGCGAGACGGCTCCGGTGCAGTTACCCACGGACAAGACCTATTCCTATGACGAATGGGATTACCGAAGAGGCGGATACCGGGCCGACTGGTGCACCCTCGAGGAGAAATCACTCTCCCCGGTGCGCTCGGGATTCGTCGCCGCGAGCCTTGAAAAATACGGGCCGCTGCTCAAGAAATTGCGCCGGCAATTCGAGTCGCTGCGCACCACCGACCGCATCGTCCGCCGGCAAAGGGACGGCGACGATATCGACCTCGATGCCCTGATCGAAGCCTTGGGAGATTACCGGGCGGGCTTCGTCCCCTCCGACCGTCTTTTCACCCGTCTTCTGCGCGACGAGCGCGAAATAACGGCCATGTTTCTGGTTGATATGTCCAGCTCGACGGAAGGATGGGTCAGCGTCGCCTTGAAGGAAACCCTCGTCCTGCTGGCCGAGGCCCTCGAGATGGTCGGGGATCGTTATGGAATTTACGGTTTTTCCGGGATGCGACGGTCAAGGAGCGAACTCTTCCACATCAAGCATCCCGAGGAGCCGTACGGGACCGTCGTCCAGCAGCGGATCGCCGCAATCATGCCCAGGGATTACACCCGCATGGGACCGCCGATACGTCACATGACCAGAAAACTGCTCGAATCGCCGGGAAAGATCCGGCTGCTCATCGTGATTTCCGACGGCAAGCCCGAAGATTACGACGACTATAAAGGCCAATACGCCATAGAGGACACCAGGAAGGCGCTTTTGGAGGCCAAAGGCGTCGGGGTTCACCCGTTCTGCATCACCATCGACAAATCAGCCCATGAGTACCTGGCCCATATGTTCGGGCCGCGCAATTACATCTTCGTGAGCGACGTGAATTCCTTGCCGGTAAAAATGGTCCACATGTACCGCCTGCTCACCAGTTAGATGGGGTCAAATCGTTAGATGGGGTCAAATCTTTATCCTTTTAGATGGGGTCAAATCTTTATCCTTGACAAGACGTCTGTCCCCCGCGAACACTACCGCTTCACGGCGTGAACCTCAACGAACCGGATCGTCCGTATCATAGCCTTCCTCGAGAACAGGATGGTCATATGACTATGAGGAAGTCGCTCGATCGGGGGATGTCCCCAGGCCTTCCAGAGTTCCTCCACCCGTGCCGGTGGGACAAACAGGTCGTGAAGCCCTTCTATCAGCAGCAGGTTTTGCCGGTCCATCAGAGGACAATGATCGGTGAGATTCAAGCCTCGAAGGGGGAGATCCCGGCCGGCGAGGCTCCGGCGAATCGGGGCGCAGAATTCGAGTTCCTGAATCGCGAGGTCCATGCGCACGACGGGCGTCATCAGGACCGCCCAGGACAGCCGGTCATCATGGCAGGCAAGCAACCCCGCCAGCCAGGCTCCGAGGGAAATCCCCCAGACCCCGACAGGACCGCAGCCCTCCTGCTTCAGCCACCCGATGAGGGCCTGTACGTCGGCGAGTGCCTGACGGGTCGACCGGACCATAGCGGACAAATCCGGCGAAATGAAATCGTTCCCCGGACTGCAGGGGGCCCGCCGTTTGCCATGACAGGGAAGATGAAACGAGAGAAGGCTTATGCCCATCCGGTGGAACCGGCGTGCCAGCAGCGGAAACAACAGCCGGTAGCAGTTCTCCCCGTTCCAGCCGTGCAGCATGATCATCGCGGGGCGATTTCGCCAATCCTCGCCGCACCGGTGGAATTCACCGTGAATGCGGCTGCTTTCCGGAGCGACTCCCGGCATGGGAGAATCGCAGGAGAAACCGTGTTTGCCTGAAAAACAGATATGCTCCGGCGGCCTCCCGTCATAGAAGAAAACGGGTTCCTCGACAACCGCCAGCGCCTGCGCGGGGCTCTCCCTCCCCACCCGACTCTCCAGCCGCAACCGGGCCATCCAGATCACAACCCGGTCGATGAACCGTACAATTGGGGGGGCCACTTCAAACACAGAGGCTCCTGGTTTGGCTGCGGAAGGACATCCACCAGATTTTGGCCTTCCTTCCGGTGATCCTGTACAAAGATGAAATCATGGGATTACCGATTATGTTGCCGGAGAAGAGGATAATCATGCAAAGGGCCCCGCCGGTAGGCACCCAGCCCGCATTAGCCTATCATTGTTGTGCCACCTCTTATTCTGTGCATTCTTTGCGAAGAAGGTTAGCTTTGCGGGAGCAAATGCGAAGTCTTTTCCGGAGAAACCCACCAGCATTGCCTCAAGGAATGGTATGAGCAAGAAGTCATTGTTACTCCATTGACAAGAAACAAGACAAGCTTATCCTCAATATTCGAATCCACGCTACATTGAAGGAAATCAAACATCATGTGTGCCCAAGCACTTATCCTGATCAATTATCAGTCGCGTCACGGCAATGACGAAATCGATCCTGTGCTGGAAATTTTAAAAACTTCCGGCATCGAGCCGAAACTGCATCGTTTCCATGGAATCGAAGAAGTATCCCGGACAATATCCGCCCATCGCGACCGTCTGGACCGCATCGTCATCGGAGGCGGGGACGGGACCCTGAACGCCGGTATCAGAAGCGTCTTGGAAAGCGGATTGCCTCTTGGCATTCTGCCCATGGGCACTGCCAACGACCTGGCGAGAAGTCTGCGGATTCCATTCGACCTTCGAGACGCAGCTCGTGTCGTGGCGGGCGGCAAAATAGAACGGGTGGATATCGGCGTCGTCAACGACACCTATTTTTTCAACGCCGCGAGTATAGGCCTCGCTGTAAAGGTGACCCGCATGCTCGACCCGGGAACAAAGAGGAGATGGGGAGGCCTAGCCTATGTGATCGCCTTGCTGAAGGCTTTCAGGCAGAACAGATCCTTCCGGGCCCGGGTAGTCTGTGACGGCAGGACCGAAATCCTCAGCTCGATCCAGATAACCGTCGGCAACGGCAAACATTACGGCAGGGGCATGTCGGTGAGGGAGGATGCCGAGATCACGGATCACCTGCTGCACTGCTACAGCCTCAAGCCCCAGAGTTTCCTGGCATTGCTCAAAACCGCGCCTTCCATCTATACAGGAACATTCCAAGAGCGGGACCCGGTACAGCTCATGGAAGGCAGCCGGATCGACATTGCCACCAGGAGATCGATGGCGATCGATATCGACGGTGAACTCATCGGCCGGACTCCCGCCAGTTTCTCCATCAAGCAAGCGGCCTTACCGGTCATCGTACCGGGGTGATCTCACACCAACTCCCGCCGTCTCGAGTCCAGCACCCGGCTGAGGGTTTCACGCAACCCTTCCATATCGTAGGGTTTGGACAGGGCATCGACGAAGCCGAACCGGCGATAATCGGCAACGACCGGATCATTGGCGTAACCGCTCGAGACGATAGCCTTGAGGCCCGGGTCGAGATTGCCGAGGATCTTCACCACCTCCCTGCCCCCCATACCCCCCGGGATGGTGAGATCGAGGAAGACCGCATCGAACGGCTGCCCTTTGGCCAGCGCCTGTTTGTAGAGCTCGACGGCGCTGATCCCGTCGGCGGCGAGGGTCACCTGGCAGCCCATCATGGACAGCATGTCGCGGGCGACTTCCCGGAGCATCTCTTCGTCGTCCATCACCAGCACTTTGCCGGAGTTCCGGGTCGGTTCGTCCGTCCTCACGCAGGCGGATTCGGCCTCGATCACCGCCGGCAGCAGCATGCGGACCGCGGTTCCCTTACCCACCATGCTGTCGAGGGAGAGATAGCCACCATGCTTCTTCATGATGGAATAGGCGATGGTGAGCCCTAACCCCTTGCCCTTCTGGGCTCCCATGCCGGCCGTGGTAAAATAGGGATCGAACACTTTGGAAAGATGCTCGGGCATGATGCCGCTGCCGGTGTCGATGAACTCGATGGCGACATAGTCCCCCGTGGCGATCGGCAATTCGGCCATTTCCGGATTCTCTTCCCGGTTGCAGTTGCGGACCCTCACGGTGAGCTTGCCGCCCTCGGGCATCGCCTGTTTGCTGTTCTCGATGATATTGTGCATCGCCTGGCGGATGTGGCTTTCATCGACACTGACCCGGTGCGGCTCGTAGTCGATGGCGAAATCGGCCTGGACGTTCGAACCGGAAAGGGAGAGTTCCACCGCGGACCTCGTAAGGGCGGCGATATCCACGACCTGTTTCACCGGATCCCCGCCGGAGGAAAAGGTGATGAATTTCTGGGTGAGATCACTGGCGCGGTGAACCCCCTGTATCGCCCGGTCCAGCTCCTCCGCACAGGTTGTCCCGAGCTTCGTTCTGGCAATGCTGATATTGCCCACGACGACCGTCAAGAGGTTGTTGAAGTCATGGGCGATGCCACCGGCCAGCACGCCGATCGATTCGAGCTTGCGGCTCCGCAGCAGTTCCTCCTCCACCCGCTCACGCTCCCTGATCTCCTTCTGCAGGTTGAGGTTCATTTCCTGGTATTTTCTGGTCCGCTCGTCGACCAGATGTTCGAGGTGCTCCCGATACAGCCGCAGTTGCTCGCTGGCCTCCTTCTTCGTCGAGATATCCTCCATCAGCCCTTCGATACACTGCCTTCGGCCGTCTTCGTCATGGATCACGGACAGGTTGACGGACAGCCAGATCTCCCGGTTGTTTTTCGTTTTCACCCGGAGTTCGCAGTCGGTGACGGAACCCTTCTTCAGGAGACGCACCAGGAGGGCTCGCCGCTGCCGGGCCGTCAAGACGATCCGATCTCGAATATCCGTCAGTTCCGCCTGCAGTTCCTCGGCCCCGGCAAAGCCCAAAATGGCCGCCGCTGCCGGATTGGCGCTGAGAATGGTCCCATCCGGAGCCAGTTGGAAGATGCCGAAGATCGCGTTCTCGAAGATGGAACGGTAGTTGTTCTCGGCCTTCCTGACATCGAGATAGGCGTTCTCCAGTTCGCGGTTGAAGTTGGTCAATTGGCGGATACGGACGAAATAAAAGAGGCCCAGAAGTGAAAAAACCACGGCTGCGGCGAGGGAGTAGAACCACCACGTTTGCCAGAACGGGGCCCCCACGTGGACGGTCAGCACGGCCGGTGTCTCGCTCCACACCCCGTCATTGTTCGAGGCCAGGATCTCCAGAGTGTAGGTGCCGCCGGAAAGCCCGGAATACCGGCCGAACCGCCTGTTGCCGGCAAAATACCAGTCGCTGTCCCAGCCGTTCAGCCGATACTTGTACTTATTCTTGAGCGACTGTGAAAAATTGAGGCCGACATATTCGAACTCGAAATAATTGTGCCGCCAGTTGAGGGTGATCTCTTCTATCTTGCCGACCCTGAATGGGGAAACCAGCTGATCGCCGCCCTGGGAGAGCTGCGACAGCCGTACCGGGGGAGGCGTGATGTTGTGCTTGAGCCCGGCCGGATCGAAGCTGTTCGCTCCGCCCAACCCGACAAACCAGAGCCTGCCGTCTCGGGCCTTGATGGCGCTGCAGCCGAAGAGACTGAAGCTGTCGCCTTGCAGGCCATCTTCGCGGGTGTAGTTATGCAGCACCTTTTCCTGCAGCGGATCGAAGACGAAGAGCCCCTCGTTCGAGCCCAGCCAGAGGTTGCCTATGTCATCCTGGACGATGGCCCTGATGGACCGGGTGGTGAAGCCATGTTCCTGCCCGAAGCGGAAAAATGCGCCGGAAGCCGGATCGAACCTGTTCAGCCCGCGGTCGGTGCTCACCCAGTAGTTGCCGTCCCTGTCGAGGAAGATGTCGTTGACCACGTCGCCGCTGATGCTGTGCGGGTCCTGCGGATCGTGGACGTAGCGGCCGAATGTCTCGCTGCGGGGGTCGAAGTGGTACAGCCCTCCCTGGGTCTGGACCCAGATGGTGCCAGCGCCGTCCTGAAGCAGGGTTTGCACATACTCGTTGCCGAGCCCCTGCGGATCATTCGGCTTGCTCTTTATCTCCTTGAATATACCTGTTTTCTTATCGAAGCTATAGAGCCCGTACCCTTCGACGCCGAACCAGAAGCGGCCGGGATTGGAGGCGTCCTCGATGATCTGCCGGGCAGTGTTGTTGGCATGGGGATTGCGATAGCGCTCGACGACGATGCCCCGCTCCCGGTCAAAGAGGTTCAGATAGCCGTCGTCGGTGGCCACCCAGAAGTCGCCATCGCTGTCCTCCAGCACCGAGAAGGCATAATTGTTCCAGAGGGCCCGGGGGTCGTCGGGGTCGACGGTGAAGGTCGACCAGGTGCCGGTGGCGCGGCCGAGACGGCTGAGGCCCAGCTGTCCGCCGGCCCAAATGTCGCCGCGGCTGTCCTCGTAGATGCTGGCCAGCCCGCTCAGCGCCCTTGTTTCCGGGACATCCGGATCCGCCCGGTGCAGGTCGAACCGATGGCTGAAGGGGTCGTGCTTGTTCACCGTTCCCGTGTTCTCCGGGACCCAGAGAATGCCGGAGCGGTCCTCGAAGCAGGTGAGGACGATGTTGCCGCTGAGAGTGCCGTCTTTTTTAGGGTTGTGGGTGTAGAGGACGAACTTCTCCCGCGCACGGTCGAATTTCTCGAGACCGACGCTGGTGGAGAAGCTTCGCCCCAGCCAGAGGTTGCCGGCCCGGTCCTCGGTGATGGAGAAGACCTCGTTGTGGGCAATGGCCCCCGGTAGATCGGGGTCTCGGATATAGGCGGAAAAGGTTTCATCCTCTTCCCGGTACCTGTTCAAGCCGCCTTCGCCCGTACCCACCCAGATGACGCCGTCCCTGTCCTCGTACACCGTATAGACCACCCCTTTGCCCAGCGATCCTTTCCGGCCGGGATCGTAAAGGAAGCGGGTGAACCTTCCGGTCTTCCTGTCATAACGGTCCAGCCCCCTGGCCGTGCCGATCCAGACCCTGTCCCGCCGGTCGGTCATGACCGTCCAGACGTCGTTGCTGGAGAGAGTTGTCGGGTCTGCCGGATCGTGCCGGAAAGGGACGAAGCTGTCCCGGCTCTTTTCGTAGCGGAAAAGCCCGTTGCGGGATGCAATCCAGATCCCGCCGTCGCGGTCTTCAGCGATGAGGCGCGGAGCCCAGTTGAAGGCCTTGCTGCCGATGCTGCCGGGCTTCGGGGCGGGCTGGAACTTCCTGATCGAGCCGTCGCTCTTGTCGTACCGGTCAAGGCCCGAGAGCGTGACGATCCAGATCAGCCCCTCGCTGTCCTCGAAGACGCTGGGAACGAAGTTCGAGGTGAGGCCGTCCTCGCCCTCGGAGAAGATGAATTTTTCATAACCGTCGTAGCGGATGAGGCCGCCGGTAGTGGTAAACCAGAGAAAACCCTCCCGGTCCTGCATGATCCCCATATTATACGAACCGGTATGGAAAACCTGTTCGAACCAATAGTCCCCCTGGTCGGCCCTGCCGACCGCAGACCACAACAGGAGCGTGAGGAAGGTGACCACCGTTATGGGACGGGCAAGCGGCATCATGTTCAGGCGAGCACCGGCCAGGTAAGGTTGAGAATTTCCAGCTTCTCTTGCATTTTCGCTCCTCGGACGGGATCCTGCCGTGGGTTTTCGATTAAACTTCCCTCCTAATGCGGGCAGACGCCCGCAGCCCAAGGGTTGTTATCCCCTCCCACAGCAGAGGGACTCTTTTCAGTACCCCCTTGAGGGTATAAGTACCTTCGCGAAATCATTCTTAAAAAACAAGAAATGAATTTCTAAGGTACTAATGCTTCGCTCTTTTTTATATCGCGGACGTTCCTGCGAGGCAAGGAAATGTCTTCATACTTTCAAACCAGTCGACATTCGCATCGATCCTCCATAGCTGCCGTTGGGTTCCGGCTCGGTCTACTCGTTCCCGTGAATAATGCAACCCTTAAACAGCACAAAGCATTGAATATTGCAATGCCGAGGTCCTCCCCTGTTTTTTACCACCATGCCTATCATCCCGAAAAAAATAAGAAATAACTCAACTCATACTCTGTGGCACGGCCTTTGCGGTGGAAGAGCGTTTTCCATGATTGGCTTGCTCACGGCCGGAGCCGGATGCCAGCCGGGACCGCCGACCCTATCGGTGTAAAATGGGATTTCTCCCTGAGGTATGAGGTTTTACATGGGTACGAGATTGATTATCGGAGCTGTTTTGATTGTTCTGGCAATTATAGGAATCGCCGTCTGCTATCTTGTTACGCACAACCCGAAACCGCCCAAGTGGGCCAGTGAAATGTTCATAGGATCGGTGATCCTGCCCTTGGTTGTGGGGGCAATATTCATGGGGCCCATGCTGGTGGGAGAAGCTATGCTGTATAACTTTCACGCCCTCGATTTCTCAGACGTCATGGTGGCGCTGAGCATACTTGTTGCAGGGGTGCTGGCCCTCTTGATGATTCGGATTCCGAAACGCCTGGAGGCCTACGAGGCCTTGCGCTCTGCCGTTGAAGTCCCGGAAGAGCGGAAAAAGGGCCGAAAGGCCGAGCCGCAGCTCGGGACGCTGAGACACGGGGCTTGACAGTTCGGGGCCGTGCAAAATGCACGGCCTTCTCAATCCAGGTGGTACTGCTTGCGTTTCCGCCAAAGGGTGGCAGTGTTGATGCCCAGCACGCGTGCGGCTTCTTCGAGGCTAGAGGTGCGGATCATCACTTCCCGGATATGCTTTTTTTCCATCTCGGCAAGGCTTGACAGACAAGCCTCGTTCGGCGATTCCCGGTAGCCGGCGATATGCGGGGGCAGGTCGCCGGTACGGATGCGAGGATGGGGTGAGAGGATCACGGCGCGCTCGACGGCGTTTATGAGCTCACGCACGTTGCCCGGCCAGGGATAGTTTTGCATATGCTGGATGGTCTCGTTTTCCATGCCTTTTTCCTGCCTGTTATTGAGCTGGGCATAGCGGCGCAGGTGGTGCTCGACCAAAAGGGGAATGTCTTCGGGACGCTCACGCAGAGGCGGAAGAAAAATCTCGACGACTTTCAACCGAAAATAGAGATCCTGCCGGAAGGTTCCATCCCGGACCAGCTCTTCGAGATCCTTGTTGGTGGCGGCGATGACCCGGGCATCCACTGTAAGCGTCCGGGTGTCGCCAACACGTTCATATTCGCGCTGCTGCAGGAAGCGGAGCAGCTTGCCCTGCACCACCGGGGGGATCTCGGAAACCTCGTCGAGGAAAATCGTGCCTTTTTCGGCGAGGCTCAACTTGCCGGTTTTATCCCGCAGGGCCCCGGTGAACGCTCCCTTCACATGGCCGAACAGGTCGCTTTCCAGGAGATTTTCCTGCAGGGCCGCGCAGTCCACGGTGACAAACGGCCCCTTGGCCCTCCCGCTCCATTTGTGCATCAGTCGGGCGATCAGCCCCTTGCCGGTGCCGCTTTCGCCGGAGACAAGCACGATAGCGTTTGATTCGGCAGCCTGACGGGCGGTGGCAAGTACCTGGCGCATGCGTCGGCTGCTGGTCAGCAGGTCGCCTTCCTGAAATATGCCTTTCAGGCGCGCCACTTCTTTCTTGAGGTCCTGCAGTTGCGCAATCTTGTCGAGAAGCAGGTCGAGCTGGCCGGGCACGAATGGCTTGGGCAGGTAATCGAAAGCTCCCATCTTGACGGCGGTGACGGCTGTCTCCACCGCGGCATGGGCGGTGATGATAATGACATGGGTGGGGATGCCGCCGGCTACGATCCGGCGCAGAACGTCCAGACCGTCCCCATCCGGGAGCCGCAGGTCGAGGAGAACCAGATCGGGGCGATTTTCCAGAAAGCGGGCGATGCCGTCCCGAGCCGAACCGGCTGCAGTCACCGCCAAACCTCTCTGCTCGAGATATATCGTCAGGGTCTGGACAATGTTGCGGTCATCGTCGATCAACAGTGCTCGCTGCATCTAATTCCTCCAAATTTTCCGGGATCCAGAATGTAAATGTCGTGCCGCGGCCGGGCTGGCTGTCGGCGGTAATGTTGCCACCATGCTGCTCGACGATCTCCTTGGCGATGGCGAGCCCAAGCCCTATGGTGCCGGTTTTTTCCCGTTCTGAAAATTGCGTGTAGCGATCGAAGATATGCGGCAGGTTTTGCGGGTCGATGCCGCAACCGTCGTCGCTGCATTGGAAATAGAAGAACCCCTGTCGCCGTTCGACCTTGATGCAGATCTGTCCACCGTTCTCGGTATAGCGCAGGGCATTGCTCACCAGGTTGGCAAGCACCCAGGGGAATCGCCGGGAATCGAGGGCGATGGGAGGCAGATCGGGCTCTATGTCGAAGTGCAGGCGGACCCCTTTTTCCACTGCGTATTTTGCAAGAGGTTTGCAGGTCTCGTGAACGAGCCTCTCGACATTGGATTTCTCCCGCACCGCCGGCTTGACCATGGACTCCAGACGGGCGATGTCGACCAGTTCGTTGAGCAGGCTGGCCAATCGGCTGCAGTCTTCCCTCGCCGTTTCGAGAAGCACGTCGATATTCTCCGGACTGAGCCTGGTTCTTTTTTCATGGAGCAGATTAACGCTCATCGCCAGGGAAGTCATGGGAGTTTTCAGCTGATGCGACAGATCGGCGACGAAGCGGGATTTGGCCTCTTCCACCCGGCGGACCTTCAGCTTTTCGGCGGCCAGGATCGCCGTGTTATGCTGATCGTAATCCGCCAGGCTCTTGAACAGGCGGTTGAACTCGTCAGTCAGCAGACCGATTTCATCATTGTCGCGAACGGGCAGGCACGGATACCGCTCACCGCCTTGACGACTTGCCGCCAGGCTCTGGGCAAGCAGCCTGATCGGTTGCGCCACGCGGGACGAAAGGTGGTAGCTGAGAAGGATGATGAGCACGATGATAGCGAGAAGAAAGAGCAGCGAGTGGCGCTGAGCGCGGTCGGCGAGCATTCGGGTCTCTTTCTCGGCGCGTTCCATGCCGTGTTCGTTTATTTCCACCAGGGCATTGATGTTGTCCTCCAGTTGGGAGGTCAGGCGCAGGAATTCTTCAGCGGGGAAGGATGACGAATCCTCTCGGAGGGTATCGATGATCTTGGTGTAATGGCGGTGTTTTTCCGTGAGAGCATCGACGATGAGATTTTCGCCGATTTCCGCCACATGGTTCCTGCAGATCCAGATTGCCTCGGCCAGGGCTTCCCGTTCGAGGTTGTCCAGGATGTGCGGTTCATGCCGGAACATGAAGGCCAGAACCGTGTTGCGGTTTTGCTCCAGCACCTGGCGGGCCTGCTGAGCGCCCTTGATGCTCCCATAATTGCGCGACATGATATGCTCGGCGCTCTGCCCCAGGGCGTTGAGATACCGATAGTTGATGACGGCAACTACGAACAGGGCAAGAATCGGCAGGAGACTGACCGCGAAAATCTTATGGCGGATCGGGCGGCGGATGGATAATCCGGGAGGTTTCATTCATTTACTGCGGCATTTTCGGCCGCTTCCAGAGAAAAGTATTGCGAAGAATGGTTTTTCTGCCAGGGCCGACAGGGAGGGTCCACTTTGTTCGGTGATGAAATTGAGGATACGTTGTTGAATATGAAATCCTATCTCGTCATCAACGATTTCGCAAGCTGTTGATACATAATGCTCTGGAAGGAGGCCCTGAAAGAGACCCTTATTGAACAGCTGAACTTCCAGGACGATTACTCCCGGTTCTGCCGCCCGTTCCACCACCGCCTCATCAGATTCAGGCGCTGCAGGGCATCAGGTCAGCAGGCTGGTTTGCATTTGACTACGATACCATGATCCTTGTAGTATTTTCACTGGCCTCCGGCTCCGCCGCTCTGGCCGCCTTGCCCACCGGCGCCGCCTTGTCCGCCGAAGCCGCCACCGCCCGGGGATTGCAAGCTGCCGCCACTCGGTCCCTGGCCCTGTCCGGGTCCTTGAGTGGCGGATGGTTCCCTGTCAGTATCCGACATGCCTCCCGGCCGATCAGTCATAGGGTCTTGCGACTGCTGTTGCCGTGATCGAGTGTCGCTGTCCTCGAAGCGCGGGGAGACGCCGAACTCCTGCTGTACCGGCCTTTGCTGTTGGGTCTGCCGCTGCTGATCGAACTGCTGCTGGTCCGTACCCTGGACTCCTGTTTGACCCGTCCCGGAGAACACCTCGGACTGCTGGCCGCCGACCGTGTCTTGCTGCCGAACGCCGGGATCTCTCCGCTCCGTGCCCAAAGATCCTTCACCAGGGTTTATCGCCGCTCCGCTTTGCCCTGGTCGTTCGTCTTGCGGGGTCTGGTCCCCGGATTGGATTTGTCCGATTCCCGGACCCGCGATGAGCAGGCTGCCTGTTATGAGTATTGAATAAACAATCGACTTTTTCATTATGAACTCCTTTAGACATTGCTGTATGTAAGATTTCTAGGTTTCTGGTCGGGGCTGCCGGAACCCTGCTGTCGCAGTTGATGATTCCGGATCTCGTTTCTGCCGCCTGTCGCCACATAATCAAACCGGCGAGGTTGACGCCGGAATCCCGAGGACAATCAAAATTTCCATCGGATCCCGCCAGGCGAAGACAAATCCGGACAACACCTAACACTCTTTTGCTTATGCCGGCTATGTCAATGGAGCTTAGAGATTTGCCGGGAGAAATAGGCCGCCGCCTCACCCAGTTCATTCAAGACATCCTGATCCGTGCGGCCCGATTTCTTCGGCACGTGAAAACTATGGTCGGCTCCGTCGATGACATGCAGCCTGGCTCTCTTCCCCAACCGGTCGCACAAGGGGCGCAGCAGCGTGAGATCCGCCAGTTGGTCGCGGGTGCCCTGGAGAAAGAGCATCGGCAGGTTCACTTCGAAGAGATGCCGGCCCCGCTCGTCTGATGGCTTGCCGGGGGCGTGCAGGGGGAAGCCGAAGAAGACCAGGCCGCGCACACCCGGCAGTGGATCCCGGCAGGCGGCGGTGGAGGTCATTCTGCCACCCAGGGATTTGCCTCCCGCGAGCATCGGCAGATCGCCCGCATACTCACGGGCGAGGGAGACAGCCGAGCGGACGGTTTCGAGGAGGACCGGCTGGGGGTCGGGGGCTCTTTTGCCCTGCTCCATGTACGGGAATTGGTAGCGGAGACTGGCAATCCCGTGGTCCGCAAGACTCAAGGCCAGGCCGGCCATGAATGGATGGCGGATGCCCGCGCCGGCGCCGTGACCCAGAACAATCAGCCAACTGGCGTTTTCCGGCCGGACGAGCAGAGCCGAGACAGGTCTCTCACTATTGCCGACGGTGAAATGCAGCTCTTGTTCCATTTCATCCTCCTATGGGGCCTGCTCGATAAGGTCCAGGAAATCCCGCGCCAGCTTCGGACCGGCTCCAACGTCTTCGTGCTTGAAAAAGACGTATACTTCCTTCAGGTTGTGCGACCTGATCCTGTCGACCCAGTCGAGCAGCTCTTCTTTTGTGTAGCTTTCCCTGCGCAGGCGCAGATAGCCCCAGCCGGCGGTATCGATCAGCTCCCCGAACTCTTCGCTCTCATCAGAACAACAGAGGGCGCAGCCCTTCTTCCGCAGAACCTCGTGCAACTCCTCGTCGCACCAGGAGCGATGCCGGAATTCGAAAACCGTCTTCACCTCCGGAGGCAGCAGGTCGGCAAATCTCTTCAGCAACTCGATATCCTTGTGCAGGTACGGGGGGAATTGAAAAAGGATAGCCCCCAGCTTCTCGCCCAGCGCGGATGCCGTACTGAACAGGTAATCGACCTCGTCGCCTTTGTCCTTGAGCGGCCGGATGTGGGTGATCTTGCGCGATGCCTTCAGTACGAAGCGAAAACCGGGCGGCACCTGTTCCGCCCAGGTTTCGATCATCTTCGCGCTGGGCATCCGGTAAAAGGTGTTGTTCACTTCCACCGCCGGCAGCTTGCGGCTGTAGAACTGCAGCATCATCCTGTCCGGCAGGTCCTTCGGGTAGAAGGATCCCTTCCATTCCTTGTAGCTGTAACCGCTGGTTCCGACGAAATAATCCATCCGTTGGCCCTCCCAATTTCGGCGACGGCGGCCGTCCCGGGTTATCTCTTCTTTCCCCGACTCTAACTCTAGGAGCCTGTCGGAATATAGCAATTTTTTCTCGGATCGAGGCAAACTCGGAAAAATTACCGGAGGTATATACCTAATATTACGAGGATAATTTTTTCGAGTTTAACGAAGAGATGGGGAAAAAGGGCATAATCCGACCGGCTCCTAGGAACTATAGCCAATAATCGAAGAGACTGGCGAAAAACTCCACCACCTTCTCGCGAAGGGGTCTCTGCTGCCATATTCGATAGTTGATTTCCGTGTTCTGCTCCTGGTCCGCAAGAAAGAGTGTCTCCATTTTCTCCGCGAAATCCCTGCCCCAGATTACCAGATTGGCTTCGTTGGCATGCAGGAAGCTCCGGTAATCCAGATTGGCCGAGCCCACCGTCGACCAGATGGTGTCCACCACTGCCGTCTTTGGGTGCTGCAGGGCATCCCGGCGCTCGAAGACGCGGACTCCGGCGATCAGCAATTCACTATAGTGCGCCCTGGACGAATTCCGGGTCACCCAGGAATCCGTGAGGCCAGGCAGCAGCAGCCGGACATCGACGTTTCGGCGGGCGGCCCTTTTCAGGGCGTCGAGGATCCGCCGGTCCGGCGAAAAGTAGCCCTGGGTGATCCAGATCCGCTCCCTGGCGTTGTCGATCGCTGCCAGGTAGAGCTTGTAGATGTCGACCTCCGCATCCCCCGCCTTGCTGTCCACGAGGCGTATCAGCTGCTCTCCCTGTTCTTCGAGCGGCGGATAATACTCCGGTCCATCCAGAGGCGGTGCATCGTGTATCCTTGCCCAAAATGCGACAAAAAGCCGCTGCAGCTGCGCCACCGCCGGGCCTTCCACCTTGACGTGGGTGTCGCGCCAGCCTTGCTGCAAACTCCTTATTTCTCCGCTCGACGGTTTAGTATAGACGCTGCTGATATTCAGCCCCCCGGTAAAGCCCACTCGCCCGTCGACAATGGTGATTTTGCGGTGATGACGGTTGTTGAGGCGCCAGATGCGGATGATATCGGTGGGACTGAGAGGGTGGTACTCGTACAGCTGTACCCCGTGATGCCGCAATCTGGAGAAATATTCTTCCGCCGCGGCCAGCGCGCCGATCGAGTCATAGACCAAACGGACCTCCACCCCCGCCTGCCGCCGCTCGATCAGGATATCCGCCAGCAGACTGCCTATCCGGTCGTCGTCGAGAATAAAGGTCTCGATGTGGATATGATGCCGGGCGGCCTTCATGGCGGCGAACATCGCCTCGAAGGTTTCGGGGCCGTCCTTCAGCAGTTCCACCCGATTGCCGGCTACCAGCGGGCGGTTGGTGATCCCCTGCTCGATGCGCAGCATGTCCTCCACCGGAAAACCATCGGCGCGGGAGGCTGCTTTTATCAGGCGGCCCAGTTTGGCAGCCCCGTCTTTGCCGGCTATCCGGATGGAAATCGACGGATCCGCCGAGGGCATCCGAAGCGAGATCTGATGCAACGACGGTGCACAGCAAGTCAATGTCAGGACCAGGACAAGAAAGATGCAAAGGATTTTCATCGCTTCCAGCCGTTCCAAAGAATTCCGGCAATAGCTTTAAGCGCAGCCATGATATTGGGAGCGTTAATTTCCGAAGGCTTAAACCGCCAGACTCCTATGCGCCGGGCTTGCAAGTGCCTCAGTACACTTTAACCTTGATGCAACGCATGTCACTTCTACATCGATGCCATTTCTTTCATGCGGGCTAACGCCCGCAACCCCCAAGGGCAGTCATCCCTCCCACAGCAGAGGGGATAAGGCGGAAACGGCCATTCTGTCGATTGATTATCAGCTTGTTCCTTGTCCACGGATTATTTGCACGGTAGCGGCTACAGCGCGGGCAAGTATTCTCACCATGAGACAGCGATCTTGCATGTGATTCTCTCCGCCGCCTCGCTTTTGCACTCGACTTGTCCACTCTTCAAGTTCTATGGTTAGACCCCCTCCAGCGTCACCCATTTCGACGATCATGTCAGAAGTACCTGGCTTGCCGCTGCATTGACAGCATTCTCGATGGACTTATCCTAACTTTATTAGGGAGCTTTTCAACTCCAACAGCAACCCCACTCTCCATCCAGAGATACTTCATGGACGGGGTTTCATGAATGAAATATCAATTAGAGGAGCAACATCATGAAGAGGAAAATACTTTCAGTTTTGGCAGCCTTGTCGCTGTCGTTGTCGGTAACATCTTATGGCTTCGCCATCCAGGCCGAGGAAATAAAGGGCATGCAGGTGCAGGACCAGCAGGGGCAACAGATAGGGTCCGTCGAGGAAGTCCTTATCGCGCCCGACGGCCAAATAGAGGCAGTAGTTGTCGAAAAGGGCGGCTTTTTGGGACTGGGAGGCGAAACCAACAGGATTCCCTGGAATGAGCTGAACATAAGCCAGGACGGCAATTTTCTCGTCCACACCCAGCAGGCCCAAGCCCAGGCCCAGCAACAACAGGAACAGCAGCAGCCTGAACAGCAGGCTCAGGCCCAGCGACAGCAGGAACAGCAGGAACCTGCACAGCAGGCACAGGCCCAGCGACAGCAGGAAAAACAGGAACCAGCACAGCAGGCCCAGGCCCAGCGACAGCAGGGACAGCAGGGACAGCAGGGACAGGCGGATATTGTCGTTCAAGACCCCTCGACACAGGTCAAAGTGGATCAGCCCGAGGCGCAGGTCAGGGTGGATCAGGCAGAGCCGGAAGTGACTGTCCAGCAGCCGGAGCCGAAGGTGACGGTGACCCAGCCGCCGCCCAAGATCGAGGTGCAGGTGGAACAGCCGAAACCTGAGGTCACCGTCCAGCAGCAGAAGCCGAAGGTTGACGTCAAGCAGCAGCAACCCCAGGTGGCAGTAGAACAGCCCAAACCCGAGGTGAAGGTTCAGCAGCAGAAGCCGGAGGTGGTCGTCGAGGAGAGCAAGCCGCAAGTGCAGGTTGAAAAATCCGGGCAACCCCAGGTTTACGTAGAAGAACAGCAGCAGGCCCAGGTCGAGGTTCGGCGCGAGGGAAAACCCCAGGTGGATGTCGTGACCTCGCAGCAGCAAGGAACCGGCCAAGAATTAAGTGCCGCCCAGGCGGACCAATTGATGGGCCGCACCCTCGTCGGCAAAAATGGCAACGAACTCGGGACGGTGAAAATGAAGCACCTCGCCGAGGATGGGAACACTGTACAGTATCTCATGGTCCAGGGAAAAGACAACAAACTGCATCCGGTGCCGGTCGAACTGATGCAGGTGAAGGAAGGCCAGCAAAAGATCACCACCCAGATAGATCAGCAGACCTTCCAAAACTCGCCGAGCTTCAGCCCCGGACAACAGCCGCAGCTGGATCAGCAGCAATCTCGGGATATCCAGAGCCATTACGGGATAAGCCCCGAATGGCAGGATAAGCCGTCGGCATCCCAGCCTGGTCAACAGCCTCAACCAACCCAGAGTGAGCCAGGCGAACGCGAACAGAAAATGAAGCAGTAGCAGATCAGGTCGACCGCCCCATCATGGGGCGGTCCATTACATGCGATTGAGCAGGACTTTCTTAGCCGTTGCCAGGAATCTTCCCAAAGAGCTCGACTTTAATGTAAAGTAGCATCTCACAAATGATTCCCCTCCTCCTTCTGTGCCTTCTCTCTTGCTTGCCGGTTAGAGATCATTGATGGACTCGTAAAAACTCCGATCTACTTCGTTGTAGGTCTGAAACGGCGCTTCGCTGTACCATATGTACTCCCCAAAGCGCCGTTTCAGACACGACGCCTCGTATATCGAACTTTTTCCAGAGTCCATCCCCACGGGTTGGAGCACTTTTTACGATTTTATCATCATTAGGAAATACTACCCAACATACTCAATTTTTAACTCTCCAAATATATTTAACTTGTATGTCGGAGATTAATACGAAATACTTAAGATTAGCATACGCCGCAGACTCGTTGAGGAGGGGTGGGGCGAGAATGTGGTCGAGCTGATCAACACGTTTATCAACCGTTCCCTCAACAAATCTGTTACTGTGAAATTGAGGAGAACAAAAAAGCAGGTAAACCTTGAGCGGCTCTGTTATATCGTCATCAGAGGCAGGGCCTCTTTCTGGGCTGAAGATCTCACATTTCTTGAAGAATTGCGGAAATCAATCGGATTAACAGATCAAATCCCAAAGGTGACACTCTCATGAATAATTATCAAATGTGCACGTATGACAATAGATTCTGAATACCGTTTTGTTCATATCGCTATTTCCTCGCAACTGACCAGGGAAATGCTGGCAAGAAGACTGAACGACAACTGGAAATCCTTCGTCTTTATCGAGAATCCCAAAGATATCAACGGAGAAAGTCTATTGGTCATTCACGATTGGCAGGATATCACCAATCGGAGGAACCTGAAGTTCCGCCCGGCAAAGCACGAAACGGACTCGACCGCACCGTACATCCACATCATTGTGAATATGGTTAAAGGGGAGGAAGATCAGATCCCGGCACTCCTTGATTGCCGGAGGATCAGGGGGGTGTTTTACGTCGAGGACTCACTGGCGATCTTCACGAAAGGGCTCGACAGAATACTGGCCGGTGAAATCTGGGTGCCGCGGACGGTATTGGTCGACTGGATGGGCAGCCCGGTCGCGGACAATGTTTCATCGGCCAGCAATATACTGAGTTCACGGCAGGAGTCGATACTCAGGTTCGTAGCCTTGGGAATGTCGAACATTGATATCGCCAAAAAGCTCGATATCAGCAGCAATACCGTCAAGGCCCACCTCTATGCCATTTTCAAGCTGATCAATGTTTCGAATCGTATTCAGGCGGCACAATGGGCTGCCAATAATCTTCCCGAAGATGATCCCGACGAGGAAGAGTGAAATCGCGCCGGGAGTGCCTCACCTCGAAGTATTCCGTCAATAGACTTATTTACGCCGGGCAAGAAAAGCCGGAATTGATCTCGCCTTCCCCCCCTTGCCTCTCCCTTTCGAGCAGGGCGGCCTTTCGTTCGACGCCCCAGCGATAGCCTGAGAGTCGGCCGTCTTTTTTTACCACGCGGTGGCAGGGGATGGCCACCGCCAGGAGATTGGCAGCACAGGCTCGGGCGACGGCCCGGGTGGCACATGGATCGCCGAGGCGCTCGGCGAGCTCGGCGTAGCTGACCGTAGTGCCGGCGGGGATCTCCTGCAGGGCCTGCCAGACCCGCTGCTGAAAGGCGGTGCCGCGGATGTCGAGCGGCAGGTCAAGGCCCAGGCCAGGGGCTTCGACCATGGCCACCACCTTGGCGACATACCCTTCAAAATCGGCATCTCCGCCCACCAGTCGCGCCTCCGGAAAGCGGTCCTGGAGATCGCGGGCGAGCTGTTCGGGATCGTCGCCCAGGGATATGGCGCAGACTCCGCGTTTGCTGACGGCCACGAGAATAGGCCCCAGAGAGCACTCACCGATCGCGAACCGGATTTTAACTCCGGCACCGCCCATCCGATAGGCGGTCGGCGTCATGCCCAGGATCCGATCCACCTCTTCATAAAACCTGCCGCTGGAGTTGTACCCCGCCCCGTATAGGGCCTCGGTCACCGATCCGCACCGGGCCAGCTCGTCCCTCACGCGCCCAGCCCTGCAGGCAGCGGCGTAAGCCCGGGGCGTCAAGCCGGTCGCCTTCTTGAACAGGCGAGATACCGATGAAACGCTTCTACCGGCATGGCGCGCCAGCGCCTTAAGATCGACGATCTCTTCACTCTCCTCGATGAGCCGGCACAGGCCGGCGGCAACGGCCGCCTCGGCCTTTTCGATCGGCAGATCGGGTCGGCAGCGCTTGCAGGGGCGAAAACCGGCACGTTCGGCTTCCTCCGCCTTACGGTAAAAACTGACATTTTCGCGCTTTGGGGTACGGGCGCCGCAGGACGGCCGACAGTAGATGCCGGTGGTGGCGACCGCATAGACGAATTCGCCGTCCGCCCGCCGGTTGCGGGCGACCACCGCCGTCCACCGCGGGTCCGCCGCCGTCGCCAGGTTGTTTTCCGCTGTATTCGTCATGCCGGCCTCCATTGAAGTAAAAGTTCCGGAAAAGCACCCGCTTTACAATTGCAGTGTAGCAATTGACGGCTCCCCGGGCACTCCGATTCCGGTCGGCGAATCCTCCAGGCATTAAAAAAGCCGATCCGCCCCAGGAGGGGGCAAACCGGCTTTTTTCACCTAATGCGGGCTGACGCCCGCAACCCAAGGGTTACGGGAAGTTGATGGTGATCTTGTCGTCACTGCCCTCGTGGCGGGACTTGATCTTCAGTTCCATGCTGTTGTTACGGAAACCGAAGGCCAGCGCCACCTTCTCCTTATCCTTCTCCATATGGGTCATGTCCCGGATCATTTCGACGACCTTCTTGCCCACATCGGCGCCGGGCGACGGCAGTTCGGCGGTGCGATATTCGGCGGTAACCTTGACCTTGCCGTCCTTGGTCGACATGAGGGAGATTTTCTCGGCATTGGTGTTGATGCCGTGCAGGACGGCGAGCGCGATCCATTTCAGCGCCGCCTCCTCGGATTCGGGGTGGAGAGCGATTTCCGACATCTCCTTCAAGGGATCGGTGGTGGCGAAGCAATCGCAGAGCGACTGCACTTTCTGATGAATGCTGGAAGTATGTTTCATAACAATCCTCCTTCGTTTTTCCTCCTGCCGCGTAAAAAACCTTGGCGGGACCGGTATGACAGTTCTTACAGAAACCTGCGGCAACCGCGGACGCGGCTGCCTGCCATCTGCGCACCCGGAGGTGCTTTTTCTTACTTCTCCATCAGGATAAACATGATTCGGGGAGGCGCAATACTACAGCGCCTGATCCCATCCGCCTTTTCTGGAGTTGCGGCAGGAAGACGATCAAAGAGAAAGATTGAGAGTTAACGGCCTCTTATAGTTTTCGACGAAGGAACGCAGGCGATCGACGGCCGGGACGGCCACGTTTAAGGCCCGGCCGTGAAGGCTCTGGAGGAAGAGCTCGTCATTGCTGGGAATTTCGGCCACGATCCTGGTGGAATCGATTTTTTCGGCTATGACCGGCAGAAGACCGTCGTCAATCTTGTTGAGGACGAAGTAGGCCTCGATTCCCGCCGCCTTTGCCAGCCGGCCGCATCTCTCCGCCATGGAAATCGACTCGAAGCTGGGGTCGACGACGTTCAAGACGAGATCGCAGCCGGCATCGACCCGGCGGCCGAAATGCTCGAGCCCCGCCTCGGCGTCGATGAGCACGAATTCGCCCTCGGCCTCCCGGAGGCGCGACAGGACCGCCTTCGAAATGCCGCCGATCATGCAGGCACAGCCTTCGCCGTAGCGGCTTATCTTGCCGACCACCAAGAGCTTCACGCCGTCCGCCTCGGCCACGCAGTCGGCCGGCAGATCGGCGATGGTCATCGTCTCCTTCAGCAACTCCTCGGCAGGCGGCTTCGGCAGGGTCGGATGCAGGTGTTCCTTCACACCCGCCCGTCCGCCCATCGCCTCCATCAGCACGGCGGGCAGGGGGAGGCCGAGCAGCCGGTGCAGGCAGAGATTGGACTCGTCGGTATCGAGGACCAGGACGGTTTTACCGCTGGCCGCCAGGGCCCCGGCCAGGAGGGTAGTGACGGTGCTTTTGCCGCTGCCGCCTTTGCCGCAGATCATGATTTTCATATTTTTCTCCGGAAGATCTTGTAGTCGTGAAGGTGAATTGTGTTCGCCCCCCGAGACGATCAGCAAGGAAGACGTATGGTGATGCGGGTTCCGGTTTCCTCCGAGGTCTGCATCTCAATGCTGCCGCCATGGGTCTTGGCGATCAGCATCGCGGAATAGGTTCCGAGTCCGGTGCCGGTTTCCTTGCCGGCGGTGACGTACTTCCCGAAAAAACGATCCCTGATCGCCACCGGCACTGCTCCCATGTTGTGGATGGTGATGACGCAATCCTGCTCCTGCCTGGCATCGACGGCGACAGTTCCGTTATGGGGCGAGGCCTCGATGGCGTTGACCAACAAGTTGAACAGCATCGAATGCAGCAGCAATTCTTCACCCCGGATAACCAACGACGAATCTGAGATGAATGGCGACCCGGCCAGGGTCATCTCGAGGCTGATCGAACGTGTCGCGCGGAGACTCTCGATATGCCCCGCCAGCCGTTGAAGCATCTTGGGAACTTCAACCTCACCGGGGCGAAACATGTAGAGACCGCGCTCCATATTGTAGAGCTGCAGATCGAGGTTGACCAGGTTGAGGAGGACAAAGCCCGAATGGCGTATCTTGTCGACCATCACCCGTTGATTCTCGGTGAGGTTCGGACTGCGCAAAAGGATATCCGGATACCCGATGATTGCGGTCAGCTCGTTGCGCATGTCGTGGCTGATGATCCGGTTGACATCCTCTTTCAACCGATGCGCCTCGATCAACTCCATGTGGTTGCGCACCCTGGCCAGAACGATATCACGGTTGAACGGCTTGGTGATGTAGTCGAGAGCACCAAGCGCCAATCCGGTTGCCTCATAGCCCTCTTCGCTGAGAACGGTGACGAAGATGACCGGAATCTCCCTGGTCAGCGGATTGCTTTTCAAACAGCGGCAGACTTCGTAGCCATCCAGATCCGGCATGAGGACGTCGAGGAGGATGAGATCGGGTGATACCGCCTCCGCCGTCTCGAGCGCGCTGATGCCATCCATGGCGACACTCACCTCATAATCGCGGTCAAGTATGTCAACCAGAATGTCGATCTCGCTCTCCACATCATCGACCACCAGCACCACCCCTTTCTTGCCAAGTTGCATTGGCCGCCTCCTGTTGTCCCGGTAATCGGCTTCCGGTTTTGCCGCTTTGCTTCTTCCTTGCTTTTCCATGCTGGTTTTACCGGCCCCTGCCCTCTTCGAGGCGCTTGCGCCTCATAAAGATCTTTGTCAAATTGAATACCTACTCCACCATAAAACTCCATGCAAGCCGGAAAATCCGGCAAATCAATCCTGATAAAGCCGTAAAAAGTGCTCCAACCCATGGAGATGGACGAGTCCATTAATCCTGCAAACGGGCAATCAGTTCCTCAAGCGGGCGGATTGCGTCCATGAACCGATATCTATTGATCAGACCGATCGCCGATTCCACCTCCGCCCGGCAATCCACCGGCCACGGCAGTTTCTGCATTTCGGCCACCAGCGGTTCGCACTTTTTCGGCTTTCTGGTTTGCACGGCGTCACGGAGCCGGGTCAGCAGAGCCAGGGCGGTCCCCGAATCGATCGAGTCAGGCGAGCCACTGGTGTCTGCAGATTGTTCGATTTCCGGCTTCAAGGCAGCATCATGCAGGCTGTGAACCACCGTGGCCAGGGCCTGGCCGAAGATACCGAGACGTTCGGCCAAGTGGTCAAGCTCCCCCTGCTGCAGGAGGTTCTCCAGTCGTCCGGCCTCCGAGAACAGCTTTGAAGCCCCCAAATTGCCGGCTATGCCCTTGATGGTGTGGGCCAGACGTCGAGCCTCGGCGGTATCTCCCTGTGCCACGCTCGCCGCTATCTGCTTATCGGCCTCACGATACGTCGCCCGGAATTTGACCAAGAGATCGCGATAAAGCTTTCTGTTGCCGCCAAGCCGCCTCAGGCCTTCATCGATATCGATTGCCTCGAGGCGCTTCGGCAGAACGATCCGGCCGTCCTCACCGCCGTCGTCTTCGTAGCGCCCTACCTGTGACTGTACGGCCTTGTTCAACCACTTGCTCAATGTGGCGAACAGCATGTCCGGATCGATCGGTTTGGTGATATGGTCATTCATCCCCATCTCCAGGCTTTTTTCCCGGTCGCCCTGCATGGCATGGGCGGTCATGGCGATGATCGGCAACGAGGCGAAGCGCGGCTCGCGGCGGATGAGTTGGGTAGCCGTCAGCCCGTCCATGACCGGCATCTGAATGTCCATGAGGACCGCGTCGATGTCGCCGGCACCCACCAGGTCTACGGCTTTTTTGCCGTCGTCCGCCTCGACCACTTCCAGACCGGCGGATTCCAGGAGTTCCCGGGCCACCTGACGATTGAGGTCATTGTCCTCCACCAAGAGAATCCGTCCCCCCGGCATCGGCGCGGTCGTCCTGACGCCTTTCTGCGCCCCCGACCAGCGGGCCGGATCGGGCGTCTTTTTGCCGAACGCCTCGAGGATGGTATTGAACAGCACCGAGGGGTTCACCGGTTTGATCAGGAAACCCTCCAATCCGGCCCGCTCCGCCTGGACGATGATTTCCTCCCGCCCGTAGGCCGTCACCATGATGATGGTGGGGATATGCCGCAGATGTTGATGGTTCTTGATCCGCCGGGAACTCTCCAGGCCATCCATGCCCGGCATCATCCAATCCATCAGCACCAGATCGAAGGCTTGCTCGCCACCCGCCTGTTCGAGAACCTGAAGCGCCTCTTCTCCCGAAACCGCCTCTGCCACCTGAAAACCGAAGCGTTTCAGGGCATCGCCCAGGATCAACCGGGAGGTGAGGTTGTCATCGACCACCAGGACCCGGCATGTTCGGAAGTCGTCGAGATATTTGAGGTGCGGTTTTTCCTCCTGCTTCGGCAATCCTAGGGAGACGGTGAAGAAGAAGGTACTGCCGTGGCCGTGGCTGCTGTCGACACCGATGATCCCACCCATCATTTCCACCAGTCGCCGGCAGATGACCAAACCCAGACCGGTGCCGCCATATTTGCGGGTGGTCGAGCTGTCCGCCTGGCTGAACGGCAGGAACAGTTTTTTCTGCTGCTCCTCGGTTATACCGACTCCGGTATCGCGAACCTCGAATCGCAACAGGCATTGCCGTTCCTCCGATTTTTCGACCCGCACCGAGACCACCACCTCGCCCCGGTCGGTGAACTTGATGGCGTTGGTGACCAGATTGGAGAGAATCTGGCCGAGCCTGAGCGGGTCTCCCACCAGGACGAGCGGCACCTCCGGGGCGACGGAATTGAGGTACTCCAGTCCTTTTTCCTGCGCCCGCGCCATGACCAGGTTGGCCAGATTGTCAAGCACATCCTCCAACTGGAAGGGCACCAATTCCAGATCCAACCGCCCCGCCTCGATCTTGGAAAAATCGAGAATATCGTTGATGATTCGCAACAGCGACCGGGAAGACATCTCGATCTTGACCAGATACCCCCGCTGCTTGTCGGTCAGGTCGGTCTGCAGGGCGAGATGGGTCATCCCGATGATGGCGTTCATCGGCGTGCGGATTTCGTGGCTCATATTGGCGAGAAAATCGCTTTTAGCCCGCGTGGCCTCCTCGGCCTTCTCCTTGGCCAGCACCACAGCCTCTTCCATCTGTTTGCGCTCGGTGATGTCAAACAACACGCCGAGCAGCCCGCCCAGGCGGCCATCGGAGAGGGTAAACGGCACCTTCCAATACAGGAACTGGTGCAGTCCGCCATCCGCCAGGGAAACGGCGATCTCGCCAAACCAGGTGTCTCCTTCTTGCAGCAGCCGCTGGTCTTCGTCGTGAAATGCCTCCCGCATCTCCCTGTTCAAGTCCTGACGCTCGAGAATCGTCTTCCCCCTGATGCCGTCGCGGCTGACGCCGAAGGCCTCCTCGTAGGCCTTGTTGCAGCCCAGATAGCGTCCGGCAGGATCCTTGATGAGGATCGGATTGGGCAGAGTATCGATGAGAGTCGTCTGAAACATCAGCTGGTCGTTGAGCTCTTTTTCCACCAGCAGGCGGTTGTGCACTTCCCTGGCCAATCGCCTGTTCCATACAACGATGAAGGTGATCAGCGCAGAACTTGCGGCAACGACGATAACAATGACCCGCCAGACGAAGGGCCAGTCGATGGCCCGCTCGACCTGCAGGCTGACCCAGCGATTGTGGATCCGCTGTTTCTCCTGCTCGGGTATCGACTGGAGCATCTTTTCGAGAATGCTGGCCAGCACCGGCCAGTCACGGCGAACCCCGAAGCCCAGTTCACTCTCATAAGCGGTGGTGGCCAGCACCATGCTCTTCTTCAGGTCGAGTTTCTGCAGCATATAGGTGACGGAGACCAGGTTATCGACATACGCCTCGACCCGTCCCTCCTCGACCATCCGCATCCCCTGGTCGATGCTGTCCACCGGGACCAATTCGATACCGGGGTAGTCACGGGCAATCATCTGTTGCACCAGATATCCCTGGACAACCGCTACCTGCTTGCCCTCCAGATCGCTCAAGCCATTGAGCAACGAGGTGTGGCGGGGGCCGACGATGACGTTGCGCACCTTCAGGTAGGGCGAGGTGAACAACAAAAATTCCCCCCGTTCCGGAGAAGGGGTTACGCAGGCGACAATATCGATGTCGCCGTTGCGGACCCCATCCATCACTTCGCTCCAGGATAAGCCGAGCTGGGGGACCATGAATATCCCGAGCTTGCTGCCGATCAGCTCGACATAGTCGGAAGAGATCCCCTTGTAGACGGTATTGTCGTCGAGGTATTCAAAAGGCGGCCAGTTGGAATCGATCCCTAGGCGGAGCCCCCGATGCCGATCGAGCCAGTCCTTTTCCTCCCGCGTCAGTTCCATTTCCCGGGGAAACTGGGTGAAGAGCCGCAACTGCGGCCTCTGGATCCAGTCTTTCTCCAGATCCAGAATTTCCTTGTTGGTGATGGCAGAGAAGCCGGCATCGATCAGCTCGATCAGATCCGGCCGGCCTTTGATCACCCCGGCGTGCAGCTGGTCGATGAAGAGGCGTTCCGATCCCCCTTTGATCCGGCCGGCCACGCCTATTCGATCGATAGCCGCCTGGCCGGCTACAGCCTCGGAGACGAAGGCGGCGATCTTGCGGTCCAGTAATGCCTTGACCATCTTCTCGTGGCTTTCGAACGATGTCAACTCCACCCCCGGATAGCTGCCGTGTATTTCTTCGGTGCGATGGAAGCCGTCCAGAACGCCTACCGTTTGGCCCTTGAAATCCGCCAACCCCTGCTTGTCGCTGTCCGCCAGGGTGAACAGGGAATCGGCGAGCGGATAGATCGCCGGGGAGAAGTCGAGCCACAGGGCGCGGGATGGGCTCTGCCGAATATCGACGACGATGTCCGCCTCCTGTCTGGCGACCATGTCCAGGCTCTCCTGCCGACCGGCGAACCGGAAATCCACCGGTCGGCCGGACTTTTTCGACCACAACCGCCACAGATCGACCAGCATCCCTGCAGGCTCGCCGCCCTGGGATATCATGGAAAACGGGGCATTGTTCTTATCGGCGGCTATTACCAGAATTTCGGGGGTCTTGATGCCGGAGGTACCCGACCACTTCCTCTCGATGGCCGCCGATTCCTCCGGGGAAATCTTCTTTATCCCTTCGAGAACAAGGTCGGCCAACCGATCGTCGCCCTTGCGCACCGCGGCCATGAACGGCTTCGTGTACAGGGGATTATCGTTCAAGTATTTGAAATCGTAAAGTATATTTCGATCAGCCAGCATGGTCCGGGCGATGGCCGTGTCCTTGATGAACACCCTGACCTCCCCCCGTTCGACGGCATCGAACAGCGCCTGGTTGTCCGGATAGATGGCAAGCGTCGCCCCGGGGAGGGTCCTTTGCAGGTATTCCACCGCATAGTCCCCCCGGATGATGCCAATCCGATAGGGCAGGCAGTCCTCCAGGGAATGGACCCCGAAGATGTTTTTATGAAAGAAGAAGTGAGTACTGACATCCACCACCGGCATGACGAAATCCATCGATTCCCGCCGTTGTTCGCTGAAAAAGAGCCCGGCGTGAATGTCGGCCCTGCCGCTGGCCAGCGTGTCGATGCTGTCCCCGAAAGGGACCAGCCGAAAAGAGATGGACCGGCCGGTTTTGACGGCCCATAGCCGCCAGAGGTCGATAAGCCAGCCCTGCGGCTGACCTTGTTCATCGGCAAAGTAATACGGGGCGCTGTCCTGGCCGGCGACGATAACAAGTTCCCCCGCGCCGCCCTCAGGCTCCTCCGCCCCCGCCTCCCGCACACCGCCGCCGATGACCGCCACAAGCCAGAAGATTACCACCAACCCCGCTGTGATCCTAAACCAACGTTTCGCAGATTCGATAGCGAACAACACGCCGGGTTTGCTCTTCATGGCTCCGACACCTTCCCGGTCGGCACCGCCTGGGGTCCCGGCTCAATCGACTCCCCTGCGGACGATTCGTATCCGGCCTCCCTGAGTAAGGCCCGGGCAGCGGCCAGATCCCGAACCCGTGGCTGGAGGCTTTCGTCATAGCCGAAGGCCGAGGGCAGGAAACAGGTGACAAGCGGTCGTCCGCTGCCATGATAGGCCTTATCCACTATCCGCTGCCAGTCGATGGCCAGACAGACCGCCCGCCGCAGACGAGTGTCATTGAAGGGGGGATGGGCATTGTTCATCTCCAGTTGATAGGCCCGGGTGCCGCCAACCCTGAGAATCCGAAACCCTTCCGTCGGTCCCAGCCCGTCGAAACTGTCCCCGGCGACTCCCTGGACGATGGCTGAACCGCTTGTCAGCAGTTCCAGGCGCTTGGCCATATCGGCGATCGGTCGAAAGACGGCGCGCTGCAGTACGGGCGGCGCCACAGGCGGTAATTCGGGAGAACCGCCGTAATAGTCGGCGAACCTCTCGACAACAACCCCCTCGTTGCGGTTGCCTTCGACGAACCGGAACGGACCGGCGCCCACCGGCCTCCTGGCGAACTCCAGGTCACCAACCCGGCGCACATAGTGTTCCGGCACAATCTGAAAGTGCACCAGGGCCTGAAGAAACAGAGGAAACGGCTTGTCGAGCCGGAAATGGACCTCGCTCGGGCCGACCGCCTCCACCGATACCAGCGGCCCCAGCAACTCGCGGCGGGGACTGGGAATGCCCTGCAGCCCGAACGGGTTGAGTATTCGCTGGAAACTGAACACCACATCGGCGGCGGTCAGCGGTCGACCATCATGGAAACGGACTCCCGGCCGTAAATTGAACACATAGTGCACCGCCGATTCCAGCCGATAGAATTCGGCCAATTCGGGAACCACCTTGCCCTGGGGGGTGCGGGTGACCAGGCCGTCGAACAGGTTGCGCACCACCGTTTCGGTTTCGCGATCACGGTAGGCCGCCGGATCGAGGGAAATGAAGGCTTCGGTGTCCAGGGCGACCACGAGGGTTTCGTCCGCCGTCAGCGAGACGTCATGCAGATTCACCCGGCCGTCCAGAGCCGGTACATAACCGTGGACGACATCCGACACTCCCTCGAAGCGGTCGAGAATGTAACCGAATGCCCAGGGACATTGCTGGTAAATGATGTGCTGAACCTGATGGTAGGCCTGCTCGCGGGCTTGTGGATCGATCGAGCTCGAGGCCAGCCCCAGCAGCTCATCCACCCGGGGATTGGCATACAGGGAGAAGTTGCCCCGTCCCCCGGTCGACAGTTTTGGCACGACCAGATCGTAGGGGTCGAAAAACGAGCTGCCCCAGTCGGTTAAAAAGGCCTGCAGGTTCCCTTTCGCCAGCATATCCCTCAATTCGACCTGGCCCCATAGCCGCAGCTCGACCCCGATCCCCGCTTCGGCCAGTTGTTCAACGATCAGCGCAGCCTCCTCAGCCCGGTTGTCCGGCGCATCGAGCACGAAGGAAAAGCGCCTGGCAGCAGCCGTTGCCGGCCACCCCGAGAGAATCGACAGGCAAAGAATCAGGGCAACCAGGATAAGGAAAGGCCGCTTTCCCGCACGTCCTTCGGGTGGCTTCCCCAGTGCCCGAAATGGTGCTGGATCAGCGATGCTCCTCCCCGGCCGGTTCCGGTCGCAGAGCGGAATTTCAATCCTGATCGGCATAGCGGGCGGCAATCTCGATAAAACCGGTTTCCACCGCCAGAAAGACATCGACCAGCTGCGGATCGAAATGGCGGCCTTTTCCTTCGACAACGATTTCGCGCGCCCGTTGATGTGAAAACGGCGGTTTGTACACTCTCCTGCTGATCAGGGCATCATAGACATCGGAAAGAGCCATGATTCTGCCGGAGAGCGGGATCATATCTCCCTTGAGACCCCGCGGATAGCCGGAACCATCCCATTTTTCATGATGGGTATAGGCGATATCCCGGGCATGGGAAAGAAACGAAGGCGCGTTTTCCACATCCAGGATGCACTCCGCCTTGAGCAAGGCCTGGTAGCCGATCTCCGCGTGGGTCTTCATTATCGCGAATTCCGCCTCGGTCAGCCGGCCGGGCTTGAGCAGAATGGAATCTGGCACGCCAACCTTGCCGATATCGTGCAACGGCGCTGACTTGTACAACAGTTCAATGGTCGGTTTATCGAGCGATGCCCGAGACGGAGCTCCGGCCGCCAGGGTTTCGGCCAACAGACGGACATAACCCCGGGTCCGCAGGATATGGCCGCCGGTTTCGTTGTCCCGGGCCTCCGCCAGGGTAGCCAGGCTATGGATGGTCACATCCTGGGTGACCATCAATTCATTGGTCCTCCGGCGGACCTTGGCTTCCAGGATCTCGTTCTGCTGCTCCAGTTCCCGGCTCGCCATAACCAGCAAGAGATGGGTCCGCACTCTGGCGTTGACTTCCGCGACCTCGAAAGGCTTGGTGATGTAATCGATGCCGCCCACTTGAAATCCCCTGGTCTTGTTGTCCGTTTCAGCCAGGGCGGAAAGAAAGATCACCGGTATCCGGCAATGGTCCGGGTGTTGCTTCAACCGGCGACAAACCTCATAACCGTCCATTCCCGGCATCATGATATCAAGCAGGATCAGATCCGGCGGTTCCTGATCGATCAGCTCAAGGGCGCTCTCCCCATCCATCGCCACCAGAACCTCGTACTGTTCGCCGAGCACATCAACCAGAATCTCGATATTGGCTTCCGCATCATCGACAAGCAAGATGGTGCATTCGGAGAGGTTCTTCAATTGGACGACCTCCAAGCAATGGGATTGCCTATGCAGTTCCGGCAGTCAGGGGTGCTCCGGAAGATCAATTCGTTCACCGAAACTCCATCGAGCCGCCAAGGGGGGTCGAACGAACGGAGAGTGGAACGTTTGCTGAAGCGGTAAGAAAAGAGAGGGTCAATCCATGGTGTTCGCTTTCGGCCAAGCCCGCAGAGAAGATGCCATCCCTTTAAAACCTATGACTATTATCTGGGCGAGCCGATGTGAAAGTCAAATGTATTGTGGAATGTCCGGCATGCCGGCCATCGCTTTCTTCAAACAATCTTATACTGCTTGAACTTCCGCACCACCGAAGGCTGACTGATACCCAGCTTCCGGGCGACCTCGCGGGTGGTCCGGCAGCGCCTTTTCGCCTCCAGGAGCAGTTCCCTTTCGTAGGCCTGCAGCTTGCCGGCCAGGCCATCCCCTTCCCCGCTTGGCCCGGGCAGGATATCGAACCCGCCCTGCCCATCGTCGAGACTCGCCATGATGAACTCGGTGATCTGGTCGTCATTGGACATCACCACCGCGTTTTCGATGATGTTGCGCAACTCCCGGACATTGCCGGGGAAGCGGTAGTCCTGCAGGAAGCGCATGGCGCGGGGGCTGATGGTCCTGGCGCAGCTGTAGGTGCGGTTGGCCTCGCTGAGGTAGAAGCGGACGAGGCCGTCGATGTCCTCGCGCCGCTCCCGCAAGGGCGGAATCTGCAGGATGAAAGAGTTGAGCCGGTAGTAGAGGTCCTGGCGGAAGGATTTTTCGGCGACCAGGGCCTTCAGGTCCTTGTTGGTGGCGGCGATGGTGGCGCACTCTACTTTGATGGACTTGGTGCCGCCGACCCGGCGAATCTCCTTGTTATCGAGGTATTTCAAGAGCTTGGCCTGCAGCGGCAGGGGCATGTCGCCGATCTCGTCGAGGAAAAGCGTCCCCCCCTGCGCTAGCTCGAAAAGGCCGATCTTGCCCTTCTCATCGGCGCCGGTGAAGGCCCCCTTCTCGTAGCCGAAGAGCTCCGCCTCGAGCAGGTTCTCCGGCAGCGCCGCACAGTTGATCTCCACCAGGGGGTGGGTGTTGCGGGAGCTGTTCTTGTGGATCAACCGGGTGAGCAGACCCTTGCCCGTGCCGGACTCGCCCAGCACGAGGATGTTGGAGGCACCGATGTGGGAGAGCTTCAGGGCCATCTGCAGGATGCGCCGCATGGCCGCGCTCTCGGCGACGATATCGTTGCGCTCGAGCTCGAGCAGCTTGATGTCGGTCAGCTCCTGGCGGTACTTTTCCCGGACCTGCTGGCTCTCCTCGAATTCCTGGCGCAAAGTGTTCAGCTCGGTCATGTCCCGCTCGTTCACCACGATCAGGGCGATCCGGCCGTCCTCGGTCAAGGAGGGCGTGCCGGTGGAGAGCAGATACTTGCCGGTCTTGGGAATAAACTGCATCACCGTCTGCTTCTTGCCGGTGGTCATGACCCGGGTTGTCACCGAGTGGTCGAAGACCTTCCGCGCCACCAGATCCTTGATGTTGTGGCCGATGACATCCGAGGCCCGGATGCCGTTCAAGGTCTCGGAGGCGCGGTTGATGTTGATCACCACCCCCTTCCCGTCGCACACCCAGATGCCGTCCGACGAAGAATGGAAGATGGTCTCGAACTGCCGGTTCAGGTATTCGTAGGAAAGCTCATCGATATTTTTTGCTGCGCGCATTTCGGCACCTCCGCCTTGTGTCCCATTCGAGCCGGTATCCGTTCAAGCTTCATCCTCGGACGCCTGATCTTACCCGATTCCACCAAAATCAAGCAATATTCATGCCCTGTCTCAAAGCATTACGGCAGGCTCACACGATTAAAGGCCAAGAGCATTGGCGTGCGCCGGACTGGTCAACCGCTTGTCCTATGCCCCAGACCAAAGATCTAGCGGGCTTCCTTGATTGTGACGCTTTTCACGGTGTGGCGGAAACCTGCCGCTTGACAGCCAGCAAGGTCAGGAATTCCTTGACATCGACTGCCGAAAGAGATTCCGGCGGCTTGCTCCGGGTAAAAGCCTGAAAGTGCCGTAGCCATTGCCGATACGTTCAGGGTCTTCTGGGAATAGTGCCGCACGCGAATTTCATCTTCGAGACGGGTATATTCCAAGCACCATGAGACGCCGGATTGTTGTCGCACCATTCCTGCAGCATCATGTGCCCAAGAGGCGAGCCAGGAGAGTCTTGGAATTTTTCGACCGGACAATTGCCTTAGTGGGACATGACGTGGTTATCGTCGCAGGTCCGACCTGTGATATCAGCCTTTCGCCGCCTTGAATGGGCATACCGCCTTCGGCAACCTCGATCTGCCCAAGGGAAGAAGCAGGCAAGGAGACGGACGCTCCTTGCCATGAATGAGATCGTAATACATTGAAACGGCATGTGATGCCTGTCGTTGCTGCATTTCGCCTTGTCTTTTTTTCCCGGATTTATGCAGAAAAGCGTCAAGGCTCTCGCGCGTAGTGGTTCGACATTGTATTTGGCACAAAAATCCAGATAGAAACGCAGCCACTTTTTGTAATATATGTGGTACCTGCCTGGAATGTCTTTTTCAGAAAGAAACTCCTCGAAACGTGCCAGTAACACTGTGGGAATTGGGATCATCAGGAATTCTCCAGAAGCGGACTATTCTTCCTACTGGGGTTTTATACAGAAAAGCAGTAGTAAAATCTTATCAGTTTTTTCAATGACAATTTCACGAAATATTAGTAATCTGCTACTATTTCATGGCTCACCTCTGAAGCGTCATTGATTACCGACCTGAAAAAATCATCTCGCTTGCTTCTTATTCGGGATGATATCCAGGTCAGCAGAATAACTTGTTATATTCGATGAGGTAACAATCATGTTATTTGGTTTGTCTTATTCCGCATGGCATAATATTTCGAGTATTGTATCGATCATCAGTGTTGTAATTGCGTTGTTGGGGAGTGTTGGCGTTTATTATTTTGGAAACAAAATTAAACAATTAGATGATATAAAGATAGCAACATTAAATTCTAACTTAGAAGCCAAAAGTGCTATAATTTCAGAACTTGAATCCATCGAACAGCAAAGAAAAATTGATACAAATGAACTTGAAATAGTTAAGAACACACCTCCAAGTATTATCCCATCACTAGTTTTAGACAAGAATAAAGATCTTTACTTAATCATGGATTTTCAAAATGAAGTACCTGTTTTATTTAGATATTCTGTACATGAACTTAGTGGCCGTATTGTAGGAGGTGTTACACTGAGTCATTCAACTTTATATCCAAAAGTCCCAACATATAAACATAAGCATGGAAATATTACCAACTTTAAGATTCCTCAAGACAAACCTGTAAAAATAGAACTCAGTTTTGAGTATTATTCGATATATTTCGACGAAACACAAAATAGAAAATTGGCAAAAAAGGTTGTTAAAGATTATTTACTTAATCCTTTAGAAAACACTCTAAAAGAAATATAAATAATTGCGTATAAACAATAAAGATAAAGAAAACTATATAACAAATCGCTTAAAACACTACGGCCTTATGGCCTCCGTTCGGACCCGCGTGATCGCAGGCCGTTTAGCTTAACGTTAGAAAAACCATTTGATCTACAATGGCAAATTTTCCTGGTCCCTCTCATCTTACTTTAGGTTAAAAAACAATAGGTCTAAGAATTCCAATGGCTCTTTTTCGCTGTAATAAATGCGGTCATCTCCGAGAAGTGACCAATGAATATATCGGCAAATCTGTCAAATGTCCTCGCTGTACCCAGATTACGCCCATTCACGACACGACTGCTTTTGTGGAAAAACTTCTGGAGAAGTATTTTGCTCAAAGGAAAGAACTGCAGAAATTACAGCAAGAATGCTGTGTTATCGAGGAAATATACGATGGCGATACTCCCCGACCCTCCTTTAATGACATTAATCTCTTCAATACGACAGCTTTAGCAGAAAGTGGGCAATATGAACCAATAGTCGAATGGTTCAAGAAGCAGAAGGTAAAAATTGAAGTAGATCCACGACATCTTGATACCACTGGATTTTTTGATGAGGTTGCAGCAGCAATTGGCAATAATTATAACATGTTGAAAGATATCATCGAAAAAATTAAACGAACCCAGAAAAAGGGGTATCAGAACATTAGTATCTCTCTCGCTAAGAAAAGCCAAAAGGAAACCAAAGAAATCATCGAGTTCTGTCAGAAGTTGTATGAATATTCTTTTGTTGCCAAATACTTTTATCAAAAACAAGAGAAAATCATTCGATTAGCACTTCAGACAGTTCCGACGATTGCTCAATTTTTCAATGGAGGGTGGTTTGAATGGTTTGTCTTTATTAAGCTTACGGAATTTCTACGAGACAAACAGCGTAATTTTTCCTGCTTACGCAATTTCTCCGTAATTTTTACGAATGAGGATTTTCACGAGTTGGATGTGTTTTTTCTACTGGACGGCCGACTGCCAATCTGTATTGAATGTAAGACTGGAGAATTTCGTCAAGATATAGAAAAGTATTTGAAATTACGTAAAAGGGTACACATGGAGAGGTCAAACTTTCTGCTTTGCGTGGTTGGTTTGAGCCTGGAACAGGCCCAGGGATTGAGTAGCATGTACGATTTGACGTTTGTAAATGAACAGAATTTTCTCGAACACGTTGGAAAGCTAATTTAAATAAATGCGAGAGATCTGTCTATTCTTCCATTTGCAGGTAACGGCAGTAACATGAAATATCTTGAATATATAATCGTCACAACTGAAGAAGGTAAAGAAATGAAGATAGACTGGCCCGAAAAATCCTTTTTTGATATGACCGGGGGTAAAATTACAGGAGGATAAAGCTTCAAATAAAAAAGGATAAGAATACCAACAAGTGGAACGTAGTAAAAATAGCAGGTGAATCAAATAGTAGATAAAGGGGAAAAATGTTAAGGGAGCGCATAATGCTTTCACTCTTTTGTCAAAACCGTTTTGGGGAGTTTCGGGGACAAAAGATCCGTTCGCAATCCCGAGCATCTTTTCTCCAGGGTAACTTTATAATGCTCTCAATTTCCTTTATTAAGGCAAAGCAAATTTCATTCTGGAATTAACTGTGAGAAAGCTGTGAGAAAAACTCAATACACGGAGAAGAAAAATGTCGAAACATTTTTTGCTTTATTCTTTATTGGCTTTATGCATTTCAGGATTGTGCTCAGGATGTGCAGTGGGGCAAAAGTATAATTATGCTATTGTTGGCGATCTCACTGCCTCTGGAAGTAAATCACTTGCAATTGCAACCCACGATCAGCGTCCTTATATATTGTCTAGTGAGAAAAGCCCTGACTATGTTGGTAAAATGAGAGGTGGCTACGGAAATCCGTTTGATGTCGGAACGGAAAGTGGCAAGCCAATGTCAGATGATATGAGCCAATCTATATCTTCATCGCTATCAAAAAAAGGCTTCAAAACAGTTTTGATCCCTACCTTGCCTAAGGATAGTTCAGAAGCCATAATGGAAAAACTTAAAAACACTCAAACTGACGGTTTAATCTTGTTAACTGTTTATGAATGGAAAAGCGATTTTGCTGGATTCGGTGTTTTTAAGTCATGGTTGGATTACAACGCTACTCTCACGGTTTTCGATAATAATGGAAAATCTCTTGCCGAAGCAAAGATTGGAGGCTCAGACGAGTTGGGAAACAGTATGGAACCGGTTAGCCATTCGAAAAAAGCTGTACCCAAGGGAGTTAAGAAAAAAATTGAAGAACTTCTTAATGATTCGGACGTTGTTAAATCATTACAGCAATGACTCAAAAAGACAATCAGATTGTCGAGTTAGGGCAAGTACAGGGACACCAGGCTAATTTGGACTGTGGCTTCCAACATACCTGCAAAAATGGGGTCAAATCTTTATCCTTGACAAAGAAGGCAAGGAGTAAACATTCAACTTAAATTTTAAGGCCGATCCTGAACTTATTCTTCGAACGGAGGGCTGCATTATGGACATAGAGTTCCATTACCACATCACCTATATCCTGAGTCGGAAAGCAGGATTCGAACCAGGTGATGCGTATACCATTGCCTATGCCAGCCAGTATACCGACGACAACACCTACAAGTATTTTGTGAATTTCCTGGATGGCTGCCACTTTATCAACGAGATATCCCAGACGCTCGACATCACCAAACCGTCCGATACGCGCATCAAGATATATCCGCTTTTCCACTTCGTACCGGGTGGCGAGGAGGCGGAAGACACATGCAGTCTCAATTGCGGGCGGGAGAAATGCATGGCCGCTGTGCAAGACAGTGAAAACGCCCGAATCCTGCTGGAAGATGCCCTGGATTCGGGAGATCTTTACCGAATCGGGATTGCTGTTCATGCTATGCCGATACGTGGTCGCATCAGAATTTCCTGGGATATAAATGCAAGGCCAATGGAATGAAAGGCTGGGGAAAGCTGGTGCCCAACATTGGGCATGCGGATTTCCTGCACGAGCCTGATACCATCCATAATGAGTGGCGCGACACCCGATTGAAGAATAGCATTCAGACGATCAATAACGATGACCGCTTTATTGATGCTGCCAAGCACATTTTTATTGCTCTGCACTGCCACAAGAATCCCGGAATCAGCAAGACCCGGGCAGCTTCTGAATGGGAGAGGCTTCAAATCGAGATTCAACTCAGGGATGCGATGGATGACTCCTATTTCCTGGGAAAGGACGAAAGAGCACGCATCCTGGCCTATCAGAAGATCTGCAGTGAGTTGAAGCTGCCGCAATATCAGTATGATTCCAACGCCTGGCGACGTGCGGCGGTGGACAAGAGGCCCTTTGAATCGGATCTGTTCGACCGCTATTGGGCCAAGCCGCACTTCAAAGACTCACCGTGGTACCGATTTCAGCTGGCGGTTGTGGCCCATCGGGATCTGGCACTGAGAACGTTTTCTCCGCTTTTTGCAAAAGCGGGTTTCCCCGTTTGAACGGTCCTGTCAGAATCGGAGTTGCGGAAAAGAGACTTCATATGGACCTTCCCGAGATTCGTGAGATCATCACTACCGAACGTGCCCTTGGACTGTGCCGGCATTTCGGTCTGGACTACCTCGTCTCTCGCATCGAGGTGGACCCCGATCAATTCGAAGACTGGGAATTCGACGGGTGCTCCTGTCTGCCGGACCAGGTCCTGGGTTTTTTCACCGGTTGCAAATGGCGGGACATTACCTACAAGTGCTGTCTCCCGCACGATCTCTGCTATGCCTATGGCGAACCGGGAAACCATGCCGAAAGGGAGCGGGTGGATGTCAAGTTTTTCAGCGATCTGGTGACCAAGGCGGGTATGAAGACGTGGTTGGCGTACTCTTTTCTGGCCGTTGCCCGGATTGGCGGACCTGAGGAATTCGGCTTCTCCTTTTCATGGGGCTTTGCAAGGAAGGGAAATCAATGAGCTTTTCTGCGCCAGCCACCAAACCATTCTGCGGACAAGCCGCAGATGTTTTCGTTCGTCCCGATCGTGAAAATCGAAACTGAGAGACTGATTCTACGTCCTTTTCGCGAGGAGGACCTCGACGATGAATTCAGCATCGTGGGTGATTCTGAAACGATGTCCTTTTACCCGCGAGCTTTCTCGAAAGAGGAAGTCGCCGAAATCATTGCAGAGAACATCCGGACATTTGAAACCTCAGGCTATGGTCTGTTCGCGGTGGTGGACAAACACTCCTGCGAGTATGTCGGGGACTGCGGGATAACAATCCAGGTCATTGATGGAGAGGAAGAGTTCGAGGTCGGATACAGAATCCGAAAAGAATATTGGGGCCAGGGTCTTGCGCCTGAGGCAGCACGCGCAATGGTAGAGTATGGTTTTAAGAAACTCAGACTGAAAAGACTCTGCAGCTATATGGCGAAGGAGCATCATCAATCTAGAAGGACAGCAGAGAAAGCAGGCATGACCCTCCAGAAGGAATACCGAAACTCTAGAAACCGGGATATTCTGACTACGGTCTATGTAATACACAACAAGGACGAACAAGTCGCTTCTCACAACTCCGGTCAGCGCTCCGCGCAGAACTCCGCGTGAGAGCTCAGCGCTATGCGTAAACGTAGATACAAGATCCTGCTGGCAACGGCCTTGACCGTCTCTGCTGTCTATGTTTTCAACGCCTCTTGGCGCGTACCCGCTGGCGAGCCAGAACTTCGGCTGATCGCTCATCGTGGAATCCATCAGACATTCTCTCTGGACGGGTTGCAGAACGACACATGCACGGCTACGCGTATCCATCATCCAACTCACGATTACATCGAGAACACCATTCGCTCCATGCAGGCCGCTTTCGCTGCTGGAGCTGACATTGTCGAACTTGATGTTCATCCAACAATTGATGGGAAATTTGCAGTCCTGCATGACTGGAACATTGACTGTCGCACAGAAGGTCATGGTGTAACCCGAGAACACAGCCTGGCTTACCTCAAATCCCTTGATATTGGGTATGGATACACGGCTGACGGCGGAAGTAGCTTTCCTTTGCGCGGCCGTGGCGTCGGACTCATGCCGGAGTTGCGTGAAGTCTTCACCGTACTTCCCGGTGGTCGATTTCTTGTCAATTTCAAAAGTCGCGAAGCGCGTGAGGGAGATATGCTTGCTGCGCTCATGGACGAGCATCCCGAATGGCGGCCAGCAGTGTGGGGGATCTATGGTGGCGATGAGCCGACGTCCAGAGCGGCTGAACTGCTGGGTAATGACGTGAAAGCCTGGTCGCGTCGTGGCTTGATCGATTGTCTTGGCCGATACATTGCTATTGGATGGACTGGCGTTATGCCTGACGCCTGCAAGGGAACAGCCGTCATGATTCCGGTCAATGCTGCGCCGTGGCTCTGGGGTTGGCCAAATTTGCTCCTTCAACGCTTTCACGCGGTCGGCAGCGAAGTGATTCTTCTTGGCCCTTTCTCCTCTGGTGACCCAGGGGCGACTGGCATTGATACTCTTGAGGAGTTGGCCCGAGTTCCATCAGGATTCTCGGGGTATCTCTGGACCAACAAGATAGAAGTTATCGGACCAGCAGTGAAATGATGAATGACGCAGTACCGCAAAACGAGAATAATTTGGCCCGTGCCATGCCTCCAGTAATTTTTTTGAGTTTACCTCGATCTGAGAAAAAATCGCTATAATCCGACAGACTCCTAGAAGAGGATGTCTTTCATTTATGCTGGGCGCCCGCGCCAGGTGGAAGATTGAGAATGAGACCTTCTGTCAAGCTTCATTAAGATGTTTGGTTCCTCCGCGAAATCGTAACCGATGACACGAAGATAATTTTGAACTGGTTTAGGCCTCAAACCGAGAGCAGCTGTATTAGAATTTAAATTGCAATGTCAGACAAAATCAACACAAAAGAAATAGAAGAACTGAAGCTTCTCCTCCAGCAACTGGGCCCTGATAAAGTCTGGCGGCCGATTGTCACGCCCGAAAAGCAGGTTATCTTCGATGGAGTGGGAGATGAGGAAGATGGCATCATCAGTCACCTTCAGAGTCTCGATTTTCACAATAAAACCGTTATCGACCTTGGATGCAACCTGGGATACTTCTGTTTTGTCGTTAAAAAAGCCGGGGCGGCAAAAGTCTTGGGTGTAGATAATGATGAGCGGATGATTCGCGGCTGTCAGATTATAAAAAAGCTGTCCCACCTCGAGGACATCGACTTTCAAACTCTCGACGTCACTTCGCTCACCGGGGATTCAGTCTTCGATGTCGGGATGATGATCGACTTCATAGGCAAAAACTCGATTATCAGCGGAATGCTGCCAAAGTTTTTAGATGCCCTGGAGCTGGTTTCAGGCAAGGAGATGATCCTGACGATACGACCGGTATACCGGATTGACAAACACCTGCAAAACGACACGCGGGGACTTCTGCAAAAGTATTCACAGAAGTATCTCCGCGGCGGCTGTTTCTATAATATGGAGTATATTTTCGACCGGTTCCGCAAAAAATGGCAGATTGACAGAATTGCCCCAAACAGGGAGAAGAATGTGGTGATTAAGGAAACAATTCTGTTGCAACGGAAATTATGATGCATTTAGATAGGCTTAAACCCTTAGATAGGGTAAAATTATTCTTGACACGAAGGCTGCACATTCTACGGATTAACCGCAGATGTTTTCGTTCACGACAACCATTCATGATCATGAAAGATATCAAAGCGAAAATCATTTTGAGAACATTATTGGTTTTCGCATATTTCATCATTATTCCCGGATGCAGCACAGTTCGACATTATACTGACAGGGACTGGACAGGATATACTGAATCCGGCAAAGCTTCTTTCTATGCAGATAAGCATCAGAACCGAAGGACTGCCAGTGGAGATCTGTACAGGCATGATTTGAAAACGGCTGCACATAAGGAGTTGCCTTTCGGATCAAATGTAAAGGTAACGAACGTAAACAACGGAAAAAGTGTTGCTGTAACAATAAATGATCGGGGGCCATTCGAAGAAGGCCGCATTATTGACCTTTCAAAATCCTCTTTCAGAAGTATCGGCAACACCTCTTCAGGTTTGATTGACGTAAAAATTGAAGTAATCAGATAGCGGCCACCAGACCCGCTGCGCTCGCGTTATCAGCAGAAACTGATGACACACAAGAAATTCACCAGAATATCCTGAGAATTCGCATGCTTTCCTTACTGCTGCGGCACATCGCCGTGATGTACATTATTTTGCTCCCCCCTTTTTGCGCTGGTAGTACATCCGGATCGATCACTCGATCAGAGATGCAGACCGATTTCGGCAAGAGGGACGCAACGCTCGCCCAGCCGCCGGACGGCCAGGCGCAGCCGTTCCGAGAAGGCGATCTCCCGGACTCACCGTGGGGCTTCCGCATCGGCGACCGTGTCATTATCCCCCCTCGCTTCGGTTACGCATCCGATTTTCGTGAAGGTTTGGCCCGCGTCTGGGTGCAGATCGACGCCATGGCGCAAGGGGAGGAGCCGCCTCGCTTCCGCTGGGGTTTCATTGACTCCGCCGGGACATACAGGGTCGCGCCGCGTTTCACGGCCGCCTCCGAGTTCTTGAGAGGCCGAGTTCTGGTGCAATACGAGGATGAGTTCTTCTTCGTTGACCGCAGCGGCAGCATTGTCGGCCCGCTTGCCGGTGAAGCGGATGCCGGGCCACTGCCCCTTCCGACCGAGGATGTCCGGTCGCTTGAGCAATATGCCGCGGGTCTCGACTTAGGAGTCCCGTTCGAAACGATGCTCGCCAATCCGATCCAAGGCGAAAGGGTTCTGACGGTCCTCGTACGTCCATTAAGATACGGCGCCATCGAGGTTGTCGAGTGCGGCTGGGAAGGACAGAGCCGGCTGCTCATCCTGCCCGACCACTCGCTCGACAAGGCGCGCGTCATCGTCCAGCAGCTTCTCGCAGGTCGCGAATACCGCGACGTCACCGCGAATGGCTTATTTTCCGACGACATTATCACCTACGAACTGGTCATACCTGATTCGCTGGGCGAGTTCATAGGCATACGCCGCCGCCCCACTGGAGGTCTGTCGATCCACCACACGCACTGGTCCGGCTGACGAAATTGAAATAGTGCGTTTTTATTCTCCGCGAGACAAAAGGGTGTTCCGATCCAGGTTTCAGCAAGAAAGCACCCCGTTCACGAGGCCCGAAGAAAGAAATTGAGGTTTTCATGCGACAAAACAACTCTCAGCTGGTAATCCGTGATGTTCCGATACTTCAGTGGGTACTCGGCATTCTTTTCGCGGGCGGCGGCACTTTTATCCTCCTTGATGGAGATCAGCCTGTTTTCGGAGCCATCTTTGCGGCTGTCGGCCTGGGATTCCTGCTTTTCAGCAGCGTCCTGACCATCAGCGCCGACCGGATGAAACGAATATTGAAACTCGATTACCGCTCTGCATTGCGCCATACCTGGAAAGCGATGTCTTTTGACGAGATCGCCGGCATAAATGTGGAACGCAGTGCGAGTCCCAGGAGAGGTTTTGCCTACCGGCTGACTGTATTGCGGAAGGACGGACAGGTAATCCCCTTCCGGTCGTTCAGTTCCTCCGGCTGGGAAGGGAAGGAACGGTGTGCAGACCGACTGCGCGAATTTCTCGGGATTCAGGATACCAACCGCATCCCCGCCGGGATCCTGCCCGCGGAGCTGACGCAGGCCACCGAAATCCACGAGACGAACGGCGTACACTGGCGAATTCAGCCGATGTATACCGCCAGTTCCTCCACCCCCACCGGAGCCCGCTGGCATTCGCCGGACTACAAGACGCCGGGTATATTTCTCTTTGTGGCGCAGAAAGCCGAAGGACAGCCGTCGGGAGGTTTGCTGGCGTCTCTGGGCAGTTTGTTTATCCGGCAGGCCCTCTCGCTCCACGGTTTTTTGCCGGAGGATACGCCCGGCCTGGAACAGGCCATGCCCCTGGCTCCGCTTGACCCGGCGCTCGAGCGACACTTCATGGCGTACACCAATTCTCCTTCCTCGGCTCATCAGCTGCTGAATTCGAGGACCGCGACACGGCTTGCGGATTGGGCTGCGCGCTATCCGCTGAAACAATCACAAAGATCGGGCTCCGGTCAGTTGATGACCCTTTTCGGGCCAAATGGCGTCTATCTGGTTATGCTGAACCTGTTGCAGCCCAGCCAGGCCCACGAACTGGCCTCACTGGGAGTTGAACTGGTTAAAAGTCAGAACCCAGGTTTTGGAAAATTCTCTTCTACCCATTAAGCATTCCTTTCGTGGATGATAAAAAGGAGAAAAAATGCCGAACAAGTTAAGCGAACACTTCACGGAAGAAGAGCTGATTGTCAGCCAAACCGCCGCCCGCCACGGCATAGACAATTCACCGTCGCCTGCCATCCAGACAAACCTTGTGCGCCTGGCGGGCATACTCGAGGAGGTTCGGGCGCTGCTCGGAGGCCTGCCTGTCCTGGTGAGCAGCGGATACCGCTGCCTGAAGCTCAATCAGGCGATAGGCGGGTCAAAAACGAGTGCACACATGGAGGGGCTCGCGGTTGATTTCACGGCACCTGCCTTCGGCAGCCCTCTGGAGGTGGCCCGAAGGATCGCCGCATCAGGCATCGAGTACGATCAACTGATCTATGAATACGGGAACTGGGTGCACATCGGCCTCGCCCGGGAAGGCGCAACACGGCGCAACGAGCAACTGTCGATTTTCAGGGGTACGGGCTATATCAAGGGGATTATGGCAAGCCCGGCTTGAGGGCGGAGCCCGGTGACCGTGCGAATGCCCTCTTCACCGCTGCGGAAGCGATCGGTACCGTGCGCAGGACCAAGGGAGCACTTGTCAGCGGCAAATGGTCTGCTCGAGAAGATGCTGATTGGGCCTGCCACCACCCGTAAGAAGGTTTACACTCGGGGGGCTTGCTCCAGATTCACGCCCGTGCCAGGCATGCACAAGCCATTCCACCGGACTGGCTGAAGCCTGCCAATGAAATTTATGGTCAGGCCAACCACGGATCCTCCTTGTATCCAGGCGGCGAGCAGTTACAGTGTATTGCTGAGAGCGGATCAATACGATGTGATTGCCACCGTCGTGGCCGGCCTCACCGGCATCAACGCCGGGAAACGGTCACGTCGCTTTCAGAAACAAGAAATGATTTCCCGAGGTGCTCAAGGAGGGAGTCGATGGACGCTAGAATTCTTCTGCCCGTCGATGGAGACAGCTTCGATTTCGGGGGGCTCGGCGTACACTGGAAGGTCGAGGGCGTGGACACAGGTCAACGATTTTCCATCGTTCACCATCCTCTCGCCCCCCGCGCCCTGGCCGCTCCCCTTCACTATCACCACAATGAGGATGAGCTGTCCTACGTCTTGACCGGCACGCTGGGAGCTTTGCTGGGGGACGAGGTTGTTACCGCCGGTCCGGGAGCGTGGGTATTCAAGCCGCGCCGCCAATGGCACACCTTCTGGAACCCGGGCGATACGCCATGCGAGATCATCGAGATCATTTCGCCTGCAGGGTTCGAGAACTACTTTCGGGAAGTTGCCGCGGCCTGGGGCGATGTGGGAAAGTTTGGGGAGATCAACAGAAAGTATTCACTCGACATGGATTTCGACAGCGTGCCGGGGCTATGCACGAGATTCGGCTTGACCTTCCCCCGGCTCTGACTCAGCCCTGACGGGAACACGAGCCGCTTCCTGAATTCTTGGCCGCAGTGGCTCATCGCACACTCGGTGAGTTCACTCTCCGAAAGGGCGGGTCGAGAGTTCTCGGCGCCTGAGCGTCGGCGTGCAGCCGGCATTGTGATACAGGAGGAATCACCATGAAAAGGATGGCCATTGTTATTCGAGATGACGCCTACGATCGGCTCTTCACGCCGTTGACCTTCGCCTACGTCGCGGCCAAGCAGGGCGTCGAGGTCGACCTTCTCTTTGTTCTTTGGGCGGTGCGGGTTCTCACGGAAAAAGGCGCCAAAGCGGTCAAGATTGACAGCAGGCACGCTGCAGAAGAAGAGTAGTTCAAGGACAGATTGCGGCGTGACGGCGACCCGGTCGAGATTCATGAATTCATCAAGTTGGTGAAGGAGACGGGCAACGCGAGGTTCTATGGCTGCCGACTCGCAGCTGCCACCTTCGACGTTGACGAGTCGCAGCTCATCCCGGAGGCGGATGGCATTGTCGATTCGCTCTGGTTTTTGGAAGAGAAGGCGACCAAGGCCGATCATTGCCAGTATTTCTGATTTGGCCGAGCGACCTCTCCCCTCGCCTCCCCGTTGCAGAAAGCTCAGTCGTCCGGTCTGCCGAGCATTTTTTTGAAAGCCCCCTTCTTCTTTCGGCATGCCTGCAGCCGATCCGTCTTACAGAAGAGTCGTACCAGGACGATGCCGGCGACAAAGCCGCCAACATGGGCCATGAAGGCGACGCCGCCGGTAGCCCGGCCGATGGTCGGCAGACCGCTCAGCAGCTGGAGCAGGAACCAGTAGCCCAGCATCAGATAGGCCGGCACGATAATGCGGGTCACAAAGAATCCCAAAAAAATCACCATATGCACCGGCGCTCTGGGGTAGAGCAGGGCATAACCGCCCATCACCCCGCCGATGGCGCCGGAGGCCCCGACCATGGGTACGGCGCTGTTCGGATTGACCAGCAGCTGCAGTGAGACGGCGCCGAGGCCGCAGAGCAGATAAAATATGAAAAATCGCGCATATCCCATGGCATCCTCGACATTGTCGCCGAAAATGGCCAGGAACCACATATTGAGTATGAGGTGCAGCCAGCCGCCATGCATGAACATGGAGGTCAGGGGCGAGAGCCAGTCGGCCCCGCCGCCGATGACGCAGACAAAGTCGCGGGCCAGAGGCACTTCCGTACCTTGGGGCAGGCTGCCGAGGAACTCTCCTGGGATCAGGCCATGATTGCAGATGGAAGTGACCAGCTCGGGATTTTTACCCATCCCCTGCAGGATGATCCAGGTTGCGACATTGATCCCAATGATCGCATACGTGGCAATGGAGGTATGAACACTCGGATTCTCATCACGGATCGGGAACATGCGCTATCTCCTGAAGGTGATACTGCTAAGCCGCTTGCGAAGGGAAGAGCCTGCCGACACTGAGTCGTCGGCATTTCAGAGCGTAAGAGCCGTTATGAGCGACAATGAAATTGAACTCATTCAAATATTACTTATACCCCTACGGTTAGGCTATACTGACCGCTTGAGTTGTCGTCAACCATGAATGGTGATTTGAATTTATAGTCCTCTCAAGAGCACACACCCGTCTCCGCCCTCTCCATCAGTCGATTTGGCCAACCTCCGCCAGCGCCAGATCCTGATAGGCGTGAAAGAGCCGGTGGCAGAAGCTATTCCACCGCCGGCAGGTCTGAACCGCCGGCTCGCTGATTTCATCAAGACTCTTGAAAGCGACCAGTTCCTCGGCTTCCTCGGCCAGTTCGCAGGCCGCAGACTTTTCCGCGCCCGAAAGCACATTTTCGACAAAAGCGGATGGCCTGTACCAATCCCTTGCCTTCTGCAGGTCGCGATGAATCTGGCTGAGCAGAACATTGCGCGGTCCTTCCCACAATTCGTTCACGGCGGCATCGCGGTAGAGCCTCGGCAGGGCCGAGAAATCTTCCATGACGCCGTGGCCGCCGAAGATCGACATGGCAAGGCGCAGCTGGTCGACGGCATCCCGGGAAGCCGTGATCTTCTGCAACATCACCAGTTCGCGCACTTCAAAGCGCTTCCGCCTCAGCTGCGGCGGATCGTCCTGACGGACTCCGACCTTGACCTTTCCTTCCAGCTTGCCGAACTCTCCATACAATTTGAACGCCCCCGCCGTGGAGCGCCTGGCGTATTTTGCGAGCTCTTCGATCTGACCGGCCACCATGGGGAACTGCAGGATAGGGCGGCCGAACGCCTCGCGGAATTCGCCGTATTGCCGGGCCTCGCGGGCCGCCCGGGTCATGCTCGCCGCGCCCGAGAGCCCCACCGTCAGACGGGAATAGGTCAGGACGATGCCGACAACATTGGCAAGGCCACGATCGATCGGCCCGATCGGATGGGCCAATGCCCCGCGGAAAGTAATTTCGCAGGTGGGCAACTCGGAAGTGCCCATTTTCCATTTCATCCGATCGATGGTGAAACCGTTGCGAATCTCCCGTTCCTTGTCGCCCGGCAGCCAGGAGGGCACCACGAACAGCCCCACTTTCTCCGTCCCCCGCGGTTTGGCGGTCACCACGGCATAATCGGCCTGGGTGGCCGAACAGAAGAACTTGGTGCCGAAGAGGCGCCAGGTCCCGTCTTCCTGAACGGCTTCCAAGACGTTGGCCGGAATATCCGAGCCTCCCTGTATTTCGCTCAGATACTGCGCCCCAATGCCGAAATCGCCGGCGATCCCGTCCCGGCAGTGGGCGAGAATCTCCTGCGTCTCAGGGGTGTCGACAAAAGCCTCCAGCAAGGCCACCAGACCTTCGGTGCACACCAGCGGGCAGGCCACGCAGGCTTCGCCGTTCTGGTAGATGACAAACATCTTCATCAACCGCTCGAGGGGGTCGATGCGCCTGGAAAACAAGGCCTCGGCAAAAACCTCCCGTTCCATGATCGTTGTCTGCGGAGGCCGGACGATGCGGTCGATACGGTGATGATGGCCGTCATAATGGAGCAGAAACGGCCTGTTTTCCGGCCGGGCTGCAGCATCGGCCATATCCCGCCAGCGAAAGGACGCCGTGGCCGAGAGCCTGCGCACCGCCGCATTTATTTTCTCCCAATCCTTTCCACCGTGATATCGTACGATTCTCTGCAGAAACGGATCATCGGCATAATAGTCGAAACCATTCCGGCGTTGGAGAAAGGCATCGAACGAATAGGGGTTATCTCTGGCGGGAAAGATCATGGTATCCTCCATGTGCAGGTGGTCTAGGTCTGCGCCGCCCCGCCCCATGAGCGAGGTTCGGTCCGCATCGGCAAGCCAACGACAGCTCGTCCCAGGCATTGAAACAGTGATTTCCAAGGTCGAACAACCAACCCTTTGCGCATCATTTGCCTCACATATTATTTGCGCGGCAGATCGGAGTCGGCGGTGATCAATCGGGGTGCCGCGGCGAGTCCCCTGAGACAATAACCCGCTAAGTCAAAGAGTAACAACGAGTCAGGGATTGCCTGCAAAAAAAATGGGCTGACTCATCTTTTGTCATCTGTCGCCACCGTATCACTGGTTTTGGAGTATGAGAACTTGATCCGAAAAACCCAAGTTATTATCAATGAATAGATAGGGAAAAAAGGTGGCTCCGTACAGGGGACTTGCATTCCGGGATTTGCATTCCATTTGATCGCGCCAAAACCAGACCTACGCCACCGGCTTCACGCGAAAACCGAAAGTAGGCTCCAGGGAACGTTGAAAGGATCTGCCGCATTCGTGCATTATGCGGCACCTGAATGGAGGGACTCACCCATGTTCGCACTGTGGAGCGAGCTCACGCCTTTGATACTCGTCAGTGCAGCCTTGCCGCTGCAAACTGTTGTGACCCTGGCCTTGGTGCGTTCGTCGCTCCGGGCTGCCTACGCGTGGGTGGCAGGCATGGTGATGGTCCGTATGCTCCAAGGCCTGTTGTTTGGTGTTGTGCTTGCGCCTGGCGAAGCCGACTTGAATTCGGAACCGCGGTATTTTCTCGGGGCTCTGCTCCTCGTGTTGTCCCTCCTGCTCTATGCGAAAGCTTTGCGCACGGCTTTTGGGGCTGAAGACGAAGATGCACCTCCACCAGAGTGGTTGTCGAAGGCCGGCACGATGTCCCCTCTTGCAGCTTTTGGGGCGGGAGCCGGGTTCATGACTTTGAGCGTGAAGTTCCTGGTTTTCACATTGGCAGCAATCAGTGCAATTACGTACGCGCACATCGGCACGAAGCTCTCACTGCTCACGTTCCTTCTGTTCGTGTTGCTTGCGCATACAGCTCCCTTCGGCATCCTGGCGCTCGCGACATCTTCCTCCGCTCGATCGACCGCAATCCTGCAGGCGTTGAGAAGTTGGCTCACAAGCAACAGCCGTATAATCACCATTATTTTTGCGGTGATCTTTGGAACGTGGTTTCTGCTCAAGGCGCTTACACGCCTGGGCGTCATTTAGTACCTTAGAATTCATTTCTTGTTTTTTAAGAATGATTCGTGAAGGTACTTATCCCCTCTGTTGTGGGAGGGGATTACAGCCCTTTGGGTTGCGGGCGCAGCCCGCATTCGATTGTCTCTTTCGATTGCGCTCCACTCGGTCCATTTGGGAACTGTCATGCGCGGCCGGGCTCTGCTGCTCTCACAGTTCGCCGCCGAATACGAAGCCCTGCTCATCGATTATACGGCTATGGTCCAGCCGAAGGTGCGGTTGCTCGCTGAGCGAAAAAGAGCTTTCCCAGAAAGGCGTCAAACCTCTTGCGACCTCGATCTCATTGCTGCCGATCCCCGTGCATATCGACCCATTCCCGGGTGCGGCGTTCGAGAAATTCGAAAAATGGGTTATGCCTCAAGCGCAGCAGCCAGTCACCGGATAGTCTGAGCAATCCGAGTTCGCCTTTTATGGCCATCTGGCCAAGAAACAGAGCATCGGCATCATCAGGCGAACGCTGGCCATAGAGAGGATCGTCGGGCGGAAAAGGCAGGGCCACATGGGATAGAGAAATTACGCTGGGCGGCCAGGCAAGGTCCAAGGAGACAGTTTTTGTCATATCTTTTGAAAACGGATCCTTTCGGCGGAAAACGACCTGCAGGCTCTTCGGGTTTTCGTTGGTGACCACCGTCAACGTGAATGGCAATGTTCGGTCGTCCATCAGCCGGTTGGTCAACAGGCCGGGATCGAAAACCAGCAGGGGCCCGGCAGCGGCAGCACGATTAATGTCGAAAAGCACCAGTTCATGCCCATAAGGCCCCAAGCGGTTCAGCAGTCGATCAACGACGGCATGGGTTGAAACCGTCGCATCGACGGTCGACTTGAAAATCAGTACGGGAGGATGCTTCTCTAACAATCCTGCCTGGGTTAGATTCGCAATGCGGTCGGCGACCGACCGAGTGATGCGATGAACCTGTGACCCGGCATTGGCCGTAAACGAATTGTACTTGTAGGGATCGAACTCCGGTTGAATAGACACCCAGGCAAGGCGTCCCAGGCCGGGGATTCTGGACAGGCTGTCCTTCAGACCGGCAAGCCCGACCGCCGGATGGATGCCTATGGCCGGGGAAATCAGGATGAGGCTATCCGGCAATGGTGTCACTTTGCCATCAAGAGCGTCGAGAGTAAAATCCAATGCCAAAGGGGCCCCGGTCGAGTATCCCACAATGTGAATCGGCTTTTTCCCTATTTTTTCAGAAAGATGCTTGATTCCCAGCCGCACAACGGCGGCCATATCCTCCCAGGTGACACTCTTCAATCCCGACGGCGCTGTTCCATGCCCCGGTAACCGCGGGCCAATGACCCAGTATCTGCGCTTGTTGAGGATCTCCCCAAGAGCCCGCAGGCTATATGGTGAATCCGACATGCCGTGCAGCAGCAGGACACCGCCGACCGGTTCGTCGGCCTCAAGCTCAAAACTGCGGTTCCAATTGAGCCCGCGTGTTTGCGGATCCGCCCTGCTGCCGGAACTGTAGCGCACAAGCTCGTAGCCTGACCCTGTTTTGGTATCGGCGTAGATTTTTTCCTCGAGCTGCGCGAACAGTCTCTGCTCCAATTGCCTGTAGTCGTCAAGATTTTGAATCTCATGCGAATTTTTGGCCGAGAATTCCGCCGGCAGGGCTTCTGTGTGCCAAAGTTCCAACGGTGGGCCCCTGCGTCCCTGAAATTGGACACCGAATGCCACAACTATTCCGCACAACAACATTGAGCCAATCAATAGGCGGCGCATACACTCTCGTGGTATGAACGTTGTCTTATCGTCCGCTGGTCAAGACCCAGTAAGCTCTGCCGTTGGCAGCTTCGATTCGATATTCCTGTCGACTTCTAGGCATGTCGATATTGACGAGTCGCAGATACAAATCATCGAAAAATTCTGGTGTTTCCAGACTGAAATTATGAAAATTGCGAGTCCGATTCACCGGCGTCACATCCACCAGGGAAAAGCGATCATTTTGGGGCTCGATCAATTCAAAAAATCCTTTGGCCGTCTCGAGTTGATCGGGATTTCGATGATTCAGCGTGCTTTCGCCAAGTCGCCTTTCCCGGTTGATAACACGGCTCATCAACAATGCACGATCATTGGAGGAAACATACACGGTCAGATTCCCGGCAAGAGCTTTGATTTCACTTTTAAATTTGTCTTCAAAAGCAGCACTGTCGACATCGGGGGCAGTAAATATCACGTGCTCGATCTCGATATCCGGGTCAGCCATATCTGCCTGCCGGTGTAGCATGCTGAAGGCGTGAACAACAACTTCTCCGCCCATGCTGTTTGCCACCAGCCACAGTCTGTCGGGCCGAACCTGGCCAATGATCAACTCGAGCGTCCTGGCTAGTTCAATCCCCGACTCTCCGGCAATCCGACGGGCACGTCGATAACCGCGCGGCGTCGATCCCTGATCACCCGGCCAATCAAAAACCAGGACCGGCGTATCGATGTCCAACACATGGATCAAAAACGCGGTCTTGCGCAATGCCGAGGGAAAGCGCTCTCGAAAGCCATTTATGCTGATGAGAAGCGATCGATTGCGGGAAGCGAAGACCTGCTCGCGGACATAGTTCAGAAATTCGCTCTCGCTCAACAAATGTACCTGCTTAAGCTGGATTTCTTCATTTTGGAACCAATCGGTCGGGTTGACGATCATTCCAATCCCCAATGTGGGCTCGATGCTTGTGTCAAACATGCCGAAGGTGAGTTTTTCCTTCCGCCGATTACCAAAGCTTTCCTCCAAGGGGCCGTCCTTGCTTTCAAACTCGCGATTAGTTGCATAGAAGAACCGGTAGATGTTCTGGTCACCCAATCTCGTGACCAGCATACGACGGAATCGAAAGGCCTCTGCACGTTCCAACGCAAGCCGGGTGGGCCGGTAAAAAAAGACAACCAGCAAGGCGATAATCAAGAGGACCATTGTTACTCCGATCAGCATCCGGCGTCCATGGGACGTCATTTTCCAATCCTCCTATCCTAACTTGTAATTTCGCTGTCACTCTAACTACCACGGGTATTTCTTGATAATTATGATAATTTCATTCGCTACCTATAAAGGCAACCCTTACTATTATCTGAAAATTATGCCGCATTCATACTAATTTTAGCATTTTCTGAGGCGTTTAATAGATAGATGGATGAATACGAGGCAAAAATAGCGATAATCACGTACTTATACGCATACTTTATTTGTTATGAAATTACCTTCACACTAAATGTTTGTCAACACCATTTCAACTTACAACCTATTCACATGTATATTTATTTTCCAAAGGGAACGACTCTATCTCTCCAACTGCATGTACTTTTTTTCAAACTCATATTTTTTCATAAGCATCATATACTTGGTAAAAATAAAATCTAGTAAACATAACTAATCTCTGAATATTTGCACACAAACAAACAAGGCTTGCAATTTCTTCAGAAAATTAACAGTTGACTGTTTCACAAATAGACAATAAGCTATTTAGCGACTTCATAACAAACTAATTATTCAATTGAACATGCATGGATCAATCATTAGCACGTTATCTTATATCAGAAATAAATACCCATTAAATAGTTGCAAAACCTGTGCTCCAAGATTCATAAATGCTATTTATTAATTTGCATTAGTACCTTAGAAATTCGTTTTCTTGCTTTTTAAGAGCGAATTTCGTGAAGGTACTTATCCCCTCTGCTGTTGGAGGGGATCACGACCCTCGGGTTGCGGGCGTCAGCTCGCATTAGACAAGACCTTGCGGCAGCACTGTCTTCTTCCACATCTAAAACACAAATTCGAAAGCAGCGAACATGATTCAATAAATGTCAATGTAAAATCCACAGCATCTGTATAAACGGAAATACAATCCATGTACTTCTGGAGATGTACGACCATGGAAGCTGAGATTAAAGAAAATAAAATCGAAATCGCCCAGGCAATCCTCCTGTCTGCCGTGGTGGTGGCCACAGCCTGGTGCAGTTATCAGGCTGGACTGTGGAGTGGGAAGCAGAGCTTCAGCATAGCCAATTCATACGCTATAGGTCGTATAGCTACCGAAAAGCAGTTGGTCGCCGAGAACAGCATGATAGTTGACAGCATTTCGGTTCTGAACTTTGCGACCGCAATCATCGAAAAAAATGTTGAGGTTGCAAATTTCCATCTCCAGCATGTGCGCCCGGAGCTTCGCGAGCTATTGGAAGCATGGCTGGCGACCGATCCGCTCGAGAACCCTGATGCCCCGCCTCACCCGCTCGCCATGCCCGAATACACCGAGAAAATTGCGCCAAGCTACACAAAAGAGGCGGAGCAGATGAGGAAGGAAGCGGAGATGAGAATGGATGACGCCTACTATGCGAAGCGCATTTCATCCGATTATGTGTTCATGACTGTGCTTTTCTCCATTGTTCTTTTCATCGGTGGCATCCTCTCGAAGATCGCCTCACTGAAAGTGCGATTTTTTCTCCTTGGCATGGATTATGTCGTGGCGATTGTGACTTTAGTTTGGCTGCTGACGCTACCGCTATCGCAAATGTAAACCGCATGGAGGCAACCGCCTGCAACCAGGCGAAACTTAAACAGCTGCAAATTAGGACCATAGAAATTCATTTTTGAAAAATTTGGGGTACTGAAAAGAGTCCCCTCTGTAGTGGGAGGGGAAATAACCCTTGGGTTGCGGGCGCCAGCCCGCATTAAAAGTCAGGAAAGGGGGAGGCTCAGAATGAAACTGATAGAACTCGCACTGCAGGGCGGAGGTTCTCACGGCGCCTTTACCTGGGGAGTACTCGACTACCTGCTCGGGGATGATCGGGTCCGGATCGAAGGGATCTGCGGCACCAGTGCCGGCGCGATGAACGCGGTCGCATTGGCAGACGGCTTGGACCGCGGTGGCAGGAGAGGCGCCCAGGAGGCCCTCCATAACTTCTGGCAAGCGATCAGCGACTCGGCGAGGTTTTCGCCTTTCCAGCGGACACCGCTGGATCGAGTACTCGGGCGCTGGACGCTCGATTACTCGCCGGGATTCATCTTCTTCGACCTTTTGTCGCGAATGGTCTCACCTTACGAGATCAATCCTATGGATTTCAATCCGCTTCGACTGCAGCTTGACGCGCTGATCGATTTCGAACATGTGCGGCACGCTGAGGGAATCAAGCTGTTCGTCGCCGCCACCAATGTGCGGACCGGCAAGCTGAAGATTTTTCGCCGCGAGGAAATGACCGTGGACATGGTGCTGGCGTCCGCCTGCCTGCCTTTCATGTTTCAGGCCGTGCAAATCGATGGCGAAGCCTACTGGGACGGTGGTTATATGGGTAACCCGGCTCTGTTTCCACTGATCGACGAAGTCGGGGGGCAGGACATCATCGTCGTGCAGATCAACCCCATACATCGCGAGGAACTCCCGCGCAAGGCCTCGGAAATACTCAATCGCATCAACGAGATCTCATTCAATGCCTCGCTGATCAAGGAAGCTCGGACCATTGCCAAGTTGAAGGAAGCGACAAAAGACCTGAAGGAAAAGCCCTTCAAGGAGGTTTTCTTCCACCGTATCAATGCCGATGCGGAACTCAAGGAACTCAGTGTTTCCAGCAAGCTCAACGCCGAGTGGGAATTCCTGAAGCACCTGCACGACGTGGGCTACAACACCGCGGAAGCCTGGCTGAACGAAAACTTCGATGCCCTGGGAAGCCGGACGACAGTTGACATCGACACTGTGTATTGATGAGGCATTCGTTTTCACCCCACTCATCGCTGCTGCATGGCAACCGCCGATCCGATTCGTGGAGTTGTGATGCAAGTGCTAAGCATACGATATTGCCTGGTTTCAATATCAATCCTCTCGCTGATATGGATCGCATTTTCCCACAATACCGCTCTCTGCTACGCTCAAACTGCTGCCCCACCCGGCTCGACAGAGCCGGGTGAAAAGCCTCTCAAGCGTGAGATTCCCCTCGAACCCGCTCCGGATGAGGCGCTACAGGCACGTCTTCGTGCGGTTTTTTCCAGTATCCAGGAATTCCGCAAGATTGAACCGGATGTCGTCAGCGGTGTCGTAACCCTTCGAGGCTCGACCTCCAGCGCCTTGCTGGGGAAGGAGGCGGCGCATCTGGCATCTCAATTCGAAGGTGTGGTGTATGTTCAGAATAAGCTTGAGCAAGAAATCGAGGTGGAACCTCGCCTTTACAGTATTATCAGGAAAGCTGAAAAATTTGCCGGCAGGTTTGCCAATGGGCTGCCTTTGATCCTGATGGCGATTCTCAATTTGCTGTTCTTCTGGCTTCTCTCCAACCTGATTGGCCGATGGGACTGGCCTTATCGTCGACTTGGCATAAACGTACTCCTTACCGGCGTAATCCGCCAATTTCTCAAATCGCTGATAATTTTGGCGGGTCTGCTCATTGCCTTCGACATCCTGGACTTGACGGCCCTGATGGGAGCGGTAATCGGAACCGCGGGGGTATTGGGAATAGCCATCGGCTTTGCCTTTCGCGACATCGTAGAGAACTACATTTCAGGCTTATTGCTCAGCTTCCACAGCCCCTTTTTTGTGAACGACCTGGTGCTCGTCGGTTCACAGGAGGGAAAAGTGGTGCGCATGACCGCAAGAGAGATCATCCTCTTAACCCTTGACGGCAATCAGGTCCGTGTACCCAATGCCACAGTCTTCAAAAGCACGATCCGTAATTACACCCGCAATCCCTTACGCAGGTTCGACTTTTCCATCGGGGTCGGCATGGAAGAGGACATGCTTTTCGTGCAGGAAGTCGCACGCCGGACCCTGGCGGCAATGGAAGGCGTTCTCAAAGAGCCGGCTCCCTTTATGCTCGTGGAGGAAATAGGTGGATACAGCGTTAACGTGCGCTTCTTCGGCTGGGTCGACCAGAGGAGGTCCGATTGGTTCAAAGCCAGAAGCCAGGCAATACGCCTGGTCAAAAAAGCACTCGATTATAATGGCATCTACATGCCGAACGCAACCTATGCTCTGCATATTCAAAAATTCAAGTCGATAGCACCCAAGGAGGCCGTGCCCGAAGGGCGGACGGGAAAAAAGCCCGAATCTTTGAAGCCGGAACCAGTGACAGGTTCCATCGAACAGGAAGCCCGGAGCGCCGATGTATCCGTGGACAGATACCTTGACAAGGCGGTCGAGGAAGATCTCGCCATTTCCAAAGAGGGGAATCTCTTGCCCGACGGTGCCCCCGCATCTTCTCCGGTCAAGCGCACTACCGAATGAACCCCGGGATTTCCACTGGTTTGAGCGAAGGCGAGGATTGCTAAAAGCTGTTTTGGGACTCCCGTTATTTTCCCGTTTGTCGACGAATCCGTGAAACCTGAGGACGCTGTGAAGACTCTACGATTCCTGACGATCATGCTGACATCGCTCAGCCTGAGCGCCGCATTTGCCCATCTTTTGGAGATGCCGGCCAAGCTTAACTATGACGGTGCGCTGTGGCTGCACCTCCTGCAGACTCTCTATCCCGCGTATGGGATGGTTTCCGGAGTTTGCGAGATAGCGGCGGTTGTTGCCGCTTTGGTGCTCGTGGTTGCTATCCGCAAGTGCCGGAGGGCTTTTTCTTGGACGGCGGTTGCCGCTGCATGCCTTGTCGTCACGCACGCGATCTTCTGGATCTGGGTCTCCCCGGTGAATGCTGCGCTGGTACCCCTGTCACCCGAAACGCTGCCTACCGATTGGGCGCGTTTGCGGGACCAGTGGGAGCTTGCGCACGCCTCGCGGGCGATTCTTCAGATTGTGGCGCTTGCGGCCTTGGTGATTTCCATTCTTGCCGAACTTCCACCATCCGCGGGCCAGTCAGAGGAAAAATCCGGTTGAGTCGAATGCTCAATTTTCGTTGGGCGTTCTGTTCGTGTATGTTGTCGTCAGAGGATGAAAGAACCGAAGCCTTTTTTACCCCGGGAACCACCTTGAAGGAAAAAAACCATGAGGCAGCTTGCGGCAATTATACTGGCGGCTCTCAGCATGTGCTCAGGCGTCGCATTTGCGGGGACCGTTGCCCCTGAACCCATTCTCCCGGATACGCTCCGCTGGGGGAGTCCGCCGAACCTGCCGGGCCTGCAGGCGGCATGGGTAGTCGGGGCCGAGCAGAAGCCGGGGCATTACATGCTTCGGGTCAAGCTTGCATCGGGAGCGAGGATACCTCCACACACCCATCCGGATGAGCGTATCACCACCGTGCTTGCGGGCACAGTCCATGTCGGATTCGACGAGAATTTCCACGAGGTCGGGGGCGTCGCCGTTCCTGCCGGTGGTGTGTACGTAACCCCCGCCAACGTTCCCCATTACGTCTGGGCCAAGGAGGGGGATGTGATGTACCAGGAGTCCGGGATGGGCCCCACAGGCACATCCTTCATCGAAGCGATAAAGATCTCGCAGTCCTACGAGATGCCGAGCATCAGGGCGCAGAAAGCCGCGATCGCCACCATGGCCGACCACTCCCTCGCCGTGACAGGACGGCAGGGGATGGTTCTCTCCGTCCCGTAGCAGCGGGCTTCCATCGCCGAGGCCAGCCGGTCGGCAGTGATGAAGGTCCGGCGCAGCAGGGGCATGCAGAGCGTGGTGATGCGCCTGAGCGGATTTTTACAGTTTTCGATGGATCTGGCCCGCAGGGCCTCCTGCTGCTCCGCCGACTGGGACAGGATGACCGGAATGAAGCGCACCAGCAGGCCGATCATCGTCGCCGCCTGGCGATGGGGGATGAAGGGGATCGGCCGCAGCAACCATTCGACCGCCGTGCGGATGTCCGAGGGCCGGGTGGTGAAGGTGACCAAGAGGCCGAAGAGGGTGACGACCAGCAGCCGGCCGGCCGCAAGCAGTCCGACATGGACGCCCTGTCGGCTGGCCGGCAGCCAGGGTAGGTCGGAAATCAAATCGCCCGGCGTCGTCAAGGCCCTCGCGAGAAAAACGCAGGCGAGCAGGACGAGGTACCACTTCATCCCGAGGAAACAGCGCCAGGGCGAACAGCGGGCGAGAGCCAGCAGGCAGAGTGCGGCGAGAAAGGCGAGAACAAGGCCCGGGAGCCCCGCGTACAGGCCGGCCATGCTGATGAACACCAGGGCCGCCAGCTTAACCCTGGCGTCGAGCCCGTGCAGGACGGTGCGTCCCGACCGGAAGCCGAAGGCTATCGCAGCCACGATTCGACCGTGCCTCCCAGGCGAACGGCGGCGGGGATGCGGACCCCGTGGGTTTCGGCCTCGAGCACTACGGCCTCCGGCGGGCCGTCGGCGGCAATCCGCCCCTCCCGCATGATGATCAGCCGCCCGGCATGGGCCAGCACCTTTTCCAGGTCGTGAACGCAGACGACGATGGTCTTGCCGCTCCCGTGCAGGGCGACAAGCTGGGCCAGGATGCGGCGGACCCCGTCGTAATCGAGATTGGCGAAGGGTTCGTCGAGCATGATCACCTCCGGCTCCATGGCCAGGACGCCTGCAATCGCCAGGCGGCGCTTCTCACCGCCGGACAGCAGGTGCGGGCTGCGGTCCGCCATCGCCGCAAGCCCCACCAGTTCCAGGGCGCGCAGGGCGCACGCCTTAATCCTTTCGGCCGGCCAGTTGAGGTTTTCCGGCCCGAACGCGGCATCGTCGTAGACCGTTTCGCCGACGATCTGGCTGTCGGCATCCTGGAACACCAGGCCCACCGTCCGCCGGGCGTGCAGCGGATCCTGCCGCACCGGCACGCCGCCGACGCTGACCGTCCCGGCATGCGGGGCGAGCAGGCCGTTGCAGTGCTTGAGGAGCGTCGATTTCCCGGCGCCGTTCGCGCCGGCGAGCACCACGAAGGAGCCGCGGGCGATTGTCAGATCGATCCCGTCGAGGCTCGTCCGCCCGTCCGGGTAACAGTGGCGCAGGCCGCGGATCTCGATGATGTTCATGGAAATGAAAACGTTATTTTGCCGATGATTCGACCGGCAGGCGCGAGCCGTGGAGCAGCGGCCGGACGCTCTTGACGATCACATAGGCGGCGGCGATCTTCAGCAGGTCGCCGATCACGAAGGGATACATGCCGACCGCCAGGGCCTTGCCGTAACTGAAGCCCAGCATCGTCTTCAGCCAGGGCACGCCGACGGCATAGATGACCAGGCTGCCGATCACCATCCCGGCGATCTCCGCGACAGGCCGCCGTCCGGACACCTCGGAGATCTTGCCGACCACAAAGGCGCAGGCGAGAAAACCGAAGAGATAGCCGCCCCGGGGGCCGAACAGGTGACCAAGGCCTCCGCCTCCGCCGGCGAATACCGGCAGTCCGCAGGCCCCCGCCAGCAGGTAAACGGCGACGCCGGCGCTGCCCCATTTGCTGCCGAGCAGCAGGGCCGCCACCAGGACGAAGAGATTCTGCAGGACGATGGGCACCGGTCCGATGGGGATGGCGAGGTAGCCGCCAACGGCGATCAACGCCGCCATCAGCGATGCCAGTACGAGCTTGTGAAGATCCGGGTGGTTGTTCATTGTACGCCTCTATTTGTTCATTATTTAATTTCGGCAAGGGAGCCCCTTGCCGCAGATCACGAGTGGAAACAATCGCCGTAAAAAATGGTCTGCCGCACGCCGTCGGCCGTTTCGAGAATCAGTCCGCCGTCTTCGTCGATATCGACGGCCAGACCCTCATAGGTGTCGCGGACGGTGGCGACTGTCACCCGCCGCCCCAGGGTGACGGTCCGGGCCTTCCAGGCCAGGGTGACCTCCTGGCGGGAAAATGCGGACATCCGCTTCTCGAAAAGATCGAGAAATGTAGAGAGCACCCGGACGCGATCGACACTTCGGCCGGTGAGCTGCAGCGCTGAGACCGCCGGCTTGTCAACCTCCTCCGGCCGGTTGTTGAGATTGACGCCGACGCCGATATTGATAAAGGTGATCTGGTCGGCCTCGAACTCCATCTGCGACAGGATGCCGGCTATCTTGCGCTCGTCAACCAGGACGTCGTTAGGCCATTTGACGCGGGCAACGATCCCGCAGCACTCCTCCAGGGCCAGGACCAGGTCGAGCGCCACGGCGAAATTGACCAGCGGAGCCTCCTTAGGAGTCAGCGACGGCCTGAGCACCATGGAAAAATACAGCCCGCCCTTCTCCGACTGCCAGACCCGCTGCAGCCGGCCCCTTCCCTGTGTCTGGCGGTCGGTGATGACCACCGTGTACGGCGGGCAGCCGGCGCGGGCCAGTTCCTTGGCCTGATTCATGGTCGAATCAAGTTCGGGATGGTAATGAATCAGGGAAGCGCGTTCTCCAAACAGCCAGGGAAAGGGGATGTCCGGCGTCGCCATCAGGCGGTAACCTCTGGCTGTGGATTCGATCTCGACCCCGCTCTTCTTCAGCTGGTCGATATGTTTCCAGACCGCCACCCGCGAAACCTGCAATCGCCGGCCGATCTCCTCCCCCGAGATCGGCTCCGGGGCGTCTCGCAGTATTGCAATGATCTTATCCTTCATTTGTTCTCTTTATTTTAATATGTTAGAGCAAATGGTTAACCATAAACTATTTACTGGTTAACAAACTTTCCATATGATTGTCAAGAAGGCTTTGTCATCGGGTGCATTTCATGCACCCTGCCCTCCTCAAAGTGTGGTCCAGGTTCGACCAGGTCTGACCTTGGGGATAAGAGAGTGTGCCGTCATGATTGGTAAGAAACTTGCAAACGGCAAAACGGGGACTTTCCCCGTAAAACAATTCCAAGTAGCATTTCAACAGGGATTCAATTCTCGAAGGGCTGGCGTGTCGCTTATCCACGGGGAAGGTCACGGAGTGCGCTCTGGAAAAGCCTTAGAAAACATTTCTTGTTTCTTTAGTACGTTAGCAATTCGTTTTTTGTTCTTGAAATGATCACGCGAAATTATTTATCCAGCTCAGCTGTGTTAGAAAAGGTCTTATCGAGAGTACGGTCTCGGCAGATGCAGCCCCGGACAGGTTTGGCATGAAATACCCGATCAAGAAAACCCTCCTCATCGTCGCGGGCTGCGCCGTGGTCATCCTCGTCGCCACTCTCGTCAACTACCGTATTACCCAGCATGTGGTGGAAAAAACGGTTATCGCCCAGCAGGAGGAAATGGCGGGGAAGGCGGTCAACACCGTGGAAATGTGGCTCAACCAGCAGATGAAGATCCTCGAGGCCACCGCCGGCGCCGTTTCCCTCGGCAATCTCAGCGATGATCCGCAAACCCTGCAGCTCCTCGGCATGGCCATGCAGGCCGGCCATTTCACCGACGTCTATATCGGCACACCGGGAGGCAAGCTCATCGACGGGGCCCGCTGGACCCCGCCCGCCCATTACGACCCCCGCGACCGGCCCTGGTACAGGCGGGCGGTCGAGACCGGGGGCATGAGTTTCACCACCCCCTATATCGATCTGGTCACCAACGAGATGGTCATCGCCCTGGTCAAGCCGCTCACGTTAGACGGCGAGTTCGTCGGCGTCATGGGGGCCGACACGGTGCTGGACACCCTGGTGGCAAACGTCCTCCATTACAAACAGAGCGAGTCCGGCTTCGCCTTCATCGTCGAAAGGGGGGGCACTATCCTCGTTCACCCGGAGAAGAGCTACGTCATGCGGGCCAGGCTGCAGCGGATCGAACCGGCTCTGGAAGGCAAGCTCGGGACCTTCGAGCACGACCGCGTAGGGACGATTTCCTACCGGGGCGCCGACGGCCGGGACAACCTCCTCTCCTTCAAGCAAATCACCGGCTCCGACTGGTTCCTGTGCATCACCGTGCCCCGTGATGAAGCCTATTCGCTGACCCGCAAGACCACCATGGTCTTCGCCATGGAGATCGTCCTGCGGCTGCTCGGCATCCTGCTGCTCATGGTCCTGGTCGGGCTCGGAGCCGGCAGCGCGGTCATCTTTCTCTTCAGCAAACGTTACAGCACGGCGGTCCAGCAGCACCGGGAGGAGCTGCACGGCATCAGCCGCGACCTGGAGTGGAACATCACCAAGAGGATGGAGGTCGAGACCTACTACAAGACCCTGTTCAACGTGGCCAACGACGCCATCCTGATCAGCAACGACCAGGCCTATGTGGAGTGCAACCAGAAGGCGGTGGAGATGTTCGGCCTGCCGCGGGAGGAACTGCTGAAACGAACCATCCTCGACTGCTCCCCGGAGCTGCAGCCGGACGGCGTAAGGAGCAGCGAGCGCCTCGCCGAGATCCTCCGGGATTCGCGCAACGGCAAGCAGAACGTCTTCCGCTGGTCCTTCATCCGCGCCGACGGCGTGGAATTCCCGGCCTCTGTGGGGCTGACCAGCTTCACCCTGAACGACCGTGATCTGGTGCTGTCGTCGATCCGCGATATCTCCAAGCGGGTCGACGCCGAGATGCAGCTCATGCAGGCCCAGAAGATGGCGGCGGTGGGCGAGATGCTGGGGGCCATCGCCCATCAGTGGCGCCAGCCGCTCAATACCCTCTCCACCTATATTTCGAGTCTCCAGGCGGCCCATTACAACGGCATGCTCTCCAAGGAAGTGGTCGAGCGGGTGGTCACCGGCGCGAGCGATCAGATCTCCTTCATGTCCAAGACCATAGACGACTTCCGCAACTTCTTCAAGCCGTCGAAGACCAAGGGGCCGGTCGACATCCTCAAGGCCGTGATCAGCGCGGTGAAGCTGATGGAGGCCCAGATGCGCCACAACCGCATCAACCTCACCGTCACCAACCAGGCGGGGACCAATTCGCTGATGGTCTTCGGCTACCAGGGCGAGTTCATCCATGTCCTGGTCAACATCCTGGCGAACGCCAAGGACGCCATCCTCGAAAACGACGAGCGGCGGCCGGGCTCGACGGAGAGGCTCATCAACATCGCCGTCTCCCAGACCGCCGAGACTGCGATCATAGAGATCGCCGACAGCGGCGGCGGCATACCGGAACATCTCCTGCCAAAAATCTTCAATCCTTATTATACTACCAAAAGCACCTCCTCCGGCACCGGCATGGGGCTCTACATGTCGAAGATGATTGTGGAAAAGGAGATGGAGGGGGAGATCAAGGCGGAGAATACAAGAAATGGTGCCAAGTTTACGATTACCTTGGCGAAATGGGGGCAAAACTGACCGCTGATAGCCGATAGCTGCGCAGGTGCGTAGGGTGGCATTTCATGCACCTGGTGCACGGAGTGCACCCTGCCTGGGCTGAACGCTGACAGCTGATAGCTTTCTTATGATCACTTCTGAAATGAAAAACTGCCACATCCTCCTGGTCGACGACGAGCAGTCGGAGCTGGATGCCTACAGCCTGCTGCTGATGTCCATGGGGATCAGGCACGTGGTCACCGAGAACGACAGCCGGCGCGTATCGGCGCGGCTTGCCGCCATGCAGTCGCCCATCGTCTTCCTGGACCTGAACATGCCCTACATGACCGGTCAGGACGTGCTGCGCGAGCTGAAGATCAAGCATCCCCAGGTGCCGGTGGTCATCATCACCGCCAATTCGGAGATCGAGACGGCGGTGGAGTGCCTGCGCCTGGGGGCCCACGACTATCTGGTCAAGCCCATCGACCTGAAGATGTTCAGCTCGGCCCTGCGCAACGCCCTGGAAATCAGCCTGCTGCGCAACGAGGTGATGTCCCTGAAAGGCATCTCCTTTACCGCCGGCGGCACAAGGCACCCGGCCTTCGACCGGATTGTCACCCGGAACCCGGCCATGCTGTCCATCTTCCAGTATGTCGAGTCGATCGCGGGCAGCGGCATGCCTACTCTGATCCTGGGCGAGACCGGCTCGGGCAAGGAGCTGATCGCCAAGGCCATCCACGACATCAGCGGCGTCCCCGGCGAGTATGTGGCAGTGGACGTCTCGGGCCTCGACGACACCCTCTTCTCCGACACTCTCTTCGGCCACGTCCGGGGCGCCTACACGGGGGCAGAAGGGCCGCGTCCGGGCCTCATCGAAAAGGCCGCCGGCGGCACAATTTTCCTCGACGAGATCGGCGACCTGGCCGAGGTCTCCCAGGTCAAGCTGCTGCGGCTCCTTCAGGAGAACATTTATTACCCGCTGGGCTCCGACAAGCCGAAGCAGTGCCAGGCCCGGATCATCACCGCAGCCAACAAGGACCTCACCATGCTGGCCGGAAAGGACGGTGAGTTCCGTATGGACCTCTACTATCGCCTGTCCACCCACCTTATCCGCATCCCGCCGCTCAGGGAAAGACGGGAAGACATCCCGGCGCTTGTCCATTTCCTCGCCGCCGAGTCCGCCGCCTCGATGAGCCGGAAGACGCCGGCGGTGAGCGACCGGGCAATGGCGCGGCTCATGAACCACCCGTTCTGGGGCAATATCAGGGAACTCAAGGCCTACATCGCCGACGCCGTGGCCCGTTGCGAGCAGGGGCTGATTACCGAGAACCTCATCGCCGAGCGTCTGACCGGCCTTGCTCCGGGCAAAACCGCGGCGAGCGCCGAAGCGGCATCCCTCACCGCTCTCTTCGGCCGTTTCCCGACGCTCGAGGAACTCACCGAATATGCCGTCGACGAGGCCCTGGCCGCCGCCGAGAACAACCAGAGCCAGGCCGCGCGGCTGCTGGGGATCTCGCGGCAGGCGCTGAATAAGAGGTTGAAGAAGAAGGGATAGTTCTTCAACCGGCTCATGTGGTTCCCTTCTTGTGCCGCTCCATTTGAGGGCGGATCTGATGGTCGTAGCAGGTTGGACAGATGCTATGACTAAACTGTACCGGGGCGTGAGCGGAGATGTATCTTTCCACCTCCTGCCAGTTTTGCTGCTCATCACGGATTCGCTTGCAATAGGAACAGATCGGCAGCTTTCCCAGCAATTGCCGTTCCTCAGCGAGCGTCCTGGTCAACTCGGCGTTGATAACGCGCAGTGCCTCTTCCCGCTGTTCCTGTTCCGTGATATCCCACACAAACATACTGTTCCGTTGCTCCCCATTGTCTTTATAGACGGCGGAAGCGACCGCAGCTGAAAACCAACTGCCGTCCTTGCGCCGCATCGGTAGGACCCCCTGAAAGCGACCCGTCTCCAGACGCTTTGCCAGCGCCTCAGTAGCCTTGGAGTCCGACAGGTCGATTACGCTGCTGCGCCCGAGAGTTAGAAATTCGTCGAGTGTGTATCCGAAGAGCTCACAGGCCGCCGGGTTGGCATAGAGGATTGCCCCGTCACCCGGACGTGTAAGAAACGCCGCAGCGAGCCCGTGCGTCACAAGTTGGGCGTAGATCGATAGCCCCGATTCGTTCATTCTATCCCCTCTCTTTCAATAGTTTTGTGTTATGCCGCTTGCTGCCCTTAGGACTCAGCTGACTGCAAATGAACACAGCCCTCCTATTAACAAGAATTAATAATTATATAGCTTTACTATAAAGCGACTTGTGGAAGTTGCATAAGCAAAACAACAGAATCTGTCAGGCGATACTCTGACGTCAACCATAGTTGACACGGTCAACCCAGGTTGACCGCAAAGTTGACACATGCAACCCGGTCTCTCCATCTCCCAAAACACCCTTGCTCGTTTTTCCCCTCCACGGCCTTCAAAAGGATAAGGGCCGGGCCTCTTCAAGCTGAGCCCTGACCGCTGACCGCTGACAGCTTTTTTTCCTGGCACACAATTTGTTAACACCACCTCGAAATGCCGCCATTGCCGTTGGCGCAATGGGAACTTTTCCAACATTCACCGAGAGGACAGCATGAACCTACTGAGCAGATTCACCATCCCCGCCGTGGCCTTTTCCCTGGCCCTGGGCTCGTTCGGCCTGGCCCAGGCCAACACCGTCAAGATCGGCAACATCGAACCGATGTCCGGCCCCTCCGCCACCCTCGGCAAGCAGGGCAAGGCGGCCCGCGAGATGGCGGTCGAGGAGATCAACGCCGCGGGCGGCATCAAATCCCTGGGCGGCATGAAGCTCGAGCTGATCTACGCCGACTCCGAGTCTAAACCCGAGAAAGGCGTGGCCGAGGCTGAACGACTGATCAATACCGAGAAGGTTCATGTGCTCACCGGCTGCTGGAACAGCGCCGTCACCTATCCGACCACCGCGGTGGCCGAGCGCTACGGCATCCCCTTCGTCGTGCCGGTCTCCGTGGCCGACAAGATCACCGAGCAGGGCTTCAAGAACGTCTTCCGCATCGCCGCCAAAGACTCCTGGTGGACCCGCGACCAGTTCACCTTCCTGAAGGACATGCAGGAAGAATTCGGCACCAAGGTCGAGAAACTGGCTTTCGTTTATGAAAACGGCGACTGGGGCAAGGGCTTTGCCACCCAGTGGAAGAAGCTCGCCGAGGAAGGCGGCTATAAGGTCGTCCTCGACGAACCCTATCCCTCCACCGCCACCGACCTGAGCCCCGTGGTCCAGAAGATCCGCCGGGCCAACCCCGATGTCCTGATGCTCGTCTCCAACGCAGCCGACGCCATCCTCCTCACCAACACCATCGCCGAATATAAGGTGAAGGTGAAGGCCATCGTCGCCTCCGGCGGCGGCCATGCCGACCCGTCCTTCATGAAGGCCGTGGGCAAGAACGCCGAGAACCTCTTCGACATCGTCGAGTGGGAAACCGACGTCAACAAGCCGGGCGCCAAAGAGGCCAACGACAAGTACAAGGCCAAGAACGGCGAGAATCTGACCGGCGAAGCGGTTGACGCTTACCTGGCGATGTATGTCATTAAGGACGCCCTGGAGCGCGCCGGCTCTCTTGAGCCCGCCAAGATCCGCGAAGCGCTGGCCGCCACCAACCTGACCGACGGCCCGGGCATGATCGTTGGCTACGATGCGGTGAAGTTCGATGCCACCGGCCAGAACGAGAACGCCTCCCCGGTCATCGTCCAGGTCGCCGACCTCGGCCAAGGCCTCGAGCGCGTCACCATCTGGCCGAAAAACGCTCGCCGCGCCGGCTACACCCCGGTTTTCCCGGCCACCAAGTAAGGGATAGCGGCAACTGAGTCCGGCAGGCGGATAACGAGGTTATTCCGCCTGCCGATTTTTTCGGCACATTGGTACCTTAGAAATTCGTTTCTTGTTTTTAGAGCCTTTTGCAAAATGAGGATTTTCGTTCAAGATCAAGGCATGCGAAAAATTTTACCGCAGGCATATAGTTAATATTCCGAGGATAAAATTTTGAGCATAACACAGAGATTGGGCGAAAAGACCATTTTGCGAGAGGCTCTTTAGAAACGAATTTCGTGAAGGTACTCATACCCCCTCGTGGGGTGTCTGGGAGGTTACAATGCTCTACGTCATCGAGGACATGATCAACGGTATTCTCATGGGATCGATCTACGGCCTCACAGCCATGGGTCTCACCATCATCTTCGGGGTCCTCAAGGTCATCAACTTCGCCCACGGCTCCTTGCTCATGGTCGGGATGTACGCCTCCTACTGGGCCATCACCCTGTCCGGCGTCCACCCCTACCTGGCGCTTGCCGTCGTTATCCCGGTGATGTTCGTCTTCGGCTACGCGTTGCAGAACATTGTCATCAAACCGATCTTCATCGCCGAAAAAAATGTCCGCGAGCCGATCACGGTCATCATCGTCACCACCGGCATCTGGTACATTCTCGACAACCTGACGCTGCTCGTCTTCGGGCCGCAGTACCGGTCGCTCACAGACAACCCGCTGCAGGGACAGATGTTCGAACTGGGCTCGATGTTCATTTCGGCGCCCAAGTTCTACGGCTTCATCACCGCCCTCGTCACCGCCACCGCCATTCATCTCTTCATGCAGAAGACCGTCATGGGCAGGGCCATCCGGGCCACCAGCATGGACCGCGAGGCGGCGAGCCTTATGGGCATCAACCAGTACCGCATCTACAACGTGGCCTTCGGCATCGGCGCGGCCACCACCGGGATCGCCGCCGTGACCCTCATCCCGTTCTACAATGTCTTTCCGACCGTCGGCGTCCTCTTCGACATCAAGGGCTTCATCATCGTCGTGCTGGGCGGACTCGGCTCGATCAGCGGAGCGCTTCTCGGCGGCATCATCATCGGCCTGATCGAGTCGGTGGGGCCGCAGTTCATGACCGCCACCTGGACCGAGGCCATCGTCTACGGCCTTTTCCTAATTGTGCTCTTCGTCAAGCCCTCGGGACTCTTCGGCCAGAAGCACGATTGGTAACACGCGTGGAACGGCCTTCCGGAAAAATCGCCGCTTTCTTCAAATCAAAGCCTGAGGACTCATGCAATGAAGCATCAGCATATCAATAAAATCATGCTCGTCGGCCTGCTGGTGATAGCCTTTGCGCTGCCGCTGGTGATCCGCAGCGCGACCTATCTGCATATTCTCGTTCTGCTGTTCTTTTATGCCTATCTGACCACCAGCTGGAACATCGTCGGCGGCTTCGCCGGAGTCCTGCCGCTCGGCCATGCCCTCTTCGTCGGCATCGGCGCCTACACCTCGACCATCCTCTCCCTGCAGTACGGCATAAGCCCGTGGCTCGGCATGCTGGTCGGCGGCGTCATCGCCACCGTCATAGGGGTGATCATCAGCCTGCCCACCCTGAAGATGCGCGGGGCCTACTTCGCGCTGGCCACCATCGCCTTTGCCGAGGGCTTCCGGGTCATGGTGGAGAACATAGACCATCTCGGTCCCCTGAACCTGAACGGCCCGCGCGGCCTGCAGATTCCGCCGCTCGAAACCGGGCTCGCCAACTTCATGTTCGCAGGAAAGGAACCGTATTATTACATCATCCTGGTCATGCTGCTCGCCGTCATGCTGATGACCTACCTCATCTCCCGCGCCAAGCTCGGCTACTACCTGATGGCCGGAGGCGAGGAGCCGGAGGCGGCCATGGCGCTCGGCGTCAACGTGGCCAGGGCCAAACTCGTCGCCATGGCGATCAGCTCTTTTCTGACAGCGCTGGCCGGAACCTTCTACGCCCAGTTCACCCTGTATATCCACCCGAAGTCGATCATCAGCCTCGACATGTCGTTTGAGATCGCCTTCATCGCGTTGATCGGCGGCAGGGGCAGCATCGTCGGGCCGATTCTGGGAGCACTCCTGCTCCGGCCGGTCGGCGACTTCTGCCGCATCTACTTCGGCGACACCCTGCCGGGCCTGCACCTCGTCATCTTCGGCCTGGTGCTGATCCTCGTCATGCTCTACCAGCCGCGCGGCATCCAGGAGCCGATCAGCCGGGCCTACCAGGCGCTGCTGAACCGCCTGATCCCTCAACCCACCGGGAGATAACATCATGACCATGCTGCGTGTAGAAAAAATGACCAAGCAGTTCGGGGGGTTGCGGGCCATCGACTCCCTCGATCTCACCATTGAGAAGGGCCAGATCCTCGGGCTCATCGGCCCGAACGGCGCCGGCAAGTCCACCGCTTTCAACTGCATCGCCGGGGCCTTTGCCCCGACTTCCGGGGAGATTACCTTCGAGGGCAAACGGATAAACGGCTACAAACCCTGGAATCTCTGCAAGATGGGTCTCGCCCGGACCTTCCAGATCGTCAAGCCCTTCGCCTCGAAGAACGTCCTCTACAACGTCACCGTGGCAAGCTTCTCGACGACCAACAGCCGCAAGGTGGCCGAGGAGAAGGCGCTGGCGGTGCTGGAGTCGCTCAACTTCGCCAAGAAGAAAGACATACTCGCCGGCAACCTGACCATCGCCGACCGCAAGCGCCTGGAGATCGCCAAAGCGCTCGCCACCGAGCCGAAACTCCTGCTGCTCGACGAGGTCATGGCGGGCCTGCGGCCGAACGAAGTGGACGAGATGGTCGAGATCCTGTTGACGCTGCGGGACCGCGGCATCACCATCTTCGTCATCGAGCATATCATGCGGGCCATCATGGCCCTGTCGGACCGGGTGGTGGTCATCCAGTTCGGCAAGAAGATCGCCGAGGGGACCCCGCAGGAAATCGCCAACAACGAAGCGGTCATCAAGGCCTATCTGGGAGAGGATTATGTCGCTGCTAAAAATTGAGAATATCGACGCGTCCTACGGCGATGTCCAGGTCATCTACGACCTGTCGCTGAAGGTCGAAAAGAAGGAAGTCGTGTCCATCATCGGTGGCAACGGCGCCGGCAAGTCGTCGCTTTTGCGGGTCATCTCCGGCCTGATGAAGCCCAACGCCGGAAAGATCACTTTCGAGGGCAGGGAAATCCACAACGAGCCCCCGGAGAACATCGTCACCCACGGCGTCATCCATGTCCCGGAAGGGCGGCGGCTCTTCCCGCTCATGTCGGTCAAGGACAACCTCCTGGTCGGCGCCTACAACGCCCGCGCCCGGGCCGAGACCGAGAAGACCCTGGCCGAGGTCTACGAGCTCCTGCCGCGCCTGGCCGAGAGGGAGAATCAGCTGGCCATGACCCTTTCCGGCGGCGAGCAGCAGATGGTGGCCATCGGACGGGGCCTCATGTCCAAACCTCAGCTTTTGATGCTCGACGAGCCGTCGCTGGGACTTGCCCCGATCCTGATCAATGACATCTTCAAGACGGTCCGCAAGATCGCCGATCACGGCATCACCGTGCTGATGGTCGAGCAGGACGTCCGCCATTCGCTCTCCCTCTCCGACCGCGGCTACGTGCTCGAGCACGGCCGGGTGGTGATGGAGGGCAAGGCCGATGCGCTGATCGACGATCCCCATATCAAAAAAGCTTATCTGGGACTTTAGTACCTTAGAAATTCTTTCTTGCTTTTTAAGGCAGTATTTCGTGAAGGTACTTACACCCCTCAAGGGGGCATTGAAATGAGTCCCCTCTGCTGTCGGAGGGGATGACAGCCCTTGGGTTGCGGGCGCAGCCCGCATTGAACCTAGAAATTCTTTCATGTTTTTTGAGAAAGAATTCCGTGAAGGTACTTATAGCCCCCTTGTGGGGTGGTAAGCGAGATCTCTTCGCAGCGACTCCACCGGATGATTCGATCAAGTCTCAAGGGCAACCCTCTCCAGCGCCTTAAGACTTGATCGTCTTTTCTTCAGCGAATCATAATTCCTCCGTTTCAGCACTCGGCGATCCACATGCTAATCGCTGTGATTCATAAACGGAGCGCCACTCCCCCGGTAAACCGCTTTTCTCGCAATTTTTAGGCTGGTATATTTTTTGCTGCCAAAAAAACGTTCGCAAATATGCAGAAAACACATATTTCTTGCAAGAAAATACCTCAACTTCTCCAGGTGAAACGATGAAGAAAGTGCAAATCAGCGTCAACGGCGTCCGCCATGAATGGATCGCCGAACCGAAGACGGTGCTGCTCGACCTGCTGCGCGAGGACCTGCGGCTGACCGGCGCCAAGCAGAGCTGCGACCGCAAGGGCCAGTGCGGCGCCTGCGTGGTAATAGTCAACAAAAAAGCCGTGCGTTCCTGCCTCTCCCGAATTGCCGATCTCGACGGTGCCGAAGTCATCACCGTGGAAGGACTCGGCACGCCGGACAACCCCCACCTCATCCAGGAGGCCTTCGTGCTTACCGGCGCCATCCAGTGCGGGTTCTGCACGCCGGGCATGATCATGGCCGCCAAGGCCCTGCTCGACAAGAACCTGAACCCGACCGACGAGGAGATTGTTGATGCCCTGCGCCGCAACCTCTGCCGCTGCACCGGCTATACCAAGATCATAGAGGCGGTGAAGCTGGCCGGGCGGTTCCTGCGCGGCGAAGCGAACCCTGAGGATATTCGCCCGAAACCGGACGAGAGCGCAATGGGCGTCTCCCACCCCAGGCCCTCGGCCATGGCCAAGGCCTGCGGCACCGCCCACTTCACCGCCGATTTCCGGCTGCAGGGGGCTCTCGAGCTGGCGGTCTTGCGCAGCCATCTGCCCCATGCCAGGATCGTCAAGATCGATGCCGGCGAAGCCGAGAAAATGGCCGGGGTGGCCGGCATCCTCACAGCCGCCGACATCAAGGGCACCAACACCCTCAAGTACCTGCGGCCGGACAGGCCGGTGCTCTGCGGCGACCGGGTCCGCTATATCGGCGACCCGATCCTGGCGGTGGCCGCCGAGACCCGCGCCCAGGCCGAGGCGGCGCTGGCCGTGATCAAGGTCGAACTCGAGGCGCTGCCGGTGCTCGACAGTCCCGAGGCGGCACTGGCGGATGGCGCGCCGCAGCTCCACGACGACATCGCCAACCTGTGCTACGACCAGCCCCAGATCAAGGGCGATGCCGCCCGGGCCCTGGCAGCTTCGGCCGCGGTGGTCGAGGCGAAGTTCAGGACCCAGATCAACCACCAGGCACCGCTCGAACCGGAAGCGACCATCGCCTACTGGGAAGAGGCGGAAGAGGAAGGCGAGGACGACAAGCTGGTCATCGTCGGGCGCTCCATCAACATCCATTATCACCTGAGCATGCTCCAGGCCGCACTTGGCTGGGAGAACATGAGATACATCGAAGCCTATTCCGGCGGCCAGTTCGGCATCAAAATCGACGTGATCTCCGAAGGCATCGCCGGCGCGGCGGCCATCCGTTTCCGCCGGGCGGTCCGCTATATCCCGAGCCTCGCCGAATCGATGCTGATGACCTCCAAGCGCCACGCGTTCACCCTCGACGTGAAGCTCGCGGCCGACGAGCGCGGCATGCTGACCGCCTACTGCAACGATTTCGTGGTCGATAAAGGCGCCTACTACTCGATTGGTCACGTTGTCGCCTACCGGGCCCTGCTCATGCTGTCCGGCTCCTACAACATCCCGAACGTCGATGCCCGCGCCAGGCTGGTCTACACCAACAATCCCTGGGGCAGCGCCGCCCGCGGCGCAGGTCCCCCACAGGCCAACTTCGCCCTGGAGTGCGCCATGGGCATGCTGGCCGATAAGCTTGGGCTGGATCCCTTCGAGTTCCGGCTGCAGAACTCGCTTCAACCCGGCCAGAGCAAATCGACCGGCCGGGCGGTCACCGAGTGGCCGCTGCCCGAACTGATGGAGGCGATCCGGCCCCATTACCGGCGGGCCCTGGCGGATGCCGAACCCTTCCGCACGGGACGGCTCCGGCGCGGTGTGGGCATCGCCACCGGGTCGTTCGGCATAGGGGGGCCGGGCGATGTCTCGGTGGCCTCGGTGGAACTGGACGACGACGGCGGGCTTTCCATCTACGCGGCGGCGGCCGACCCGGGCGAGGGCAACGACTCGATGCTCTGCCAGCTCGCCGCCCGGTTCATGGCCATGCCGATCGACCGCATCCGCCTGCACACCAGGGATACGGACAACACCGCGGCCAGCGGCCCAGCAGCAGGCAGCAGGATCACCTATATGATCGGCGGCGCGCTGATCGAAGCCCTCGGCCAGCTGAAGGAGGCGATGGCCGAGACCGGCGCGACCACCGGTGCAGCCCTTGTTGAAGCCGGGAAGGCGAGGAAATATCTGGGCCGTAAGAAAAATGAGGATGCCGGTCCTCTCGATCCGCAGACCGGCCAGGGGCCGTCCTTCGAATCCCAGGTGCATTCCGTGCAGCTGGCCGAACTCGAGGTGGACATGGAGACCGGCAAGGTGAGGGTCCTGAAGATGACCTGCGCCGTCGACGCAGGTCCGGTGATCAACCCCCAGAACCTCACCGGCCAGCTCGAGGGCGGTATGGACATGGGCGTGGGTTATGCTCTCCGCGAAGAATATGTTGCCGGCAAAACCAAGGATTGGGTAAGCTTCAAGTTTCCGACCATCAAGGAACATTTTGCCATGGAAACGATCATTCGCGAGACTGTCCGGCCGAAGGGCCCGCTCGGCACCACCGGCATCGGCGAGATGTGCATGGTGCCGACCGCCCCGGCGGTGATCAACGCCATCAACCATGCCGCAGGCGTCTGGATCTGCGAATTGCCGGCGACCCCGGAGAAGGTCAAGGCCGCCCTGATGGAGAAAGCGACGAAAGGCGTGGCGGCGTAATCCATGTCTTCCGTCGACCCGTCGGCACAGGACGGTCTTTCGCCCGTGGTCCGGCGGATCTGCGGGCGGGAGATCGTCTTCGACGGCGAAGGTTTTTTCAACGACTTCGCCGACTGGGATGAGGAGACCTGCCTTTTTCTGGCAAGCGAGGCAGGCCTTTCCGAGCTGACGGAGCTCCACTGGCGGGTGATCCGGTTTTTTCGCGACTTTTACGGAAGCAACGGCCGGGCACCGCTCAACAGCCAGCTGCGCAAAGGCACGTCCATCCCGCTGCTGGAACTGGAAGCGCTCTTTCCCGGCGGCATCAGAAACGGCGCGCGCCGGCTGGCCGGGCTGCCTAATCCGAGAAGCTGCGCCTAGGAGCCTGTCGGATTATGCCCTTTTTCCCCATATCTTCGTTAACTCAAAAAATTATCCTCGGAATATTATGTATACGCCTCCGGTAATTTTTCACGTTTGCCTCGATCTGAGAAAAAATTAACTATAATCCGACAGGCTCCAAGAAAGATGATCTACCTCGACAACGCCGCCACCTCCCACCCAAAACCCGCCGAGCCCCTTCAGCGGGCGCTTGCCCGATACCTCGAACTGGGCGCCTCGCCAGGCCGTGGCGGCTATGACCGGGCGGTCGCGGCGGAAATGGCGGTGGCCGCCGTGCGGCAGAGGATCGCCGGGTTTTTCGGAGCCGGCGAAGGCGCGAGGGTCTGCTTCGCCGCCAACGCAACCGACGCGCTCAACACCCTCATCCAGGGGCTCATCTCCCCCGGCGATCACGTAATCAGCTCGCGCCTCGACCACAACTCGGTCCTCCGGCCCCTGCACCACCTTAAGCGCCGGGGCATCATCGACCTTGAGCTTACGCCCTTCGACAGCCGGGGGCTGATCGATCCCGGCGCAATCGAGGCCGCCATGCGGCGGGAGACCCGGCTGGTCGTCGTCACCCATGCCTCGAATGTCCTCGGCTCCATTCAGCCGGTGGCGGAAATCGGCGCGATCTGCCGGAAACGCGGGGTCCCGCTCGTTCTCGACACCGCCCAGTCGGCGGGTCTTATTCCCATCGCCATGGCCGACTGGCATGTCCAGGGTCTGGCCTTCACCGGCCATAAGTCGCTGCTCGGTCCGACCGGCATCGGCGGCCTGGTTTTCGGCCCGGAACTCGACCCCAGGCCGATTCGCTATGGCGGCACCGGCACCGACTCCGACAGCCTTTTTCAGCCGCAGGAGTACCCGAACAGGCTGGAGCCCGGCACCGTCAATCTCTTCGGCATCCTCGCCCTCGACGAAGGCCTCGATTATCTCGCCGTACGACAGACCAATCACCTCCATCACGAAATGCGGCTTACCCGGCGGCTGATCGACGGCCTGGCGCAGTTGCCGAAAATCCGCCTTCTCCCCACCGATCTCTCGGCCCCGCGCCTGCCTCTCATCGCCTGCGCGCTTGATGGTCTCTCCAGTCAGGATGCAGGCGCCATCCTCGACGGCGACTTCGATATCGCCGTGCGCGCCGGCCTCCATTGCGCCCCCCTGGTCCACCAGGACCTGTCGACGCTTACCTCCGGCGCGATTCGCTTCTCCCCCGGCCCCTTCACCACCGAGGAAGAGATAGACCGGGCAATCGAGGCCATGACCATGATCGCTCGGTGAGATTGGTTCAGGGCATATCCGGATCTGCAGATAAGCACTGAATTTCTGCCGGCACTGGATTTTCCCAAAGGCGAAATGCCTTATCGTTACCCTATAAGTCGCTCCTTCTTCCGGGCGGGTCGTTCCCGCTTGGGCTTACGAAATCATCTCCTGATGAGGAAACAATCATGACTCGCGCTTACAAGACCCTGATCGGCGGCGAGTGGCTGACGACCGGCAAGACCATGGATGTCATCAACAAATTCAGCGGCGAGGTCTTCGCCACCGTAGCGGTGGCGGACATGGAGCTCACCGCCATGGCCGTCGAATGCGCCGCCAAAGCCTTTACCACATTCCGCAGGATGCCGACCCACCAACGGGCCAGGATCCTTGAGAAGGTCTCGGACATGCTGCTGGCGAGAGCCGAGGAAATAGCCGAAACCATAGCCTGCGAGTCCGGCAAGGCCTGGAAGTTCGCCATGAACGAGGTGCAGCGGAGCTCGGAGACCTTCAGGTTCGCGGCGGAGGAAGCCAAGCGGGGGCACGGCGAGGTGCTGCCCATGGACGCCAGCCGTTTCGGCGAGAACCGCATGGGCTATTTCATCCGCGAACCTATCGGCGTGATCGGCGCCATAACACCCTTCAACTTTCCGCTCAACCTGGTCGCCCACAAGGTCGCCCCGGCGATAGCCACCGGCAACACGGTGGTCCTGAAGCCGGCGTCGAGCACCCCGGTGTCGGCCATCATCCTTGCCGAAATCCTCACCGAAGCGGGTCTGCCAGCGGGCGTATTCAACGTGGCCATCGGCCCGGGCACCGTCGTCGGCGACACCATCGTCGTGCACCCCGACTGCCGCAAGATCACCTTCACCGGCTCGGCCGCGGTGGGCGAACAGATCATCAGGAAGGCCGGGATAAAGAGGGTGACCCTCGAACTCGGCAACAATTCCGCCGCCATCATCGAGGCGGACGCCGACCTGGCCAAGGCCGCCGCCAGGTGCGTGGTGAGCGCTTTCGCCAATTCCGGTCAGGTCTGCATCTCGCTGCAGCGGATCTACGTGAACCGTCTGGTGGTCGGGAAGTTTACGGGAATCTTCCTCGAGAAGGTGCGCGCCCTGAAAGTTGGCGACCCGCTCGACCGGGACTGCGACGTGGGTCCCATGATCGATGCCAGGGAACTTGAACGGCTGGATGCCTGGGTAAAAGAAGCCGTCGCCCAGGGTGCCACGGTTGCAGCCGGCGGCCGGGCCGAAGGCCCTATCTACCTGCCGACGGTGCTCACCGACGTCACGGAGGATATGAAGGTCATGTGCATGGAAGCCTTCGGTCCCCTGGTCTCCATCGTTCCCTACGAAGATTTCGGCGAGGCGCTCGCCCGCGTCAACAACTCGAACTACGGCCTCCAGGCCGGCATTTACACCAACGACCTCAACCGCGTGCTGGCGGCCATCGATGAACTCGACGTCGGCGGCGTGATGATCAACGACACCCCCACCTTCCGGGTCGACCAGATGCCCTACGGCGGCAACAAGATATCCGGCCTCGGGCGGGAGGGGGTGCGCTTTGCCATGGAGGAGATGACCAATATTAAGACGGTGGTGATTAACCGCAACTGACACCGCAGATGGCAGAGAGTATTTCGCGGCCATTCCGGACAATCTGTGGTACGATTCATGCAAACATCCCATCGATGATGCGATCAAAGGATCGTCGCCGCCCACCACCTCGGCGGTCTAAAAAGCAGGTCTCCTGAGGAATGCTGTATGTATGGGAGCATAGTCCCTTAAAGGTGGCGGCTGCAGCGAGCTGGACGGCGGAGGGTCTTCGACCTTATTGCGATGACCGAAGGAGACGGCATGCATCGTAAGCAGAAGGAAAAGCTCAGTTCCCGTTTCAAGCTCTTTCACGAGCTGATGCCCACCAAGGTGCAGCATATCCTCCTGATCAGCTCCTCTTACGAGGCCTGGATCATGGAGGAAGACAGCCGGATCTCCGAACAGATCGTCACCGAGTACCGGGGGCTGAACCTCAGCCGCCCGCCCCGCCTGACCTGGGTCTCGTCGCTCGACGAGGCGCTCGAACAACTCGCCGAGCTGCCCTTCGACATGGTCATTACTTTTTCCCGTTCGGTGGACGACCGCGCGGTCACGCTCGGCCGGAAAATAAAGCAGGCCAAGCCGGGCATTCCGGTGGTCCTGCTCACCCATCAGGAGGTTCTCCCTGAGACCAGTCCTGCCTGGCACGAGCAGGAAAAATCCATCGACCTCGTCGTCTACTGGTCCGGCCAGGCCGAGATCCTGCTCGCCATCGTCAAGTGCATCGAGGACCGCTTCAACGCCGTCCCCGACACCCGTACCGCCGGGGTCCGGGTCATCCTTTTTGTCGAGGACTCGCCCTACTATCTCTCGCTGCTCCTACCCATCCTCTACAAGGAGCTGGTGATCGAGACCCAGGCCGTCATCGAGGACGGCCTGAACGAGGAACACCGGCTGCTCTCCATGCGGGCCCGGCCCAAGATTCTGCTCGCCCACTCCTACGAACGGGCCATGGAACTGTACGAGCAGTTCGAACCCTATGTGCTGGGGGTGATCTCCGACATGCGCTTCTACCGCAACCATGTTCTGGATGGCAGCGCGGGGTTGCAGCTCCTCAGCCATATCAAAAGGGACCGCTTTGATATTCCGCTCCTGCTCACCAGCTCGGAATCCCGGAACGCCGAACTGGCGGAAACGATCCCGTCCTGCTTCATCGACAAGAACGCCCCATCCCTCCATGAAGCCGTAAAGTCATTTCTGGTCGACCATCTCGGCTTCGGCAATTTCGTTTTCCGGATGCCCGACGGCACCGCCTACGACCAGGCGACCAACCTTTACGCGCTGGAGAAGAAGCTCGAGTCGATTCCGGTCGAGTCCTTTCTCTTTCACTGCCGGCACAACGATTTCTCCCGGTGGTTCTATACCCTGGCCGAGGTCGAGCTGGCCTCCCAGGTGCGGCCCCTGCGAGACCAGACCTTCGACAACGCCGAGAACCACCGCCGCCATCTCATCAAAATCATCAAGGAGAAGCGGATCGCCCGGCAGCGGGGAGTGATCGTCAACTTCGACCGCGACCGTTTCGACCCCGACACCAACTTCGCCAAGACCGGCCACGGGTCACTGGGCGGCAAGGCCCGGGGCCTGGCCTTTTTTTCGGCCATGCTCCACCGCAATCAGGAGAAGCTCGGGGCCTTCCCCCGCTTCGACATCGTCGTGCCCCAGACCCTGGTGGTCACCACCGACGCCTTCGACGAATTCATCGAGATCAACAGGTTGCACGACCTGACGCGGGAAGGCCTGCCGGACGAAGAAGTGCTCGCACGGGTCAGGGACACCGTCTTTCCGGCACGGCTCAGCCAGCAGCTCACCGACTACCTGCGCGCCGCTGATTACCCGCTGGCGGTGCGGTCGTCCTCCATCCTCGAGGATGCCCAGTTCAAGTCCTACGCGGGGCTCTATCACACCTGCATGCTGGCCAACGATCATCCGGACTTCACCTTCCGGCGCACCCAGCTCGAGAACGCCATCCGCAGGGTCTACGCCTCGACCTACTTCCTCGCGCCGAAAGCCTTTTCCCGGCGGGTCGGCAACCAGATCGAGCAGGAGAAGATGGCGGTGATCCTGCAGCAGGTGGTGGGCAGCCGGTACGGGAATTTTTACTACCCGGCGATATCGGGCGTCGCCCAGTCCCTCAACTACTATCCCTTCTCGCGGATGAAGCCCGAGGACGGCATCGTCAGCATCGCCCTGGGGCTCGGCAAGGCGGTCATGGAGGGGGAGAAGATCCTGCGCTTTTCGCCCCGCTTTCCGGAGATCCTGCCGCAGCGGTCCACCATCCGCGATATCCTCAACAACGCCCAGCAGCACTTCTACGCCCTGCCGCTCGGCCGCAATGGTGCGAATCCCGAGGCGACCGACGCCAATACCCTCGGCCGCATGGCAATTACCGAGGCCACCGACGATTTCCCCGTCCGCTATCTGTCGAGCACCTATGACCTCGCCGAGGAGCGGATCCGCGACCAGTTCTCGTCCCAGGGAATCCCGCTTCCGACCTTTGCCTCTATCCTGAAATACCGGGCCTACCCCCTGCCCCAGGCCATCCTGACGCTTCTGGAAATGGGCCGCGAGGGTATGGGGTGCCCGGTGGAGATCGAGTTCGCCGTCGATTTCCCGGACGAGGCGCGGGGCCGAGCACGGCTCGCAGTCCTGCAGATCCGCCCCATGAGCGCCCGGGAGGAGATGCTCGAGGTGGAATTTACCAGAGAGGATTTTGCCTCCGCATTCTGCATCTGCCACCAGGCCCTCGGCAATACCGACAACAGGACGATGGCCGACCTGGTCTACGTCCGGCCGGAGACCTTCGACCCGTCAAAAACCATCCCGATCGCGCGGGAACTCGGCAAGATCAATGCGACGCTCCTGAAGGAGGGCCGCAAGTATGTGCTTATCGGCCCCGGCCGCTGGGGGTCCGCCGACCACTGGCTCGGCATCCCCGTCACCTGGAGCGATATCGGCGGCGTCGGCGCCATCGTCGAAACCGTCCACCCCTCCATCAACGCCGACCCCTCCCAGGGCTCCCATTTCTTCCACAACATCACCTCGCTCGGCATCAACTACCTCAACGTCGGCACCCACTCGCAGGACCTGATCGACTGGCAGTATCTGGCAGGACTTACGGTGGTCGACGAGACCGAGCATGTCGTCCATGTCCGGAGCCCCGAGCCCTTCGCCCTGCGGGTCGATGGGCGGCGAAGGGTCGGGGTGCTGTTGAAGGTGTGACGACAGTCACAAGAGACTTCCCTTGCCCCCTGTCCGACGCCCGTGCTTTCATATTGAATTTACGAGAGAAGCAGATATTATACCACGGACTTGTCGACCCACCCGATCAGAAAGAACCACGGTAGCAGTATGAACATCCGAAGAAAAATCCTTGTCCGGTTTCCTCAGCGCATGTTGCTGCTGATCTTGGCCATTTTCGTCCCGTCCGGCCCGTGATTCTCCCAGCCGATAGAGGCGGGCAAGGAATCCCTGGCAACAATATGCGAGAATCTCCGTTTGGAACATCCGGCAAAAAGCGGGGCCCATGTGCTGGAGAGCGGCATCGACGCCCTGCTCACCCGGGCCTGGCTCGCCGATCATTCCGTCAGGAGCATCGACGTGCAGTATTTCATCTGGAGCACCGACAACGTCGGCATTCTGGCGGCCGAAGGGCTCCTCCGGGCGGCGGAGAGAGGGGTGAAGGTCAGGGTCATCGTCGACGACTTTCTCATGGATGCCCCCGATGAAAGCATGCTGGCCCTCGCCGCCCACCCCAACGTGGAAATCAGGATTTACAACCCGACCAACTCGGTGGGCGTTTCGATCCCGGAAAGGATGTATGGCATCATCAGCAACTTCCGTTCCTTCAACCAGCGGATGCACGACAAGACCTTTATCGTCGACGGGCAGGTTGCCATCACCGGTGGCCGGAACATGGCCGACGAATATTTCGACTATGATCATGAATATAATTTCCGGGATCGGGATATCCTGCTCCTGGGGCCGGTTGTGGCCGAGATGGAGAAAAGTTTCGCCCGGTTCTGGCAAAGCGAGCTGACGGTTCCGGTGGAGCGGCTCCTGAGAAAGCTGGACGAGGCGAGGATAGCGGAAATCTACACCGAACTGCATGCCTATGCCGCAAGCCCTGAGAATTTCGCCCCGGAAGTACGGCAGGCCATCGGCAATATCTCAAAGGTAATTCCTCTCCACGCCGAAAGGCTCATCTGGGAGGACGTCATCTTCGTCAGCGATATGCCCGGGAAGAATCAGAGCGCAGGATTGAAGGGTGGAGGACAATCGACGGACATGCTGGTGGAGGCCTTGAAAAAGGCGGAAAAAAGCATCACCATCCAGTCGCCGTATCTGATCTTTCCCGATGAGGGCATCGAATTCTTCAGCCGACTCATAGCACAAGGTGTTGAGGTGAAAATCAGCACCAACTCCCTGTCCTCCACAGACAATCTTCAAGCCTTCAGCGGCTACAGCAAGCAGCGGGAAAAAATCCGCAAGGCCGGGATCAAGGTTTACGAATATCGCCCCGATCCCGCCATAGACCAAGACTTACGCGACCATTTCACCAGACTGCGGAGCGCACCGATCTTTGCCATTCATGCCAAAACCATGGTCATTGACGGCAAGACGCTCTTCGTCGGCACCTTCAATCTCGATCCCCGTTCGACAAACTTGAATACGGAAGTCGGAGTTCTGATAGAAAACGAGCGACTGGCCGGCCAGGTCGAGAAATATATCGAAACAGATATGCTGCCCGAAAACAGCTGGGACATCTCGGCCGACGATCCCGATGCCCATGCCCCGTGGTGGAAACAGCTCAAAATGTCCCTTTGGGCAATTCTGCCCATCGACGCACTGCTATAGGTTTATAATCAAAAAATCTCAGGCTCGCCGTTTTTTAAAATCAAATAAATTGCGGATACTCCCCTAACTAACACACAACCCCCTGAAGACACCAACTGCCCGCGGAGACGTCGAGAAGGCCTAACGTAATTGTCGGGAACTTTGCCCGGACATCTATCGATGCTTCCGTTTGGAGGGCATAGGTGATCCTGGTGATTGCCGTCGTTAGAGCGTTCATTTTTGGCCACATCCTTGGGTATTCCAAAATGCTCCCCCTTCCCACACTATAAGATTCGCCCCTATACCTGACGGCTGGACGGTTAAAAACTGACAGCCCCGGTGAAACCGGGGCTGTCGCCTGTGAGCCGGTTCAATAGGTGAACTGGGCTTGCAGCCTGTATATCACGTCATCTCTGTCGTCTGCCAGATCGTCCTCGACCAGAGTGATGTCGGTCTGCAGTTTTAGACTGTGTTTGAAGAAGTAATAGTTCACGCCAAACTGGGTCTCGGACCTGTCGAACCTCGCCGAGGCATTGGCGTCGGTCGACTCGATCTCGGCATAGCGCACACCCAGTTCCAGCCTGTTCGGGATCACCTGATAGCCTGCCTGCACATAATAGCCGTCGGCATCCCAGTCGGAACCGACGGACGGATCGGCGTTGAGGTCGTAATACTCGGCGGCGAAGGTTGCGCCCATCCAGGTGACGTTGATGTTGGCGGTCCACAACCACCAGGTCAGATCGCTGCCGAACCTGTCGGTGAAGTCTGTGGCATTCAGGCTGTCCAAGGCCAGCGCCACATCCATCACGTCATTGTCCGTGTCGAAGCCGTCGCCGACGTCGCCCGACCCTATTTCCTGCCAGGCCACCGAGCCTCCGATATTCAGTAAAGGCTTGTCGACAGGCCAGCCGGCCTCGTCCATTTCGTAGGCGCCCAGGGGATTGACGTCGATACGGCCGGAAAACATGTGCTGGTCATCAAAATTGCCGGTGTTGGGTCCGTTGCCGTTGAATATGCCGATACTGTATTCGACCAGTTTGTCTGCCACGCTGCCGGCCGCCTGCAGCCCCTGATCGCGGCCGAGGTTGAAAGTGTCGTTGGCGAGCGAACGCTCCGGAAACAGCTGTCGGCTGGCGCTGGTCAGCTCTTGCCGGGCCTGGGGCGGCTTGAACTGTCCGGCCTGCAGGATAAAGGCGGGATCGAACCGGTAGTTGATCAACGCGTCTTCGGTGCGAAAACCGCTGGCCATCTCTCCCTGGTATTTGTAGCCGAAGTTCTCGCTGAAAAGGTTGCCCTGTATCTGCAGTTTGAAACGGCGAATGTCAAAATCGCTTTTTGAATCATTGTCAGGATTGTCGAAATCCGTGTAACGATAAATCAGTTGTGCGTAGCCGCCGATTTTTATACTTGAAGTACCGTCGGCACTGGTGGCGGTCAATCCCTTTCCTGGAGTATATTTGACCTGCCCGGTCTTGGTCGCCTCCTCATAATCCTCTGCGGTGATCACCCCTTTGTCCTTGAGAATCTCTTCCAGTGTCCGGGCCTGGATAGCACCGATTTCAGGTCCCATGCCCACCGCAATCAGTCCACATATGACTGTTCCTGCAATCGTATTCTTTTTCATCTTCCTCCTTTCTGTTAACAGCGAGTTGACTCCGGCCTCCGAAGCAAAAACCCCTCTTCTCAGTCCCAAAAGCGTTTCCTTCTCCGGCTTCTTTAGCCGGCGATAATCTGCAGATAAAATACGAGAAGACTTGGGAACCAACACCTGCCGCACATACTTAGTTCCTAACTAAATATGACATTCTAGCATAATTAATGCCTGACGTACAACTTCATATTGGAGAGAAAACACCCGCCAAGGGATTTTTTCTTACCAAGAGATATCAACAATTTTGAGAAATAGAGAAACAAGCCTGGAGGTGCAGCGATTGGACCGGGTGCCTGTATTCGGAACACAGTGAAGATGTGATGTGAATTCTAAGGTATTAATGCGGGCCCGCAACCCAAGGGTTGTTATCCCCTCCCACAGCAGAGGGGACTCATTTCAGTGCCCCCTTGAGGGGTATAAGTTCCTTCACGAAATTCATTTCTCAAAAAAGCCAAGAAATGAATTTCTAAGGTACTAATGCACATGGGCACCCGGCTGGCAGAGGCAGGAGCTGTGGATCTCCAGGTCCGCCTTGACCCAGACCTGCCGGAAACGTTCCTCGGTCTCGTCCGCCTCCTGGTGTTTACCCTGGTTGCGCAGACTCTGGGTGAGACCATAGAGGGCCCAGCCATCGTTGGGGAGTCGGACGAGGTCGTCGCGGTAGACCAGTTCGGCCTCGGCGAAACGGCCGTTGGCGACAAGGCTCCCACCGAGGGTATGGCGAAGGGGGATCAGCCATCCCGGCGGCTCGTCGTAGCGGAGCCTGTCCTCCTTTTCGACCCCTGCCCGCAATTCCGCCAGGCCCTCTTCCAGCTTGCCTTCGCGAACGAGAATCTCCCCTTCCACCATATGCCTGGCGATTGCGAGAATGTTCCGGGCGGAATTGTTGCCGAAGGTTTCCTCCTCGGGCACCAGTGCCGCCCGTTCCAGGAAGACGGCCTGGGCTTTCCTGGCCGAGGCGGTATCGCCCTTGGCGGTGAAGGCGACGGCGCGGGCGGCATGGTGGAAGGCGCGGGTGAAGGGCATGTACTCGGGATAATTATCCTTCTCGGCAAGGATGTCGTCCCAGCGCCCAAACCGCACCAGCACTTCCAGCGGCATCGCCATGAATCCCTCGACCATCATGGCGTACTCCGTGAGAAATTCCTGGGGCAGGCCGGCCACCATGGCCCGGATGTGGTCGATGGCGAGCTTGCTCTGCCCGGTCATCATGGCGGCAAAGGCCAGCATGTGTTCGTTGTGGGCGTCGTACAGGGCCAGGATGCCTGTCGGCGGGCCCGCGACGGCGCGGTATTTCCGCACGGCCTCCACCGCCTTCTGATTGGCGGTGATGGCCTCGTGCCAGCGGCCCGTCCGAACATCGATGTGCGAAGGCATATGGGTGTTATGGCCGATGCCGGGCTGCATATCCCGCAGGCGATCGGCGGCGCCGAGCGCCCGTTCCGGACTCGGCGAGGCCTCCACGGCATGGATGTAGAGATGGTTGGCGAAGGGATGGTTGATGTTCAGTTTCAGCACGGCATCGAGGGTGGCGATGACCTCCTCGGTGCCCGGCTGCGGCTGCCCCTCCGGAGTCCACTGATTCCACGGGCGCAGGTCCATAAGGGCCTCGGCGAAGAAGGCGCCGACATCGGGATCGTCGGGATGGTCCCGCCACACCTTGCGCATGGCCTCGGAGTAGGCGAGATCGAGCGGGGTCCGGTCTTCCGGCTGGGGGTAGGCATAACGCGAGCCGAGGGCCTCGATCAGGTCCTGCTCGACGGAGGAGGCCTGCGGGGCGTATTTTTCGGCAAGTTGCAGCTCCTTCCAGGCGAGTTCGGCCGCCGCCGGCGGCACGATGGGAAAGTTAATGTGCGGGCCGCTTGCCAGGGCGATGGCCCAGTGAGCCATAGCGCAGGTCGGATCGTGTCGCGCAGCCTCCTGGAAGGAGCGGATCGCCGCGCCGTGGTTGAAGGCGTGCAGGAAGGCCAGTCCCTGGTCGAAATAGCGCTGAGCCTCGGACGAGTTTGTCGTGACGGTCCGCGAATAGGTGCCGAGTCCCTCGAACAGCGGCTCGCGGGCCGCTGCCGTTTCGATCCCTTGACTCAACGACAGAAAAGCGAAAATCAAACCGATGATAATGATACGGATCTTCTTTATATAATTCATGTTATTCATTTTCCCCTCCTATATTGAAGGTGAGGCCGTTTTTCCGGGACAGACGACGGCCAAGACGGCCGCATCGCCGACTGGCGGAGAAGAGCCTTGGAGATAGACCGCAGCAGAACATGGTTACAGCTGCTCGTAATGCGCCACCATCCGCCTGCGCATTGCCGCGTCCGGCAGCTGCCCGAAACCGGCCTCCATATTGTCCTGCATGTGGCGAACCTTGGAAGTGGCCGGAATGATGCACGTCACCGCCGGGTGGCCGGCGATGAATTTCAGGAAAAATTGGCCCCAGCTGCGGCAGCCGAACTCGGCGCTCCATTCCGGCAGCGGCTTGCCCTTGACCTTGGCAAACAGATCGCCCCGCTGGAAGGGACGGTTGATGAGGGTGGCGATGCCCCGCTCGGCGGCCAGGGGCAGCAACCGCTCTTCGACCGCGCGATCCTCCAGGTTGTAGGAGAACTGGACGAAATCGAGCGGCTCCTTGGCCATGACCTCCTCGAATTCCTCATGGAAGCGGCCGTGGGAGGTGGTGATGCCGATATAGCGGATTCGCTCTTCCTGCTTCCACTCCCGCAGGACGGGCAGGTGGGTACGCCAGTCGCGCAGGTTGTGGATCTGCATAAGGTCAATGACCTCGACACCCATGCGCTGCATGGATTGGTTCATCTGGTCGATGCCGTTCTGCCTTCCGTCGGTCCAGACTTTGGTGGCTGCAAAGACCGCACCCCTTTTGCCGATGTCCTTCAGCAGGTCGCCGACCACCTCCTCGGCGCGGCCGTACATCGGCGAGGAATCGATCAGTCTGCCGCCGCTGTCGAAAAACACCTGCATCACCTCGGCCAGTTGTCCTCTCACGGAAGGATCAACTCCGACGTCGAAGGTGCGCGAAGTCCCCAAGCCAATGATCGGCAGGGGCTCGCCCGATGAGGGAATGGCGCGGATGATTGGCGCGCGTATTTCACAGAACACGCGCAGGGGAACAAGGGACATGGCGGCCAGGGATCCGGTTCCCAGGATAAATGTGCGTCGGGTGATAACGTGACGATCGATGATCATGAATTTTCCTCCTTTTTCCTGTCGCGGCATTCGGCCCTTTCGGCCAATTGTTCCTGGCGCCTCCCGAGCCTGAAGGAAATCCAGACCCAGGCGCAGGACAGCGGCACCGCCGTCAGGGCAATGCCCGATGCGGCAAGCCCCAGGGCCTGCAGGCCGGCATAGGCCCAGGCGCTGACCGCGTCGCCGCCCCGGTAGATCACGGTGTCGATAAAGTTCTTGGCCTTGTATTTTTCTTCCTTGCCGAGCACCACGTAGAGCATCTCGCGCCCCGGCCGCATGATGGCGTAATTGCCGGCCCGGCGCAGCACCTGGACGACAACCACCACCCACAGCGTCGGCAGGATCGCCAGCACCAGAAACCCCGCCGTGAGCAGAAGAGGAATGACAGCCAGGGTCCAGCCGAGGCCGATCCGTTGCACGATCCGTCCGGTCAGGAAGATCTGGGTCATCAGGGTGAGGCTGTTGACGGCCAGGTCCATGCCGGCAAAAAGTGCCGTACGCTCGGCAGGTTCGGCGAAATTTTCCCGCACGATATGGGCCTGCTGGAAGTAAAGAAAGGTTGCCAGCGTGGTAAAGAGCAGCATCAGGCCGCAAATCCCCAGCAGGTACGGTGACTGCCAGACCAGCCGCATCCCGGCGAGTACGCTGCCGCCGATGGGCCGGCCGGACTGTTCGGCCTGCTCTCCTGCTTCATTCGATTTGGCCTTCTGACGCCAGGCGACCAGCCGGTGAATGCAGATTATGGCCCAGCCCAGGAAGACTGCGGAAATGAGCAAAAGATTGGTGGGCCCGATAGGCTGCACCAGTGACACAGTCAAGGCCGGGCCGGCCAGGGCGCCGGCGGTCCCGCCGGCCGCGATTACCCCGAACAGACGTTTGGCCTGGGCATTGGAGTAAATATCGGCCATGAAACTCCAGAAGACCGAGACAATAAAGAGGTTGAAGACGCTGGCCCAGATGAAAAACGCCCTCGCCACATAGAGGTGGGCGAGATCCGATCTGAACAGAAGAAAGAACAGCAGGAGGTTGCCGATAAAAAAGTAGTACACATAGGGAAGGAACCGGCGCGGGGCGAAATTCCTGGTCAGCCAGCCGAAGAACGGCACCACCGCCAGCATGGCGACAAATGTGCCGGTAAACATCCACTGCAACTGCTCCACTCCGCCCGCGATGGCCATTTCGTCACGCATGGGCCGGATGATGTAATAGCTGCACAACAGGGCAAAAAAATAGCTGAACGACCACAGCAACGGCCGCCATTCGCCGGGTTCGACAGCCATCAATTGATTCCACCAGGAATGGAAGGGATGTCTTCTTTGCCGGGTTTCCGCTCTCGGTCCCGGTGCCGGCGAAATTGCCACGATAGACCTCGATGAAGTTGAACGGCGGAATGAGAGATAGATAGGCTCTGCAATGGTTTGAAGATGGCAATGGTCGACGGACTTGTCAAATCAAGTCGGAAAGCGAAGGGCCTTGGACGACGGAATCTTGACAAGAAAGACTCCCTGTCGCATTTATGGGTCATAAAAAAATCATATCTTCAGACTTATCCCCCTCTGCAGTCGGATGGGATAACAGCTCTTGGGTTGCGGGTGCAGCTCGAGCATTAACTGGGATCTGAGAGAGCAATTCCTGAAAAAGGAGGCACATGAATGCAGAAGAGAGATTTTGATTCGGCCGCGGCCTCATGGGATGAAAATCCCCAACGGGTCAAGCTGGCGGGAGAGGTGGCGGCCGCCATAGAACGAGTGGTTGACATTACTCCAGCCATGGATGTGGCGGATTTTGGCTGCGGCACGGGGCTTCTCAGCTTTTTGCTCCAGCCGAAGGTCCGCTCTCTCACCGGCATCGACAGCTCACCGGGTATGCTTGACGTCTTCAGAAAAAAGAGCGATCGGCTGAAGCTGGCAAACGTCCGCACCCAACTGGTTAACCTGGAGAAGGGAGATGTCCCGGCAGGCAGGTATGATCTGGTGGTAAGCAACATGACCTTGCATCATGTCAAGGAGATTGCGCCGCTTCTCAGGCAACTGCATGGGATGCTCCTTCCCGAAGGCACCCTTTGCATCACCGATCTCGATCCGGACGGAGGCATGTTTCACGACGACAATACCGGCGTTTTTCATTCCGGATTCGACCGGCAGGAGTTGCGCCGCGCCTTTTCTGCTGCCGGCTTTGCCGATATCAGGGATACCACGGCTGCCGAGATCGTCAAACCGGATGGCAGCGGCGGAAGCCGGAGGTTCTCGATTTTTCTCATGACCGGTCGCAAGAGCGGTAGATAACGGCAAGAGTGATGAGGAACTGGAGGGGAAATCAAGACAAAAAAAATCGACCAGAGGGGGTGCACTCTCCGGTCGATTTTTGTCATTAACAAATGAGGCAACCCTGCTGCCATGTCCCAATCCGAAGATTGCGATTTAGGCCAGTGGCTTTGCGTCCCATCCTTTCGGCAAGGTTTGCTTTTCTCTGCCTTTTACTTTGCTCATTGAATCTTTCGGTGTCAATGGCCGGAAGAGATTTCCGGCAAAAAAACCAAAATCCGACTTCATCGGGGCGAAATGATCAGACCACGCCCTGGTCTATCATCGAATCGACGACCTTGACGAAGCCCGCGATATTGGCTCCCATTACATAATTGCCGGGGTGGCCGTACTGCTCGGAGGTCTCCCTGCACATCCGGTGGATGTTCTTCATGATGTTTTTGAGGCGCTTGTCGACCTCCTCCCGCGGCCAGTTGAGCCGCATGCTGTTCTGGGACATCTCGAGGCCCGAGACGGATACCCCTCCGGCGTTGGCGGCTTTGCCCGGCCCATAGAGGATGCGGTGCTCGAGGAAAATGTTCACGCCCTCCGGAGTTGTCGGCATGTTCGCACCCTCCGAGACCACCTGGACCCCGTTGTTCACCAGGTTTTGAGCATCCCGCTCGTTGATCTCGTTTTGGGTGGCGCTCGGGAAGACGCAGTCGGCCTTGTGATTCCACAGCGGATTGTATTCAAGCTCCGGATCCACGGGGATGAAGGTCGCTTCGGGATACTGCTCGGCATAGAGCTTCACCCGGCCGCGCATCACATTCTTCAGTTTCATCAAATAAGTGAGTTTCTCCCGGGAGATCCCCGCCGGGTCGTAGACATAGCCTGACGAGTCGGAGCAGGTGACGGGTTTTGCACCCAACTCGATGAGTTTTTCGATGGTGTACTGGGCGACGTTGCCGGAGCCGGAGACCAGGCAGGTCTTACCTTCCAGAGTCTCGCCCCTCGTCGCCAGCATCTCCGCCGCGAAGTAGGTGCAGCCGTAGCCGGTGGCCTCGGGCCGAATCAGGCTGCCGCCCCAGTTGAGGCTCTTGCCGGTCAGGACGCCGGTGAACTCGCGGGCAAGCTTCTTGTACATTCCGAAGAGATAGCCGATCTCCCGTGCGCCCACGCCGATGTCGCCGGCCGGCACGTCGGTATCAGCGCCGATATGGCGGAACAGCTCGGCCATGAAGCTCTGGCAGAACCGCATTACCTCGTTGTCCGACTTGCCCTTGGGGTCGAAATCCGAGCCGCCCTTGCCGCCGCCCATGGGCAGGGAAGTCAGGGCGTTCTTGAAGACCTGCTCAAAGGCCAGGAATTTCAGGATGCTGAGGTTCACCGACGGATGGAAGCGCAAGCCCCCCTTGTATGGCCCGATGGCGCTGTTCATCTGAATCCGGAAGCCGCGATTGACATGGACCTGCCCCTGATCGTCGACCCAGGGTACTCGAAACATGATGACCCGCTCGGGTTCGACGATTCGTTCGAGGATCGCCTCACGGCCATACTGCGGATTCTTGTCCAATACAGGCTGGATCGATTCGATGACTTCCCTGACGGCTTGATGAAATTCCCGCTCATGCGGATCTCTGTCGAAGACGAACTTGATGCTCTCCATACCTTTCTCCTGTTGGTGATTTCCACCATTCTATAAAAGATTCCGGTTTTTGTACATCTGCCATCGCGGGCCCTCCGGCATAGACCAACTGAGATCGTGAGCCGAGCGTCCGATTCCGGTCAGCAAAGCAAGAATCGCACCAACGCCGACATTTCGATAAAACACTTTCTCCTCGACAAGATAAGGCAATGAGGAATACCCCAGGCCGATCCGCGATTTGATCAAATACTGCAAAAGTTGATCAAAAAAAAGAACACATTTATCCGGGGCTAAGGGCAAGGAAATGTCGCTTTGTCCGTAGATGAAACTATTCCTCCGAGGGAAGGGAACTCCAGGCCACCACCCTGTTCCTGCCGGTTTGCTTGGCCTGGTAGAGAGCCTTGTCTGCCCGATCGACCAGCTTCTCCAGGGTATCATTGTCCTGGTATTGGGCAAGACCTATGGAAATCGTGAGGAAAAAGGGCAGGGTCAGCCGCAGATCGTCCTGCACGGCCTGGCGTATCCGTTCGGCAAAAAGGCATGCCCCTTTTTCGTCTGTGGCCCGCAGCAGAATGACGAATTCCTCCCCGCCCCAGCGGACCACAGTGTCATACGGCCGGCATTGCTTCTCAAATATGGTACCAACCGCCTGCAGGGCGAGATCGCCGAAATGGTGACCGTGGGTATCATTGATCCGCTTGAAATGGTCGATATCCAGAAAAAGCATGGTCATGGTTTCTTTGCGCCTGAGGCTACGGGCGCACTCGTCGTGAAAAATGTGGGCGAAGTAGCGTCTGTTTTTTAGACCGGTCAGGGGATCGAGGGTGGAGAGTTCCTGGAGTTTGCAGATCATCTTCCGGATCTGGCAGTCTTTATCGTTTCTGATCGTGCCGAGGATGCCGAATATTGCCCCGAACAGCAGCGGATGGGCAAGAAAAAACCACTGCAGCGGCGAACAGAGGGCGGTCAAGTGGGGATCCTCGACCCCGGCGGCCGCGAGAAAATGGGCTTGGATCATGACAGTGACGAGGGGAATCGGCAGTCCCCAGAGGATCCCGAACCAGATATAAATATTGCGCCGCGGATTGAAGCTGAAAGATTGAACAGCTGCCGCCAGAAATTCCTTAACCTGACTGGGAGGATTGAAGGCCATGCCCGTTTATCAAAAAAATTGAGGATTGGATGGCGGGAAAAGATATCGAATGCACATAATACCTAAGGGACAGCGATGAGTCACGCGGATTTTCCCAATCATTCCCTGTCCCTCCGGCTGACCGGCAGCTATGCCGCCCACCTCCGTATCATCTACTATCCACATCCCCCGGAAAAGCAGGGGCGGTGGTGATTTATACGTAATCGGGGATTCGTTTTGAATGATTCCCATCTATTTTTCTTTTTTAAAGCAGTTGCCGGATCACACCAAGCAATGGTATTGAAATATGCGTAGGCAGTTACGTGAAAGACGTCTGGCGCCGCCATGAAAGACTTTACATTCTCTCTTTGTACAAGTTGTCTGCAATTTTCAGCGACTGTACACGACCCTGAAACTGCCATCCAGAGCAACCGTCAACTTCCGCGAGACACCCCATGCTGAAACAGATGCGCCGCGGCGCCGTGGCATCGATTCCGATGATCGTCGGAGGAATCCCCTTCGGCCTGCTGTTCGGTTCCCTGGCCTCGAGCTATGGCTTGAGTCCCTGGTTTGCAATCGCCATGTCGTCCATCGTTTTTGCCGGTTCGGCGCAGTTCGTGGCGATCGGCCTGATCGCCATGGACGCGCCGCTCTGGGTGATCGTATCCACGACGTTCGTGGTGAACCTGCGCCACCTCCTCTATGCCGCGGACATGGTGAAATACATCAAACATCTGCCCATGCGACTGCGTCTGATCATGGGCTTCGGGCTGATCGATGAAACCTACGCGACGGTGCGCCCCATGTATACGCTGGGCACGGTGGATGAAAAGACGGGCCATCAGGTGTATCTCGGCTCGTTTCTCGCCTTCTACCTCATGTGGAACTCCACCACGATCATCGGCGTCATCGCCGGAGAGCTGGTCCCGGGCATGAGCGAATGGGGCCTCGAATTTGCCATGGTGGCGACCTTTATAGGCATAATCACGCCGTATCTCAAGAGCTCCCCCTTTTGGCTGGCGGCAGTCACGGCGGGCGTCGCTTCCGTCCTGCTCATCCATCTGCCCCACAATCTGGGCCTGCTGACAGGAGCATTGCTCGGCGTTGCCGCGGGGTTCTTCAGTGAACAATATCTGGCCAAAAACCTGGCAGGCGAAGAGGTATGCCAATGACATCTCTGGAATACGGCGCCATTGTCCTGGGAATGTTCGCAGTGACATTCGGTATCCGCTTCGTACTCTTTGCCAGAGCTCACAAGGTGAATATGCCTGGCTGGCTGGAGAATGCCCTCAAATTCGTGCCGGTAGCCGTATTGAGCGCCATCATCGCGCCGATGATCATCATGCCTGGCAAAGAGGTTTCCATATCCACCTCCAACCCCTGGCTTATCGGCGCCCTCGCCGCATTTTTCGTCGGCATCCTGCGTCAACAGCAGCTACTCACGATCGTGGTCGGTGTGACGGCCTTTTTTTTGGCGAAGTATTTAGTACCTTAGAAATTCATTTCGTGTTTTTAAGAATGATAAAGTCGTAAAAGTGCTCCAACCTGTGGAGATAGACTCTGGAAAAAGTTTATACGAGGCGTAGTGTCTGAAACGGCTTTGGTAGTACATATGGTGAGAACTTTTACGAGTGCATCAAGAATGAATTTCGTGAAGGTACTTATCCCCTCTGCTGTGGGAGGGGGTAACAGCCCTTGGGTTGCGGGATCTTAGACATCGTTTTTCGATCATCTGGGCAAGAATTTCCCTGAAGGAGTTTTGAGACAGGCCTCACCAGGATATATAATTAAATGACACCCAAGTGAGAGGCAATTTCATAATCCAATAAAGGAGGGGCTCTATGTCTTCATCAACCTATCAGGACATCATTGACGACAAGGTGACAGCATGGCAAAACCGGCTGAAAAGACTTGAAGATCATGCGGATAAGGCTTCTTCCGGCACAAGGGCGGAACTCAAGGAGAAGCTCGGCCGGCTGCGGTCCAAGATAGAGCGTGCGGAAGTCCAACTTCGCACCCTCGACGAGCAGGAAAAGGCCGAAAATACCATAGAAATAAAAGATAAGATCTTGCAGGTCTTCGGCTCCATCGACAAGGAATTTCCCCTGTATGAAGAGCAGACCCCTTATATGCTCTGAGATACGTGGATCCTGGAGAGCGAAGATCACCCCTGTATCGAGATTGGCTCTTCACCAACACATTGTAATCGACAATAATTTTCTCCTATCGCAATCGCTATCGGTACAAACTTCAAAGCCTTTTGGTGCAATCCTCGCATAAACGCGAGTTATCTTTCGATACCGATAGCGATCCCGATTTCTATCCGGATATTGCTTAGGTGCTGGCGAACAGTTACAACACATCCTCGCCTGCCTTCCTCGACCTCCTTTGCAGCAATGTCTGATTTGGATGGCCTTTCAATTCTTCCGCGTTCTTTGTTTTTTACGTAACCCTCTATGTTTCTGTTGAATTTGAACGGTTTCCCACGCGAGATCATCGCAATTCCTAACATAAATTAATACTTGACAAAGAAGCTGCCTCCGTTAAAGATATAGGGGTTAAATTTTCAAGCTTTGTCTTCAAATATATTCGTCGTAATTTTGATACCTGACAGACAACTAATGTGCTGGGAGAATCGATTGCAACGAACGTGAAGGTGGAATCCCCCTCTCTCCTATTTGTTCCGCAGCTTTCGCAAGAGGAGTAGTTCACTGCTGACGGGAGATCGGTTCATGAAGGTAACCAAAAGGAGGAACGACAAATGAAAAAGAGAGTCTTGACATTTGTTACGAGTTACTTGATGTTGGCAGCTTTCATAGGATCAGCAGAGGCAAAAATGATCCATATCCCCTACTACGCCGGTGCAGGCGCCTTCCAATTTTCAGGCTCAGCGAGTAGAGAAACGGCAGGTTCTGGGTGGACATTAGAAGAGCCCGCTGAAGGCATGGACTGGCTGTTGGCCTACTATTACGGCATAGAAGGCGACACTCCCTATGTCGAGCTTGAGCAATCAACCGAACCTTCCAATGAGGCCCTGGCGGCAGATGAAGAGTCTGGAGAAGGATTTTCCCTGGCCGAGAGCATGTGGTTTAATCAAAGTATGGTCAAAATGGCTTATGGTGATAGTTACAATCAAACAGACGCTGCCGACCAGCTTGCCGTTTATGACTCTACGCCGGAGAATAGTCCTCAAGCAGAGATTTCCGCCACCACGATTCCCAGAGCATTCTTCAATCCGCCATCGGTTGTTGTCTATCAGTCGAACAAAGAGGAGCTTACACCGCTTGGTCCTCCTGCCATTTTTCCGTCACCCTCTCCAGATCGCGGAAAGCCCCAAGCAACCCCAGTGACAGCAAATATCCCCCCGAGCGACATCAACCCGCCTCCGCCGGCAATACCCATCGGTGAGCCCTTGGTTCCTGTTTCACCAAATGGGCCTGGAAAACCTGGATATTTCCCGCCGTCGAAGCCCGGTTGGGAATTGCCGAATAACAACGGCAACGGGCCTTCCTCCGCACCGGTGCCGGAACCTGCAACCACACTGCTCCTTTCTTCCAGCCTGGTTGGCCTTGCTTTCACCAGAATGCGAAAGAAATAAATCCTGCGACGGCAAAAAGAAGAGGACTTTTCGCCGCTGGAAAGGGTTTTTGAAATTGGCGGAGGAACTGGTTTTACCTGGGCACCTGCGGCCGGGGTCAGCCGCTTGATGCTGGCCATCCTCCGCTATGACCGTGCATCCTTATGCTGTCTTTTTGCTGCAGGAGTCTGCTCTTCAGTCAAGGTCAATACCAGCGTACGAAAAAAGAGAGGTCGGCCTGGCTCTCGATCCGGATGCCCCAGCCTTCACTTTCCCTGGAGAGCACCTCCTGCAGCCACCGGGCCTCCTCCATCGATGCCAGATTGATCTTGAAATTCTTGATGCAGGTGGGAACCAGCTGAAGGCGAACGAGCCTGCCGTCGACCGGGTCCATAGTCACGAAATACATCAGCGAAAGATCGCCCCGATACCCCTCGTTGCCGCCGATTCCTTCATAGTCGTTCAGGTAATCGCCGCAGCCATAGAGGATCAACCGATCGCGGTAGACTTCGATCCCGAGGGCATGATGGGAGGAATGGCCGTGGACGATATCCACTCGGGCCTCCTCGATCAGAAGGTGGGCGAAGGCCCGATGTTCAGCGGGGATCCGGTAGCCCCAGTTACCGCCCCAGTGGATGGAAAAGACCACGATATCGCCGGGCCGCCGGACCGCCTTGATGCTGTCCGCAATCTCCCTTGCCGCGTGCTCGGACAACTCGGGCAGGAAATTCACCCCCGCCCTGTCCTTCGTCGCGGCCCACTCCGCCGGAATGCCGCTCGACGGCGCACCGTAGGAGAAAGTCAGCACTCTACCCTTACCCGCCACCGGCAGCACCGCCGGCCGCGACGCCTCCTGGACGTTCCGACCCGCGCCGGCGACGGCAATCCCTGCCCGGTCCAGGACTTCCAGGGTTTCCACAAGACCCTTGTAGCCCCAGTCGATGGTGTGGTTGTTGGCCAGCGAACAATAATCGATGCCCGCAGCGGTGAGCACAGCGATGTTGCCAGGGTGCATGCGATAGTTGATGCCTTTGTGGGGCCAGAAGTCGTCGCTTTCGGTGACGCTGGTTTCCAGGTTGATCATCCGCAGATCCGGCGCCCGCTGCGCCAGCTCGGTGAGGGTTACCCCCCATACATAGGTCCATTCCGCCGGGCGGGGAATGGGCCCCGAGGCCCGTTCGGCGATACTGACATAACCCAGAGCGTTCTTCATATATGGCTCGTGAATCACCGGCTCGCTGGGATGGGGAAGGATCTGGTCGATTCCCCGGCCGGTCATGACATCGCCGGTCAGGAAGATGCTGATGTCACTCAATCCCATTACTACCTCAAGGCCGCAAGGAGCGTGTCGGGATCGGGGTGATCGGCTGGATCCCTGCCCACATGGCTGAAGACGATACGCCCGCCGGTGTCGATGATGAACACGCCGGGAAGCTGCCGGATATCGCCCACCGGCAGGCCCACGGTGTGACCCTGGACCATGGCGGCTACGGCCTTGAAAGCGACGGACGGCAGAAAGAGTTCGGGGATGGTTGCCGTCTTCAGGCCGAAGCTCCGGTAGAGGTTACGGCCCGGATCGGCAATCATCGGCATGGGAATCTCCAGGTTCTTGGCAAAGTCCGCCGTTTCTTCCGGCGTGCCCATGCCCACCAGCACGACCCGGCCGCCTTTCCGCTCGAAATCGGAAAGCCTCTGGCGCAACTGCGCCACCTGCTGCCGGCAGAACGCTCAGCCCAGATGCCGCAAGAACACAAGAACCAGCGTCCGATCCCGCCACAACTCGCTGAGAAGCCGCTCCGAACCATCCGCCATTGTCACTCTTGTATCGATCGCCTGCTCCTTGTCCGACTCCATCGCTGACACCTCGTTTATTTTCTAGAACCTCCGACGGTATTCTCTCTCCCTCGGAAACTACAAGCTGAAGGAAGATATCCGCATTGCCCTTTTCGTCACATACTATAGGTCGGGCTCAGCAGATGCGCAAACGGTCCCGAAGCTCCGGGTGGATCTGCCTGCACTGACGGGAGGCCGCAAAAGGTATCGCGGCGGACAGCGAATTTCGACTGCTTGCTCCATCATTCGTTGCATTAACCGATCCCTATGGTAACGTTGCCGGATGCAAATAAAAAACCTCCGTCACCCCGATCTCCGCATTGACAGGTTCGCCTCTTCTCCGGGTGAAGCCTGGTGTTTTTTGGGCGGCAACCGTTCAGGCCTCGATCAATTCGTCGCGCTGCTTTCGGATAGGCTTGCAGGGTTCACGGCGGAAGTCCTGCAACTTCCCGAAAACATGGCCGCTTTGACCTTTCAGACCCAGCAGCAACTCTTCGAGGATGAGCTGCGCAACGACGACAGCGACTTTCAGGAGGCCCCCGACCCCGGCACGCTGGTCCGGGAGTTTCTGCCCGATCACGGAAAGTTTCTCCCGCTGCTCGAAGCCTTCCGGATGGAGCACTGCCTCGATCTGGGCTACCGGCAACTCAGTTCCGGACAGGCAAGAAAGGTGCTGTTGCTGCGGGAGTTGCTGTCCGGCGCCACCTCCCTGCTCGTCCAGAATCCTTACGACGGGCTTGATCAAACAAGCTGCAGGGAGCTGAACCGAGCGTTCGAGCACCTGATCGGCACCGGCATCGAACTCCTGATAACCGTCAGCACGACGAGCGATATCCCATACTGGTGCAGTCATCTTGCGCTGATCCAAGGGGGACGGCTGGACCAGGCCGGCCCGAAAGAGCGGATACTACCCTTGATTGGCGACGGTTGGAGGACTTCCGTCCCGGTTACGGATGAAACCATCGCGGCGGTCTTCCTCAAGCCGGGAGTCACCCATACCACGGAAAAAACCCGGGAAGAACTGGTGTACCTGCGGAACGGCTTTGCCGGCTACGGCGACAGGCTCCTCTTCTCCGGCCTCGATCTCACCATCCTGACCGGCGACCACACCCTGATCACCGGCCCGAACGGCTGCGGCAAGTCCACGTTCCTTGACATGATCACCGGGGACAACTCGAAATGCTACGCCAACGACCTGCGGGTCTTCGGGAGAAGGCGGGGCACCGGCGAGTCGATCTGGGAGATCAAGAAGCGGATGGGCATCATCTCCCCGGCCCTGCACCGCGACCACCGGATCCCCGGCAGCGCGCTGCAGGTCGTGCTCTCCGGTCTGTTCGACTCCATCGGGCTGTACCGGAAGGTTGCGCCTCCAGCGGTGCGCACCGCCCGGCTGTGGCTCGCCTGGATCGATCTCGCTGAAAAGGCCGAAACTCCGTTTCGGCGGCTGAGCTTCGCCGAGCAGCGCCAGGTCCTCATCGCCCGGGCCCTGATCAAGCGGCCGAAACTGCTCATCCTCGATGAGCCGACCCAGGGGTTGGACGACATCAACCGCACCAGGTTTCTCGAACTGATGGAAAAGGCCGCGGCCGAGGAGATCACCACCATGCTCTTCGTCAGTCACCGGCTGGACGAGCATCAACCTTTTTTCCGCCGCCGGATCGAACTCGACGCCTACGCCCCATGATTACCCCTGTGCCAAGATCCACCCGGCCGTTGAGGCAGAAGACATCCGTAAGAACAATATGAGGAAAATAAAGAGAATCTTGACCACTTTATGGTATCGATTGACCATTCCGTCATACCGGGCACTAAAAAAATCAACTCTTTTCGATCCGGAATATTACCTCAATCGTAATCCTGATGTAGCAGCCCTCGGCATGGATCCCTTGGTTCACTACGTGAGCAATGGACTTGCCGAGGGTCGATTGCCGGGACCTCTCTTTGATGGAGAATGTCGGAAACCGATTCAAACAGCAAAAAATCATTCCGTTGCAGACAGGTTAAGGCCAAGCCTTTTCGACGATCCTCTTTTGCGCATCCTGCAGGAAAATGGCAGGTTTGACCTTAACTCGCCCTATTTCGATCCCGAATTCTATTGCGGGAGATACCCGGATGCTGCACCTCATGTCCATGACCCGGTGTTAGCCTACCGCCACTTTTTTCTTGTCGGGTTAGCCGAAAGGAGGCAGCCGAGCGCATTTTTCGACACAGCATACTATCTGGACAAGACTCCGATCCTGTATGAGCAGGGGCGCGATCCCTTGAGTCATTACCTTGTGTTCGGCATCGAGGAGGGAAAGAGCCCCTCCCCACTCTTCGATCCCAGGTATTACTGCAAAACCTGCGATACAGGCAGCGAAAAGGATCCCTTTGCCCACTATCTGCGCCACGAGCCGGACTCGGACAACCGTCCCTGCGCCTGGTTCGATCCGGTCTTCTACCGGGAGAGATACCTCGCAACCGTAGACCGGCGGGACTCGCCCCTTAAGCACTACCTGCAGCAGGGTGTCGGTGCAAAGGCTTACCCCAATCGGGAGGTCGCGGAACTGGCCGCAAAACCACTGATCTCCGTGGTCGTGCCGGTCTACAACGTGGCCCCCGCCTACCTGAACAGCTGCATCCGCTCGGTCCTCTATCAATCGTATCCCCACTGGGAACTGTGTCTCGCCGACGACTGCAGCACCGATCCCGAAGTCCGGCCCCTGCTGGAACAGTGGTCGGGCACCGACCGCCGGATAAAGATAACCCTGCTGTCAGAAAATGTCGGGATCTCCGCGGCCACCAATACCGCCGCAGCCCTGGCGACAGGGGAATACCTGGCATTCCTCGACAACGACGACGAGCTGGCCCCGGAGGCCCTCTTTACTTTTGTCCGGGCAATAGCGGAAGGAGCCGACCTGCTGTACAGCGACGAGGACCTGATCGGCGCCGACGGAACCCGCTTCAGCGTCTTTCGCAAACCCGGCTTCAACCGGGAACTGCTGCTCTGCCACAACTATGTCACCCATTGCGTTGTGGCACAAAAAGTCCTGTTCGACCGGGTCGGCGGCTGCGCCGGAGAGATGAACGGCGCCCAGGACCACGATCTGTTCTTGAAACTTGCCGAGCACGCCCGAAAGATTACGCACATTCCCGAGATTCTCTACCACTGGCGTGCCTCGGAATCCTCGACCAGCATCAACCACTCGCAGAAAGGATACGCCGACGAGGCCGGGCGCAAGAGCGTGGCGGGCGCTTTTGACCGGCGCGGAATCGCGGGGAAGGTGGAGTTTACGGATTTGAAGTTCTTTTACCGGGCCCGGAGAGTCCTGCCGCCGAATCCATCGGTCAGCGTGCTGGTGCATTTTCGACGATCCTTCGACGAATTCGAACCATGGCTCACCCGGCTCTTATCCACCGCCGGCGTGGAGGTCGGCCAGCTCGTCATTGCGGGCGAATCCCGTGAACTTTTGGAAGCAGCAAATAAGGCTGGAACCGCAGCCGGCACCGAAATTGAGTGCCTCATGGTGCCTCCGGATATCGGACCGGCAGCCGCCTATAATGAGGCAATCGCTACTCTCCGCGGAGAATTCGTCGTCCTGGCCGACTGTTTTCTCGATGCTCCCTGTGACGGCTGGCTGGCGGCTCTGCTCGAATACGCCGCACAGGAAGATGTGGGCTTTGTCGGCGGCAAAGTAGACTATCCGTCCGATCTTATCGAAGTTACCCCCATTCCCGACTGCACCGTTACTTCTCCCTCCTATTACGCCCGTTTTGTCGCCAACTGTTCTATCCTGATGAACGGACTGCAGTGCTCTCAGGAAGTGCGAAGCATGACCGGCGAAATCTGCCTCATCCGCACGGACCTTTTGCGCGAGGCGGGCTGTTTCCGAGCCGCTGATTTCCCCCTGTTGTTTTTTGTTCAGGATCTGGCCTTCCGGTTGCACCTTCAGGGCAGGACCCATATCTACACCCCTTGCTGCGCATGGACCATGACCGCCGCCCGACAGGACGACCCGGAATCGCGGCTCGTATTGGAAAAGGAACGTTTTCAACGGCAATGGTCAATGCTCCTCAGCCAGGGAGATCCTTTTTACAATACAGGACTGCTCGTCGACCGGGAGCTTTCGCTCCCTGCATTCCAAGCCTGGCTGGTCGGTCCTTACGCCAACTCGACCCATTTTTCCACCTGAAAGGAGATTTTATGGACGAAGATGTTCACGGCAAAAACTTCCTGGAAGAACTCTATCGCCGAACGAAGGGCGATCCGGCGGCGCAGGTGTCCATGTATGAGGTGGGAGCAGCTATCGGCCTGAACAAAGGTGAGGCGGGAAGTCTTGCCGAATCCCTGATCGTCGATGGTCTGGTGGAGCTGAAGACCCTGGCCGGAGGTATCGGTATCACCGAGGAAGGCCTCGCCGACTTGGGTCTGGCCGCTCCTACTGCACAACCAGTGGAAGCAGGTCTCTCTCTCAGTCTCGGACCGATCGCCAACGAGCAGGACCGGCAGACGGTCGCCGAACTGCTCCGACAGATCCGGGAGGCCGTTTCCGGCCGAGCCCTTGCCTATGACTACCTGGAAGAAATAGTTATTGACCTCAAAACGGTGGAATTGCACCTGCTTTCGCCGAAACCGAAAGTCCCTGTGCTGCGCGAGCTGTTCCGTTCGCTGCAAGGCGCCCTTGCCGCCGCGGAAATGAGGGACGCGGCGGCGATGCTGCAGGCGATCAACCATTAACGAAAAATCAATGAAGAATCCGATATGCCCGGATTGAGGTGAAAATATGAAAACCATCGGTCTTCTTGGCGGAATGAGCTGGGAAAGCACAGCCAACTACTACCGACTGCTCAACCAAGGCATCAACAAAAGACTCAGTGGCCTCCACTCGGCCAGAATAGCCATGGTGAGCGTCGATTTTGCGCCCCTGGAACAGTTCATGCGCCAGGGCAATTGGCTCGAGTGCGGCAAAATCCTGGTTGAATCGGCCCGCAGCGTCGAAGCGGCCGGCGCCGACTTCCTGCTCATCTGCACCAACACCATGCATAAGCTCGCCCCGGCCATAGCCGACGCCATCTCCATCCCGCTCCTGCACATCGCCGATGCCACAGCCGTGGCGATCAAGACCCAGAACTTCAAAACGGTCGGCCTGCTCGGCACCAGATTCACCATGGAGGAGGATTTTTACCGCGACCGACTGACGTCGAACCACGGTCTCAGGGTGATAATTCCCTCCGCGCCGGACCGTCACCTGGTTGACCGCATCATCTTCGATGAGTTGTGCCGGGGGATTGTCAAAGAGGAATCGCGGATACACTACTTTCGCATCATGGCAGAGATGGTCGGCCGGGGCGCCGAGGCGATCATTGCCGGATGCACCGAGATCGGCCTGCTGATCAGCCCGGAACAGGCGCCGCGTCCCCTGTTTGACACGACCGTGATACATGTCGACGAGGCAATTCGGATGGCTTTTCTGGAGGATGGGTGACCGTTGCGCAGTAGCAGCTGAAGCAGCTTATGACGTTAGGCATTTCTACACGCTAACACCGCCAAGGCGTAATTCTTACCCTTTTCCTATTACCTTGGGTAGATTTTACCCTCGTCCGTCACAGCATGTTGCTCGGGACGACATTTTTCGTCCCCTCATTCAAGGGAGGATTCGCCTGTCACGCAGGTATTTCCTGAGCTCATCCGGCTGACCTGGATAAGCACCCTCACGAAATCATTTCTAATGCGGGGCTGAGGCCCGCAACCCAAGGCTGTTATCCCCCCACATCAGAGGGATAAGTACCTTCACAGAATTCATTTCAAAAAACAAGAAACGAATTTCTGAGGCACTTATTAACCGAAGAGGGGATGACATCTGGCATGGCCTTTGCTAAAATCAACTGGCTGACTATAGATCCCGGACAAACAGGAGCACGCAATGGCTTTGAAAATCAGCATCAGGCAGAAGCTTGCGCTCATCTTTTTTCTCTTCTTCCTGATATTTTCGGGGACAGTTTCCATCCTGCTCGTAAACGTCCGGGAAATGGTCGAGACCACCGAACTCATTGTCAGCAAAAACAAAAAAATAGCTGAAATATCCGAGGGTATCCTGGCCAGCCTCCTGGATATGGACGCCCACCACAAAAAACTGAAGCTATTAAAGAAGAGCCGCTATTCAGAATATTTCGAGCAGTCGATGACCGACTTTGAATCGGCTCTTGCCCAGGCCGTCCAGCTCACATCACCATCACCAGGACTTCCAGGAGGCAACACTTCTCTCTGGAGCCAGCTCCAATTCAGCTACAGCCGCCACAAGGAGGGCCGCTGGGACGGATCTGACGCCGGACAGCATTGGGTTACCGAGCAGGTCCTGAGCCTCTGGATCGACACCATCGATAAGGCCAAGCGCCAGAATCAACAGGATATCGAACTGGCCCTGCAAGGCCTCAACGAACGAAGCAGAATCAGCGCCAAATACGGACTCTACGGTTTCGGCATTTCCATCTTGATGGGTGTCTGCGCAATCTGGTTCATCTCCCGATCGATCCTCCTGCCGCTGAAGACACTTTCCCGGGGCCTGAAGCGTATCCCCTTGGACAAGCAGCATCAGCCCATCTCCCTCAAAGGGGGCGAAGAATTCAGCGAACTCGCAACCGTCTATAACGACATGAGCAGACAACTCCACGAGGAGGAAACCCTGCGCTCGGAATTCATCGCCACCCTCAGCCATGAGATCCGGACACCTCTTTCCTCAATCCATGAATCCGTCAACATGATTGTCGAGGAAGTGCTTGGGGCCATCAACGACAAGCAGAGGAAATTTTTGGAAATTGCTGGCCTCGAGCTACGCCGGATAAATAAGCTCCTCAATTATCTGCTGAACGTCTCGGTACTCGAGGACGACCACCGTGAGAAGAATTCCGCGGTCGTCGACACCAAACAGCTGGTCCTTGGCAGTGCCGAACTCTTTTATCCTCAGATCAAGACCAAGAATCTCAAGCTCAAATTCCTGAGCCTGCACGATTGCCCCGGAGTGTACGGGGTGAAGGAGGAACTGCAGCAGGTTTTTGTCAACATCGTGGGCAACGCCGTGAAATATTCCCCGGAAAACGGAACAGTTACCGTGTCATGGACAAAGGAGAAAGGCAACAGGTTTCTCCTCTTCCATGTATCCGATGCCGGGCCCGGGATCCCCGAAGACGAACAATCCCTTATTTTTTCCAAGTACTACCGAACAAAGGATGCCCGTGGGCATCTCGATGGCGTTGGCCTCGGACTCGCCATTGCCAGACGCATCATCAACAGCTACGGTGGCTCGATCAAGGTTGCCAATAATCCTGGCGCCGGCTGTACTTTCTCTTTTACACTGCCGATCCCGATCAGAACCGGAAAGGCTCTCTCGCCGAAGGCGGCGGAAAATGTCTGCGTCACTCCCCCATAAAATATGAAATCCCCTCCCCTAAAAGCTTTCACATTGACCAGATTCGCGAACACCTCGGTGCTTCTGTATCTTCTGCTCGGCAGCGCCTGCGCCTTTTCTCCTCAATCTGCTCCCCCTGAGCCGCCGGCTTACTTCCAGAGCGATGCGGAACTCCTGTTCATTAAGGGCGAGTACGAGCAGGCCCTGAGCGAATTTCAACGCATTCATGAAGAAGCAAGCCACACGCCTGAAGATCGAAACCAGGCATTATACGGCCTGGCATGCACGCAGATCATCATGGCTCGCACCCATCGGGAATTGGCCGATGGGATCGCCAATCTCGAGAAATGGGATGAAGAAAAAGGAAAAACTCCTTTTCGCGAGAATCGCCGGCTGTTGATCTTTGCCCTGAAACATCAGAGTGACATCCTGGACCAAAGAAACCAGGAACAGCAACAGCAGGACGACCGGAAAGACCGCCTTATCGCCAATCAGAAAAAGGAGATAACAAAACTGGTCAAGACTGTAGAAAGATTACAGAAACAACTCGAAGAGCTCGAGGTGATCGACGAGAAATTCCAGGAAAAAAGAAAGATACTATGAGCGAGCCGGGACGAATTCTCATTGTAGACGATGATCAGAGTATCCTCGAGGTTCTTGAAGCGAGGCTCCAGGCCGCCGGTTTCGAGGTCTATCGAGCATCGAACGGGCCGGCCGCCCTCGAACTCCTGAAGAACAGGCCGGTGGATATCCTTGTTACAGACATGAAAATGCCGGAAATGAGCGGCATGGAACTCTTTGCCGAGGCCTCCGCAATCCTGCCCAAGCTGCCGGTCATCTTTCTCACCGCCTACGGAACCATACCCGATGCAGTGATCGCGGTGAAGGCAGGAGCCGTCGACTATCTGACCAAGCCATTCGACGGCAAGGAACTGGTGAAAAAGATCAGGAATATTCTTACCGCAGCCGAAAGATCGCAACCGCCCGCCCAGTCGCAGACCGACGACAACGGTTTCATCTGGGGCACGAGTGTCAGCATGCAGGACCTCAAAGCCACCCTGCAGAAAGTGGCCGGCAGCAACGCCAATGTCCTCATCCTTGGCGAGAGCGGGGTGGGCAAGGAATATATCGCAAAACTCCTGCACCATACAAGCAGCAGGCGCAACCATCCCTATATAGTGGTAGACTGCGGCTCGACCCCCGCGGGGATTCTGGAAAGCGAACTCTTCGGTCATGTCAGGGGCTCCTTCACCCATGCCATCCAGGACAAGAAAGGGCTGATCGAGGCGGCCCACGGCGGCACCCTCTTTCTCGATGAGATCGGCAATATCTCCGCGGAAATGCAGAGCCGGCTCCTGCGTTTCCTTGAGGAAAGGAAAATCCGTCAGGTGGGCGCCATCAAGGAGAAGAGCGTCGACTGCCGGGTAGTCGCCGCGACTAACGCAGATCTGAAGAAGGCCGTCGAGGAGGGAACCTTCCGTCAGGATCTGTATTATCGCCTGAAGGTGGTGACTCTGCTGATCCCGCCGCTACGGGAGCGTAGGGGAGACATCCCCGAGCTGGCCCGCTACTTTGTGGACGATTATTGCCGACGCAACAACATTGCGCCGTGCATCCTGCCGAAAGAGACCCTGCAGTGGCTGCAGAGCCTGAACTGGCCCGGCAACGTCCGGGAATTGAAAAATGCCCTGCAGACCGGTATCATCCTCTGCCGCGACAATCGCATCATGCCGGAAGATCTCCAGTTGGACGACGAACCCGAGGGGCCGTTCACCCCGCTCGAGGACGACTTCACCATGGAACAGAGCGAGAAGGAGGCGATAATCCGGGCGCTGAAACAGGCCAAAGGTGTGAAGAAGGACGCCGCGGAGCTTCTCGGCATCAGCCGCCGTGCCATCCAGTACAAGAGCAAGAAGTACAAACTCGATACTTCGCAGTTCAAGGATTGAAGAACGGCTGTCAACGATCAGCTTTACGGGGGACTTGATTTGCTGCCTGGTCAGGAGTGAACCGACATTCTTTCGGACCAAAGTGCCGTTGGCAGCGTCCAGCTTCCAGCCTTTCCGATCTCAGCTGACTGCTTACCGCTGACCGCTGAACGCCATCCCCCCCCGAAAAGAAAAGGGGTGCAGGCCACGGCCCGCACCCCTTCTTGCTTTCTCTGAAAAACGCTGATCAGACCGGCCAGCCGGAGGTATGCTTGCTGTTGCCGTCCCTGTCGATGACGAAGCACTCGTAGTCGGCCTGACGCTCGATGAACTGGAGACCCGCCTGCGGCTCCATGACGAAGACGCTGGTGGAGAGGGCGTCGGCATCCATGCACGAGGGAGCCATGATGGTCACACTCGCAGCCAGCTGTGGGGAATGACCGGTCCGCGGATTGATGATGTGGTGGAAAAGCTTCTCGCTGTCGTAATAGACCTCGTAGTTGCCGGATGTGGAGATCGCCCCGTCCTGCATCCTGACTATGTTCGGATATTCTTTCGACTTGTCAGGATCCTGGATGGCTACCGTCCAGGCCTTGCCGCCCGCCGCCTTGCCGCTCACCCGGATATCGCCGGCGGCGTTGATGAGGTGGTTGACCACGCCCTTTGCCCGCAGGACCTCGGAGGCCCGATCGACGATATAGCCGACGCCGATGCCGTCGAAGGTGATGCCCATGTCGCTGCGATTGAAATACAGCGAGCCGTTGTGGAAATGGAGATCCTGGCTGCCGACCAGCTGCGCGGCCTTATTGATTTCAGTCTCGGTGGGGGTGTGTTTTGCGGCAAAGCTGTTCTTGTATAGATCGATCAGGGGCTTGACGGTGATATCGAAGGCCCCGCCGGTTTCGCGGTGGAAATAAAGGGACCTGGCCACCACATCGAGCACCTCCTGAGGGGCGGCCTCGAGCTTACCCGAGCCGTTCAGCGATCCGACCGGTGAACTCGCCTCGTAGTGGGTGAGGATCTTGTTCAGCCGGTCCATCTCCTCGAAGGCAAGACCGATGGCTTCTTCCGCTTCGTCCCTGGAGGGGTGGATGGCGGTCATCGAAACAAAGGAACCCATGGCCAGTTTGGTTTTGGTGACTTTATACTCCTTACTGCCGAAGAGCAGGGCCTCGGCCTTTTCGGCGGGAAGCAACGCCGCGGATGCGGCCCCAAGTCCCAGAAGGCCCGAGAGTTTTAAAAATGATCTTCTTTTTCGATCAAATTGCGTCTCTTGATTTTTCATGTTCGTTTCCAATCCGTAATGTGAGGAAAACAAAATAACCTCTATTTATAGTAGCTCCTGAGCCTTTTGGTTTCACCTTGTTCAATTCGCCATCTTGAGCCCGTCCGCAGCATTTCTCGCGATTACCTGGCGAACTTGATAATGCCGGAAGATGTCCCTCGGGCATTTGGTGACGCAGACGGTCTCGCAGCTTGGCCCATATGCGATGCAGGCCTTGTGGTCTATCTTCACAAGGTTGTTTTCATAAGTGACCGCGCCGGCCGGGCAGGCCTTTACACACATCTTGCAGCCGATGCACCCCACCTGGCAGACCGCCTTGACATTCTTGCCGAGCTCCTTGGTGGAACAGGGCACGAAGATCCTCGCCTTCATGGTCTGGATCTCGATAATCTGCTTGGGACAAGTCCGCACACAGACGCCGCAGCTCACGCACTTGTCGGGATTGATGATTGGGAAATTCTCAACCATCTCGATGGCGTCGAAGGGGCAGACCTCGGCGCACTCGCCGAGTCCGATACAGGCGTACTGGCACGCGGATGGCCCGCCGAATCCAAGGTTGGCGGCGGTGCAGGAAGCAAAACCGTAGTACTCATGCTTGTGGCTGACCCGACCTTCGACCCGCGAACAGCGGACCACGGCCAACTGATCCTCTACGGCCGCCATCTTTTTGCCGGTAAGCTCGGCAACCTTGTTGGCCACCTTCTCCTTGCCGGGGAAACAGAGGTTCGGCGGGACGTCAGGGTCGGTGACCACGGCGATGGCGTAGCCCTCGCAGCCGGGGTACCCGCACCCCCCGCACTGGGCGAGCGGCAGCGACTCCACCACATGCTCGATGAGGGGGTTCACCTCCACCTTGAATTTATGGGCGGCGATGGCCAGTCCGATACCGAAGAACAGACCGATGCAACCGAGAAGAACCAGGCCGCCTAATGCTAATTTTATCAATTCCGGATCCATATTCTTTTCTACTCACTTGAGAAACATAATCTGGTTATTCTTGAGGCAGCATTTTAAAAGAGCTGCAGGCCCGAGAAACCGAGAAACGCCATGGCAAATTGCCCGGCGACTATAAACGCAATAGGCAGTCCCTTGAAGGACGGCGGGATATTGGCCAGCTGCATCCGCTCGCTCACCGAGCTCATCAGGTAGAGGGCGAGCAGAAATCCGCCGCCGGCGCCCAGGGCCAACATAAAGGTCTCGAAGACATTGTAATTGTTGTTGGCGAGGATGAGCGGCACAGCGATGATGACACAGTTGGCGATAACCAGCACCAGATACACCCCGAAGGAGTTGAACAGGACCGGATTGACCTTCCTGAGAACCGTGTCGATGGCCTGCACCGTGAGGGAGACCAGGCCGATGAAGACGACGATCTGCAGGAAGTTGAGATTGAACGGAATGAGGATGAAGTTGTAAAATACCCAGCTCATCAGGGCCGATACCACCATGACGATGGTGAAGACCACACCCATGCCCTTCGCCGTGGTCTTCTTCTTGGAGGTGCCAAAGAAGACGCAGAGCCCCAGGTACTTGGTAAAAACGAAGTTATTGATCAAGAGAGCCGAGATGAGGATACCGAAGAGATAACCCAGGTAGGATTTGCTTACCGTGAAGGTGGTCTTCTCGATGCCCGCAAGGCCCTTGGCGACCACTACGTGGGTCATCGCCGTGTTCAGCTTGTCCTTGAAGGTAAGGGTCACCCTCTTGCCATCGCCTGAGAGAGCGGCGGAGACCACCTCCAGCTTGATATCCGGATCCGGTTCCTCGAAGACAGTGTAATTGGCGGGGTTTTCGGCTACAGCCTTGTCCACCGGGGCTGAAAAGGAGACGACAATCTCTTTGTCCCCCTTGAACTTCTGATCGACGATCAGTCCTTCGGCCAGCGCAAAAGTTGGAGCAAGCCAGAAGGCCAGGACCGCTAGTATAACCTGAAGATATTTTACCGGAGTCATCACTTTGCCCCTTTCTTCTTTTTGTAATAGATTTCAATCCAGTTGAAAAAGCCCATCATCAGGCCGACGACGAAAAATCCGGCGCTCGGCAGGATGAAGAAGAGCAGGGGTTTAAAGCCAAGCACGTCGAAACCGAGGACAGCGCCGGACCCGAGCAGTTCCCGCACAAAACCGATGACCATCATGCCGATCATAAAGCCGAGCCCCATGCCGAAAGCATCCCAGAAGGAGTCCTTGACCGATTCCTTGCAGGCGAACATCTCCAGTCGCATAGTGATGATGGCGAAGGCGACGATGATCTTGACAAAGATACCCATCTTGGCATAGGCCTCCGGCAGATAGGCGGCCAGCACCAAATCTATGACGGTCACCCAGGTGGCGATGGTCAGGGTGTAGGTGGGAATCCGGATCCTCGGGTGGATCACATTCTTGAAGAGCGAGATCGTCAGGCTGGAAAACACCTGCACGAAGAGCACGGCGACACCGAGCATGAATCCGTTCATGACGGTTGTGGATATACCCACCGCGGGACACATGGAGAGGGCCAGCTTGAAGATAGGATTCTCGCTGAGGATGCCTCTCGCTATCAGCTGCATGCTGCTTTTATCATTTGCCATGTCGGCTACCTCTCACAAGTTAAAACGATACAGCAAGCTGCTGTTCTTTCATTACCTTATCCAACACGGCCATGCGGTAGGCAAACTTTGTGACGATCCCCTTCACCCCGTCCGCCACGGCCACGGTCGAAATGGTCGCTCCGGTCAGGGCATAGACGTCCTTGTCCTTGTACTGCTCGCGGAACTTCAGGATTTCTTCCTGGCTCAGCTTACCGTTCAACGCCTCCAGGTAATCGGGCGGGATCGGCGCCTTGACCACATCGATCGCCTTCAGCGCCTCGAAGGGCTTGCCCTTGAACTGGTTCTTGAAATAGTCCTGGTCGATCTCCGCACCCAGTCCAGGATCTTCTTCATGTTCGAGGACTTCCAGGCCGAGGATGGCGAAAGACGGGTCGAGTGCCAGCATGACGTGGACGAAGGTCTTGAATCCCTGGAACTTGCCGCCGACCAGATAGGCCACCCGCTGGCCATTGTCGGTGACGATGATGGTCTGGTCGGCGAACTTCACCTCATAGCCCGGCCCCACCGCCTGCTCCACCGCCTTTTTGCGCGGCTCTGGTTCTAGCGCGTCTTTTTCGCTCAGAGCGATCGGCTCGGCCTTGATCAGCTGCCCGTTCAGGTCAATATCGACCAGCAGATAGCCCTCGCCTTCACCGTGCCCTTTGGGCACCAGAAAAGCGATGGATTGCCGGTCGCTGCCGGTGATGACATAGCGATAGACCTCGTTCATGGCCATTGAGGCAGGCGGTTTCGCTTCGCCCTTGTAACCGAGCAGCTCGAACATGACCTGCTGTTCCTTGACATGCTCGTTATGTTTCTTGGCGTTGCTGGTGAGGATGAAAAAGATGCCCATGACCGAGGCTGCAAGCAGGCAGGACACGGTGAGCCGGAAAACTATAGTGATAATGTCTTTCATTTCGCACCTCCCACGGGCGGCGCAAAACGCTGCGGTTTGAAGAAGCTGTCGAGAACGGTACTGAGCGGATTCATAAGGAGTATCGCATAGCAGATGCCTTCGGGATAGCCGCCCTTCAGCCGGATCAGCACGGTCAAGGCCCCGATGCTGATGCCGAAGACTATCTTGGATATCTTGTTGGCCGGGCTGGTCACATAGTCGGTGGCCATGTAGAAGGCGCCGAGGATGGCACCGCCGGAGAGCATGGCAAGCAGCGGGTCTCCGGCGAAGTAGCCCTCGCCGCCGAAGATCCAGCTGAGCAGGGCGATGGTGCCGAGGATCGAGACCGGGATATGCCAGGTGATATAGCCTCTGTAGATGAGGTAGAGGCCGCCCAGAACCAGCAGGAAGCCGGAAGTCTCGCCTATACATCCCGGCCGCCAGCCGAGGAAGAAGCTGCTGTAGAGGCTCGCGCCGCTGCCGAAGGCCTGGGTGAAGGCTTCCATGCCCTGTTCCTTCATGACGGCGAGCGGGGTGGCTGTCGCCACTGCGTCGATCTGGGTGCCCAGATAGGAGAAGATAGCGAAATCCTGGACCGGGGGCAGCCAGGCGGAGGTCATGGCCACCGGAAAGGAGGCGAGCAGAAAGGCCCGGCCGAGCAGGGCGGGATTGAAGAAATTGTAGCCGATTCCGCCCAGGAGATGCTTGCCGATATAGATGGCGAAGATCGCGGCCAGGATCGGCAGAAGCGGTGAGACCCCCGGCGGAATGACAAAGGCCATGAGCATGCCGGTGAGCACCGCGCTGCCGTCCCGAACGGTTACCGGACGGCCCAGGGCCTTCTGGCTCACCGCCTCGACGACCACGCAGCTGACCACCGAGACCGCCGTGATAAAAATCGTCTGGATCCCGAAGATAAAAACCGACAAAACCAGCGGCGGTACCAGGCAGGCCACCACAGTCCACATAATTTTTTCGACCGACTCATTGCTTTTCAGGTGGGGCGACGTGGAAACCTTCCACCTGCCGACCGGTGAAACAGCCTGGTCGTCCGTCTCTTGCTGTTTGCTCACGACTCTCCTCAATACTTCTTGTTTAATACACCTGCCCGGCAGCGGGCCGGGCGAACCCTTTTAGTACCTTAGAAAATCATTTTTGTTTTCTAAAATGATTTTCGTGAAGGTATTTATCCCGTTATCGGGGTTAGTACCTTAGAAAATCCATTTCTTGTTTTATAAAATGATTTTCGGGAAGGTGCTTATCCCCTTGTGGGGGGTAGTACTTTCTCCGGAATTCGTTATTGCGGCCGCTTCGCCTTCATCTTGGCCAGACGGATAAACTGAACAATCGGTCGCTTCGCCGGACACACATAGGCGCAGGAACCGCACTCGAAGCAATCGAAAACCCCGAACTGGGCGGTATCCTCGGCCCTTCGCGCCTCCACATAGATGGCGATTTCCTTCGGCTCCAGGCCCATGGGGCAGGCCTCCAGGCACCAGCCGCAGCGGATGCACTGGCCGTGAGGCCGGGTGTCGATTTCATCCTCGGTGAGAAAGAGCACCGCGGAGGTGGTCTTGGTGACCGGGACATCCAGGCTCGACACGGCAAAGCCCATCATCGGCCCGCCCATGATGATCTTGGAAAGACCGGGCTTCAGGCCCCCCAGGTAATCGACGATATCCTTCAGCCTGGTGCCGACCTTCACCAGCAGATTGGCCGGACGACCGATACCGCGGCCGGCGATGGTGACCACCTTCTCGTAGAGCGGCTTGCCATAGATCACGGCATCATGGATCGCCTTGGCGGTGGAAACGTTTTGCACCACCACGCCCACCGCCGACGGCAGGGCCATGGCCGGCACCTTGCGCCCGGTCACCGCCTGGATGAGCTGTTTCTCGGAGCCTTGCGGATACTTGACCTGCAAGGCTAAGACCTCGATGGTGCCGTCGGGGCCGGAGGCCTCCGCCGCCGCCTTTTTCATCTCGGCTATGGCGTCCGGCTTGTTGTTTTCGATGCCGATGAAGCATTTCCCGATTCCGAGGATCTTCAGAATGATCTTCGCCCCTTCCACTACCGCCGCCGCCTGTTCGAGCATGACCCGATGGTCGGCAGTGATATAGGGTTCGCATTCGGCGCCGTTCAGGATGAGGGTATCGATGGGGGAATTGCCGGGCGGCTTCAGCTTGACGTGGGTGGGGAAACCGGCGCCGCCAATGCCGATGATGCCGGCCTCGTGCACCCTGGCGAGCAGCTCTTCGCCGCTCAGCTGACGCCACTCCTGTTTCTGGTACTGAACGGCCGGAGCCTCGCGGTCGACGGCGATGGTGATGGAGGGCGCGCTCACCCGGATCGGATGGACCGAAGTGCCGATGTCCTTGATCTTGCCGGCCACCGGAGCATGCAGCGGCACCCCGAGCCCCTTCTTCACTTCCCCGATCAGACCGCCCTCGCCGACATCCGCCTTCTTGGCGACCGTCGGGGTGCAGGGGGCACCGATGTGCTGCCCGAGGATGATTTCCAGCTCATCCGGTACCGGCATGGTTTCTATGGCCAGCCCCTGGGTCTGGCCCTTGAATTCGGGCGGATGAACCCCGCCTTTGGGAAACGTCAGCAACGATTTCATAACTCTTTAAGAATAGAAAAATAAAGCCTGGCCGAAACACCCTCTACCAGGTCACAGCCGTAAAGATTCTCCGATCAGGACAATCCGCCATAGTATTTCATAAATTGCGTACGTTCGAACACCGCAGGATTCTCGGCATGAGCATAGCTCAGACGGCCCCGGAACTGAGCCAGGTCCGCAAAAGAATTCTTCGTCATCCATTCGTTCAGTCCCTGCAACATGGCCGGGATTTGGGCCAGGCCGTTCTTATAGAGCGTCGAGACGACCTGTACTGCGGTGGCCCCGGCGAGGAGCTGCTTGATCAGACCCTGGCTGTCGTGAACGCCGGTGGAGGCCACCAGGTCCTTGTCGATCTGGCCGTACATGAGGGCCATCCAGCGCAGAGGGCCACAGCCTTCTGCCGGGGTGCTCAGTACATCGGCCGACTTGATCTCCATCTTCTCCACGTCGATATCCGGCGAATAATAACGATTGAAGAGGACGAAGCCGGCGACCTTGTTGGTCCAGGCGATCTTGCGGATGAGGCCGGCGAGCGAGGCGGAGTAGCTGCTCATCTTCAGGGCAACCGGGATCGTCACCATGCCGGCTACGGCCCCAATGATCTCAAGGTATTTGTTCTCGTTCTCCTCGCTGGTCATCCGGGGATTGGAAGGCAGCAGCGAGATGTTCAGCTCTATGGCATCGGCACCCTCCTGCTCGACCGACTTGGCAAAAGAAACCCATTCGCTGGCCGAGACGCAGTTGATGCTGGCGATGACGGGGATATCGACTGCCTTTTTCGCTCCGGCAATAAGCTTCAGATAACTCTCCACTTCATTGCCGCGAGTGTAGGCGCGGATGTAGTCCATGGCTTCCGGGTAATCCGCAGTGTAACTTTCCAGGTTGGAGGCGAATTCCGCCTGAATCTGCTCTTCAAAAAGAGATTTCAAAACGACCGCTGCGGCGTTATGATCAGCCAGTTCCTTAATTTTGTCCACACTGTTGGTAAAGCCGCAACTACCCACAATCAGTGGATTTTTCAGGTCAAGCCCCAGATATTTCGTCCTAAGATCACTCATACGTCCGATGTTTTCTCCATTTTAAAGAATCTGCCTGGCATGAAAAAAATCCATAAATATCCGGGCAAAAACATGTGCAATTTATGCTCAAAAAAGCCTTTCACCCAAGTACACGCAGACAGGTAGAAATACAAAATTCACACAGAAAATCAACATTATTTTAGCGAGTTACCACGTAACATCGGGTAATTGGCTGTTATTAATATTTATAATTTTTATTTCACCAGTCAAACAAATCCAGGTTATAAAGACCTTCAGCAATTCAACGAATTGTGCAACATTTCGGCACAAATTTCTAACCGGCCGAAGATTCTAAAAAATAACCACATATGATAGCCGACAAGCAGATCGTTGAGAAGGGAAAGCGGCAGGCGATCGAAATTTTTTACCGTCCCCACCCGGTGTTTCAGGTTCTTCTGGGCGCCTTTATGATCAGTTTTTCGGCTGTTTTCGTAAAACTCGCCGACGTCTCGCCCACAGCCTCCGGCTTCTACCGGGTTTTCTTCGGTTTTCTGTTTTTGCTGGGGATCGCCCTCGTCCGGAAAAACCTGAAAAAACCGGCACCGGCGCAGGCGCTGCTCATATTCTTCTGCGGCTTCGCCTTCGCCCTCGATCTTTTTTTCTGGCACATCTGTATTCTCTATGTAGGTCCGGGACTTGCGACCCTGCTCGGCAACTTTCAAGTCTTCCTGCTTGCCGGCATCGGCATCTTCGTTTATCGGGAGACGGCACGTGCCCGCCTGCTCATGTCGATTCCCCTGTCGATCCTCGGACTGCTGCTGATCGTCGGCCTCGACTGGAACAGCCTGGGGGAAACCTACAGGATCGGAGTCTTCTACGGCCTGCTCACCGCCCTCTGTTATACCGTTTTCCTCCTGGGGCTCCGCAAACTCCAGGCCGACGGCACCACGCCTCTCTTTTCTTCGCTCATGCTCATTTCACTGTACTGCGCAATTTTCCTCGGCTTGAAAATGATCCACGGTGGAGATTCATTCGCAATTCCCGACATGAAAAGCCTTCTTGCACTTGTCAGTCTCGGCCTCTTCTGTCAGGCCGTCGGCTGGCTGCTGATAGCAGGCGCACTGCCGAAGATCCCAACATCTTTTGCCGGCCTGACCCTGCTGCTGCAGCCTGCCCTGGCCTTTGTCTGGGATGTCGCCCTCTTCCAGCGTCCGACCGGTCTGTTGAACTGGATTGGAGTCCTGCTGACCCTTGCCGCCATTTATATGGGACTGACCGGCAGGAAGAACGGGGGGTAACCATTAGTACCTTAACGAATTTCTTGTTTTAGGGGATAACAACCATTGTGTTGCGGGCGTCAGCCCCGCATTAGTGTTGCAATCCCCGAAAATGGGTCTATTATTAATTTCCTAGAGATTTAATTTTTCGTGCTTATTGGCGAGAATGACAGTACCTGGGGCAGGGAAGATAACTTTAAGCCCCGGCAGGACGGCAGGATTAAGCACTACGAGCAATTCCCGTATGGGATATGGCAGGATGTTACGGCATCCTCAATTTGAAACGGATTCAGCATGAAAATCGTCAATTATCAGGATTCACCCGGCAAGAAATTCGACAGCGAAACGGTGAAGGGAGTCACCGGCAGAGTGGTCATAGGCAAGGCGGACGACGCGGAGAATTTTTGCATGCGTGTTTTCACCGTCGCCCCGGGAGGCTTTACCCCCAGACATTCCCATGCCTGGGAGCATGAGATCTTCGTCCATTCCGGCAAGGGCAAGGTGTATGTGAACGGCGACTGGCGCGAGGTGACCAGCGGCACCGCCCTCTTCATCCCCGGCAACGAGGAGCACCAGTTCATGAACGGCGGAGGAGAAGACTTTGTCTTCATCTGCCTTATTCCTTCCGGCGTCGCCGAGCTCTGATCCCCCGGCCGGCCCTGCCAAGGCAGGGTTCGGCC
>JAEYNP010000059.1 GCA_023412495.1 Pseudomonadota bacterium
TGAGGACTGAGGACTGAGGACTGAGGACTGAGGACTGAGGACTGAGGAAAGGTAAAACGGCCATGTGCCGAAGCAAAGGAAAATTACTCAGTACTCATTGCTCAGCACTCAGGCCTGTAAGCTCAGTCTTTGTTTTTTAAGTCCGATACTCCAGAAACGCCACCGGCAGCGTGGCGAAAACCTGCTCCAGCGGCAGGACCTTCACCTCGTCCACCACCTCCGTCCGGATAGACTGCCCTGTGAGGATATCGCACCACTCTCCCGGGCAATCGGCCGGCGTCTCGAGGGACGTCCCGACCCAGACGGTGCCGCAGGGTTCCGTCCTGGATTCTTCGGTGAGGGCGGCAAAGAATCTGGCGGCCACCGCGACCACGGTCTTTTTCCCCAGGCGACGGGCAAAGCCGCAGACATGTTCGGCCAAGGGACCGCCGGCCGAAAGCGGCAGGTAATTGCCCTGCCGGAAGAGCTCCTCCTCTTCCCGACGGTAGGCAAGCAGGCGCCAGATGAGATAAAGCTTGATCCGGCCGTCCGCCATAGCCGCGAAATATTCCGCGACCAGGTCCCGCAGCCCCCCGCTCCCCGCCTCCGCCACCCGTTTCTTGAGATCCTCCAGTACACCCCGGGCCCTGTGGTAATCGACCGGCTGCCGATTATCCGGATCGACCAGGAAGAGGTTCCACAGTTCGCAGCCCTGATAGATGTCCGGCACACCCGGCACGGTCAGCTTCAAAAGACACTGGCTCAGGCCGTTATACATGCCGAGCCGGGCGATACGCCGCTGGAAGGGCAGGAACTCCTCGAGAAAGGAATTCTCCCCCTCGGCCAGCAGAGCCTCGATGAAGGCCGCCACCGCCTCCTCATAGAGGGGATTCGGCTCGGCCCAGGAACTGCTCACCTTCGCCTCGCGGCCGGCCTTCTCCATATAGGCTGCAATCCGCTTCTGCAAAGACGGCATCGCTTCGCGGCCGTCGCCCTGCTTCAGAGGCCAGACCGCCAGCAGCGTCTGGTAGAGCAGGTACTCATCGTTGGCGCTCGGCGCCCGCACCTCGTCGATCAGCCGGACATGCCGCTCGTTCATCCGCCCCCAGGCGGTCACCCGCTTCTGCCACTCTTCCGGCACCTCCGACAGGACGTTCAGCCGGATCCTCGCATCCTCGCTGCGCTTGCTGTCGTGGGTCGAGGTTGCGAGCATGGCGGCCGGCCACCGCTCGGCCCGATCGCGGCACAGCCGGTGGAAGGCGGCCACGCTGATCCCGAAGCGGCGGGGATCGCCGCCCACCTCGTTCTGCGACACCAGCCGATTGTAAATGTAGAAGGCGGTATCCTCCATGCCCTTGGCCATGACCGGAGCGGTGAACTGCTGGAAACGCATGGCGAAATCGATGGCCTCCCGGCGGAACTCGCGGTCCGTGTCGGGATCGGGCACCGCAAGCAGGACTCCCCTGATGAAATCGAAGATGGTCCGGTCGGAGGTGAGGCTGTTGCGCTTGGCCTGGGCGACGGCCCAGTCGATGAAGTTTTTGTCCTGGGCGGTGAGGTCCCTTTCCGTGACGTAGGTGCGGTACACCGGGAAGCAGGCCGCCACCTCGGCCAGGGCCTCGCGCAGGCTGTTGTGGGTGAAGTCGCGGGTCTGCCAGTTCCTCTCCGAGAGCCGGTCGAGACGGTTGGCGAGCATGTTCAGCTCGGAGGCCAGCACCAGGCGCATGATCTTCTTCTTGCTGTGATAGAGGATCGTGTCGAAGTCGTCGGCCATCCTGGTGAAGCGCCGGTAGATCCGGGTCAGCCGCGCCTCGGCCCGGCTGTCGATGAAGAGGTTGTTGATCTGGAAGACGAAGTCGTAGCCGGTGGTGCCGTGGACCGGCCATTCCGGCGGCAGATGCTCATGATGGGCGAGGATCTTCTCCACCACCAGGTAAACCGGGGCCTCCTCCGTTTCGCCCTCGGCCTGCAGCTCGGTGAAGAGCCGCCGGTAATAGGCGGCCGGCTCGAAGAGGCCGTCGGGATGATCGACCCGGAGTCCCTCCACCCTGCCCTGCCGGACCAGATCGAAAATCAGCCGGTGGGTGGCGTCGAACACCTCCTTCTTCTCCACGCAGAGGGAGGCCAGATCGTTGATGTCGAAGAAGCGGCGATAGTTGATCTCGTCGGCCGCAACCCGCCAGTAGGCGAGCCGAAAGCACTGCTCCTCGAGCAGGGCATGGAAGTCCCTGAGCCCCGCCCCCTCCTCCGTCCGGAGATTGTACTCCTCCGCTGTTTCCCGAAGATGACGCTCGATATCCGGGCATTTTTCGGCCAGGGAGGCAAGCCGGCCCTTCAGCACCTCCTTGTCCCGGCGGCGCACGAGGATTTTCTTGGCATCAGGCTCGGTGGGCGGCGACAGTTGGCCGAAGGCGGTAATGAGGCTCAACAGCTCGATGAGGAAGGGGTTGTCCTGTCCCATCCGGATCTCCAGGATGTCGAGACGCCGGTTGAGGATGAGCGGGTAGGTCCGCGGGTCGAGCGGAAAGCGGTGGTGGTAATAACTGACGAAAAACGAGCCGCCGGGGATATCGGCAGACAGTCGCAGATTTCCCTGCTCCAGGGCCAGGCCATAGGGCTCGCCCAGCACGGGGACCAGCAGCTTGTCGCGCAGCTCGGCCTTCACCGGCCGCCAGTCGATGTCGAAGAACTGGGCAAAGGCCGAGGACCGGCCGTTTTCCAAAATATCCAGCCACCAGGCGTTATCGCCGCCCATGACCCCCATATGGTTGGGGACGATGTCCATGACCTGACCGAGACCGTGTGCCGCCAGGGTGCGGTGGAACATCCGGTAGCCTTCCATCCCGCCGATCTCGTGGTTGAAATCGTTGGGGTCGACCACATCGTAACCATGGGTGGATCCGGCCCGGGCGGCGAAGCAGGGGGAGGTGTAGCAGTGGCTGATACCCAGCTCCGCCAGATACGGGACGATATCCGCGGCCTGCGAAAAGGTGAAGTCGGCGTTCATCTGCAGCCGGTAAGTGGCTCGCGGAATGATCGCCTTGAGCGGCCTGCGGCTGCGATGCTCGGGCTGGACGATGTTCTCGCTGCGTTCCCGGCCGACGACCGCGCCGAAGTCGGCGAGAGCGGAGGAAGCCTCCATGTCCTCGAGGGAAAGAGACAGGCGGGACGACGATTCCCTTATCCGGAAGATATCCTCCAGACGCACCATGACGAGGGGGGCCGGCCGGCGGGCGAGAGAGCGGTGGATCGCCCGGTTGAGGGCATCGGTCAGTTCCGGCACATCTTCTTCCTCGATCACCGTTCCCGGCGGCAGGAGATCCTCCTCTTCGAGGTTTGCCAAGATCAGCTTCTTTTCCTCCTTACGGCGGTCAAGCGCCTCCGCCAAGTCCTCTTCGGCGCCCGCGGCGCCGGTCTTCTCCAGATCGAGGCCCTGCCAAAAGCCGGCAAGCGTCGGCCGATCCGGGGCGAAGGCCATGGCCACGGCCTGCTCGGGGATCTCCGCCGGCAGGCTTACTCCTCTCTCCGCATCGCCCTCGAGGAGATAACTGCAGGAAAAAATCTTCCTCTCGCGCAGCTGCCGCCCGAAATCCTCCGGCATGGAAAGAGCGTTCCGGGCAATGACCATGCAACTGTTGCGCCGGCTTTCCAAGGCCACCACCCCCAGCAGATCCTCGAGCGGATAGCTGACATAGGCGCCGTCCGCGGGGCTGCCGCCCGCCGGGATCCAGAAGAGATGCATGAGCTGCGTGGGCCTGTCGAGCAGCACCGCGCCGGCGTGGCGCATATTGTGGCGCAGGAGCGCGGCGAAAGGTTCGTAGCCGGCCTCCGCGAGCCGCCTGGGGTTGGGCGGCGCCAGACGGAAATCCTGTCCCTGCGGCTGGTCCTTATCCGGCGGCGCGCCAAAAGTTGCGGTCCGGCTGTAGAGGAAACGCGTGGCCCAGGTTTCGGCCCCGTCCGGATGGGCCCCCGCGGCAATCTCCGGGCAGAGCCCGACTCCCAGGTGGATGGTGAGCGACCTCTCGCCGCATGCCGCCGCCTGCAGTTCGCCCTGCCAGAGGATGTAACAGTGCAGATCAATCAGCTCCCGCTCCCGATCGGCGAAGTCCAGGACCGCTTTGGACGACGGGTCCTGAAACTCCTCCGACCACTTGCGCCAGCCCTGCCGGAGGTCTCCGCGGGCGCCGCCCGAGCGGGCGAAATGTTCCTGCAGGGCAAAAAATACCGCATGATCGTGGAGCCTCCGGCCGCCTTCGGCTTTGAACATGCGGAAGGCCCGGGCCCGATCGGAGCCGGTATTGAGATGGTACTTCCGGAAGTCGCGAAAGAGGATCTCCAGGCCCCGCCGTTTCAGTTCGGCCGTCTTGCCGTAGTCGATCTCCCCGGCCGCCCGGCAGGCGGCAAGGAGCTCGGTGAATCCGGGATCGCGGAAATGATCCGGACTGCAGTCGGCGACCCTGGTCAGGTCGATGTAGAGGGGATCGACGAAGAATCTGGTGGAGAACGAGGAGCCCTCCATTTCCGGACCCCGGACATGGAGGGGGGCAAGGCCCACTATGTCGCCGCCGGTCCCGGCCGCGACCATGATGACCCGGTCCAGGTCGCCGAAGTCGCCGATCCCCCAGTTGCCATGGGAACGGAGCGCGGCAAGGGTGAGCACCGGCCCCCACAGGCGGTCTTTTTTCTCCAGTCGTTCCGGCACATAGCAGGTTTGCGGGAAGACCACGAGCAAGAGGCTCGCCTCCCGCCGCACCGTATGCAGATTCAGACGGTGATAGCCCGGCGGGAGCCTGTGCCGCAGCTGCAGGTGAAAACCCCGGGGGCTCTCGCCGAAATCGTACCGTTCGTCGGGCGCAAGCGCATCGCCCGAGGCATGGCCGGAGATGCTGCCGCCCTGATCGACCGACAGGTAATAATGCAGGCCTTTGTCGACTTCCTCCCGGTCGAGCATCAGCGGAATCACATGGACATCCCGATCCGCCGGCCGGACCAGGACCTTCGGCGCAAGGTAGCGCCGATCCTGCCGCCGCAGCCGGGCGAGCGCATCTTCAGGCTCCTCCCCGGAGGCGAGAAGGTCCATATCCTGAAGGAGAGCCCTTTTGGTGTCGTCAGAGACCTGCCGGAAGACGCCCCGGTGATCGTGATACCCCGGCTGGATCCCCGCTTCCAGGGCCAGCAGGTCGAGTCCGTTCGGTTTCTCCATACGCCTCCAGAGCAAAAGAGCAAAGCAAATGGGTTTTTAATTTTCGACTTTTCTTCCAGGAGCCTGTCGGATTATGCCCTTTTTCCCCATCTCTTCGTAAACTCGAAAAAATTATCCTCGGAATATGAAGTATATGCCTCCGGTGATTTTTCTGAATTTGCCTCGATCTGAGAAAAAAATTGCTATAATCCGACAGGCTCCTAGACAAAAGGAATGCAGAAAAAAACAGGAATTCGACTTTGCTTTGACTTTATACCCGTCCCGTTTGCTAGGTCTTTGTTATTGTAAGCAGGCGATATGGATATTCAAGCCAGAAAGCTCAGGGAACGGTCAGCCGGTGAGGAAATGGTGCACTCGGGAGAAGGCGGGGAGAGAACGGAATAGTAGCGTGCATTCCAGGCACCTGGTGCGTGAAACGCACCCTCCACTTCTGCTCTCTTGGACCGTGCACGCTGTTCACCATCGGGAGCATGCCCCTGGTCTTTGAACCTTCAAAAAGGGCGAACACAAGGTCCGCCCCTACACAGGCGACCGCAGGCAGTTCGTAGGGGCGAACCTTGTGTTCGCCCGCTCGGATTACGTTAGGAGGAGAGGAAAATATAAGTACCTTCTTGCCGCGCTCAGCCCAGGTACCAGCCACAGAAGAACGGCGGGAGAAAATCGGCGATTGCCTCGGTGTGAGTTACCCAGACCCTCTCCCCGCGGGGGGCCTTCACCCCGGCAACCGGCCGCTCGCCCAGGTTCAGCAGCAGGGAGAGGCTCGCGCCGTCCTCCATCGGCCATGTCGCCCGCAGGGCGTGGCTGCCCAGCTTTTCGTAGCCGGCCTGTCCGGGGACGATCCGATCCAGGAGCGGCACGATCCTCTGCCGGCGCACCCTCAGGAGTTCGCGGTGCAAATGCAGCCATTGCCGGTGGTCGTCCGCCTCCCTTTCCTGCCAGGCGAGTTTTGAGCGAATAAATGTCTCTTCCCGGTTCGGGTCGGGGATCCTCTCGCGCTGTTCGGCGTCGTGGAATTGCGGAAAGCCGGCGAATTCCTCGCGCCTGCCCTTGGTCACCAGCGCGGCCAGCTCCGGCCCGAAATCGCAGAAAAAGAGAAACGGCCGCCTGGTCGCCCATTCCTGCCCCATGAAGAGCATCGGGATCGAGGGACCGAGCAGCAGCAGCGCGGTGGCCGCCCCGAGCGCCTCCGGCCGGGCGAGTGCCGAGATCCGCTCGCCAAACGCCCGGTTGCCGATCTGATCGTGGTTCTGCAGAAAGGAGATGAAACGGGTCGGCATCAGGTCGCGGCTCGCTTCGCCCCGCGGTTCATTGCCCCGGTACGGCGACTTTTCGCCCTGCCAGGCATAGCCCTCGGTGAGGCAGCGCCCAAGATGGTCGATGGGGGAATCAGCGAAGTCGCTGTAGTAGCCGGCGGTCTCGCCGCTCAGGAGCACGTGCAGCCCGTGATGGATGTCGTCGTTCCACTGGGCCTGGTAGCAGTCCCGGCCCTCCTCCGTCCGCCAGCGCAGATAGCTCGCGTTGTTGTTGTCGTTTTCGAGCATCAGGTGGATGTGGCGGTCCCGGCCGGGCCCCTGCCGGACCCGCTCGGCCAGTTCCTTCAGGATATGGGGATCGGAGTTGTCGAAGATGGCGTGAACCGCATCCAAGCGCAGGCCGTCGAAGCCGAACTCTTCCAGCCAGTAGAGGGCGTTTTCGATGAAGAAGCGCCGCACCGCAGCCGAGCCAGGGCCGTCGAAGGCGATGGCGCTCCCCCACGGCGTCTTGTACCGGTCGGTGAAAAAGGGCCCGGCATAGCTGCCCAGATAATTGCCCTCCGGCCCGAAATGGTTGTAGACCACATCCAGGAAGACCATGAGGTTTTTAGCGTGAGCCTCGTCGACGAAACCGCGCAGGTCTTCGACCGTCCCGTAGCTGGAGTCCGGGGCGAAAAGCAACGCCCCGTCATAGCCCCAGTTGCGCCGCCCGGGAAAATCGGCAAGCGGCATCAGTTCCACGGCGGTGATGCCGAGATCCGCCAGGTAATCGAGGCGGCCAGCCGCCGCCGCAAGCGTCCCCTCCGGAGTGAAGGTGCCGACATGGAGTTCATAGATGACGGTCTCGGGCCAGGGTCTGCCCGGCCAGGCTCCATCCGTGCCACCCCAGGAGACGGGCGGCTCCAAGAGGCTGGGCCCGTGGACATCCTCGGGCTGATAGCGGGAAGCCGGGTCCGGAACTTTCAGGGAATTGTCGATGAGGAACCAATAGCGGCAGGGGCCGGAAACCTTCATCAGAGCGGCAAACCAGCCCGGCTCCTTCTCCGGCGCCATGGCCAGCTGCCGGGTACTGCCGGCCGTTTCGACAAAGAGTACAACCGTGGTGGCCGTGGGCGCCCAGAGGCGGAAGACCGTTCGCCCGCGGCCCAGGTCCAATGGTCCGAATTGGTAAGGGTTTTGGTAGGTGTTCATGGCAAAAAGGGACGGATTGAATTTTGCTCTTGTCCCGGCAGAGGAGCAAAAGGGGACAGATCTTATTTTGCTCCTCCTGCGACTGCAATGGAGTTGCAACAAAATAAGATCTGTCCCCTTTCGTTTCTTAAAACATCCGATCCGGCAGACGCGCATTCGGCAGCGCCTGCCGGCGGATGTTTATCCGCGTCCCCCCCGGAACGCAGATTACCGGGCCGTTAAAAGAAACGGCCCTTCTCCCCCCCAAACACCTTTGGCTTACAACAACAACTTTCGTCGGATCCGGCCCTCATTTGAGCCAGTCCCCTATCCGCTCGTCGAAACAATCCGGACAACAGCCGTGGGTCAGGTCGGCGCCGCTTTTCCGGCGCAGGAACTCCTCCAGCCGCAGCCATTCTCCAGCCCCCGGCTCGGTACCGGAATCGTCGCGGATTTTTTTGCAGTACATGCAGATAGGCAGAAACTTCTCGTATATCTTGATCTTGCGAAAGGCGTCCTGCCGTTCGAAGAATCGTTCCATCTTCAGGATCAGCTCATCCAGATCGCAGGGTTTCAGCAGGAAATCGTCGGCGCCCGCCCGCAGGGCCTCGATGGCGAGTGCCATATCGCCCTGACCGGTGAGGATGATGACGCAGGTGTCGCTGTTGGTCTTCTTGATCTCGTTGAGGACCTCGATGCCGTTGATGCCGTCCATGATCAGGTCGGTTATCACCATATCGCTGGGATTGGCCCGATAGGCTGCAAGCCCCGCTTCTCCGCTTATCGCGGTCGACACTCGATAATTGTTTTTTTCCAGGTAGTTGGAGAGGGAATCGAGAACCGGCTTCTCATCGTCAACCAGCAAAACGGTCTTATCTCTCATGTGCTTTGCCTCACTATGCCGTGGAAGGTTTTTTATTTCCGGAAACACCTCATTGCCTTCCTCAGACTGATTTCTTCGATGAGATCCGCTCGCATATGCCGTTTCGGTCCGCTTTTCCGGCAATTTCCGTACTTCCATAAGATTATTATGAATAACCGCTGCCATCCGAATCGTACTGCAATGTCGCACCCGGGCGGCAGAAGATAAAAAGATGGCCCGCGGATTCGATTCAATCGCCCGGCAACGTTCCATCATCGTATAAGTGGTAAATAAAGGAGGGACTCGCAATACTGCAGTCCAGGGTGAAATACGGTAAAAAAATACCGTACTATAACAATGAAGTAAGGAATTTCTTAAGGTTTTTCTTCTTATTCTTTATCCGGAGTTTTATCCGTATATTTTCTCGATAGGCTTCAACGGTTCTCACCGAAAGCTCCAGGAGATCGGCGATCTCCTTGCTGGTCTTGCCCTGTCTGATATAGTGGACGATCTGCAGTTCCCGGGGGGCCAGCCTGGCATTGACCAGCACGGCATCCTTGGGGTGTTTGGCGAGGACGTCCAGCAGGTTGGCCTGGGCGGTTTCCATGTACCCCTTCGCCGGACCGCTCGACTGGGTCCCCGCCTTCTTCAGGAGAGGAATGACCGCCTCCGCCGTTTCCGCGGCAATTTCCTTGCGGATGGCGTCATGTTCCTGATCCCTGCGCTTGAGCATGATGTTCAGAGTGGCGTTAAGGTCCTGCAACTCCCGGTTCTTTTCCTGCAACTCCTTCTCCCGGACAAGCAGTGTCTCCAGGGCGATCTTCAGCTCTTCGACGGTGTTGGAAAGCGCCGCCGTCCGTTCCGCCACCTGCTGCTCCAGACTCGCCCGGGCCTGCTCGAGCTTTGCTTCGGCGCTCCTGCGGGCGGCGATTTCCTGCCGCAGGAGTTCGTTCTGCTCCCGCAGTTTGACAATCAAATCCTGTTTCTCGAAACTGCGCCTGGCCTTGCTGATGAGCTCTTCTATATCGCAGGGCTTCTGCATGAAGTCGTCCGCCCCGAGCTGCAGGGTCCGGACGGCCGAGCCGACATCGCCGAAGCCTGTGAGAATGATGACGCCTATCTCGGGGTAGAGGCTCTTCGCCGTTTTCAGCACGGCGACGCCGTCCGCCTCGGCCATGACCAGATCGGTGATAACCAGATCGAAGCGTCTCTTGCGGAGGAGGGCGATGGCCTCATCGCCGCCTCCGGCCGTGGTGAGCTCGAAGCCGTGGTGTTCCAGAAACCAGCCGATCGAGGCCAGTACAGTTTCTTCGTCGTCGACCAACAGTATCGATTTACCTGTCATTTTCCACCCGGTTGATAGGGAGGATTACCGTGAACAGCGAGCCACTGCCGCGCTCGCTCCGCACCCGGATGTCTCCTCCGTGTTTTTTGATGATGCCGTAGCTGACGGGCAGACCGAGCCCCGTACCTCTCTTGGCTGCCTTGGTGGTGAAGAAGGGCTGGAAGATGTGGCGAAGGTTTTCGGGAGCGATCCCCACCCCGGTATCTCTGAAATTGACGGCGACCTTCCCCCGGTCAAGTGGTTCGGTGGTGATGACGATGGTCCCGCCGCCTTCGCAGGCGTCGGCGGCGTTGTTGAGCAGGTTGAGAAAGACCTGCTTCAACTGATCGACGACTCCGAAGACTTCGGGCAAATTGTCGGCAAACTCTCTGACCACGGTGATTTTCCTGGTATTGAAATCCTTTTTCACCATAAGGAGCAGGGACTCGAATAGCTCATGAAGATTGACCGCCTCGATCTTGCCGGTGGAAGGCCGGTAAAAGTCCTGAAGGTTGGCAATAAGGCTGCCCATCCGCCTGCATTCCTGGAGCGCCAGATTAGCCAGTTCCAGCTCCTTCTGCTCCAGGTTGGCGTACTGCGCGATCCCCTTGATGATGGTCATGATGGACTGCAGCGGGTTGTTGAACTCGTGGGCGATGGATGCGGAAAGGTTGCCCACCGCGGCAAGCTTCTCCGAATGCAGCAGCTGTTCGTGGGATCTCTGCAGTTCCCTGGTCCGTTGCGCGACCATCCGCTCGCAGTCCTCCTTGGCCTTGGTCAGGGCCTGCTTGTTTTTTTCCAGCTCGGTGATATCGAAGGAGTACTGCAGGTAGAGATCGCCGCTGACCGGGACCCAGTAGGTGTCCCAGTACAGGCCGAAGGCCCAGAACTGGGCATTCTGGGGTTCGCCGGTTTTCCAGAGCCTCTCGGCCATGCACCACGGGCACTGCTCCTCCTTCTTGGCATAGGTTTCAAAGCAGCGCGACCCCGGCATGGCCCCCGCCGCCGCGGCCTCCCTGTTGACAGCGACGATCTCGTGGCTCGGATACCGGGCCAGGATGGCGATGCAGGGCAGGGCGTCCAGGAAGAGCTGGCGCAGCCGCAGCTCGTGCTGCAGTTTTTCTTCCACCTGCTTCAGTTTGGTGATGTCCCTGCCGACCGCCTGGCATTCGACAAGGTTGCCTTCCTCATCGAACAGTGCCCGTCCGGACCACTGTTGCCAGGTGACCATCCCGTTCGCGAGAATCACCCGGTGTTCGATGACCTTCACCGGCTCGTCCGGCGTCAGCCGGCGAAAATGGTCCCGCACCAGCGGCAGATCGTCCTGGTGGACATGGGGCAGGTAGACGGTGCCGACCACATCCTTGGCATCGACCTGGAAAAAACGGCAATAGGCGTCGTTGACGAAGGTTATCCGGCCCTGCGGATCGAAGCGGCAGATCATCTCGTTCTGGTCCATGACGATGGCCCGATAGCGGTCCTTCAACTGGCGGAGTTTCTCCAGTTCCTCGGCCTTGCGGTGGGAGATGTCGCTCACCATCAGCCGAAACTGCCCCGGCGGGTCCAGGTCCTCGGAAGAGGCTCCCGTGATAACGTAGGCGTGAAAAGTCTCCTCGCCGTTTTTTTTCTTGAGCCGCAGGTCGTAGGAGAGTTTCTGCCTGGACACCATCAGTTTTTTGCGCTGCCGGTAAAAAACGTCCTGATCTTCGGGCGCCACGAAGTCGGTGAAGAATCTGCCGATGAGCTTGCCCCGCGGCATACCGAGCATCTCGGAGGCGGTGAGGTTGGCCTCCAGGATCTTCGCCCTTTCATCCAGGGTGAAATAGGCGATGGGGGCGAAATCGTAGAGGTCGGCATAACGCCGGTGTGACTTCTGGAGCGCTTCCTGGGCGTGGCGCAGGTCCTCGTTCTGCAGCTCCAGCTCGATGCGGTGGGTGTCGAGTTCATGGAGCAGATGGCGGACTTCGTCGGGGTCGAACGCCGCTTTTTCGGAATCCTTGGCCTTCCCCGTAAGAATGGCTTCGGCACGGCGGCGCAGCTCGGAAAAGTTCATCTTATCCTGCTTCGGTGTCATGGACTCCCCTCTTACCTTCTGAAAACCTTAACTCCACTTTCACCAAGAATCCCTTAGCCGGCGATTTTTCCGCGGCCCTATAGTTTTTCCCGAACAAAGTATAGAGCCCCTTTCTTTCTCTGAAATGAAATGGGCATTGCCGATATGACCATCTCCATAGATTCGCCGTCCAGGCGCAGCCATGTCTCTTCAACCGCCGTAACGGGATTTTCCATGGTGATGAGCATCTGGGCGCTCGCCATCGTATGGTGATCGGTATGAATCCGGTCGAGAATCGGCATTCCCAGCATTTCCGCCTGAACCCCGGCGCCGAACAGCTCCAGGGCGCGGGGATTGAGATAGGCGAACGTTCCGTCGGTGGTGATGAAGATCCCCATGGGGGCATTCTCCACAAAGCCGCGCCACAGCGTTTCGCTCTCGCTCAGCGCACCGACCAGCTCCTTGTAATTGGTAACATCCTCGAAGGTGATGACCACTCCGGCAATCACGTTGTTCGTCGTCCGGTAGGGCCGCACCCGCATGCGGTAGCGCCGGCCTTGATCGTCGCTCGCCTCGGATTCGTGCTGGCCCAGGTCCTTGAGGACTATCCGGGCGTTTTCCGTCAACCGGACATCCTTCAGGGTGGTGGCGAAATGCTCGATGGGCCGGCCGATATCGGCGGCGGTCAGATGAAAGAGCTCGGTGGCTTTCGGGGTGAACCGCCTGACGTTCAGGTCGATATCGAGAAAGATGGTGGCGATGTCGGTGGCGTCCAGCAGGTTCTTGATATCGTCGTTGGTGGCGACCAGCTCGTCGATCCGGCTCTGCAGTTCGGCGTTGACCGTGATCGACTCCTCGTTCAGGGACTGCAGCTCCTCCTTGGACGTCTCCAGCTCTTCATTGGTGGACTGCAGCTCCTCGTTGGTCGACTTGAGCTCCTCGTTGGAGGTCTCCAGTTCCTCTATGGTTATCTGCAGGTTTTCCCTGGTGTATTGCAACTCCTCCTCGATCCGTTTGACTTCTTCGCTCTTTTCGGGACGATCGGCCGAGGAAGGAATACCGTTTTCCTTCATGACTCTCTTCTCCTCGAAGATGATCATCATCAGGCCGCGGTTGCCGGTCTGTATGTCGGGCAGCGGCCGGATCGTCAGATCCACCTCGCAGTAGCCGCCGCCGTCCTCGATGCGCAGCCCGCTCAAGGAGATCCTGCGCCGATCGGCCGCCATCTTGCGAAAGGCGTTGATCAGCGCCGTGCGCAGGCCGGGCCGGGCCATTTCCACGATATTGGTGGTGATCTCCCCCTCGGCGGGCTCGAGGTAGCGGCCGGTCCGGCCATGGATGTAGATGATGTTGGCCGAGCCGTCGACGATCACGAATGGGGACATGTCGCTCTGGGCCAGCACCGTCTTCAGCAGCTTGGCCATCTGGGCGTCCTTGACGTTGCCCGGCTGCTTCGGGGCCTCCTTTTCCGTCTGCTCGACTCCCGGCCCGGTGGCCATGGCGAATTGAAAAGCCGGATGCCCGGACCCTCCCGCCGGCAGCTTTTTAAAGATCTTCCATTTCCGGTCGAGGACCGCAAAGCGGTTGGAGGACTCGCCGTGGCCGATGGTCTCGGACGTACCGAGGAAGAGCAGCCCGCCCGTCTTCAGGCTGTAGTGGAAGATGGGCAGCAGCTTTCCCTGAAGCTCCTGACCGAAATAGATGAGCAGGTTGCGGCAGCAGAGCAGGTCGAGCTTGGTGAAGGGCGGGTCCTTGATGATGTTCTGGGTGGCGAAGATCACCATTTCCCTGATCGGCTTGCTGATCGCGTACTTATTGTCGTCCCGGACGAAATGTCTCTTCAGCCGGTCCGGGGTGATGTCGGCGGCGATCGACTCGGGGTAACGGCCGGCCCGGGCGAACTCGATGGCCTCGTCATCGAGATCGGTGGCGAAAATCTGCACGGCGAACCGGTGCTCCAGCTCTTGCATGCACTCATGGAGGAGGATGGCGATGCTGTAGGCTTCTTCGCCGGTGCTGCAGCCGGGCACCCAGACCCGCAGCTGGGAACCGCCCCGCTTCTCCTTCAGCAGCTCCGGCAGATAATGCTCCTTGAGCGCATCGAAGGCGAGCGGGTCCCGGAAGAAGCCGGTGACGCCGATCAGCAGCTCCTTGAAGAGGATGTTGAGCTCCGTGTCGGATTCCTGCAGATATCGGACATAGTCGTCGATGGTCTCGATCTGCTGCATCTTCATCCTTCGTTCGATGCGGCGGAACAGGGTATTTTTCTTGTAGAGGGAAAAGTCGTGATCGGTGGCGGCCCGCAGGAGGGCATAGATCTTCTGCAGGGCGGCCGTCATCTTGTCGTCGTCCACAAGCCGCCTGATTTCCAGCGGTTTATGGATCCGGGCCAGCTCGAACAGCTTTGCCGCCATCTTCTCCGGAGACAGGACAAAATCGGCCATGCCGGAGGCGATGGCATTCCTTGGCATGCCGTCGTACTTGGCCGTCTGCGGATCCTGGACCATGGCCACGCCGGCCTCGCCCTTGATGGCCCTGAGCCCGAGGGTGCCGTCGGTGCCGGTGCCGGAGAGGACGATGGCTATGGCCTCGCTGCCCCGGTCCCTGGCGAGGGAGCGGAAAAAGGAGTCGATCGGCATGTTGACGCCGCGGGGTTTGGTTATTTCGAACAGCTGCAGGGTCCCGTTGAAGATCTCGAGCGACCGGTTCGGCGGGATGATATATACCTCGTTCGGCGATATCTCCATATTGTCGGCTACCTGGGAAACCTTCATCCCGGTCTTCTTCTGGACGAGCTCCGGCAGGATGCTGGCATGATCGGGATCGAGATGGGCGATTAGGACAAAGGCCAGGCCGGAATTACCGGGCATGGCCGTGAAAAATTCCTCGAAGGCCTGCAGGCCGCCCGCCGAGGCTCCCATGCCGACTACGGGGAAATTATCCACGGGAGGGGTAGTGCTCCTGCTCTCTTTATGTTTTGCTTTTTTTCCGGTCATGAAAGGGGAGTCAGGTTAAGAATGAAAACTTCCGAAAGATCCACACGGCTTCGACCAACTTCGGCCATCGCTTCTCCGCTTCCGACACTGTGCGAAAGCCACTGAGTGGAACAGCCTCAGCAGGACAGGCAGGTGGAATCACTACTAGCATCTGCTACTTTTATTCGCAAGCGAATTCAACGCTCGTTCCTATCACTATTGTTTAGTACCTCGGAATTCATTTTTAGAATCATGTGGAGGTACTTATACCTTCTGTGGGAGTTAGCCGATTTCAATAAACTCTGCGTAGGTGCGGGCTGTACCCGGCCGCGGCGGCAGCGAGATTCCGTTACAGAAAACAATAGGCACGATAGCCGTCCGTGACACCTCCCGGCAACATTGACAACCTTTCGGACACCGCTTAACAGTTTTCCCGAGAAGGTTCCCGTCCGTGTAGGTCGAAAGCCGGCAGCATACGGCATGATGACGCGCGTGACAATTGCGACGGGCGCCTTACAACTTCAGCTCAAGGAGGACGATCAATGTACACATGTCAAAATTGCGGCGCGTCCGCGGAAGATATCAACAGCCTCTGCAATCCCACCAGTGAAGAGTTCGACGAGAAGTTCTGCGGAGCTCCGGCGCTCCAGGTTTGCGAAGATAAGATGGAGAGCATGAATTTTTCATGCGACTCCTGCGGCTCTGTGTCGGCGGACGAGACAAATCTCTGCAATCCCAGAGCCATCAAATAATTACCACCTGCGGAAGCCGTCTCTCCCAGACCTTGCCGCATCACCCGCACGACAAAAAGCCGCCAGCCCTTCGCCGAAGGGCTGGCGGCTTTTTAGCGAGGACTGAGTTTAGCGAGGACTGAGGACTGAGCTATGAGGACTGAGAGAAATCATTGCTTTCTAAAACCGCGTTGAGCGAATTTGCGCCTACACTCAATCCAAAGTCCTCAGTACCCAGTCCTCAGTACTCAGTCCTCAGTCCTCATTTCTTAATAGAAGGGGTTGGCACTGTAGTTCTTGCCATCGAAGCTGGTGAAGAAGACCGAAGGCGGTTTGGGCAGTCCAGCGATCTTCCAGGCCTTCATCGGGTCAACGAACTCCTCGGATATGCAGTCGGCGGAGGCGCCGACCTTCTTGCATACGTAGCGCAGGATGGGGAAGTTGTGGTTCTCCTCGAAATATTTCCGCAAGAACTTCAGGATCTCCATCTTCGATGTGTTCAGCGCCTCGATGCCCTCCTGCCGGGCAAGGGCGCGGGCGATCTCCTCGTTCCACTGTTGGGAGCTTTTGAGGAAACCTTCTTCATCAAGTTCGATTCCTGTGTCACCAACGTATAGTTGAGCCATAGCGCACCTCCATGAAGTAATCGGCTAACTCTTTGCTTTCCAGTAGAGATTGTTCCCACGCTGGAGCGTGGGAACAATCCAAACTCACCCTTCATACAGGGGCCAATCCTTTTTGAATGAACCTGGAATAAGATTTTTCCCTGATTCCGGCACGACTGATTATACTACAGAGTAGGATGTGAATAAAAATTGTCAATATAAGCAACGTCTCAAGGGAAAAACCGTTAGATGGCGCTCAGCTTCCGGAAAACGCTTTTCTATCCCATCAATGCAGCATTTTCTTGCCCATCCGCGCCGAATTTGGGTAAGATAAAAAAGTCAACCGCTCGGTCCTCATGCGGGCTTGGCGCCCGCCCGAAGGTTGTCATCCCCTCCCACAGCAGAGGGGACTCTTTTCAGTACCCCCTTGAGGGGTAGAAGTACCTTCACGAAATTCATTCTTCCTCTTTTCAGCACCCCCTTGAGGAGAGAAAAACAAGAATGGATTTCCAAGGTACTCAAGCGGCGGGACCGGGCATTCGAAAGAAGGAACCACCATGAAAACCGAGCTTTACGATATAGACAACATCGGCTATGCCGAAGAATTGTGGCAACGGTACCGCCGGGATCCCGAGGACATCCCCCCGGAATGGCGGGAATATTTCGACAGCCTCGAGCATCCGGAGCCGGTCGACCTCAGCCGGGGCATAGAGCAGCTGCACCAGGGGTTCGGCCCCGGCGGCAAGGTCTGCGCCGGCTGCGGACGCGCCGAGGCGATGTCCTTTCTCCAGTACAACGTGAGCCTCTTGGTCCGCAACTACCGGGTGCGCGGCCATCTGCTCGCCAGAGTCAATCCCCTGGGCAATCCCCGGACCAGCCTGCCGGAGCTTTCCCCCTCCTACTACGGCATGACCGACGAGGATCTCGAGTTGCTGTTCAACTTCAGTCAGATCTCCGGCAACAGGGCCTTGCCGCTGCGCGAGATCATCGGGATCATGCGGGACACCTACACCGGGTCGATCGGCGTCCAGTTCATGCACATCGACGCCCTGAACGAACGGGAGTGGCTGCAGGAACGGATGGAACGGTCAAGAAACACCATCAAGCTGAGCAGGAGGCAGCAGATCCGCATCCTCGAGCGGCTGACCGACGCGGTGGTCTTCGAGCAGTTCATCCAGAAAAAATTCGTCGGCGCCAAGTCATTTTCGCTCGAAGGGGCGGAGACTCTCATCCCGCTGCTCGACCAGGCGATAGAAAAGGCGGCGGCGCAGGGGGTGGACAATATCGTCATCGGCATGCCCCACCGCGGCCGCCTGAACGTGCTCGCCAACATCATGGGCAAGCACGCCGCCACTATCTTCAGCGAGTTCCAGGACGCCGACCCGGAACTCAACATCGGTCGGGGCGACGTGAAGTACCACAAGGGCTACCACCGGGTCTGGTCCACCGACGACGATAAGCAGGTCATCCTCGACCTCTCCTTCAACCCGAGCCACCTGGAGTATGTCGGCCCCGTGGCCCAGGGTGCGCTGAAGGCCCGGCAGGTCAGGCGAGGCAACGACATGCCGCTTAAGGGCCTTCTCATTCTTATCCACGGTGACGCCGCCGTCGCCGGCGAGGGCATCGTCCAGGAGACCCTGAACCTCTCCGGCCTCACCGGCTTCTCGGTGGGCGGCACGCTCCATATCGTGGTCAACAACCAGATCGGCTTCACCACCCTGCCCTCGGAGGGCCGCTCCACCGTCTACGCCAGCGACGTGGCCAAGATGCTGCAGTCACCCATCTTCCACGTCAACGGCGAGACCCCCGACGCAGTGGCCCAGTGCCTCGACCTGGCGCTCGATTTCCGCAGGCAGTTCCAGCGGGATGTGGTGATCGACATGTATTGCTACCGCCGGCGCGGCCACAACGAGGGCGACGAGCCGCGTTTCACCCAGCCCCTCATGTACCAACAGATCGACCGGCGGCCGACCGTGATGCGGCGCTACACCGAGCACCTGGTCTCTTTGGGAGAACTGACCAAGGAGGAGGCGGAAGCGATCCGACGCTCGCGGGAGCAGTACCTGGAGGAGGAGTACGGCAAGCTTGTCGCCGACAAGGAGAGCGCCTCGAAGCGGGGCCTCTTCGTACCTTCTTCCGGACGGTACGTGGGCGGCGCGGACGACCAGGTGGAAGAGATCGAGACCGGGGTCGCCGCGGAGACGCTTGCGCGGTTGGGCGAGGCGGTGACGACGGTGCCGCCGGGATTTGCCGTCAACCCGAAGATCGCAAGACTCCTCGACACGCGAAGGAAGATGTGCCGAGGAGAGCAGCCGCTCGACTGGGGCGCGGCGGAGACGCTCGCCTATGCCTCGCTCGTGGCGGAACAGGTCCCCATCAGGCTCTGCGGCCAGGACACCCAGCGCGGCACCTTCAGCCACCGGCACAGCGTCCTTCACGACGTGGAGAACGGGGCGATCTACATGCCGCTCGCGGGCATCGGCCAGGACCAGGGCCGGATCGACATCATCAACAGCCCGCTCACCGAAGGGGCGGTGCTGGGCTTCGAGTACGGCTACTCCACCGCCTACCCCGAATCCCTGGTGATCTGGGAGGCGCAGTTCGGCGACTTCGCCAACGCCGCCCAGGTCTACATCGACCAGTTCATCGCCTCGGCGGAGACCAAGTGGAACCTGCTGTCGGGACTCGTGCTCTTTCTGCCCCACGGCCTCGAGGGCACGGGGCCAGAGCACGCCAGCGCACGGATGGAGCGCTTCCTCGCCAACGCCGCCACCGACAACTACCAGGTGGTCTCCCCGACCGAGCCGGCGCAGATCTTCCACCTGCTGCGCCGCCAGGTGATGCGCCGGATCAGAAAACCCCTCATCGTCATGTCGCCCAAGAGCCTCCTGCGCCACCCCGAGGCGGTGTCGCCGCTCCCGGCGCTCACCACCGGCACCTTCCATAAGATCCTGCCGGACCCCGAGGCCGACCCGGAAAACGTCCGGCATATCCTGCTCTGCACCGGCAAGCTCTACTACGATCTCGTGCAGGGGCGCAGGGAGCGGGAGCTGAGCGATGTGGCCATCGTCCGCCTGGAGCAGCTCTATCCGCTTCCGGAGGTGGCGCTCATGTCCGCGCTGTCCCGCTACCCGAGAGGCATTCCGCTCACCTGGGTGCAGGAGGAGCCCCTCAACATGGGCGCCTATACATTTATCCGCCTGCGCTTCGGGGACCTGCTCCGGGAGCATTGGCGATTCGACAAGGTCGGCCGGCCGGAATCGGCCACGCCGGCCACCGGCTCGGCCGCCAGTCATAAACTCGAACAGACCTTGTTGATCCATCAAGCATTTAAGAGAGGGGAAAAAGGATGATCATCGAAATCAGGGTGCCCGACCTGGGAGAATCGATCAGCGAAGTCGAGATCGGCGAGTGGCTGGTAGGAATCGGCGAGACGGTGCATATGGACGACTCGCTGGTGGCCATCGAGTCGGAAAAGGCCACGGTGGAACTGCCCTCGCCCGAGGAAGGGGTTCTGGTGGAGATCGTCAAGCAGCAGGGGGAGAAGGCCCGGTCGGGAGATATCATCGCAAAGATCGATACCGCCCCGGCGGCGAAAGAAAAGCCCGCCGAAGCCCCGGCCGAACCGGAACCGGCCAAAACCGGACCGCCGGAAGAGGCAAAGGAAGAATCGAAGTCCGGAGCGGAGACGAAGGTGATGCCCGCCGCAGCCCGGATCCTCGCCCATGAAAAGGTCGCTCCCGAACAGGTGACGCCCACCGGGCCGGGCGAGCGGATCCTCAAGGAGGACGCCATGCGGGCCGTGGCCGGCCTGCGCCCGGAAGCCCCGGCCCGGACCGAGGCCGAGGGAGTCAGGCCGGAGCCGGCACCCTCGCCGGGCGAGCCTCCTGCCGCCCCTGAACCGGAGATGGAGCGCCGGGTGCCCATGAGCCTGCTCCGCCGCACCATCGCCACCAGGCTGCTGGAAGCCACGCGGACCATGGCGATCCTCACCACCTTCAACGAGGCGGACATGTCGGCGGTGAAGAAGGTGCGGGCCGAGATGGGGCCGCCGTTTGCCGAAAAGTACGGGGTGCGTCTCGGTTTCATGTCCTTCTTCGTCCGGGCCGTCGTGGCGGGCCTCAAGGAGTTTCCCATCGTCAATGCCATGATCGACGGCAACGAGATCGTCTACCGGGAGCATATCGACATCGGCGTCGCCATCGGGGGCGGCAAGGGGCTGGTGGTGCCGGTCCTCCGCCACGCCGAGCGCATGAGTTTCGCCGAGATCGAGAAGAGAATCGCGGACTACGGTCAGAAGGCCAAGAACAACACGCTGTCGCCCGAGGAGCTGCGGGGCGGGACGTTTACCATCAGCAACGGCGGGGTCTACGGCTCCATGCTGTCGACGCCCATCGTCAATCCGCCGCAGAGCGCCATCCTCGGCCTGCACGCCATCAAGGACCGGCCTGTGGCGGTGGACGGCGAGGTGGTGATCCGGCCGGTGATGTACCTCGCCCTCTCCTACGACCACCGGATCATCGACGGCCGCGAGGCAGTGACTTTCCTCAAGGGCATCAAGGAGCGGATCGAAGAGCCGCAGAAACTTCTCCTGGAGATCTGATTATGGCCGAGGCAACCGGAATGTATGATCTCCTGGTGATCGGCGCCGGCCCCGGCGGCTATGTGGCCGCCATCCGCGCCGCCCAGCTGGGCAAAAAGGTCGCCTGCGTGGAGAAGGACAACTCTTTAGGCGGCACCTGCCTGAACGTCGGCTGCATCCCGAGCAAGGCCCTGCTCGAGTCCTCGTACAGGTTCCATGAGTGCAGGACCTCGCTTGCCGCCCACGGTATCGCGGTGGGGGAAGTGAGGCTCGACCTCGCGGCGATGATGGCGAGGAAGGACGCGGTGGTGAAAACCCTCACCTCGGGCATCGACTTTCTCTTCAAGAAGAACAGGATCGACCGGTACCTGGGCACGGCCAGGTTCCTTGACTCCGGGACGGTGGAGGTGTCGGGGAACGGGACGATTCAGCGGCTTTCGGCCCGCGCCATCCTCATCGCCACGGGCAGCACGGCGGCGTCCATCCCGGGAGTGGTTATGGACGGCAGGCAGGTGGTGTCCAGCACCGAGGCGCTCGCCTTCCCCGAAGTGCCGAAGAACCTGGTGGTAGCCGGCGCCGGGGCGGTGGGTCTGGAAATGGGCTCGGTCTGGCAGCGGCTGGGAGCGGAGGTCACGGTAGTGGAATATCTCGACCGGGTGCTGCCGACGGCCGACCGCGAGATCAGCAGGCTGGCCCTGCGCTTCTTCAAGAAACAGGGTATGAAGTTTCTGCTGGGGGCGAAGATCGAGAGCATCACCCGAGTGGGCGACGGCTGCCGGGTCTCCGTCGCCGGCCGCGAAATGCTCACCGCCGACAAGGTGCTCATCGCCACCGGCAGGAAACCCAGCACGGCATCCTTAGGCTTCACCGAGTTGGGTGGCACCGTCGACAGCCGGGGCTTCATCATCGTCGATTCGCACTGGCAGACCTCGATTCCGGGGATCTACGCCATCGGCGACGTCATCGGCGGTGCAATGCTGGCCCACAAGGCTTCGGAGGAGGGGGTGGCCTGCGTCGAACACCTCTTCACCGGCTACGGCCACGTCAACTATCAGGCGGTGCCGAGCATCGTCTACACCCACCCGGAGGTGGCCTGGGTCGGCCGGACAGAGGAGACCCTGAAGGAAGAGAACGTGCCGGTGAAGACGGGGGCCTTCTATTTCAAGGGCAACGGCCGAGCGCTGGCCCTGGGCGATGCCGACGGCATGGTCAAGGTCATCGCCCACCGCGACACCGACCGCCTGCTGGGCGTCCACATCGTCGGGCCCGCCGCCGGGGATGTGCTCGCCGAGGCGGTGGCGGCGATGGAGTTCTCGGCCAGCAGCGAGGATCTGGCCCGCACCTGCCACGCCCATCCTACTCTCTCCGAAGCACTCAAGGAAGCCGCTTTAAATGTTGAGAAGCGGGCTATTCATGGATAAAAAAGGACTGAGTGCTGAGGACTGAGGACTGAGCAACAGCAAAAAATTAAAAGCAGTTCTCTCAGTCCTCAGCACTCAGTCCTCAGTCCTTTTAGTTAAGGAGGTTCGCATGAAAAACCTGACACATAAAATCATCCAATCCCATTTACTCTCGGGCGATATGAAACCCGGCGAGGAAATCGCCCTCAAGATCGATCATGCCCTGCTTCAGGACGCCACGGGCACCATGGTGATGCTGGAATTCGAGGCCCTGGGGCTGGGCAGGGTCCGGGTCGATCTCGCAGCCCAGTACGTCGACCACAACCTGCTCCAGACCGACTTCCGCAACGCCGACGACCACCGCTTCCTGCAGAGCGCCTGCGCCCGCTACGGCCTCCACTTCAGCAAGCCCGGCAACGGCATCTCGCATCAGGTCCATCTGGAGAATTTCGGCAGGCCCGGCCTGACCATGATCGGCGCCGACAGCCATACCCCGGCCGCCGCCGGCCTCTCCATGCTCGCCTTCGGGGCAGGAGGCCTGGACGTAGCCATGGCCCTGGCGGGACGTCCCTACTATCTGCCCTGCCCGAAGGTGTTGGGGGTGAAGCTCACCGGCCGGCTGCAGGACTGGGTCAGCGCCAAGGACGTCATCCTCGAGATGCTGCGCCGTTACGGGGTCAAGGGGTGCCTGGGCATGGTGGTGGAATATTACGGTCCCGGTGTCGCGACGCTTTCGGCCGAGGACCGGGAGGCCATCGGCAACATGGGCACGGAACTCGGGGCGACGACTTCCATCTTCCCCTCGGACGACAATACCAGAAAGTATCTGGCGGCTCAGGGGCGGGAGAGGGACTTTCAGCCGCTTTCAGCCGACGAGGGCGCGACCTACGATCTCGACGACGAGATCGATCTCGGCAAAGTCGAGCCGCTCATTGCCTGCCCATCCTCGCCGGGCAATGTGGTGCCGGTCGGCCAGGTGGCGGGGACCAAGGTGGATCAGGTGATCGTCGGGTCGAGCGCCAACAGTGGCCTCGCGGTCCTGCTCCGGGTGGCGAAAATCATGCAGGGGCGCCACAGCAGCCCGGCGACCGATTTCCATATCAACCCCAGCAGCCGCCAGGTCTACGAGAATGCGCTGGCGCAAGGGGCGATCATGGACCTCACCCTTTCCGGGGCCAAGATCCACCAGTCCGGCTGCCTCGGCTGCATCGGCATGGGCCAGGCGCCGGGAACCGGCCAGGTGAGCCTGCGCACCTTCCCGCGCAACTTCCCCGGCCGCTCCGGCACGAAGGACGACCGGGTCTACCTCTGCTCGCCGGAGACCGCGGCGGCCGCCGCCTTGAAGGGCGTTATCAGCGACCCGCGGACGCTGGGGGCGGAGATGGCCTACCCGCAAGTCGGGGAACCGGATCAGCGACTCCTCGACCGGAGTTCCATCATCCCGCCTTCCGAGGAAGCGGCGGCCACGGAGCTGATCCGCGGCCCGAACATCAAGCCCTTCCCGCAGCTCGCCCCCCTGCCGGAGAGCCTGACGGTCAAGGTGGCGATCAGGGTGGGGGACAATATCTCCACCGACACCATCATGCCGGCGGGAAACAAGGTGCTGCCGCTCCGCTCCAATATCGAGGCGATCAGCGACTACGTCTACTACCAGCTCAACCCCGAGTTCCACCTGCGCTGCCGGATGCTCGGCGACTGCGCGGTGATCGGCGGCGAGAACTACGGCCAGGGCTCGAGCCGGGAACACGCGGCGCTCGCCCCCCGCCATCTCGGCATCCGGGTCAAGATCGCCAAGGGCTTCGCCCGGATCCACAAAGCCAACCTGTGCAACTTCGGCATCCTGCCGCTCACTTTCAAGAACCCCGCGGACTACGACCGGCTGAACGAGACCTCGGAGCTCCGTCTCCTGGATATCAGAAAGCGCATCGAGCGAGGCGACACCGAAATCCCGGTGATGATCGACGACCGCACCACTATCCCGACGCTGCTCGATGTCTCGATCCGCCAGCGGCAGAGCCTCATCGCCGGGGGCATGCTGAATCTGGTGCGGGGGGAATTGGGGGGCTGAACCTGGGGTACGACAACCCCAAGAGGACGAGCAAGGCTGGGCCATTGGGAACAGATTCAGCCAAGGGATCAATCATATGGAAACGAAACGGATTCTCTCTCTCGGCAGTATAAACGTGGATTTCCAGGTACGGGCGGACCGCTGGCCGGAGCCCGGCGAGGTCTCGATGGGAAACGAGTTCCTCATGTCTGCGGGCGGCAAGGGAGCCAACGTGGCGTACCTGGCACGAAAGCTGGGTGCGGATGTTCGGCTTATGGCGAGAACGGGCGACGACATCCTTGCGGGAATTGCCCGCGATCCCCTGGAGAGACTCGGTGTCGATCTCCGCCATACCAACTCCATTCCCGGAACTGCAACGGGTGCGGCGATGATCCGCGTGCAGCCGGATGGGGATAAGTCGATCCTCCTGGCGGGTAACGCCAACGAACTTTGGCGGCAAGAAGATCTGGACGATGTCTCCGCCGCCATCGCCGAGGCTCCTTCCGGGTCCATTCTGGTTGCGGACCTGGAGATTTCGGGATTCGTGGTGAAAAAAATCCTTGCGGCCGCCAGAAGGAGAGGTGTCGCCGTAATTTTCGATCCCTCCCCGGCAGATCGGTTCGATGCAGATTTGAACCCGTTCGTGGACTTCATCACCCCCAATGCCTTTGAGGCGGAAAAACTCACAGGGGTCCGGATAGATACCCCGGAGGACGGTTTTCGGGCGGGGGAGGTCTTGCTCGAGCGCGGCGTGGGGACCGCCCTGGTCAAGCTCGGCCGCGGCGGCTGCATCGTGGTGGGCCAAGGTGTCCGCGAGCATGTGCAATCAAGAGAAATAGAACCGGTTGACACCACCGGTTCCGGCGATGCCTTTGCCGGCGCGCTGGCCGTTGCGCTTCTGGGCGGATCGCAGTCCACCGCCGCGGCCCGGTTCGCCGTCGCGGCAGCAACCCTGGCTGCCACCCGATATGGCGCCCAGGCGAGCTATCCCTCGCGGGTAGAGCTCGAGGGATGGCTGCATCGGTGAGGCGCCTTTCGGTGAAGACGCGCCTCAAAAGATACGGCCGGAGAGTCCGCCGCTCCGGCCGGTTTCTTGCGACAACTGCGGGTGACGGGTCGCCGAGGAATCTTGTCAGACTTTAAAACTGCCGACGATCGAGTTCAATTCCGAGGCCATCTGCTGTAAGCCTTCCGAGCTGCTGCGCACCTGATTGCTGCTTTCGGTTATGGCTGTCGCCGCGAGATTGACTCTGGCGATATCCGCTGTGATCATACCGGCGACATTCGAACTCTGGCTGACGTTTTCGTTGACCTCCTGAATGCCCTGACTGGCTTGAGAAATATTGTTGGCGATCTCCCTGGTCGCCGCAGTCTGTTCCTCAACGGCCGCCGCTATGGTGGTAACGATCTCGTTCACGCCGCCGATGACCGCGGAAATCTGATCAATTTCCGCCACCGTCAGGCTGGTGGTCCGCTGGACCTCCTCGATCTGCTGCTTGATGTTCAAGGTCGCCGCCGCAGTCTGCTTCGCCAGGTCCTTTATTTCGTTCGCCACGACCGCGAAGCCTTTTCCAGCCTCACCGGCTCTCGCGGCCTCGATCGTCGCATTGAGGGCCAAAAGATTCGTCTGTTCGGAAATTTCGGTTATGGTCTCCGTTACCATGCCGATTCTCTGCGCCGCACTTCCCAGTTCCCCCATCTTCTCCGAAGCGTTCTTCGCCTGGTTCACGGCCTTGCTGGAAATGGCTCTCGCCTTTTCCGCGTTTTCCGATATTTCGTTGATCGTCGAACTCATTTCCTCCGCTGCGGAGGCTACCATATTGGTGTTGGTCGAAGACTGCTCCATGGCCGCCGCCACATTGTTGAGGTTGGCGCTCATCTCTTCCGAAGCCGTCGCTACGTTCGCCGCCCGCTTTGACGTATCGACGGCCCCGTTGGCCAGATCCCTCGCTATCGTCGAAAGTTCTCTGGCGGATGAATCGACCTTGCCGGAATTTTCGGCAAGCCGGGCGATGATGCCCTGCAGCTTTTCGACGAAGGAGTTGAACCAGAAGGCGAGTTCGCCTATCTCATCTTTTGCTCCGGCGTCAAGCCGCAGGGTAAGGTCGCCTTCGCCCTGAGCTATATCCTTGAGGCTCTCTATTGCCCGTTTGATGGGCTTGACGATGCGACCGGCGAAATAGGCGACAGCTGCGACGGTCAGGGCAATTGCCGCCAGCGTGATGATGATGCTCGCATTGCGGATCGCATTCGCCGCCTCCATGAACTCGGCTCGATCCTGAGTGACGGCGACAAACCAGGGGGCGGAGGCCAGTGGCGCAAACCCGGCTATTTTGTCTGTGCCCTTGAAGGTGTAGTCGGCGACACCTTTTTCCCCCGCAAGCATTCTCTCGGCGAGGCCTTCCATTCCATCCAGCCGGGTTATATCGAGACTGAGGATATTCTTGGCCTCGGGATGAGCCAGGATGATTCCTTTCCTGTCCGTCATGAAGCCATAGCCTGTTTCGCCGATCTTCCGTCCGGAGATGAGTTCGGTCAGGAATTCGATCTTGAGGACCACGCCGAACACTCCGACAAACCCATCCTTCTCTGTTGTCACGGGAACGCACACCACGGAAATCAGCTTGTCGGTCGCCTTCGACCTGACGATTTCGCCGACGATCGTCTTTTTGCCGGTTTTCACGGTGTTGAAATAGCTCTGATCGGCAATGTTGATGCCTTTGTACTCTTTGCCGTTGTCGAGGATACCGGTAAAGACATCTCCCTTCGCGTCGCCGAGGAAGACACCCTGGTATGCGCTCCCCATTCTGTCAAACCTTTTCTCGAGGTTCCTGAACATTCCGGCGACCTCGCCTGCCACGGCAGCCGCTCCGCCGCCGCTCACCGCCGAAAGCAGCTCGGCGATTTCCCGGTCGGCCGCCAGCGCTTCGGCAAGTTTCATTTCTTCTTTCAGGATTTGATCGGTGAGCCCGGCAAGATCCAGGGCTACGGACGCCGCCTCTTTTTTCGCAAAATCGGATAAGGCCCTGGATGATTTCATTGTCGAAAAGTAACCGGTGACGAGAAGAGGCAGCAGGACGAGGGAAATTCCGCCGACTATGAGACGGAATCGTATAGAAGAAACTTTCATATTGGCTCCATTACTGCGTGGTTTAGTCGTTTTGCCTTATCGGACGAAATTCTTTTGGCGGCGGCATCGAACGCCCTTCAATAGCCTTGAGGAACATATTTTTCACGGCTCACGATTCCTGGGCGGTTCTCCCCGGCCTCTGCGCACCAGGCAAGACCCGTTCGATCTCGCCAAACAATTCGTCCATGCCGAAGGGTTTCTCGATGAAGCCGCTGCAAGGACAATTCACGGTTCTCATCAGCGCCTCTTTCATGCCGCAGGCGGTCATGAGCATGACCGGCAGATCGGCCCATTGCTCCCGGATTGCCAGCAAAAACCCGCAGCCATCCATACCGGGCATCAAGTAGTCGGTCAGCACCAGGGCGAATTCAGAGTCTGTTTCGAGCAGGCGCAAGCCATCCGCGGCGTTGCGGGCTGTCTCCACCGTATAATCCCGGCTGCGCAGCACCAGCTGCAGCACCTTGAGGATCTCCGGCTCATCGTCGACGAGCAATATTTTCAACCGTGTTCCCTGATGCATGCCATTTTGAGGATTGAGATGTATCTGCGCACTGCACCGCCTCCTAGCCAAAAACGTGCCACAAGGCGGGACACTATAAACAAGCTGAAATTACAGTAAAATTCATTTCCAGAACATATATGTGAAAGCGCCTTCGGATGAGGCAGCGGCTGTCCGAGATATAACGGCTTGAGCCAAATCCCTCGTCTTTACGGGGAAATATCCTTACATGTTGCAAAACGGACAGTGTTGCGTTTCGTTACACCCCCTGGAGTATTACATGAATATCGGCAAGGGACTCATCGGCTGAAGTGGAGGGGTATAGAATCGGTGATCATGGGGCCGGGCAGCCCGGCCGGAGCATGCCGCTCCGGGTTCATGCGCTGAAATGGGCGGGAAGTTCTCAATTCTCCTTGCCCTGCAGGTGCCTCGCAAGCGTCTGCCGGGAGATGCCCAAGAGCCTTGCCGCCATGGACTGGTTGTTGTCGGAACGCCTCATCGCTTCCTTGACGAGGAAACGGCTGGCCTCCTTCAGGGTCGGCAAGGCACCGTCCTGTTGCAGGAGAAAGCGCTCTTCCGGAGCGGCCGTTTGGGCCTCCCCCGCAGTGACAGACTTGCGCCGCCCCTGTCCGATATGGAGATGAAAGCGCTCCAGAGAAACAGTCCCGCCTCTTGCGGTGCTCACCGCGTCGTACACCATGGCCGAAAGCTCCCGGACGTTTCCGGGAAAAGGATACTGGGCAAGGAGGGGAAGAAGCTGCCTGGGATACGAAGGTCGACCGATTCCGAGCGACTGCGCGGCCTCCTCGAGGAAGTGGTCGAGCAGCAGCGGAATGTCGTCGGGCCTCCTGCGCAGCGGCGGGATCTCCACCCGATGGGCGCGCAGCCGGAAATAGAGATCCTTCCTGAACTCCCCCCGCGCCTGCATCTGCTCCAGGTCCTGATTGGTGCTGACGATCAGACGGGCATGGGAGGCGCGGGCCGTGTCCGAGCCGAGCGGGTAGTATTCCCGCTCCTGGATGAGGCGAAGCAGCTTGACCTGGGACTCACGGCTCAGATCCCCTATCTCGTCGAGCACCAGCGTCCCGCCGGCCGCCCGCTCGACCAGGCCGGCGCGGGCGGTGTCGGCCCCGGTGAAGGCCCCCCGCAGGTGACCGAAAAGGGTGTCGGTGAAGGCGTTGTCGTCGATGCCGGCGACGTTGACGGTCACGCATTCCCCGGCCCGGCCGCTCAGGGTGTGCAGGGCCCCCGCCATCAGCTCCTTGCCCACCCCGGTCTCCCCGACGATCAGAATGGGCTGGGGGCTCGTGGCGATGGATTCGGCGTACCTGAAGAGGGAGAGCATACCGGCATTGCGGGTTATAATCCCGGAGAAAACCTCCGGATGCATCAGGTCCTTGCCGAGAATCCGCTGCTTCAGTTTGTAGTTCTCGTGCTGCAGCTCCCGCATCTCGACCGCCCGCCGCACCCCCGAGATCAGGCGGCTCCTCTCCACCGGCTTGACCATGTAGTCGAAGGCCCCGAACTTCATGCACTCGACGGCGGTATCCACCTCATTGTCGCCGGTGATCACGATGACCGGAATCTGCGGATGCTCGGCGGTCAGATGATCGAGGATCTCCCGGCCCGAGACACCCGGCATGTTGAGATCGAGGAGGACGGAGAATATGCCCTGCCCGGCCAGGATGGCCCTCACCTCGCGCGGGTCGGAGCACAGGAGGAGGTTGCGGAAGCCGGCGGACTTCAAGGCGATCTCGAAGCCCTTGAGGATCTGCGGCTGGTCGTCGACAATGAGAATGGGGAAGTGGGGATAGATCATGGTTTGCCCTGTCAAAGGTTGTCGCGCCCGGCTAAAGCCGCCGAAGTCGGCAGGGTGACGGTAAAGGTGCTGCCCGCCCCCGGTTCGCTTTTCACATCCATCCTGCCGTGGTGCTCGGCGACGATCCGTGAGGAGACCGAAAGGCCGAGACCGGTGCCGCCGATGTCCCGCTTGGTTGTAAAAAACGGGTTCATGATCTGCGGCAGCGTGCTCTCGGCGATCCCGCAGCCCTCGTCCTCGACAATCAAAGAGACCGTGTCGTCGTCCCGGTTGCACGTCGTGCTCACCCGCACGGCCTTTTCCCGATCCGGCAGGGACTGGCAGGCGTTCAGCACCAGATTGATCACCACCTGCTCGAGCTTCTGGCCGCTGCCCGACAACGGCGGCAGCTCGCTGCCGTAGCTTACGGAAAAGTTCGCCGTGGCCCGGGAAACCTCCTTGTCGATCAGCGACAGGGCCTGCCGGACGATTTCGTTGAGATGGAGGTTTTCATCCAGCAGGCCGCGGCCGGGAAGGGAATATTCCCGCAGCTGGTGGACGATCTTCTGGATCCTCCGGGCCCCGGCTTCGATTCCGCCAAGGAGGTTCGGAATCTCCGTCTTCATCTCGCTGTAGGGCAGGCCGCCCGCGAGAAAATCGCCGTGCTCCCGGTGGTATTTCTCCAGCACCGGGTTAAGGCTCGCCCAGACCTCCCGCAGCAGGTTGATGTTCAGGCTGATGAAGTTGTTGGGGTTGTTGATCTCGTGGGCAACGCCGGACACCAGGGTGCCCAGGGCGATCATCTTTTCCGCCTGCAGAAGATCCTTTTCGATCTGTTTTTCCCTGGTGATGTCGCGGATGCGGACTATGGCCATGGCGGGGTGCGCGCCGGTCGGGCGCAACCTCTCCAGGTAAACCCGCTCCACCCGATCGGGATCGAACAGGCCCCTGCGCTCGTAGACGGTGCTCTCACCCTGCTCCACCGAATCGATGATCCGGCAATCCCGGCAGGGGGGTCCGGAACAGGCCAGGTCCCGGCATTTCCTGCCGCAGGCGTCGCCGGGCACGACCCGGAAATAGGCGCAGGCCGCGCTGTTCATGATCAGGATGGTGCCGTTCGCCTCCATGAGCAGAAGCGGGTCGCGGATGCCGTCGAAGACCAGCTGCAGCATGTTCCGGCTCTCCAGGAGCCGCTGCTCGGCATCCTTGCGATCGGTGATATCGCGGTTGCTGCCCCGCCGGCCCAGCCATTCCCCGGCCTCGCCGTAAACCGGCTGGCAGCTGTGGCTTATCCAGCGGATCTTCCCGTCCCTGGTGACGATCCGGTAGTCCATCAGGCAGGGATCCCGTTCCGCCAGATTGTGGAGATGGCCGGCGAGGAGGTATCGGTCGTCGGGGTGGATGATGTCCAGGGTCAGCGCGCTGTTTTTCAGGAACTCTTCCCGGGTGTAGCCGGTTACCCGCTCGCAGGAGGGCGAGACATAGAGATAGCTGCCGTCCGGCGCCCGCCATTCCTCCCAGTCGAAGGTGAAATCGGCGATGGTCCGCAGATGCTCCTCGCTTCGACGCAGGCGCTCCTCGTAGGCATGCTGGGCGGTGATGTCATGGCCCAGGGAGACCGCGTAAAGTCGGCCGGTCCCGGCCTCGGTGAAGGAGTGGTTGAACCAGTGAACCATCCGCAGGGCGCCGGACTTGCTGTTGCAGCGGTTGACCAGGTTGTGGGCGCCCGGATGCTCCTTGAGGTTTCGGCAGATGTCGGCGACCTGCGGCATGTCCTCCCCGTAGGGCAGGAACTCCAAGAAGTTGCGGCCGAGGACCTCCGCCCTCGACCAGCCGAAGATCTTTTCGGCGGACTGGTTCCAGTCGAGGATCCGGATGCGGTCGTCCTCGACCACGAAAAAGACCATGGCGAGCGGCGTGTTGTGCAGCATGGCCGCGACCAGATGCTCCAGCTCCAGGGTCCGGCGCGCTTCCGCCTCGATCATCGCCGCTTCCAGCCGGTGCCGCTGCAGGGCCAGGGCGTAGAGGTCGGCGAGGCGCTGGGCGAGGATCAGATCCCCTTCGAGATAACTGCTTTCCGGATTGGCAAGGGCAATGATTCCCACCACCTCGCCGCCGGTCAAAACGGGCACGCCGAGAAAGGCCTCGATCCTTGCCGGGCTGCCGGGTAAGGGCGCAGAACGGCTGTCGCTTGCGGCGTGATTGGCCATGAGCGGCCGACGCTCGCGCAGCACCAACCCCCAGAGCCCGGCGAATCCGGCGCTGTCAAGGGGCTCGACGGCCCCCTCCTGTCCGCCCTCGCCCAGACCATGCACCACCAGGCGACCGCTTCCGGGTTCGATCGAGCCGATGAAACCGGTGCGGCTTCTCGTCAACCCTCTTGCGGTGGCAAGGACCGTGAGCGAGGTTTCGGCCAGATAGGTGCTGGTCAGCAGCCTGGCGGAGAGTCCGGCGCAGGCCGATTCTATGTCCCGCTGCTGGTTGAGCAGGTCTTCGGCCTGCTTGCGCCTGGCGATTTCCCAGGAGACATCGGCGAGATAGCTGACGATGTCGATATCCTTTCGGCTGTAATCGGAGGCCTTGTTGCCGACGCCGAGAATGGCCATGATTCTGCCCTCGCGGATGACCGGGACGACCAGCTCCCTGGTCACCTCGGCGTGTCCGGCGGGCAGCCCGCGCCGGTGCGGCAGCGAGGGGTAGTCGTTGTGGACGACTACCCGCTTTTCCCGGACGCAGTCGGCCCACACGCCGGCCTGTTGCAGGTCGTAGTGGAAGCCCTTCCCTTCGGCCCGGCAGAACATGGCCACCGTGGAAGTCGACCATTGCTGCAGCGAGATCGTCCGCTGGTCGGCCTCGATGAAGTGATAGAATCCCAGGGGGCTTGCCACCAAAGCCCCGGTTTCGTCAAGGACGAAGGTCAGCAGCTCCGCCAGGCTGTGGCCCGCGGCGTAGTCGATCATGGCCAGGCGGAGGTCGATCAGCCATCCCGCCAGCTCTTCCCCGTGCTCCAGGGCAAGGCGGCGATGCTCGGTGATGCGGCCGGAAAACGGCAGGGGAGCCGAGTCATATTCAGGATCAGGCTTTCGCACTGCAGTGCCTCCTCAGTTCCGGGGGAAGGCTGGCCAGTAATTCGGCTTCGCTCAAGTTGTTGTTCTCGATTCGCACAGCCCCCAGATAGGTCATGCCGAGCCAGACCAGAAAACTCTCGATCCGCTCCGAGCGGACGGGGTCTTTCTCCATATAGCTGTCGAAGAAGTCGACGGTGCCCCGCCGCGACCTTTCCTCCAGCCTGGCCGCCCGCACCTCGTGGTCGACATCCAGCACCACGGTGTGCGCGCCGGTGACCGGCGCGAGCGTTCTGAGCGCGGCATCGACCGCGGCCGGAAGCCTGATGTCCTCGACATTATCGAAGATATGGCCCAGTGCAAAGGCCAGCAGACGCAGTCCCGTGTGGCTGACGACGATCAGGGAAACGTCCTTGGGAGCCCGGTAAAGCACCAGGTCACAACGGACGAGGACGGCGATGACGTAGGGAACGAGCCGGCAGTAGATCGGCAGCGTGGCCAGGAATATCCACTCCATACAGAGCTTGACGACCCCCTTGCCTTCCGAGGTGCGCCGTGCGTCCGGCCGACCGCTGAAGCGGCCGCGCCGCCGCTCCACCGCAATGCCCGCGAGGCCGGCGGCATCGGTCAGGACATTGGCGAAATGGTCCTTGCCGGCCAGGTCTGTGCCAAGTATCAGCAAAACCTCGTGATTTCGGTCTTTGAGGCCTCGGGGAAGTGTCTTCATCAGATGAAAAAAGAAAGAGTTGCCGGGCTGAATGGCGGAGGGCTCTGCGGCGACTCCCATTACGGCGCATACGGTGGGAGGAGTCGACATATTTCAGACCACTTTTTTTCCACGCCATCCCTTAATTAACAATTCATCGGCGGGGGGTGTACAAAAATCCGCTTCAATTTTCAATATAAGCTGCAAAAAAAGAGAGCCCGCCATCCAAGCATCCACCGCGCGATATAGATGACGGTAACCTCAACCACCTGAAGTTTCGTTTCTGTCTGGGGAAACTTCCCGCTCGAAGCCGGGCAGGATGGCTCTGAAAAAGGCATTCTGGACGAGCCGGACGATGATTTTCCAGGTACTGGCCTCCGGATTTTCCACCTCTCCGGCGATATCCGCCCGAGTAGCCACCTGCTCCCGCGGCTGGTTTTTCAGAAGATTCAGGACGCCGCCGACCAGCCCCTCGTACATCTTCCGAAAGGCGCTCTTTTCCTCATCCTGGCGTTTGTCGTAGACGTCCAGGTCTTCAAACAGGGGCTTGAGATAGCCTTCGACCTGATCGTTTTTCACGCGAAGTTCGGAGTAAAGGGAGAAAGTCCCGGCCACCACGTCGAAGTTGCCGTAGACCCGCAGGAGGTCGTTCATGGCGGCCAACCGGGTGCCTTCGATCTTGAAGTTCAGATCGAAATCCGGCCCTCGGGTTTCCGGGCGGAAGGTGGCGGTGACCTCTGTTGCCCCACTGCCCATGAAGGCGCCCGAAAGACTAGCCTTCGCCTCGCCGTGGCTAAACTGGTTGGACAGGTTGGCGAGCCTGAAGTCGAGATCGTCGACAAAGAGGCGGTAGGCGGGGTCCGTCGCCTGGTTGACCATGCCGAGCTGGCCTCTAAGGCGGAGTTCGTCGATCCGCAGGAGGGTTCCCGGCTCGTTGCTCACCTCTTTTGCGGCCTCCTTGGTCGTTTCCACCCGTTCTTCTTCCCGTTGCGCGGTTTCGGCGGCATGAACGTAATCCACCAGCAGCTTGTCCGCTTCGACCCGCGTGAGGTGGACGACTTTCACCTCGGGGGAATACTCGACTCGACCGGCGGCGGAAAAGACGCCCTCGCTGATCCATACATTGTAGCGGGCCAACACCGGTTTGAAGTAATCCAGTTCCACCTGCTCCAGCGTCATTTGAGCCTCGACGCCGGGATGGGGGTCCGCGAGGAAATCGGCGCTGCCGGAGACCGTGGCCCGGCCGGTCTCGAAAACCTTGCTCTCGAAGGAAAAGGGCGAGGGATAGGTCCCCTCGGGAGAGCGGACGTTGCGGATATTTGCCGCCTGCAGGCTGATCCCACCGAGGTGGAGGGGGCGCTCGGGGTCCTGGTCGATATACACCAGATCGCCGTTCTCAACGCTCAGCAGGTTGATCCTGAGCGGATAGATGGCCATCGCCGCCTCCTGCCAGCCCCGCTCCTCGACCGGCACCTCGCTCTCGGCCTCGGCGCGAAGCTGCTCCAGATTGATATGAAGCCGCGGCTCCCTCAGGTCGAACTCCGCCACCAGCCTGCCGTTCAGCACCGCCCGCCAATGCACGTGGGCATGGAGGTACGGGAACTTGGCCACGGGAGGATCGGGATAGGCATCCTGCCGGACCACCAAGTCCTTCAGCGTGACCGAAAGACCGATGGGTTGAAAATCCACCTCGCGCAGCTCGACGCTGTACCCCTTCAGCGACTCGTTGATGCCCTTTTCCATATGCCGCCGGAGCGGCCCTTCAATGAGATAGGAGACGAGCCAGACCAGCAGCCCCGCGATCAGCACGGCGCCGGCGAGAATCTTCAATGTTCTTGCCGGAAGGCCTTTCAAGTTCTTCATTGCCCATACTTCTGTACAAAAGGGGACGGACTACTTTTACCCTGGCGTTTGCCCTTTCGTGCTTTGACGCCGGCAAGAGATTTTTTGCTTCTCTGCGAGGGACGCTCAATATTTGGCGATCACCCACACGGCATGGATGATTCCGGGGATATAGCCCAGCAAGGTCAACAGGATGTTCAACCAGAAATGCTTGCCGAATCCAACCTGCAGAAAAACCCCGAGGGGTGGCAGCAAAATCGCGAGCAATATTCTCAAGAAATCCATATTTGCCCCCTGTTTTTATTTGTCAAAAAGGCATCCTGCCTCAAAACCGCCTCGACGCTCCGCAGTAAAAATGTAAGCGGAGAACAAGGAAATGTTAGTGGGGGATCCCATATTTTGGTGGAGCACAGGGGGGATGAATTTGTTTTCACCTTCTTTTCGTCGAAAACAGAGTTCGCCCTCCTTTCGCCCACCTATTTCCGCTCGTTTCCCAAAGTCGCCGCCAGCCACAACCAGCCGGCGACCAACAGGGTCTCCACGGCCGCGTCGAGGAGGTAAATCTTTGAGATCGTGCCGTTCAGGACATAAACCACTTCGATGACGGTCAAGGCGAGGGCCGTGCCGGCCCCGAGGACGATGATCTCGGCGGTGATCCTTTTCCTTTTCGCCGCAAGGCATAGGACCGCCCCCACGGCAACCAGCAGCAGTCCCACCGTCTTGACCAGCCAGATATCGGTCTTGGGACCGGTGACTAGCATAAAGCTGTCGATACCGGGGACCGGCCAGAACCCGGCGACGACGAAATAGATCCCCTGGAACCAGGCCAGGTAAAGTGCAGGCCTGGGGGGCGTCGATTCGGTCCATCTGTTCTTCATTTCACGAACCTATCTCTTATTTCAAGGACTGAGCGATGAGGACTGAGGACTGAGCAGGGGATACGACTCAGTCCTCAGCACTCAGTCCTCAGTCCTTTTCTCGGTCCTCAGTCCTTTCTTTTATTCCCCGATGATCTTGATCAGCACCCTTTTCTTCCGGCGGCCGTCGAACTCCCCGTAAAAGATCTGCTCCCAGGTGCCGAAATCAAGCTTTCCGCCGGTAACTGCGACAACGACCTCCCGCCCCATGACCTGACGCTTCATATGGGCGTCGGCATTGTCTTCGTAAGTGTTGTGCCGGTACTGCTTCACCGGCGCGTGGGGGGCCAGTTTTTCCAGCCAGACGTCGTAGTCGTGGTGCAGGCCCGATTCGTCGTCGTTGATAAAGACCGAGGCGGTGATGTGCATGGCGTTGCAGAGCAGAAGACCTTCCCTGATGCCGCTGTCCTGCAGGCATTTCTCGACCTGAGAGGTTATGTTGATGAACGCCCTCCTGGTCGGAACTTCCATAACCAATTCTCTTCTGAAATGTTTCATGTCGTAGTTTTCTCCTCGAATTATTCCGGCGGTGGCACCGCCTTGGTCCTGACACATCTCTAGCATAAAACGTGCCGGAAAAACCCTTCCCCGTCCCTGCGGCGAGCCCGGAAGCGGCGATGCTCTTGACACACGCAATTCTACAACCAATTGTGTACTTACTATTTCTTACACCTTCCCTGAAAGCCCCGTCCTCCAATTTTATAGCACATTCATTCTGCGGAGGATACCATATGAGAATTGCACAGGTTGCTCCATTGATCGAGAGCGTCCCCCCTCAGCTGTACGGCGGCACGGAACGGGTTGTCTCCTATCTCACCGAAGAACTTGTCCGGCTCGGACACGACGTCACCCTTTACGCCAGCGGCGATTCCCTGACCGGCGCCACCCTGCAGCCGGTTTGCGACCGGGCGCTCAGGCTCAGCAGGATCCCGCGGGACTATCTGGTGCATCACCTGCTGATGGTCAACCGCGTCTTCAATGAAGCTCATCTCTACGACATCATCCACTTTCATCTGGACTATATCCATTTTCCCCTGGCCCGGATCTGGGGGACACCCCATGTAACCACCCTGCACGGCCGGCAGGACATCTACGATCTGCAGTTTCTCTACACCGAATTCGCCGAGATGCCGCTCATTTCCATATCCTATTCGCAGCGTGGCCCCCTGCCGAACGTCAACTGGCAGGGCACGGTGTACAACGGCATTCCCGACAAGCTGCTGAGCTTTTACCCCGAACCGGGCGGTTACCTGGCCTTCCTCGGCCGCATCTCCCCGGAGAAGGGGGTGGACACCGCAATCGAAATTGCCCTTACCCTGGGCATGGAGCTCAAGATCGCCGCCAAAGTGGACCCGGTGGACGAACCATTTTTCAACGAACGAGTAAGGCCGCTCCTGGACAAGCCGGGAATCGAGTTCATCGGCGAAATCAACGAGCGGGAGAAAAACCGCTTTCTGGGCGAGGCCGGAGCCCTCCTCTTCCCCATAGACTGGCCGGAACCTTTCGGGCTGGTCGTGGTCGAGGCCATGGCCTGCGGCACGCCGGTCATCGCCTTCCGCCGGGGATCGGTCCCGGAAATCGTCATGAATGGAGTGAACGGTTTTATTGTCGACAACGTGGAACAGGCGGTCGCCGCCATGGGAGCCATCGATTCCATCGCAAGAGCCGACTGCCGCCGGGCCTTCGAAGAACGCTTCACCGCCGGGAGGATGGCCGAGGGATACCTCAAAGCCTACCGAAACCTCCTGGCGACCAGGGAACAAGATACCCTCTATGCCAATGGAGAGCTGAAATATGGAAGACGCCATTCAGATAAACGACAAATGGTACATCCTGGCAACCTCACAAATCGTAAGTGACCGCACCCGGGTCCTGAAATCGGAAGAGACCTTCGGCTTTTTCGATCCCTTCGGCGACATCCAGCAAATCGGCCTCGGCGAGCAGGGACTCTACCATGCCGGCACCCGCTACCTGAGCTCGCTCGAATTCACCATCAACGGCAGAAGGCCGCTGCTGCTCAACTCGTCGATCGCCAAGGACAATCTGCTCCTCGCCGTCGACTTCACCACCCCGGATCTCTACGAGGGCGAGACGGTCAAGATCAAGATGGGGACGGTCCACGTCTTCCGCTCAAAAATACTGACCGAAAAGATCTGCCACGACCATTTTCGGATCGTCAACTACGGCCGGAACGAGGTCGAACTGACCCTCTCGTTCACCTTCGGCGCAGATTACTACGACATCTTCGAGGTTCGCGGCACGAGCCGGAAAAGGAGGGGGAAAATCAACTCTCCCACCGTCACCGACTCCTCCATCCGGCTCGGCTATCGAGGGCTGGACCTGGTCAACCGTGGCACCGCCATCAACTTTTCGCCGGCCCCGAGCAACATCAACAAGGCCACGGCAACTTACCACCTGACCCTGCCGGTGCACGAGGAAAAGGAGTTGTACATCACCATCTCCTGCGAGTTCGACAACCATCCGGTGCCGCACCTGGATTACGGCCAGGCCCTCGACCAGAACCGCAGGCATGTAGCGACCCTGCAGGAGAAAACCACGGAGATAACGACCTCCCACGAGCAGCTGAACGAGTGGATCTTCCGCTCGGTGACCGATCTGCGGATGCTTACCACCACCACCAAATTCGGGCGGTACCCCTACGCGGGGGTACCCTGGTTCAGCACCCCCTTCGGCCGTGACGGGATCATCACCGCCCTGCAGTGCCTGTGGATAGATCCGCGCATGGCCCGCGGCGTGCTCGCCTTTCTGTCGGACCGCCAGGCGGAGGAGGTCAACGACGAGCAGGATGCCGAGCCGGGCAAGATCCTCCACGAGACCCGAACCGGGGAGATGGCGGCGCTCGACGAGATCCCCTTCCGCAACTACTACGGCAGCGTCGATGCGACGCCGCTCTACATCATCCTGGCGGGGGCGTACTACGAGCGGACCGGCGATGCCTACTTCATCCGCCAGATCTGGCCCAATATCGTGAAAGCCCTCACCTGGCTCGAAAAGTTCGGCGACGTGGACGGCGACGGCTTCGTCGAGTACGCCCATAAAAGCAAGCGGGGTATCATCCAGCAGGGTTGGAAAGACTCCAACAATTCGGTCTTTCATGCCGACGGCGAGATTCCGGACGGCCCCATCGCCCTGTGCGAGGTGCAGGGCTATTCCTACCAGGCAAAGATCGCCGGGGCCAGGCTTGCCGCCCTGGTCGGCAACAGCTTTCTGGCCGAGCGGCTGACCGGTCAGGCCACCGAGCTGAAAAAAAAGTTCAACGAAGTCTTCTGGTGCGAGGACCTGGAGAGTTACGCCCTGGCCCTGGACGGCAATAAGAGCCTGTGCCGCGTCCGCTCGTCGAACGTCGGCCATCTCCTCTTTTCCGGCATCGCCACCCAGGAGTATGCGGAACGTGCGGCCAGAACCCTCATGAGCGGCGATTCCTTTTCCGGCTGGGGCATCCGGACCATTCCGTACGGGGAGAGCCGCTACAACCCGATGTCGTACCACAACGGCTCGATCTGGCCCCACGACAACAGCATCATCGCCAGGGGCTTCGCCAACTATTTCCTGAAGGATGAGACGATCAAGATCTTCAACGGCCTGTTCAGCGCGGCGGTCATGTTCGACCTGCAGCGGCTGCCGGAACTGTTCTGCGGCTTCCCAAAACTGCCGGGCCAGGCCCCCACGGCCTACCCGGTGGCCTGTTCGCCCCAGGCCTGGGCGAGCGGCACCGTATTTTACCTGCTCCAGGCTTGTCTCGGACTCACCTTTTCGTCGGAGAAGCCGCAGGTTCAGTTCCATCATCCGCAATTGCCTGAGTACATAGATTATGTTAGGATTTCCAACATGCAGGTCGGCGACGGTCTTCTCGATCTTTCCCTGCGCCGCCATACCCATGACGTGGGGATAAATGTCATCCGCAAGCAGGGAAATGTGGAGATCGCGGTTATTGTATAAAAGACAGGACTGAGGACTGAGGGAGATTACTAGGCAAGCCATTGAATATAACGGGTGTTTTGACTCAGTCCTCAGCACTCAGTCCTCAGCACTCAGTCCTCAGCACTCTTTTTTTTGCGGAGCGAAAAAAATGCCACGAGCGATATGGAAAGGCGGAATCAGCTTCGGGCTGGTCTACATTCCGGTGAAGATGTACAGCGGTGCCTCGCGCCACGATCTCGACCTGCACATGGTGCGCAAAGGCGACCAGTGCCCTATCAAATACACCCGTGTCTGCGAGGAGGACGGCAGGGAGGTTCCCTGGACCGACATCGTCAAGGGCTTCCAGGTCGAAGGCTCCTACGTCACCCTGACCGACGAGGACTTCAAGAAGGCCAGCCGGGGTAAGAGCGAGAGCATCGAGATCAAGGAATTCGTCAAGGCCGAGGAGATTAATCCGCGCTATTTTGAAAAACCGTACCTGCTGGAGCCTGAAAAAGGCGCCGGCAAGACTTATAATCTCCTGCGTAAGGCCATTTACGACTCGAAGATGGCAGGACTCTCGATGTTCGTCATGCGCAATCGCGAGCATCTCGCCCTGCTCATGGCTGACGAGAAGGTCCTGTATCTCGCCCAGATGCGATTCCATGATGAGCTGAGGCGTCCGGACGACCTCAAGATCCCCGACACCAGCCCCTCGGAGCAGGAAATCGAGATGGCCAGGAGGATCATCGACGCCATGTCCGTACCGTTCCAGCCGGAAAAGTACCGGGACACCTATCAGGAAAAGCTCATGGAGGCGATCCAGGCGAAACTGGCGCACCGGGAGATCGGCGTACCCGAGATCGAGGCCCAGGAATCGGCGGTGAAAGATTTGATGGAACAATTACGCAAGAGCCTGGAAATGACAGGCTGATCCTCTCTTTATAACCACTGAAAATGAAGGAACTTCGCGAATACCTGGAAAAAAGGAACTTTGGAGAGACCCCCGAGCCGGAAACTTCCGAACAGGGCCCGGAGGAGACCAACCGCTTTGTTATTCAGAGGCATCACGCCAGGCGGGAGCATTACGATTTCCGGCTCCAGGTCGGCGATGTCCTGGTCAGCTGGGCGATCCCCAAACAGCCGGTGGACGACCCGGAGATCAAGCGGTTGGCCATCAAGGTGGAAGATCACCCCTTGAGCTACATCCACTTCGAGGGCACCATCCCGCCCGGCAATTACGGCGCCGGCACGGTGATGGTCTGGGACATCGGCTACTACTACCTGGACGATGACAAGCATTACCCCACGGTAGAGGAGGTCGAGCAGAAGATCCGGAAAGGCCATCTCAAGCTCTACCTGCAGGGAGCCAAGCTGAAGGGTTTTTACAACCTGGTGGCCAACCAGGGCAGCCAGAACAACGAATGGTTCTTCATGAAGGCCAGGCACACCGCGGCGAGCGACGACTTCGACAACAAGAGCGCGCTGACCGGCCGAAGCATGGAAGAGATCGCCGGCTCGGCCATCCCGGAGACACCTCCCGCGGAGGCGAAGAAGCAACGCCGCAGGGACGGCGCGCCCTCTGCGCCGAAATCTGACTTCCCCGGCTTCATCGAGCCCATGCTGGCGACGCTGGCCGACGAACCCTTCTCGGGCAGCAACTGGATCTTTGAACTGAAACTGGACGGCTACCGGGTCATTGCCGCCAAGAACGGCGAAAAGACTGAGCTCTTCTCGCGGCGCGACAATTCTTTGACCGAGAGTTATGCGACCATCGCCGCCGAGCTGTCCAGGCTTCCGGCGAATTTCGTCATCGACGGCGAAGTGTGCTACACAGAGTGCGGCCAGAAGATGGATTTCCAAAAACTGCAGCGCTCCGACCGGGGCCAGGAGCACCTTCACTATTACGCCTTCGACATCCTCTGGCTGAACGGCCATAACCTGCAGACGGTGCCGCTCATCGAACGCAAGAAGATCCTTCAGCTCCTGCTCGCCGAGTCGCCGCGGCACATCCACTACCTCGATCACACCGAGGACGACGGCATCGCCTTCTTCGAGGAGGTCAAGAAAAAGCGGGGCGAGGGCATGATCGCCAAGCGGGCCGACAGCCCCTACTCCCCCGGCATGCGCTCAAAGGACTGGTTCAAAGTAAAGACCGGCTACTGGCAGGAGATGGTCATCTGCGGCTATACCCTGTCCGAGAAGGAAGCGCGACCTTTCAGCTCGCTGCTCTGCGCGGTCTACGAAACGGGCGTCCTGGTCTATACGGGCAAGGTGGGCACGGGCTTCTCGGAGGGGCTCATGGAAGAGCTCATGCCGAAACTGCTGGACCTCGAAGTCGACCAGCTGGCCATCGAGAATGCCCCGACCGATAAGAATATCCGCTGGCTGCGGCCGCGACTCATCTGCGAGGTGAAATTCGCCAACTGGACCAACGACGGGATCATGCGCCATGCCAGCTTCGTCGGCCTGCGCTCCGACAAGAAACCCGAAAGCATCCACTTCGAGCAGGCGATCAAGCCGGTGATCCCCACCGGCCGGGTCAAGTTCACCAATCTCGACAAGCTGTTCTGGCCGGAGGAAGGCTATACCAAGGAGGACGTGATCGCCTACTATCGGGATGTGGCGGAAGTGATCCTGCCTTATCTGAAGGACCGCCCGCAGTCGCTCTACCGGACACCCTCCGGCGTCATCGAAAAAGGCTTTTTCCAGAAGAATGTCCGGGAGATCGCCCCTGACTGGGTGGAGACCGTCGAGCTGACCAATAGCGACGGCGAGAAGATCGAATACCTGCTGTGCCAGGACGAGGATACCCTGCTCTACATGGCCAACCTGGGCTGCATCGAGATCAACCCCTGGAGTTCTTCCCTGCCCCAGCTCGAAAATCCCGACTTCATGATCTTCGATCTCGACCCGATCGACGTGGAAATGAGCGACGTGGTGAAGCTGGTCTTCGAGTTCAAGCGGCTCTTCGATCAGCTGGGCATTCCCGCCTTCCTCAAGACCTCGGGGGGGCGGGGGCTGCACATGTACGTCCCGGTCCGGCGCTGTTATACCTACTCGCAGGTCCAGAATTTCGTGAAGCTCATCGAGACCTACATCCACAGCCAGAACCCGGAGATCACGAGCCTCGAACGCTCCCCCTCCGCGCGCAAGGGCAGGATATATCTCGACTACCTGCAAAACGCCAAGGGCAAGACCATGGCCTCGGTGTACTCCATCAGGCCCCGGCTGGGCGCGCCGGTCTCCGCGCCGCTCAGCTGGGACGAGCTGCACGCAGGTCTCGACCCCCGCAAGTTCACCCTGCGCACCATGCGGCGGCGGCTCGAACGCAAGGGCGACCTGTGGCAGAACATCTTTAAGCAGAGGGTGGATATGCAGAAGGTGCTGAGCACCATGAAGGAGCAGGAGGAGTGAAAAGAGCCATGAACCCCAACCCAAACCGCCCCAGCCCCCACCCACCGCATCCCCGTATGCAGCGGCTCCGGGCGCTCGCCAGACTGCTGGACAGCGCCATCAAACTGCCGGGCGGCTACCGCGTCGGCCTCGACGGCATCCTGGGGCTGATCCCCGGCTTCGGCGACCTCGCCGGGAGCGTCGCCTCGAGCTACATCATCATCGAATCGGCCCGCCTCGGGGCCTCAACCACCACGCTGCTGCGCATGGTCATGAACGTCCTGGTCGAGTCGATAGTAGGTCTGATCCCCTTTCTCGGCGATCTCTTCGACTTTGTCTGGAAGGCCAACGAGAAGAACATGGCCCTGATGGATAAGCAACTGATGGCCGCCCCGCCCGCCAGCAGCCCGGAAACCCGGCTCAAGGCCACGGTCTTTATTGTGCTTGCGCTGATGCTGGCGGGGATTATTGCCATCGCCTGGCTGGGATTCAAGCTGCTGCTGAAGGTGATCGAAGCCCTTCAGGCTGGCTGATTGTTTTGCAGGCAGCCGCCCGCACTCCCTGTTCAGAAGCCAACACATGTCGCTTAAATGAGCTGACGCCCGCACCCGAAGGATACTAATTTCGGTTCTTCAGCAGATCGCGAATTTCACCCAGCAAGACTTCTTCGCGTGTGGGTGCAGGCGGAGCAATCGGCGCTTCCTCCTTTTTCCTTTTCAGTGAGTTGATCGCTTTCACAGCAATGAAAATCGCGAAAGCGATAATAGTGAAATCAACGACCGTCTGGATGAACTTCCCGTAACTTATTACGACAGCGGGCTTATCTCCAACAGCCTCCTTGATTGTGAGAGCTAAACCGGAAAAATCGACTCCCCCCAGCAGCACCCCGATCGGCGGCATGATCACGTCACCCACAAAGGATGAGACGATTTTTCCAAACGCCGCACCGATAATGATACCAACCGCCATGTCGACAACATTTCCTTTTACCGCAAATTCCTTGAATTCCGAGATAATGCTCATGTTTTTCCTCCTCCGGTCTGAAGTTGATTCGAGATTGGAACCAAAAATCACTTATAACTGACTATTACTCCTTCATGTCACGGTGTGAATCCGCGTGCGGTTGAGCACATGACGGAAATACAACAAGAGCGGCCAAACATCTGCGCACCTTAATTATTGCCAAATCGATGATGAAATTCTTGGAGGGTATAATCGGCGATCTTTTTATTCTCCCTGCCTAAAGCCACCATGACCTCATAGCAACCGGATATATCGGCTAAGACCTTGATATCGACATTCGGGCCTACGACCTCTGCATACTTAGCCTCTTTCAACACTTCCTCCGGGACATCGGTGACATCGAGGGTAGTGGCATCGAGTGAAATTTTCCCCATCACCGGAGCACGATATCCTGCAATCGCCATATAGCCTCCTTTTGGAGCACTGTCGAGTTCGCTGAGCAATCTCAAGTACCCATCTTTATAGCCGATATGAACCAGCGCCATCACCGTATCCCGCCGGGTGGTATAAGCCCCCCCGTAGCCCACTGTCTGTCCTTTGGGAATCTTCTTGATCTGTGATAACTTCGCGTAAATCTCCAGCGTATGCCTGGCCTCGGGCGATATAGGATGTCCCGCGTTGGGCGCTCCGCCGACCAATCCGATTCCCGGTCGGATCATGTTGAAGTTCACTTTATGACTATCCAAAAGGATAACACTGTCAGTGCAGGCAAAAGTAACGGGCGCTTGGGGCAGTTGTCGAAGATAATCCTGTAAAATTCGAAGTTGTCTATTGCAGTTGGTAAAATCGTTCCCTTTGATATCATAGAAATGGCTCATGTAGAATTCCACTTCAAGATGCGAAACAAGATTCCCACGGTTTTTGCTCAAAATGGCTACCTCATCATCCAGCAACCCGAGCCGGTTCATATGCGTGTCCAGATGGATGATGACCGAACCTCTGCCGTTATTTTTACAGAACTGATTCCAGCGTTCCAGTTGCTCCAGACAATTAACACACGGGATGATCCTGTATTCCTTAAAGTAAGGCTCTTCATGCTCCAGAATTCCAGCTAACGTATAGATTTTAGCATCGTTATGCGGAAGAATTTCTCTTAAGTCGATTGCTTCGAATAATTCCGCCACAAAAAAGTGCCTGGCGCCTTCTTTATACAAAGCAGGTGCCACGTCTCTCATTTGCAGCCCATGTACTTCAGCTTTCAGGACAGCTGCACAGATTGATCCGGTTTTATCGGCTTTTTTCTTGAACAAACGAAAATTATGGACTACGGCATCGATGTCCCTGATGCGAACAATCGGTTTAATTCCAAACGCCTGGTCTGGAATGGAACGAAAAAACGATTTCAAGTCACTTCTCCTTTGAATACTTTCAAAATTCTTTTCGTATCTTTTAAGAAAGATGCAGCCGTAAAAAGTAGCATCCGATCGATAGCGATCCCGCCCCCTGATTCGATTGGGATATTATTCAGGTACCGGTGAACGATTAGATTCGTTTATACCTCCAACCTCGACAACATGTTTGATTTGGCCACTATTTCATTCCACAGCAACTTGACAGTATCTTTCCTGCAGTTCGTATATCAGTAAAATTCATAGCTTTTTTATAGTAAGAGAGGCTAGGCTCGAGTACAAGCAAAAAGTTTAGTATCCAACTTTTTGTTTTTACATTCTGATATGACGAACATACATCAGGTGAATTTATTCGTTTCATGGCGGAGATTTTCCCGATCCTTGATTTCAGCCAGGTCCTGACAGACATTGTCGTTATGCTGCTCGGGAGGTGCTTCCTTCTCGCTGTCGCCGGCCTCGCCGCATATAAGCCTGACTTTATCGAAGATAAAACAACCACCTTGGCCTGAAAAAAAAGCAGCAGCCACTATGGTTCGGGAGAAATCGAATGGATATTTCCAGTATCGACTGGCAGCAAATCCTCGGCCATCTGATCCGGCTCCTTCTCGCCTTTGTGCTCGCCCTGCCCATCGGCTGGGACCGGGAGCGGAGCAGGCGTCATTTCGGCCTGCGCACCTATCCCCTTGTTGGCGTGGTCACCTGCGGCCTGATGCTGGTCGGGGCGGCGGTGTTCGCCAACGACGAGGCCCGGGCCAGGGTCATGCAGGGCATTATCACCGGCATCGGTTTCATCGGCGGCGGCACCATCCTGACCCACGAGAACAAAATTGTGGGGACGGCCTCCGCAGCCAGCATCTGGAACACCGGCTGTATCGGCATAGCCGTCGCCAACGACCGTTTCGAGATCGCCGTGACCCTGTCGATCCTGAACCTTCTGATCCTGAAAATATTCGGTGGGGCAAAGCCGAAACTCAATGAGTAAGGAGTATTGCCGGACCGCATAAAAAATTATCCGGGAAGGATAACCATGAATCTCGACAACATTCAGTTCACCAGAAAGGTTCTCATTTCCCTGGCTCTCATTTCCCTCTTCCTTTTGCTGGGAGCCCTTGCCTGGTACTCGGTGCAGATGCTGCTGCTGATCTTTGCGGGAATTCTTTTCGCCATCTTCGTCAGGGGAGTCGCCGGTTTTGTCTTCGGCAGGCTTCTTTCCCTGCCGGAGAAGGCGGGTATCCTGGCAACACTGCTCATCCTGCTGGCGCTTCTCTGTGCTTTCTTCATTCTGCTCGTCCCACAACTTATCGAACAGGGGGAAAAACTCGCCCAGCAGCTGCCCGAGGCCCTGGCGCTTTTGCAGGAACAAACCGGCTTGCCGCCGGGCTGGACCAGGGACCTGATGGAAAAGGCAAAAGAATCGGCCACAAGTGGTTCGACCGGAAAGATAGCCAGCCGGGCAATGGGGCTTTTTGCCACCACCCTGGGAGCGATAACCAGCCTTTTCATCATAATCTTTGTCGGGCTGTATCTCGCCTTTTCGCCTCACTACTACCGGAGGGGAATTCTGCAGCTCTTTCCCGAGCGTTCCCGCAAGGGCGCCGATCAGGTCCTTCAGGCCCTCAACTACACTCTGGCGCACTGGCTCATCGGCCGGTTCATCGGCATGCTGATCATCAGTGTCTTCACCTTCATCGGGCTGCTGCTCCTGGACATCCCTCTGGCGCTGGCCCTGGCCACCCTGGCAGGCCTTCTCACCTTCATCCCCAACATCGGCCCCGTCATCTCCGCCATTCCCGCCATCCTGCTCGGATTTACCGCCTCGCCGACGACCGCCGCTCTCGTCCTCCTGCTGTATGTCGTCATCCAGGGCATCGAGAGCTATCTGATCACTCCCCTGATCCAGCAACGTCAAGTCGCTTTGCCGCCGGTGCTGACCCTCAGTTCCCAGGTTGTGCTGGGGAGCAGCTTGGGGATTCTGGGCCTGGCCCTCGCCACGCCGCTGACTGCCGCCACGCTGGTGCTGGTCAAGCTCCTTTATGTGGAACAGGTTCTGGGGGATGAAGCGGGGGTGAAGGGCATCGAATCCTGACACCTTTATTCCGCTTCAGCGGAATTTTGTTTCGGCCTTCCTGAAAAAGGGAGTCCACGCAAAGCAAAAAAGCATTACCAGCCGTAATCCATGCAAAAACATAATCAGCACGTCCAGAATCGCGGGTATGAAGGAGAGTTTTTCGCTTTCGCGCCCTCCAGGGGAATGGCTTGATTCCAAAGCATCTTCTGCTACGGCAAAAAGCAAACCTGGCACATAAATTGCTCTTGAAATTAACCAGGAGGATCCGGGTCATTCGCTCACACATCATCTACCAAGGAGGAAAGAAATGACTTTCAAGAAAGCGCTTTATGTAGCTTCGGCAATCTTGCTGTTGGCCCCGGTCACCGCTTTCGGCCAGACCGGTAATCCGTTCAAGCAGGGAGCCCGGGATTTTTCCATAACCGGCTCGGGATCGAGCGATGAAAGCTTCGACAGTACGGGGCTTTCTGCGTCGGTCAACCTCGGCATGTTTTTCATCGACGGTCTGGAGGGCAATATTCGGCAGGAAATCACCTACACGGACGTCAATGATGATGATGCTTTTTCCGGATCGACCAGAATCGGCATCGACTACCATTTCGGCGACTGGCGGTGGGTTCCCTTCCTGGGCGCCACGGCCGGTTTCGTCTATGGCGACAACGTCGACGATGATTTTATCGCCGGCCCGGAGGGCGGCTTGAAGTACATGCTCAATCCGACCACATATATCGTCGCGAGTGTTGAATATCAGATTTTTTTCGACAGCGACGACGATGACGGGCGTTTCGTCTATGGCCTCGGTCTCGGTTTGACCTTCTGAACGGCCGGAAGGGAAAGTCGCACTGGAAGATTCCTGCCGGGCTGACTCTGGATCCTCCCTCAACCTGCCTGGATGCGGCGGACATCCAATGTAATGAAAACCGACCCATGAGCTGACGGGATGGATCTTGTCTTGTCCCGGACAGAGTTCTGTCCCATTGTTTAGGGATATGCGGCTGCTGATATGCAGCTGCTGTTCCGGCGCAGGAATTTCCTGATCAACAGAAGGAGTACGACATGAATGTTCTTGGGGGCTATCCCTATCCGCTCGGCGCCACCTTCGACGGCGCCGGCACCAATTTTTCCCTGTTTTCCGAAATAGCCGAAAAAGTGCAGCTCTGCCTCTTCGACGATGATGACAAAGAGACGCGCATCGATATGGAGGAGGTCACCGGTTATTGCTGGCACTGCTATCTTCCCGCCATCGGTCCCGGCCAGCGGTACGGCTACCGCGTCTACGGGCCGTGGGACCCGCCGAACGGGCACCGCTGCAATCCGGCGAAGCTGCTGCTCGATCCCTACGCCAAGGCCTTCAGCGGCCGCATTCTTTGGAACGAGGCGGTTTTTCCCTATGAATTTCTCAAGGGTCATGAGTGGCGGAGCGAGAGCGACAGCGCCCCCTTCGTCCCGCGTTGCGTGGTCAATCAGCCCTACTTTAACTGGGAAGGCGACCGCCACCTCCGCATCCCCTGGCACGAGACCATCATCTACGAGACCCATGTCAAGGGGCTCACCATGCGCCATCCCGATGTTCCGGAAGAACTGCGAGGCACCTATGCCGGGCTCGCCCATCCTGCCGTCATCAACTACCTCATCGAACTGGGGATCACGGCGGTCGAGTTCCTGCCCATCCACCAGTTCGTCCACGACCAGCACCTGATCGACCGGGGCCTCAGAAATTACTGGGGTTATAACACCATCAGCTACTTCGCCCCCCACGACGAGTACGTCTCCGGCTTCCATGCCGGCGGCGCCGTGTCCGAGTTCAAGCAGATGGTGAAGACGCTCCATCAGGCGGGCATCGAGGTCATCCTCGACGTGGTCTACAACCACACCGCCGAGGGCAACCACCTGGGGCCGATGCTGTCCTTGAAGGGCATCGACAACGCCTACTATTACCGCACCACCGACGACAAACGCTATTACATGGACTACACCGGCTGCGGCAACAGCCTCAACATGCGCAATCCCCACGTCCTCCAGCTGATCATGGATTCGCTGCGCTACTGGATCCTCGAGATGCACGTGGACGGCTTCCGCTTCGATCTGGCGGCCACTCTCGCCCGCGAGCTGCACGACGTGGAGAAGCTCTCGGCCTTTTTCGACATCATCCAGCAGGACCCGGTGATCAACCAGGTAAAGCTCATCGCCGAGCCCTGGGATATCGGCGTGGGCGGCTACCAGGTCGGCAATTTCCCGCCGGTCTGGACGGAATGGAACGGCAAGTACCGCGACTGCATCCGCGACGTCTGGCGCGGCGAGGAACAGACCCTGCAGGAGTTCGCCTCGCGCTTCACCGGCAGCTCGGATCTCTACGCCAACTCCTCGCGCCTGCCCTTTGCCAGCATCAACTTCATCACCTGCCACGACGGCTTCACCCTGCATGACCTGGTCTCCTACAACGAGAAGCACAACGAGGCCAACGGCGAGGAGAACCGGGACGGCGAGAGTCACAACCGCTCGTGGAACTGCGGCGTCGAAGGTCCAACCGACGACGAGGAGGTCCTGGCGCTTCGCCGGCGGCAGGTCCGCAACTTCCTCGCCACCCTGCTGCTCTCCCAGGGCGTGCCGATGCTCTTAGGCGGCGACGAGTTCGGCCGGACCAAGAAGGGCAACAACAACGCCTACTGCCAGGACAACGAGATCACCTGGTACGACTGGCAGAACGTCGACGAGGAACTGCTCGACTTCTGCCGCAGGCTCATCCGCTTCCGCAGGAGCCACCCCTCCTTCCGGCGGCGCGGATGGTTCCAGGGCAAGCTCATCCACGGCAGCGGCACCCGTGACATCGCCTGGTTCACCTTCAAGGGCGAGGAGATGACCGATGAAGACTGGGAGCAGGGCAAGACCAATTCCCTGGGCATCTTCCTGAACGGAGCCCGGGAGACCGCCGCTCCGCAGCGGGAAGGTCTCACCGACGACAATTTCTACATCCTGATCAACGCCCACCACGAGCATCTGGCCTGCACCCTGCCGGATGCCCAGTGGGGCAGCCGCTGGCGGCTCGTCTTCGACACCGATGACGACTGGGAAGATGACGGCCGGATTTACGCCGCGGGCGGGATCGTCGCCATGGAGGCCCGGTCGCTCTGCGTCCTCTGCGCTGTAGAGGATGAGCAGGAGTCGTAGAAGACCTCCTTTTCCTCCGGCCGAGACCGGGAGCACTTCATTGACAGGCATAGAGCTCTGTGATAACATACTCATGGAGCTTATTGCCGCCATCCGCGTCTGTTTCGGATGGATCACGGACCGCAATCCACTGATCATCAGCCAAGACCGGCAGCAGATTTGCACGAATTTCCTCGTATTCCGCGTCCGGCCGTAGGGGCGAATCTTGTATTCGCCCGAAACCACAGGCCCTCTTTCGCGGCAGCCGCCGACCCTCTCGCGGGCGATCACAAGGATCGCCCCTACGGCCCCCATCGCGCGAGTACCGGCAAAATCGCATCCCGATGCTGCATACCATCGACATGCGCCAAAACTTCATAAGCTCTTGGAATCGCACTCCCTGTAACAGACCAGTTCATACCGCAAGGCAGCACTGATTCACCGTTTTTTCAGATCCACATAACCAGAGAGGAGATTGAAAAATGATCAGCGCGAAATTGAAGTTGTATTTCATCATCGCCCTCGCCGGGTCAATCATCATCGCCTTGATCGGCTACGTGTACACGGCGAGGGATCTCCCGCCCTACCCCGGCAGGGTCGTGGCGGAGGACGGCCGGGAGGTCACGGGGCGGCAGCAGATCCTCGCAGGCCAACACGTCTGGCAGAAGTACGGTCTCATGGACGTCGGCAGCGTCTGGGGGCACGGCACCTACCGCGGCCCGGATTTCACCGCCCAGGCACTGCACAACATGGGCGAGACCATGCGGGAAAAGCTGTCCAGGGATCACTTCGGCCTCCCCTACGCCCAGCTGGACACCCTGTCGGAAGGCGCGGTGGACGCGGTGGTCATCGAGGACATCAAACAAAATACCTACCAGCCCGCGGACGACATACTCCTCATCTCCAACCTGAAGGCCCACACCCTCATGGAAAACCGGAAGTTCTACCAGGCCTTCTTCACCCAGGGGGATCCCGAGGGACCAATCAATCCCGGAACCATCACCAACGCGCAGGAGATCGACAACCTGGCTGACTTCTTCTTCTGGACCGCCTGGGCCGCCTCGACCATCCGGCCCGGCGACAACCACACCTACACCAACAACTGGCCGCACGACATCAGCGTCGGCAACATGGCCTCGGGCAAGTCCCTGGTCTGGTCCGCCATCTCGCTGGTGGCCTTCGGCCTCTGTCTCGGCCTCGTGATCTACATCTTCCACCGCTACACCTACAATCTCGGCGCCGTGCCGTTCAAGCCCGAGAAGGCCAATCTGCTCGCCGCTGCAGGCGTATCGGCCAGCCAGCGCAAGACCGCCAAGTATTTTCTGGTAGTCGCGGCCCTCTTTACCCTGCAGACCACCATGGGCGGTTTCATGGCCCACTACACCATCCATCCGGGCACCTTCTACGGCCTGGATATAGTCGCGAAAATCTTCCCGTATAATCTGCTGAAGACCTGGCATCTCCAGCTCGCGGTGTTCTGGATCGCCACCGCCTGGATCGGCATGACCCTCTTCGTCTCGCCCTACGTCGGAGGCAGGGAACCGAAGCTGCAGCCGCTGCTGGTCGATATCCTTTTCATCGCTGTGGTCATCGTGGTCGTCGGCAGCATGACCGGAGAAGTTTTGGGAATTTTCGGTTTCTTCGATGAAGGAGCTGTCCCGCAGGAAGGTTTCTTCAAGGGCGCCTGGTTCTGGTTCGGCCATCAGGGCTGGGAATACCTGGAGCTGGGCAGGTTCTGGCAGATCCTCCTGCTGGTCGGCCTCATCATCTGGCTCTTTCTGGTGGTGCGGGCCCTGAAATCCCACTTCCGCTCGGGCCACGACCGGTGGGGCCTGCCCCATTTTCTCACCTACTCCGCCGTGGCCGTGGTGGGATTCTTCTGCTTCGGCCTGCTCTACGATCCGAACAGCCACCTGACCATCGCCGATTTCTGGCGGTGGTGGGTCGTCCACACCTGGGTGGAGGGCTCCTTCGAGTTTTTTGCCGCCGCGGCCATCGTCTTCGTCATGGTCAACCTGTCCCTGGTCGACCTCAAAGCCGGGCTGCGCACCGTCTACTTCACCGTGGCCCTGGCCCTCTTCTCGGGCATCATCGGGGTCGGCCACCACTACTACTGGTTCGGCGAACCATCGTTCTGGCTGGCGCTGGGCTCCACCATCTCGGCGCTTGAGCCGGTGCCGATTCTCCTTTTGCTGTCCGAGACCTGGCATAACCAGAAGACCATCGCCAAGGCCGGCAAAACCTTCCCCTACCGCTATCCCCTGATGTTCCTGTCGGCGGCGGTGGCCTGGGAGGTCCTGGGGGCCGGCGTCATGGGCCTGTCCATCACCACCCCCATCATCAACTATTACGAGCACGGCACATACCTCACGGTCAACCACGGACATACCGCCCTGTTCGGAACATATGGATTGCTGGCCGTGGGGCTTCTGCTCTTCTCCATGCGCGGCATCGTGAGCGAAAGAGGCTGGAACGACCGGCTGCTCTCCATCTCTTTCTGGTCCACCAATATAGGCCTGTTGTCGATGTTCGTCCTGACCCTTCTGCCGGTGGGGGTCATGCAGTCGCTGGACAATCTCAACAACGGCTTCTGGCATGCCCGGTCCAACGCCTTCTGGAATTCGGAGACCATCCAGTTCCTCGGCCAGATCCGTCTGATCCCCGACACGCTGATCATCATCGGGGCGGTCACCCTGCTGATCTTCATGATCAAGGCCATGGGCCACCTGAAGCCGGTGACCATAGAGACCGGGGCCGCCTACCCCGGCCAGGCCTGAGGGGACTCGAGGATTTTGAGATATTCTTTTTTTTCCGGATGATTGTCCGGGCCGGCAGGAAAATTTTCCGCACCGGCCCGGAAGCCTACCCCTGTGCAGCCTGTTTTTCTCCCCGCCATTCCGAAATCGCCGCTAAATCACCGCCAGATCGCCGTTATTAAGATCACTCCTGGCACGGTTAATGAATAGAAGAACATGGCATCATTGCATCCATCTGCTGAGCCGAGAACAAGACAATGAATCCAGAAAAATCAATTCATCATCAGGGGGATTTTGATATGGAGACGGAAGAAAGGAAAACAACCATGGGCGAAACCGAGGCGGAAATGAGCCGTCTCGAGGAGCAGGCCAAAAAGAAGGTGCAATCCCTGAAAGAGGAGGCCGTGGACAGAGGACGCAAATACCTCGAACTGCAGAAGGGCACTACCGCGGCATATATGAAGGATTTCGCAGAAGCCATGGAAACTGCGGCCTCCCATTTGGACAGCATGCAGCGGAGGGTCACGAGCGAGTATATCAAATCGGCTTCCAGAGAGTTGAAGCGATGGTCTTCTTCCCTTCGCGATTACGGGATCGACAGCCTGGCTCAGCAGGCGCAGGCCTTTGCGGGCCGCCATCCCGGAATGGTGCTGGGCGGGGCGGCGGTGGCCGGTTTTGCCGTCACCCGGGTATTCCGAAGCGTCGAACGGTTAAGGAAGCCGGCCGAGGGGGGGAAGGCGTCCCGGATGGAGGAATCCGCCCCTGCCGAACAGGTGTATCGTCCTTCGGAATACCGGCAGACACCGGCGGAAGAATTTGGCCCCCACAGCTGACCCCGCACCACGGGCGAAGGATCAGGATGACACGATAACCTCCGCCGCTCGGACAGGGCGGCGGCCGCCCGGCCAGTGCAACTGCAGGAGGTATATATGAAGTCGGATGAATCGTTGAAGAAGGATCAGTATATAGAAGAAATCGAGCAAACGAGGGAAGAGATCGATAGAACCCTCCTGCTCCTGCAAGGCAAGTTATCGCCCCGCGAACTATGGGATCAGGCGCTCAGATCGAGCGGAGGGGCGAGGGAGCTTTCCTTGAATCTCGGCCGGACCCTCAGGGACAATCCCATTCCGGCAACCCTTCTGGGCATCAGCCTGATCTGGCTGATCGTGGCGGGGATGAGCGACAACAGACCCCGTCCCAAACCGTTCGAACGGGAACGAATCAACGTGCACATGCAGCAGGTTGACCCACGGCTTGTCATGTAGAGGTGACTCGACCGCCTCCTCCGGAGTGGTTGAGTTTTTTCAACAGATGGAAACCATCAGTTTGCGGAGGGCTTTTCCCGTTTCACCAGTTTCAGACGGACCGCCCCCTTCCCGGTTTTCATCTCCGACCGGGCGATTTCGCTCCAGCCGCTGTTTATGACTTCGATCAACCCTCCCGGACCGTAGACCGACTCCATCATCATATCGTAGATGCGAATACAGGACGCCAGGCTGTTCGGTGCCCGCCGACGGACAGCGTCAATTCTCCATTGCAGTTGACGGCTGCGGCGCCGGATCGATTCCGGCTGGTTCATGATGAGTTCCTCGATGGCCGCCACCCTTGCTTTCTCGAATTCCTGGGGATCTTCCCGGTATAGCTTGACCCACATCTCCCAATCCGAAATCGATTTCATTTCCATAGTGCCTCCAACGGTTCCAGGAAGAACCGAACGACGCTGCGCCCATTCTCCCCATTGCTTGCCGATTATGAACCATGTACGAATCGAATAGTGTACCCTAGCAATTTTATACCCTAAAAATATAAGCACTGCTCGCAAAAACCAAAACTCTCTCCCCTTCAGGCACCATAAAACCAACAGGCATCAATCCGCTGCGGGTTGTTTGCTCATCCGATGAGATAAGACATGAGTCTTTATTTTCAGGATAGTGGTCCGGGCTTGTAGGATAAGCGTGGGCGCCGTTTTCGGCCGGCCGCCCCCGGCAGCAGCCATCCCTTGATATTATTACTGTTTTTTTGAATTTTATTATTTTTCCCGACAGAAGAATTACTCAGGTTTTGGCATGGTTAATGAAAAGAAATTTGAGTATGGCTGTTTCGAGAACTGCGAAAGTAAAAAATATTGCGAAAAATATTTCGATTTCGGGGGTAAGTACGATGAAGCGAGTAGGAGAAAGCACCACCGCCGGGTGGGCAGAGAGTGATATTTTGAGTCAGGGCCTTGTCGAACAGGCTAACGTCCAGGCGCAAACCGTTAACGAGGACATCACAGAAATTGCGACTGCGTATCGCGACCTCAAGACAGGGGCTTGCGCCACAAACCCCGGGTTATGCGCCGAACACCCGAAAGCAACGACAGGGAAGGAGGAAAAAACGGTGAAAAAGGATACTGATACTTATGTCGATACCATGCGACGCTGGTCGGCCGCCGTCCGTAATTACCGCGTGGAGGAACTGACCCACCAGGTCCAGGACTTCGCCCGCCACCATCCGGCTCTTCTTCTCGGAGGGGCGCTCCTCGCCGGTTTCGCACTGACCCGCGCCGTCAAGATCACCGGCAACGGCCCGAGACTCGCCAAGCGGGAGCAGTCCTACGGCCAAGATATTCTCCCGGCGGAAGAAGAGGTTTTCCGCAGTTGAGAACGTCGGCTGCAGTGTTGCGTCAGGAAATGCAAAGAAGATTTTAACGGAGGACATTATGGAGGCAAGAAAGGAAGATAAATCCATAGCCACTCTGATTTCAGACCTTACCAGGGATATAACCACCCTCTTCCGCCAGGAAATCCTCCTGGTGAAGACAGAGGTGTCCGAAAAAGTCGGACAAGCGGAAAGCGGCATGACTATGCTCATTGTCGGCGGCGCCATAGCGTATGCGGGTTTGCTGTTTCTCCTCGCCGCCGCCGTTCTCGGTTTGTCCCTCTACCTGCAGCCATGGCTTTCGGCCTTGATTGTGGCTGGTGTGGTACTGATCGTCGGACTTATCATGGTGGCGAAAGGAAGAAAGAACCTGAAGGCTCGCAATCTTATTCCGGAGAAAACGGTCGAATCGCTGCAGCGGGATAAACTTCTCGCCCAGAAGCATGTCACGGCCCACTGAGAAGGTGGAAACGAAGGCATGACCGTATGATCTCCTACCATTATAATCTTCCAGAAGGAGGAATTATGAACTCAGAACAATACGCGGAAGAAATCAAACATACCAGAGCGGATATCGACGAAACCCTCCACACGCTGGAAGATAGATTATCTGCGAGGGAGCTATGGGAGCAGGCGATAAGGTGGAGCGAAGGGGCCCGGGATTTTTCAGCCAATCTCGGCAGGATGGTCCGGGAAAACCCTATTCCCTCGGCACTGATGGGAATCAGCCTGCTATGGTTCATGGCCTCCGGCGCGAGCCGACAGGCCGAAAGAGCGGATATATCCGGAATAAAAAGTAAAATGCGAGGCAAGTATGCCGAAGCACGAGGCAAATATGCCGAAGCGAAATCCACGGTCAGCGAGACCACAGCGGAAGCGGGTGAGAGAGCCAGGGCCTTTACCGAGGATCTCAGGCACCGCGGCGAGCATCTTCGCGAGGATCTCAGACATCGCGGTGAGCATCTGCGGGAGCAGGGGCAGGAGTGGAAGCAAAAACTGCAGGCAGGTGGCGCCGATCTGAGCGCACGGCCGGTGCTGCTTTCCGCCCTTGGACTGGCAGTGGGTGCCCTGGTCGCCATGAGCCTGCCGGTGAGCCGGAAGGAGGAAGAGATTATCGGTGAACGCGGCAGGGAGATGTACCGCAAAACCTCAGAAGTTGTCGGGGAACAGGTTGAGCGTGGCAAGGAGGCCGCGGCCGCGGCGACGGAAGCCGCCCGGGAGAAATATATGGGAGAAGAGCCCTACACGGAGGGCGGAAAAGACTGGACGGGGGCAACGGAGAAAAGGCCCGACGATTTTCGGGAAACGCCCCATTGATAGCTTTCAATGACAAGAGGTGACTGATGGTAGGTGAAAAAAAACCGCAACACCTGGAAAAGCGGCAGCAGAAGCAACCGGGGGAAGAGGCGAGAATGCGCGTTCAGCCCGAGGCGGAGGACCAAAGCTACCGTGGATCGGGCAAACTCGCCGGCAAGGTGGCCCTGGTCACCGGCGGGGACAGCGGCATCGGCCGGGCGGTGAGTATCCTTTTTGCCAAGGAAGGCGCCGATGTGGCTATCGTCTACCTCGACGAACATGAAGATGCCGAAGATACCCGGTTGCGGGTGGAAGGCATCGGCCGAAGGTGCCTGGTCTTTGCCGGAGATCTCGGCGATTCTCGCTTCTGCCGTCAGGCGGTCGAGAGAACGGTCGAGACCTTCGGCGGGCTCGATATCCTGGTCAACAACGCCGCCGAGCAGCATGCCTACGACTCCATCATGGAGGTGACGCCCGAGGCCCTGCAGCGGACCTTTGCCACCAACATCTTCGCCATGTTCTACTTCGTCCAGGCGGCTCTGCCCCACCTGGAAAAACGGCAGGGGGTCATCATCAACTCCACCTCGATCACCGCCTATGAGGGTCATCCCACGCTGATCCCCTATGCCTGCACCAAGGGGGCCATCACCGTCTTCACCCGGTCGCTGGCCATCAGCCTGGCCGAAAAAGGCATCAGGGTCAACGCCGTGGCGCCAGGTCCGGTCTGGACACCGCTCATCCCCGCCAGCTTCAGCGAAGAAAAGATGGCCAGGTTCGGCGAAGACACCCTGCTGGGCAGATCCGGCCAACCGGTGGAGATCGCCCCCAGCTATCTGTTCCTGGCCGGCGCCGACTCTTCCTACATGACCGGTCAGGTCCTGCACCCGAACGGCGGGCGGATCGTCAACGGCTGATGGGCTTTTTCCAGAGTCCATCTCCACAAGTTGGAGCACTTTTTACGACTTTATCAAACGGTTGAGAAAGGGGAAAACGAGGCATGCCATTCCGAAGCACGCCGCCACCGGGAGCAAAAGGGCGACAGGACGAGAAGCACGGCCGCACGGCGGAACATCCGGCAAAGATTCCGGCCAGGGGATGGAAGGATATCCTGATGCGGATCGGCGAGCAGATGGATGCCAACCATCTCTCCATTACCGCGGCGGGGATCGCCTATTTTGCCTTCCTGGCGATCTTCCCCGCCCTCGCCGCCCTGGTCTCGCTTTACGGCCTGTTCTCCGACCCCATGATGGTCCAGAAGCAGCTCGCGGCGGTGAAATCGATCATGCCCCACGAAGCCTACGCAATCATCGAGAACCAGCTGCACAAGATCGCCATCCAGCCTCAATCCAGTCTCGGCATCGGTTTCGCCAGCGGCCTGCTGCTCACCCTCTTCAGCGCCAATAAGGGTGTCAAGACCATGATCGAGGCTATGAATATCGTCTATAATGAGCAGGAGAAGAGAGGCTTCTTGAAACTCAATCTGCTCTCCCTCTTCTACACCTTCGTCATGATCCTGATGATCGTCGTCAGCATTATCAGCATCGTCATCGCCCCGGCCGTCCTGGCATTCCTGCCGGTACCCGAGTTCGTCGACGCCCTGGTCAAGTACCTGCCGTGGCCGTTTCTTGGGGTGATGGTCGTCATGCTGCTCAATTTCACCTATTATTACTTCCCCAACCGCAGACGGGCAAAGTGGCGGTGGATCACCTATGGATCGGCCCTGGCGGCCCTCGTCTGGATTCTGGCCTCGGTTGGATTTTCATATTATGTCAGAAATTTCGGCAACTTCAATGAAACATACGGGTCGGTCGGGGCGGTGGTTGTGCTGATGATGTGGTTTTACATCTCCGCCTTCATCGTCCTCCTGGGCGGCGCCCTGAACGCCGAGACGGAGCATCAGACAGCAGTCGACAGCACCAGGGGCACCCCCAAACCCCTGGGCAAAAGAGGCGCCTATATGGCCGACGACGTGGGGGACAAGAAGAAATGAGCGCCGAAGGCGAGGAAGAATTCGCGCCGCCTGGAAACCCGGAAATTATGGAGCTTGCCTTCCTCACCGCAACCGTCGCCCTGGTCATTCCTACCCTGCTGCCCATGCTGCGGCTGCAGGCATGGTGGGTGCGCTCTTTCGATTTCCCCCGGCTGCAGCTGTCCTTTCTCCTGCTTTTGCTTCTGGTTCTCGAATCGCTCGCGCTCGACTGGCGGGAACCGCAGACGGCGGTCCTGGCCGCCCTCGGCGCTTCCTGTCTTGGCTATCAGGCCTGGTGGATTCTGCCTTACACGAGACTTTACCCGGTGGATGTGAAATCAGCCGGAGACCGGGATCATCCGGCCAGGGTCCGCATCATGACCGCCAATGTCCTGGCCTCGAATCGCAATGCCAGGGATCTACTGGAGATTGTCCGAAGGTTCCGTCCGGACATCCTGGTGACCCTGGAATCAAATGCCTGGTGGCAGGACCAGCTGGACGAACTGAAGGGCGAATACCCCCACGCCATAAAGTGTCCGCGAGAAAATCTGTACGGTATGCATGTCTATTCACGCCTCGTTCTCAAGAACAGCCGTGTCGAGTATCTGGTGGCAGCGCATATCCCCTCGATACATACCCTGGTGCTGCTGCCGTCCGGAGATGAGGTGCGGGTCCATTTTCTCCATCCTGAACCGCCCGCGCCGCAATACAAGACCGATTCCTCGGAGCGTGATGTTGAACTGTTGCTGGTAGCCAAGAGTGTGGCCAAAACCGACACCCCGACTATCGTCACCGGCGACCTGAACGACGTGGGCTGGTCGAAGACCACACGGTTGTTCCGAAAGATCAGCGGCCTGCTCGATCCCCGGGTGGGCCGGGGCATGTTCAACACCTTTCATGCCGGTCACTGGTTTCTGCGATGGCCGCTCGATCATCTGTTCCACAGCAGCCATTTCATCCTGGCGGAGATCCGCCGGCTTCCGGCCTTCGGTTCCGATCATTTCCCTCTGCTGGCCGAACTGTCGCTGGAACACCACAGGCGGGGCCGGCAGGAGCGTCTGCCGTTAGACCGCCGGGATCTGCAGATGGTTCAAAGAAAAGCGCAGGAAGAGAGCGTCACCGACAGGAAGGTCCCCGAGCAGGATATTACCCAGTTAAAAAAATGACGTCTTTAACGAAAGGAGAACGCTCATGAACCAAACGAAATCAATGACTGTTCCGGAAATCTTCACCTTCGAACAGAAGAAGAACGTCGAAAAAGTGATACCTCCCACGGCCTATCGAGTCACAAGGCATACTCCGGGTCAGGTCCGGGAACGGATTCGGTTGTGCACCGTGGAAAACATCGCCCGGTCCATTTCATCGCCGGAGACCATCGACTCCCGCCTGAAGGCTCTCGACCGGGAGTGGGATATCGAACGCGTGCTGGAGCTGAACGCCTCGCTGCTGGCCCTGACCGGCGTGGTCCTCGGAAGGTTCGTCAACCGGAAATGGCTCTATCTGTCCATGGGTGTGACCGGTTTTCTCGCCCAGCACGCCGTGCAGGGCTGGTGCCCGCCGGTGCCGGTCCTGAGGCGCCTGGGGGTCAGAACCTGCCGGGAGATCGAGCAGGAGCGCAACGCCCTCAAGATGATCCGCGGCGACACCACCTATGTCCCGGAGAGCATCGACCCCCGAAGCCAGGCGGAGGAACTGCTGGCTATTCAGGAGCGGTAAGAGACCTGAATGTTTTCTCGTCGAAACCAGATCGGTCACGATTTTCAGTCGCCTTTCAACGATTGGCTTTCAGAACCTTCAAGAAAAAGCGCGATGCCCTCCAGCGAGTCAACCGACTGGCAGATGATCTTTGCCGTCACCAGCAACGGCACCGCCAAGAGGGCTCCGACATACCCCCACATCCAGCCCCAAATTATTATGGAGATAAAAATAATCAGCGGGTTCAGGGAAAAACGGCGGCCCAGGATGATCGGTGTAACAAATTGTCCTTCCACCGAGGTGATAAGCAGGAAAACCGAAGGCGGCAGCAGGATATGCCACAGGGGATCGAAAGTCAAAACAGAGACAATAGCAATGCATATTGCGGTGATGACCGCACCTATATAAGGAGCGAAATTGAGCACACAGGCCATGGTCCCCCACAGCACCGGGTTGGGAAGCCCCAGCACTGCCATCGCCGCCGCAATGACCGCTCCCAAACAGATGTTGATGATTGCAACAGTAAAAAGATACCTGGAGATTTGCTGCTGGATCGACTCTCCCAGATTCAGCGGGCAATGCCGATGTGCCAGTCGTGATATAAGGCGGACGAGGTATCGGGCTACATCCTCACCGCTGAACAACAGGAAATAGAGCAGTATGATTGACAGCACAACGAAGGCAAGGATGTTCGGCGCGGCCATAAAAACTGTTTCCAACAACTTCTTCCCCTTAGCCTGTTCTACTACTACCTGGCTCTCCTTTTTGTCGAATTCCGCCAGGTCTTCCACTTTTTCCACGGCCTTCCGCATCTGATTGATCGAACTCTTTATCTTTTGCAGCTTCTTTTCTATGACCCGCATTGCTTGAGGGGATTTTGCCACCCATTCTTCGGCAGGATCCGACAGGCCAATGACAATGCCGGTGAAAGTCCCGGCAATAAAAAGAACCACAAGGGCCGCTCCAATCCTTTTGGAAATATGCAGTCGGGTGAGGAAGTTTACGACAGGCGCAAAGAGCAGGCTCAGCATAACGGCAAGTGTGATTGGCATGAGAATGGCGGCGGCATACTTCAGCACGAACAACAGGAGGAGCAGCAGGATCATCAAGAGAACAGGATCTCTTCCGGCGAGAAATTCATACTGGTGCTTCTTTTCGTCGGGATCTGAACAGGCAGGTGTTTTCGGATTATCTTCCATTGGGCGGACCGGTTTACTTTTTTTGGAAGTCGCCGCAATCTCTTTGGCGAAACGGTGCTACCGGATATATTCCCCCGATATCACACTAAATTCAATTCCGCACACTCCCTTTCACGACAATAAGCGGGGTCAAAATAATCTTTGCGCCGACACAGGACGTCCCGGGGCAGCAGGACATGCTGCGCTTATATTACGCTAGGGAGTTGCCGCGGGTGAATCGACTTTCAAGATAGAGGAACTGGCTAGTGAAATTACGTTTCATCAATCCCGGAACTGGCAACTGCTGAAAACTTTCTTAAGGATTGCAGGATGTGCAGTGGCAAGTGTCACGAAAAAACGTCCACTCCCGACGGCAAGAGGAATCGGATGAAACAGCACGATTTTCAGCTAATTTTTTTCTTCTTGAGCCGGCGAGCGTTGGCCGACAGGGTTGTTCTTACCGGTTGCAACGTTTTTCGCTGAAGCTGCAACATCTTTTCTGCCGATGGCAATTTGCCGTAGGGTAATTGTGCAAGGTTCATAGCCAGTATCATGTAGGACTGACCGAAGGCTAACAATTTTTCGCTGAGCATGTTGTTGAATTCGAACCACTTACCCGGATTCCACATCATCGCGGGGTCGGACGCCATACTCTGCAGCAACGGAAGACGGTAGTTGAGCACTGCTGCGGTATCCATTGCCATCTTGCAGTACTGAAAATAAGCATTGAGAAAAGGATTGAACATGATTGTCTCCATGATTTATATGTTATTGTTTTTACGACAATTCTCTCGAATAGCTCTTGAAGATCCTTGAATCGCGCCTGTTTTCATAACGCGTGTGGTAAACAGTAATGGTTGTCAGGCTAAAATGTCGATAAAATTTTTAACCGCCGGAGAACTGTTACTGTTGCAAGTATCAGCAAAAGTGCATGGAGTGGATATTGATATATTTTCCTGATTCACCTGAACAAGAAAGCAGGGCCAAGATTCGCCTGACAGTTGATGCCAGGGTAGCGATGATACGTGGCCGATGAACTCGCATGCAGATCCATCAAGATCTTACTGCGGATGAATGGGCAAAAAAGTTTGGTGGCACATCCGTTCGCTTCGAGCATGCCGTTTTCTCCGGTACAACGGCTATTCCATTGTACCGACGTCCATCTTGGGCTCTCGATCAGCCGAGGGCTTCATGCAGATTATCCAATACGCATTTCCAGCCACCTTCATGGCCCGCTCGCGCTTCCTCATCGATGAATCTGATGTGAGACAGCGAAAGCTTTGTCTTGTTATCGGCTATCTTGGTGAAATTCAACGTCACCGTGCTGTTGTCGGCGACGGAGTAGTCGGATACCCAGGTAAAAACCAGCCTGTCGGGACGGTTGATCTCCAAGTACGTGCCGGTGTGCGGTATTTTTTTATCACCAAGACGCATGACAAAGGTGAAGCGCCCCCCTTCGCGAGGATCGATTTCCACTTCACTCTCGGGCATTTCCGGCATCCCCCTCATAAATCGGGACAGCGTTTTCGGGTCGAGCCATGCATCGAATACCTTTTCGATGGAGGCATTGATGACCTTGTCTATATTCACCGTAAGCTCAGTCATTTTGAGTCCCCCTTTTTCATTGTTTCATCGAGTTTTTCCAGGCGTAATTCCCAGATCGATTTCAGCTCCTTGAACCAGGCTTCCACCAATTTTACCCGGTCCGGTTTCGCCTCGATCCAGTGCGTCCTGCCGATGGTCCTTCGTGTCACCAACCCAGCTTTTTCCAATATTTTTATATGCTTGGATATGGCATTGAGTGACATGTCGTAATGATCGGCGAGGTCGGTAACACGACTGGGACCTTGCTGGCACAGTTCGGTCAAGAGAGAGCGACGTGTAGTATCACTCACAGCCTTGAGTATTTCCGAAAGAATTTTGTCGTTCTCATATTCAACCATAAAGTTGAATATAACTCAGGGCCATCGATTGTCAACCAAATGGTTGAATGAGTGCCAGCGAGGTCTGGACAATCCCCTCCGTCACGCCTACCTTGGTGAGAGTGGCTCTCATTCCTCGTTCGAAAAAAGGATGTTGGGGAGCTTCAGGACGCAAGGGAGCATTGGATGTGCGCCTGGAGCGATCAACGACAGATAAGACGATGGCTGAAAAAATCAAAACGCTCGTCATTGCCGGGATACTGGCGACAGCCCTGGCGGTGACCGGCTGCAAGTAGAAGGATTCGGCTGGCGGCTCGCCCCCCGCTGCCAATCCGGAGGTGGCCAGGACGACGCTCCCCAGTTCAAGCTGGATATCGATGATGTGCGGGCCGGAGCCCATGGCGTATCGCTCGCCGAAATAAACAGTGTCCTCACCACGGCGTGGGGAAGCTCGTACGTCAACAATTTCATCCAGAACGGCCGAATAAAGAAGGTGTACCTGCAGTCGGACCCCAGGTACCGGATGCTGCCGGATGAAAACATGCCGGCGCCCAGGCCCCGGCTCTGTACGCCATCTCGCTGCTGGTGGTTTTCCTCAGCGTGGCCGCCTTGTATGAAAGCTGGACCGTTCCCTTCGTCAATCTGCTGATGCTGCCGCTGGGGCTGATGGGGGCGGTCATGGCGGTGACTCTGCGGGGACTGCCGAACGATGTCTACCTCCAGATCGGACTTCTCACCACGGTGGGGCTTTCCACCAAGCCATCCTGATCATTCAATTCATCAAGACGCAACTGCAGCAGGGTCATGAATTGGTGGAGGCGACACTCACGGCGGTAAAAATCCGGCTTCGCCCGGTTATCATGACCTCGCTCGCGTTCTTCTTCGGCACTCTGCCGCTCGCGCTCACCAAAGGAGCCGGCGCCGGGGCGCAGAACGCAATCGGCACCGCCGTCACCGGTGGATTGCTTTCGGCCACTTTCATCGATCTGCTCTTTATTCCGTTTTTCTTTGTCCTGATCTCGCGGCTGTTCGGGAAGAAGGCGCGGAAACCGGTCGAGGAATCATCGGCGCCGGAAGATGTCAGGGGTTAAGTGACATGATGTCAACCAAATCACCTTGCTGCCTGCGGATGTACTTCCCGTCGCCCCAGATAATCCCGGTTCTGCCCCCGTTTCGATCAGTGGCCTTTATTGCAACCGACATAAGATGTGCCTCCTATGTCGGTTACAATTTCTGGGACAATCCTATACAGCAGCGGTATCAATTTCTTTTCTTGAAAAATTCTGGGCGTTGCTGATTTGGTCAGCAGCATTCCATATCTGTCGTACCTGCCAGGAGCCCTTCACTTCAATGTGACCGGCACAACGGTGAGATTGTATGTATTATCAACGATAAAAGCGCCTGACTCTGCATGAATGTGCAGTATGTGTGGACCTGGGTTCAGTTTTTTGATGTATGCATAATAACCGTCATCCACGGCAGGAGAGTATATGCCCGCAGGACAAGGAAGAATTCCGAAATAGGTATATATGTTTTGCTCAGGCAAGGCGACATCGAAGACGTCTGATTTAACGCGTTGAATCGTCTTGACCATTTTCCCGTCGAGGGTGACCGACAGGTTGGTCGCATCGTTAATTAAGGGTGCAATGTTAGCGCGCATTTGCCGGGCAGTTAAGCTTTCACCATCCTGCCCGCATACATTGGGCGAATTAAACTGGTATTGATTTATGACCGGAAAATAAAGCCCCTTTCCTTCAGGCACAGAACAGGTGCGCGTGGTGGGCTCACCGCTGAAAGTACCTGCGAGGAGCCACACATCACCTCGCTGCCCCACGACGCATTCTCCGCTGCTGTCATCAAACTGTGGGTTCACATCCGTTGGAAGCGAGGATATCAACTGCCACCACTCTGCGCTCAATTGTTGAGCGAGTTGAGGCGATAGCGCATGATGCGGTGTCTCCGAGAAGGCTGTGTTGATAAAAGCTAAAGTTCCGATCGCTATTGCCGTTACAAGTATCTTTTTTTTCATAAATGCCTCCATTAAAAGGAATTTACGGTTCACAACCATCTCCCAAAAAAGCTTTTCACCGGCTCAGCAAGCCCGGCCGTTCGGATTCCGCCAAAGGCGGCCCCCCTCCTGTACCCTAGCGGCATTTGTCCACAAGCAGCGGGAAAGCAGGAAATTTGTAGCAGGACGGGTCTTTGCGTCCTGCAGTAGAATAGGGTGCGCTAAGCGTACGCTACTCATGCTGACTGTGAAGTATGCTGTTCTTAACCCAACCGCAGGTTGTTTTATTGGTCCTTCGGTCCCACGACTGTCAGGGTATAGGTTATACGAAGCGCAAAAGCATCCTCCTCTGCGGGTAGTCCGCACTTGGTATAGGATAGACGCGTATTGTGGATGAGAAATGACTGGAAGATTCATCGATCCATAGAACATCACCTCCTCTCTCACCACTCGCTGAGCATCTCTCGTGATGGTCTAAAAAGTTATTGCCTGGTGAACTGCCTTTGGCAATCCTGAGTCGAGGATGAAACTCTTTGACCTTCTTTCCGATAGGCTTTTTTGTTGGTCCGACCATATCCTAACACATTTCAAAAGTTGATAGCATTAGTATAGATACCTATTTTTTGCATTTACATAAGTATTCTCCTTAAAATGGAGCCGGGGCGTCTTAACCATTTAAGCAATCTTTTTCCTGCTTCCATATGGTAATAGGCAACCCGCTGATAGTCTGAGGTGGTAAGGTCTGGCGTGGCACGGGCAAGGCGATGACCAAAATGGAAAAGATGATAAACTGCCGCCTGCTACACGGCGGCATGTATGGGTCATCCTTTTGAGATAAATATCGACATGAACAATAGTATTTCAGAGTAAATCGTATCTCAGGTATTCATTTGGCCAACTTATGTCAGCGTAATTGCTGTATTTTCTGATGCTCATCAAGGCATCGTTGCATAATTTGACGGAATGCACCTGTGAGTTGTGAAATATGTAGGCAATATGATAGGAATAATTAAATACCTATCCTGGGAATAGTTGAAAAATTCAATTAGTTCTAGATCAATATCGAAATTACGTATTTTTACCTATTTACAAAAAGCTATATGAAGGTTAGGATAACAAACCTTCCTTCAGACTTAAAGGTAATCAATAAATCACTTTCCAGATGATTCACTATCATAGTTTTCGTATTTTGTTTTATTTAAGTTGGCGATAGTTTTACAGATTTTAGCAGCCAACTGCTACTATTAGTAGTTCCCAATGCAACCCCGTCATTAACTGGGGCGGAAAACCACAGTTTTTGGGTATCAGCCCGGATTGCTTATTACAAAAGTAGCGATTCATTAATTCGGTCGAAGACGACTATAGCTAACCTAAAGGAGGTGAAGACATAAGATATTTAACAAAAGGGATTAGGCGATACAAAATACTCTGTAAAAAATCAGGGGGGGGAAACCATGAATGGAAGAACCGCAATTACTTTACCGAGGCTATTTATCGCTGCAATTATGTTCGCTTTTCTATCTACGGCCAATGTTATGGCAAACAGTTTCTTTTGGCAGGGAACTGATATCTTTTCCGATTCGGGACCAAGAGGACTTATAGACTATAAAAAACAAAAAGAATTACATAATGCAATTTTAAAAACAATGCCGATCATCCTTTACCCGGATACTCCATTGGATAGAATGGGAAACCCACGTCCTCTTCCACCTTCATATACCCCTGAATTAGATGGATTGCCAAACCCGGATGGCGGAGTAGATATGAATGGCGGTCTCACAAGAATGCCTGATGGGGTCTTGCAAGGCAATCGTGGGTTAAGAATACCCTGCGAGCCGGGAAAGTGCTGGGATGGTTACACATTGCTCAATGCTTTTGTCGGTCCAGGTTTTACCAGTGGAGTAATTCTTATAGATATGGAGGGGAAAATTGTTCACCAATGGCCTGGCGCTGGTGGAAGTTTCTTTGGAGCCGCGAAAATGTTAGATGGAGGCTATGTAGTTAGCGGCGAGGGTGGCGATTTGGTTCAGAGGGATTGGTGTGGCAATGAAGTCAAGAGGTTTGAAAACTTATCAAATCATCATGACCACCAGAGAGAAGGAAGTACAGATGGTTATTATTATCCTGGGAAGGCGGCTTTTACAAATAAAGGAAAAACTCTCTCATTAGGATCAGAAATTCCACCTGTTGAGGAAACGTTAAACATCGTAGATGTCAACAGATTTGATCCTGGCAGACCTGACAGACCGATAACAGATGATATTATACGGGAGATACCTTGGAATTGGGATGGGACCAATGCTTTGTTTGAATGGCGTGCGCGCGATCATTTCGACAATCTTGGACCAGGAGACCTCGGTCTTGGCATTGCCGAGGATGAAGCAGCCCAATATGCTCTGGACCTTGGGTTGAACAGCTCTGGTGGAGGCAATAGTTGGGGGACAGGATCAGAGGACTGGAGCCATGGCAACTCGGTAGCGTGGCTGGGAAATAATATATGGTACACCAAATATAGAGATGAAAGGTTCCATCCCGAGAACATAATCGCCGATTTTCGATCTTTAAACGTAACCGTCATTATCGCCAGGTATGATCACCCAAATGGCGACTGGGTTGCAGGTGATATTGTTTGGCGTCTGGGGCCTAACTACGGCACTGACGGTCCCGACGGTAAAGTTGGACAAATCGTTGGTCAACACATGGCCTATATGATACCGGATACTGTACCCGGAGGCGGAAATATCATGGTATTTGACAATGGTGGCGGGGCTGGATACGGGGCACTCATAGAGGGTCTAACTGACGACCATGGAACTCCCGATGATTATACTGATGATGTGAAGCTGGGGGTTTGGATGAATAAGTTCAGAAATTTTTCCCGTGTACTTGAAATCAATCCCATAACCAAGCAGATAGTTTGGCAGTATGTGCAAGCTAAACCGACAAGCGGTTCATCAACTGGCAATGATCATAAATTCTATAGCAATATCATGTCGGGGGCACAAAGGCTGGCAAACGGTAATACGCTGATTACCGAGGCAGATACTGGCCGTATTTTCGAAGTTACAAGGGAGGGGGTTGTAGTGTGGGAATTCGCACCGGACTGGGTTTCAGGCGGAGGATTTTTCGGAGCTGTTTATCGTGCCTATAGAGTGCCTAAGCACTGGATACCAAAGGGTAATGCTGGAGTCTGCGAATAAAGATGCTATTAAATTTCCCTAAATTTCTTCAATTATTAATCATGGGATAATGGTTATGGAGAGGAGGGAAAGCCGTTTCTGCCCATCGAAAAAGACCTTAACATGAACGGCTTATTGCAGCGGTAGTTGTCTAATGCGGGCGTCAGCCCGCATTAGCAATGATTGGCGGCAGAACCATGAACTGGTCGAGGCGACACTTGCGGCGGTAAGAATCCGGCTTCGTCCGGTTATCACTCCCAATAGCAGCCATGCCAAAAGATGTGTTTGCCCGGTTACTGCTATAACGCCTGATTCAATACCTTGTTCACGTCCCGCCAGCAAAGCAGCCGTGCTTTTGAACGGTGCTGCGATTTCTCGCCGCCATAGACCACCACGTTGTCCAGACGCAGGGACAGGTTTGCTGCTTGTATTCTCCCGGCAAGTTGGTCAAATGCCACAAAAAAATCAGGAGCTGCCGTGGCCGCGGATTTGACCTCAACGGCATGCAGGCAATCGTCACGTTGTACTAGCACATCCATTTCCAACCCACGGCTTTCACGATAATGATGCAGAATCGGCTGCTCGCCCTGGTGGGCCATTGCTTTATACAACTCCGACACCACCCAGCTTTCAAAAATTGCCCCACGCAGAGGATGCAACCGGAGTTGTCCTGGCTCTCTGATCTGTAAAAGATTGCAGACCAGACCGGTATCCAGGAAATGAAGCTTAGGTGCCTTCACTATCTGCTTGCGGATGTTAACATGCCAAGCTGGAATCCGGTGAACAATATAACTGGCCTCTAGAATAGATAACCAGGATTTTGCGGTATTATGAGAAATCCCGGCATCACCCCCTAGAGCCGAAAGATTGATCTCCTGCGCAGTACGTCCGGCACAGAGTTTGAGAAAACCGGAAAAGGTCAGCAGATCACCGACATTCAAGACCTGACGGACATCACGCTGCACATAGGTGGCGATATAGTCGGCCAGCCATTGGTGCGCCGGAATGTTATGGTCATAGATCCTCGGGTAAGCGCCTTGCCAGAGTAGGGTAAAAAGGTCATCCGGGAATTCCGAGAAGTTCTGCAGCTCATTAAAATCAGGGGGCAACAGGGTAAGCAGGCCACAACGTCCGGCAAGGGATTGGGAAATGATCTGCGATATGCCGAAATGCTGTGAGCCGGTGAGAATAAAACGTCCAGGCTTTGGATTTTCATCGACTTCTGCTTGTAGATAGCTTACCAGCCCAGGTGCCTGCTGGATCTCCTCGAGGATGGCACCCTGCCGATATTCCAGCAGAAATCCTCGTGGATCGCTTTCGGCAAACTCGCGGAAATCCAGAGATTCCAGCGATACATAGGGCTTATCCGGAAAGGTGGCTCGACACAGTGTGGTTTTTCCTGCTTGTCTGGGGCCGGTCACCGCCACAACGGGATAATATGTAGCGAGTTGCAATAGCCTGTCTGCGAGTTTTCTGGTAATCATGGAATTTACGATAAAGGCTTGTGCATGGATTGTCAATTTCAATTACAATTCATTCAACCAGTAAACAACCGCCGCAGCGAGTAAAGGCAATCTCACGCCAACTAATTGAATTTATAGAATATCAAAATCGTTAACGTACGATTTTTTCCGAATTCTGAAGCGACCCCATGACAAAAACCGAACGGCTTTTTGAGCTGACCCTGTTGCTACGTTCGCGTCGAACGGCCATTACTGCTGAAGCGATTGCCGAGCTCATGCAGGTATCACTGCGTACAGTGTATCGTGATGTCCAATCCCTGATTATGGCAGGCGTGCCGGTGACAGGCGAACCCGGTGTCGGCTATCTGATTCGTCCGGGTAATCACCTGCCCCCCCTGCTCTTCACTCCCGATGAGGTCCAGGCACTGATCGTCGGCTGTCGTATGGTGCAGGCCTTCACCGACAAGGATCTTGCCCAGGGAGCGAGAGCAGCGGAAGTGAAGATCCGCTCGGTTCTGACCGAACCACTTAAACACCATGCGGAACAGCAACCCTACCGCATACCGATCATGGAAAGTGATGACCCCTTGCGCGAGATACACGGCAGACTGCGCCGGGCCTGCGAACAACGCCGTAAAATCCTGGTCCTTTACCGGGATGAAAAACAGCTGGAAAGCAGACGGACCTTATGGCCGCTGGCCATGGTCGGCTGGAGCGGCCGATGGACTCTGCTGGCCTGGTGCGAGCTGCGCCGGGATTACAGGAATTTCCGTTTCGATCGTTTCGAATACCTGGAGGAACTGGAGGATCGCTTTACTCCCACCGAACACATCAGCCTCGCCCACTATATGCGCCATATTGTAGGTGTACGCGACAGCGGCTGACCTGATTTTTGAAAAAACCACAGAAGAAGATGACACTCCTGACAGGATCTGACAAAGGTCCTGGTTATTATGGCGATAAGAGCGCAAGGCTCACAACCATAAATCACAAGGAGCAATAAACATGAAAACCACTACGATTCCATCAGGCTACAATACAGTCACTGCCTATCTCACCGTCTCGGGTGCAGCGGACTTGATCGAGTTTCTCAAGCAGGCTTTCGCAGCCCGTGAGAAAGAACGCTTCACCCAACCCGATGGCACCATCGGCCATGCCGAGGTGATCGTCGGCGATTCGGTCATCATGCTGGGTGAACCCAAGAAAGACTGCAAACCCATGCCCGGTGCCTTATATCTCTACCTGGATGAGGTGGATGGTGTCTATCAGCGCGCCATTGCCGCCGGAGCTACTTCGGCAATGGCGCCGGCTGACCAGTTCTGGGGCGATCGTACGGCCACTGTGCATGACCGCTTTGGCAACATCTGGCATTTAGCGACACGCGTCGAGGATGTCTCGCACGAAGAACTTGAACGGCGCATTGCCGAAATGGCAGGCTGAGTTTCCTATTATTTCCTTCCAGGGGTTCTAAGCCGGAAACGCAGAAATTTCTGAGGTCTTTAAATCAATAACTTACACACATACATAGAAATAAAGTAACTGTTCAGCATCAAACTATTTTCACTGCATCAAAAATAGTTCTTGACAGGGTTTTTGGCGAAATTTTCAAAATTCAATCGTATTGTCGGCTCATCTCCTTGAGCCAAAAATAAGGGCCATA
>JAEYNP010000110.1 GCA_023412495.1 Pseudomonadota bacterium
TGCCATTCGCGTTGAAGGACTGGGAAAGCGCTACCGTATCGGCACGCCGTCGATGAACTATCGCACGCTGCGGGATACGCTGGTCGAGGCTTTCCAGATTCCGCTGCGGCGCGCGGCAAACGGCGACGAACGCCGCCACGGAAAGCTCAACAGCATCTGGGCGCTCAAGGACGTTTCCTTCGAGGTGCAGCAGGGGCAGGTTCTGGGCGTGATTGGGCGCAACGGGGCGGGCAAGAGCACGCTGCTCAAAATCCTCTCGCGCGTCACCGACCCGACCGAGGGCATGGGCGAGATCCATGGGCGGGTGGGCTCGCTGCTGGAAGTTGGCACGGGGTTCCATCCCGAGCTGACCGGGCGCGAGAACATCTTCCTCAACGGGGCGATCCTGGGCATGCACCGCAGCGAGATCGAGCGCAAGTTTGACGAGATCGTGGATTTCGCCGAGGTAGGCGCGTTCGTCGACACCCCGGTCAAGCGCTATTCGAGCGGCATGTACCTGCGGCTGGCCTTTGCCGTCGCCGCGCACCTGGAGCCGGAAATTCTGGTGGTGGACGAAGTGCTGGCGGTCGGCGACGCCGAATTCCAGCGCAAGTGCCTGGGCAAGATGAGCGACGTGGCCCAGCAGGGCCGCACGGTGCTGTTCGTCAGCCACAACATGTCGGCGGTGCTACGCCTTACCACGGAGGCGCTGGTGATCGAAAAGGGCCGCCTCGCGCTGCGCGCCCCAACGGCCCAGGCGGTGGATTACTACCTCTCGCAGGGGTACTCGCAGGAAGGCCAGCGCGTGTGGGAGGCGGACGAAGTGCCGCCCGAATCGGCGCCCTTCCGCCCGGTTGCGGTGCGGTTGAAGAACGCCTGTGGAACGGTGGTGGATACGGTGAAATCGGTTGAGCCGTGCACGGTGGAGGTCGAGTACGAACTGGAAGCGCCTGTCACCGGACTGCGGATCGGGATTTACCTGATGAGCACGCGCGGCGAATATATTTTTACGTCGTTCGATACGGACGAAACCGAGCGGTTCGAGCACATGGTCAACCGCCCGGCAGGCCGTTACCTCAGCCGCTGCACCATCCCGGCTGATTTCTTGAACGAAGGACGTTTGGTGATTGGCATCAACGCGAGCTCGTACCGCGTCCGGCGGTACTTCCAGGACGAAAAGGCGTTGACCTTTACCGTTGATGCGGTTGGCGCTCCGGGCATGCAGTGGCCCGAGCCACGGATGGGGGCTGTACGACCCAGGCTAGATTGGGAAATTGAGGTATTGAAATGAAAGTTGCCGGTAAAGAAGTCGTAAAACAGTTATTGGGGGAAGTTCCATTCACGGCTGAGCTGTACTGGCTGCTGCGCCAGCGGGGGAAGCCGCTCCAGAGCCGGTTTTCGCTCAAGCGGCTGCAGGCGGAGCTCCCTGATATGGTTAAACAGGCCGAGGCGCTGCGCAAAACCGCCAAGCCCGGCAAAAAAGTTTTCCTCTTTGCGTCGCTTCATTACTGGATCGAGCACGCCGCCCTGCTCGGGGTGGCGCTGGCCGCCCAGGGCCACAAGGTGACGCTCGGGTACGTGCCGTATGCCGAGTGGCAGTCGCCGATCAACCGCTTTGACCTGCGCCGCCAGAACGCGTACGCCGGGAAGGTGCTGGAACAGGCCGAGCCGGTGATGGACTCGGTGTCCTTCATCACGTCGCGGTCGATGTTCACCCGCATCCCCGACGAGCTGATGGAAGCGGTGAAGCTGGTCACGCTGTACGATACCCAGTACACCCTCCAGGTCGAAGATATCGACATGGAGAGCGAGGTGTACAAGCTGCGCCTGGAGCGCAACACCGAGATCGCCCGCGCGGCGCTGGGCTGGCTGAAATCGAACCGCCCGGACGTCGTGATTATTCCCAACGGCACCATCCAGGAGCTGGGCGTTGTGTACCGCGTGGCGCGCTTCTTGAAGATCCCCACCACGACGTACGAGTTTGGCGACCAGCGCCAGCGCATCTGGCTGGCCCAGAACGGCGAGGTGATGCGCCAGGAGACCGACCAGCTCTGGCAGGCCCGCGACGGCAGCCCGCTGACCTCCGACCAGCTCGAGCGCATGCGCGCGTTGTTTATGGCGCGCCAGCGCGGGGCGCTGTGGGAGAACTTCGCCCGCCTGTGGCAGGATACCCCGGCCGAAGGCGGCGAGCGCGCCCGCGCGGCGCTGGGGCTCGACGAGCGCCCGGTGGTGCTGCTGGCGACCAACGTGCTGGGCGACAGCCTGACGCTGGGGCGGCAGGTATTCTCGCAGAGCATGGCGGAGTGGATCTCGCGCACGGTGCAGTACTTCGCAGGGCGGCCCGACGTGCAGTTCGTCATCCGCGTGCACCCGGGCGAGGTTCTGACCCACGGCCTCTCGATGGTCGACGTGGTCAAGCAGGTCTTCCCCAAGCTGCCCGAGCACATCCGCCTGATCCAGCCCAAGCACAAGGTCAATACCTACGATCTGGTCGAGGTCGCCGACGTTGGGCTGGTGTATACGACCACCGTGGGCATGGAAATGGCGATGTTCGGCGTGCCGGTGATCGTGGCGGGCAACACGCACTACCGCGGGCGCGGCTTCACGTACGATCCGGATTCGTGGGTAGCGTACTTCAAGCTGCTGGGGCAGATTCTTACCACCCCGGCGGAGTTCAGGCTCAGCCGCGCGCAGGTGGAGAGCGCCTGGGAATACGCGTACCGCTTCTTCTTCGAGTACCCGCGCCCGTTCCCGTGGCACCTGGTGCGCGCGTGGGACGATTACAAAACGCGCCCGCTCGATGCTGTCTGTGGAACGGAGGGGCTGGAGCAGTACGGCGAGACC
>JAEYNP010000127.1 GCA_023412495.1 Pseudomonadota bacterium
GGCCATACACCGCACCGCCCGTACGTCGACGCGGTAAAGATCGCCTGCCCGAAATGCGGCGGGACGATGAACCGCGTGCAGGACGTGGGCAATCCCTGGCTGGATGCGGGCATTGTGCCGTTCAGCACGCTGCAGTACCGGCACGATCCGGAGTTCTGGGCGAAGTGGTACCCGGCGGAATGGATCACCGAATCCTTCCCGGGCCAGTTCCGCAACTGGTTCTACAGCCTGCTGGCCATGGCGACGGTGCTGGATTCGAGCCCGCCGTTCCTGCGCAACTTCGGCTATGCAACGCTGGTAGCCGAGGACGGCCGCCCGATGCACAAGAGCTGGGGCAACGCGATTGAGTTTAACGAGGCCGCCGATAAAATGGGCGTGGACGTGATGCGCTGGCTGTTTGCCACGCAGAAGCCGGAAAACGACCTGTTGTTCGGGTACAACCGCGGCGACGAAGCCCGCCGGCAGTTCTTGCTGCCGTTGTGGAACGCTTACAGCTTCTTTGTCACCTATGCCAACCTGGACGGGTGGACGCCAACCGGCGACTTTGATATTGATACGCCGGAAGGTCCGGCACCGCAAAGCGCGAATCTGCTCGACCGCTGGGTTCTGGCGCGCATTAACCAGCTCACCCAGGTTGTCACCGACAGCCTGGAGGCATCGGACTTCATGACCGCGGCCAACGCTATTGGGGTATTCATCGAAGACCTAACGAACTGGTACGTGCGCCGCTCGCGCCGCCGCTTCTGGAAGTCTGAGCGCGACAACGACAAGAACGAAGCCTACGCCACCATGTACCACGTGCTGGTGAAGCTGGCGCGATTGCTGGCCCCGTTTACGCCGTTTGTCACCGAGGTGATCTACCAGAATCTGGTGCGGGGCGCGCGGGAAGAGACTCGTGAGAGCGTTCACCATACGCGCTGGCCGGCGGCAGACCCCGAGGTGATCGACACTCGCCTGCTGGAAGAAATGGCGCTGGCGCGGCAGGTGGCATCGCTGGGGCTGGCTGCCCGCAGCGGCGCGAATCTGAAAGTTCGCCAGCCGCTGGCAAAGGCAATGGCGCATGTTTCCGGGACCCTGGCCGAAGGCGGCCGGCGCCTATCACCTGAGCTGCTGGAGATCGTGGTCGACGAGCTGAACGTGAAAGAGTTCGAGTTCGTCAAGGAGGCCGGGCGGCTCGTCCATTACAAAGTCATGCCGGATAACAAGCTTTTGGGGCCGAAGTTTGGAGCACGCTTCCCACAGGTACGCGCGGCGCTCAACGCGCTGGATCCGGCCCTGGTGGCCGGGACGGTCGCTTCAGGCGCGCCGCTGGCGCTCCAGGTCGGCGACGAGGCCGTGGAGCTTTCACCGGAAGAGGTGATTGTTTCGACAACGCCGGTCGAAGGGCTGGCGGTCGCCTCAGACCGCGGTGTTACTGTGGCGATCGACTCGGCCCTGACACCGGAGCTGAAGGCTGAAGGGCTGGCGCGCGAACTCGTGCGGCGCGTGCAGGACATGCGCAAGAAGGCCGGCTTCAATATCGAAGACCGCATCTACACTTACTATATGCTAGGTGATGACAAAGGCACGCTCTCGCAAGTGATGACCGACTGGGGCGATTACCTGCGCTCTGAAACACTGACCCTCGCGCTGCTGCAAAGCCCCGCCCCGGGCGAGGCCTACGCGGAAGAACACCAGCTTGAAGGGGAAAAGGTACTGCTGGCGGTTCAGCGCAGCGGCGATTTGCCCGCCGCATAACAGACCGATCACCAGCCCGGCGGTTTCGCGCCGGGCTGGTTTTTTGTTTGGGGTAGATTCGACAGAGGATTTACATTTACCGTCCGTCCGTTAGAATAAAAATATGCCAGAACCAGCGGAAAATGGACTGACGATTGAGAATCTACGGCGCGAATGGGCAGGATATGCCGCCGGGGCTGCGCTGTTGTCCGGCGGTATTTTTGCGCTGCTGCAGCGGGAATGGGGTCCGCCCTTTGCGGTGCGCTGGGCGGCTTGCGCAGGGTTGCTGCTGGCGTACCTGTTCGGTTCAACGTGGATGCGGCTTGCCGATAACCGGGGAGATGCTGCACCGGCGATTTATCCGCGCCTGGGGCTGGCTAATGGGATCACGATCGCCAGAGCGGTGATGACCACCTGGCTGGCCGGTTTCTTGCTTGTTCCCCAACCAGCGGGGGCGCTGGAATGGGCCCCTGGCGGGTTGTTTTTGGTCGTCATTTTGTTGGACATGGCCGATGGCATCGCGGCGCGCGCCACCGGCCAGGCGACCCTGCTCGGCGCGTGGCTGGATATGCATTGGGACAGCATCGCTGTTTTGATCGCCGTTTTTCTGCTGGCCGGTTACGGTCAGGTTCCCTGGGTGTATGTTTTGATGGGCACGGCGCGCTACCTGTACCTCGCCGGGTTGTGGATTTACCGCCGGTTGGGTGGGAGCGAGGGCGAACTGCCGCCCAGCCGCGCCCGCCGGGTTTTGGGAGGCACGCAGATGGGGTTTATCGCCGCCTGCCTGCTGCCCTTCTTTCGCCCACCGGCTACCCAGGTGGCGGCGGTTCTATTTATGATCCCGGTTTTGTGGAGCTTTGTCCGTGATTTTCTGGCTGTGACAGGCATTTACCGGTTCTCAACATCAAGTAGTTCAAAAATGGGCGAGCAGCTTGCGCGCGGCCTGCCGGTGGTCTTGCGCCTGGCTC
>JAEYNP010000126.1 GCA_023412495.1 Pseudomonadota bacterium
GAGCCAACGGGCGCGGCACGCTCGAACACTTTGGCGTAACGTATCCGCGCGCGCTGGCCGGGCACACGCTGAGCAAGGCGGTGGGCGGCTATGGGGGCATCACCGCGGGGACGGAAGCGGTCATAGCAGAACTGGAACGCGGCAGCCGCGTGTATGTCGGCGCAAGCCCGCCGCCCCTGCCGGTAGCAGCCGCGGCGGCTAAAGCGCTCGAGCTGGCCTGCGAAAACGAGCGGCGCGCGCGGCTGCGGGAAAACGTCGCCAGGGCGCGCGCCGGACTGCGCCGCCTCGGCTGGGCGCTGGACGACAGCCCCGTGCCGATCTTGTGCCTGGGGGCGCGGGATGGGGTCGAATTGCGAAGGATCAAAGAAGCGCTGTTCGAGCGCGACATCTGCGTGGCGCACGTCACCGGTTATTCGAGCACTCCGCCGGGCGGCGCGCTGCGCGTGGCGATCTTTGCCACGCATACCTCCGAACAGATCGACCGTCTGGTGGAGGAAATTGGACGGCTGGTGTAAGCGCGCCGGCGGACCTGCCGGGTCAGGCCGCGTCCGGCAGCAGCAGCCGGCCCAATGCGCCGAAAACCTCGAATACGGGCGGCTCGGCGGGCACATCCTGGGTAAGCAGGAAAATCTGATCCGTATCCGTGTAGCCCCAGTCGTGCAGCACGCCGGTGATCGAGCCGGTCTTGTGGTAAAAGTTTAGCGTATCGCGGGGGATCGAGCGCATGAGCAGGGCGCTGTCGACGCAGGCGAGCAGCAGGCTGTCGACCCAGGCGCGCTCGGCGGGCGCGAGACCGGCGATGAGGTCGTACATGCGCAGGCAGTCGCCTGGGGTGATCCAGTTGTCCAGCCCCTGCGCGCGGGATTCGTAGTCGAACAGCTTGCGCTGGAGCTGCGCCCCGGGCAGCCGCAGCGCGTCGCGAAAGACCTCGTTCAGCCGGGCCAGGCCGGCGCGCCCGATCACCAAATTGGTACAGAGGTTGTCGGATGCAGCGATCATCATCAGGAGCACGTCGGCATAGGGCAGCCTGCGCCCGCGCAACTGGAAGGCGAAGCCAGAACCCTGCACCTGGGGTTCGGCGTCAAGATCGCAGATTTCATCGCGGCAAACCAGCCCCGCCTGCTCCAGGTGCAGCCAGGCCAGCAGGATGGGAACCTTGATCATGGAAGCGGAGTAGAACCGTTCGTGGTTGGCGCGGTAGAACGGCTCACCGGCGGCAGGGCGGTGGTAAAAGGCGTAACGGCAGCCCAGATGATCGAGCGTGTCAAGGTATTTTGTTTGAACCATACCTATTTATTAACTGGTCATGTGACCAGGTCGATTGGCCAGGTAGTATGCTATATTAAATGTTAGCATCGGTTGTCCGTTTGTGGACGACACGAATTTGACACGGTCATACATCCCGAGTATACTTGGTCCTTGTCAATTCGAGTAGTCGATTGAACACTGCAGCCTATCCAAAACAATTTTCAACGCAACCATTCAAAAATCTAGGTAAGGACTCAGGTTAATGGCCGATATACTTAAGGTTGAGGGCCTAGAAACCCATTTTTACACACAAGATGGTATTGTGCATGCAGTAAACGGCGTATCATTCCAGCTAAAAGAAGGGGAAACGCTGGGGATCGTCGGTGAGAGTGGATGTGGGAAAAGCGTAACGATGATGTCGATGTTGCGCCTGATCCCTTCTCCTCCAGGAAAAGTGGTAGCCGGCCGGGCGCTTTATCAGGGAAAAGACCTGTTAAAGCTTTCCGATGAAGAAATTCGCAACATGCGCGGCCAGGAAATTAGCGTTATTTTCCAAGACCCGATGACGTCTTTCAACCCGGTACTCACCATTGGCCGCCAGGTGACCGAGCCGTTAGAGATCCACATGGGGCTGAATCAGAAGCAGGCCAACGAGCGCGCTGCTGAGATGCTCTCGATGGTTGGCATCCCCAACGCGAAGGACCGCCTGAGCGATTATCCGCACCAGTTCTCGGGCGGCATGCGGCAGCGCGCGATGATTGCGATGGCGCTGGTCTGCACGCCGCAAATTCTAATCGCGGACGAGCCGACCACCGCGCTGGATGTGACCATCCAGGCGCAGATTGTGGACCTGGTGAAACGCCTGCGCGATGAGTTGGGCATGTCGATGATCTGGATTACCCACGATTTGGGAATCATCGCCGGGTTGGCCCACCGCGTAGCGGTAATGTACGCGGGTTATATTATTGAAGAAGCCCCGGTGAAGGATCTCTATTCTGATCCCGAGCATCCTTACACCATCGGCTTGCTGAGCAGCCTGCCGCGCCTCGACTCCGACAACACATCGCGCCGGCTGGCTTCGATTGACGGTCTGCCGCCAGTGCTGTTTGAGAAGCCCAGTTACTGCCCGTTCGCTCCGCGCTGCCGTTTTGTGCGCGAGCGCTGCTGGCAGGAGAATCCACCGCTGATCCAGGTCGGCGTGGATCACTACGCAGCCTGTTGGGTTGAGCCTGAAACTGGGAGGTACCGCGAATGACCGTGCAGATGACAGCACCGCAAGTAGAAAAAGCTCCCGCGCCGCGCAAACCGCTTCTGCGGGTGGAAAACCTTGTCAAGTATTTCCCCATCACCCGATCAAAATGGATACTCTTCAACGAGCAAGCCGGCGCCGTACACGCGGTGGACGATGTTTCGTTTGACGTTATGCCGGGCGAGACGCTGGGGCTGGTAGGCGAGTCGGGCTGTGGAAAATCGACGACCGGTCGCACGATCCTGCAGCTGCACCGGCCCACATCGGGACACGTCTATTTTGAGGATAAAGACCTGGCGGTTATGAAGGGCGAGGATCTGCGCAAGACTCGCCGCCGCATGCAGATGATCTTCCAGGATCCGTACGCGAGCCTGAACCCGCGCATGACGGTGGGTGAGATCATCGGTGAGGGGCTGATCGTGCACGGCCTGGCCACGCGCAAAGAGTCTGAAGACCGCGCCAAAGAGCTGCTCAAGCGCGTCGGTTTGAACCCTTCCTATACCAACCGCTATCCGCATGAGTTTTCCGGCGGGCAGCGGCAGCTCATCGGCGTGGCGCGGGCGTTGGCCTTGCAGCCTTCGCTGATTGTTTGCGACGAGCCGATTTCGGCGCTGGACGTTTCGATCCAGGCCCAGGTGGTCAACCTTTTGGAGGACCTGCAGAAAGAATTTGGCCTGACGTACCTGTTCATCGCCCACGACCTTTCGATGATCCGCCACATCAGCACGCGCGTCGCGGTGATGTACCTGGGCGTAATCGTCGAGCTGACGGGACGCAACGAGCTGTACGAAAACCCGCTGCATCCCTATACCCAGGCGCTGCTTTCGGCTGTGCCCGTGCCCGACCCGACGGTCGAAGAAAAGCGCCAGCGCATTATTCTACAGGGCGACGTACCCTCGCCGGTGAACCCGCCCTCGGGCTGCCGCTTCCGCACGCGCTGCCCGCTGGCAGTGAAGATTTGCGCGGAGGAGCGCCCGGCGTTCCGTGAAGTAAAACCGGGACACTGGGTCGCCTGCCATCTTGTTTAATGACGGCGGGTCCTGGTACCTGTTACTGCCAGGAATGGGTATCAGGACCAACCGGTCCTTATGCCTGGGCTGAACCAGGAGAAGCTGGTGCGGCAGGCATGTGAAAGACACACAGTGCGTGTGGTAAAAAAACGAACCCCCCGAAGCGCGGAACACAACGCCAATCGGGTACCAGACAAGGGAGGAGGTGGTTAAAGGGAGTACACATCTTTTTCTTCAGCGAGAGAGAGATTGGGTAAAAGAAACGATTCACTACACTCGTCTATGTGATTGAGGAGGAGAAATCCGCTATGTCCCGCAAAGTTTTAATGTGGACTTTGAGCCTGCTCGTGATCGCGAGCATGCTGCTGACTGCCTGCCAGACCGCTACCCCGACTGAAGCGCCTGCTCAGCCCGAGCCCGCCCAGCCGACGGAAGAGGTCGTAGAGGAGACTGAGGCCCCGGTTGCTACGGAAGAGCCAACCGAAGAACCAACCGAGGTCGCTACAGAAGCTCCAACTGAAGAGCCAACCGAAGTTGCGGCTGAGGATGCTGTCCTGCGCGTGAACCTGGGCTCGTACCCAGACATGCTCGACCCGCAGAAATCCTCGTTCGTGAACGAAATCGCCCACCTGCAGATGGCGTATGAAGGCCTCACCCGCCTGAACGGCGACCTTGAGACCGTTCCCGCCGCCGCGGAGAGCTGGGAATACAACGATGACGCGACCGAACTGACCTTCAACCTTCGCGAAGGCCTGATGTACTCGGACGGCTCGCTGCTGAACGCGAAGCGCTTTGAGTACTCGCTGCTGCGCAACATCGACCCCGCCACCGCCGGTGAGTACGCTGCCATCACCGACGATATCGCCGGCGCGAATGCATGGCGCACCGCGGACGTCGCTGCCCTCTCGCAGGAACAGCTTGATGAGCTGAAGGCTGGTGTTGGCGTTCGCGCCCAGACCGCCGACGGCGAAGCCTGCACCGATTACGAGCAGGTGGAGTGCACCCAGC
>JAEYNP010000075.1 GCA_023412495.1 Pseudomonadota bacterium
GCCTACGGGCTCACGAAGCACCGGCATCTCGCGGAGGTGGAGGAGCAGCTCGCGGTGCACACCGGCGCGCCGGTTGCGATCCAATTCAACCCGCACCTCGCGCCGATGCGGCGCGGCATCGCGACGACGATCACGGTGCCGGCGGCGAAAGGCGCGACGATCGACTCCCTTTACGCGGCGTGGAAGTCGGACTACGCCGGCCGGCCGTTCGTGCAACTCCTGCCAAGCGGCGAAACTCCGGATACCGCGCACACCGTGGGGACGAATCGCGTCGACATGTCGGCGGTGCACGACCCGCGCACGAATAATTTCGTGATCACTGCCGCCGAGGATAACCTCGTCAAAGGCGCCAGCGGCCAGGCGGTGCAGATCATGAATCTGTGGTGCGGTTTCGAAGAGACCGACGGGTTGGTCTGACCGGCCGCGGCGTTTTCATGGGTCGGTTTCCGCTTTGGAGAGCCCTGCTCACACCCGATGGATCGCGTCCTCGGTGGTGAAAATGTTTCGTTCGCGGAAGGCTGGCGGCGAATCACGCAGGAGTTCGGCTCTGGCCCAATCGTACGGCAGCGCGAACCAAGGTCGGTCGAGCCGGCGCGATTTTTTCTCCGTCCAGCGAGGGAACGGCAGTCCGTGTTTCCGCGCGAGATGCGCAGCCACAGCGGCGAGGTAGGCGTCCTGGACGGCATCGCCGGTGCGCGGGGGCTCGGTGCGAAGGCCCGCGAGGAGTGCGCGACAGTTTTGCGGTTTTCGAGCGAGCAGACTCACGTGATCGAGGAACTCCGCCAGATTGAGCCCGATGTCCTCGACGGTCTGGGCCGAGGCCACGACTTCATAGAGCGATGAGGCACGACGCCAATCAGGCGCGATCTTCCGTTTCTTTTTCATCGTGGACCTCCTTTAGCCCGCATGCGTCACATTTTGACGAAGAATACTCACAGTGTCATTCTGAACGAAGTGAAGAATCCAGCAGGATGTTCGGTTGCCGTCGCGCCACTGGATTCTTCGCCAAGCCTCAGAATGACAAAAAGCGCGATTTATCCGGGTTAGCAGCTTCTCGATCAGCCAGGCCCTTGCCACCGGCTCCGCGGTGCGCAAGCGGGAGAATCTGCGCGAGCGTTCAGCTCCGGTAGTCCGCGTTTTCGCTCACGTATTCGTGCGTGAGATCGCCGCCGATCACGGTGGCGGAGGCGGCGCCGTTGCCGACGTCGATCTCCAGCTCCACGCAGCGTTCGTGCGGCGGAAAATCGATCGGTGCGCTGAACACGCCGTCTTTCGCCGGCGCACTCGCGTAGAGTTCGGCGTGGCGCAGGTGCGCGACGAGCGCGGTCTCCTTCTCGGGATTCAACTGAAACACGCCGTGCGCGAAAATCTCGATCCCGCCCATCGTCGCGCGGAGCTGGGTGAGGTTGTTGCCGGCGGCCTGCGCGCCGACGTGCTTGCCGATCGCCTGGATGAGCCGGCCGACGTTCGGGTCGTTGCCGGCGACGGCGCACTTGAAGAGCGGGGCGTTGACGATCGCTTTGCCGAGCGAGCGGGCGAGGCCGAGGCTGGCGGCGTTTTTCACGGTGACGCGGATCACGTGCCGGACACCTTCGCCATTGCGCACGACGTCTTCGGCGAGATCGCGGCAGACTTGATGGAGCGCGCGCTCGAAGCCGCCGAGGTCCGTGCAGGGCACGCGGCTCGACGAGAGCACGGCCACGGTGTCGGAGGTGCTCGTGTCGCTGTCGACGCTGATCGAGTTGAAACTCGCGTCGATCGCGCGGAGCAGCATCGCGCGCAGCTCGGCGCGCGGCACGGCGACGTCGGTGAGAATATAGACGAGCATCGTCGCGAGGTTCGGCTCGATCATGCCCGCGCCCTTCGCGATGCCGACGATGCTGCCGCCGCAGACCTCGGCGCGGCGGACTTTCGGATAGAGGTCGGTCGTGACAATGCCTTCGGCGGCCGGCAGGACGGAGCCGCCGGCGAGCGCGCCCACGGCCTGCGGCAACGCGCCGATCATCGCATCGACCGGCAGCGTCCAGCCGATCACGCCGGTCGAGCTCGGCAGAATCTGCGCGGCGTTCAGGCCGAGCAGCTTCGCCGTTTCGGCGCAGAGGCGCTCGGAGGCTTCGACGCCGCCCGGCGCGCAGACGTTGGAAATTTTGTTGTTAACAAGGATCGCGCCGAGCGTCGGCTCCTTCAGGCGCTGCCGGCCGACGACGATGGGCGCGCCGGGAAACGCGTTGCGCGTGAACACCGCGGCGAAATCCGCGGTGGGCTTGTCGAGCGCGATGAGCGTGAGCGTCATCTTCGCCGGCTTCGGCGCCTCGCGCGGCACGAAGTCGAAGCGCGTGCAGCCCACGCGGAAACCCGCGGGCAGCGTCGCCTGCGCCGCGAGCCATTCGCGGTGCGCGTTGCGATTCGAAAACGTGAGATTCGTGCTGGGCACGCGAGACAAGTGGGAGCTGGGTGGCGCGGAGGGAAGAAGAATTTGAGCGGGATGCGGCGCGTGGCTGCGAGCGTGGGCGAGTGGAGGCGGAGGCTCCGTTGCGCGGACCGCTTGCTGGCGCTCGCAGTTAGGAGGATGCGGCAGCTCGCGTTGGAAAGTGCGATCCACTCGCTCACGCTCGCAGCCACGGGAGGAGATCCACTCGCTCACGCTCGCGGCTACGGGGGCGATCCACTCGCTCACGCTCGCGGCTACGGGAAGGCGTATCCGCTGCGAGGATCGCGCTTGGGGGTAGGGACGGGCGGCCCGCCCGTCCGCGGACGCGGAGGCTGCACGTCCTTGCCGGCAGAAGGTGAGCGCCGCGCGCTGCGGCGTTCGCATGGTGCGCGCCGAGGCGAAAATTTTGGTGGAAATGCGCACCGCGGGCTGCTTATTCGGTCCTTCCCAAGCAACAACAGTGAACGCTCTCATCCGTTCTCCTCACCACGACGCGGCCGCCGGCCGCGCGATTTGACCGCCGATGAACGTCGCTGATGTCACGGCCAAGGCGAAGGTGCTCCTCGAAGCGCTGCCTTACATTCAGGATTTTCGCGGTTCCACCTTCGTGGTGAAATACGGC
>JAEYNP010000136.1 GCA_023412495.1 Pseudomonadota bacterium
GAGCATGATCGCTGGAACAGCAAGAAGTATGGGAGTAACAGTTGAACAATAATCAACATGTTAATTAAGGCAAATCAGTGGGAGGCAAGAGCCGTTTGACCACGAAGGAGGAATATAAAGATGCCAAAAAGAGGAAAGAAATATCAAGATAGTATTAAAAGTTTTGATAAACAAAAATTACATGATTTAACAGAAGCTGTAGATGTAGTATTAGGTACAGCGAAAGCTAATTTTGATGAAACAATAGAGCTTCATGTAAAATTAGGAGTAGATCCAAGACACGCAGACCAACAAGTAAGAGGAGCTGTAGTTCTCCCTCACGGAACTGGTAAAAGTGTACGTGTTTTAGTATTTGCTAAAGGTGATAAAGCTAAAGAAGCTTTAGATGCAGGTGCTGAATATGTAGGCGAAAATGAATTAGCAGATAAAATTCAAAAAGAAAACTGGTTTGATTTTGATGTTGTTATCGCAACTCCAGATATGATGGGTGTTGTAGGAAAGCTTGGTAGAGTATTAGGACCTAAAGGAATAATGCCAAACCCTAAATCAGGAACTGTAACATTTGATTTAGCAAAAGCTATTCAAGAAATCAAAGCTGGTAAAGTTGAGTACAGACTTGACAAAACTGCTATTATCCACGTTCCAGTAGGAAAAAAATCTTTCGGTACAGAGAAATTAGTTGATAATATAACAGCTATAACAGATGCTATAGTTAAGGCGAAACCATCATCAGCTAAAGGTAATTACTTAAAGAGCGTTTCATTGACAAGCACAATGGGACCTGGAGTTAAATTAAATACATCTAAGTTGATGAATTAATATAAATCTAAACTTTATCGAAAATTATAAAAGAACTATAAAAAAAGTATTCATATAAAATAACATAAACAATTGAATATCTACCGCAGAAAGCCGGAATTCCGATAGGAATTTAAAATGTAATTCGAAAGATTTGCTATCCAGCCGAGGAAGAACTATTTATTACAATAAATTCTCTTCGTCTGCGAGGAGATTTTTGTTTGTGGATGATAATCTAAGGAGGTGTAACTGGATGAATCAAAACGTATTAGAGCAAAAAAAGCAGATCGTTAATGAAATAAGAGAAAAACTTGCAAGAGCACAATCTGTAGTACTAGTTGATTATAGAGGATTAACAGTTGAAAATGTTAGCGATTTAAGAAATAAATATAGAGCTGCTGGCGTTGAATGTAAAGTTTACAAAAATACTCTTATGAGATTTGCATTCAATGAGTTAGGAATTACAGAGTTAGACGAGCATTTAAATGGACCAAGCGCTATAGCAATAAGCTATGATGACGTAGTTGCAGGTGCAAGAATAACAAATGATTTCGCTAAAACTAATGACAAACTTAAAATAAAAGCAGGTGTTGCTGAAGGTAAAATATTAGATGTTAATGCTGTTAAAGCTTTAGCTGAGATACCACCAAGAGATGTATTGTTAGGTCAATTAGCTGGTGTATTACAAGCTAACATCAAGAACCTTGCTTACATGTTAAGTCAAGTTAGTGAAAAACAAGGCGAAGTTACAGAATAGTAGATAATAAAAATAAAATAAATCTAAGTGTCAACCTATATATTAAAAGTATGGCACACAAAAATAGAAAGGAAATGGTATAAAATGGCAAGTGAAAAAATACTTAATTTCATAGAAGAAATTAAAAAATTAACAGTATTAGAATTAAATGAATTAGTAAAAGCAATAGAAGAAGAATTCGGAGTTTCTGCAGCAGCACCAGTAGCAGTTGCAGGACCAGCAGCAGCTGCACCAGTAGCTGAAGAAAAAACTGAGTTTGATGTAGTATTAGCAAACGCAGGAGCAGGAAAAATAAAAGTTATTAAAGTAGTTAGAGAATTAACTGGTTTAGGATTAAAAGAAGCTAAAGACATGGTAGACGGAGCTCCTCAAACAGTTAAGACTGGCGTATCTAAAGAAGAAGCTGATAAGATGAAAGCAGCTTTAGAAGCAGAAGGCGCAACAGTAGAAATTAAATAATTCATTCAGTTGAAAAAATCTCATGGCATAGCTGTGAGATTTTTCTTTTTTTGTAAATAATTTATAAATAATTGGTAATTATATAATAAATCAAAAAATATATTGACAAAAAAAATTCATAGTGATATTATAAAATATAATGCGCAAGCATAAAATGTTGGCACAGAAATTGTATGTAATGTTTATTTCTAAAATAAACACATAAAATTATTACTAAGACTAAGGGGTGAAAAAATGCCGCATCCTGTGAAAATAGGTAATCGAGTAAGAATGAGTTACTCGAAAATTGATGAAGTTTTAGAATTACCAGATTTAATTGAGGTTCAAAAAACATCATATGATTGGTTTATTAAAGAAGGCTTAAAAGAGGTTTTCGATGATATTTCTCCAATCGAAGACTATACTGGAAATCTAATATTAGAGTTTGTGGATCATTCTTTAGATGGTGAACCTAAGTTTAACCAGCTAGAGTGCAAAGAAAGAGATGCAACATTTTCAGTACCATTAAAGATTAAAGTAAGACTTATTAACAAAGAAACAGGTGAAATCAAAGAACAAGAAGCGTTTATGGGTGATTTTCCTCTAATGACTGAAAGAGGAACGTTTATCATAAATGGAGCTGAACGTGTAATCGTTAGCCAGTTAGTACGTTCACCTGGCGTTTACTATCAAATGGAAAGAGATAAAATTGGCAAGGAATTATATTCTTGCACAGTTATTCCAAATAGAGGCGCATGGTTAGAGTATGAAACTGACTCTAATGATATAATATCAGTTAGAGTTGACAGAACAAGAAAACTTCCTATTACTGTATTGCTTAGAGCTATGGGATTACAAACTAATTCCCAAATCATTGAAGTTATAGGCGAATCAGAGCAACTACTTAAAACATTAGAGAAGGATACAACTACTAATAGTGAAGAGGCATTAATTGAGATTTATAAAAGATTAAGACCAGGTGAGCCTCCAACTTACGATAGTGCTTCATCTCTAATTAATTCTTTATTTTTTGACCACAAAAGATACGATTTAGCTAAAGTAGGAAGATATAAATTCAATAAAAAATTATGTCTTAGATCTAGAGTTGAAGGTAAAAAAGTAGCAGAAGATGTAGTGGACAAAGAAACTGGAGAAATTATTGTTACAGCAGGTGAAATTTTAACTGAAAAGCTTATCAATCTAATAGAGGCTGCTGGAATTAACACAATTGACATATTAAATCATGACGACAAAGTAGTAAGAGTAGTAAGTAATAACTTTGTAAACACAAGTGTGTTTAATTTAGATATAGACTTTGAAAAATTAGGGTTAAAAGAAAAAGTATACTATCCTACAATGAAGAAAATATTAAGTGAAAATGATAACATAGCTGATATTGAAAAAGCAATTGTAGAAAACATAAAATCATTAACTCCTAAACATATAATAATCGATGATATGGTAGCGTCAGTTAATTATCAATTCAACCTTTTCAAAGGTATTGGTAAAATTGACGATATAGATCATTTAGGAAACAGAAGATTACGTTCTGTGGGAGAACTTTTACAAAATCAAGTTAGAGTTGGTCTTTCAAGGATGGAAAGAGTAGTTAAGGAAAGAATGACTATTCAAGACGTTGATGTTATAACACCTCAAGTTTTAATTAACATTAGACCAGTATCAGCAGCTATAAAAGAGTTCTTTGGAAGTTCGCAGCTTTCACAGTTTATGGATCAAACAAACCCATTAGCTGAATTAACTAATAAAAGAAGAATGTCTGCCTTAGGACCTGGTGGTTTATCTAGAGATAGAGCCAGCTTTGAGGTTAGAGACGTTCATCATTCTCATTATGGTAGGATGTGTCCTATAGAGACTCCAGAGGGTCCAAATATCGGACTTATTACTTCCCTTGCAACTTATGCACGTATAAATGAGTATGGTTTCTTAGAATCGCCTTATAGAAGAGTTGATAAAGAAACAGGAGTTGTTAGTCAACAAATAGATTATTTAACAGCAGATATAGAGGATAATATGATTGTAGCACAGTCTAATGAACCACTAGATGAAGACGGCAGATTTATACATAGTCGTGTTGTTGTTAGAGGTGCTAACGGAGCTCCAGAAATAGTTGCTAAAGAAAAGGTTGATTACATGGATGTATCACCTAAACAAGTAATTTCTGTTGGTACAGCAATGATACCTTTCCTTGAAAACGATGATGCTAACCGTGCTCTGATGGGTGCGAACATGCAAAGACAGGCAGTTCCTCTACTTATAACAGAAGCACCTATTATAGGTACTGGTATGGAGTATAAGGCTGCTAAAGATTCAGGTGTTGTTGTTATTGCTAAAAATGATGGTATTGCAGTTTCTGTAGCATCATCTGAAATAGTAATTAAAAGAAAAGATAATGGAATGTTAGATAAATATCCATTGTTGAAGTTTAAGCGTTCAAATCAAGGTACTTGTTTAAATCAACGCCCTATTATTAATCATGGGGATGAAATAAAAAAAGGCCAGATAATTGCAGATGGTGCTTCAACTGAAAACGGAGATATAGCAATAGGTAAAAACCTTCTAATAGGATTTATGACTTGGGAAGGATATAACTATGAGGACGCTATATTATTAAATGAGAAGTTAGTAATGGATGATGTATTAACATCAGTTCATATAGAAGAATATGAGGCGGAAGCTAGAGATACTAAGCTTGGTCCAGAAGAAATCACTAGAGATATACCAAATGTAGGTGATGATGCTCTTAAAGACTTAGACGAGAGAGGAATCATTAGAATTGGTGCAGAAGTTGTTTCAGGAGATATATTAGTTGGTAAGGTTACACCAAAGGGTGAAACTGAACTTACTGCTGAAGAAAGATTACTTCGTGCTATTTTTGGTGAAAAGGCAAGAGAAGTAAGAGATACGTCTCTTAAGGTTCCACATGGTGAAACTGGTATTATAGTTGATGTTAAAGTGTTTACAAGAGAAAACGGTGATGAATTAAGTCCGGGAGTAAGCAAGTTAGTTAGAGTTTATATTGCTACTAAGAGAAAGATAAACGTAGGGGATAAAATGTGTGGTCGCCACGGTAATAAGGGTGTTATTTCTCGTATTATGCCAGAAGAAGATATGCCATATTTACCAGATGGTACTCCATTACAAGTTGTACTTAATCCGCTAGGGGTTCCTTCACGTATGAATATCGGTCAGGTACTTGAGGTTCATCTTGGTTTAGCAGCCAAAAAACTTGGATGGCATGTTGCAACTCCAGTTTTCGATGGTGCTTCAGAAGAAGATATTTTTGATGCATTAGAGCTAGCAGGATATCCAAGATCAGGTAAAATTAAATTAAGAGATGGTAGATCAGGTGAGTATTTTGATGGAGATGTTACAGTTGGTTACATGTACATGTTAAAACTTCACCACCTTGTTGATGATAAGATACATGCTCGTTCAACAGGACCATATTCTTTGGTAACACAACAGCCACTTGGTGGTAAAGCTCAGTTTGGTGGTCAGAGATTTGGTGAGATGGAGGTTTGGGCGCTTGAAGCATATGGAGCTGCTCACACTCTACAAGAAATTCTGACTGTAAAATCTGATGATGTGACTGGTAGGGTTAAAACTTATGAAGCGATTGTTAAAGGTGAAAACATACCAGAACCAGGAGTTCCAGAATCATTCAAGGTTCTTATAAAAGAATTACAAAGCTTGGCGCTTGATATTAAAATTATTACTAGTGACCAAAATGAAATGGAAATCATTGAAACCGTTGACGATGAATACTCAGTGCTACAAGAGAGCATGGAAGACATAAGATTTGAAGATGACATAGAAGGCATGAGTAAAGTTTCAGTTGATGATATAGATGAGATTGACGATATATATGATGTAGACGATAGCAATGATGATTTAGATGAGGATTTTGATGATCTTGATTCATCTACATTAGATTTAGAAATTGATGAAGATGATTTTTAATTAGATATAAATAAAAGAGTGTTGTTAGCTTCAATTTTAATTGCGTTAGCAACACTCAAACAACTCTAAAAAATAATGAAGGGAGCGGACTCCTTGATAGAATATAATAATTTTGAATCTATAAGAATTGGATTAGCTTCACCTGAAAAGATTAGACAATGGTCAAGAGGTGAAGTTAAAAAACCAGAAACTATAAACTACAGAACTCTAAAACCAGAAAAAGATGGTTTGTTTTGCGAAAAAATATTTGGACCACAAAAAGACTGGGAATGTCATTGTGGTAAATATAAAAGAGTAAGATATAAGGGTGTAGTTTGTGACAGATGTGGTGTTGAAGTTACAAAAGCTAAAGTAAGAAGAGAGAGAATGGGTCACATAGAATTAGCAGCTCCAGTATCTCATATTTGGTATTTTAAAGGTATACCAAGTAGACTTGGATTAATGCTTGACATGTCTCCAAGATCTCTTGAAAAGGTACTTTATTTTGCACAATATGTTGTTACTGATCCAGGTAATACTACTTTATCAGAAAAACAACTTCTTACAGAAATGGAGTACAGAGAATATAAAGAACATTATAAAAATGCTTTCAAAGCTGAAATGGGAGCAGAAGCTATAAAATCTCTTTTAATGAAAATTGATTTAGAAAAAGAGACTCTTGAATTAAGAAAAGAATTAAAAGACAGCAAAGGTCAAAAGAAAATCAGAATTACTAGAAGACTTGAGGTTGTAGAAGCTTTTAGAACTTCTGGCAATAGACCTGAATGGATGGTACTTGATGTACTTCCAGTTATACCTCCCGATTTAAGACCTATGGTTCAGCTTGATGGTGGTAGATTTGCAACTTCTGATTTAAATGATCTATATAGAAGAGTTATTAATAGAAATAATAGATTAA
>JAEYNP010000104.1 GCA_023412495.1 Pseudomonadota bacterium
ATGATCGAGTGCGCCATCCACAAGTCTTCGCTAGAAGGAACATCCATCACAATGGCCGCATAACGCCCATCTTCTGAATCGATCAGCATGCCGTTGATGCTGCCCTCACCGGTTCCGCGGCTGGAGCTTTCCAGGATCTTCATATACTCCACGGACGATTCCGGTGCGACCAGCACTTCCAGGTTTTCCCGCCGCTGCAAGGCCGCTTGAAAGGAGGCCTTGCCTGGGCGGTCAAAATACTCGGTCAGGTTCGGCAGGTAGCGTAGCCGCAGGTGGGGAGGCGCGCTGGGAGGCAGGCCCATCGAAACCAGCAGGGTCTTGATGCTCAGCCGTGCTGCCAGCTCATAAGCCAGGTTCTCGGCCACCGTCGAGCAGCCGGTGCCGCCTGCGTGCGACAGCACCGCGATGCGTTTGGTGCCGGTGATGAAAGCGGCTGATCCGCCAACAACCGGGCCAGCGACTGCCTGCTGCATGGGTGCAGTCTGGGACATATTCGCCCGCGCTGTCATGGCTGCGCCATAGCCGGCCTGAGCAATCTCGGTCCAATTGACCGGCGCGACAAACACCCCGCGCACCATGTTCAAACCTTCGTATGCGCCGCGCAAATCTTTCTGGCCTAGCGGCAGCACGACAATTGCCACCCCGTTCCAGGCGGACAGGCGCTGCAAAAGGCGTTTCATTGCCTCCGGGTCCGGGGCGATATCGGTCTGTACGATGAGCAGTTCCGGATGCAGGTCATTGACATTGTTTTCCAGCACCTGCCATTGGGTGGCATGGCCGGCCACGATAAAGCGTGCGTCAGCCAGCAGCGGCGGCTGCATCTGGTAGTAAACCAGCTCATGCCCGGCTCCTGCCAGCAGCACGGAAACCTTATTGGTCTGGTAGGAAGTCTCTGACATCGCTGTTATTCCTTCTTGCGATGTTCGTTCATTTCCTCATACAGCTCACCCAGGTTGAGGGTGACCACGTCCGAAACGTCCAGGTTTACGCCGCTCACGGGTTCGAGTGCCAGGTGGATTAGGCCGTACCGATCAAGAGCGGCCAGCAGGGTGGGCGGATCGACTTTGAAACCAGGCGTTACCTCCACGGCGGTGGTCGACACCTGAACCACAATCACGCTGCCATCCTGCGAGGCTGCGCTGGTTCGAGCGGAGGCAAACATCTGTTCCTCACTTGCGCCCGCCGGGACCTCTTCATAACGGAAGGGCTGTGGGACCATCAGCACTTTGAGGCCGGTGATTGCCAGGCGCGCCAGCGGCGCGGAAGGCGGGGCAGGTGTGGGGGTTGCAGTGGGTTCCAGCGTGGGCATCATTGGCGCAATGGGCGTTAGCGCGGGAGAAGTAAACTCCGGAATAGCCACAGGCAAAATGGTGTTCGGGTTTTCGTTGATCAGGTCGGGCGAAATCATCCCAATCACTGTCACCGTCTGCCCGGCACGCAGGAGACCGGCTACCCCGCTGGACAGATCCACGTGGATAGCCATGGCGATATGACCTTCCGGCAGCTCTGCCGGCAGTCCGGCTCCGGCAAGCTCACCCAACACCGACTGCACAATCATGTCGCCCGGAGCGCGGCCAACCGCCACCATTTTCCCATCGGCCTCTTCGACTTTGCTGAGCGCATCTGCAGGTTTGGCCCCAGCTGGAATCGTGCGCAGCTCGACCAGTTCTGCAGTAAGCAGCGTGCCGGGAGCAATCGGAACCCGCGCGACTACAACCTGGGTTGGGCGTACCACGCCGTTCAGCAGGGCAATGACCAGCACCCCAATGATGCCGGCCAGGACAATAGCGGTAAAGGGAGATCGTTTCTTGGTTTGCATGTGTTTTTCCTTGTCATTAGATTGGTTTAGGCAAACGATTTTCAGGAATTGAGGATTTCTTCGACGCTAGGCTTTAAGGAGATCCGGCCCAGTTCCTGGATGATTTCCTGCTCTGAGGGTTCATCGCACTCAACCATCATCGGGCGGATCAATACCGGCTCCAGTTCATTCACATCCGCGCTGTAACCCAGCTTGGCAATCGCGTACGTTCTTGGAATACGTGCCAGGTAGCGCTTGTACTCGGTGTTCACCAGCCCTTTTTCCGAGCGGCCCAAGTGTGGCAGGATCAGGTCGCGGTCCTTGGCGTCTTTGGTCTGAAAAACGAACAGGTTAGCGCAGGAGGAGAGGATCCCCGCCGGCAGCTCGCTGACCGTCTGGGCCATCAGGTGCAGGTAGACACCGTACTTGCGTCCATCCCGCCACATCGTTTGAAAGATGTGACTGACCGGGTTGCCGCCTTCTCCCGCATTTTGATCGGACGCAGCCCCGCCCGACACGCCAGTAAGCACCTTGTTGGCCTCCTCGAAGAAAATCTGCATCTTCGGGAAAGCCCGGCTGCCGTCCAGCGCTTCCCGCCGTCGAGCGACAGCATCGAAGTAAATGATGCTGGAAAGCAGTGAAAGGAGTGCCGCTTTCGGGTACTCATCCATCTCCGCCCCACCCTCAATTACCGTGATGCCCCAACGGTCTTCTGAATTGCCCAGCAGCCCCAGATCTTCGACCGGCTCCGCACTGCGTCCTGGCCCGTACTGGCG
>JAEYNP010000014.1 GCA_023412495.1 Pseudomonadota bacterium
TTGCATAGAGAAAATGAGGACTAAAGTTGCCGCTTGGAATGCAGACCGGAACAGCCGGCAGTCAAAGGTTGATTGGCAGTTTCGTACCAAAGATGCCCGGATAAAGCTCAAGCGGCTTTATCCGAACATTTGAGATGTACAATGTACTATAAGATTATTCAATCATAAGAAAAGATCGCCATCAGGCCTTGGTAATCAACTTCCGCAGTTCCTCGCTGTCGGGCTTGACCAGGGCTCTGACCTTTTCGGCATTGACCTGGGCGACGATGATATGGCCGATCTCCGTCTGGATGCTCTCGTAGATTCCCAGTTCGCGGATGCCCGCGGCCTGGTGCTGGTTATCCTCGGTCGGGCTGACATAGTGCACCGCGACGGCCTTGTAGCGGTGGATGAGGAAGAGGGTATTGAGCGTCATCAACCGCTTCTGGCGCGCCATCTCCGGGAAGGTGTTCTGGTCGCGGACCGACAGGAAGTTGCGGAAGCGCCGGTCCTGCAGGACGGCGAAGATGATGTTGGCGATCTTCTGGTCGCCCGCATCCATCACCGACAGTTCCAGGAGTTCCGAGCCGGCGACATGGGGCCTGAGCGTCACGCGCAGTCTCGGCGACATATCGTAATGGGCGGCCCAGGTCTTCAGCCACTCCTCGAGACGGCGCGGCGGCACCTCGGTTTCGACCAGGTGCTGGAACTGGGTGGAGCCCTTGCCCATGGCCTTGGTGGTGGCCGTCCCGCCGGTCGCGGCGATGAGTCCCGCGTCCGAGCGCGGCCCGCCGACGTGGGTCTGCGGTGTCCGGTAGGGCGAGTCGACCAGGCGCAGCTTGCGCTGCAGGCGGGCGAGCGCCAGCATCCCGTCTTCCTTCAGGGCGGTGGCGAACTCCTCGCCCGCGAGACCGTCTACCTGATGGCCGCCGTAGGTGATGAAGTTGAAGACATAGCCGAGTCTGCCCAGTTCCTCGGGGAAGCGGCGCATTTCGTCGTCGGTCATGCCGGTGGTGTCCCAGTTGAAGGAGGGCGACAGGTTGTAGGCCAGCATCTTGTTCGGATAGACCGCGTGGATGGCGTCGGCGAAGATCTTCGCCTCGTGCAGGTTGGCGGTCTTGGTCTCCATCCACAGGATGTCGGCGAAGGGCGCCACGGCCAGAGACTTGGCGATGGCATACTCGATGCCGCCCTGGACCTGGTAATAGCCTTCCGGAGTGCGGGCGATATCGCAGTTCCAGATGATATTGAAGCCCATGGACCGCGCGCGGTCCCTGGCCTCGACGAAGGATACCTTTTCCACGAAGGCGTGCCACTGATCGACCGTCATCGGCAGTTCGGCGCCCTCGTCGAGGTGGAACTGCATCACGTCGGCAACCGCCTGGCCGAAGGTCTTGAGACCGGCCTCCGCCTGCCAGAGCTCAAGCAGCCGGGTCGAGGCGCGGTCGAGGACCTTGTTGATGTCGGCCGGGGTGCGGTTCGGCGGCATGTTCTTGATCATGGCATCGATTTCCCCGAGAAGGCCGGTCCGGATGAGCCAGCGGTCGGCCTCGCCGAAAAGCTCGTCGGAGATGCGGTACATCAGATGCCCGTTGATCTCGGTCACGCCCTTGTCGAAGAAGCGGCGCATGATCCCCAGAAACGACGTCTTGTAGTTGGGCAGGCCTATGCTGGTGGCCCCCAGGATGAAGCGCTGGTCGCGCTCGTCGCCCCGGCCGTCGAGGTAGGTTGCGGCCTCGGCGTCGGTGCGGGCGACAATGATTCCCGGCACCTGCATGATATCGAGCTGCAGGCGGGCGGCATTGAGGCGCTTGATCTGCTCATCCACCTGAACCAGCACCTTGCCGGCCTGATGGCCGCACTTTTTGACCCCCGGTTTCTGGTCCTCGATGTGGTAACCCGGCACGCCAGCTTCGACGAAGCGGCGGATGAGATTGCGCACGTGGGCGTCGCCGCCGTGGCCGGTATCGGCGTCGGCGATGATGAACGGCCGATAGTCGATCATCGGGGTTTCGGCCCGCTGGGCCTCGGTCATCTGCAGCCGCTGGTAATACTGGTTGCGGTCGGCCGCGAGCAGCGCCCGGACCAGGGGGGCCGCCTCGTCGGGGACCTGACTCAGGGGGTAGCTCGCCAGGTCGGGGCCGGGGTCTTCACCCGCCGAGCCCTTGGCCGAGGTCGCCCAGCCGCCGAGGTAGATGCCCTCGATGCCGATGCGTTTGATGGTGACGGCCTGGCCGGGGGAATAGGGACCGAAGGTGGTGATGGATTTGCCCTGGGAAAACAGTTCGCGCAGGCGGGCATAAAAGGCCGCCGCGGCATCGCGGGCCACGGTGTATTCGATATCGATGGTGCCTCGCTGTTCGACCACCTGGGCCGGGGTGTGCAGGCGGAGAATTTCGGCAAAGCGCGGGTTCTTGAACCATTGCTGCATTTTCTCGAGTTCTTCGCTGTAATTTTTCATGTATTTCCCTCCACTTACTGATAACGGTCCTATGCCGGTTGGGAATCGAGATTTTCGGTGATGCGTAAGCCCTCTTTCTTGAAAGTGTCCATATAGAGATCTATGCGGCGGCGGGCGGTCGCCGCATCGAAATTGTCCAGATTGATGTTGAGCAGATCGATGTACCAGGGGGCCTTTACCGGGTCGAGGACATAGCTCGATACGATCTCCCGTGCGATGGGCAGGGTGGTGGCCTTCGAGTTGTCATGGACGTCGCGGTTGCCGGCGGCGAGGAGCTTGGCGTACTCTTCATTCAGCAGGCGCTCGAAAAATTCCCTGCTGAAGACATCCCCCGAGTCCACGCCGGTTTCCGGGTCGGCCTCCGTCAGCACCGCGCCTTTGTGGACCCACTCCCAGAGGATGGAGAGCCGGATCTCGCCGGTGGCCATATCCTCCATCAGGTAGAGGATGTCGTCGTTGCCGAAGAAATCGGCGGGCTTGAGCGCCGCCGCCTGAAACCCCTGACCGAAGGCGTTGCCGTACTGCAGGGCCACGCTTAGCAGGTTCCTCGCGCCGCGGACGGTGCGGGGGGCCGGCTCCAGCCGGGTGAGGGAGGCCGCGTCCTCCTCGGTGTAGGTAAGCGGCGGGAACTGCCGGCCGAGCTGGTTGTCCTCCCCGACCTCTTCCCAGACCGGGCGGATGATGTGGACCATCTTCCAGTGGGCTATCCACTTGCCGCTCGCCCCCTCCCGCTGCTCGCGGATGGCGCCGGCCCTGGCCCTCTCCATGCCTTCCTCGACGCCTTTTTTCGATCCCACCGGGATGTTCGGCTCCATGCCGCCCTGCCAAAGGGCGAAATTACCGTCCGCATCCGGGGTGTTGACCGCTCGCCGCACCCGATCCTCATAGTGGCGCATGTAGCCGTAGGTCATGACGATGGATTCGATGTTCGGGTGGATGAAGCCCTGGTCCCAGCAGCAGGCGTCGGCGACGCTGTTGATGTAATCCCAGCGGCCGGTGTTGAAGCCGACGAAGTGGCGGCCCAGGGCCGCCCGGATCTCCATGAGCTGGAAGGTGGCCTCGAGCTGTTCCACCAGCACGTAGATCTTGATGGTGCCCGGCCCGAGGTCCAGGTGCTCCTCGAGACCATTCAGCAGCCGGTTCCAGAAACCCGCCTCCTCGGCGGTCTGGATCTTCGGCAGGTAGAGGACGATGGAGCTGTTGGCGGCGCGCAGCGTCCGGTAATTGTTCGCCACATAGAGGGTGGTGTCGACGATCGAGGCGGAAAATCCCGCGCCGCCCGCCCGAATGTGGCGGTCGTCCAGGTGCAGTCCGCGGGGACGGAAGATTCTGGTGGTGAAGTCGAGCTGGCCGCGCCAGTCGGCGATGATCTCCCGGCCGAGGAAATCTCTGGCCCAGGCGTTCATTTCCCCGGCGACCTCCTGCGCCACCGAAAGGAAAAGCGGATCGCGGGAAAAGGCCAGCTTCAGGCTGCGCTGGTTGTCGAGCGACATGACGCCAACCTGGCCCAGGGCGTCCTCACCGTCGAACATCCAGCCGTCCGCCCCGGAGAGCAGGGCGTGGGCGACGTTGCGCAGGCTCGAGGCGACAGTGGCGCCTGGTTTTGCGGCAGGTCCCGTTCCCTGCAGCCATTGGCGCCGCAGGTCGTGCGGAATTTCCGAACCGATGAACTTGCCGTCACGGGCGTCCTGGACGCGGATATCGGTCCCGGCGATGACCGCAGCGGGATCGAGGAAGGCAAGAGGTTGGCGGCTCTCGATCCGCTCCCGGCGGCGGCGGGTCCGCTCGTTCATCAACCGTTTCCGCTCGTCGTCGAATCGGGCCATATACGCCAGGGCGTCGAGGACTTCGGGCGTGTAGACATCGGAATACTGCTCGGCGAGGTTATCTCTGATCTGCAGGTCTTTGCCTGCAATATTGCTGGTATGGCTGATCATCGTGGCCTCCTCGGCATGCTGCGTCGGATGATGTGACAAAAGAAGTTTTGGTTAAAATAAGCATAAAGAATAATTAAACAAGAAAGCGCTTCGTTTCAAGAGTATGATAGGGCGTGGCGAGAAGGATCCGGGCTTACGCCCCGATCTTCTTGATTCGTCGCCTGCAGGTCTTCTCGGGCAAACCGGTGCGGACAACGGCTCACTCGGCGGAGCTGCCGCAGAAACAATGCGCACCAGCCGGGTCCATGACCGGAACCAGGCTGGTGACAAGCCGGGTGTTGCCCTACTCTCTCCTGAACCTTGCCTCGAGCTGCGACATGACGTTCTTATAGCCCTTGTTGTACTCCAGCTCCTCCGGCATGAGGGTGGCGGGATGGATGAAGCCCTGGGCCCTCATCATCTCCGATTTTTCCACGGCCAGCCGCCGGAAATAATCCCAGTCGCTGGTTTCGAAGGCGTCGATCGATTGTCCCAGCTTCCCGCCCTTGATGCTGAACAGGCTGACCGAGACCATGGGAATGCAGTAGTTGGCCGAAGCGCTGGTATTCCTCTTCACCGGCATGAGGGGCATATGGTGGCTCCCCCTGGTGTTGCCGGCCACGAAATGGCAGTATTTGAACATCGCGCAGGCTTCCTCGGTGGCCGGGAAATCCTTCTGCAGACGAACCAGGGCGGCCGGGTCGTCCTTGCCGACGTAGGTGCCGGCGATATTGTGCAGCCGGTCGGTGGTCGCCGTGACAATCGGCTCGCCCGCCTTGGTCCGGATCGATTCCACCACATACCTGCCCGGGTACATCAACGCGGCGGCGATAACGAAGATCTCCTCCGGCGTGTGCAGGGAGGCAACTTTGCCGGTCTCCACGTCCATGATTCGGAACTCGACCCCGCGGGTCAGGGTGGGGTTGAGCAAAAGCCCGCTGTTGGCTGCCGGGTCGCAGAACAAGCGATAGAATGGGTGGTTGAAGGCGCCGGGTTCGGTCTTGTCGGCGGTGATCAGGGCCACGGCCTCCGCCGGCCGCTCCTCGATCTCCATTTCGGTCACCGCCGGCCCCATCCCCCTGACGTTACCTGAGAATGCGGTCTTGATGAGGTCCTGGCCCGCCCCGTACATGCCTTCCGCCTTGGCCGTCTCCGTGCCATGCATGAAGGCGTCGAAGGCCAGTTTATGGATGATTTCGTTGCCGACGCCACGGGTATGCGTCATGAAGATATGAATGTCATCTCCCGTGTAGCCGATATAACGGTCGATCAACAACCCGGAAGAAACTCCGCGCTCCTCGATGACCGCATTGACTTCTTGCATCATTTTATTGCTAGGACGAGTGTGCCCGCCTATCGAGCCGACATCGGCTTTGATTGCTGTCATGGTGATTTTCATATGCCTGCCCTCCAGATAATGCTGAAAACTTGACATCGTGTTGTTCCCGGAAAAGGGAACACGACGCAGATGCCGTATGGGGCCGCCACCCCACGGTATGAGTTCAGAGAGAAAGCCACCTCGTGGCAGTGAAGTTCAATCTCAAAGTGTGCTTGAAAGTCAGGTTTGTCAAGCCGTCAACCGTTCCTCGGGCAGGAAAGGATGCCGTCGGGCAAGTGTATCTCCTGGAATCTTTTCATGGTATCCATGCCACATGTATGGTAGATGAGGAAAGTGTATGGTAGATGAGGAAAGTAAGCACTTTTTTATAGCGTTATATCACACAGAATACCTGGAGTGGCTGCATGAGCGAATGTACACGGAAGGAAATCCACGGGCGGGAATATTATTGCACCGTCGAGTTGACCCTGAACGTCATCGGCGGCAAATGGAAACCCATCATCCTCTATCATCTCGGCAATGAAGGCACCAAGCGGTTTGGCGAGCTGAAGCAAAAAATGCCCAACATCACCCAGAAGATGCTGACCCAGCAGCTGAGGGAGTTGGAGCATGATGGCCTGGTCCATCGCAAGGTGTTTGCAGAGGTGCCGCCCAAGGTCGAATATTCGCTCACCGACTTCGGCCGGACCATCATGCCGGTGATGGAGAACCTCTGCCGGTGGGGGCAGAGCTACGAGGAAAAATTCCGCATCGACGCATCGGCTGCGGTGGAAGGAGATCTGAGGGGACAGAGGATACTTCAACAGGAGGGAGAATTGGTATGAAAACCCATCGCTCGATTTTGTCCGTGCCCGGACATGTCGTCAAGATGCATGGCAAAGCCGCCGAAAGTCCTGCCGACGTGATCATGCTCGACCTGGAGGACAGCGTCCCACCGGACGCCAAGGAGGCCGCTCGCCGTCAGGTGGTGGAGTCTCTTGCCGCCATCGACTGGCACGGAAAGACGGTCACCGTCCGCATCAACAGCCTGGATACCCCCTTTGCCTACCGCGACCTGGTGGATGTGGTCGAAGCGGCCGGGGCCAGGATCGATGCCGTGGTCGTGCCCAAGGTGGGCCATCCGGGTGAGGTCCACTGTGTCGATCGGTTGCTCGACGGTATCGAACAGGCCTGCGGTCTGCCGGGTGGCATAGGCATCGAGGCTTCCATCGAGACCGCGGAGGGTCTCGCCGAGGTAACCGCCATCGCCCGCGCCAGCCGCCGGCTACGCTCCCTGGTCTTCGGCATCGCCGACTATTCCGCCTCCATCGGGGCTCGACTGGTATCGCTCTCAGGCCACGGGGAGAACGAAGCCGAGATCTATCCGGGCCACCGCTGGCACTTTGCCCTGAGCCGCATGGTCATGGCCGCCAAGGCCAACGGCCTGCTCGCGATCGATGCTCCTTACGGCCATTTCAAGGATGTAGAGGGACTGCAGCGCTCGGCGGTGATGGCCACCGCCCTCGGCTGCGACGGCAAATGGGCAATTCATCCCGATCAGCTGGCGACCATCAACCAGGTTTTTTCGCCCACAAAAGAGGACATCCGGCGGGCGGTCACAATCCTCGAAGCGGCCGAGGCCGCGGCCGGAAACCTTCGCGGTGCGGTGGCGGTGGAGGGCCGGATGGTCGATCAGGCCACGGTTCGCCTGGCGCGCCGGCTCTACGACCAGGCTCGCCACCTCGGGCTGGTCTCTGCCGCGGGAACCCCGGCGAAGCGAGTGTAGGCAGCCTCTTTTCCGGTGCCTCTACAGACGCAGCAGCTCCGCCAGCTGCCTGCGGTCGAACTGCTTGATGATCCCTGCCTCGTCCTCCTGGATCAGCGAGGAGACAAGTTCCCTTTTGGCGGTTATCAGACGGTGGATTTTCTCTTCGAGAGTTCCCTTCGTTATCAGGCGGAAGACCTGGACCACTTCTTTCTGGCCCATCCGGTGAACCCTGGCGGTGGCCTGCTCCTCCCGGGCCGGGTTCCACCAGCGGTCGTAATGGATGACGGCGCGGGCGGCGGTCAGGTCGATGCCGATCCCGCCGGCGAGAAGGCTGGCGCAGAAGACACGACAGTCGGGATCTGTATTGAACCTTTCGATCATCTTCTGCCGTTTGCCCACGGCCATATCGCCTTTCAAGATTCCGTAGGGAACGCCGAGGCGTTTGAGATGGCTTTCGATTAGGTCGAGCATCCCCGTATACTGGCTGAAGACCACGAATTTCAGATCGGCTTCGAGGAGTTCCTCGGCCAGTTCTATGAAAAGATCCCATTTGCCGCTCTGGTATTCCCCGGGGTCGTCGCAGCCCTGAACCAGGCAGGGATGGCAGCAGATCTGCTTGAGACGGGCGATGACGGCGAGGATGTTCATGTAGGGGATCGCGCCCGTGCCCTCGATAAGCTCTTCCAGTTCATTGCCGCTCTCGCTTATCACCTCCCGGTAGAGGGCGATCTGGTCGTCGGAGAGATCGCAGACCCGGTCATCGTCGATCACCGGCGGGAGTTCCGTCAGGACCTGACTCCTGCTTCTCCTGAGGATAAAGGGGTGGATCAGGCGGCCGAGCCGGTCGCGCACCTCCCGGTTCTTCCCTTCACTGATCGGCTCGGCGTAGAGCCGCTCGAACTGGCGCTCGCTGCCCAGCAGACCCGGCAGGCAGATGTCGAAGAGGGACCGGAGGTCCTGCAGGGAGTTCTCGACGGGAGTACCGGTGAGCCCGATCTTTATCCGGCCGTTCAGGTCGCGCACCGCCCGGTGGGCGGCGGTGGCGGGATTTTTCAGGTGCTGGATCTCATCGAGGAGGATGATGTCGAAGGCCTGCGGTTGCAAAAGGTCCAGGTCCTGCCGGACGATGCCGTAGGTGGTGAGGACCAGGCGATGGGTGAGCGCCGCCGGCAGGTCCCGCTGAGGACCGTAATAGACGGCATAGTCCAGGTCCGAATAGAAACTGTCGATTTTTTCCGCCCAGTTCAGCAGCACCGAGGCGGGGCAGATCACTAGCAGGTTGCCGCCGTTCCTGTCGCCATCCTGGGCGGCATGCCGCAGCAGGGCAAGTCCCTGGTGGGTCTTGCCGAGGCCCATATCGTCGGCCAGCAGGCCGCCGATTCCCAGGTGATCCAGGCGGCTCAGCCAGGCCAGGCCGTTGCGCTGATAGGGCCGCAGATGGGCCGGCATATCCTCTAAACCTCCATCCTCGGACCAGAGGGACGGATCGAGCAGCCGGGAAAGACTGGGCGACAGAGAACTGTTCCGGCCCCGGGCTTCGAGTTGCGGCACGAGCGCGGCCAAGTGCAGCATCTCACGGTAGCTCAGGCGAATCCGGTCGGAGCCGTCCGTGGTGAAACGATCCTCGGGCAGGTCGTACAGCCAGGAGAGCGGCGTTCCATCGAGCTTCAGCCACCGCCGTCCCGGAAGGCAGGAAAGCTCCTGTTTCTTGGCGGCGGCGATATCCGCAAGTCTCAAACTGGTATTGCCGAGGCCGTACCGGCAGGAGAGGTAGCACCAGCCGCCCTCCTCCTCGAAGTCCTCGACGAGCAGGCTGTCGGGAAGGTCGGCGATCTGCAGATCGCGCAATTCCTCCTGGACGATATTGTCCGGATAAGAGAGGGCCGCGCTGTTGGCGGCAAGGAATGCCGGAATATCGTTTGCAGCCACGGTAAACGAGCTTGCCCTGGTCTTCTCGTTCTGCAAAAAGCCGAGCAGGGGCAAAGCCGCCTGCGAGGCGGCGGGATTCTTGAAAATACCCTCTGCAGCTAACCGATTGACCGGCAGAAATCCTTCACCGTCCAGATAATAGGCTGACGAGAAGCGCCTGGGGGCCAGTTCCTGCCGGGACAGGATGCGGCCGTCGGTCAGCCGCAGGCTCGGAATCACCTCAAGCCGGTTTTCATCGTTGAAGAAGGCTCGGTAGCATTCGCGGGCTGGGGGCAAGATTTGGGGAGCGGAAGGCAGGGGAATATTTTTCACCAGTTCCCAGGTCTTCTCCGGCGGCAGGACAATCGTCAGCGAGCCTGGTTCCAGCTCGCTGCCCAGGTTCAGGGAGAATCGCGACGTGGCACCGTTCCAGTGCAGGGCGGGGAGGGTATCGCCGTGGCGGAGGTAGAGCATCCGGGCAAGCCAGTGCCAGAAAGAGCTGTCCCGTTGCCAGCCGATACCGCTGTTGCCGGTGGCGGCAAGGGTTACCTCCCCCGGAGTCATGGTCAAGAGCTGCAACTGGCTGTCCAGTAGGGCAATTGCCTTGGGCGCTTCCGGACTGCCGGCAGTTCTGCGGGCGAGCAGCAGTTTCCCCCTGTCCGCAAAGGAAGAGGGAATGACCGCCCGGACCAGCCCTTCCCCGGAAGTCATCTCGATGAGCGTCCGGCCATCGGTCTCGGTTTGCCGGACAACAGCCTTCATCTTGTTGAGCCATTCGAAGAGAAAGGTGCCGATTTTCAGCCAGTCGCTCCCGCCGAAGCCGAGCGGGACGGGGACGGCCCTGGCCGAGGCCGGCTGTGTCAGGCTGAGGATGGCCAGGGCCGCCTCATGGGCGCAACCCTGACGATCCTTTTTCCGCCGGCACATGCTGCAGTGGCTGTCCTTGATTGCAAATCCCTGGTGCAGCCTGGTATTTTTCTCGAACACCAGGATCACGGGAGCCTCCCCGTCGACAAGTGCCCCGGTGGCATTGCGAATGCAGTGAAAATCACCGATCTTCCGCTCGCGGATCAACTGCAGCCCCTGATCGAGCTTTTCCAGGGAGAACCACGGTTGGAGCAGGGCCCCTTCGGTCACGGGAAAGAACAGGGGAATGGGGCTATCCGGGAAATTGTACATCCAGTGGTTTTAGGGGTAAGGGTTAAGGTTTACCCGTAACAAACCGAATGGAAACGGCAATCCCTTCATGCAGGCTTCGCTTGACGGGACAGGCCGCCGCGGCCCTTTCGAGCTTTTGCAGCAGCAGCTCATTTAGCTTGTCCGGATAGAAGATGGTGAGGGCAATCGCCGAAATCATCTTCGGCTTTTGCGATAACGATTTTTCCACCGAGACCTTGAGCTTCTTCGAATCAAACCCCTCCCGCTCCAGGATGGTGTCGATGGAAGTGAGGATGCAGGAACCCAAGGCGGCCGAGATCAGGTCGGTGGAGGAAAAGGACCTGCCCCTTCCGCCATACTCCGGCGGAAGGTCGGTGATAATTTCCGTTGCGGCCAGGTCATGCCTGATCCGGCAACGCCCTTTCTCACAGAGGTCGAGAGTAAATCTGGACATTATTTCTCCTTGGTTGTGTCAGCCTTGCCGGATCATCTTGTTGGCGATTACCGGTACGCCGTTGTAGGAAGTCTCGAACTCTTCAACAACTTTGAAACCGTACTGGATATACAGGTTCTTTGCCGACATGTTGGACCGGGCAACGTACAAGTGGGCCTGGCCGGGAATTCGAGTCAACAGGAACTCCAGCATGCATCTGCCGATGCCCTTGCCCCGCCAGTGGGGATGAACGAACAAGGCCCGGATCTCCGAACCGTATCTCGCACAATATCCAACGATACCGTCTTCTTCGCAGACATAGATCTCCGATTCCAGAAGCAGGCCGAGCCGCTTTTCGTCCCTGTCCAGGGGCAGGAACTCGAAAGGGGCCTCCTCGAAGCGCAGCTCATCGAGCTTTGCAGCCGAGTATATCGACTGAATCGCTGCATGGTCTTTTTCCGTATAAGCCCGAATATTCATTGCCTGCCTTTTCATTGCCGGACTTTTAGCAATCGTCTCGCAAACCTTTTACGCAGAAAGGAGCATAACTGCTTGCCAAAGGCAAGGACGGAATCTTGAACTCTGAACTTTGACCGCATCTTCTGCCAGCATTTTTGGCGGCGGCCGAGATGAAACGGGTGCTTGACTGACGGAAATTTTGTAGGGTGAGGGGCAAATACACGCGGAAACGTTCTTTGGGAAACGTATGGTGACAACGACAAACGGTGGGCACAATGAGGCAGCAGAGCAGGAAAAAGGTAACGGTAAGAGGCAAGGTCATCGGCGGCCCCCGGCCATTGGTATGTTTACCGCTGGTGGCAAAGGAGAAGAAGGCTCTCGGCCATGAGGCGGGCGAGCTGATTGCGCTGCAGCCGGATATGCTGGAGTGGCGGGTCGATGCCTTCACCGGAGCGGAAGATGTGGAGAGCTGTCTGTCGGCCCTGCGGGAGCTGCGGACGATCGTCGGCGAGACACCGCTCATCTTCACCAGCCGCATCGACAGGGAAGGCGGCATGCAAAAGATTTCGCAGCAAAGCCGCCTGGCGCTGATCATCCGGGCGATGGAATCCGGCTTGATCGATCTGGTCGATGTCGAACTCTGCAACGAGCGGGAGTTCATCGAAGAGGTCGGTGCAAAAGCTAGAGAGTATGATGTGAAACTGATCCTCTCCTACCACAATTTTCGTGAAACCCCGTCGGAAGAATCCCTGGCGGCAAAGCTTAAAGAGGCGGAAAGGTTGGGAGCGGATATCGCAAAGATTGCCGTCATGCCGAACGATTACGGCGACGTGCTCACCCTGCTGTCCGCGACTAACAAGGCGAGAAACGGATTGGTGGCCATCCCCATGGTCACCATCTCCATGGGCGATGCCGGCAGGATCAGCAGAATCGCCGGCGGCCTCTTCGGGTCGGACATCACCTTCGGCGCGGGCCGGGATGCCTCCGCGCCGGGGCAGCTGGCTTTTCACGATCTGAAGGCGGGGTTGGCCCTGCTGTACGGCGCGGAGTAGCGCCAGAGAAAGATTGTAAGCGTTCAGCCTCAGCTTTCAGCAAAAGCAGGAAATTCAACGGCACAGCTTAAAGCCGTGAACATTCAAAATAGGTTGATTCTTACTGCTTGGAATCGGGAGAGAATTTCCCGCATCACTTCCTGCGGCTTTTTCCCGGAAGTGCTGATCTGGGGGAATCGGGCGTAGCCTTCTTCCCGCTCCCGGGTCAGTTCGACGATGCGGGCCATGGGGTCGGGGGCGTCGAGCAGCGGCCGGGTGCCTTGGGTGCTCCTGGTAACCCGCCGGAGTATTTCCTCGGGCTTGGCCGCAAGGCAGAAGACGGCCCCGCTCATGCCGAGGGCCCTGGCGTTATCGGGGTCGAGCATCAGCCTGCCGCCGGTGGCGATGACCATTCCTTCCCCGGCGCCCAGTTCCCGGGCGATCGTGGCCTCGAGCGCACGGAATTCGGCTTCGCCCCTGGTTTTGAAGATTTCCGGAATGGACATGCCCGACCGTTCTTCGATCAGGTGGTCGGTGTCAATGAAGGCGTATCGCAATTGCCGGGCCAGGAGTTTGCCGACGGTGGTCTTGCCGCAACCCATGAATCCGGTGAGGATGATATTCGGTTTGTGCATTCTTGGGAGATTTTTTCGGGAGAGGCAGGGCGGCGGCCGTGTCGACATTACCGCCCGCCTTTGTCAGCCTTCTTCTTCGATAAAATTCTGGACCGCCTTGCTGAGTCCGAGGGCCGCTGCCAGCTGATCGAGCCAGCTACGCTCCGCCTCGGTGTCGATGGCGATGGTGCCTGCCGCCAGAATATACATGGTCCGGGCAACCGAGGGATCGGTGATGCCTGCCGTCAACTCGGCGATGGACTTCGGTTTGTGCAGTTCGTCCAGGAGAAACATCCTCTCCTCCCGGGAGAGCCCCGCCTTTCCGGCCCGTTCGAGGATGGCCTGTTCTTCCGCCGCATCGAGGGTGCCGTCGGCGTGGGCGGCGGCGATCATCACCTGGATCAGGCGAGTGGCCAACTCCTCGGTATTCCCCTCGACCACGGCAGGGGTTGCCGGCGGCGGGGTGGCGACCGGGGGAGGCGTCTGGGGCGGCGGGGGAGGAGGTTGTGCCGGCCCTCCCCAGTTGGGCTGCGGGGCCGACCAATTGGGTTGGGAAGGTGGCTGATGGGGCGGCGGGTAGGCTTGCGCAGGGTATCCCGTCGGCGACTGACGCTGCTTATCTTTTAAAATTTCCATTGCGCCGACGCCGAGACCGATGACGGTCATGAGGCCGGCCCCCGAAGAGAGGCTGCCGAGCAGGGAACTCTTGTGTTTCTTCTTTTTGTGTGTCCCCGTTCCAATTACTTCGTGAAGAACTTTTCCCAACAATTTTTCGGCATTGAACATAGTTACTTCTGCAGGTTGAAGGCTGAGATGAAGCCGTCCCGAGACAGTCGGTCACGGCAGGAGCGAATTTCGCCCCCCACGGAGGGACTCTTAACTGGTCACGGGAAAAACTATAACAGCCTTTTGCCGAAAGGCAAATCGAATACCGAGCGGGGTAGTAGGCGGACAGGTGCGATCGGGGCCTCGGGCACAATAAATCTTGCCCGTAAATCCTACACTGTGGTATACAGTTGCATCAGATTTTAATTCCACTTCATAGGTTTCATGGGATCGCATCACGCAAAGACCCTTTATCTGCTGCTTTTTCTCATCATCTTTGTGGTCGCCGACGGGTATGCCTGCGAGACCCAGACCGAGCCGCAGAACCTTGTCGAGGGGCATTCCTGCTGCTCCGTATCCGATGCTGAAAAGACCTTGCTGCCGGCAGCAAAAGCCTCAACCTGGCCGGATGTTTCGAATTGCGAGGGCAAGGTCTGCTGTTGCTGCAGTTCCGGCCGGGCCCCGTCCGCCGCGACAAATCTGAGAGGCGGGAGCGACCAGCCTTCGTTACGGCTTCCCCCCGGTACTCTCTCCTCGCCGGTCACCTTCCCTCCCGTAGCGGCCTCCATCCCACATCGACCGCCGCTCATCCCCTTCCCTCCGTTGTACATCCGCAATTGCACCTTCCTCATTTGATACTGCCGTTTCTTTCCACTGAAGTTTGAGAGAAATGCCGGATTTTCGGCATGAAATTCCCGCGGCCGCGGTCCGGCCGCAATCGTGGTTAAACTCATTGTAGCGAGGAAGTATTATGATGAAGAGTATCTTGTTGGGTGTATTGCTCGTAATTACCGCCGCGGTGGTCGGAGGAATGATGTTTCCGGTTGATGGCAGTTCCTTCAACCTCTTTTCCCGGTACACGGCGGTCAAGGAGATGAACGGCGAAATTCGCCTTCCCCTCGCCGAGGTGAGCGACGGCAAGGCCCACTATTATTCCTATCAGGATGGCGGGAAGGACATCAAATTTTTCGTCGTCAAAAGCCCCGACGGGGTAGTCCGGGCGGCCTTCGATGCCTGCGATGTCTGTTTTCCGGAGAAGAAAGGCTACAGCCAGGAGGGCGACTTCATGGTCTGCATCAACTGCGGCCGCAAATTCCATTCGACTCAGGTGAATGTGGTGGCAGGAGGCTGCAATCCGGCGCCCCTGGCGAGACGGACGGACGGCGAGTTCCTGGTTATCCTCGCCGCCGATATCAAACCCGGTGCGCGGTTCTTCTAGGAGGCGGAGATGAACATCCTGACCATTCCCGCCCGGAACATCCGGCGAAAGCCGGCCAAGACCCTGCTTCTGCTCCTGGTTTTCACCCTCGGCGTGATGTCGATCGTGACGCTCTACCAGGTGTCGCTGGTTGTCGGGCACAACTTCGAGAAAAAGCTCACCGCCTTCGGTGCCAACATCGTCATCTCCCCGGTCCGCGAGACCCTCAACATCGGCTACGGCGGCTTTCAGATGGGCGAGATGCTGGTCGATTTCGAGTATCTGCCGGAAGAGGAGACGCTGAAAGCCATCCGCGCCATCCCCCTCCACGATCGTATCAGCGCCGTGGCTCCCAAACTGGTGACGATGGCCCGGATGGGCACCGAGGCGGTTGCTGTGGTCGGCGTCCGCTGGCCGGAGGAGCGAGGGATCAAAAGTTACTGGGCGGCCGACGGCCGGTTCCCGGAACGCGCCGACGAGGTGCTGATCGGCAGCAAGGTCTCCGCCCGCCTGGGATTGACCAAGGACGGCAGGACAACCCTCTTCGGTCGGGAGTTTACCGTCTCCGGGACTCTCTACGAAACCGGCAGCGACGACGATACGGTGATCCTCATGGATCTCGCCGCCCTGCAGCAGCTCATGAACAAGCCGGGGGCGGCGAGTTTCATCGAGGTTTCCGCCCTCTGCGCCGGCTGCCCCATCGAGGATATCGTCGCCCAGCTTCGCGCCGGGCTGCCCCACACCGAGGTGAAGGCACTCCAGCATATCGTCAACCAGCGCATGGCCTCCGTTCATTTCATCCGCAATCTGGCGCTTGCCGTCAGTTTGGTCATCCTGGTGACCGCGGGGGCAATGGTCGGGCTGTCCATGTTGTCGGCGGTAGGCGAACGCAAAAAGGATATCGGCATCCTCCGGTCGCTTGGCTACGGCAAAGGCCAGGTCTTCGCCATCTTCTGCCTGGAGGCTGGGTTTATCGGGGCAGTGGCCGGTTTGGTCGGGTACGTTTCGGGATTCTCGGCAAGTTTCAAGGTTCTTGAGCTGCTTCACCTGGGCGAGGGCATGGCGCCCTCGTTTTCACTGCTTCACCTGTCGGCGGTCGGCCTCTTCTTCGGCCTGGTGACCGTGGCGGCCGCCCTCTATCCTTCCTGGAAGGGTGCCGGCATCGAACCCTCGGCCGCCCTCGTCGCCCTGTAATGTCTGGAGGCAATCATGTTGAGTGCAAGAAATATCGTGAAGAACTATGCCTTCGACGGCAAGACGGTGCCGGTGCTGAAGGGAGTGTCCATTGATGTGGCCGACGGCGAATTCGTCGCAGTCGTCGGACGATCGGGGTCAGGCAAAACCACCCTGCTCCATGTCCTCGCCACCCTCGTCCAGCCGGATGAAGGGGAGCTGCGCTTCGGCGACCACGACCTGCGCCGCATGCCGGAAAAAAGCCTCAACCGGCTCCGGCAGGCGGATTTTTCCGTGATCTTTCAATTCCACCATCTCCTGCCCTATCTGACGGTGCTTGAAAACACGCTGCTGTCCTTCATGAATTCGGTGAAACCGGTCGGCAAGGAGACGGTGGAGAGGGCCCACCACTGCCTCGAACGGGTCGGGTTGGCGGATAAGGCCGACCGGCTGCCGGGTAAGCTCTCCGGGGGTGAGCAGCAGCGGGTGGCGATCGCCAGGGCCCTGGCGAAATCCTCCAGGGTGATCTTTGCCGACGAGCCGACCGGCAGCCTTGACAAGGCCACGGGCGAGCAGATCATGGAACTGCTGGCCGGCCTGCACCGGGACGGCATGTCCCTGGTGATGGTCACCCACGAGCCTGAATATGCAAGGCTTGCCCAGCGAACGATAGAGATCGAGGATGGTTTGATTCGGGATTGAAAACAAGGACTGAGGACTGAGTTATGAGGACTGAGTAATTTTGCTTTGCTTTTCAAAGCGTATTCTTTATTTTTCCTCAGTCCTCAGTCCTCAGTCCTCAGTCCTCAGTCCTCAGTCCTCAGTCCTCAGTCCTCAGTCCTCAGTCCTCAGTCCTCAGTCCTTCAGCTTCAGGACGCGCCGGGCATTTTCGGTGGTATAGGAAGCAGCGATCTCCCGCGGCTCCCCGCGCAACTCGGCCAGCGCATCCAGCACCTCGGGCAGATACTCCGGCAGGTTGCTCTCACCCTTGTGGCCGGCCGGCGGAATGTCAGGGGCGTCCGTCTCGATTACCAGGGAATCCCGGGGCAGTTCCGCCGCAATCTGCCGGATTTTTCTTGCTCGGTCGTAGGTGAGGGTGCCGCAGACGCTGATGCAGAAGCCCATCCGGATAAAGTGATGGGCCTGCTGCAGGCTGCCGTTATAGGCGTGAACGATTCCGCCGTATGGAAAGCGCTTCCGCCTGAGCGTGGCGAGGACCTGGTCGTGGGCCTTGCGGACGTGCAGGAGAACCGGCAGCCTGTTTTGCGAGGCGATCTGCAGCTGGGCCTCGAAGAGCTGTTGCTGCACGGATCGGTTGAGATTGTCGACGAAATAGTCGAGGCCGATCTCACCGATGGCCACAACCCCGTCCTGTCCCGCAAGCTCTGAGAGTTCCTTGAGGTGCTCGGCACGATGCCGGGCAAGGTACATGGGATGGAGGCCCGGGGCGGCGTGGAGTCCCTCGACCCGGCGGCTGAGATCCATCATGCGGCCCCATCCCGCCCGCGTCACACCCGGAAAGATAAAGTCTCGCACGCCTGCTGCCTTCGCCCGACCAAGCGTCTCCTCGAAGCGGGGGAAACACTCCTCTATATCGAGATGACAATGGGTGTCGACCAGTTCCATCGGTTTTTATTTGGGTAATAGCAGGGTTGTTGCGGCCAAGGGCCAAGCGGCCCTCATTATATCATCTTCCGATGATCGGGCGAGCGGTGATCGCATAGAATCGTGATCCGAACTACGGATCTCTGGGCTATCTATTTGATATGATATTTTTTTCCAGTAAAAAAACATTGTCCTGGTCCGGGAAACGGGCTAGGTTCTGCCGTTGCGGACTAAGGGGTCTTACGAAATACCTGAAACAATCGTTTCCATTTCGTAACGGCCCCTTTACTCCTCAAGGGAGTACTGAACAGGGTGCCGATCCGCTGAATGAAATATTGTCTTTAATTGTACTTGCATTGGTTCAAGATGTTTTTAGTAGGCAAGCGGCATCTCGGGACCAGGCTCCAATTACCCGGAGGAAGGCGTGTGACCGGAACAGTGCAATCGCTGCATGCTGAGAATTTCACCATCTTGGTGGTCGATGATAATACCACCAACCTTTTGTGCCTTAAACAGATTCTTCTGACGCATGGCTACCGGGTTATGGAGGCCGCCGACGGCTACGGGGCTCTCGAGGCGGCCGAGCGGCAGCAGCCCGAACTCATTTTGCTCGATGTCATGATGCCGGGCATCGATGGTTTCGAAACCTGCCGCCGTCTCAAGGCGAACCGGGTCACGCGGGACATTCCCATCATTTTCATTACGGCTTTATCCAACAGCAGCGACATGGTCAAGGGCCTGGAGCTGGGCGGCGCGGACTATTTGACCAAACCTTACCAGGTTCCGGAGGTGATCGCGCGAATCAGGACCCAGCTGAGGGTTGTGGCTCTGAACAGAGAGATGCGCCGGGCCTTCGAATTTCAGGAAAGCGAGGTGGTGAGGAGAACGGCCGAACTGGAGAAGGCTCAGCGGGAGATCATCACCCGCCGCCAGTTCCTCGAGGCCGTGCTGGAAAACGTTCCGGACGCCATCATCACCCTCGATGAGAGGCACCATGTCGTCGACTGGAATCCGGGAGCGGTCGGGATGTTCGGTTATAGTCCGGAGGAGGCGAGGGGAAAACACCTGGATACTCTGGTCGCCCGGGGGCAAAGCCTGGCTGAGGCGGGAGAGAAGACCCAACAGGTCATGGGAGGCCAATGGGTCGCTCCCTTCGAAACCGTCCGCCAGCGGCGCGATGCCACTTCCATCCATGTCATTGCCGGCGGCTCGCCGATCATGATCAACGGGCGGATGGCGGGAGCGGTGGCAGTCTACACCGACATTTCGGCTATGAAGCGGACCGAGGAGGAACTGCGGCGTTCCCACGAGCGGTTCCTGACCGTCATGGAATCCATCGACGCCACCATCTATGTTGCGGATATGGCCACCCACGAGATCCTCTTCATGAATCGGCAGATGATGCAGGAATCCGGCGGCGACTTCACCGGCGGCGTGTGCTGGCGGGACCTGCGGGGACGGAGCGGGCCCTGTCCCTCCTGCCCGAATCCGCTGCTGTTCGACGAAGAGGGAAAGCCGAGGACGGGCTGCAGTTGGGAAGACTATCTGCCGCAGGCCAACCGGTGGTATCGCCATCATAATCGAGCGATAAAGTGGGTCGACCAGCGGCTGGTAAGGCTCCATATGGCCACCGAAATCACTGACCAGAAACGGATGGAGCAGGAACGCAAGGAGTATGAACGGCGCATCCAGCAGTTGCAGAAGATGGAAGCCATCGGCACGTTGGCCGGCGGCATCGCCCACGATTTCAACAATATCCTGGCGGCGGTTTTCGGCTACGCGGAACTGGCCGTGCTGCAAACCGGCGAAAATCAGGTTCTGCAGCGCAACCTCTCCGGCATTCTGGAGGCCGCCAGGCGGGCCAAGGAGCTGGTGCAGCAGATTCTGCTCTTCAGCCGGCAGGGCGAGCAGGAGCTGAAACCGCTGCAGATGAGGCCCTTGATCAAGGAAGCGCTGAAAATGCTGCGCTCGTCGCTGCCCGCGACCATCCAGATCAAACAGCAGCTCCAGGGGGATTTCGCCAACATACTCGCCAATCCCACTCAGATCCACCAGATCGTCATGAATCTTTGCGCCAATGCGGCCCAGGCCATGGAGGAGGACGGCGGGGTGCTGACGGTGAGCCTGTTTCAGACCGAATTGACGGAGGAGGACGTGCGACATCATCCGGGCCGCGCCGCGGGGACCTATCTGAAGCTGCGGGTTCAGGACACTGGTCGGGGGATTCCAGCTGACCTGCTCGACAAGATTTACAATCCCTATTTCACTACCAAGGCCAAGGGCCAGGGGACCGGCCTCGGACTATCGGTGGTACACGGCATAGTCCAGAGCTACTCCGGCATTATCGAGGTGGGCAGCGAGCCCGGCCGGGGCACGGTTTTCGAGGTTTTCCTGCCGGCAATCGAGATGGAGGCTGTCCGGGAAGAACTGCCGGTACTCAACATGCCGGGAGGCCGGGAGCACATCCTCCTGGTTGACGACGAAGAGGTCTTGATCGAGGTGCTGGGTGACATGCTGCGCCTGCTCGGCTATCGGGTGACGGTGACCGCCAGCAGCGTGGAGGCTTTGAGCCTCTTTCAAAGGAATCCTGACGACTTCGACCTGCTCATCACCGATATGACCATGCCGGAGCTGACCGGCGAACGGCTGACCGCGGAAGTACGGGCCAGACGGCCGGATCTGCCGGTGATCATCTGTACCGGCTACAACCGGCGACTGAGCGACAACGGACCCAAGGTCTTTGCGGTGCAGGCAATCCTGATGAAACCGGTCGAGCAGATCGAACTGGCCCGGACGGTCAGAGCCGTGCTGGATGGCGAGGACCTTAAGAGCGCGGTGGCATAGCAGGCCAGCAGGCCTTCCGTTCCCGTGTCGGTGAACCTTCTTGCGCGGTAACCGGTAATGGGCTAGTATTGCCGATCACCACCACCAGCCCGGATTTTCCATGACCATTGTATCGATTTCCATAGGTTGTCATTCCATTATGTCTCGCTGGACCCTCTGTTACTCGAAAACCGATGCTCGTGAGAAATTCGTACAAGATTGTCCACTTTCTTTCGAAACGGAGGCCCGGCATGAACAGCCCGCACCAGTTACGCATCGCAATACTGCTCCTTCTGCTTTTCTCTCTTGCCCTCCCCTTTAACGGGCAGGCCGGCCAGAAAATTGTCATCGGTGCAAACCTGCCGCTGTCCGGGGAGCGCGAGGCGACTGGTGTCAGCACCAAGGAAGGGATGGAGCTGCTCCGGGAGCAGATCAACGGTGCCGGCGGCCTGAAGGTAGGCGACAGTCTCTACGAAGTCGAATACATCTATGCCGACAACGCATCCGATCCCCAGAAAGCGGTGGCCGTCACCCTTGAGCTGATCACCAGGCACGATGTCCTGGGAGTGGTCGGGCCGAATGCCAGCTCCAACGCCATCCCGGCGGGCAACATCTGCGAATCCTTTAAGACGCCGATGATTTCGCCTACTTCGACCAATCCCAAGACCACGGAAAACAGACCATTCGTCTTCCGCGCCTGTTTCCTCGACAACTTTCAGGGCCAGGTAATGGCCAACTTCGCTATCAAGGAATTCAAGGCCGCCAAGGCCGCGGTGCTTTACGACATTTCCAGCGCTTATCCCAAGGGGCTGGCTGAGTTCTTCAAGCACGCCTTCGAGGCCAAACAGGGTCCCAATTCGGTGGTCGCCTTCGAGAACTTCCTGCCGAGCGAAAAGGACCTGGCCCAGCATCTCGATCGTATCGTCGCCTCGGGGGCGGACGTGCTGTTCCTGCCCCAGTATGCCCACGAGATCCCCGCGATCATCGAGCAGGCCAGGGCCCGGGGCTGGAACAAGCCCATCCTCGGCGGAGACGCCTGGGAGTCATCGGATCTGATGGAAAAATGCGGCGACAAGTGCAAGGGACTGTTCTTCAGCTCCCATTTCGGCGCGGTCGGAGCCAAAGGCAAGACCCAGACCTTCGTTGAACAGTACAAGGCTAAGTACAACCAGCTGCCGATCGGCTACGCGGCGCTTGGCTACGATGCCGCAAGCCTCATGCTGACGGCCATCGGCAGGCTGGACGGTCTCAAGCCGAACCTGCTCGACAACCGGGCGGCCCTCAAGGACCAGCTTGCCGGCATCAAGGGCTTCGAAGGAGTCTCCGGGACGCTTGACATGAATGTCGGCGGCGACCCGGCCAAGAGTGCGGTGATCATCAAGATCAACGACAAGGGAGAATTTGAATCTTACAAGGTAGAGAATCCCTGATTGATGGGTAAAGAAGAGGGAGTTATGACGGGGCAGAGTTTTCTCGAGGGAAATGAGGCGATCGCGAGAGGCGCCATGGCGGCCGGCTGCAGGTTTTTTGCGGGCTATCCGATTACCCCGGCCACCTCGATTTATCACCAGATGCTGCAGCTTCTGCCGCCAGAGGGAGGCATCTGCATGCAGGGCGAGGACGAGATCGCCTCCATCGGCTTTTGCCTGGGAGCCTCCATGGCAGGGCTGAAGGGTATGACCGCCACCTCCGGGCCCGGCATCAGCCTGTACAGCGAGCAGCTTTCCTTCGCCATCGGCGGTGAAATTCCGCTGGTGGTGGTCGATGTGCAGCGGCTCGGGCCCTCCACCGGCTCGGCCACCAAGGGGGCGGACGGCGATATCCAGTTCCTGCGCTGGGGCAACAGCGGCGGACTGCCGGTGATCGTGCTCGCCCCGGTCGATGTGCGGGACTGCTATCTCCTGACCGTCCATGCCTTCAATCTGGCCGAGCGGTACCGCTGTCCTGTGTTTATCGCCTCGAACAAGGAGATAGGCATGACGAAAGAGAGCGTCGACCTGGAGGGCATTGCCCTGCCCGTGCCGGTAGACCGCAGGCCCTGCCCGGAGGACCACTCCGGCAAGCCGTTCGCTCCGCTTCCCGGCGAATTGGTGCCGCCTTTTTTGCCCATCGGCGGCAGCCGCCTGTCGCGCCAGACCTCGTCCAGCCACGGCGAGGACGGCTATATCACCACCGATCCGGGACAGCTCGAGGCGGGCATCCTCCGCCTGCGGGACAAGCTGCTCGCTGCCGTCCCCGACTTCACCTTCTATGAATACGATGGGACGTCGGATGACGAGATCCTCCTTGTTGCCTACGGGGTGACGGCCCGGGCGGCGCGCACCGCCGTGCGCGAGCTGCGGTGTAAAGGGGCGAAGGTGGCTCTTTTGATCCTGAAGACGCTCTATCCGGTGCCGGAGGAATGCATCCGCCGGCACCTGCAGGGCAGGTCGGAGATTCTTGTAATCGAGATGAATCTCGGCCAATATGTACGGGAGATCGAGAGGCTGGCCGGCACGGTGCCGGTACGGTTCTACGGGCGGATGAACGGAGAGCTCATCGGCCCGCAATCCATAATCGAGCAGGTGCTGTCATGAGTCTTCTGAATAGGGAACGGCCTCCGGTCTTCTGTCCCGGCTGCGGCCATGAAGCTGTGGTGCGGGGTCTCGACCGGGCCCTGCAGCAGCTGGGTCTCACCGGCGAGCAGGTGGCGATCGTCAGCGACATCGGCTGCTCGGGGCTCTTCGACACCTTCTTCAACACCCATGCCTTTCACGGCCTGCACGGCCGGGCGTTGACCTATGCCGCCGGCATCAAGATGGCCCGGCCGGAACTGACGGTGATAGTGGTAATGGGCGACGGCGGCCTGGGGATCGGCGGGGCGCATGTGCTCAGCAGCTGCCGGCGCAATCTCGACATCACCCTGCTGGTCCTCAACAACTTCAACTACGGGATGACCGGCGGCCAGTGCTCGGCCACCACTCCGCAGGAAGCGCGAACCGCCTCGGGCTTTCTCGGCGAGCTGGAGGCCCCGCTCGATATCCGCAAAGTGGCCGCGGCCGCCGGCGCACCCTACGCCGAGCGGACCATGGCCACCGCCAAAGAACTCCCGGAACAGCTGGTTGCGGCAATCCGCTATTCCGGCTTCTCTCTCGTCGATATCTGGGGGCTCTGCCCGGGAAGGTACACTAAGCGCAATCGGGTGACTCTTGCCCGGATGGCGGAGGAGATCGCCGCACTCGGCAGCGGCGGCGGGGCAATCACCGGCAACGAGCGGGAGGAGTACGGCACCCACTACAGGCGGCTTGCCGCCCAGGCGCCGCCACCGCCGGCCATCCCTCGCGTGGAAAAGGTGGATACGGCGCCTGGCACCGGGCGCTCCGAGGTGCTGCTTCTGGGCTCGGCCGGCCAGTACATCAACACCATCGGTGAGGTGCTCTGTCTGGCCGCGATGAGCGGCGGCCTCCACGCCACCCAGAAAAACGACTACCCCATCACCGTGCTGCGCGGCCACAGCATCGCCGAGGTGGTGCTGGACCGCGAACCGATCGGCTATACCGGGATCGGCAATCCGTCAGTGGTCATCTGCGTGGCGGCCGAGGGTGTCGCCCGGCGGAAGGCGATCTTTGCCACCCTTGATGAACAGGCGGTGGTGATCAAGGAAAAAAGCCTCGCCATACCTGAAACCCGCGCTCAGGTCATCGATATGGATTTCACCGCCCTCTCCGTGAAACCCGGCGAATGGGCGCTTGCCGCGCTTGCCGTCCTGGCCGCTCGAGGCATCGTCCTCACCGCCGACATGCTCGCCGCAGGAATAACCCACCGCTACCGGGGCGGGATGCGGGACGAGGCAAGCGCTGTGATCGGGAAGATCATGGCATGAGTGCTTGAGGGCTGAAACGGCAGGCGCGGCCGCGGGAATAGGGGAGACTCCCCGGACTTCCGGACGATCCTGTGTTTCCAGAAATCCTTTTGATTGTCCTTTGCTGCAAGGGGGGACAGCCTTTCATGTTGCCGTACGCAGCCTCAGCGCATTGGCAATTACCGAGACCGAGGAAAAACTCATCGCCGCGGCAGCTATCATCGGGGACAGCAGTACCCCGAACAGAGGATAGAAGATTCCTGCTGCGATGGGGATACCCAGGCCATTATAGATGAAGGCGAAGAACAGGTTCTGCTTGATGTTTCGCATGGTCGCCCGCGAGAGGGCGCGGGCTCTGGCGATCGCCCGGAGATCACCTTTGACCAGAGTGACCCCCGCCGATTCCATGGCCACGTCGGTCCCGGTGCCCATGGCGATACCCACATGGGACTGAGCGAGGGCGGGAGAGTCATTGATGCCGTCGCCGGCCATGGCCACCAGCCGCCCCTGTGCCTGTAAGTCCTCGACGACATTTGTCTTGTCCTCGGGCAAGACATCGGCGACATAGCGGTCAATGCCGAGGGCTTCGGCAACAGCCTTGGCCGTGTCGGCATTGTCGCCAGTCAACATGATGATCTTGATGCCTTCCTCGTGCAGCAGGGAGATCGCTTCTGGCGTGGTTTCCTTGATGGGATCCGTTACTGCCAGGATGCCGGCCGGCTTACCGGCAACGGCCACGTATATCGCGGTCTTGGCCTCTGCCCTGAGTCGCTCGGCATGGGCAGCGAGAGGGGAAGGATCGACGCCATGATCTTCCAGCAGACGCGCGGTACCCACCAGCACCGTCTGGCCGCCCACTTCCCCGGAAACTCCCCGGCCGGTATGTGAATGAAAGTCGTTTATCGCTTCAGGGGCCAGTCCTCGTCCGCGCGCATTGTCGACTATCGCTGATGCCAGAGGATGCTCGCTGGAGTTTTCCACCGAAGCGGCCTTTTTGAGAACTTCCTCCTCACGAAAACCGTCTGCGGTGAGAACATCGGTCAGGCGAGGCTTGCCTTCGGTCAAGGTGCCTGTCTTGTCCACCACCAGCGTATCGACCTTGCGCATGACTTCTATCGATTCGGCATTCTTGAAGAGGATGCCCAGGGTCGCGCCTTTGGCCGTCGCCACCATTATAGAAATGGGCGTGGCGAGCCCCAGGGCGCAAGGGCAGGCGATGATGAGCACCGAGACCGCCGTGACCAGGGCGAAGGCGAGACGGGGCTCGGGCCCGAAGAAGGCCCAAAAGACAAAGGCCGCAAGGGCGCAGAGGACCACGGCGGGCACAAAGAATCCGGCCACGGTGTCGGCAAGCTTTTGGATAGGCGCCCGGCTGCGCTGAGCCTCCGCCACCATCTGCACGATCCGGGAGAGCAGGGTCTCCGCGCCTACCTTATCGGCCCGCATAATCATCGAGCCCGTGGAGTTCAGGGTCGCCCCCACCAGCTCATCTCCAGGGGACTTGGCCACCGGTACGGGTTCGCCGGTGATCATCGACTCGTCGACATTGCTTCTTCCCTCCAGGACCTCGCCATCCACCGGGATCTTCTCGCCGGGCCGGATACGCAGCCGGTCGCCTTTTTTCACCTGCTCGAGCGGGACCTCTTCCTCCACGCCATCATCCCGCAGCAGGCGGGCGGTTCGCGGTGCGAGCTGCAAAAGAGCGCGTATGGCCGCTCCGGTGCGGCTCCGGGCGCGCAGTTCAAGGACCTGGCCGAGGAGCACCAGGGTAACGATGACTGCGGCCGCCTCAAAATAGACGGACACCCTCCCGTCCGCCCCGCGGAATTGAGCGGGGAAAATCTCTGGAAAGAAGACTGCGATAACGCTGTAGAGATAAGCCACGGCCGTGCCCAGCCCGATCAGGGTGAACATGTTGAGATTCCAAGTGATCACCGATTGCCATGCCCGGACATAGAAGACCCAGCCGGCCCAGAGCACCACGGGGGTGGCCAGGACCAGCTCGGCCCAGTGCAGCGCCTGCAGGGAGAACATGCGGTCCATAAAATCCAGGCCCAGGTGCTGACGCATGGCTAGCAGTGCCAGGGGCAGGGTGAGTACGGCGGCTAGCCAGAAACGGGTACGCATATGAAGATATTCCGGATTGTCTTCCTCCTCGGCAGAAACGGTTTTCGGTTCCAAGGCCATGCCGCATTTCAGGCAGCTGCCGGGACCTACCTGTTCGACCTCGGGATGCATGGGACAGGTGTAGAGACGACTATCGGTTGATTGATCCTTCTTTCCAGAGGTTTCTTCATCTTGCGCAAGATATTTGTCTGGATTTTCGGCAAAGGCTTCTCGGCAGTGCCGACTGCAAAAAAAGAATTCTTTTCCAAGGTGGACGTATAAAAGCCACTGCTCTGGCTTATCGGTCTTCATGCCACAAACCGGATCGATGACAGGCTTTTGCATATTCCTCCCTCCATTTCTGTCTACCTCAGAACTCTCTATAATCTTTCGCCGCCAGCGGTCATTTATCGGGGAATGTCAAGCAGATCCTTGGATAGCAGTTATCTCGCTCCATAGGGTTTGCAATAGACGATATGGATTACGTTAGCAATGAGGAGGGAATTAGCAAGCAGACCTGTGATGAGGGTAACTGAGGCCATGAGCCTAACTCTCCTATTTATTCATATCCACCGAAAGATTGGTCGCGGAATTTGCAAATGATTAATCCATGGATCATGTCACCGAAGTGCGGCTTTGACCTAATTGCGTATTGTATCGCCTGACATGCAGTTCTCACATGGTGTTATCGGCCAGGATGCCTATCTTGAACTTGGAGGGGTCAGATATATGCAGGCTTGGACAACCATACCAGGGCAGCCCGGATCGGGTGCAGTACGGGAAGTTCCAGAACCGACTCCGTTGGAAGGCGCGGTAATTGTGAAGACTTCGAGTATCGGTGTTTGCGGGACCGACCGGGACATTCTTGCAGGCCTATACGGTCAGGCGCCCGAAGATTCGGATTACCTGATCCTTGGTCACGAATCGCTGGGGGAGGTTTTGTCAGCGCCAGCTGAAAGCGGATTTGACGCCGGTGATCTGGTGGTTGGTGTAGTTCGGCGCCCTGACCCTGTGCCCTGCTCCAACTGTGCGGCGGGCGAATGGGATATGTGCCGCAACGGCATGTATACCGAGCGCGGCATCAAACAGCGCCATGGATACGGGTCGGAACGCTTTCGAGTGGAGCCTGAATTTTTAGTCAGGATAAGTCACGACTTGTCAGGGATCGGCGTGCTGCTGGAGCCAACCAGCATTGTTGCCAAAGCCTGGGACCACATCGACCGCATCGGCGGCAGGGCTTCGTATAAGCCCAAGCTGGTGCTTATCACCGGAGCTGGTCCAGTGGGCTTACTGGCTGCAATGCTTGGTGTCCAGCGTGGGCTCGAGGTGCATGTGCTCGATCGCGTGGCGGGCGGTATAAAGCCAGACCTTGTGAACGACCTGGGCGCGATTTACCACCACGGTTCGGCAAGCGACGCTTGCCCAGGCGCAGATATCGTGATCGAGTGCACCGGAGCGGGTCAAGTCGTTCTCGATGCGATGCGTTCAACCAGCCCGGGCGGCATTGTCTGCCTGGCAGGAATCTCCTCCGGCACGCGCGAGATTCGTTTCGACGTAGGCGCCTTCAACCGCGGCATGGTGTTGGAAAACGATGTGGTTTTTGGATCGCTCAATGCCAATCTGCAACATTATCAGCGGGCCGCTGAGGCGCTTGCGTTCGCCGACAGGCAGTGGCTGGATCGCCTCATTACCCGCCGGGTGCCACTGGCGCGCTGGCGCGAGGTTCTGAACCACGACCCGGAGTGCGACGTCAAAAGCGTGATCACTTTTTCGTGAGCGATGCTATCGCCTCAGCATTTAGGAATACCCATGCTCAAGATCGAGGAATATGCCCTGATCGGCGATCTTCATACCGCAGCCCTCGTTGGGATCAATGGTTCCATCGACTGGTTGTGTTTCCCCCGCTTTGACAGCGGGGCGTGCTTTTGCGCCCTGCTGGGAGGTGAACGTTACGGGTACTGGCAGATCGCCCCGGCGGAACCGATTATCCACGTCACCAGGCGTTACCAGCCCGACACCCTTGTACTGGAAACCGACTTCCAAACACGTTCCGGCACCGTGCGCATCATTGATTTCATGCCGCAACGAACCGTGCAGCCCGACCTGGTTCGGATCGTTACGGGACTTCAAGGTCGCGTCAAGATACGCATGCGTTCCGTGATACGATTCGATTACGGCAAAATCATTCCATGGGTGACCCATACGCCACACGGCATACGGGCTATCGCCGGACCTGACTGCCTGCTGCTGTCGAGTCAAGTACCTATGCACGGGGAGGACCTGAGCACGGTGGCCGATTTCGAGGTTTCGGCAGGGCAGCGACTTTCATTTATGCTGACGTGGTATCCATCGAACCAGATGACGCCCCCGGCCGCCATCGATCCCGAAGAGGCCCTCGAACACACCGCGTCCGTCTGGCGGGACTGGGTGCGGCAATGCACGTACCACGGCCGGTATCGTGAAGCCGTCGTGCGATCGCTGATCACGTTGAAAGCCCTTACCTATGCGCCGACGGGAGGATTGGTGGCGGCCGTGACAACCTCCTTGCCCGAGCAGTGGCAAGGACAACGCAATTGGGACTATCGCTTCTGCTGGCTGAGGGATGCGACCTTCACCTTGTATGCGCTATTGAGTGCAGGGTATGCGGAAGAAGCGCGGGCCTGGAGCGCATGGTTGATGCGCGCGGCCGCGGGTGAGCCCAGGCAATTGCAGATCATGTACGGTCTTGCGGGGGAACATCGCCTGCCGGAGCTGGAGCTGCCGTGGCTGCCCGGTTATGAGGGGGCCCGCCCGGTGCGTATAGGCAATGCCGCTTACGGCCAGTTGCAGCTGGATGTCTTCGGGGAGATCATGGACCTGCAGCACGCGGCCATCCGGGCTGGTATCAATCCCAGCAAGGAATTCTGGAAAATGAAGTGCCTTATGCTTCAACGGCTTGCAGATATTTGGCAGGAGCCCGACGAGGGCATATGGGAGATCCGCGGTCCCAGGCGCCATTTCACCCACTCCAAGATAATGGCCTGGGTGGCCTTTGATCGTGGCATAAAAACCGCCGAACGCTTTGGCTTGCCGGCCGATCTTCCCCACTGGCGGGCAATGCGCAAAGCCATTCATGAAGAGGTTTGTGAAAAAGCCTACAACCCCGTTGTCGGGGCGTTCACCCAATTCTATGGATCGGCAGCCCTGGATGCAAGCCTGCTCGTCATGCCGCACCTGGGTTTCCTACCTGTCGCCGATCCACGTGTGCGCGGTACTATCATGGCCGTTCGGAAGGAACTCAGCGTGGACGGCTTCCTGCTGCGCTACAAGGAAGATGCCGCTCCGGATGGGCTGCCTCCCGGCGAGGGTGCCTTTCTGCTGTGTACATTCTGGTTGGCGGACAATCTCGCGCTGCTTGGGGATACGGATGCTGCCCGGAACCTCTTTGAACGCCTGCTCGCCTTGCGCAACGATGTTGGCCTGATTTCCGAGCAGTACGATCCAAAGCGAGGGCGCATGCTCGGTAATTTTCCACAGGCTTTCTCACACGTTGCGCTAATAAACACTGCGCTCAATTTGGAATCGCGACATGGACCGGCCCAGCAACGCCATGAGGGTTGATGGCCTTCATGCTGAGAATATGGCCGACAATGGTATACTTTCCCCATGTTGAGATTCATACTACCAATGTCAATGATTATATGAATTCAAGTCCTTAAGATGTTTCCTGACCTGTCGCCCTCCTGTGAGTTCGTTCTCACCCGTTTCACTGCCAAATTCGGCAAACGTGATTTGGCCAGCGTATCTCAGGAAGAGGTGCCGGAATTTTTGCTTTCCCTGACGAAGAACAACAAGCAAGCCACAAAACGAAATCGATATTCAGTTCTGGCGGTCTTCTACAATTTCAGCATCAACACCGCCCTGCCGGCTCTCACCAATCCATGCAACACGTCCGTCATCAGAAGATCTTCAAGCGCCCCCAGGCGATCCCAAAGGAAGAATGTGGATAAGGAGACGATTGATGAGATTATCTCTCGTACCACAAACGCCCGGAATCGACTTATGCTGGAATTGATGGCCAGGGGCGGCATGAGAGTCGGCGAAGTCTTGAACCTTACCCCGGCGGATATCCAAGAGAGAAGCCTGACCATCCAGAACCCGAAAAGTGGGCGTACCGAGGAGACGGTTTATGTTCCACGAAGAAAATAATAAGGTTAACCGGCTATGTAATGGCCCAGGATATCTGCAAAAACGACCGCATTTTTCAGGTTTTCTATGTTGCCGCATGGTCTATGGTGAGCAAAGCAGGGAAGATGGTTGATATCGAACTGCGTCCTCATGATCTCCGGCGGCATGCAGCCCCTATGCTTCAAGGTCTGGTACTTCCATAGAAATTGTCAGCAAAGTTACCTCGGGAAGGTGAATGACACCGAAGCGATCAGGTGGATAGAGACTCTTTACGGACAGTCCCATTTTTACGGGCGAGGACAGGAGCCCTCGCCCTGACGGCAGTAGACATCTTAAATTGAGGTATCTGCCGAACTGTTATAGATTTGCTTTGGCAACCGGTCCACGTTCGGCTGGGTTTGCAAGCCTGCTTCTTCCGCCGGCAATAAACAATAAAAACATTTTCAGATACTTCTAGGAGAGATATCAATGCAATGCATCTGCGAAAAACTTGGTTCAGACTTTTCCGAACTCTCGCCGGTCTGCATAGGCAATCTTTGGTTATTTCGTGATCTTCCGAATGAGACGCTAAAGGCAATGAGCCAGTCGGCGATACGCTATCGAAAACAGCGAGGTGAGCGAGTTTTTCTGGAGGGAGATTTGGCCGACACCATGTTTCTCATAAAAGGTGGCAGGATCAAACTGAGTAAAGTGTCCGAATCGGGAAACGAGCTTATCCTTGGTTACAGGAAACCGGGTGATTTCATAGGAGAGAATATCCTCACCGACACCGAATCTTATCCCTGTAGCGCCTGGTGTCAGGAGGAGACGCTCGTATGTGGTTTTTCAAAGCAGCAATTTAACACACTGATCCTCGAACATCCACATATCGGGCTGCAGATCATCAGGAATATGAGTGAGCGAATTGCCTGGCTCTCAGATCAGGTTGGCAATCTTACTGTCACCAACATAGAAGACCGTTTGCACCGTGTTTTACAAAACGTGGCAAAAGAACAGGGAGCAGAAGATGAACGGGGCTTTGTCCTTAATTTTCCCATCACCCATGAAGAACTCGGATTTCTCATAGGTGCCCACCGAGTCAGTGTAACACGGGCCATGAATACTTTGAAGCAAAACGGCAAGATAGCAGTTGATGGCAAATCACTTGTTATCACGCGTATTCTTCAGGAACAGCAAACGTCCTTATAAGTTCATTTGCGCTTGTAGCGAAACTGTTCTCGTTTTTGTCAGTTCTGTAGCCGGCGCTACAACACGATTTTTATAACCGGTTATTATGACCTTCACATTCGGTAGAAAAACGGCTGACCAATAAGTTTTTCTGTTGCAAAATCTCAACACTATCTGGAGGGGAGAATGAAGATCCTCGGAATATCAGGCAGTCCACGAAAAGAAGATAAATCGGGTGTATATAAGCTGGTCGAAACGGTTCTGGAAAATAGCGGTTGTGATTATGAACTTATTTCACTGCGCGGCAAGAAAATATCCGGTTGCATAGCCTGTTTGGGTTGCGTCAAGGACAATATTTGCAAAGTGGATGACGATCTGACCGAACTCAGACAGAAAATAGTCGATGCTGACGCCTATGTATTCGGATCTCCCAATTATTATTCAACAATTAATGCAATCTTCCATGCGTTTATTGAGCGCTGGTTTCAATTTCGCCATCAGACGGGCAATACACTTTGGGGAAAAGTGGCCGTCGCCGTTGGTGTAGGTGGTACAGCTGGACAAGCTCCTGCCGATGCAATCGAGAAGTTTCTGCTCTATAACTTTGTTGAGACTATCGCCAAAGTATCGGGGCAGGGTGCAGCCTCCTGCTACAGCTGCGGTTACGGTGAAACCTGTCAAGTGGGTATCCCAGTGATGCTTCATGGATCGGGAGTAAAAATAAGCGAAGACATGATTCCCAATGTCAGCCAGCAGCCGGAATTGATGAAAGCTGCCGCGATCGCCGGCGATCTTTTAGGACAACGACTTCGGGCGGGAAACGACCGCCAAAAAACAACTCAGGCTATGCAGGCAAAACTCATGGCGATGTTTGGTGAAAGCGTCTGACAGAAGGGGATATGAGCCTTCCTCAGTTGCCATCCATAATCATTTTCGTTAGGTGAGCCAGAACGATCACCTTAACCTAGTTATGGAGTTGGCTTAGTGCTGAATGCTTTCGGAAGAAGGTCGGGATGCCCGGTGAGGGAGGCCGTCAGGATCCGTTCAAGGAAGATCTTGTCGCCGCTGGAAAGCTGGACGTTGCGGTCTTCGGTGTCGATCCGAACCCTGGTCTCCCCGGTGCCGGCCTCGCGGGCAAGCTTGAGAACGAGGTCGTGGAGCGCTTCTCTTGCGAAGGTTTCGGCTTTGGTGAGAGTCGGAAAGTGTGTCGCGCCCGGTAAACCTTCAAGGGAAAAGCCGCCGCGCTCTGCCGGATGGATCTTCACCCGGCGCCGAACGGCTATCCGACTGGTTATGGCCCCGATGGCATTCGCCACATCGGCATGCTGCGGCAGGATCGCTTCGGTTTCCAGCAGCTCCGCCGCCCGGGGCAGAAAGTAGCCGATGGGGGCGCCGATGCCGATCACCGGACGCTCTAGCTTGAAGACCACCTTATATTTGCGGTTGCCGCCGGCGAGAAGGTTGGCGGTGAGTGCCCGGCAGACCGGACATTCGTCCATCGCATCCGGCTCCACATCCTCGCCCAGTTGCTTCTTGATGAGTTCCACCGCGAGGAGCCTGGAAACCTCCTCGATGAGCGCGGCAACCATTTCTTCCTCAGTCTGTCGGGAAAGGGTGGCGAAATAGCCGACGGCTCTCCGGGCGGTCGGAATGTGCCAGCGGGTAAAATCGCCTGTGGCGTGGAGCAGGTCGGTCGGGGTGAGGCCGTACGCCTGGATGATATGGTTTTCCTGCAGCCGGGCAAGCGGCACCAGGCTCGGATGGACGAGGTTGAGGGCCTCGGCGAGTTCGAAGACGGCTCGGGGTCTTTCGCCAAGCTTATCGAGGACAACCGCTTCGGCTTCGGTGGGGCTGAAGGCGGGATGTTGGCCGGCAAGGGAGAAGAACCGGAAGTCGTTCGACACGCCGCGGGCCCTGGCAAGTCGTTCCTCTGCCAGGGTCAGGGCGATGTCCGGGCCGGGTTCCTGAATCCCGAGCAAGGCCATCGGCGCTACCCTCCGGGGGCCTATGGTAAACCGGCCGTTCCCGAAGGTGATGAGGCTGTCGCCGCCGAGGCCCGCAGTGCGGATTTCAAGAGCCCGGACATGGGTGCGGACGGTGCCGACCTGCGAACCCCGCATCGCTACCTTAACCTGGCCTCCCTCGAGGGCCGCCGTATCGGTGGTGGTGCCGCCCATATCGACGACGATGGCGTCCTGACGATCGGACAGGAAACGGGCGCCCGCAACACTGGCCGCCGGTCCCGAGAGAATGGTCTCCACAGGGCGGTGGGCGGCAGAAGATCCGCTCATCAGCGAGCCGTCGCCCTTCACCACCACGATTCGGCCGGGGATGCCGAGGCCGGTCAGCACCTTCTCCAGGTCGTTCAGCAGCCGCACCAGGCGGGGAACGATCCTTGCGTTCTGGATCGCGGTCTCAGCCCGGGTTCGGAAGTTGAGGAGGTCGGACAGCTCGTGACCGCAGGACACGAAGAGGCCGGTTTCCTCGCGCAGGATACGCCGAACCGCCAGTTCGTGCTCAGGGTTTACCGACCCGGCAAAGCCGGAGACGGCAAAGGCTTCGACACCCATCGTATCGACCATCTCCCGTGCCTTTCGCCTGATGGCTGCCTCATCGATGTCTTGGTTCACCATTCCGGAGATGTCGAGGCGCCCGGCGATGACCGCCTTCGGCTCGTGGGGAATGTCGCCTTTGTCAAGGAGGCCGAAGGGCGGCATGAGGAGCAAGCCCACCTTCTGGCCGTCCCCTTCGACCATGGCGTTGGTGGCAAGGGTCGTGGAGACTGCGGTCAGTTCTACCCGGGCGAGCAGGGCCTGGTCGAGTCCCGACAGCGCTGCGGCGATGCCCTCGGCAAAGTTCCATTTGGTGGTGAGCGCCTTGTTCTTGCCGAGGACCTGCCGGTTGACCAGATCGTACACCACGGCATCCGTGTAGGTGCCGCCGGCGTCGATGCCAAGGCCGATTCTCGCCCCGAACCGATCGGCTGACGAAGGTTCCCGGTCAGCCGCCGAAGGGCTGTAATTTTTGCTGTGCGCGGGAGGCGCGGCCGGCGAACCCGAGTTGAGCCGGGCCTCCCCGTTGTCGAACAGGGTGAAATGGTGAGGCGGCACGATGAGGATCTCATCAGTAGTGGTCCGGGTGGTCAGAAGACGGCGGAGCATCCCCAAATCCCCCGGCAGCGCCTCGTAGGTCCAGCCATGCTGTTTGGCCAGCTGCCTGGCGTAATCCGCATAGAACTCGCCGCCGTCCGTGCCGGTGTCGATGAAGGCGGCCCGCCGGTAGTTGCGCTGCCAGCTGTTTAAAAACTTAAAGGTCTTTTCCGCCTTTTTCAGGCCGTAGCGGGCAATCAGCTCGTCGAACGAAAGCTGGTCGCCCTCCAGGTAGACCGAACTGCCCTTCTGACGGAGGGGCGCGGTCTTCTCCTCGTACCAGCCGGACGAGATGTAGTAGGTGCCGGGGCACTTGTCGAATTCCCGCCGGTAAGCCTCGTTTCCGCCGAGAAAGAGCGAGATGCAGTCATGCACCCGGGGGATGGCAAGCGGGATGTCCCGTGCCTTGAGACCGACCGTGCCCCGACCGCAGAGGCCATAGCCGACGATGATCCGATCGACAGGTTGACCGGCAATCTTGTCGATCACCGCCTGGACCTCGCGGTTCAGTTTGTTCGGGTCTTCGTGCAGCCCGCCCGGCAGAAACCTGGTCCCGGCCTCCAGGCTCATCTCCTCCAGCAGTCGGCGGATATCGAGGGAGAGCGTGGCGCAGGCTATGATAAATATTTTGTCGCTCATACTCGCGTCGGGGAAAGCGGCCGCACCGAAATGGCCCAGCCGCCTCTTCGTGCCCGATTGCCTTACGCCACGATCTTCCCGGCCCGCACCGCTTTCAAATAGTTCATGCAGAACTTGTCGTTGCCCGCCAGCATGTCGCAGGTCCGAGTTAGCGCCATGATGTCCTTGTCGAGGGGGTCCATGATCGCCGAGTCGAAGCCGTTTGCCATCATCATCGCCAGGAAACAGCGGTTGATGATCCGCCGCTGCGGCAGTCCATAGGAGATGTTGGACAGCCCTCCGGTGGTGTGGACTCCTGCCAACTCTGTCGAAATGGCCCGCACCGCGTCCATGGCCATCCGACCGTTGGCGATGTCCACGCTCATCGGCTGGATGAGGGGATCGATGAAGATGTCGTCACGGGCAAAGCCGACCTTCTCGAGTTCCGCCACCAGGCTTTTAGCCCGCTGAAAGATGTCGTCCGCGGTCTTCGGCATGCCCGAGTCGTCCATGCAGAGGGCAATGATGCGGCACTCCTTGCCCTTGAGGTAATTGATCATCGGCTCGAACCGGTCCTTTTCCAGGCTGATCGAATTGATCATCGGCTTTTGGCCGACCAGGCCGTAGGCCATCTCGAGGATGTTCGGGTCCGGGCTGTCCAGGCAGAGGGGGAGCTTGGTTGCTTCCTGGACCACTTCCAGGAGCCAGCGCATGTCCGCTTCTTCATGGCCGATCCGGGCCCCGGCGTTGACGTCGATATAGGTGGCGCCGGCCTCCGTCTGCTGCCGGACATCGTTTCTGATGTACTCGGCGTCGCGCTCGGCGGTCGCCGCCTGCACCTTCTTGAGCGTCGTGTTTATACGTTCTCCGATAACTGTAAACATGGCATTCCTTCCTGTTGAGATTCGGTTAGGCGTACAGGGCTTTGGCCAGCTTGCTTGCGGCGCCCGCGTCGGGCGCATAGCCGTCGGCGCCGACCTCGTCGGCGAAAGCCTGGTTGACCGGGGCGCCGCCGACGATGATCTTGAGGCTGTCGCGCAGGCCGCTCTCCTCGATGGTCATGATCGTTTTTTTCATCATGGGCATGGTGGTGGTGAGGAGCGCCGACAGTCCGACGATGGTCGGCTTGTTGGTCTTGATCGCCTCTACGAATTTCTCCGGGGCGACATCGACACCCATGTCGATCACCTCGAAGCCGGCGCTCTCCATCATCATGACCACCAGGTTCTTGCCGATGTCGTGCAGGTCGCCCTTGACCGTGCCGATGATCACCTTGCCGGCAGAGGAGGAATCGCCCTCGGCGAGCAGCGGCTTGAGGATTTCGACCGCTCCGGCCATGGCCTGGGCGGACATCAGGACTTCGGGGATGAACATATCGCCGCTCTCCATCTTCTCGCCGACGATGTCCATGCCGGCGATCAGGCCTTTTTGCAGAATTTCTTTTGCGGGGGTCCCGGCGTCGAGGGCGCTCTGGACGAGTTCCAGCAGTTGGTCGCCGTCACCGGCGATGAGGGTTTCGGTAATGGTGTTCAGATCGGACATGGGATGACTCCTTATTTTTGTTATTATGAATTATTTTGTCGATACTTGTCGTCGATCAGCGCCCGGATGAGCGAAGCGAGGAGGAGGAACATCACGAGCACGAAGGGCAGGGCCCCGACGATCGAGGCGGTCTGCAGGGCCTTCAAGCCTCCCGACGAGATCAGGACCAGGGCGAGTCCGCCAAGGACGACGCCCCAGATGACGATCAGCATCCTGTTGGCGCCGGCCTTTTGGAGATGGCTTTTGGCCATCGACAAGCGGCTGATGACAAAGGTCGCCGAATCGGCAGAGGTAATGAAAAAAGAGGCTATCAAAAGATTTGTAAGGATCGCCGACAGACGATAGATCGGCAGCTGTTCAAGGGTTGCAAAAAGGGTGGCTTCGATGTTCTTCGCCACCGTCTCGACCAGGGGGACTTGTTCGAACAGCTGCATATGCAAGGCCGTTCCTCCCAGGATCGAGCTGAAGAGAAACGAGAAGAGCGCCGGCAGGATCATGACCATCAGGATGAATTCCCGGATGGTCCTGCCCTTCGAGATACTCGCGATAAAGGCGCCGACGAAGGGCGCCCAGGCGATCCACCAGGCCCAGTAGAAAATCGTCCAGCTCTCCGTCCACGCCCTGTTGTCGAATAAGGCGAAGGTGGCCGACAGCGGGACGAGATGAGTGACATAATCCGCCAGGGCGGTAAAAAATGTCCGGACCAGGTAGGAGAGGGGGCCGCAGGCCAGAAAGAAGGACATCAGCACGAGCATAAGCGCCACGTTCCCCAGGGAGAGGAGCTTGATTCCCCGCTGCAGCCCGCTGAGGGCGGAGAGGACGAAGAGGACGGTTATGACGATGATGACCATGTTTGTCGTCAGGGAATCGTTCGGGATGCCGAAGGTGATCGAGAGACCGCTGCCGATCTGCAGCGCCCCGAGACCCAGCGAGGTGACGACACCGAGAACGGTTGCCCAGACGGCGAGGATGTCGACGATGTTGCCGATGATCCCGGCCGCGGCGGTTGATGATTTTATTGTACCCCCGCCGCTCGCCAGGAACGGCGTGAGGCAGCTGGAGATGGTGCCCGGCAGCCCTTTCCGGAACTGGAAGTAGGCGATCGGCAGGCCGACCGCCACATAGGTCGCCCAGGCATGAATGCCCCAGTGGTGAAAAAAGATGGAAAAGGCCAGACGGGCGGACTCGGCGGTGCCGGCCTCTCCCATCGGAGGGCCGGAAAAGTGGTAGAGCGGCTCGGCGATCGACCAGAAGACCAGGCCGATGCCCATGCCGGCGGAAAAAAGCATGGCAAACCAGCTCAGCGTGCTGAATTCCGGTTTCTCATCATCCTTGCCCAGGCGGATACTGCCAAGGGGAGAAAAGGCCAGCAGCAATCCGGCCAGGACAAAGATGTTGACAGAGGAGAGATAGAGCCAGCCCCAGACCCGGGTAACCCAGGCAAGGGCGGCGCTGCCCGCCCGGCCGAAGAGGTCGGGGTAGAAGGCGCCGAACACGATGAAGGGGAGGACGAGGGCGATGGAGCCGAAGAATATCACCCGGTCGATCCCGGCCCAGATACTTTTATTCACAGTCACACCGCTCCAGCTGTCTTCTCTCGCCCTCATCTCTTCGGTCTCCCTTGCACCTCTCGCAATGTAGTCTTTTCGCCCAATCTTCGCGTTGTGGCTTGATCTTGAACGAAGATCCACATTTCTGCAGGAGGCTCCTCTTTCAGCTGTTTTTCCGGCTGTTGACGTACTCGGTCAGGTCGTGCTCGATGGCTGGGTCGATATCCGGCTTGACGTACTTGGCCAGCCGCTGGGTGAGCTTGCTGTCCGCCACCTCATGGATCTTCTTTTTCCCCGATGCCTCCCAGCTGTCGTAGTTGGTCCGGGCCATCAGGTCCGGGAGGAAGAACTCGGTCCGGCAGAGCTTGAAGGTCTTCGGCTGGGTCAGGTACTGGCCGCCCGGGCCGACTTTCGCTATCATGTCGAGGTCGATGCTGTCGTCGCTGATCTCGATCGGCTTGAGCATCTGTCGGACCATCCCGCAGACCTCCTCGTCGATGAGGAATTTCTCAAAGCTCATGGCGATGTAGGAGCCGAGGATGCCGCAGGCGTGAAGGATGACGTGGATGCCGTTGCGGGCCGCCGTGTAGAGGGCAAGCGCCGATTCCGCCCCGGCCTGGGCGTCCGGGTAGAGGGCATCGGTAAGGCCGCCGCCCGACCGGCTGGGAAGCTTGTAGAACCGCGCCATCTGGGCTGTGTAGTTGACGTTCTTCGACAGTTCCGGCGCGCCGATCGACAGGGCCCCGGTCTTCATGTCCATCGCCGAGGAGGTGGAGCCGTAGACAACAGGTACGCCTTCGCGGACCAGCTGCGCCAGGGCGATGCCGGTGAGGATCTCGGCATTCTGCAGGGCAAGGACGCCTGCCAGCGTCACCGGCCCTGAGGCACCCGCCATGATGAGGGAGGCGACGATGCAGGCCTGGCCGTGACGGGCCAGTTCGATGAGCGACCCGACCATCTCTTCGGAAAACTGCAGCGGCGACAGGGAATTGATGAGCGAAATCGAGACCGGCCGCTCCGTGATCCTGCCCTTGCCTCCCCAGAGGATGGAGGCCATCTCGATGCCGTCGAGCGCCCCCTGGCGGGAAGACGGGCTGCCCATGAAGGGCTTGTCGCACAGGAGCATGTTGGAGAGCATCATGTCCATATGGACGGTCTCCACCGGCATGTCCGACGGCTCGACCATCATCCAGCCGTTCATGTCGAGGTACTTCGAGGTGTGGATGAGTTTGCAGAAGGTGTCGTAGTCCTCCATGGTAGCTTCCCGCTGCTGCCCCTGTCCGGTGATGATGTAGGGGGCGCCGTAACCGGGGAAGAAAGCGAAGTCGTCATCGCCTACGGTGACGCTCTTTTTCGGGTTCCTCGCCTCGATGGTGAACTTCGCCGGCGCCGAGGAGAGCGCCTTCCGCAGTTGGGCCTCGGTCGGGAAGACGGTCTTGCCTTCAACCTTGTAGCCGTGTTTCTTGAAGATGGCGAGAGCCTCCTCTTCGTTGACGACGATGCCGGTGGTTTTCAGGAGTTCCATTGACGCGTCGTGAATCTTGGTCATCTGCGACGCAGTCAGCTCCTGCATTCTATCATACATGGTTACCTCCTTGCAGCTTGGGCTCGTGCTTGGCAGCCCGAGCCCTTGTAGTTTATATGTTGTTTAACCTCTGCCTCCGGATGCGGAGTCTTCGCGCAGAGCGACGTAAATGCTGTAGCACATTACCAGCATGATCAGCATGAACGGAAAGGCCGCGGCAATCGAAGCGGTCTGCAGCGCCTTGAGCGCTGCCGTCCCACCTACCAGTATGAGCATGATGGTAATTGCACCTTGAGCGACACCCCAGAAACCCCGCAGTTTTTTACCCGGATCCATATCCCCGCCGGAGGTCAGCATCGCCAGCACATAAGTGGCGGAGTTGGCGGCGCCGACAAAGGAAGCGATGATGAGGAGTATCGCCAGCGGTCCCGTCAGGAAATAGCCGGGAAGCTGCTTCAAGGTGACGAATAAGGCGGTAGTGTAATCGGCGTTGACTGCCTCCTTGATGGCGCCGCCGCTGGTCTGATCCAGCTGAAATGCGGCGCCGCCGTAGATAGCGAGCCAGATAAAGGAAAATCCGACCGGCAGCAGCGTCACCGCAAAAATAAACTCACGGATGGTTCTCCCCTTGGATACCCTCGCCACAAACTGGCCGACAAAGGGCGCCCATGCAATCCACCAGGCCCAATAAAAGACAGTCCAGCCGTTGATCCATTTGGCGTTGTCCATCCACAGAGTCTGGCCGACAAAGTTCTGCAGGTACGAGCCGAGCGTTCCGGTAAAGGTGTTGAGGATGCCGACCATGCCGCCGAACAGGAATATGAAGGCCATGAAGGCTATGGACAGCCATATCTTGAGATTGGCGGCAAACTGCATGGCCTTATGCAGGCCGGAAATGGTTGCCAGCGTGAAGAGAGCGGTAATGATCGCAATGATCACTGCAATTGTTGCAGGAGATGCCGGAATACCCCAGATATAGTTGAGGCCCGTGGCAATCTGGCTGGAGCCGAGGCCAAGGCTGGTCGCCACCCCGAAAACCGTCGCGAAAACGGAGAGGATGTCGATAGCCCTGCCGATTGGGCCATAGATCCTGTCGCCGATGAGCGGATAAAAGGCGGAGCTGATCAAAAACGGCAGCCCTCGCCTGAACTGAAAATAGGCAAGCGCCAGGCCGCCGATGGCAAAGATGACCCAGGCATGGATCCCCCAGTGGAAGAAAACGATACGCATTGCGGTGGCCATGGCTTCAGGAGTGGAGCCGGTTCCCACCGGCGGGCTGAGATAGTGCATGATCGGTTCGGCTACCGACCAGAAGACCAGGCCGATGCCCATGCCGCCACCGAAGAGCATGGCAAACCATTGGAAGTTGGTGAATTCCGGGCGGTCATCATCTTTGCCGAGTCTGATTGAACCATAGCGGGAAAGGGCGATTCCATAGGCAACCACCAGAAAGATGGCGACGGAAAGGAGATACAGCCAGCCAAAATCCGTGGTCAGGAAGGCAAAAACCTTGTTGACGACGGTCCCGGTCTGTTCCGGCAAGAACATGCCCAGGACGACAAACAGGAGAATGATTGAGGATGAGATATAAAGAACGGGATTTCCCTGGGAAACTTTCTCTCGTGCCGTCATGGCGGGGTCGAGAGTCCGGGGGGGACTAGTGCTTGATGACATATGCATCTCCTTTGTAAAAGGTAATGTTTCACCGTTGAACTGCTGTTCTTGTGCCTTTTCTCCTCGCTGCCCTCCTTGAGCAAAGGGCATGCCACAACGTAGAGAACTTGCTAAGTTTGCCGTATGTTCAGGATTATCAGGGAATGGATAACTGGATTAGCTGCCGCGGATGTGGAAGTCCCTGAAAAATATTTTTCTGTGAAAAATATTTTTCAGGAGAAAAAGTAAAGAGTGAAAAATATTTTGCAGGTACGGCCGATCGGAATGAACGGTAGTTGGGGGCGTTGCAGACTATTTGCCGGCGAAATATTCCCGACGCAAGCCATGCTTTTTCATCTTATAATGAAGAAGCTGGCGGGAAATGCCCAGCCGTAGCGAGGCTTGGGAAATGTTACCGCCGCTGGCGGTGAGGGCTGCGTACAGCGTACTGCGTTCCAGGCGGGAATAGCTTTCCGGGAGATTGGCGCCCGCAGTCAGCAACGGCTCGTCCTCCGACCTTTTTACGGCTGAGGCGGATGGTGGAAAATGGGCTTGCGGGACGGCCGCAGGCAGCTGGTGCGGGAGGGGGGACTCGGCCAGATCGTCGTCCATGGTGTCGATGGCGGCCGAGAAGTACTTCAACGACAGCTCCTCGTCGAAGCCGACGATGTTCAGGGCCCCTTCCAGGAGATGCTCCAGCTCGCGGATATTCCCCGGCCAGCAATAGCTTTTGAAGAGTTCGATCACATCCTCGGAGACTTCGCGAACGTTGGTGCCGAGGCTGGTGTTGAGTTTGACGAGAAAGTGGCCAACCAACTCGGCGAGATCGTCCAGCCGCTCCCGGAGCGGCGGGATTTTTACCATGACCACGCCGATCCTGTAGAAGAGATCGATGCGCAGCTCATTGCTGTTGATCGCGTCGCGCGGGGGCTTGTTCACCGAACTGATGATCTTGATATTGAGGTTGATTTCCCGCGTCGAGCCGATCCGTCGCACTTTCTTCTCCTGCAGTACCCGGAGCAGTTTGGCCTGCAGCGGGAGCGGCATGCAGAGGAGCTCGTCGAGGAAAAGTGTGCTGCCGTTTGCCTGCTCGAGGAGTCCCGGCTTATCCATGGCCCCGGTGAAGGCCCCCTTGGTGGTCCCGAACAGGAGGCCCTCCAGCAGGTTTTCCGGAATCGCCGCGCAGTTGACGGCGATGTAGGGCTTTTCGCTGCGGCTGCTGTGGTTATGGATCGACTGGGCGAAGAGTTCCTTCCCCGTGCCGGTCTCGCCGATCAGCATGATCGGCGAAATGGAGTCCGCGGCAGTCCGGGAAGTGTTGATCGAACGGGCCAGGTTGCGATTATGGCCGATGATGTCGGCGAAGGTGTAGCGGGTGCCGTTCTCCTTGACCGGCTTGATGTCGGGAATCGAGACGACCGGGGTGGTGTTGCGCAGGATCTGGTAGTCCTTGACGAAGCAGATCGCCCCCCATATCCGGGCGTTCCGATAGATGGGGAAGATGGAGTGGATGGTGTTGGCCACCTTGCCGAACTTGGTCTTATAGAAGAAGGTCCGGTTGCGGATCGGCCGGCCCAGCTTGATGCACAGCATGATGAGGCTGGTGTCGCCGCAGAGCTGGTAGATGTCGGTTACCTGCTTGCCGATCACGAAATTGCGGTCGAGGTCGTCGATCTGGGCCTGGGTTTCATTGTAGTAGTGGATGACGCCCCGGTGGTCGGTGATGATGACCCCTTCGTCCAAGAAATCCATCACCGAGATGAAATCTATGCTGGTCAGATCGAAGGTGCTCGACGATTCAGATTGTACGTGCTTGTCCATTGGCATGTCGCGGAACTGCGGCGGATTGCCGCTCTTTTCTTCTCCTGACATAATACTTCAATTCGGAAGGACTTGCCAACCCTCTCGAGCGCGGGTGACCGTCTCTTTCCCGGAAGGCGTAATTTTAGCGATACACCCGGCATTTTTTTTGAAGTGGGAATTCGATTACGGTACGTTTCGGTCCGTCATGCGGCGGCTGTCCACGATCGAGGGAATTAGCCGTCCGGAATAATAGCATTATCACGTTCAGGAATAACAAGATCAAGGCATATGGCACGACTGCACTGCATTGAACTGCTGCCCCACGGGCGGAAAATTATGGCGAGCAGCGGAGACAACCTCCTCGAATCGCTGATGGCAGGCAACATCTTCCTACGCGCCGATTGCGGGGGAAAGGGGCGGTGCGGCAAGTGCCGGGTGGAGGCGATCGACGGGAGCGGCCAGGCGGTCGGGCGGGAGGCATGCATCCTGACGGTCGAGGGTGACATGCGGCTCGTTATTCCCGAAGAGTCGCTCCTGTCCGCCCACATCATCGACAAGGCGCCGGCGAACCTGCCGGCTTCCTTTGCTTCTGAAGCCGCGCAATCCCCAGGGCCGGATATCGTCCCTGGTTTTGCCGTCGATCTCGGCACGACGACGATTGCTGTTTATCTAGTCGATTTTGTTAAAAAATCGGTCATTTCCTCGATCGCCGTTAAAAACCCGCAGGCCCTCTACGGCGACGATGTGATGAGCCGGATCGGGCAGATCGGCGATTGCCGCGAGAAACTCCTCCGGCTGAAGCAGCTGGTAGTCAAGGCCATCGAGTGGGGGATCCGGGCCTTGCTCGCCGACACCCGGCTGCCGGCAGAACGCCTGGCGAAAATGGTGGTGGTCGGCAACCCTGCCATGATCCATATTCTTCTCGGGGTGAGCCCGCTGTCTATCGGCATGTCACCCTATGCGCCGCAATTCTACGAGGCCCGAAAGACCCCTGGGAACGATCTTGGTCTCGCCTTTCCCCGGCTGATGGTGGAGACACTGCCCCAGGTTTCCGGTTTTCTCGGCGGCGACATCCTGGCCGCGGCCATCGCCACAGAGTTGTCCGAACAGCCGCCGGGCACTCTGCTCATCGATCTTGGCACCAACGGCGAGCTGGTGCTCAAAGGGATTGACGGCGTCTACGCCACCTCCTGCGCCACCGGTCCCGCCTTTGAGGGCGCGGCGCTTTCCTGCGGGATGCAGGCGATTCCGGGGGCAATCGATAAGGTCTCCATCTCGGGCCGTGATTTTGAGCCTGAATTTTCGGTGGTCAAGAGGGACGGCGGGGTGCCGGTCCGGCCGTCGGGGCTGTGCGGCTCCGGCGTCATCAGCGCGATTTCGGCCATGCTCCGGGCTGATATCATCGGCCCCAGCGGCCTGTTCGCACATGCGTCATCGATTCGAGGGTTGCTGGAATCGGCAGGAAACGGCCGGCGCTATCTCATTGTTCCGGCGGACAGGACGGCCTACGGCCGGGAAATTGTCATCAGCCAGAAAGATATCCGTGCCGTGCAGCTTGGCAAAGGGGCCTTAAGCACCGGCATCTTGTTCCTCATGCGGGCAGCGGGAATTACCAAGCTGCACAGGATCCTGGTCGCGGGGGCTTTCGGCTCCTATCTCAACAAGGAAGACATGATCGCCCTGGGTATGATCCCCGCCATTGATCCTCGGCGGATTCAGGTGGTGGGAAATTCTGCCGGGGCGGGCGCAATCATGGCACTCTGCGATACAAAATACCTGTTTGAGGCCCAGGCTCTCGCCAGAGCAATGACAGTGGTGGAGCTTGCCGCCAACAGCGATTTCCAAAATGCCTTCGTGCACAACTTGAGCTTTCCCATCACACAGGTGGGAAGCGGCTAAGCCATCGGTTGATCCCGGTTCATTATTTCTTCCTGTGTTGAGTGTTTCCAGGGGCCGCGGCGAGTCGCCTGCGTCGGGCGAGCTCGGCCTCGGAGGGGGAGTCCGGAGCAAACGACCCTGACTGGACGTTTCCCGCCCGGGAGTATGTCGCAACGATGACGCCGTTCGGTGAAATCTCGCTTGCAAGCAGGGTGAATGCGGCGGGAATCGAGCCCTCGGCAAATAAGCGCTTGCCCATGCCGAGCGTTATGGGGAATATCTTCAGCCTGAACTCGTCGACCAGGTCGTGCCTCAAGAGCGTCTGGATGAGATTTCCGCTGCCATGAACCTGTATTTCCGGTCCCTCCTGCTCCTTTAATCTCCGGATCTCGTCTGCGACATCGCCAGCTATCACCTCGGAATTGCTCCAGTCGAGGTGTCTCAGCGTCTTTGAGGCCACGTATTTCTTTGCCGTGTTCAGTCCGGCTGCAATGGCATCGCCCTCGGTCTGCACATACGGCCAGTAGGCCGCAAATATCTCATATGTCCTCCTGCCGAGCAAGAGATCAAAGGGTTCCTTCATCTGTTTATCCATCACCTTGCCGAGGAACTCGTCAAAGTAACCGGCTACCCAGCCGCCGTGGCTGAATCCGCCGGTAGGATCTTCATCAGGCCCGCCCGGAGCCTGCATTACGCCGTCGAGAGTTATGAAAGAGAGAACGATGATCTTTCTCATGCCGGCACCTCCAAAAGCCAGTCAATGGGGGAAAAGGAGGAAAACCTGACTGTGGTCTTCCGGTACGCCTTTTTCAATCATAAGGAGCGACAGGGGACAGTGTAAGGCGTTGTCCTTCAATTTTTAGGCTGCCAGGTCTGCTGCGGTTCAGTCAACCTCGCGGGAAGGTGAGGGAGTGGCAGGCGCAGCTATCGACAAGAACGGGAATCATTCTTAGTTTCTTCCTGTCTCGCTTTCTCTGGTAATATTGGTGAGGTCGGAAGTTGTCCCGAAAAACCGGGTTGTTAGTACCCATAGAAACTCAGTTCTTCTTTTCTAAAAATGAATCTTGTGAAGGTGCTTATTCCCTCTGCAGTGGGAGGGGATAACAATCTTTGGGTTGAGGGCTCAGCGCTCATTAGAATCGAGTATGGCCGAGTGACTAGCGAGTAGTGAAGGAACGCCGGGATGATCCCCGGGAAATGACATGTCACAGCAAGGACACGAGTCATCCATGAACAATCAGCTTCTCAATGAAAAACCTGAAAAACCGAAACCATCTCTCTCACGGAACTTCGGCTGGTTCATCCTGGGAGTGGTCATTGCCATGCCGATCGTCGCCTCGCTGGTCGGCGTCAAGCTGCTCCAGTTCGACGAGATGGAGGCCAAGGCCGCCCAGCAGGTGATGCCTCCGGAGGTGGTCAATGCCGCCGAGGTTTTCGCGAAGGACTGGCAGCCACGGGTTCCGGCGGTTGGCTCGGTGGTGGCCTTCAGGGGAACCGTGGTCAGCGCCGAGGCCGATGGCATCGTGCGTGAGATCCTCTTCGAGGGGGGGACCATGGTGGCTGCCGGCGCCGAGCTGGTACGGCTCGATGTCGACATCGAGCAGGCTCAGCTGCGCGCCGCTGAAGCGGCCGCCGACCTGGCGCGGCTCTCCTTCAAGCGCGCCAGGGACCTGATCGCCAACAAAAGCATTCCCCAGGCGGATTTCGACTCGGCCGAGGTCGCCTTGCGGCAGGCCAATGCTCAGGTCGAAAACCTCAAGGCGGTAATCGCCAGGAAAACCGTACGCGCGCCGTTTGCCGGCAAGCTCGGCATTCGCAGCATCAACCTCGGGCAGTTTCTGAACAAAGGCAATCCGGTGGTATCGCTGCAGTCGCTCGACCCAGTGTATGTCGAGTTTTCCATGCCGCAGCAGCGCCTGGGCGTCCTGACTGATGGCCTGGATGTTGCGGTGTCGTCCGACGCGTACCCGGGGCAGAAGTTTAGCGGCAAGGTCACGGCCATCAACCCGGAGATCGATCAGGCGACGCGAAGCGTCCGCGTCCAGGCAACGCTCGCCAACGGCGACGGGAGGCTCCGCCCGGGGATGTTCGTCTCGGTCGATCTGATTCTGGCGCAGTCGGAGAAGGCGCTGTTCATTCCGGCCACCGCGGTGATGCACGCGCCGTTCGGCGACGCGGTCTTTGTGATCGAGGAGGGCGAGGCGGACGGGGACACGAACCCCCTGGTCGTCAGGCAGCAGCAGGTGCACCTGGGGGCACGGCAGGGGGATTTTGTGATGGTGAACGAGGGAGTGAAAGCCGGCGACAGGATTGTCTCCGCAGGCGTCTTCAGACTGCGTCCCGGCGCCGTCGTCACGATCGACAACAGTCTTGCCCCGGAATTCAACTTTTCACCGAAGCCGGGAAACACCTGATCGGGATTCTCATGAATATTGTGTTGATTTCCAGATATTCAGTGAGTGCCGTAGGGTGCATTCCATGCACCTGGTGCACAGAGTGCACCCTACGAAAAACCCCGCAGGGGGTATGAGGGGGAGCCATGCCAGTGCCGCCCACCAAAGCTTTCACCGATATCTTCGTCAAACGCCCGGTCCTGGCGATCGTGATCAATCTGCTCATCATCATCGCCGGGGTGCAGGCCTGGCAGTCGCTCAGTGTCCGCCAGTACCCGCGCAGCGAAAACGCTTCGGTCGTCATCACCACGGTGTATGTCGGGGCGAGCCCGGAACTGATCCGGGGCTTCGTCACTACCCCGCTCGAGCGGGCCATCGCCTCCGCTGACGGCATCGACTACGTGGAATCCAAAAGCCTGCAGGGCCTCTCGCTGGTTACCGCGCGGTTGAAGCTCAATTACGATCAGACCAAGGCCCTTGCCGATATCACCGCCAAGGTCAATCAGATCCGCAACGAGCTGCCGCTCGAGTCTGAGGTGCCGTCGATTGCCGTGGTGTCGGCCGACTCCGAGTTCGCCTCGGCCTATCTCGCCTTTTCCTCCGAGACGTTCAGCCAGGGGCAGATCACCGACTATCTGGTGCGGATGGTGCAGCCAAGGCTGGCGTCGGTCGCCGGCGTGCAGAACATCGAAATCTACGGCGCCCGGACCTTTGCCATGCGCATCTGGCTGCAGCCGGAGCGGATGGCGGCGTTGAATATCAGCCCCGCGCAGGTGCGGGCCGCGCTGGCCGCCAACAACTTTCTCGCCCCGGTGGGCAGTACCAAGGGCTCGCTGGTCCGCGCGACCCTGACCACCAACACCGACCTGCATACCGCCGAGCAGTTCGAACAGCTGGTGGTCCGCCAGGAAAACGATACGATCATCCGCCTGCAGGATATCGCCGAGGTCGAACTCGGCGCCGAAGATTACGACACCGAGGTGCGTATGAGCGGCATCACCGCGGTGTTCGCCGGGGTCTTCGTGCTGCCGAACGCCAATGTCATCGAAGTGATCGAAAAGGTTCGGGAAGAACTGGAGGCCATCCGCCCGGATCTGCCGGCAGGCCTTGAGGCGGTAGTGTGCTACGACTTCACCGAATACGTGCAGAACGCGATCCATGAGGTGCTCGGTACGCTCACCGACACGCTGCTCATCGTGGTGCTCGTCATCTTCTTGTTCCTGGGCTCGCTCCGTTCGGTTCTGGTGCCCGTGGTGGCGATTCCGCTGTCGCTGATCGGCGCGGTCTTTTTGATGCAGGTGTTCGGCTTCACCCTCAACCTGCTCACGCTGCTGGCGATCGTGCTGTCGGTAGGCCTGGTGGTGGACGATGCCATCGTCATGGTCGAAAACGTCCAGCGTCATCTGCGCCTGGGCAGAAAACCGCTCGAGGCGGCGCTCTTCGGCGCCCGCGAGCTGGTCGGCCCGGTTATCGCCATGACCATCACCCTGGCCGCGGTCTATACGCCGATCGGCCTGCAGGGCGGGCTGACCGGCGCGCTGTTTAGGGAGTTCGCCCTCACCCTGGCGGGGGCGGTGACGATCTCCGGCATCGTGGCGCTGACCCTGTCGCCGATGATGGCGTCGAAACTGCTCCGCGGCGGCGGAGGCGAGGAGCGCGGCTTCACCGGCTGGGTCAACCGACGCTTCGACCGGCTGCGCGCCTCCTACGGCCGGATGCTCGATCGTTCGCTTGTGGTGCGACCCATGGTCTACGCCGTGTGGATCATCCTCGGCCTGGCGGCGATCCCCATGTATATGTTCTCGCCCACCGAGCTCGCGCCGGTGGAGGACCAGGGGTTCATGTTCTCCATCATCAATGCCCAGACCAATGCCACCACGGACCAGAAACGCCACTTCGCCAGGGCCTCCGAAGAGGTGTTCCTCTCGGTCCCCGAGCGGGATTTCACCTTCCAGCTGCTTTTTTCGCCCTCAGATCCGTTTGCCGCGGCCTATGGCGTCGACGGTTTCGGCGGTCTGGTGGTGAAGCCGTGGGCTCAGCGGGAGCGCACGGTGATGGAGATCATCCCCGACGTGCAGGGCAAGCTCTTCGCCAATCCCGGCCTGCAGCTGTTCGTCGCTTCGCCTCCGGCATTGCCCGGAGGCAGCCAGTTCCCGGTGGAGTTCGTGGTTGCTTCCACCAATGAGTCCGATCGTCTCCTGGAATATGCCCGGCAGCTGCAGCAGAAGGCGATGGAAAGCGGCCTGTTCTGGTTCACTCAGCTCGACCTCAAGTACGACCAGCCGCAGTCGGAGATCGTTTTCAATCATGAGAAAGTGGCCGCTCTCGGCCTCAATCTGGCTCAAGTGGGGGCCGACTTGACTGCCGCCCTCGGCGGCGACTTCGTCAACCGCTTCAACATCCAAGGCCGCAGCTATAAGGTGATAGCCCAGCTCGAACGCGGCGGCCGACTCAACCCCGACCAGCTGCAGGATCTCTATGTGACCGGGCCGAACGGGGCGCTGGTGCCGCTGCAGACGTTTGCCACCATCGAGAACCGGACCGTGCCGAGGGCCCTGAATCGTTTCCAGCAGCTCAACGCGGTGAAGATCTCGGGGGGCACCGGCCAGCTGAACGCCGCGCTGGCGGTGCTGGAGAAGGCGGCGAAAGACATCCTGCCGTCGGGCTACACCATCGACTACACCGGCGAGTCGCGCCAGCTCCGTACCGAGGGGGGCAAGTTCCTGCCGGCGCTGGCCCTTGCCATCACCATGATCTTTCTCGTGCTGGCCGTGCAGTTCAATTCGTTCCGCGATCCCTTCGTGATCCTCCTCGGCTCGGTGCCGCTGGCGATGTTCGGCGCGCTGCTCTTCACGGTCCTCAAGATTCCGGACCCGTCCACACCCTTTTTCACCAGCGGGTGGACGACGACGATGAACATCTACGCCCAGGTCGGCCTGGTGACCCTGGTCGGCCTGGTCGCCAAAAACGGCATCCTCATCGTCGAATTCGCCAATAAGCTCCAGGAACAGGGGCTCGGCAAGCGGGAGGCGATCCGCGACGCCGCGATGACCCGCCTGCGTCCGGTGCTCATGACCTCGGTAGCGACGGTGGCCGGCCATTTTCCGCTCACCCTTGTCTCCGGCGCCGGCGCCGCGGCCCGTAATTCCATCGGGCTGGTCCTGGTCGGGGGCATGACCGTCGGCACTATCTTCACCCTCTTCGTCGTGCCGTCGCTCTACATGCTGATGGCTCGCAGGCACCGCGCTCAGGATACTGCCAAGGTCCAGGCCAAGCCCACCATGGCGACAGCTCCCAGGACGGTCATGATCCATCAACTGCGACCAGACGCCCGAAAAGCAGGTGCGGAGTGTGCGATGGAGGAGGCGTCCCTGCCTGAAGCCGGAACACCGCCGCCATGCCGGCTCTACCGGCTGCCGTGTCGAAAATGACAAGCCGGTTCCGATGCACGCGGGCCGGCATTGGTCACCATTTCAGCGACCTTCATCGAACGTCCAGCCATGATCGTCGTGGTAAATCATCAGCCTCGTCATGCCGCCATCGACCGTGATATTCTGCCCGGTGATGAAGCTGCTCTTCTCATCGCACAGGAACATGACGGCATTGACAATATCGGCTGGCTCCCCCACTCGGCCAACCGGATGCTGACTCGCATCGGAACCTTGGAAGTCTTTGCCGGTGGTGTCGATCCAACCCGGGGAGATCGAGTTTACCCTCGCTTTTCCAGCAAGGGTGACGGCCATTGCGTGAGTCAAGGCAGTGATGCCTCCTTTGGCCGCGGTATAGCTTTCGGTATCTGCCTGACTCATCAGATGGCGGGTGGAGGAAATATTCACGATGCTGGCCGGAGTGTTGAAGTGGTCCATGAACAGCCGGGTTAAGAGAAAAGGCGCGGCCACCCCGACGCGCAACACGTAGTTGAAATCGTCGTAGGAGCAGCTCTTCAACCCGCCCCGGGAAAGGCAGGCGTTGTTGATCAGAAAGTCGATTGCGCCGTGTTCGGCAATGACCTTGTCGGAAAACATCCTGAGCACCTTTTCCTCCGCGATGTCTCCAATAAAGTAGTCGTTGTCCAGCAGATCGATGGTGCAGACGGCAGTCCCCCGGGCAGCGAAGGCGTCGCATATGGCCTTGCCTATACCACGTGCTCCGCCGGTGACAACGGCGACTTTCGGTTTATCCATGGTCGGCTCTCCTTTGTCGATTCTTGAGAAATGACTTTCTTATTGAGGAAGGATCCGATGTCAGGGGGGAGACTCTGCCACTCCTTCCGCTCCAGGCCACCAATTACTCTACTTCGGCCGATGACTCGACGAATCCTATATTCTTCAGGAAAGTCTTCGACATGGCCTGGAGGTCTTTCGCAGGTATTCCGTTTTTTGAAAACAGGGAGAGACCGTTCAAAAAGGCTTGGAGCATATTCGCCGTCACCTGCGCATCGGTGCTTTCCGGCACCTCTTTTTGCGTGATCGCCTTCTGCATCAGCATCTTGAATATTCGTCTCTTCTTCTCTTGCATTCCCGCAAGAGTTCTTCCCAACGGCGAATCTTCCGGGAGCTGCTCCGTCAGGCAATTCACCGCCAGGCAGCCACGGTGCTTGCTGTCCGCGGCAAGCATCGTGGAGATGGTAGCGAAAAACCGATACAAGGCAGGTCCGACCGGCTCTCCATCACCAATATCCGCCAGGCCTGCCTCCGGCGATTTGGCCAGGTATTGCTCAACCACCTCAAGAAAGAGCGCTTCCTTGGTCTCGAAGGCGTTATAAAGACTTGCCCGTGTCAATCCCGTGGCTCTGGCAACCTCATTGAGGGAGAGGTTGTTGTACCCTCGCTCCCAGAACAGTTCCATGACCTGGGCAATAAGCTGATCCCGGTCAAACGAGGCTGGCCTGCCCCGACATTTTTTTTCTGCTATTTTCTCGATATCCATAATGATCCTGTTGTCTGTTGCAACGTCCATCTAAGAAATACAATAACACAGACTTGATTTTAGACAAAGCTGTATAATATTGACGTAAAGCAATTTATACATCGGTGTATAAAATAAAGACGGGCCGTCGAACCGCCCATGCCGATGCAACCAGCTCTGCAGGAGAGATCAACATGGCGAGACAATTATTCGAATCCGTAAATATTGGCGACCTGCAACTGAAGAACAGGATAGCCATGGCCCCCATGACCCGTGGTCGCGCCGGGGACTCGAGGATACCCAATGAGTTGATGGCCGAATATTATGCCCAGCGAGCCTCTGCCGGGCTCATCATTTCCGAGGCAACCGTCGTTTCGCCGCAGGGTAACGGCTGGGTTGGTTCGCCCGGGATCTATACGCCGGAAATGACCGCCGGCTGGAAGAAGACAACGGCACGCGTCAGGGAGGCCGGAAGCCATATTTTTCTGCAGCTGTGGCACTGCGGAAGAGCCTCGCACAGCGACTTTCATAACGGCGAGCTGCCGGTTTCCGCATCCGCCGTGAAACTTGGCGGGGACACGATCCGCACCCCGTTCGGCAAAAAAGAGTATGAGGTGCCGCGCCCGCTGTCGGTTGAGGAAATCAAGGCCACGGTCAACGATTACAGAAATGCTGCGGTAAATGCCAGGGAAGCCGGATTTTCCGGTATCGAGATACACAGTGCCAATGGGTATCTGCTAAATCAATTTCTCGATTCTAGAACAAATCATCGTAAAGACAGCTATGGCGGTTCCATGGAAAACAAATACCGGTTTCTCGGTGAGGTCCTGGAGGCCGTTCTCGATGTCTGGCCTTCTCAAAGAGTCGGTGTCCGCATCTCGCCGAACGGTGTGTTCAACGACATGGGGAGCGATGACTTCCGGGAGACGTATCTCTATGTCATCAAACAGCTCAATGCCCTTGATCTCGGTTATGTGCACATCATGGACGGCCTTGCCTTCGGTTTTCATGGAAAAGGCGAGCCGATGACTTTGGCCGAATTCCGTAAACACTACGATGGCATCATCATCGGCAACTGCGGATACACCAAAGAGGATGCGCTGCAGAGGATAACTGAGGGCGCTGCGGATATGGCAGCGATAGGCCGGCCTTTCATCACCAATCCCGATCTTGTCGAACGCTGGCGCGATGACCTGCCTCTGACGCCCTATGACGATATGTCAACCTGGTATACTCCCGGTGCCGAGGGCTATACTGATTATGAAAGACATTTCGGAGAAACAGTTCAGCTCCGCAATTAGTACCTTAGAGATAATTTTCTTCGCGTTTTTGGCAGAAAATTATTTCGTGAAGGTACTTATCCCCTCTGCTGTGGGAGGGGATAACAACCCTTGGTTGCGGGCGTCAGCCCGCATTAGTACCTTAGAAATTCGTTTCTTGCTTTTTAAGAACGAATTTCGTGAAGGTACTTATCCCCTCTGCAGTGTGAGGGGATAACAGCCCTTGGGTTGCGGGCGTCAGCCCGCATTAGTGGGGTGTTAGACGCTTTTTCAGGTGACAGGAACCAATGGGCCGACTGCTCACCCTTCACCGCTCTTCCGGGTCGGCGAGTCTGTAGCGTATCCGGAGAACTCCCTCGCTGAAATCGTGGGAGATCATCTGAAACTCGCCGATTTCGGCGGTATTCTGCACATGTTCGCCGATGCATGGGCAGGAATCATAGTTGCCGATGCGCACTATGCGAACGGTTTCGACGCCCTCGGGAAGACGGGTGAGGTTATAGTTGCGGGTGGCTTCCTCAAGGGAAACCATCTCTTCGATTACATCCAGGTTTGCAGAAATCGTCGAATTGACAGCTGCTTCCACTTCATTCGCTTCGTCCTCGGTCAGGGCTCTGTCGAAGTGGTAGTCACACTTGGACTTCTTCTTATTGACGTGGGCGCTGAAGCAACGTCCGCAGGCGAATTTCCTGACCATCGTCTGGTTGAGTATGTGTTCCGCCGAGTGCATGCGCGGGGCATAGGATTTAGCCATTTTCAATCTCTGTGTGGGTTAAAAAAACGTTCGAGGTAAGGACTGAGCATCTCGAGAATGGTTTCTCTGTGGATACCCGAATCTCGAAGAGCCGCCAGGGAGGCGGAGCCTTTCGATTTTGCCAGCTTGCCTCCTCCGGCATCATGGATGAGTTCATGGTGGAAAACCTCCGCCTGCAAAAACGTCGTATACCCCAGTTCTTCGGCGAGGTATTTCTGGGCGTAGGTTGAGCTCAGCAGGTCCTCTCCCCGGAAGATATGGGTAACTTTGCGGCTTTCGTCCTCTACCAGGCTGACCAGTTGGTAGGCGGGAGTGTCATCCCGCGTCCACAGCACAAAATCGCCTACGGCCCGGCGGAGATCGAAGTCTCTGCCATCGACCCGCAAAGCTCTGTCGACGATGATCCGTCTGGCGGTCTTGCCTTTGACGAACGCCAGCCGTTTGTGGCGGCAACTACCCCCATAGATGGTGGTGCCGAAGGTTTTGCGGATGATTTTCCGGCTGCAGCCGCAACTGTACACCCTGTCCAGATCCTCTATGGCGGCGAAGTACTTCTCCTTTTCCGCGCACTGGGAATAGCGGGCATAGAAATCATCAGGCCCCGACGGGCCGATGTCCCAGTCGATCCCCAGCCACTCCAATGTCCTGAAGATATCTTCCACAAACTGGGGGCGGGCCCTGGTGCTGTCCGCATCGTCAATCCGCAGGATCAGTTTGCCCTGGCTTCTGCGGACGAACGTCCAGGTGATCAGGAAATTGAGGGCATTTCCCAAATGCAGATAGCCACTGGGAGTGGGCGCCAGGCGGGATATGACTTCAATCGGCATGGTATGGTGGTTTTAGTTTGGTGGACTGTTTCGTCGCGCTGTCGTGTGGGACTTAAGATAAACGCACAAGCCTCCCCGCTGCCGGCACAATCATCCGGAAAACGGCACGGCCTGGTGAGGTTTTTTTGCTGTGCGGACCGTCGAAATCGAAATCGCTATCGAAATCGGAGTATGGATAGATTTCCAACGATCTGTAAATATTGGATGTTCATAAAATGGGAGAGGCTGAAAGCTCTTGGTTCTTTGCATACCCTGCCCCCTCGTCTCGATTTTGATCCCGATTTCAATTTCGGCTCAGCATTCCGGCATAATATGCCATCACCGCTTGCCGAGCAATTCCGAAATAGGCGTGCCCGCTGCTTAGTACCTAGAAATTCATTTCTTGTTTTTTAAGAATGAATTTCGTGAAGGTACTTATACCCCTCAAGGGGGTACTGAAAAGAGTCCCCTCTGCTGTGGGAGGGGATAACAACCCTTGGGCTGCGGGCGTCAGCCCGCATTAAGAGATGGTCGGCGGGAGGAAGGTGAGATCGTCCGGCAGAAAGATTTCGCAGCGGTTCCGGCCAAGACGCTTCGCCCGGTACATCGCCATATCCGCATTGCGGATGAGGAGATCGGGTTCAGTGCCGTGGCGCGGATACACGGCAATGCCGATGCTGACACTCAACCGGGATTTGCCGGTGGTTAGAACCCGCTCGAGCACTTTCTCACACAGCTTTGTCGCGACCTTTTCCACGCCGTTGGCATGGCCGCTCTCCAGCAGGGCGATGACAAACTCGTCCCCGCCCCAGCGGCAGAGGATGTCGGAACCGCGCAGGAACCACCGCAAACTGTCGGCGACTTCCTGGAGGATCTGATCGCCCACTTCATGGCCGTAGACGTCGTTGATCGTTTTGAAGTTGTCCAGGTCGAGGACGAGCACACCCACCTGCTCGTTGTGACGTTGGGCATGCCGCAGGCTGTGCTGCAGCAGATCGTGGAACAGGCGGCGGTTCGGCAGCCCGGTCAGGGGGTCGTGGTAAGCCATGAATTTCAGCTGTTCCTTCACTCGGTTCAAGTCGGTGATGTCGTGCAGGGAGACCACTGCGCCGAGTTTCTTCCCTTCGCTGTCGTACATGGCCTGACCGTTCACCCGCAGGGTGTGCTGGGTATGTTTCCGGAAGATAATCACTTCCTCGTTCTTCAGGGCGACACCGGCCAGAGCCTTGGCAAGGGGTGTCTCCTCGGGAGGGATCGGGCTGATGTCCTCAGGGGAATAGTGCTCGAGCTCGGAGAGGTGGACCGGTTTCGGGTCGTTGAGCGTCTGCCCGTACAGATGACGGCTAGCCCGGTTGAACAGGCAGACCTGCCCCTGGGCGTCGCAGGCGACGATGCCGTCCTGGATGTTCTCAAGGATCGCGTTGTGAAAGATCCGCTGTTTCTCTATCTGGACCTGGGCCGCCTTGAAAGTGGTGATATCAAGATAGTACCAGAACCTGCCCAGGTAGCTGCCACCACTGTAGATGGGATGGGTATGGCGATAGAGGACCCGACCGTCCTTGAGATGGAGATGGTCTGTGCTTACCGCGTCCGGGTCTCGATAGAGCTCGTGTATCCTTTCGAAAAAACCGTTCGGGTCCGCAAGTTTGTTCATGATGATTTGAAGACAGGCCCGCTCATCCCGGGAGCGCTGGATTTCCGGGGGAATATTCCAGATTTTCACGAACTCGTTGTTGAAGGAGACCATCTCCATCTCCTCGTTCACCAGGACTATGCCGCCCGGGTTCTCCTGGTATTCGGTCTCCAGGATTGCGGCATGGAGGCATTTGCCGCCGCAGCCGGTAAAACTGGCATCGTTTCTGTCGAGGATCAGGATGGACTCCCCGTCGGGCGATTTCGTGCCTTTGATGGTGACCGGCACCCGCAGGTTGTGCTGCGGGAAAATGCCGGTGGAGAGCACCAGCTCCCGGTCGGTCTCGAGGCGCCGGTAAAAATGAGTGAATGCCGGGATTTCCGATGATGCCAGATAGAGGGTGAACTGGATGGGTTCGACCGGAATGAACCGCCAGCCGAAGAGCGATCGGGCGCGGATATTCGCCCTGAGGATGCGGGCATTCGGATCGAGAGAAATGGCTGGAGTGGGAAGGTATTCGAAGAGCCCCATGAACTTCCCCCGGGTTTGGAGACAACCTTTTCATTACTGCCACTGCGCGGTGCTTTCCCGGCATGAACATCGCGATTCGGGGTGCGGCACGCTGATGCCCCGGTTTACTCAGAATGCTGAAAACGTTGGATATACGCGATTCTCAATTCATAAACATAATCAATTCGCCGGCGCGGCGCAACTTCTCCTGACATAATGCTTCTGTGAGAAGTATGCGAGGCGGCAGGGGCGATAGTTTCGCCCCTGCGGCAGGCCCGGTGATCGAAAAAAAGCCACTCAATAGATCTTCGGATGATGGCAGGCCACCCGGCAGCCGTCGATCCCGCGGATCTCCGGCACCTTCTCTCGGCAGATGTCGGTCATCGACGGGCACCGGGGGTGGAAGGTGCAGCCGGAGGGCGGGGCGATGGGCGAGGGCAGCTCGCCCCGAAGGACGATACGCTCCTTGACCCGGAAGGGGTCGGCGACCGGGGTGGCCGAGAGTAGGGCCCGGGTGTAGGGATGGTGCGGGCGGTCGAACAGATCATCCCGACTGCCCGACTCCACCGGCTTTCCGAGGTACATGACCATCACCTGGTCGGCAATGTGCTTGACCACCGACAGATCGTGGCTGATGAAGAGGTAGGCAAGCGAGAACTGCTCCTGCAGGGTGGCGATGAGGTTCAATATCTGGGCCTGGATGGAGACGTCCAGCGCCGACACCGGCTCATCGAGGACCACGATCTGCGGGTTGAGCATCAGGGCCCGGGCTACCGCGATGCGCTGGCGCTGGCCGCCCGAGAACATGTGGGGATAGCGGTCGAAGTGCTCCGGACGGAGGCCGACCAGATTGATGATCCTCTGCGCCGCCTCCCGCCGCTCTTTCCTGCCTAAGTTGGTGTTTACCAGCAGCGGCTCCTCCAGGGCATGCCCGATTTTCTGCCGAGGGTTGAGCGAACCGTAGGGGTCCTGGAAGACGATCTGGACTTTTTTGTGGAGACCGGCGAGGGTTGCTTTGTCGGCCCGGGTGACATCGATGCCGTCGATCACCAGTTCCCCCGAGGTCGGTTTTTCGATCATCGTCACCAGGCGGGCGAGCGTCGATTTGCCGCAGCCTGATTCGCCTACCACCGCCAGCGTCCTGCCTTTGACGAGCTTGAATGTCGCGCCGTCCAGGGCCTTGAGTACGGCCGGCTTCTTGAAGCTGCCGCGCTCCACTTGGTAATGGCGGGTGAGGTTTTTCGCGGTAAGAACTACTTCGCCGTTCATGCGCGCACCTCCTGGGGATAATTGGTGGGGATCCCGGCCGCGAGATAGTAGTGGCACAAAGACCGGCCGAATTCGGCCGGGGCCGCTTCGGGCTGCCTCTCCCGGCAGAGATCGGTGGCGTAGCGGCAGCGCGGCGAGAACAGGCAGCCTTTCGGCTTGTCGAACTGGCCGGGGACGATGCCGGAGATGGAGGGCAGCAGCCGCGAATTGGAACGCTCCGGCAGGGAGTTGAGCAGGGCCTGGGTGTAGGGGTGGTGGGGGTCGGAAAAGAGCCCTTTCACTGGCTGTTGCTCCACCTGCTGGCCTGCGTACTGGACCACAACCCGCTGGGCGGTCTCGGCCACCACCCCCATGTCGTGGGTGATGAGGACCAGCGACATGCCCTTCTCCTTCTGCAGCGTGAGCAGCAGGTCGAGGATCTGGGCCTGGATGGTGACGTCGAGGGCGGTAGTCGGCTCGTCGGCGATGAGCAGCCGCGGGTTACAGGAGATGGCCATGGCGATCATCACCCGCTGGTTCATGCCGCCGGAGAGCTGGTGGGGAAAGGCGGACAGCCGCTTTTCCGGCTCAGGGATGCCGACCAGGTCGAGCAGCTCGATGGCCCGGCGTTTCCGCTCCGTCCGGTTCATGCCGAGGTGGATCTTCAGCGTCTCGGTGAGCTGGAAACCGATGGTGAAGCAGGGGTTGAGGCTGGTCATCGGCTCCTGGAAGATCATCGCCATCTGGCAGCCGATGATTTTGCGCAGTTGGGTCTTGTCGATGGTCATCAGGTCCTGGCCGTCGAAGCGGAGGAGGTCGGCGGTGACGGTGGCGGTCCAGGGCAAGAGGCCCATCAGCGCCAGCATCGCCACCGACTTGCCGGAGCCGGATTCGCCGACGATGGAGACGATCTCGCCAGGTTCTATGTTCAGGGAGACCCGATCCACGGCGGTGAAGAGGCCGCCGGCGGTCTGGAAGGTCACCTTGAGGTTTTCTATTTCAAGCAATGGCATTTTTTTCTTTAACTTATGAACGTTTGAGTTTCGGGTCGAGGGCATCGCGCAGGCCGTCGCCCATCAGGTTGATGGCCAGCACCGTGGTGAGGATGGCGATGCCGGGGAAGGTCACCACCCACCAGGCCCGCAGGATGAACTCCCTGGCCTCGGCGAGCATGGTGCCCCATTCCGGGGTCGGCGGCTGGGCCCCCATGCCTAAGAAACCCAGCGCCGCGGCGTCAAGGATGGCGGTGGAGAAGGAAAGCGCCGCCTGGACGATGAGCGGGGCCATGCAGTTCGGCAGGATGGTCACGAACATCAGGCGCATGGGCCGCACGCCAATGACCTTTGCCGCGGTCACGTAGTCCTTGGTCATCACCGACAGCACCGCCGCCCGGGTCAGCCGGACGTAGTGGGGCTGCTGGACGATGGCGATGGCGATCATGGCGTTGATGAGGCTCGGGCCGAGCACGGCGACGAGGACCAGGGCCAGCAGGAGGCTCGGGAAAGCCAGGACGATGTCCATGATCCGCATGATGAAGGTGTCCACCTTCCCCCGGAAAAAGCCGGCGACGAGGCCGAGGATGATCCCGACCGCGAGCGACAGCGACACCACGATGCAGCCGATGAAGAGCGAATACTGGCTACCGTAGATCAGCCGGGACAGGAGATCGCGGCCGATGGCGTCGGTGCCGAGGGGAAATTTCAGGCTGCCGCCTTCCTGCCAGAAGGGCGGCTTGAGGAGCGCATCGCGATACTGCTCGTTGGGGGCATGGGGGGCTATGAAATCGGCAGAGACGGCGACCAGGACGATGCCGATGAAAAAGGCAAGGCCGATCACCGCGCCGCGGTTTTCACTGAAATAGGACCAGAACTCGGCGAGCATGGCGGCCACGCCGGTCGGTCGGTCATCGACAACGGGTACAGCTTGGGGCAAGGTCATTTCAGGCATAGTGATACGTTAATCGTGGTGACGGATTTGCGGGTTGATCAGGCCGTAGAGCAGATCGACCGCCAGGTTGACGAGCATGACGATGGCGGCGATGAGCAGCAGGCCGCCCTGGACCGCCGGGTAGTCCCGGCGAAAGATCGAGTCGACCATCCACTTGCCGATGCCCGGCCAGGAAAAGATGGTCTCGGTAAGGATGGCGCCTGCGAAGAGCACCCCGATCTGCAGTCCGATGACGGTGATGACCGGGATGAGGGCGTTGCGCAGGGCGTGCAGCCCGATGACCCGTCCGGGTCCCAGGCCCTTGGCCCGGGCGGTCCGCACGTAGTCTTCGCTCAGGACCTCCAGCATGGCCGAGCGGGTCTGCCGGGCGATGACGGCGAGCGGTATGGTGCCCAGCACGATGGCCGGCAGGATCAGATGGGAAAGAGCGGAAGCAAAAGCCCCCTTCTGGCCGGAGAGCAGGCTGTCGATCAGCATTAAGCCGGTGACCGGCTCGAAGAAGTACATCAGGGAAATTCTGCCGGACACCGGCGTCCAGCCGAGGATCCCGGAAAAGAAAATGATGAGCAGGAGCCCCCACCAGAAGATCGGCATCGAATAACCGGTCAGCGCCCCGGCCATCACCGTGTGGTCGAAGACCGACCCCCGCCTGGTGGCGGCGATCATCCCGGCCGGCAGGCCGAAGAAGACGGCGATGAAGATGGCGCAGAGGGAGAGCTCGACGGTCGCCGGAAAGAGGGCGCCGAATTCCTTCAGTATCGGCTGCTTGGTGACGATCGAGGTGCCGAAATCCCCGCCGGCCAGCTGTTTGAGGTAGAGGCCGTACTGGACGAGGATCGGCTTGTCGAAGCCGAATTGAGCCATCAACTCGGCGTGGCGTTCCTCACTGATGCCGCGTTCCCCGGCCATCAGCATGACCGGATCGCCGGGGAGCGTCCGGATGAAGACGAAGGCGACCAGGGTGACGCCGAAGAAGGTCGGCAGGACGACGAGCAGTTTTTTGAAGAAATAGACAAACATGGGTAAATCTCGGGGAGTGGGTCGGGATGCAAAAAAGGCCGGGCAGATTCTGCCCGGCCTCTGAAGTCTGACGTTTACTTCAGGTCAACACCGTAGAAGATGTTGCCTCCGAAGGGGTCGATCCGCCAGTCGAATACTTCCTTGCGCACCGGCTGGAAGACGACGGAGTTGGCGATCGTCGCCCAAGGGGCCTGATCCTTGAAGATCACCTGGGCTTCTTTGTAGAGTTTGGTCCGTTCGGCCGGATCGGAGACGACCTTAGCCTTCTTCACCAGCTCGTCGAAAGGCTGATAGCACCACTGGGCCCGATTGGCGTTGCCCACCGCATCGCAGCTCAGCAGCACGTTGAGGAAGTTATCGGGATCTGGAATGTCGGCGGTCCAGCCGAGGAGCACCGCACCGTCCCGGTTCACTTCCTTGGAGCGTTTCAGGTATTCGGCCCACTCGAAGGAGACGATCTCCACGGAAACACCGACCTGAGCGAAGTCGGCCTGGATCATTTCGGCCATGCGTCTGGCGTTCGGGTTGTAGGGGCGCTGCACGGGCATCGCCCAGACCTTCATCTGCAGATCCTTGACGCCGGCTTCATCCAGCATCTTCTTGGCGGCGGCGGGATCGTACGGGTCGTCGACGATGTCGTCGTTATAGGACCAGATAGTCGGAGGGAAGGGGTTTTTGGCGACGGTGCCGGCGCCTTGGTAGACCGCCTCGATGATGGCCTTCTTGTTGATCGCCATGTTCAGGGCCTTGCGGACCTTGGGATTGTCGAACGGGGCCTGCTGAGTGTTATAGGCAAAATAACCGACGTTCAAACCTTCGCGCTTCATGAGATGGATGGCCGGATCCTTGGACATGGCGTCGAGGTCGGCGGGATTCGGGTTGAAGGTCACATGGCACTCGCCGGCCTTCAGCTTCTGATAGCGTACGGAGGCGTCGGGGGTGATGGCGAAGACCAGGTTGTCGATCGGGGCCTTGCCGCGCCAGTAGTTGGGGTTGGCCTGATAGCGGATGACCGCGTCCTTCTGGTAGGCGATGAACTGGAAGGGGCCGGTGCCGACCGGTTCCATGTCGACTTTGTCGGGGGTACCCGCCTTCATCATCTTATCGGCATATTCGGCGGAGTGGATGGAGGCGAAATCCATGGCCAGGTGGGCGATCATCGGCGCCTCGGGACGGCTGAGGAGGAACTTGACGGTATAGTCGTCCACCTTGACGATATCCTTGATGAGTTCCGGCATCGAATTGCTCTCGAAGTATTCATACTTCGCGCCGCCGATTTTGTGATACGGATGCTCCTTGTCCAGCTGGCGCTTGAAGGTGAAGACGATGTCGTCGGCGTTGAAATCGCGGGTCGGGGTGAAATTGGGGGTGGTATGGAATTTTACGCCCTTACGAAGATGGAAGGTGTACTCTGTGCCGTCGGCGGAGATGTCCCATTTCTCGGCAAGACCCGGTTCGATCTCGGTGGATCCTCTCTTGAAAGCCGAGAGTTTGTCGAATATCTGCCTGGATGAGGCGTCAAAGGTCGTTCCGGCGGTATAGAAGGCGGGGTTGAAACCCTCGGGGCTCCCTTCCGAGCAGAACACCAGTGTCTTTGAGGCGGCACCGGCATTCACCGAAGCCATCAGCAGGGTGGCTCCACAGAATGCGGCAATCAGATTCTTCGTTTTTCTCATCGTGTCGGTCTCCTGTTATTTTCATAATTGCAGGTTTTTGTGGACCTGCGCCTACATAGCTCAGTTAACGTAAGGGTAAAGAACAATCCGCGCCAGAAAGCCGCCTGCGGACGACCAGCACATACTAGAACGTTGCGGCAAATTAGTAAAACAGAATTAACAAATTTTGCTCTGAATTAACTTTTTCTTTATGGCTTGTCACGCCAGAGGGAATAGGGTGAGTGGACCAGGCTGGCATTGTAATAGCGGGGATCGCCGGTGACTTCCCGACCGATCCAGGGAGGTTTGACGAATTCCTGGCCGAGGAAGTCCAGTTCGATCTCAGCCAGCAGGAGGCCGGCATTTTCACCTGAGAATTCATCCACTTCCCAGGTGAAACCGGCATAGGGGATACGGTAGCGGACCTTCTCGATCAAGGGGCCGCGGCATAGCCGGCCGAGCATCTCCAGGGCGTCTTTGAAGGGGATCTCGTACTCGTACTCAAGCTTGACGCCGCCTTCATCGGGGCCTTTGACGGTGAGAATCCCCTTGTTCTCGATGGTCCTGACCCGTACCGTCGCGCCGTTGCCCGATGCGAGGTAGCCCTGGCGATAGGGGGTGCCTTCCGCCAGGCCGCGCCAGCTGTCGTCTGCAATCAGGAATTTCTTTTCGATTTCTCTGCCCATGGCATCCTATGCGGCTGGTCTTGCCGCTAATTTTCGACCGACTTCAATTGAGGAGAAGTTGAGGGTGGCGTGGACGGTAAGCACCGGAAAAAGCAGGGCGATGACGAAGATATTGAGCAGCGGGATCATGCTGAGCAATGCCGGCAGAATCCCGATCCGGAAGGTGGAGCCGCCATGAACCCGCATCCAGTCAATTTTCCTGCCGAGCGTCCAACGGCGCCTGGAGGCGGGGTAGTCGAGGAACATGAGGGCCGAATAATAGGTGTAGAGGAGGATCACGGCAAGCTGCCCCAGACCGGGGATGAAGTTGACCACCAGGGCGGCGACGGTCACGCCCAGGCCGAAGAGGGCGATCTTGATTCCTTCGAGAATATCCCGAACGATTCCGGCGAGGGTGAAGGCGGCGTCGGGATCGAACTCGTCGCCGGCATGAATCCGCTCGGCGGCGGCGCTCAGAAAGGCATAGCCGGGAGTGGTGACGGTATAGGCGAGGAGGAAGGCGAAATAAAAGGCGACGATCCGCGAGACCACCAGGAACAGCCAGCTGACGGCCACCCAGCTGGAATATTTGATCCAGCCCCAGACGGTCTCGGTTGCGGGTGGGCTGGCCATGAAGCCTACGGTCAGGCGGTCGACAAGGTCGACGGTAACCAGGTAGCCGATCCAGGTCAATCCGATGGTGGTCAGGATGAGCAGGAAACTCAGACCGAACAGACGTTTCCGGCTGAGCAGTAAAAAGAATGACCGGCTGATGGGTATCCATTCCGGACGTGGATTCGCTCTGATATTCGGTTGCTTTTGCATCGGATGAGTTGGTATAACGGGTTATTCCGAGACAGCGGAAATTATCCAGGCCAAAAAGATCTTTGGCTCATAGTGGGGCATGGCCGTGACGACTCAACAGTATAGGGCGTTTTGCCGTACTGTAAAGGCTCCGGATGGTCTAGCATTGATCAAAACACGACAGGTGAGCCTCTTGCAAAATGGTCTTTTCGCCCAATCTCCGCGTTATGTTCAAAATTTTGTCCTCGGAATATTAACTATATGCCTGCGGCAAAATTTTTCGCATGCCTTGATCTTGAACGAAAATCCTCATTTTGCAAAAGGCTCAGCTTTATGAATATCCCGGCCAAGAAACAGCGCCGTGCGGTCTATATCTGCGGGCAGTGCGGCTACCAGAGCGGCAAATGGCTCGGCCGCTGCCTTGAGTGCGGGGCCTGGGAGAGCATGGTCGAGGAGATCATCGACACCCGGAAATCCGGGGGATCCCTACCGCCTTCCTCCCAGCCGCTGCCGCTGTACATGGCTCCGGACGGTGACGAGGAGCGGATGACCACGGGGATCGGAGAGCTGGACCGGGTCCTGGGCGGGGGAATTGTGCCGGGCTCGGTGGTGCTCATCGGCGGCGAGCCGGGGATCGGCAAATCGACCCTGCTCCTGCATCTCCTGGCGGCGATCGCGGAGGGCAATCGCAAGGTGCTCTACGTTTCAGGGGAGGAGTCGGCCCGGCAGATCAAGATGCGGGCGAGACGCCTTGGCGCCATCCATCCCGAGGAGTTCCTTGCCACCGAGAACGGGGTGGATAACATCATCGCCATGGCCTGTAGCCTGCGGCCGAGCCTCTTGGCGGTGGATTCCATCCAGACGCTGACCTGCGACGAGATCGGCTCCTCGCCCGGCTCGGTCGCCCAGGTGCGGGAATCGGCATATCGCCTGCTCGGCATGGCCAAGAAGGAGAATATTCCTGTTATCCTGGTCGGTCACGTGACCAAGGACGGGGCCATTGCCGGACCCAAGGTGCTGGAGCATATGGTGGACACCGTGCTCTATTTCGAGGGCGATCGTAGCCACGCCTTCCGAATCCTGCGCACGGTGAAGAACCGGTTCGGCTCGACCAACGAGATCGGGGTTTTCGAAATGAAGGAGGAGGGCCTGGTCCAGGTCAGCAACCCTTCCGAGATCTTTCTCGCCGAGCGGCCCCTGAACGAGCCGGGGTCGGTGGTCCTGCCGAGCGTCGAGGGAACCCGGCCGATCCTCGTCGAGGTCCAGGCCCTGGTCAGCCCGACCAATCTCGGCACGGCCCGGCGGACGGCCATCGGCGCCGATCCGCAGCGATTGTCGCTGCTCTGCGCGGTGCTCGAGAAAAAGGGTGGTCTCGACCTGTACGGTCATGATATCTTCCTGAACATCGCCGGCGGGATGCGCATCGACGAACCGGCCCTCGACCTCGGGGTGGTTTGCGCCCTGGCTTCGAGCCTCAGGGAAAAGCCCATCCCCTCAACCACCGTGGTCTGCGGAGAGCTGGGCCTTGCCGGAGAGGTTCGGGCCATCGGCCAGGTTGATGTCCGGATCCGGGAGGCACAGCGCCTGGGTTTTTCCCGGTTCATCCTGCCCGCGGGCAACAAGGAGCGGGTTACCTGGTCGCCGGAGATCGAACTGGTCGGAGTGGCCAGCCTGCAGGAGCTGCTCGAGGTAGTCATAGCCCCTTGAACTCATTTTTGCTTTTTCTGCCGCAATGTTGATAAAGACGTAAAAAGTGCGACCCGTGGAGATGGACTCTGGAAAAAATTCGATATACGAGTCCATTCAATGTTGAAGAGTCCCGAAAATTCCTGAAACAGGAGGACAAAAGAATGTCTCACAGCCATGATGCCCACCACGATCACCATCACGAAGACCACAATGTCAATATCAAGGTAGCTCTGTTTTTCCTGGCGGTTATCGCAGCCATCACCGTCATCGGCCTGATTAACTGAGCTCCAGAGCCTTCGAGGAAAGTTTTTGCAGGGTTTGCTCTGTGCGCCATTCTGTTGGTCACTGGGGGAAACTGGTATCACCTTGAAGCCAAGTTCGGGATGAAACCCTTGTAATGCGACGATGAAGAGTCAAGAGCCGGAGCGGGAAGTGGTCATCCTGATGACCGACATGGTCCAATATTCCAGGCAGTCCCTGGGGATGGGGCCGGAGGAGATACGAGATTTTCTCATCGCCTATCACGGCAGGATCAATGATCTTCTCGACCGGCAGGAGTTTTACCCGATCGAAATCGAACCCTCCGCCGGGGATGGCTGCATGGTGATTTTCGACAAACTCCCCGGCGAGGACAGGTCCGGGGCCTGTTCACGGTCCATCCATGCCGCTCTTCGGCTGGCCGAGGCCATAGCCGATGGTCTGCTGGCCCCCACCCGCATGGGGCTGTTGCTGGGCTCCATAACCGAGGCGAGACTCGGCAAGAGGATGGCCAAGTTCGGCTCAAGCTTTTCCGTGGCCAATCGCCTGGAGGAACTCTGCGGATACTTCGGCCTCAATCTGCTCATGGATCGGGAGGTTGCCAGGTTTCAGGAGGGTTTCGACCGCTACCTGGTCAACATCGCCAAGGTCAGCCTGACCAGCATCCAGCACCCGATGAATATCTTCACCCTCTACAAGCCCGGCATCCAGCATTGCCCGGAGGCTGTCGATGAAGAACGGCTCCGGCGATTCATCCGCATGAAAAACGAGGCGATGGAGTTTTTCTCCGGCAATCGGTTGCTGGGCCTCGAACCGGATTTCCCCCGGGTGCGCGAACAATTGCTCACTGCCCAGACATTTTTCCGGGATATTACCGGCCTTGATGATCCGGCCATCGACAGGATCCTCGAATATATTCGCGAGACCCCCTGTCCCTCGGAAGATTTCACCTGCTGCGGCATGAAGCTGCTGGAGAAAAAGCGGGACACCCTCGGCGACCGGCTGTTCCACCTGTCCAAACAACTGCTGCGGGCGATGAACCAGGAATTTTATCACGCCCTGGTGGTCGACACCGATTGGGAGAGGTATTTCAAGCTGGAGTGGCGAAAGAAAGGCGAGACGATCATCGAGATCGACAGCCTGCCGGACGGAATCTATTATCTCGACAGCGGCACGGCGACCACCGTCAACATCAGGGGCGAGGTGCTTTCCACCATCGAGGCCGGCAGCGTCTTCGGAGAGATGGCCTATTTCGGCGACGAGAAGCGGCGCACCGCCACCGTACTGGCCACAACCGATGTCGTGCTGCGCAAGCTTGCCACCGAGGACTTCCACAAACTGCCTGTCATCATGAAAATCTTCGAACAGATCGCCATGGGCCGCCGGCGGGAGATCGTCAGCAGCCGCAACCGCCCCGAAGATGTGGCTGCAGCTCTGCCTTTCGCCTTCGATTGAAAAATCCGGCGGAGCGGATTCCTTACAAATGGCAGGGTGCACTTCGCGCACCGGGGAAACAGCCGGTGCACGGAGTGCATTGCTTGAGATAAGCCTTACTTGGCGGCCAGCACCACGTAGGTGGAATAGTCGCCGAACCGGACCCGCAGCAGGATCTTCCCGGTTTTCTGGGCCTGGTCCACCGCTTTTTTCATGTCATTCATGCTGCGAACCTTCACCTTGTCGACCTCTTCCACCAGATAGCCTGGCTTGAGGTTCGCGCTGTCGGCCGGACTGCCCGGTTTGACATCGCTGATGATCAGGCCGCTGCCCTGCTGGTAATCGAATTTTTCCGCCAGTTCCGGAGTCAGTTCCTGCAGGGTGAGGCCGAAATTTTCCAGCGGATTCTTCATATCCGCCGGTTTTCCCGTGCTGGTGAAGTCGGAGGGTTGTTCGGCAATCGTCACCTGGATCTTTTTCTCCCGGCCTTCCCGGACGATCTGCAGCGTTGCGGTGCTGCCGGGTTGAATCATGGCCACCCTGTTGCGCAGCTCCGAGACATCCGCCATCTGCACATCGTTCAATTTCAGGATGATATCGCCCTGCTTGATGCCTGCCGCGCTGGCCGGCGAATTTTCCTGGACCTCGCTGACCAGGATGCCTTTTGCCTCCTTCAGGCCGAACTGTTCGGCCAGATCCTTGTCGACATTCTGGATAACCACACCCAGCCAGCCGCGGACCACCTTGCCTCTCTGCTGCAGCTGGTCCTCGATGTTTTTAGCCATATTGATCGGGATGGCGAAGCCGATGCCCATATAACCGCCGGTCCGGGAAAAGAGGGCGGTGTTGATCCCGACCACTTCGCCATGAGCATTGATGAGCGGGCCGCCGCTATTGCCGGGGTTGATGGCGGCGTCGGTCTGGATGAAGTCCTCGTACTCACTGATACCGACACTCGACCTTCCGGTGGCGCTGACTACGCCTACGGTGACGGTCTGGCTGAGCCCGAAGGGGTTGCCGATGGCGATTACCCACTCGCCAACTTCGAGTCTGCTGGAATCTCCGAGCGGCAGCACCGGCAGGTTTTTGGGGTCCTCGATCTTCAGCAGGGCCACGTCGGTCTGGGGATCCGTGCCGATGACCTTGGCCTCGAATTCCCGGTTGTCGCCAAGAACAACCTTAATGGTATCGGCCTCTTCGACGACATGGTTGTTGGTCAGGATGAAGCCGTCCTTACTGATGATGAAGCCGGAACCCTGGCCTCGCTGCTTGAATTCCCGACGCGGCATCTGACGAAATTGCGGGCCGAAGAACTGCTCGAAAAAGGGGTGGTTGAAGAGTTCTTCGGGGAGCTGGCCGTAACCTCCGCCCTGGGTGGTCTTTTCGACCTTGATATGGACAACCGCCGGTTTCGCCTGCTTCACCACATGGACGAAGGCCTTCGAGGATCTGTCGAGAATGGCAGTATCATCGCCATTGGTCTCGGTCTGGGCAAAGCCCGGTAGGGTTGTCAGGCAAAAGCTCAGGAGCAGAAAGGTCAGTATGCCAAGAACGGAAAGCGGCTTCTTTTTTGTCTTCATGGAATTCTCCTTGTTCGACGTGAGAGTTATGAGCAAGAACCACCGGTTGTTTTCCTCCGGCAACAATTACTTTTTTATACTGTAGGAACAGTAAGCGGGAACGGTAAACCGTCAAGAAAGATTGCGGAAATGTAATCTTGGCAAAGGTGTCAGCTATCAGCGTTCAGCGTTCAGCTGCTCTGTGCTGAAAGCTGAACGCCGATAAAGAAGCAGAGGGCGCGGATTTTGGCATCTCTGCTTGTGCGTCAGGAAGGCTCCGGAGGCTTGGGGGCGGCTCAGCTGCGGATCATGTCGGCGATCTGGAAGGCCACTTCAAGACTTTGTTCGGCATTGAGCCTTGGGTCGCAGGTGGTCAGGTAGTTGCTTGCCAGTTCTTCGTCGATGATATTGTGGGCCCCGCCGGTGCATTCGGTGACGTTGTTGCCGGTCATCTCGAAGTGCACGCCGCCGGGAATGGTGCCTTCCGACCAGTGAGTTTCGAAAAAGCAGGTGATCTCCGACAGGATATCATTAAAATTGCGGGTCTTGTGCCCGGATTTGGCGGTATAGGTGTTGGCATGCATGGGATCGCAGCTCCAGACGATGTTGTAGCCTTCCCGCTTTGCCTCCCGGAGCAGCGGCGACAGGGCCTTTTCGATGTTCTTAAGTCCGAAGCGGGTGATCAGAGTAAGACGGCCGGGTTCGTTGTCCGGACTGAGGATCTCGATCAGTCGCTTGATATCGTCGATATCATACGAGGGACCGATCTTGACGCCGATCGGGTTATGCACCCCGCGGAGGAACTCGACATGGGCGCCGTCCACCTGCCTGGTCCGTTCGCCGATCCACAGCATATGGGCCGAACAGTCGTACCAGTCGCCGGTGATCGAATCCATCCGGGTCAGCGCCTCTTCATACTGGAGCAGAAGGGCCTCGTGAGAAGTGAAGAGCTGGGTCTGGTTGATCTGCGGAGTGTCGGCGGAGATACCGATCGTCTCCATGAATTTGATAGCCTGGCTGATCTGCTTGGCCATCCGGTCGTAGGACCGGCCCATCGGCGACTGGGCGACGAATTCCTGGTTCCAGGCCTGGACTCGCTGGAGCGAGCCGAAACCGCCGCGGGTAAAGGCTCGCAGGAGGTTGAGGGTCGAGGCGGCCATGTTGTAGCCCTTCAGCATGTATTTGGGGTTGGGCGTGCGGGCCTCCAGGGAGAATTCGGCTTTGTTGACCATGTCGCCGCGGTAGCAAGGCAGCTCGATCCCGTCGATGGTTTCCGTGTCGGAAGAGCGGGGTTTGGCGAACTGGCCGGCGATCCGGCCCATTTTGATGACCGGCTTGCCGCCCGCATAAGTGAGCACGACTGCCATCTGCAGTAAGACCTTGAGGGTTTCGCGAATATTGGGTGCGGTCACCTGGCTGAAATTTTCGGAGCAGTCGCCGCCCTGGAGCAGGAAGGCCTCGCCGCTCGCTGCCTTGGCCAGCATCTGCTTGAGGGAGCGGATCTCGCCGGCAAAGACGAGAGGCGGCAGGGCGGAGAGGTCGGTGAGCACTTTTTCCACGGCCGAGGCGTCGGGCCAGGTGGGTTGCTGCAGTGCCTTATAACTTTTCCAGCTTGATTTGGTCCAGTTTTTCTGTATGACTGACATTGCAAGTCCTTGTGTAGAAACATCTTTTATGATGTCGTTAATGGGTGCCAGAGGCTCGGTCTGTCGGGTTGACGGGGGCGCCGAGATGAAGACTCTCTTTACTAAAGTATTTCCAGGTAAAAAAACAAGTAAATATTCACGGACATCGGGAATTGGCGGTTCGCAGATGGAAAAATGGCCGCACCGAGTGGATGAGAGGCAAAAGTGAAACAGCTAGAAGCAGCACCGTTCTACATCGAAGGCATTCAGGATGCGCAGTTCCCTTTCCCGCTTGACACCCTCGGGGGGTGGTAGAAATTCGAGTTTCCTTAGCATGGTAACGGCGGCGGAGCAGTCGGGGATGGCGGCGAGCCCGGTTCCGAGGATCTTGCCGGTTCCGGAATCCAGCAGCTCCGCGTCGATGCCGTTGGTGACCACCGCCAGGGGAATACAATAGTCGGAAATCAGTACCCGGGCTGCGGCGATCGCGGATCGCTCCCGGCTGACCAGGGAACCCGGGCCATAGCGAATGATCATGAAGGCCTTGGCGTCCAGGGATACGGTCAATTCGATGGTAGAGGTGACGAAACATCGGGAAAAGAGTGTTTCTATGCGTAATCTGGGGGTGAGATTTTCCTTGAGATACCTCTTTTCCTCGACCATCATCCGGGCGAGCTGCTGGCGGATTCTTTCGTCGTCGGTATCGGTCAGTTCCTCGCCGGTAAGGAAATCGATCAGGGTGCCGTAGATAAGATGATGGGGTTTGGGGACGGGCATAGGGTGCTCCGGTTTTGTCTTTTCGCAGATGATTTTCCAAAAAATAAACCACTGTTGAAGCTCGGGCAAGAAGCTCGGAGATGCTGGTATAACAATTACTTTTTTATTTCACTCCTTCCCGGCGGATCCACGACTGCAACTGAACTATTCTTTATGATTGACTTTTCCGCCTCGATATCATTAGCTTTTGCCCCGATAACCCCGGCAACGCCCAGCCGGAGCGGAGTTTATCCCGTCGAAAAATTATCACAAAACAGGAGGAATATGAACCCGAAACGAGCGATACAGCACATTTCAATTGTAAGCGCCGCATCCGCTATATTACTCAGCGGACCCGGATTTGCCTCTGCTGCCGGTCCTGTAGCCGTGGCGCCACGGCAGGATATCGAGGTGGCAATGGCCGAGACCTCGCCGGTGAAATTTTCTCTGAGCGGCGGGGCGGGTTACCTCACAGGCGAAGCCAACGAGATCGTCTTCGTACCCGAACTCAACAATCACAAAATCAGCGAATTGACCTGGCAGATCGACAATCTGTTCATGGTCGGCGTAGGCGCCCACCTCAAGTTGCAGAACTGGCTGACCGTCAACTTCGACGGCTGGTTCAAGGCCACCGACGGCGATGGTACGATGGATGACTTCGACTTTCGGATCATCGGGGCGGACTGGACAGACTGGTCGACCCACAATGACACCGATGTCACCGACGGCAGCATTATTGACTTGAATGCCGAATTCTCGGTATTCAGAACGGAAGGCTTCGCCCTGAAACTGATCGGCGGCTACAAACGGGATGATTTTGGCTGGGAGGCCTATGGTGGCGACTTCGTCTTTTCGGTGAACGGTTTCCGCGACACCGCCGGATCCTTTCCCGACGGCCTGCAGGTTGTGGGATACGAGCAGACCTATGAATCTCCCTATGTGGGGGTCGGAATCGGCGCCAATTTCTCTAAATTCGAACTGGCCAGCCGGTTGATTTACTCAGCCTGGGTCCAGGGCGAGGCGATCGACAATCATTACCTGCGCAACCTGGTCACCACCGACGAAATTGAGGACGGTGACATGGTAGCCTTCGACATATCGGGTAATTATTTGATCAACAATCATCTTTCCGTGATGATTGCCTATACCTATCAGAATTACGACACGACCCAGGGTGATTCGCTGTGGGAGTTCCGGGACGAAGGGGTATCCATCTTCTTCGAAGACGGCGCCGGAATGGATCTGTACTATTCCCTCTTCACTGTTTCCTTGAAGTATACCTTCTAAGGATCGTCACCGTTTTCCCGACGAGACCGGCCCCATCACTCCCCTTAGTTTTTCTTGGGAGCGTTGGGGCCGTTTTTCCTCAGATCTTCGGAAGGTTGGCCATCGATCGGGCGATGGCCTCGGCCGGATAATCGAAGTCGCGGAGTTCCCCTGAATAGTACCGGTCGTAGGAACCCATGTCGATCAGGCCGTGGCCCGAGAAGTTGAAGAGGATCGTCTTCGGCTCGTCCGGGTCTCTCATCGCCTCGAGGATGGCGCCGCGAATGGCGTGGCAGGTCTCGGGGGCGGGGATGATCCCTTCCGCCTTGGCGAAAAGGACGCCGGCCTCGAAGCACTCGAGCTGGTGGAGCTTGATCGGCTCGACGATCTTTTCCCGGACCATGGCCGAGACGATGGGCGACATGCCGTGGTAGCGGAGGCCTCCGGCGTGGATGCCCGGGGGAATGAAATCGTGGCCCAGGGTGTACATGTAGAGCAGCGGCGTGGTCTGGGCGACATCGCCGAAGTCGTAGGCGAGCTTCCCTGCGGTCAGCGTCGGGCAGGAGGCGGGCTCGGTGCCGACGAAGCGGATCTTCCTGCCCTCCAGGTAGTCGGGGACGAAAGGCGCGGCGAGCCCGGCGAAGTTCGAGCCTCCGCCGCAGCAGCCGACAATGACGTCGGGGAAGACGCCCGCGATCTCCATCTGCTTTTTGGCTTCCAGCCCGATGATGGTCTGGTGGAGGATAACGTGGTTGAGGACCGAGCCCAGGGCATATTTGGTGTCTTCCCGCGAGGAGGCGTCCTCCAGGGCCTCGGAAATGGCGATGCCGAGCGAGCCGGGGGTGTCGGGCATCTGCTCGCGGATCATCCGACCGGTTCGGGTGTCCATGCTGGGGCTCGCCGCGACCGTCGCCCCGAAGGTCTGCATGATCGACTTGCGATAGGGTTTCTGGTCGAAGGAGACCCGCACCATGTAGACCTTGCATTCCAGGCCGAACTTGCTGGCGGCAAGCGACAGGGCGCTCCCCCACTGTCCGGCGCCGGTCTCAGTGGTCAGGCGTTTGACGCCCTCGCGCTTGTTGTAATAGGCTTGGGGGACGGCGCTGTTTGGTTTATGGGAGCCGACCGGAGAGACGCCTTCATTCTTGAAGAAAATCTTGGCCCGGGTGCCCAGGACCTTCTCCAGGTTGGAGGCCCGCACCAGCGGCGAGGGGCGCCAGATCTTCAGGATTTCCAGCACTTCGTCGGGTATGTTGATGAACCTCTCGGCGGACATCTCCTGTTCGAGCAGCCCCATGGGGAAAACGGCGGCCAGCTTTTCCGGCCCCATCGGCTGTTTCGTCTCCGGGTCGAGCGGCGGCAGGAGCCCGCCCGGCAGATCGGGAACAACGTTATACCATTGGGTGGGCATCTGATCATCGCGCAAGACGATTTTCTTCATCGTGATCTCTCCTTGGTTTGGTAGTCTTATGGCACTGCATAAAAAAAGTTAAGCCGCAAGTTTACAGCATGTTCTTTACCACACAATCAAAGCCGGCGGCAACTGACCTTCGCGTACGCGAAAACTTCATCGCCGTTACTGCCCTTTCCTGCCCTCCGGAACTTGCCCGGGCTGTTCTTGCTTCAGGAGGACGAGATCGGGATTCCAGTCCAGCCACTCCTTTTCGGGTTCGTCGAAGAGGTGGAAAGCCTCGCCGGCCAATGCCTGGGGAGCCGCCTCCCCGGGAGTGGCGAGGGCGATGCCTCCGCGCAGCAAGGCTTCAAGGGATTCCGTGGAAAAGGTGAGCCCGGAGAAAATGCCGCCTTCGATCCTGGTGCCGCTGACCTTCCAGAACCGGGTGTTCTTGCGGATCAGGGTTTTATAGCGGTGGGAAATGTTCAGGAATACGTACACCTCGCCGAAACCCGGCGAGAGTTCATACCCGGTCACCTGACCGACCTCGACCTGCCGGTAGTAGACCGGCGAGCCGACGCTCAAGGAGCCGAGATGCTTGGCGACCAGCACGAGCCCCAGCCCTTCCCGCCCGGCGATCTCCGCCCGGGGCGGTTCCGGCAGTACGGTGAAGATCCGGGCGGGCGCGCCGTCTCCCGGCAGGAAGCTGAGATAGGGGCCGAAAACGACGGTTTCGACATTTTTGACTCCGGAAAGGCCTACCTCCGCCTTTTCCACCCACACCCTGGTATCGGTGCGAAAAAACGGCTCAACATGTTTTTCCACGCTCACGACGGCGCGGATGGTCTGCAGGTTTTCGGTGAAATTCATCTCGGCAATCCTGCCGACTTCTATGCCCTTGTAGCGGAGCGGAGAACCCACCTTCAGGCCGCTCGTATCGGTGAGCAGCATCGTCAGCCGCACCTCGTCGGCATGGGTGGCAGCTTCGAGATCGGCGTAGAGGGGATAGGGCTCCTTGCCCGGAGGTTTTCCGTTTTCCGTTACATTGATGCTGCCGATGCCACCCGCGACCAGGGTCGCAAGCGAACCGGTCTCCACGTCGATGCCTCCCAGGCCGGCGGAAACCTTGATGCCGCTGAGATTGTAAAAGCGGGTGTTTTCATGGATAAGTTTTTTGTACTCATCCAGAACCATGCATTCGATGAGCACCGACTGTCCGTCCTTAGCGAGCCGAAAGCCCTCGATTTCGCCGATCTTGATATTCTTGTGGAGGATTGGGGAACCGGTGGCAAGTGACTGCCCCCCCTCTTTCGCGGCGACGGTGAAGTGGATGCCTGGCGGCTGCAGCTCGGGCACGGCGGCGACGGCGTCCCTATAGCTGTCGTGGAGGGGGAAGGCGAATCCCTCCTCCGGCGGATGCTTTCTGTTCGTTTTGGGGTTGTCCGGTGAGGTGAAGCTCACGCCGCCATGGAGGAGTCTTGCCAGCGGACCGGACGATACCGCCAGGCCTTCGCTCAGGCTGGCGTTCACCTCGATGCCCGATTGCATCCAGAAGACCGACTTGGAGGTTACCAGATTGAGGTATTTTTCATAAACGAAGATCGTGGTGCGAAGCGACTCCCCCGAACCTGTCAGATCCACCCCCACCACCTCGCCCACCTGGATATTTTTATAATGGACCGGAGACTTGACGGCAAGATCGGTGGGCGTATCGGAGGTGAGGACAAAGCTCCTTCCCGCCCGCAGCGGAATCTGCGGCGGCGGTTCGGTCAGGATGTCGAAGTGGTTGCGGAAGGGGCCGTCACCCGGTTGGAAAGTAATATGCGCCCCGGACAGCAACAGGCGAAGGTTGCTGAGCCCGGCCGCAGAGATCTGCGGCTTCACCATCCAGAACTTGGTGTTCTCCCTGAGGATGAGCTCCGCCCGCGGGTCGAGGAGGATGGTGGCGGTCACGGTGCGCTGGGGGTTGTCGTCGATTTTGATCTCCTTGACATAACCTGCCTCCAGGCCACGGTACATGACCTTGGTTGCGCCTTCGACAATGTCCTCGCTCGAGGCGAGGGTGAGCGTCATGGGCACTCCGTAACTGGCAGCCTCCCGGTCAGAATAGAGGTAAAAGACATGGCCGTTTTTTACCGGAGGAGTTTCCTCGAGCGGTTCCGGTGTTTGGAGCAGGATGCCTCCCTTGAGGAGGGCGGCCAGCGACTCGACCTGAATCTTCAGGTTCGGCAGCTTGCCGCCGATCTGGATGCCGCTGGCGTTCGAAAAGCGGCTCCCTTCCTTGACCAGGTGGCTGAACCTGGCATCGATGAAAACATCGATGATTACGCCTTCCTCTTCCAGCTGATAGCGCTGGACCTTGCCTATTTCGATATTTCGGTAGTAGATGCCGGTGCCGACCTGGATCGAGCCGAGGGCCTCCGCCTGGATGTTGATATGCAGTCCAGGGGTGTCCGGGGAAACCGGCGGGGGATTGGAGAGTCCTTCGAAAAACCGGCTGGACTCGGCGGAGGCGCCGGGCCGAATACCGATATAGCTGCCGGAGAGGATGGTCTCCAGTCCCTGCACGGTACCGGCCGTAAGCACAGGACGGACGATCCAGAACAGGGTGTCCTCCACCAGATACTCGGCTGCCTCTCGGTCGATCTTGGCAATCACCTTGACCTGGTTGTTGTGGAGGTCGGGATGGAGCGTCTCGACCAGGCCGATGGGAATGCCTCTGGCCATGATCTGGGTCTTGTCGGGCACTATGCCGGTGGCATCCTCGAAGGTGATGATGATTTCCACCCCGGCATTGACATAAGCGGAATAAACGAGCCAGCCGCAGATTCCCAAGGCTATCAAGGGTAGTATCCAAATCGGCGAAATCCCACGGGATTTTTTCACAACAGCGGTTTTGGCCATGACATACATCTTTAGGTGGAAGTTGGGATGTCAGCAGCTGTGGGCTCCTCTTCGGCGGTGCAGGTATCCCACATGATCCGCGGATCGAAGGTGATGGCGGCGAACATGGTCGAGGCCACCACGATACAAAAATACGTGGCGGCCGGGGCGGTGTGGATGGAGGTGAAAAAGCCGAAGTCGACCAGTACGGTGAGGAGCGCGATGACAAAGATGTCGAGCATCGACCATCTGCCGATGAAGGCGATGAAGCGGTACATCCTGGTTTTCTGCTGAAGCAGCCGCAGATTGCATGGCCACCTGGTCAACAGCAGGATGGCGAGTCCAACGATCTTGAAGATCGGGACGAGAATCGAGGCGGTGAAGATGATGAGGCCGATCAGGAAGGAACCGTGCTCGAAAAAGTAGATAATCCCGTCGAGGATGGTGGAACGGTCCGGGACGCCCAAAAAGTCCACGCGCATGATCGGCAGGAGGTTGGCCGGGACGAAAAAGAGCGCACTGGTGAGAATCAGCGCCCAGGTCCTTGTATAACTTTCGGGTTTTCGCAGGTGCAGCCGCTCTCCGCAGCGCGGGCAGCCCTGGCCGGCGTGCTCCGCCGGCGCCAGCAGACGGCAGATGGGGCAGAGGATCAGGCCCAGTCCCGCCGCGGACAGTTCGGCATTTTTCTGCGGGAGAGAGCGCACTCCTGTTGTTTCATCGCTGCCGATCATCCGCCAGAACAGCCTCCGGTCTATGACCGTGGAAATGGCCATGGTGATCAGAACCAGCAGCGAGAAACAGAAAACTCCCGGAAGGAAGTGAATATCCGACGAGTCCCCCATCTTGATGACAGTGATCAGGATTCCCAGGAGATAGACCTCGACCATCGCCCATTCCTCGAGGTGCTCGAAAAGACGGAAGATCGGGGCGAGCAGCGGGGACTTTCGTTTTTGGTGGAGCGCAAGACTCACAAAGAAGATTCCGGAGAGCAGCACCAGGGGAAAGACCACCGCCGAGAGCAGGACCATGAGGGAGACGAAATAATAATCATTTCGGTAAAAATTCAGGATCGATTCGAGTATATTGGCGCTATCGCTGAAACCGAAGGACTCCAGCGTCATGAGCGGCAGAGCTATGGCCGGCGGATACAGGATAAGCCCGGTGCCGCTGAGGGCCAGGGCCTTGGCCACGGAACCTTCGGTCTTTCTGTGGAGGGTGTTGCGGCAGCGGGGGCACGACACGGTATATCCCGCCGGCGGCTCCTCGGGGACGGAGACCAGCAGATCGCAATCGGAGCAGGCGGTGAGCGACTCTTGTGTTTCGGTTCTTGAATGCACGAAAACTTCCTGAAGGCAAGTCCGGAAAGGGTAAAATAACGACTTCTTGAAATAATAACTTCGTCGAAGTCGTTTGTCATATGAAAAACGGCCGCCGCCGGGGCAGGAAGGAAGGCGTCGGGCCAGGAAATACAACTATGGACAAAAGCAGTAAAATCAACGAGAACAGATGGTTGAAACTGACCATCGTCGCCGACCCCGTGCTCGTCGAGTCCGTCGGCGACTTTCTGGTCGGAGTCATCGACGCGGGCGTCGAAACCGGTGCTCCGGACGAACCCGGTTACGGCATTGTGACCGGCTACGTGCAAAAGGTCAATCCGACGGAGGAGGAGATCGGCAGGGTCGTTGCTCAAGTCGGTGCGCACCTTGGCGAACTGGCCAAAATTTTTGCGGCGTCCCAGCCGGAGTTCACCTGGACGCTTATCGGCGAGGAAGACTGGGGGACCAGCTGGAAGATCCATTTCAAGCCCTTTGCCATCGTCCCCGGCTTGTTCATCGCCCCGACTTGGGAGGAGTACCGGCCGGCGGCCGGCGAGTCGGTCATCGTCATGGATCCCGGCATGGCCTTCGGCACCGGGCACCATGCCACCACCTGCCTTTCCCTGCAATTCCTTCAGCGGTCGCTGGCCGGCAGAAAGGGGCTGCGGGTGCTCGACGTCGGCACCGGCACGGGGATCCTCGGCATGGCCGCCGTCCTGTTCGGGGCGGAGATGGTTCTGGGGCTGGACAACGATCCGGATGCTGTCGCGGCCGCGAGCGAAAATGTGCGGCGAAACGGGCTTGCGGACCGGATGGAGGTGAGCCTGGCGCCGCTGTCTTCGGTGGCCGAGCCATATGATATCGTGGTAGCCAACATCGTCCATGACGTCCTGATCGTCATGGCGGAGGATCTGACCCGGTTGACCGCGGCGGGGGGCAGACTGGTCCTCTCCGGGATCCTCGCGGGCGACCAGGTGGAGAGTATCGTGAGGGTTTTCAGTAGCCGGGACTTCGTGTTGGTCGAGCGGACAGCTCGGAAGGAATGGGCTGCTTTGATGTTTGGCAAGAGGTGAGGCGTCGGGCGCTTGAATGGGAAGGACTGAGGACTGAAAAAAATCTCACTCAGTCCCTGTCCTCAGTCCTGGGTTTGTACCGGACCAAGAGGGTGAAGCTGATAATCCGTATCGAAAATGACGGCGATGCCGTCCGTTTCCTGGCGGATAACGATGCCGGTCGCCTTCACCCATATGTTTTGGCTGGTGAGCTGCCGCATGCTCTCCACCGAAAGGATGAATTTCAGCTTTTCCAGATCCTCCACGGACAGGTAAAATTCGATCCCGACTTTTGCCGCCATGGGGAAAGGATGAGAGGTTTTCAGAAAGGCGCCGCCCGCGCTGATATTGGCGGCCACCGTTTCCACCACCGGTGCCTCACTGGTATGGCGGGAGGTTACTCTGGCCTGGAGGTTGAGAGTGAATCTTTCCTGTTGTCTTTTTTCCTGGGACATGTCTTCGGCAATGGTTGCTAGGATATATGATCTACTTTCTTTCTACTTACGGAAAATCTGGAACGATGTCAAATTGAAAAAATGCCGTTGCTGATTCCGCAGAACCGACAAAACTGGAAATAACTGGAGTAAAAACACTGGATGCGAAGATTTTATTTCGATCCCGATGCCCGGCAGGGGGATGAGGTGCTGCTCTCCGAGGAGGAGTCCCGTCATCTCGTCAAGGTCCTGCGGCTGACCACAGGAGAGAGCGTCGAACTGCTCGACGGGCTGGGGACGGTTTACCGGGCCGTGATCGCGGGCACAGGGCGGCGGGTGGCCCTGCACCTGGAGGGGGTTGCTGCCACCGCCCCGGAGCGGGAGAAGACCCTCTGGATCGGTCAGGGAATCCTCAAGGGCGACAAAATGGACACCGTGATGCAGAAATGCACGGAGCTGGGCGTCACCCGGTTTTCCCCTTTCCACAGTTCACGGTGCCAGGGCAGGCTCGATCCCGCGCTGGGCAGGAAGAAGCAGCAGAGGTGGCAGCGGATCGGCCTTGAGGCCTGCAAGCAGTGCCTGCGACTCCGCCTGCCGCATGTGGACGGGCCGGTGCAGTACGGTGAGTTGTTGCAGGGCGAGTCACTGTTGGGCGAGGGCATGCTTCGCCTCATGTTCTGGGAGGAGGAAAAAGAGCTGCATCTTCAAGATCTGCCGGAAGTCGCCGAGGCCGGGTCGGTCATACTCCTTCTCGGCCCCGAAGGGGGCTTCACCGGGCAGGAGGTCGAGGAGGCCCGGCGCGCAGGCTTTCGGACCGTGAGCCTCGGCGAGAGGATTCTCCGGGCCGAGACCGCGACGCTTGCAGCAGTAACCGTCGTCCAGTTCCTTGCCGGCAATCTGTGAGGGAACCGTTCATGACGCAAGATCTCTCCTTCTCGGTCGTCCTGAAAAAAGCCGATAAAATAATCTCCTTTGAAGAGGCCCTGGCGGCCGGCCATCAGCTCATTGATGTCCGCTCGGCGGCGGAATTCGCCGAAGGCTCGCTGCCCGGCGCCGTCAACATCCCCCTGTTCGACGAAGACGAACGGAGTGTGATCGGCACCATCTACAGGCACGGCGGCCACGCTCGGGCTGTCGACCAAGGCTTCGCCTACGCCGAGGGCAAGCTCGCCGGATTGCTCGCGGCCTTCGCCCCTTACCAGGGCAGGACGATTGCGATCTGCTGCGCCCGAGGAGGGATGCGCTCGCTGTCGGTAGTCAATCTCCTGGCCCGGGTGGGTTACACCGCCTGCCAGCTCGCGGGCGGCTATCAGCAGTACCGCCGCGAGGTCCTCGCCCGCCTGTCCGACTTTCAGCCGCGCCTGATCGTCATCCACGGTCTCACCGGGACGGGCAAGACCAGGCTCCTTAAGCGGCTCAGCCCGGCCATCGACCTGGAGGGCCTGGCCCGGCACCGCAGCTCCCTGTTCGGGGCCCTCGACCGGCAGCCGAGCAACCAGCGGGACTTCGAGAGCGGTCTGGCGCAGCTCATCCCGACCCTGGGCGCCGAACCCTATTTCATCGAAGGGGAGAGCCGCAAGATCGGCCGGGTTTTCATCCCAAAACCCCTGGCCATGGCCATGAAGAGGGCGGTGATGGTGAGAATCCATTGCAGCCTTCAGACCAGGATCGACCGGATCCTCGAGGATTATCCCGTACCGGATGAGAAGACCCTTGGTGCGATCGAAAAGATCCTGAGATCCCTGAAACAAAAGATGGGGGCGGCCCGGGTCGAGGAAATGTGCCGGTTGCTGCAAAACGGCCAACTGTCCGAACTGGTCCGTATCCTCCTGCTCGACTACTACGACAAGCGCTACGGCAAAAGCATGCAGGATTACACGTATGCCCTCGATCTCTCCGCCGAAGACCTGGACGAGGCGGCCGCGGTGCTCACCGAGTTCCGGCGCTCGCTGGGGTGAAGTCAGCTATTGGAAAAGATTGATCTGTGGATGAAGGAGCATCCACCGGCAAAGGGATGCGCAATGTGGAATCCCTGCGCTCCATCGGTCTTAATCTCGAAGGCGAGACCCGGGTTTTCTATCCCGACTTCGTGTTGTGGATCATCGATGACAAGCACAAAAAGACCACCCTGGCGCTCTTTGACCCAAAAGGGCAGACCGGCATCATCAAGGAGGATGATCTTGGCCTGAAAGGGCCGGATGGCATGAACGACAAGGTCCGAGTGGCAACAAGTGGTCAACTGGCCGAGCTGGCCCGAGAGATGAGCAAGCGAACCGGCCTGGCCTGGAAGGTACACTCATTTATCCTTTTGCGCGATAAATCCCCCCTTGGCCATTTTAAGGGGGCTGCTCCCAACGACCGGGATATGGAGCTTGCCGAGGCGATGATTCAGAAAGGAGTGTTGCGCCTGGACTGGCACGAGAAGAACGAACAAGGCCAGACTTCTGCGCGGCTAAGGGATGGCAGCAGTTATTTCTGCCGGATATTTGAAAAGTGTTGGTAGCGTGCCTCGTTATGTTGGGAGCCGGGCTGAGATTATCGACGGCGGCTTTCAGCGTCTTTCATCATTGCCCAAAAAGAAGCGTTCTTCGACCAATCGCTTCGGCTGCCTTCCCCATGAGTCACCTCAAAGAACTACATGTGCGATCGTCTTCCTGGCCAGCCAGCCCTTGCGCCCGGTCTCGTCGGTGACATGGACAAACTCGCCGTGCTCCCTGTCCGGATAAACCAGCCGGCCTTCCTGGACTGCGCCCACGGAGGCCGCCGAGGCGAAGGGTGAGATAAGCAGACGCCCGTCGGGAGCGACCACCACAGCGGGATTGAAATGGCGGTGGCGGACAAGCGTTCCGACAGAGCCGAGGATGAGCAGGAACAAACAAAGCGCCGCGACCGGTCCGCTGATCCTGCCGGAAAAGCGGACCCTCAGCGCGGCCAGCCGGAAGAGGGTGAAGAGGACCAGGCCCAGCAGAACGAGCAGAGCCCACTGGTCGGGATTGAGGAGCCGGAAAAACTTATCGTTGAGGCTCGATTCCCCTGCGAAAAGTCCGTTTTCCTTCCTTACCAGCTCGAGGTTGCCGGCGATATCGGCGTCGCCGGGGGCCAGGCGCAGGGCCCGTTCGTAGTTGAGCACCGCCATGCCGATCTTGCCGGCCCGGGCATAGCTGTTGGCCAGATTGTAGAGCACCGGGGCCGACCATCCCGCCTGGTCGAGCAACTCTGCGTAGCTGGCGATCGCCTCCTCATAGCTGCCGCGGCTGTAGTCCTCGTTGCCCTGCAGGAAGAGCTGGTCGGCGCCTTCCCTCGCGGCGGCTGCGGCCGGCAACCAAAGAATCGCAAAAAGGAAACAGAGACAGGCGAGGAGCATTTGGCGGCGAGTCAGCTGAAATATCATGCCGGTTCCTCCATCGCCATGCGCAGTCTATCCAGATACTCCTGCATCTTGGCCGGCGTTGGCGTCGCCCCTCCATAGGCCGCTGCATCCGCCGCGGCAAAGACATCGATGAGCGGCGAACCCGGGTCAAGGCGGCCTTTCAGGTCGGCCAGGCTGATGGCGGAAGGAACCATGTTCCAGCGAGAACCGAGGTGGTGCTGGATTGCGGTCCGACACTGGGCGAGAAAGGCGAGGCCGTCGCCGGCCTTTGCCTCCTCGAGGTGCTGCAGGGCGTGGCTTAGTTCGGCTCTTCTCTGCCGTCCCCGTTCCTTCTCGGGATTCTTTTCCCGGCTATGCCGCCGGACCCCCTCTATCAGCAGGGCAAGAAGGATGAGGAGGCAGAGACCGCATACCGCCAGGAACCATCCCCTTTGCCAGAGCGGCTCGAGGCGGTTTACGAAGTCCCCCGTCTGCAGATGGATGGGCGCCAGACCGGCGAGGCCCGGGGCCGGCTGGGGGATGGCCCTCGACTGTGGGGAGTTGATTTTTGCCGCAGGGCTCGGCGCTGCCGGGGCCTGCACCGGACCCGTCGCGGGGGCGGCCGCGGCGGCAGAGGCCGCATCGTGTGTCTGGGCGGCACCCCCCTTGACCTTCACCTTGATCGGGCTGCTGGTCCTCGTGATATATAATTTGCGGTCGGGATCGAAGTAGTTGAAGGAGAGGGCGGGTATTTCCGCCACGGCCTGATTCCTGGCCACGACCGCCTGCTCGAAACGCTTGATGCCGCTCGTCCCGTGGCCGTCACCGTCATCGGCAAAGGTGGAGGTTGGGCTGTAGGTCTTCCAGTCGTTGTCATCCGGAAAGCCCGGTGCCTCAACCCGATCGAAATTGCCTGTGCCCGAGATCGCCATGGAGAGCGTCAGCGGTTCCCCGACTTCCACCTCCTGCCCGTCTGCGGAGACGGTGAGTTCGAAGTCGCCGATGGCTCCGGAAAAATCTTCCGGCTTGCCTTCGGCGGGAAGGGGCACGACATTGAAGACAACCGACGGACTGGTCACGGTGATCGGCCTGCGCTGGTAGCCGCCGAAGAAGCTGTCGAAAAAAGGATCGTTGAACCTGGGGTCGTCGAACAGGCTGCCGCCGCCGAACAGCGACCGGGATCTCTTCTGGGGTACGAGCAGCGAGGCTTCCAGAGAAAAGGTGAGTGTATGCCGCCCCTCCTTGATGCCCGACAGGGTTGTCTCCCAGGTGAGGACATGGTAGGTCTCACCCCGTACAACCTCCCGGCTCTGAATCGGCTTTTCCCGCAGCGGGGGCATGACCACCCCGTCCCCGGTCATGTTCACCAGCGAACTGATGTCGATCCGATACTTTTCCTTGAAATAGGCCTTGATGGTGATGGGGACGATTTCCCCGGGATAGTGGTCGCCGGTCGCCGAGACCCGGATAAAACCTGCCTCTTCCTCGCGCTGCGGCCGGCCGGGGGAAACGGCGGTGCCCGACCCTCCCTTGCCCGTCGCGGTGACCTCGAAGCTCATCGGCTTGGTGGTGGCGGTGTCGCTCCCCACCTTCACCTCGATCGGTGGAATGGTGTAGACGCCGGGTTTCTCCGCCTGGACGAAATAGGTGCTGGTCGAGGTGGAGGAAATGGTGCCGTTGATCACGCTCATCTGGCTGGACTGGCCACGGCCGGTGAAGGTGATCCCCTCGATCTCCGGCAGTTCGATGGCTGCATGCCTCGCCGTGCCGCCCACGGTGATGCTGAGCAGTGCGCCCTGGTCGATTGGAAAGGCGAGGTGGCTGAGGGAGGCTTCCACCGACAGGTCGGCGGCGGCCTCTTCTCCGCTCCCGGCGATCAGCGCCAGGCCCACCAAAAATTGTATGAGAATAACCAGAAGTCGCATCACCAGTCCTTATCCGCTTTGTCTTTCATGGTACGACTGGAAGGTACGAAATTCAATTCGCCTTCTTCCTGTTTCAGGGAATTCAGTAGCCGCTCCGCCTCCTCCCTGGTCATCATTCCCTGCTGCCGGCGCTCGGCATCCCTGACCGACTGCTCCGCAGGCGTCGGTTCTTCCTTCCGTTCGGTCCGGCCTGCATCCGGGCCAGCCTCTTCCTGCTGTCCGGCGCCTTCTGTTTCCTCGTCCTTTTCTTCACCTTCAGCTCTTGAGGTATCCTGCGGTCTGTCTTGCTTCCCCGACTGTTCCTCTGCCTTGCCGGCCGCCTTCTCCTCGGGTTGCTCCTCTTGCGCCGAATCTTCCTGGGCCTGGCCGGGATCGGGCTGCTGTTTGTCCCCCTGATCCTGCTCTTCGCTGCCTTCTTCCGATTTTTCGCCCTGTTGCTGGCTTTCCCTCTCCGCCTGCTGTTTCTGCTCTTGCAGCTCGTTTTCCAGCTGGGCGAGCTGTTTCTCGACAATCTCCTTGTTGTGCCTGGCATCCTGGTCGTCGGGGTTCAGCTCCAGCACCGACTTCAGGGAGGCAAGCGCCTGCCGCCACTGCTCGGCCGCAGCCTTGGGATCGGCCTGGCGCATTTCCTCGCCCTTTCGGTACTGGCTGTTGCCGCGGTTGAAATAGGCCTTCTTCTGCAGCTCGATATCCTCGCTCTGCAGCGCTTCGGTGAAGGCCTCGATGGCGTCGTCGTACAGATGGTTTTTATAGGCGGCCGTGCCGTAATTGTACTGGAGCCGGGTATCGTTCGGCGACTTCTCCAAGAGCTTCGCGTAGTACTCCGAGGCCGCCAGAAAATCGCCCCGCCCGTAGGCATCCTCGCCTGCCGATCCGTAGCTTCTCTCGGCCGCCGGCAGGAGCAGGAGGAGCAGGACGAGAACCCGGCCTCTTCGCGACAGGCGGCAGAAGAGCTCGTTGAACGAGAGAGACCGGGTGATTTTGCGTTCGCCGACCAGCAGTTCCGCGACCAGCAGGATAGCCGCAAGGGCCAGCGGCCATTCGAAGCGCTCGATGGGGACCTTATGCCGCCGTTCGGCCAGCTCCTCCTTGGGGATGAGGGCGAGTTTCTGCCGGTAAATGGCCTCGAGACCCTCGCCGGCCCCCAGGGGGGCATAGAGGCCTTGGGTCTTCTCGGCAATGGCGGTGAGCGTTGCTTCGTCAAGCCTGGAGGTAACGAAATTACCCTCTTCGTCCTTGACGAAGCCCTTGGCGCCGCCGGCAAGGGGAATGAGCTCCCCCTGGGCGGTGCCGACGCCGACCGCATGGATGGTGAATCCATTCGCCGCCGCCTTGGCCGCCGCCTCGAGCGCGTCGCCTTCCAGGTTTTCGCCGTCGGTGACGATAATGAGGATCTTGTGATTCGCCGCATTGTCCAGGACTTCCATGGCCTTGGCAATGACCCCGGCGATATTGGTGCCGCCCTGGGGAATGAGATCGGTGGTCACCGCCGCCAGCGACTGCTCGAAGGCGTCGTAATCAAGGGTCAGCGGGCACATGAGATAGGCGGTGCCGGCAAAGGGCAGAAGCCCGACCCGGTCACCGTCGAGCTGGCGGACGAAATCGAGGATGGCGAGGTGCGCCCGCTTCAGGCGGTTGGGTTTCACGTCCTCGGCCAGCATGGACTTCGAGGTGTCCAGGGCAAAGAGCAGGTCGATCCCCTTGCGCTTCACATCCACCCACTGTTCGCCGTACTGCGGCCGGGCCAGGGCCGCGAAGGCGAGGAAAACGGCGAAAATGACCAGCAGGTTCTTTATCCGTCGTCTGGCGGGCGAGATATTGCCGGTCAGCCTGCCGATGAGCTGGTGGGCGGCGAAACGCTCCAGGGCTGCCAGCCGCTGCCCATTGAGAAAGCGGAAGAAGAGGGCCAGGCCGATGCCGGCGGCGAGTCCCGCGAGTAACCAGAGCGGTTGGGCGAAAGAAATCATGCTCCCTCCATCGTCATGGCAGTTTCCTTCTACTCTGCAGGATATCGAAGCCGAGCAGGGCGAGGGCCGCAAGGATCATCAGGGGAAAGAGTTCCTGCCTCAGCTGGAACTTCTTGATGGTCCGGGTGGTGGTTTCCATCTTATTGATATCCTCGTAGATCCTGGCAAGCGACTCGGTATCGGTGGCGCGGAAATAGACCGCCCCAGTCTTCTCTGCCACCCCCCTCAAAGTCTCTTCGTCGATGTCGACCCTGGCCATGACCAGCCGGCGACGGCCGAATTGGTCGATGACCGGAGTGGGGGCCTCGCCCCGGGTGCCGGCGCCGATGGTGTAGACCTTGATGTTCAGGGTCTCCGCCGCTTCGGCGGCGAGCAGCGGCGGCACACTTCCGGCATTGTTCATGCCGTCGGTGAGGAGGATGATGATCCGCGACTTGGCCTTCTGGTCGCGCAGCCGGTTGGTCCCGCTGCCGATGGCCGAGCCGATGGCGGTGCCGTCCTCGACCATGGATGTTTCGAGCGATTCCAGCCGCCTGCGCAGCCATTCATGGTCAAGCGTCAGGGGACTTACGAGGTAGGGCCGGCCGCCGAAGGCGAGCAGGCCGATGCGGTCGTTGGGCCGCTGCTCGATGAACTCGTCGACTACTTTTTTGACTACCGCGAGCCGGTTGACCGGCTTGCCGTCGAGGTTAAAGTCCATCGCCTCCATGGAGCCGGAGACATCGACGGCCAGCAGGATATCTATGCCGCTCGCCTCGATCTCGGTGGTGGTGCTGCCGAGCTGCGGGCCGGCCAGCGCCAGAATCAGGAAGGCCAGTACGCCCAGGCGCAACAGGAGGCGGATCCTGCCCGGCCGCAGCTTGCGGGGTCCGGCTAGCTTTGCGGCAAGGGAGGTGGTCGAGAAGACCAGAGCCGGGGCCGCGCCCCTTCGGCCGTAGAGGAAGGCGAGGAGGGGCAGGAGCAGGAGGAGCAGGAGCAGTTCCGGATGAAGAAATCTCATGGCCGGCCTTTCCTCGAGCCAGGCGGCGGTCCCGGTGACGGCTCGGTCTTTTTGACGAACTCGGCTGCCGCCCGCTCCATCTCCGCCATATGGTCGGGACCGGGAACGAGGCGGGCGAATTTGGCCAGATCCGCCTGTTCGAGCCAGATTTGGAGTTCCTGCCGGAAGGGAGCAAGAGGGCTGTGCCCCCCGGACTGGCCGAGTTCGGCGAGAAACTCCCTGGTAGTCTGGCGGGTCGAGCGGATGGCGAAGCGCGATTCGATGTAGCGGCGCAGGATCTCGCTCACCCGCTCCACATAAAGCAGGGCCTGGTGCTGCAGCTCCCTGGCCGCGGCCAGCTCGGCCAGGGCCGTCTCCCAGGGCGCGGGGAGCGGTGCCGATGTCTTTTGTCTCCTTTTCAGGAAGAGGACAACCAAGGCGAAGAGGACCAGCACGATGGCAATGATGCCGCCGATCACCCACCAGGGCGGCTGCCCGGCCAGGGGGACCGGGCCGTGGATATCGCGCAGACCGATGTCGGAAACCAGAAGCCACAAGCCAGAGTGTCCAGGCGCTTCGCGCTCCGACAGACCGGGCGCAAAGCGCCATAATGGTCTGTCTTCTGTCCTCTGTCCTCTGACTTCCGTCATGCCGCCCTCCCTTGCCTTTCCTTGAAAAAGCTGAGCAGAACAGGGAGATACTGTTTACCGGTCTGCAGATCGAGCATGTCTATGCCGGTCGATCGCAGTGCCTTCTCAAGAATTTTCCGCCGCTCTTTCGCCATCTCGCTGTAGCGCCTTCTCATCTCGGGGTCGCCGGTATTCAGTTCCACCTGCTCGCCGCTCTCCGCATCCTCGAGCGTCAACCAGCCCACGTCGGGCAGCTCGAATTCCCTCGAGTCGGAGACGATCAGCCCGATCAGGTCATGCCGGCGGTTGCAGACCCGGAGCTTCGGCCGCAATTCGGCGAGCGCCGTCTCGTAGGTGCCGGGCAGGCAGAAATCGGAGATGAGAAAGGCCACGCATTTCCTTTTCACCACACGATTGGTGAAATCCATGACCACCTGCAGGTCGGTCTTCCTGCCCCGGGGCTCGTAGTAAAGGATCTCGCGGATGATGCGGAGAATATGGCTCCGGCCCTTTTTCGGCGGGATGTAGAGCTCGACGAAGTCGGTGAACAGCACCAGCCCCACCTTATCGTTGTTGCGCACCGCGGAGAAGGCCAGCACCGAGCCCACCTCGGCCATCAGCTCGCGCTTCGAGCCGATGGCCGACCCGAAGTCTCCCGACCCGCTGATGTCGATCATCAGCATGATGGTGAGTTCCCGCTCCTCGGTGAATTTCTTGATGTGCGGTGTCCCGGTGCGGGCGGTGACGTTCCAGTCGATGGCCCGGATGTCGTCGCCGGCCACGTATTCGCGAACCTCGTCGAAGTTCATGCCACGGCCCTTGAAGACCGAATGGTAGCTGCCGGCCAGGCTGTCGTTGACCAGCCGCTTGGTGCGGACCTCGATCTGCCGGACCTTCTTCAGGATTTCTCGGGTGAGCCGGATATCCATGGCGCAGCCTCAGGGTACGGGGACGGTGTCGAGGATCTTGCGGATGATGTCCTCGCTGCCGATGCCCTCGGCCTCCGCCTCGTAACTGAGCCGCAGCCGGTGGCGCATGACGTCCATGGCCGCCGCCTTGACATCGTCCGGCGTCACGTAGCCCCGGCCGGCGAGGTAGGCAAGGCAGCGGGCGGCGATCTTCAGGTTCAGGCTCGCCCTCGGCGAGGCACCCGTCTCGATATATTCCTTCAGCTGGAGCTGAAAGCTTTCCGGTTCCCGCGTGGCGTAGACCAGAGCGACGATGTAGTCCTTGATCTTGCCGTCCATATAAACGCTGTTCACCACCTGGCGGGCGCCGAGGATGTCGGCGGGGGTAGTCACCGGTGCCACCTCGATATTCTCGTCCAGCCTGTCGTAGCGGTCGAGTATCCGCCGTTCCTCGTCCCGGCTCGGGTAGTCGATCACCACCTTCAGCATGAAGCGGTCGACCTGGGCCTCGGGCAGGGGGTAGGTGCCCTCCTGCTCGATGGGGTTCTGCGTGGCGAGCACCAGGAAGAGTTCCGGCAGCTTGAAACTCTGTTCGCCGATGGTCACCTGTTTTTCCTGCATGGCCTCGAGCAGGGCCGACTGGACCTTGGCCGGGGCCCGGTTGATCTCGTCGGCAAGGATGAGCGATGAGAAGATCGGTCCATGCTTGACCTCGAAGCTTGTCTGCTGCGGCTTGTAGATCTCGGTGCCGATGATGTCGGCGGGCAGCATGTCCGGGGTGAACTGGATCCGCCGGAAGTCGGTCTGAATGGCGCGGGCGAGGGTTTTGACCGCCAGGGTCTTGGCCAGGCCCGGCAGCCCTTCCAGGAGGATGTGGCCGCCCGACAGCAGGCCGACCAGGAGGCGCTCAACGAGATGGTCCTGGCCGACGATCACCTTTTTCAACTCGTAGCGGAGCGGTGCGAGCCAGCCGGAGCTTTGAGCAACCGCCTCTCCCACCCGCTGTATGGAAGAATAGGTGTCCGCCGGCGATGCGCCGGCCATTCCGGGCGGAGAGAGGGGCGGCAGCGGATTCGGTGGGGGATGTATCATGTCTGTTCCTCGAAAAAGGGATTTTCATCTAAAAAGAGAGTCCCTGGCAATGTATTCCCGAAACATTGCCGAAGTCTTTCGACAACATTACAAAGTCGTAATGTTGCCGAGAGGGACAATCTGCGGCCGAAGCCGCCGGGCCCCCTTTCTTCCTGCTGGCAAACTGCTAATGCTGGCTGTCGCCCGCAACCAAAGGGGGTTGTTATCCCCTCCCAAAGCAGAGGGGATAAGTACTTCACGAGATGATTTTCTGCAAAAACGCGCAGAAAATTATTTCCAAGGTACTACTGTCTTATCCAGACGATTCCGGCGGTTTTCTTGACCATACATCATGGAGAAGGCTATGTTTGAAAAAATACTGTATGCCGGCTGGGGCGATATGGACTTCAATTCCCATATGAAAAATACCGCATATCTCGACAAGTCCGCCGATGTCAGGATGATGTTCTTTGCCGAGCACGGTTTTCCGATGCAGGAATTCCTGCGGATCGGCATAGGCCCGGTCGTCATGAAGGACGAAATTGTCTATTACAAGGAAATCGGTCTGTTGGAGGAGATTACCGTCTCCCTCCTGCTGGCCGGCCTGGCTGACGACGGCACGAGGTTCATTTTGCGCAACGATTTTCGCAAAAAAGACGGCAAACCGGCCGCGACCGTGATCAGCACCGGGGGCTGGCTCGATCTGAAGGCCCGGCAACTGACCGCGCCGCCGCCGGAGCTTCTTGCCGCCTTGGGGGCCACACCGCAAACCGAGGATTTCCGGATTCTGCCGTCGAGCCTGAAACCGGGTGCAAACAATACATGAAGGAGGAAAACAGATGGCCATTCGCATTGTCCAGCTTGGCAAGCCACGGCATCCTGAAGAAGGCCTGCGCATCGGTACGGTCCGCAGGCCGCCCCGGGGGGTGCCGAAAACCGAATACGCCGCCCGGGACTACTACGACGTCTGGCTGCCGATTCTCTCGCCGGACCCGGAGCTGATGAAGGAAGCCAGGGCGGCGGCGGATGACAGGAGCTGGGCGTCCTTTGTCAGGAAATTCAGGGCGGAAATGAACGGTCCGGAAGCAGCACGGACGCTGGACCTCCTGGCCGCCCTCTCCCGGCAGACCAATTTCGCCGTCGGCTGCTACTGCGAGGACGAGGCCAGATGCCATCGCTCAGTCCTGCGGGAACTTCTTCTGGCGCGTGGAGCCGAGATCCTCTGAGATGGGGTAAGGAAGTAAAATTGATCTTTTGCTTTCACAAAACAGGGAAATCGGTCATTTTAGGGGCGGTATGCGGAAAGCTTACCCCTTTTCCCCCGGACGGTTCCGCCGGTGCTTTACCCGGGAAAATCGAACCTTCAACCCGAGCCGATCGTCCAAAGAAACCCAATGCCGCAACTCTATCTCCAGCAATATGCGCAACATCTGGCCGGTCGCCGGGTGGGCATCGCCTGCCGGGAAGGCATCCTGCGCGATCACTTTCAGGAGATTGTGGCCGATATCAAGTTTCTCGCTCGAAAAAGCATCCCCACCACGCTCCTGCATAATCTACCCAACCGCTTCGCCAACCAGAAGTTACTGAAAGAACTGGAAAGGAAGCTGCCCACGACGAACCTCGTGCGAATTGCCCCGGAGGCAGATTTCTATGCCGAGGTCCTCGGCCATACAGGCGTCATGCACAAGCTCATCTTTCTCGAGCGCCGCTTTCTCATCGATAGGCAGGGCAACAAAATTAATGCCTTGACCACCAGCCGGGTGCGGGAGACGCTGGCGGACTTCGCCGAGGCCATCGGCAACGTCAATTTCAAGGATACCATGAAGCGGATCTGCGAAAGGATCGAGGCGGGCGCTGTGGAGCGGGTGCATATCCTGCCGGCGGGCAGGGATGCCATCAAACACGAGCTGTTCACGGTGGAGGGGACGGGGACGATGATCGCCAACAACTTCACCGAGGAGTTTCGCCAGGTGAAGACCGACGAGGATGTGGCCATCGTCTTTCGCATCCTTACCAGCTACAAGCGCACCGGCTTCCTGAAGCCCCGGAGCAGGGAGTACCTCAGCCGCAACCGGGAGCGGTTCTTCGTTACCGCCATCGACGGGATCGTCGTGGGCTGCGTGGAGCAGAAGGTGATCGACCACCGGACGGTGGAGCTGGGGGCGCTGGCCATCTCCACCCGTTTCCGCAACCAGCGTGTCGGGGTCTACACGGTCAACGCCTTCATCGGCGCAATGCAGGCACAGGGTTATTGCCGATTCATTTCGCTGACCCGAAACCCCCGCCTTCAGGCCCTCTTCCGGCAGCTGGGCTTCGTCGAAGAGAGCCGGAACGAGTATGCCGCTCGGCAGGCGGAAAGCCCCGAAGTCGCCATGTTCTTCAAGGCGGTGGACGACGACCGGCAGTCCTGAACCCGAAGGATCGCCCTACTTCTTTTTAATCACCCCGCAGGCGATGCGGTCGCCGGCATCTCCGGCGGGATCGGTCCGGTAATCGTCGGGCTTGGCGTGAACCATCACTGCCGTGCCGTCGCTGTCCAAAAGCTGGGTTTCACCGGTGGCGATGGTTACCTCCGGCAGGAAAAATTCGAAGGTCAGTGCGCCCGAAGCCGGCACATGGATATTGGGCATGTCGCCCAGATGGGCACCTTCCTTAGCCATGAATCCGTGCTTCTTCCCGGTGGGATTGAAATGGCCGCCGGCGGCCTTGAAGTCCGGCGTGCATGAGCCGACGGTGTGGAGATGAAAACCATGAGTGCCGGCCGGAATATCGTGTAGCTCGGCGTGCAGGAGCACTCCGTTCGGGCTTTCAGTAAGGGAAACCTTGCCTACCTCGTGGCCCTCGCTGTTGATGAGTGTAGCCCCGGCGGAAGGATCCTCGGCAATGGCCGGCCCCCCGGCCAGCATGGCGGCTATCCCGAACAGGTTGGCAACAAGCAGTTGCATGGAAGATCTTCTCATTGGCCTATCCTCCTTCTACACATAATTTGATTTCGATTATTTTTTATGGAACCTAACCATCATGTGTCTTTAAGCAAGTGTTTCGTGTCATTTGTCGCATTATCTCTGTATAAAAAGGGGGGGGTGGACGAAATTGGCGAAATGCTCCGTAAGGTGCGGCCACCAAAGAGGAGTAGTCGCAGGAAAAGGCTTGCGAAAACAAGGAGAAGAGGATAGGTTGGTCGCGTGATTCGTTTAGGTTGGAGCTTCTTTTACATGCGAGGAAAAAACTGCAGCCATTTCCCTTGCCGAAGCCTCCTCTCATCAACCACAGCCGATACTTTACGCGCCATGATCAATCGAATCTTCAAAGTTGTTCTGCCCGTTGTCCTGATGGTCGTCGCCTTCGCCCGGCCTTGCAGCCTGTCGGCTGCAGAGAGAGGGTACCTTGCCGCGGTCGAAAACGACAAAATCCCCGTCGCCGGTCAGGAGTACTACGTCCGACACACCTTCATGTACGAAAAAGGCGTACATCTCGCCACCAACTACTGGCGCGGAATGCTGGTGCCGATCAATGCCATGGTCCATCTCATTTCCATTGGCGATAAGTCCATGATCCTCCGCCTCGAATCCGGCGAGACGGTGAAAGTTGAGAATGTGACGGAATATACCCGCTGCGACATATCCACCATCGCCAGGCGTATGCTTTCCCGGAAGCCGGTGCCGATCGAGAGGTTCGACAAAGCCACAACCGATGCAATACGCAATGGGGTATTGCGCTTCGGCATGACCAAGGAACAGGTCATCATGGCCCGCGGATACCCGCCGGCCCACGAAACCCCCTCCCTCGATTTCGATACCTGGAAGTACTGGTCTAACCGGTTCGCCTTCCATACCATAGTTTTCGAAAACGGGACTCTCGCTCGAGGCCGCGGGGTGCAGTAGTAAATTTACTTCCGGCCTCGCAACAATCTGTCGTCCCGGGCGTTACGACCGGAGAACCCCGGTCAGGTGCCTGTGGCGGCAGACTTATAATTACACCCCGTTACCGTGAGCTACTTTCCTTAGCGCTCACCTGCTCCTGGGCATGGTGAAATAGAATGTAGCTCCTTCATTCGGTTGGGATTCAACCCAGATGATCCCGCCGTGCCGTTCCACGATCTTCTTGCAAAGGGCAAGCCCCATGCCTGATCCGGGATATTCCCGCTCGGTGTGCAGCCGTTGAAAGATAAGGAAGATCCTTTCATGGAATTTGGGCGAGATGCCTATCCCGTTGTCGCGGACAAAGAACCTACAGAATCGATCATCGATCACGCAGCCGATTTCGACCGTCGGCCTGGCATCGACATTGTATTTCAAGCCGTTCAGGATCAGGTTTCGGAAAAGGCTCTGCATCTGCCCCGAGTCGGCATCCAGACTCGGAAGGCCGCCGCAGACGATATCGCCGTTTTTCTCATGGATGATCCTTTGCAGATCGTCCCGGATGTTCCTCACCACCTGGTTAAGATCCACCTCTGCGAACTTTGCCCCCCTGTTGCTCACCCTTGACAGGTTCAACAGACCCTGAATCATTTCCTGCATTCGATTGCCTGCCTTCATGGTCCGTTCGATGTAACGCCGACCCCTCTCGTCGAGCTGATCGCCACATTTGTCCCTGAGGAGCTGAAGGAAGCCGACGATGGCTCGCAGCGGCTCCTGAAGATCGTGGGAGGCGACATAGGCGAACTGCTGCAGCTCTTGATTGGAGCGCTTGAGTTCTTCCTCCGCCTTCTTGATGACGGTGATATCTGCGCCGGTGGTGATGAAATGGTCCCCGAGCGGGACGCTGGTGAATCGGAAGTATTTGTCGAGGTGCGGAAAATAGTCTTCGAAGGAATGGGGAGCACCTTCATCCATGATTTTCTGCACGATCGGCAGGTAATGTTGCGTCGCTCCCGGACCGAAGATTTCATCCGTGGTCCTGCCCTTGATCTCCTCGACCTTACTCCTGCCCCAGCTTCTGAGGGCAGGAGGATTGACGTCCACCAGCCGCCAGGTCTTGATGGTGCCATCCTCGTTGCGGACGACCTGCCAGAAATGCACCTCCTCGGTCATGTTCATGAACAGGTTCCTGTACTTCGCCTCGCTCTCCTTGAGGGCTTGCTCGACCTTTATGCGCTGGAGGATTTCCCTTTCCAGATCCGCCTTGGAGGCGGTGACCGACCTCAAGTCAGCGGTCATCCGGTTGAAAGCCCGGGTGAGGTCGCCGATTTCATCGGCGCGGGTCTCTTCGATGACCAGCTCCAGATTGCCGGAGCCGATAATCGCGGTTTTTTCCTGGAGATTTGCAAGAGAGCGCAACATACGCCTGTTGACCGTGACGAAGTTGAGGATCAGAAAGGTGCCGAATATGGTGACAAGGGCGAAAAGCAGGATGATTTTCCTTTGCTGCAGGACATTTCCCTGCTTTTCCAGCAGGAGGGAAATCTGGGTGGCGCTGAAGGCTATGTCCTGGTTCTGCACCTCCATCCTGCTCCATGACACCCGGATCATGTTCAATAAGGTTTCGCCTGCAGAGGCGGCAGGGAGTTCCCGGGCCGAGGCGACCTCGGCGAATATAGACTCGAGGAGTGTCCGGTTTATGCCGATTCTCTGGATGAGACTGGCAACTTCCTGATCCTCTGAGGAAAAGTCGGCCAGATGATGTGAAAACTCGACGAATTTCTTTTCCCAGCGGAGCCGTTGGTGGCTTTCGCCGTGAAGGAGGAAATCGTTGGACAGGTAGCTCAATTCCCTGGCCCCCAGTTCGAGGGTGTGGGCGAGACCTTTCTGGCGCTGAAGGAGTTCGGTCTGCCAGATGGTGACCACAAGGGAGCCGCCGACGATAACGAGAATGACGGTGAAGAGTGTGACGGTTGCGGTAAGCTGAGTCCTGATCTTCATGATGTTTCCTTATGCGGGAGAGGCACTCTCCTGTCCCCGCAGTCGCTTTTCAGCGGATTATGGAGACGGCCCGAGGTTTGACCGCCAGCAGACCGTCGTCATGCAGGTAATCGAGGAAATCCGGGAAATTATCGGCAGTGGCATACCCCTTTTCCAGCAGCCACCGAGCCTGGTCCTCCATGGCCAGGATGAGCGACTGGTCCAGCCGTAGTGAAAACTGGTGTTGAGTCCAGATGGTTTTGACGTACCTGTCGTCGTATTCCAGCCGGGCGCGGATGATCTCCCTGGCCTGGTCGCCGTTTCGGATCAGGTATTCCTCGGCCTGAAGCAGCGCGGCCAGAAACTTGTTCCTCTGCTCGGGATGCCTGGAGGCCCAGTCGTCGCTCGTCATGAGTACGCAGTACATCGGCTGGCCGCTTTGCACCTCCCAGACGACGGCGTTGTCGCCCAGCAGGTCTTCGAGAGTCATGACATTCGGCTGCCAGGTGACCAGCGCATCGACGTCTCCGTCGATCAAGGCCTCCACAGCCCGAGGGGCCTGGACATCGACAATGGTGACGGCATCTCCGTCAATCCCGTGCAGATCGAAGAAGCGCCCGAGCTTGAAATCCGCTGCGGTCTTGACCGGCACCCCGATTTTCTTGCCCACGAGATCGGAGACGGTCTTTATTCCCAAGTCTTTTCTGCCGATCAGCTTCATATGCATGAACATATCGATGCTGCCGAGAGCGAGGGCTTTCTGTCCGGCCAAGGCATATCTGACGATGGCCAGTTCGGCGGTGGTGGAAATATCCCCTTCTCCCGTCAGCATCCGGTCGGTTGCGGCCGCTCCCGAAGGATAGCTGTCATTGATCACGACCTCCAGCCCGTTGCCGGCAAAGTAGCGAAGCTCCTGGGCGAGATAGATCAAACTGTTGACAGCGGTCGCCTCCATGTTGACGGTGATGACCGCGAGCTCCCGCCGGGAATCTTCGCGTGAGCAGGCTCCCAAAAACAAGGTCGCCAGCAGGACCAGGGAAATTGCCCCTGCCGGTTCGAACCGAACAGATCGTTTTGCGGCGCGGTTTTTCAGCATGTTATTTCTCCGCGGCTTGAGGCTTCAACAGGGGACAGGCTGAAGCTTCCGAATACGGACAGCGACAGCTCATTGCCAATATCGCCGACTATATCAAGATTGGAAAGGGAGATCAACGGGAGGGACGAGCACCGTGGAAAAAAGCTCTTGTTTTGACGGTAACTTGGCAAATATGGGTGTTGCGGGGGGTTCGCGCTGCTCAGCCGCTTGACCATTGATTAATTCGACAGTGGTCATATGCTAGTAGGAGGATATTCTCATGAAATCCGTTTGGATCGTTTCCCCTTTCAGCCGGCTTGCAAGTCCTGGCCGGCAGGTTCCAGGATAGAGGTCTTGCCATGTGCGGGATTTTTGCCATTGCGGGATATTCTCCCGTCTCACCGAGTCTTTATGAAGCCTTGTCGGTTCTCCAGCACCGAGGCCAGGATGCGGCCGGCATGGCCACTTGCCACCTGCACAAGATGTTCTTTCACAAGAAAACCGGTCTGGTGCGGGATGTTTTCAGGCCCCGCGACCTGGAACGGCTGATCGGCACCATGGGGATCGGCCACGTCCGCTATCCCACGGCCGGCAGCCATTCGGTTCTTGAAGCCCAGCCCTTCTACGTCAACTCGCCCTATGGGATAGCGCTTGCCCACAACGGCAACCTGACCAACGCCCATCAGCTGAAACGGGAACTCTTCCAGGTGGATCGGCGCCATATCAACACGGATTCCGATTCGGAGGTCCTGCTCAACATCTTCGCCCACGAACTGCAGAGGACGAGCGATTCGCCCTTCACCGCGGAGACCGTTTTTGCGGCGGTGAGTGGCGTGCACCGCCGCTGCCGGGGCGGCTACGCGGTAGTCGCCATGATCAACGGCCACGGGCTGGTGGCTTTCCGCGATCCCCATGGCATCCGCCCTGCGGTGATCGGGGAGAGGAGCGGCAAGTCCGGGCCGGAATACATGATCGCCTCGGAAAGCTGCGTCCTCGATGTGCTGGGCTTTCGTCTGGTCGGCGACCTCGAGGAGGGGGAGGCGGTCTTCATCGATATGCACAATACCCTGCATCGGAGGAGGTGCAGCGATGAGACGCGGCTTTCGCCCTGCATCTTTGAGTACGTCTATCTCGCGCGGCCGGATTCGATCATCGACGGCACCTCCGTCTATCAGGCGAGACTGCGGATGGGCCGGCAGCTGGCGGCGAAAATCAAGCGGGAATGGGCGGACCACGACATCGACGTGGTCATTCCGATCCCCGATACCAGCCTGACAGCGGGTTTCGAACTTGCCGGCCGGCTGGAGGTTTCCTACCGGGAGGCCTTCGTCAAGAACCGATACGTCAACCGCACCTTCATCATGCCCACCCAGCACGAGCGGGAAATCTCGGTCCGGCGCAAGCTGAATCCGATCGCGCAGGAATTCGCCGGGAAAAAGGTGCTGCTGGTGGATGACTCAATTGTCCGGGGAACGACCAGCCGCCAGATCATCCAGCTTGCCCGGGCGGCAGGGGCTGCCAAAGTCTATTTCGCCTCCGCGGCCCCACCGGTGCGTTATCCGAATGTCTACGGCATCGATATGCCACGGGCGGGAGAACTCATCGCCCACGGCCGGGAGGAATCGGAGGTCGCGGCCCTTATCGGCGCCGACCGCCTTATCTACCAGGATCTCGAGGATCTCGCCGCCTGCGTAAGGGAAGACAATTCCAGGCTGCGGGACTTCGAGTGTTCGATATTCAACGGAGCGTATATCGCCGGGAGAATGGAGGAGCCGGAGTAAGCTCCGGCGGCGCATGCCCCGCGGCGCACCGCTTTGTTGGCCAATCCCTACAACCGGTTCCTGTAGATGCCCTTTTCCAGTTCCATTTGTGATTCTCCTCCTGTTTTCGGCATCGTGACGATGCCCTGTACGGCAGAAAAGATGCAGAATACGTGCCATGCGCCGGGAAGCGGAAGGCGCTGGTCCGCAATTTGCAAAAAACCATGTAAACCGCCAGCATCAACCTCAGACTCTTTGCCGGGAGCACCATGAAAATCGGAATCGTCGGCGCCGGATATGTCGGCAGTACAGCGGCATATGCCATGACCCTATACGGGGTCGCCAGTGAAATCATCCTCTGTGATATCAATGAAGGGTTGGCCAGAGCGCAGGCCGAGGACATCCTGCATGCCACGCCCTACACGCAGGCGGTGAGAATCTCTGCCGGCAGCTACCGGGAACTGCAAGGGGCGGATGCGATTGTCCTGTCCTGCGGAGTAGGACAGCGGCAGGGCGAGAGCCGCCGGCAGCTCCTCTCCCGCAATGTACGGGTGTTCGAGGACGTGGTCCCGCAGGTTGTGCGGGCCGCCCCCCAGGCCCTGCTGGTGGTGGCCTCGAACCCGGTTGACGTCATCACCCATCTGGTGGCGAAGATTTCCTCGCTGCCGCCGGAGCGGGTCATCGGCTCGGGCACCATCCTCGACACGGCCCGCTTCCGCTCTCTTATCGGGGAACATCTCGGGGTTTCCGCACGCTCGGTGCATGCCTACGTGCTCGGTGAGCACGGGGATTCCGAGGTGCTGGTCTGGTCGAGCGCCCAGGTGGGAGGCGTCCCGCTGGTGGAGTTCGCCCGGCAGGTCGGCAGGCCGGTGCTGCCGGAGACCATGGCTGAGATCGACGACCGGGTGCGCAACGCCGCCTACCGGATCATCGAGGGCAAGGGCGCCACGTATTTCGGAATCGGCGCGGGCATAGCACGCATAATCGAGGCGATACGCGACGATGAGGGGGCGGTGCTGACGCTGGCCGGCACCACCCGCATCGCCGGCATTTCCGGCGTGACCTTTTCGGTGCCGAGAGTCATCGGGGCGAAGGGACTGGCAGGGGAATTGTGGCCTGCCCTCTCAGAGGTGGAATACCGGGCCCTGGATCAAAGCATGGAGCAGGTCCGGGCGACGATTGCCGAACTGGACGGAGGGTAGGGGCGGGGCTTATCCGATGCAAGGAGCATAAGATGCCGAACGCCGACAGTATCCATATCGGAACCTCGGGCTGGTCCTATGAACACTGGCTGGGGCCGTTCTACCCGCAGGAGCTGGGCGCCTCCCGGATGCTCGCCTATTACGCCGAGCGCTTTCGGACGGTCGAGATCAACAACTCCTTCTATCATCTCCCCTCGGAGAAAAGTCTGCGGGCCTGGAGTGAGACGGTGGGGAAGGATTTCATCTTCGCCGTCAAGGCGAGCCGCTACATCACCCACATGAAGAAGCTGAAAGATCCGGAGGCGCCGGTGTCGACCTTCCTGGAACGGATAGAGACCCTGGATCCCCGGCAGACCGGCCCCATTCTCTTTCAGCTGCCGCCCAAGTGGCGCTGCAATCCGGACCGACTGCGGAAATTCCTCGATTATCTGCCCGATACCCACCGATACGCCTTCGAATTCCGCAGCACCAGCTGGTTTACCGAGGAGATCTACAGCATGCTGGCGGGCGCGGGGGCCGCCTTCTGCATCTACGAAATCGCCGGCACCCTTTCACCCAGGGCGGTGACGGCGGACTTCGTCTATATCCGGCTGCACGGCCCGGACGGGGCCTATGCGGGGTCGTATCCCACCGAGACCCTCTCCGACTGGGCGGCGACCATAGCCGGTTGGACCGCCGAAGGCAAGGAGGTCTTCTGTTATTTCGACAACGATCAGCTGGGTTATGCGGCCCGGAATGCGGGTCAGCTGCAGGAGATGCTCGCGAGCCGGGAGTGACGCAAGTTCTCCGCCCTTGGCAGGGCCGTCCGCGCATTTTTGCACATGGATTGCCGTCAGGCGCAAAAAATGATAAAATTGTTTGTCAGGAAAATGCGCGTTCTGCTATTTCCCCTCCTTTAACTTCTGAGAGGTGCCGATAATGGAAGACTCTCCTCGCTCCATGATAACCGTCGATGCCAACGAAGCGGTAGCGGCGGTGGCCTACCGAATGAGCGAAGTGATCGCCATCTATCCCATCACCCCCTCCTCGCCCATGGCGGAGCAGGCCGACGAATGGTCGGTCAAGGGGAGGAAGAACGTTTGGGGTCATGTGCCGCTGATCGAGGAGATGCAGTCAGAGGCCGGTGTGGCGGGCGCTATCCACGGCAGCCTGCAGGCCGGTTCCCTGTGCACGACCTTTACCGCATCCCAGGGCCTTTTGCTGATGATCCCCAACATGTACAAGATAGCGGGCGAGTTGCTGCCTTTCACCATGCATGTCACCGCCCGGACGGTCGCCACCCACGCTCTGTCGATCTTCGGCGACCATTCCGACGTCATGGCCTGCCGCCAGACCGGCTTTGCCATGCTCGCCGCGGTTTCGGTTCAGGAGGCCCAGGATATGGCGGTGATCGCCCACAGCGCAACGCTGCGGTCGCGGGTGCCGTTTCTCCATTTTTTCGACGGCTTCCGGACCTCGCATGAGATCAACAAGATCGAGGAAGTAACCGAAGAAGACCTCCGCCGGCTGATCGACGAGGACGAAGTCCGGGCCCACCGGGACCGGGCCCTCAACCCGGACCGGCCGGTCCTGCGCGGGACGGCCCAGAATCCGGACGCCTATTTCCAGGGGCGGGAGGCCCTCAACACCTTCTATCAAGACTGCCCGGAGATCGTCCGCCAGACCATGAAGGATTTCGGCAGTCTGACCGGCCGGCATTACGACCTGTTCGAATATTCGGGCTACCCGGATGCCGAGCGGGTGATCGTCATCATGGGTTCCGGCGCCGAAACCGTCGAGGAGACGGTCAAGAAACTGAACGCCGAGGGCGAGAAGGTGGGCATGATCAAGGTGAGGCTCTACCGGCCGTTCTCGGCCCTGCGCTTTGCCCACGCCCTGCCCGTGTCGGTCATGGCCATCGCCGTCCTCGACCGGACAAAGGAACCGGGAGCGGTCGGCGAACCCCTCTACCTGGACATCATCGCAGCCTTGAACGAGACTGCAAGACTCAGCCCCCTGCCGCTCACCATAATCGGCGGCCGCTACGGCCTGTCTTCCAAGGAATTCACCCCGGCCATGGTCAAGGCGGTTTTCGACGAGCTGGCCCGCGATGAACCACTGCACCATTTCACCGTGGGCATCGACGACGACGTCACCGGACTGTCGCTGCCCTACGACCGCAGCTTCGAGGTGGAGCAACGGGATACGGTCCGGGCGGTGTTTTTCGGCCTCGGTTCCGACGGTACCGTCGGCGCCAACAAGAATTCCATCAAGATCATCGGCGAGTCCACTCCCCACTACGGCCAGGGCTATTTCCTCTATGACTCCAAAAAATCGGGCAGCATCACGGTGAGCCACCTGCGCTTCGGCCCCCGGCCCATTCGCGCACCGTACCTCATCCAGCGGGCGAGCTTTGTCGCCTGCCATCAGTTCAGTTTCCTCGAGCGCATCAATATGCTCGACATCGCCGAACCGGAAGGGGTCTTCCTGCTCAACAGCCCCTACGGACCTGAGAGGGTGTGGGACAAGCTGCCGCGCGAGGTGCAGGCGGACATCATCTTGAAAAAGGTCGACTTCTATGTAGTCGATGCCTATGAGGTGGCGAAGCGGACCGGCATGGGCATCAGGATCAACACCGTCATGCAGACCTGCTTCTTCGCCATCTCCGGAGTCCTGCCCAGGGAGGAGGCGATCGCCGCGATCAAGCAGAGCATCCGCAAGACCTACCTCAAAAAGGGCGAAGAGATCATAAAGCGGAATTTCCAGGCGGTGGACGACACGCTTGCCCACCTGCATCGGGTCCGGGTGCCGGACCAGGCGACCTCAACGATCCGCCGAAGACCGGTGGTCCCGGATGAGGCTCCGGAATTCGTCCAGCGGGTGACGGCGTTTCTCATGGCCGGCAAAGGGGACATGCTGCCGGTTTCCTCCTTCCCGCCTGACGGTACCTGGCCGGTCGGCACCACCAAGTGGGAGAAGCGGAACATCGGCCAGGAGATCCCCATCTGGGACCCCGAGGTCTGCATCCAGTGCGGCAAGTGCGCCTTCGTTTGTCCGCACGCCACCATCCGCACCAAGGTCTACGATCCCGCCCTGCTGGCCGGGGCGCCGGAGGGTTTCCGCCACGCCGAGGCCAAGGGCAGCGAGTTCAAGGGGATGCGGTATACGGTCCAGGTGGCGCCGGAGGACTGTACCGGCTGTCGCCTGTGCGTCATGACCTGTCCGGGGAAAAGCAAGAGCGCCCCCCGCCACAGGGCCATCAATATGATGCCGGCGCTTACCTGGCGGGAGGAGGAGAGGGCGGATTACGACTTCTTCCTGACCCTGCCGGAGGCCGACCGGGGGGTCAAGCTGAGCGTCAAGACCAGCCAGCTCTTCGATCCCCTGTTCGAGTATTCCGGCTGCTGCGTCGGTTGCGGCGAAACCCAGTACATCAAGCTCCTCACCCAGCTGTTCGGGGACCGGGCCTATATCGCCAACGCCACCGGCTGCACTTCCATTTACGGCGGCAATCTGCCCACTACCCCCTACACCACCAACCGGGCCGGCCGTGGCCCCGCCTGGGCCAATTCGCTCTTCGAGGACAATGCCGAATTCGGCTTCGGCTTCCGCCTGGCCCTCGATCATCAGAAAGAGCAGGCAAGGGAATTGCTTCGAGAACTCGCCGGCCGGCTGGGCGACGGGAGAGGTGAGGGAGAGGGTTTGGCCGAGCGGATCCTGGGGGCCTTCCAGGTCGACCCCCGGCAAATCTCCGAGCAGCGCGAGCGGGTTGAAGAACTGCGCGACCGGCTGAAGAAGATCGACTCCGGAAAGGCGCGGCGGCTGTCGCAGCTGGCGGATGCCCTGGTGGAAAAATCGGTGTGGATTGTCGGCGGCGACGGCTGGGCCTACGACATCGGCTACGGCGGGCTCGACCATGTGCTGGCCATGGGCAGGAACGTCAACGTGCTGGTCCTCGATACCGAGATGTACTCCAACACCGGCGGCCAGCAGTCCAAGGCTACCCCGCTGGGCGCCACCGCCAAGTTCGCCGCAGTAGGCAAGTCGACGGCCAAGAAGGAGCTGGGACTGATGGCCATGACCTACGGCAACGTCTATGTAGGGCGAGTGGCCTTCGGCGCGGGAGACAACCATACGGTCAAGGTTTTCCAGGAGGCGGAGTCCTATCCCGGGCCTTCGCTGATTATCGCCTATGCTCACTGCATCGGCCAGGGCTACGACCTGGCCTACGGCGTGGCTCAGCAGAAACTGGCGGTGGAATGCGGCTACTGGCCTCTCTACCGCTTCGACCCGCGCCGGGCGGGGGCCGGGGAGAATCCTTTCGTCCTCGATTCCGGGCCGCCGAAGATTCCGCTCAGGGAATATGTCGCCAATGAAGCCCGCTACCGGATGCTGGAAAAGATCGATCCCGGCCGGGCGAAATTCCTGCTCGAGCAGGCCCAGCAGGCCGTGAACCAGCGCTACGCGCTCTATTCCCAGCTGGCCGCGCTCAAACCGCATGGAGCGGAATAGAAATTTTCGTTTTCACCGGAAGGAGATCGCCATGGACCTGTCAACCACCTATCTCGGTTTTTCCCTGCCCCACCCCCTGATGCCGGGGGCCTCTCCGTTTGCCGAGAACCTCGATACTGTGAAACGGCTGGAGGATGCCGGGGCGGCCGCCATCGTCATGGACTCACTGTTCGAGGAGCAGATCATCGCCGAACAGGAGCGGGAGGTCAGGGAAATCGAGGTGCCGGAGAATACCTATGCCGAGGCCCTGACCTACCACCCGCTGACCGACGAGATGCGTCTCGGCTCGGAACTCTACCTGGAGAAGCTCTCGGCCATCAAGCAGGCCGTGGCGGTCCCTGTGATCGGGTCGCTGAACGGCGCGAGCGAGGGCGGCTGGATGCGTTACGCCCGCCTCATCGAACATGCCGGGGCCGATGCCCTGGAGCTTAACATCTATACTCTGGCCGACGACCCTGCGATTTCCGGGGCGGCCGTGGAGGAACGGCTGCTGAGCGTGGTGAGACAGGTGAGGCGGCAGGTTACTATTCCGCTGGCGGTGAAGATATCGCCCTTTTTTTCCTCGCTGCCCCATTTCTGCAAAGGGCTGGAGGAGGCAGGAGCCAACGCAATCCTGCTGTTCAACCGTTTCTATCAGCCGGACATCGATCCGGAGAACCTGGAAGTCGTCTCGAAACTGAAACTTTCCACTCGGGACGAATTGCTCCTGCGCCTGCGGTGGATGGCGATCCTGTCGGGCAATCTTAAGGTGTCGCTCGGCATCACCGGCGGGGTGCACACCGGCATCGATGTGGTGAAGGCGGTGATGTGCGGGGCTCATGTGGTCCAGATGGTCTCGGCCCTGCTCAGGAACCGGCCGGAATATCTGGCGACGGTGCGGGAGGAGCTGAGAGTCTGGCTGGAAAAGCACCAGTACGAATCGCTCCGGCAGATGCGCGGCAGCATGGCCAAGGAACATACCTCCGACCGGGCCATGCTCGAACGGGTCAATTACATCCGGGTGTTGCTGGGCGGGCCGGGATGAGCCACCGTCAGGACTGAGGCGAAAGGACTGAGGAATGAGTGTAGGGGGAAGATTTCGCCCCGCTGCCCGAATGAGTCCGCCCGAGCATGTAATCAGACCAGCTTTCCCTCAAAAAGCGGCTTGGTCGCCTTCCCGCTCTTCTCCAGATGGAGTTCCTTAAAGATATCCGCGCTGTAGCGGGTTTCTTCGTCGGTGTCCAGGGTGATGTCCAACTCGTCCTGCACGTCGTGGGCGGCTGAGATGAGGAGAAACTCCACCCCCGGGTGATCGAGCAGCCTCGGTTCGGGATCGGCGAAGCGGCGGTCGCCGAAAATCTTCTGCAGGGACTGCGGCAGCTCGGCCTTCTGCTCCGAGGAGAGCCTGGTCTGCCGGGGAGAACCCTTGGCCGGATTCTTGATCGAGATTATATAGCTGGCCTGGTCCAGAATCCCCAGCTCCTCCTGGGCCTCGCCGGTTTTCTTGGGCAACTCCAGGGCATAGACAAGATGGGTGTGATTGCCGTGGGAGAGTATCCTGTAGATGCCTTCCCCCGCGGGTCTCGCCGCCGGTTCCTTGCGTTCGCCACGGGTCTTGGTCCGGTAATTTCTCTCCCCCATTTCCTTTTTCACGGTATTGGGGCTGCCGGTCACGGTCTCTATGAAGCCCCAGAAGCGCTCCCGGCCGCCGGCGTCGGGGGCGGGGAGTTTCTTGCGGCCGATCACAGCGATGCGGAACCGCTTCTTGCCCTCCGGGCTGAGGATCATATAGAAGCGCTGGATGTCGCTCAGATCCTCGGGTTCTTCGATGCCCAGTCGCGGCCGGTACAGGAAGTAAATATTACCCTGCTCCAGGGTTTCTGTGTTTTCACTGCTCATACTCAGCTCCTTTAGTACCTCAAGTGGGCACTGAAAAGAGTCCGCCCTTGTGGGGGGTCAGGTTGTCCGGCTGCCCGACGACGTCCAAATTGTCAGGATTCTTTCCTGCTGGATCGGAATATTTCTCAGCGGCCTTCAGTACTCGGGGAACACCGATTCGAGTTCCAGTGCGGCCAGAGAGGAGGGGGACGAGAGAGCCTCGCAGGAGTATATCTCATGGGCGATGCGCCTGATCGAGGTAAAGCCCGCCGAGCGCAACAGCGCTTCCACTCCGGCATGATTGGTGACCCACCAGTTGGTGGGATCCCCCGAAATACGATGCTCGATGAAGGCCATCTTCGGCCAGCCGGGATGGTTCATCACTTCACGCTGCTGCAAATCGTAATCCGTCTCGACCGGAAAAACCTCTTCGCCGGGCAGGGTCATGGTCTGGAAGATCATCTGCCCCCCGCAGCACCGGCGGACGATATCGAGCGCCAGCAAGGGGTAGCGCAGGTGATAGAGGACGCCCATGAACCACACCAGGTCGTACATCTCCGACTCTCTGGCCAGCTGGTAGACAGAGAGCTGCCGGAACTCGATGCGGTGGTGGAGATCCATGAGCCTGGCCGCCCAGCGGGCCTGACCGAGGTAGTGTCCATTGTTGTCGATGGCCGTCACCTTGGCGCCTCGCCTGGCCAGCTCGAAGCTGTAGTAGCCGGCGTTGCAGCCGATGTCGAGCGCCCGGACCCCGGTCAGGTCCTGCGGCAGGAAGGGCAGGATCTCCCGCCACTTGTAGGCGGGGAAATCGCCCAGGAAGTGATCGGGGGCGGTCTGCGTGCCGTCCGGCAGGTGCAGATTGTGAAACCACGGCCCCAGTTCCTCGATTCGGCGTCTGATATGCGCTGAAGGCATAATTTCTCCCCTGTGCTTTTCCTTCCCTCTTGTGCGCTACTCCCGATCGAAATGTTCCTGCAGGTAATGCTCAACCTGCAGGGCGCGGTGGCCGGCGGTATGACAGCTCAGAACCTTGTGGCGGAATCGCTCGGCGATTTTCCGGCGTTCTTCCTCTCCCATGGCGAGAAAGTCGAGCACGTCGCGGCTGTTGCGGGCTACCAGGATTTCGCCTCCGACCTGGAAGAAGTAATCCAGGCCGGGCCAGAAATCGCTGATCACCGGGGTGCCGCAGGCCCCGGCCTCGAACAGTCGCACGCTCGGAGAGAAGCCGGCATCGATCATGTCGCGGCGGGTCACGTTCAGGGTGAAGCGCTGCGAGGTGTAGAACCTGCGGTGCTGCCCGGCCGGAATGTGACTGACCACCTCCACATTGTCCGGCCATTCGATATCAACCGGATACTGGGCTCCCGCCACACAGAACCTTGCCTCGTGGAGGGCTCGGGCGGTTTTGGCCAGCAGTTCGTCCACCGTCGGCTGACGGTCGGCGCTGTAGGTCCCCAGATAGCCAAGGGCAAAAGGATGGGCCTCGCCGGCTCCGCCCGGATCAGGCTGGTAGAGGTCGGGATCGACCGAACAGTAGAGGGGCAGGGCCCGCCGCGCCCCGTACCTCGTCTCGAGCCGCACCAGGATTGGTCCGCCGGTGAAGGACCAGTACATGTCGAAGATCGGGATCATCCGCGGATGGAGATATTCGTAATCACCTTGGGCGAGCTTGGTCAGCGTCACCGGAGTGTCAATGTCGTAAAAGACGAAACAACCTTCCGTCAGGCGCTTGACGATGGTGGTAATGACTTCGGCGTCCGACACATAGGAACCGAGGATCACCAGGTCGGCTGCACCGATCTCCGGCTGGTGGGCTTCCAGTTCACCAACCGCCTTGTACAGGACGGTCCGGCAGTAGGGTGGCTCGGGGAGGTCCCGGTTGGCGGCATACCAGGGCGCATCTTTCTCGAAGAAGGTGATCTTGTGCCCGCGATTTGCCAGGGCTTTGGCGAGGCTTCGGAAGGTGGTGGCGTGGCCGTTGCCCCAGGACGATGTGATGGAGAGGCCGAAGATGACGATCTTGAGATTTTTCATTGCTGCACCTTCGATGGAATTATCCGGGCTGCGGCGCGGCCGCCGATCCCGAGATGGGCGGGGAAACGGGAGACCAGCAGCTCTTCGAACTGCAAGGCCCGGTGCCGGTAGGTATGTTCGGCCAGCACCCGCCGCCGCGCCGCCGCCCCGATTTCCCGGGCCGCCTCGTAGGTCAGCTCCCGCAGCCGAAGGATCACCTCATCGCCGCTGGCGGCGGTAAGCACTTCCTCGCCTGGTCGGAGAAAATGCGGCAGCCCCTCCCACAGGTCGGAGATCAGGCAGGCGCCAGCCCCGGCCGCCTCGAAGACCCTCGTCGGCGGGGAGAAGCCGATGCGGGCCATGCTGTCGCGGTTGATGTTGAGGACTGCAAGTGGCGTGCAGTTGAAGGCGTTGTGGTCGCCGGTGTAGACATGGCCGAGATACTTGAGGTTGTCGAAGCGGGGGACATGTTCGTGCCAGCCGCTGCCGCCGAGGATGAAGCTTGCCTCTGGCATTACCTCGACCGGCATGAAGAAAAATTCGTGAACCCTGCCTTCGCGGTCGGGCAGGCGGTTGCCCAAAAACCCGAGCGTGGCGTGGAACCTGGGGTCCGGTGGTGTCGGATGGTGGGTCTCCGGATCGAGGGCGTTGTAGACCGGTTCGCAGATCCTTGCTCCCAAGGCTGAATAGGCATCCACCACCGGCCCGCCGCCGCCGTAGGTGAGGATGGCGTCGTAGCGGGGTATCAGCGCCCGGAAAGGATCATTCGGGTCGCGTTGCACCCGGGCGAGTGTTGCCGGCGCGTCGACATCCCAGAAGATCCTCAGGTTTTTTTTGCCGTGGCTGCCTCGGTTCTCCAGCACTTCCTTCTCCAGCCAGTCGTCCAGGACCCCGACGCCGCTCGCCTTGATCAGGATATCCGCTTCGCTCGCGGCGAGCAGACAACGTCCCGCCTCGTGACGGTTGGCGGCATAGACCACGACTCTGGCCCACTCCGGGTCGGCCATATCCCGGTGGCTCTGCCGGTCGTAGGCATCCGGTTCGAAGAAGGTGACCCGGTGGCCGCGCTCGGCCAGGGCCTTGACCATACCGCGATAATAGGTGGCTGCCCCGTTCCAGTAGGAGGAAACGAGGCTCGAGCCGAAAAAGGCGATGTTAAGGCTTGGCAGTGGCATGGGGCGATCTCCTTTTCCTGTGATTTTAATACGTCTTTTCTGGAATGGCGGGCGTAATCGGCTTCCGCTCGCGGGCCTCCAGCGCGGCGAGGATCTCCAGCAGCTGGTCGACCCGATGGGCGCAGGTGTGACGTACCCGAATGGTGGCCAGGGCATGGGCGGCGAGATGCCGGGCGAAGACGCGGTCGCGGAGGAGGGTGGCGAGATGCTCCTGCATTTCTTTTCTGTTGCGGGCGACGAGGTAGTCCTTGTCCTCCCGGAACAAACCCTCGCTGTCCCGCCAGGGGGAGGTGACGAGGGGAATCCCGCAGGCCATGGCCTCGAAGGGCCGGATGGTCGGGATGCCGGGCAGGGTCTCGACGTAATGGTGCCGCGGCACGTGGATAGTGACGGCATGGTTGGCGAAGGCCTCGGGCACCCGGTAGTTCGCTATCCAGCCGCAGTAGCGGATGCCCCTTTCGTCGAGGGATTTCAGCACTACCTCCGGATATCGCACGCCGTAGAGATGGCAGGTGAGTCCCAAAGCCTGCACCGGCTGGAAGAGGAATTCCTCCAGCTCCCGGCTGCGCTCGTCGTCCCCCCAGTTGCCGACCCAGACCAGATCGCCGGAGGGCGCCCCGGGATCCGGCTCGCGGGGGCGGAAGCGGCGGATGTCGGCTGCCTCGTGCCAGCTCCAGACGGAATCGTTGAATCCGTTTTTCCGGTAAACTTCGGCGAGGACCTTGCCGAAGGCGAGAATGCCGTCGTATGATTCGAGCCGGAAGCGTCTCATCCAGGGGGGATCGCTGATCAGGCGGTGGTGAGTGTCGTGGAAGAGCAGTCTGAAGCGGTGCCTCTGCCGGCCTTTGTTCCGCCACCTCTCGCGCAGTTCGGCGAGGCCGTTGACAAGCCAGGGCTCGTTCCACTCGTGGACCAGGATCACGTCGGCCTCGGCAGCGACTTTGGCAAGGTTCAAGGTGCGGTCATAACAGATGCTGGTGAGCTCCGGGTACCGCTCCTGAAACTCCCGGAGGGCGGACGGGCCGTATTCCCGGATCAGGTTATCCCGGCTCCAGCCGTCGACCGGCTCGAAGACCCGGACCCGGTGGCCCCGCGCGAGCAGCTCGCTTACCACACCGCGGAGGAAGTGGGCGTTGCCGTGGTTCCAGTCGGAGACCAGGGAGTGGTAGAAGAATGCGAAATCCATGTTCCGTCCCCCGTTCAACTTTTATCTTGTTCTCGAAATGTTCTTCGCCAAAAGGCTGTGATAGCAGTCCATGTAACCGGCAGTCATCCGGCTGCCGGTAAACCACTGCGCCTGCCGCCGGGATCGTGTCGCCAGCCGCAACCGCCTTTCGGGGTGGCGGATGAGTTCGCTGAGAGCCAGCCGCAGCTCCTCCGGCCGGTCCGGATCCACATAGACAGCACCGTCGCCCCAGATCTCCATGAGGCTGTCGATCCCGCCCAGAACAAGGGCGCAGCCGGCGCGCGCCGCTTCGAGGATGGAGAGGCCGAAGGGTTCGTAACGCGAGGGGGCTGCGAATATGGCGGCGCGGGTGAGCCAGTCGGCCAGCTCCTCCGGGGTGAGAAATCCGAGATGGCGGAGGCCTGTAACCGGTGTCCGGCCGGAATCGGCAAATTGCTCTTCCCCCGCTACACAGACCGGCCAATCGAGCTGTTCGGCGATAGTCGCCAGCTGGGCGATATTCTTGGCCCGGTCCCACAGTCTGCCGGCGGCGAGGATCAGGTCCTGGCCGCGTGCGGCTTTTGTCCCGGGGGATACCACGGGAGGATAATCGAGGCCGTTGGCGATGACCCGGGAAGCCGGCAGGGGCCCGTAATGGCGATTGAGGGCGGCAAGCATGGCGGGGGAAGGGGCAACGACCAGATCGGCATGTCGGATGCTCTCCTGTACCACAGTTCGGTAGCGCTTCCACTTGGCGGGGGCCGGCTCGCCGTGTACCGCCTGCCACCACGAAAGGACGCAGGAGTGGCCGACCAGGAGCACCGGCGCGGGCCATCTGAGGCTGCCGTGGGCGATATCGTTCAGATGTACGATATCCGGGCAGAATTCCTCCGCCACCGTCAGCAGCCAGCCGCCGGCGGCGGCCACATCCTCCCAGGGATCCTCCATCCAGCACAGGCGGTAGCGGCTCTCGTAGAGACGCACATGGGAGAGCTTCGCCACAGCGGCGCGCTGGTCGATGGAGAGTTCCCGGCCCATGGTGGCGAGAGCGATCCGAACTCCGAAGTGCTGCAGGTTGCGGCACAGCGTCAGAGCAAACGTCCACACCCCTCCGATGGGGTCGGCGGTCAGCAGGAGTTTCATCGGTGGTAGATCCGGTCGATCAGTTCCGCCACCTGCACCGCCTGCGCGACCTCCAGGTCGAAGACGTTGCCTGCGGCAAGTTTTCCGGCCCAGTCGATCAGCGCCCGGCCGCCCCAGGCGTCGGGGTACCAGGCCAGCTGCTTACGAGAGGTGCCGCAGAACCGGAAAATCTCGAAGTCGTAGAAGGAACCGGCAACATTGGTGAGCGCGGCTCCGCCGCGGGTGCCGTGGAAGTGGGCCTCGATCACCGCGTCCCGGCCGACATGGAGATTCCACGAGCAGCACAGGCGAAGGTGGCATCCGTTCAACAGGAACTCGGCTGTGGCATAGTCCTCGACTCCGGTAAAGGGCGGCTGAAGGAGCTTTCCTCCGGCGAAGAGCCTGCTGGTCACTCCTTGCACCTCCCCCGGACCGAGCAACCACAGCGCCAGATCGGCCAGATGGATGCCGAGATCCATAATGCAGCCGCCGCCCGCCGAAGAGATCTCGTAGAACCAGGCCTTATCCGGACCGTAGGCGTTATGGAAGATCAGGTCGGCGGCAAAAATCTCCCCGAGTGCGCCGGCCCGGATCTCGTCGCGCAACTGGGCCATGCCCGCCAGATGGCGGTAGGAGAAATCGACTCCCAGCAGTTTGCCTTCGGCCCTGGCGGCTTCCACCACCCGGATCGTCTCCGCCCTGGTGCGGGCCAGCGGCTTTTGGCAGAATACCGCCTTGCCGCGGGAAAGGGCGGCAAGGCATTGATCGGCGTGGAGGGCGCTGGGGGTGGCGATGACGACGCCGTCGAGATCATCTTCCAGGAGTTCGGTAAACGATCGGGCCACCGCGGCGCCGCTCGACAGCGACACCGCCGCGGCAGCCGCCTCAGGGGAGGTGTCGAAGACGGAGCCGAGTTCCGCGACGCCGGACTCGAGGAGGGCCTGCAGACGCATTCGGCCGATCCAGCCGGTGCCGACGAATCCCAGCCGTGGCCGCCGATCGAGGGACTGATGCTTGGCAGCCGGATCAAGGACGGGAACGTTATTCTTCATAGCTGCACCCAACCCTTGATGAAGCCGTCCGGGCGGTCGACCAGCATCTTGAATCCGTCGTTCAGCCGGTCGAGGTGGAAACGGTGTGTCAACAGCTCGGTAACCCGTAGACGGCCGTCCAGGATGGCGGCGATGCCGTCGGCGATCCCCTGGATGACGCGACGCCGGTCACGCTCATGGGCGTTGACTACCTCGATGGCACGCCAATTCCACTTCTGCATGTTGATCTGGCGCGGGCCGTCCTGGTGGTAGCCGGCGATGGCCATCCTACCGTATTCTGCGATTATTTCGGTGGCGAGATCGAGGGCGAACTGCAGCCCCGTCGCCTCCACAACACGAGAGCAGCCGCGGCCGCCGGTTATCTCCATAACCTTCTTGCTGTTGCCCCACCAGTCTTCGGTATCAAAAGTTGCCTCGGCGCCAAAGCTTTCCGCAAGCTCTCGGGCGCTTTCCCGCCGGGTGAGGACAATGACCCGGGCGCCGGCGGCAGCGGAGAGCTGCGTGAGAAGCAGGCCTAAAAAACCGGCGCCGATGATGGCCGTGTACTGCCCCTCGCGGATATCGGCCCGGCGGAAGATATTCATGGCGCAGCCCACGGCTTCGCCGGGGAAGGGCTGGCCGGCGAACGACTCCGGCAGCGGCACCACATCCCGCACGGAGGCGGTGATATAGCCGGCAAAGGCCCGGTCGTGCAGCACGGTGACCTTCTGCCCGCAGCGCAGGTCGGGGAGCAGGCGGCGCAGCCGGTGGCCGATCTCGACGATCTCGCCCCACCCTTCATGCCCCGGGGCGCCGGCCGGCAGCGGATAATCGAACCAGGGCCTGCCCTCCCAGACCGGCAGGCTCGAGGCGCAGATTCCGCACCCCTCCAGGCGGAGCATCAGTTCCGAGGGTTTCATGGCCGGGAGTGGCTGTTCCTGCAGCTCGAAATCTTTCGGCCCGCGGAGCACGGCGGCCAGGGCTGGGAGCGACGCTGCCCGGGGACGGCAGTGAGATGCGGGCTTAGCGGATATTGGCATTGTGCAGGTCTCCTTTGGTGGCGGATATCGGGGAAAGGGGAACGGATTGCTGAGTGAAGATGTGCATGATCACCCACTCGGAGAGCTTGCGCAAACCGGTGTCGATGGTGGTGGTTGGCTGCCAGCCGGTGAGACTGCGGAACCGGCCGTGGTCGGTAATGTAATATTTCTGGTCGCCCTGCCGCCAGTCGGCGAAGGAATACCGGCAGCGCCTGCCGGACATCGCCTCGATCCGTGGCAGCAGTTCGAGCAGGCTGATGCTGTTGGCGGCCCCGCCGCCGATATTGAAAGCCCGGCCGGCCAGGCGGTCCATGTCGGCGAAGGCGGCTAGCATGGCTCCGACCAGATCCTCCACGAAAAGAATGTCGCGGACCTGCCGCCCGTCGCCATAGAGTGTGAGGGGCTGGTTCTGCAGGGCCCGGATCAAAAAGTGGGCGACCCAGCCCTGATCTTCGTTGCCGAACTGATGGGGGCCATAGATGCAGCTCATGCGGAAGACCACCGCCCGGATGCCGTAGGTGCGGGCGTAATCGAGGACGTACTGGTCCGCCGCGCCTTTGGAGCAGCCGTAGGGACTGTGGAAATCCAGCCGATGGCTCTCGTCGACGCCCTCGGTGTAGCGGCGCTTGACCGGGTGGTAGCGGGTGGTGTTCGCTTTCAGGGCCACTTCCTCCAGGGCTCCATAGACCTTGTTGGTGGAGGTGAAGAGGAGCGGTGGCGGGTTTGGCATGTCCCGAATGGACTCCAGGAGGTTCAAAGTGCCGCGCACGTTGGTGTCGAAATCCAGCTGGGGAAAATCGATGCTGGTGGTCACCGCGACCTGGGCGGCGAGGTGGAAAATGCGCGAGGCCCTGTGCACGGCGTCCCGAACCAGATGGCTGTTGCGCATGTCGGCGATCTCCACCTGCACCTTGTCGCCGTAGGTCTCGCAAAGGTATTCCAGGTTGCGTTCAACTCCGGGGCGGGCGAGGTTGTCGAAGATCAGCACCGACTCGCCCTGCCTGAGGAGCCGCTCGGCCACGTTGGTGCCGATAAAGCCGGCTCCACCTGTGATGAGCGCCACCTTCTTTCCAGCCTTTTTCTTCGCCTTTCGGTCGTTGCGGGCGGAGGCGGCGAAACTCTTCCGGCCGCCCACTACTACCAGCGGCTTCCGGCTCAGTTCAGCGCCGCTCTGGGTGACGCTGTCGACGAGGTCGTGCAGGCCGGCCAGCCCGCTCTCCTGCCACACCCGACAAATAAGCTTGGGGGTGCCGTCGGCCGACTTCAGGCCGAAGTGGTAGTGACGCTCGTCCTCGTGAAAGCCGTCCTGATGATTCTCATGGGGGTGCAGGTCGAAGGCCGAATACCAGTAGACCCGGTCGAGCGGCGCCGCCAGTGCCTCTATCAGCACCTTGACCTGATTGATCTCATCGTGCCGCCAGGTGGAATATCCCACTTCGGTCAGCCAGAGCTCGGGCTTCAGACGATATGACGAAAGCACCGCCCGAACCCTGTCGATCTTATCACCCCAGCTCTCACCGCTGAACTCCCAGGTTCCCGGAAAGCCGTGCAATCCCAGGGCATCGATCCAGTCGACGGTGCCGCGCGAGCACATCAGGTTGAGCCAGTTGGGGTCTGTCGGGCACATGCCGCCCAGCACCGTCTTCTTGCCGCGCTGCCTCGCCCAGTGGGCGGCCATGCCGATCATCTCGGAGAAAATTCGCCAGTCCGGATCGAGGGTCCAGTCCCAGTCGTTGAGGTTGTTGGGTTCGTTCCACAGCTCGAGCCACTCGAAATGGCGGCCGTAGTCGGTGATCATGATATCGATGAAATCGGCGTAATCCTTCGGGTTGCGCGGCGGCGAGGAGGTCTTGGGCTCTATCCCCAGGGAGGGAGGGGTATAGGTGAAGCAGGGCAGCAGCTCGGCCTCGCGGGCGATCCTGGGGATAAGCCAGTCGAACCACTTCTTTCCATCCTGCGTATGCCAATCGGCCCAGGACAGGCCGGTCCGAAGGCTCCCTATGCCCAGCTCGCGCATGAGCTGCAGCGTTTCCTCGGCATGTTCGTATTCGCCGGGGCGCAGCCATTCCAGGACGCCGATCCGTCTTGCCGCCAGTTGGCGGGGCTGGTGCTTTTTCTCCGTCATAGGCTCAACCCCCTGCTCGCCAATTCCTGGCGCATGGTTTCCACACGGTCGACCGCCTCTTGATTCTGCAGCCACTGGGCCAGTTCCTCCAGGCCATCCGACAGACTTACCCGGGGGAGGTACCCGAGCAGTTCCCTCGCCTTACCGATATCGGCGAAACAGTGGCGGATGTCCCCCACCCGGTATTCCCCGGTAATCTGCGGCAATAGTTCCGGACAGGCCAGGACATCGGCGATCTTCGACGCGATCTCGAGTACGGTGTAGTTGCTGCCGCTGCCGATATTGAAGACTTCGCCGGCCGCCTTGTCGCTTTCCAGCGCCAGCAGACATGCCTCGCAGACGTCGTGGACGCTCACGAAATCGCGGCGCTGCCGGCCGTCCTCGAAGATTATCGGCGGCCGTCCGTTCAGGAAGCGGGAGGAGAAGATCGCCAGCACCCCGGTATAGGGGTTGGACAGGGACTGATGGGGGCCGTAGATATTGAAGAACCGCAAGGCGGTGGTGGGGATGGCGTAGGCGGCCCCGACTATCAGGCCCATACATTCCTGGTCGAACTTGGACAGGGCGTAGATCGATGACGGGGACGGTTTCTTGGTTTCCGGGGTCGGCATCGGATCCAGCTCTTCCTGGTCGTGGTACAGTTCCCAGAGGCCGGCCCGGAGCATATCGCCTTCGCGTTCGGCCGGACAGTGGACATTGCCTTGGCGGTCCCGGTAGCAGCCCTCGCCGTAGACGCTCATGCTGGAGGCGATGACCAGCTTCCTCACCGGCTGCTTGGTCAGGCTTTCCAGCAGGATGGCGGTACCGCGGTTGTTGACGTCGGTGTAGTAATTGATTTTGTACATGGACTGGCCGACGCCCACCGCCGCGGCGAGATGGAAAACCGCGTCGACGCCTTGCAGGGCCTCCCTGACCTGGCTGAAGTTCCGAATGTCGCCATGAACCCGTTCAACACTCTCAGGAAGATACGGCGGCCATCCGGTTCGGCCGTGTACCTGTTCGGTCAGATTATCGAGCACTCTGACCCGATAACCCTCCCGCACCAGCCGGACCGCGAGATGGGATCCGAGAAAACCGGCGCCGCCGGTGATGAGAATTCGATCACGCATAAAGCACCTCCCGGCTATTGCCGGAGTGTTTATTTGATTGAGCTTGGCGGCACCGAGTCGTGGTGCCGCGATCCGTCCAACGTTGCCGCCGATCGACGGCTTGAGAAATAACTGCTGAGTACCTTAGAAATTCATTTCTTGTGCCAGCGTCGGCCTGGCACCGCCGGAAAACGGGAGTAGTGATTTTTTAGGTTAGGGGCACCCGCCGGGTTTTGGCACGTTGCCGCGAATGTCCCAAGGCAGCAGGGACCTCTTATTCCTTGCTCTCCCCCTCGAGAGGGATGAGTTCCCGGATCTGCGCCAGGGTAAGGGTCTCCCTGTTGATCAACTCCCCGGCGAGCAGATCGAGTTTTTCCCGGTTTTCCGTGAGGATCGCCGTCGCCTTCTGGTAAGATCCCTCGAGAATGGCTTTCACTTCCGCATCGATCAATTCCGCGGTCGCCTCGCCGTAATCCTTTTCTTCGGTGAGTTCCCGGCCCAGAAAAGGGTGCGGTTCGCCCTTGCGGAAAACCATCAGCCCCAGCTTCTCGCTCATGCCCCACTGGCAGACCATCCGTCTCGCCATCTGGGTGGCTTTTTTCAGATCGTCCCCGGCGCCGGAAGTGATTTCGCCGAAAACCACCTGTTCCGCCGCCCGCCCGCCGACCATGACTGCAATGCGGTTCATCAGGTAGGTCTTGCCGTAATTGTGCCGGTCCTCCTTGGGTACCTGCTCGGTCGCCCCGAGGGATCTGCCCCGGGGAATGATGGTCACCTTGTTGAGCGGGTCGGTGCCCGGAAGCATGAGCGCGATCATGGCATGTCCCGACTCGTGGTAGGCGACCATCCTCTTTTCTTCTTCGGACAGCTGTTCTTCCCGCTTGACCCCCATGATGATCTTGTCCCGGCTTTCATGGAAGTCTTCGGTTTCGACCTGCTGCTTGCCCTTTCGTGCGGCGAGAAGCGCCGCTTCGTTCACCAGATTCTTGAGATCGGCCCCGGAAAAGCCGACGGTGGCCCCGGCAATGAGGTCGAAATCGACATCCCCCGCCATCGCCAGTTTTTTCGCGTGCACAGCCAGGATATCCCGGCGCGCTTTTCTCTGCGGCATATCCAGGGTGATCTGGCGGTCGAACCGGCCCGGGCGGATCAGGGCGGGATCGAGCACATCCGGGCGGTTGGTCGCCCCCAGCACGATGACCGACTCGTTGGGGGAAAAGCCGTCGATCTCGGAGAGGATCTGGTTGAGCGTCTGTTCCCGCTCGTCATGGCCGCCGCCGATGCCGGTCCCGCGGACCCTGCCGATGGAATCCAGCTCGTCGATGAATATCAGCGAGGGCGCGGTCTCCTTGGCGGTCTTGAACATATCCCTCACCCGCGACGCCCCGACTCCGACGAACATCTCGATGAATTCCGAGCCGCTGATGCTGTAGTAGGGGACTCCGGCTTCCCCGGCCATGGCCCGGGCCATGAGCGTCTTGCCGGTCCCCGGCGGACCCGCCAGCAGTACCCCTTTGGGGAGCTCGGCCCCGAGGAGCCGGAATTTCTCCGGCGACTTCAGGTACTCGACCATCTCTTCCAACTCGGACTTGACGTTTTCGAGGCCCGCCACGTCCTTGAAGGTGACCTTGATCTCTTCCGGTTTGACCCGCCTGGCCTTGGATTTCCCGAAGCCGAAGGGGCCGCCCCCCCCGCCCATTTGTTCACTGATTTTCCTGTTCATCACCACGAAAAGGCTGATGATCAGCAGCCAGGGGAGCATCACGATCAGCAAGGTGAAAAGCCACGATCTTTCGCTCGATTGGGCACGGACGGCGACGTTATTGTTCTCGAGCAGCGCCATGAGTTCAGGGTCGTCGAAGGGAGGAAGTACGGTCTTGAAGAATTGGGCCCGTGATTGGCCTTTATCCTGATCTTCCGCAGTATTTCCGACTACGTATTTGCCGTTAACCTCCTGGCCCTTCACCTCTACTTCCGCCACCTCTCCGCCCATCACCTTCGCCTTGAAGTCGGTGTAGGAAATCTCGTCTACCTGCTTCGCCGACCAGAAATAGAGGTATCCGTATGTTATAAATAACCATATAACAAAAAACAAGAGCAATCTTAACCAGACAGGATACTGATCATATTCAAACAGCTTTTTATCTGGTTTTTTTATTTCTGACATATTGGATCGTCCTTTATCAGTTCAATCCAGGCGTATGTATTATCTGCCTAAATCAGGTCATTAAGTGGTGTTGATCGGCTTGCATGCGATGCGATATACGTTGATGTACTACAGAGATATTAAAGAAATTAAGGATGATATCCTCACGTTTAATAAGTGCATCTTTGATTAATATGCAATATTGTGTATAAGGAAAATAGGTAAAGGAATGTATTCCGGTCAATTGAAGGCTCTACCCAGTCACTCGGGAACAGCAGGGCCGGATATTATAGATCAATGATATTCATGTATTGTTTCTATGTCCAAGAAATGCCGAATCCTGATCGTCGAGGATCATCAGCTGTTTCGGGAAGGTTTGAAGTCCATGCTCGACAGCCGCAGCGATATCGAGATCGTCGGCGAAGCCGAGGATGGCCTCGAGGCGGTCCGTATGATCAGGCGGGTGAAGCCGGCCATGGTGCTGCTCGACCTCTCCCTGCCGAGGATCAGCGGCATCTCTGTGATGAAGGAGATAAAACGGGACCTGCCCGAAACAAAGATCCTGGCCTTGACCATCCATGAATCCGATCAGTACGTCTTCGACGCCTTCGAAGCCGGAGTGGATGGCTATTGCGTCAAGGACGTGAGCCGTCAGGAACTGATGGTCGCCATCGACAGCGTCATGCAGGGCAAGCCCTTCATCAGCTCCGGTATTTCCGTGCAGGTCATCGAAGGTTATCTGAGCGGAAGAAAACTGCTGAAGGACGAAAGCGTCTGGGACACCGTCACGCAGAGGGAGAAGGAAGTCCTCAAGCTTTTAGCGGAAGGATACACCAACAAGCACATCGCCTCATTTTTGCACATCAGTGTGAAAACCGTGGAAAAGCACCGGTCCAACCTCATCAGCAAGCTCGATCTGCACAATGTGGCTCAACTGACGACCTACGCAATTCAAAAAAGGCTTGTCGAGCCGAAAACCTGATTAGGGGCGTAACGAAATGACAAAAACAATCTTTCCCATTTCGTTACGGCCCCTTATACCCCTCAAGGGGGTACTGAACAGAGGCCGATCCGCTGTGTCAAATGTTACCTTGATTGTTTTACAACGGCCTATGAATCGATGTACTTTTTTACGGTCCTCCGGTCGAGACCGGCAGCCCGGGCCACGGCCTCGTACGTGCCGAGGCGACGATGGAGCAGCCGGCAGTAGTCGGAGAGGATCTCCTGGGCTGTCATCGAGCCCTGCTCTATCCCTCGGGCCAGCCGCCTCCCGGCATCGCCGGCGGCCTCCCGGCCTTGCCAGTCGTAACTGTTCTTGAGGAGTATGCTTCTCACGCACTGTTCCAGTTCCCGGACATTGCCGGGCCAGGGATAGTCTTTCGGCATGCCCGCCTTGAGCGCCCCCTTCACCCTCCCTGCAACCTCGGGGGCATTGCGCCCCAGAATCCGAGACACGAAATGTCCTAAAATCTCATCGATCTCCCGGGGGTCTTCCGCCAGGCGCTGGCGCAGGGGCGGGACCTCGATGATGTCGGAGCAGAGACGATAGTAGAAGTCGTCGCGGAAAGTGCCGGCCTCGCGCAGCCTGCGGATATCCCTGTTGGTGGCGGCGATGATTCGGCCCTGGAACCTTTCCCGCTTGTGGCTGCCGACGGGGGTGAAAAACCTCTCCTGCAAAACCTGCAGGAGTTTGATCTGCACCGGGACCGCCACATCGCCGATCTCGTCGAGGAAGATGGCGCCGCAGGGGCTGCACCTGGCGAGGACGCCGTGATGGGTCTCGATGGCCCCGGTGAAGGCCCCCTTCTTGTGGCCGAACAGCTCAGACTCGATGAGCTGTTCCTGGTATTGGGAAAGGTTGATGGAGACGAAGGCCTGGGCGAAGCTCTCGCTGAAGGCGCCCTGCTTCTCGTTGAAAGGGATGAAGCCCGACCGGCCGATGGCAGAGGCCGCCAGGCCCTTGCCGGTGCCCGTCTCGCCCAGGAGCATGGTCGAGAAGTCCTCCATCCGGTTCCACAGATGGCTGTTGTAGAGGGCGATGTCCCTGGTGAAGATATTGTCCCACAGGCTGCGCCGGAGCTCGCGGACGCACCGGCTCCGGCCGGCGATGGCGTTAATGAAGTAGTAGGCCCGCCGCATCTGGAAGAAGAGGGCGAAGTAGTGCAGCGCCTCCGTCCGGGGAAAACCATAGCCGGCGAACCGGCGCAGGGCCTCTTCGGCAAAGACGACCCGGCAGGGCGAGGCGCCGCTGGCGATCTGTTCCTCGATCAGCCGGTCGAAGGCATCACAGTAGGCATGGAAAAGGGCGAAGAGGATCCCGTACTCGAGGAGCATCCGGTCATCGCCTGTGAGCCCGTCGATACCCGACGGGTATCTCGCCGATACCGCCTCCACTTTTTCCGTGACCTTGGCCAAGAGAACGGCGAGAATCCGATGGTTCGGCGACTCCGCTGCGAGTTCGGAGAGGTCGAGGTCGACCTGCTGCCGTTCCGGGCCGAAAGGATTGGAGAAGGCGGCGAGTTTCAGTTTGGCGAAAAAAATTCTTTCTTCCGGGGTCATATTTTCTCTCCTATGCTGTCATTTTATGTATACAATGAGTACAGAAAATGTCAATTTGTTCCAGTGCTGAATCGGGTTTGACAATATAAATTAAATGAAATAAAAAAGTTACCTTTCCGGCCTTCGATGGCATTCCACGTGCTGTGGGTTTCTTCGAAAAGCTGTTCATCTCGAACCCGAAGAAATCAAGGAGCGGATATGGATACCACACAAGAGATACGATCGGCCCGGGGTAAATTCATGGCGATGGCGGCCGCCTATTGCCTTGGGGTCTTCAACGACAACTATTTCAAGCAGGCGGCCCTGCTGATGGCGGTCTCGGCAGGCCTGAGCGAGCTGCAGGGCACCGCCACCGTGCTCTTTGCCCTGCCCTTCATCCTTTTCTCCTCCTGGGCGGGCTGGCTGGCCGACCGGTACGTGAAGAGAAACGTGGTCATCTGGGCCAAGGCCCTGGAACTGGCCGCCATGCTCTGCGGGGCGGCGGGGGTCCTCACCGGGCAGTGGCCTTTGATCCTCGCCATGGTCTTTCTGATGGGGCTGCAGTCGGCAATCTTCAGTCCGGCCTTGAACGGCTCGATTCCGGAACTCTATCCTGCCGCCCATATCCCCAGGGCCAACGCCATCCTCAAGCTGGCCACGACGCTGTCGATCCTGGCCGGTATTGCACTCGCCGGGGTGTCGCTCGACCAGCGGAGCGTGGCATTCGGCGGGTTCGAGCCGGGGGCGGCGATGGTCGCTGTTGTGGTCGTCGCCGTGGCCGCCCTGGGTCTTGCAGCGAGCATCGGGGTGGTCCGCCGGCCGGCGGCCGCCGCCGGCAAACCTTTCCCCCGGCTCGGTCCGCTCGGCTCGGTGAAGGACCTGTTCTCGCTCTGCGGCGAGCGGCAGATGCTGACGGCCTTCTTCGCCGACAACTTTTTCTATTTCCTGGCGACCATCGTCGTCCTGACCATTAATGTCCTGGGCGTGAAACAGCTCCATTTCTCCCAGACGGCGACGAGCCTGCTGTCGATGGCGCTGATGCTCGGGATATGCCTCGGGTCGTTCATGGCCGCGAGGCTGGTGAAGATGGAAAGTTGGTCGCGCCTGCTCTTCCCCTCGGCCCTGGGAATGGCGGCTGGACTCTGTGCGGCCGGGCTGACCGTTCATCTGCCGGCCTCGCTGCAGTACGCGGTCCTTGCTACGGCGCTCACCGCAACCGGGATTTTCGGGGGGCTTTTTCTCATTCCGGTGACGAGTTTTCTCCAGGTGCATCCGGCGCCGTCCGAGAAGGGCAGGGTGCTGGCGACGGTCAACTTCAGCGGCTTTGCCGCCATTCTCATGGCCGGAGTCGTCTTCAGCCGGCTCGACGCCCACTGGTCGGCAGGAGCCGTAATGGTGATTCTCTCCTCTTTCACTCTTTTTGCCGCGGGCCTGCTGCGGCTTCTGGGCAGCCCCAAGTTCAATCCGGCAAAGACAATACTTCTGCCTCTCTTCCGGATGCTGATCAGCCTGCGTTACCGAGTGGAGGTGATCGGACTGGACAAGATAGCACCGGCCGCGGGCCAGGGGATCCTCTTTCTGCCGAACCATCCCGCGCTCATCGACCCGGTGATCGTGATGTCCGTGCTCTATTCCCGCTTCCGGCCGCGCCCGCTGTCCGACGCCGATCAGGCCGACATGGCCGGCAACCGATGGGTCATGCGCCACATTCACCCGATCACTCTGCCGAGCGTCCAGAAAAACGGCCGGAGCGCGGCCGGTCGGATAAAGACAGCCCTTGAGGAGGTGGCAAAGGCCCTGGCAGCCTGCGACAACATTCTGCTCTACCCCGCGGGCCGGTTGAGCCGAAAGGCGCAGGAGGACCTGGCCGGCAACTCCGGGGTTGAATACCTGATGAGAAGCGTCCCCGGCGTCCGCACCGTTCTCGTCCGGACCAGCGGCCTGTGGGGCAGTAGTTTCGGCTGGGGCCGCGGCACCGAGCCGTCGCTCCTCAAGAACCCCGGCCGTTTCTTACGCTTTCTGCTGGCCAACGGCGTCTTTTTCGGCCCCCGCCGCAAGGTAACGATCGAACTCGTCGAGGATCCTGTGCTGCCCGGGCTGCAGGACCGGCAAGCCATCAACGCTCGTCTCGAGAATTTTTACAACACTCGACATGAGACCAACACCCACGTGCCCTATTTCTGGTGGCAGGGCGGCAAACCCGTGGAATTGCCGGAGCCCGGCGAGGGCAGAATCCAGGGCGATCCCTCCCGAGTCTCCGCAGCCACCAGAAAGCTGGTGACAGAGAAGATCAGCCAGTTGACCGGCCAGCAGGTGCAGGGCGGCGAGCGCCTTGCGGGCGATCTGGCCATGGACAGCCTGACCCTGATGGAACTGGCCGTCTGGCTGGAGAGCGAGTTCGGCATGCCGGTCAACGATCTCTCGGCGCTTATCACCGTCGATGACTGCATTCTGGCGGCGGCGGGGCAGGTCATGAATGCCTCACCGGCCCCGGTAAAACAAGTGCCCGCGGAATGGTTCCGGGATGCGCACGAGCCGCTCGTTCCGGGCGATGAAAAAACCGTGACGGGCCTCTTCCTCGCCCGGGCGCGCCTCCACCCGAAGAAGATCGTGATCGCCGACCAGCTGTCGGGGGCCAAGACCTACCGGCAGATTCTGACCGCGATCCTGGTCCTGAAGCCGATATTCGAGAAGGTCTCCGGCGAGCGCATCGGCATCATGATGCCCGCCTCGGTCAGCGCATCCATCCTCTACCTTGCGGCCCTGTTTGCCGGCAAGACCCCGGTGATGATCAACTGGACGGTGGGGGTCGGCAACGTCCGGCATGGCCTGGAACTCACCGGCGTGACCGCTGTGGTCACCGCGCGGGCCCTCTACCGCAGGCTGATGGGCCAGGGCGTGGACCTGTCGGCTTTCGAGACCGGCTGGCTGTTTGTCGACGAAGTAGCGGCGACAATCCCTCTCCGTAAAAAGCTCGGCGCCCTTCTCAAGGCTGTGCTGGGGGCCAGGGCCCTTGGCCGGGCGAAGGTACCGGAGACGGCTGCCATCCTCTTCACCAGCGGCTCCGAGTCGCGCCCCAAGGCGGTGCCGCTCACCCACGCCAACATCGTCGCCAACCTGCGGGATTTCTCGGCCGTCGTCTCCTTTAAGGGCGACAACAGGCTCCTCGGCATGCTGCCGCCTTTCCACTCTCTCGGCCTGGCGGGGACGATCATCCTGCCGCTCTGCCTGGGGCTGCGGACGGTTTACCACGCCAACCCCACCGAGGCGGCCGTCCTCGCCGGACTGATCGAGCGCTACCGGGCCTCCATCGTCATCGGCACCCCGACCTTTCTGCTCGGCATCCTCAAGGCGGGCTCCAGGGATAAGCTGCGAAGCCTCTCTTTGGTCTTCACCGGGGCGGAGAAATGCCCGGAATCGACCTACGAGGCCCTGCGCCAGGTCAACCCCGGGGCTACCCTCTGCGAGGGTTACGGGATCACCGAATGCTCGCCCCTGGTCAGCATCAACCGGGTCGAAGATGTCCGGCCGGGCACCATCGGCCGGGTCATGCCCTCGATGGAGTATGGGATCATCGATCCGGAGACGGAGCAACCGGCGGAGAAGGGCTGCCAGGGACTTCTCCTGGTGCGCGGACCAAACATCTTCGGCGGCTACTACCGGGACGGGAGCGGCAGCGGCTTCTCCGACTTCGCCGGCAAGCGCTGGTACAACACCGGGGATTTCGTGAGGGAAGACGGGGAAGGCAACCTCACCTTCTGCGGCCGCAAGAAGAGGTTCATCAAGCTGGGCGGAGAGATGATCTCGCTGCCGGCCATCGAGAACGTCCTGCTTTCTCATTTTCCGACGGCAGGCGATAACGGTCCGGCGCTGGCGGTGGAGGCCACCCCCACCGACGAGCGGCCCGAGATCGTGCTCTTCACCACGCTGAGCTTCACCCGAGAGGAGGCGAATCTCGCCATCAAAGAGAGCGGTCTCTCGCCCCTGCACAACATCAGGATCTTGCGGGAGATCGAGACCATCCCGGTGCTCGGCACCGGGAAGACCGATTACAAACAGCTGAAGGAGCTGATCGCCGCCTGATGTTTGGGAGGGCGGCCAGGAAAAACATTGACCGACCGGCGACGTACATGCTATTTCTCCTGTGAATAAGTTCAATAATTACAGGTAAGGTACTATGACTCAAGACAACCGACTCAATCCGCCGGGCACCTTTTCGTGGTGTGGCTGGGGCATCTGGCGCAGCTTGCGCACAGGATTCCGGAGTCGGTAGCGATTCAGGCTGAACCCCCCCTTTTTTCAAGCCCCGCAGACCTTCTCCAGGTTTGCGGGGCTTTTTTTGTTTTCCGACCGTCGGATCGAATCCCGCAAAACCTGGTTGGCCGGCCGGGCACAACTCGAGGAGAACGACCGATGAACAGGAAGATTGAGGCTATCCTTTCGGGAAACCAACCCTTCTGCCTGATCCAGAAACAGGACGGCGAGGAGATCCTTCTTTTGCTGGGCGAGGCCCGGCAGTACGAGTATCTGCAGGATATTCCGAGAAAACATGGGCCAGCCGGCGACACGCGCCGCTTCGACACGATCAGCATGATCCCCTTCTGCCAGATCAAGGAACGGGGCTATCCTGTCCATGACGAGGGGGAGAAGATCCGGACCATCCTGGTGGAGGAGCAGGCGGCGATCCGCATATCCGATCTGCTCGCCCGCCTGCCGAGCAGCCCGGTCCGCCTTGAAGGCCACCTGCGGTACGACACCAGCGAGGCGCTATACCCGGATATCATCCAAAAAATCGTGACCGAGGAGATCGGCGAGGGTGAAGGGGCCAATTTCGTCATTCCACGCAACGGCACCGGCCGCATCAAGGATTTCACCGTCGCCTCCGCCTGCAGTCTCTTCTCGTCCCTGGTACGGCAGGATTACGGCACCTACTGGAAATTTCTCTTCTACGACACCTCGCGCTGTTTCGTCGGCTCGACCCCCGAGCGGCACCTGCTGGTCGAGGGGGGACGGGTGAAGATGAACCCGATCAGCGGCACCTTCCGGAAAGAGGCGGCCTACGAATGCCGGCAGCACTTCAAGGACGAGCTGCTGCAATTTCTGACCGACAGAAAGGAGATCAACGAGCTCTTCATGGTGGTGGACGAGGAGTTGAAGATGATGGCCCGGATGTGCCGGTCGGGCGGCGCCGTCGTCGGGCCGCTGTTGAAGGAGATGTCCCAGCTGATCCATTCCGAGTACCTGCTGACGGGCAAGAGCGGCCTGGACATCATCGAGCTCTTCCGGGAATCGATGTTCGCCGCGACCGTGGTCGGCAGCCCGGTGGAAAACGCCTGCCGGGTCATCAAAAAATACTCGCGCTCCTCCCGGCGCTATTACGGCAGCGGCCTGATGCTGGTGGGCCGCGACCCCGACGGCTGCGACTATCTCGATTCGCCGATCACCATCCGCACGCTCGAGATCGAAAACGACGGGGTCTTTCACTTCAGCACCGGCGCGACCTTGGTCAAGGACTCGGTCCCGGCGGAAGAGGTGCGGGAGACCCTGGCCAAGAGCCGGGCCATTCTGCGGCCTTTCGATATGGCGGAGCCGGCGGTTCGGCCTCCGCTTTTGCCGCGGCTGGCAGGCGATGACGACCTCGCCGAGACCCTCGCCGGGCGCAATCAGAGCCTGTCGGATTTCTGGTTCTTTCAGCAGGATGAATACCTTGCGGCGAAGACCGGGTATGCCGGACTCACCCTTACCCTCATCGATAATCGGGACGACTTCATCTGCATGCTCCGCCATATTTTCTGTGCCCTGGGCTTTCGTACGCGGATCGTCGGCTATGGAGTCTACGATTTCGCAAGCGACACGGCCGACATTACGCTGCTCGGGCCGGGGCCGGGCAACCCGAACAACGACGGGGACGACAAGATCCGGCGCAACATGGTCATCGCGCGCTCGCTGCTCGATTCCGGACGCAAGTCGCTGTTCGTCTGTCTCGGCCATCAGATCCTCTGCCGATGTCTCGGTTATCCGGTGCACCGCAAGGCCAAGCCTCTGCAGGGTTCGCAACTGGAGATCGATCTTTTCGGGACGCGGGAGAAGGTCGGTTTTTACAACACCTTCGCCGCCGGGATTCCGGAAGACTGCGGCGCCTATGAGATGGCGACAATTTCGGAACTGGGGGAAGTGGCGGGAATCAGGGGAAAGACCTTCGTCGGCTATCAGTTTCACCCGGAATCGATCCTGACCCGCAACGGCTTCGCCATCCTGCAGCGGACCATAGACCATCTGCTGGGGTGCGGCGACTGAAAAAAGACTGGCGGAGGCCTGCCGGCGGCGTTATCCTGATGTCAGGATATATGCACCAAATCCGAAAGAGCGTTTTGACTGCAGTTCATTATGTCGCAGGATCATTTCATCGGCGGTTTGAAACCAGGAGCGGGCCCGGAATAATGGAGGGTAATGAAGTGAACGGGGATGCATTCGATCATGCCACGCTGCTGGCGACACTTCGTCAGGCCAGCCCCGAGGAATTGGCCGAAAAGCTGGACAGCCTCGTGCAGCTTCTGGGCGAGCGGCAATTCTGCAGGATGGCCGCCTCGCACCTGGTGCTTTTCGCCAGACCGGAGATCGCCATCCCGAAAAGCCTGCACCGTTTCGTGCCGCTGGTGCGGGACGGGATCGAGTTTTTCCTGGCGCAGATGTCCTACCCGAGGCTGCGCCGGGTGCTGCTCAGCCGATATCTGCTGCGGGAGGGCGGGGAGCCGGGCGAGCGGCTGCTGAACCTTGCTCTCTTTTTCCCGACTCTGCACAAGCTGGGACAGGTCATCGCCCGCAACCCCCACATCGATCCGGAAGTAAAAAAATGGCTGGTGGGTCTCGAGCACGGCGACTACGGCTCCGACCCTGAGCTTCAGATCGTGGCCATCCGAGACCAGCTGGCCTTGCTTGATGCGCCGCCGGAAATCGAGATCGCGCCGCGGATTGTCGGCGAGGCGAGTGTCGCGACAGTCCTGCCTTTCCATTGTTCGCCCTCCGCTCCCGACCGGCAGGAGAAGGGGGTGTTCAAGATCCTGAAGCCGGGGGTCCAGGAAGATCTGCTCGAGGAATTGGACATCCTGGCGGATACCTTTGCCTTCCTCGAAGAAAACCGGGATCGCTACAGCCTTGAAGAGATGAAGCTGACGAGTATCTTCCGGGAGATTCGCGGCGATATGGCGCGCGAAGTCGACCTGGCCGCCGAGCAGCGGCATCTCTCGGAGGCGGTGAAGATCTACGAGAAGGTCCCCGGAGTTCGCATCCCGCGGCCTATGCCCTACAGCACCGCCACCATGACCGCCATGGAATACATTCACGGCAAAAAGATCGGCGACATCGTTTTTTCCCCTCGGCAGAGGAAGGCGCTGGCCCGCAGGATCTTCGAGACGGTCCTCTGCGTGCCGCTCTTTGCCGAGCAGGATAAGGCCCTGTTCCATGGCGACCCCCATGCCGGCAATATCATGGTTTTGCCGGGGGACGACCGGCAAGGCTTTCAGGTGGCCCTGCTCGACTGGACCCTGGCGGGTTACATGTCGAAGCGGCTTCGGGAGTTGGTCATGACCTTGCTGCTCGGGATCATGAAGAATGACAGCCGGACCCTTGCGGGAGTGGTCGAATCGCTGGTCATCGAGCCTGAGCAGGCAGGGATCGACCGGGAATATCTGGCGGGAAAGATAAGGGTCCTGCTTGGCTCACCGGAGTACCTGTCCGCCGATCCGTTGCGCAAGTCTTTCCTGTTGTTGGAAAAAATGACCCTCGACGGGATAGTCTTCCCCTCCGAGCTCATCCTTTTTCGCAAGGCGTTCTTCACCCTGGAAGGAGTGCTGCACGACATCCATCCGAGGTTCGCCATGGGCGAGGCCATGGAGGTCTATCTGGCCCGGCTCCTCATGAAGGAGTTGCCCCTGCGCCTTTCCACCTCGATCTTCCCCGTGGCCGACCGTGCGGCCAATTACCGATCCCTGCTGTCCAACAAGGCTCTGAAAGAGCTCTCGCTGTATCAGTCCCTCGCCCTCTGGCGTCAGTCCATGGGGCTGGCTTCTTCTTTTTTTGGAACACAGTTGAAGCTGCTGGACGACTTCTATCTCTATTATTCCTGGAAAAGGCCCGGTTGAAAATCCGGAGAATTGTGGTAGGTAACAGAGGTGGTGATAGCTCGGGATAATCCCGGAAAAGCGATTCTGGCCAGACGGAGACAGCGTGCAGGAACATAGAATTACCAAGATACTGGTGAGTGAAGAGGAGATTCGGGCGATAGTGCAGCGCCTCGGCATGGAAATCACCCGGCATTACCAGGGGCTCGACAGCCCCCTGATGGTGGTCGGACTGCTGCGCGGGTCCTTCATCTTTATGGCCGATCTGGTGCGGCAGATCAAGGTGCCGCTGGTGGTCGATTTCATGACCCTGTCCAGCTACGGCGACGGGACGGTGAGCAGCGGGGATATTAAGGTTGTGATGGATCTCGACTCCTCCATCGAGGATCGGGACGTTCTGCTGGTCGAGGACATCGTCGATACCGGCCGAACCTTCAGCAAGGTCATCCGGATGCTCCGCAATCGGCGGCCCCGCTCCCTGAAGGTCTGCACCTTCCTGAACAAGCCGGAAGCGAGGCTGGTGGATATCCCGATCGACTTTTGCGGAATAAATATCCCCAATGAGTTTGCAGTAGGGTATGGCCTGGACTACGCCCAGATGTACCGCAACCTGCCTTATGTGGGGGTTCTCAGCCCCGAGTGATCAGTCGAAGGCAGCGCGTTCCCGGTGCATCCGGAGCAGCGCGACCGTCCCCTCTCGCACCAGCTTGCGGCATTGGGCCATCTGGTTTTCCTCGCCGAAACGCTCACGCAGGATGCCGCAGTTGGTGGTGTCGTAGCTGTCGATGAACCACTGCCGAATCGCCGCTCCGAATTCTGCCGGGCGATCCCAGCCCTCGCCCCGCCGGCGGCGGCCGCAGACGTGACCGATGGCGATCAGGCATCCCGACAGCACCCCGCAGGCCTCACCGAAGGTCCTGCCGAAACCGCCGCCGAAGGGGGTGGCATGGGCCACGGCCTCGGTGGGATCGTCGCCGAGACTCTCCAAGAAGGCTGCAACCACCGCCTCCGCACAATGGTACCCCTCGCCGAAATAGCCGGCCGCCTTCTCCCCCGCCTCCTGCAGGTCAATCTTCTCTTGCACGTCGAACTGTGTCGTCATTTTCCGAAACTCCTCTCGTTTTCGTAGTTGGCTTGAAAATCATTTACAAAAACGATTAATCGAGATTTAGTATCGTTACAAACGATTTATAACGATAGTGATGATCGTCCCAGGCGATGGGTTTTAGTACCTTAGAAATTCATTTCGTGTTTTTTGAAATGAACTTCGTGAAGGTACTTATACCTCTCAAGGGGGTACTGAAAAGAGTCCCCTCTGCTGTGGGAGGGGATAACAACCCTTGGTTGCGGGCGTCAGCCCGCTTAGGTTATGGAGTTTCGACAACTCAAAACCTTTCGGATAGTCGCCGAGTTGGAGAGCTTCACCCGCGCGGCGGAACAGCTCCATCTGGCCCAATCCTCCGTGTCCGCCCAGATCAGAGGGCTGGAGGAGGAACTGCGGGTCATGCTCTTCGACCGGATCGGCCGCCGGGTGCTGCTCACCGAGGCTGGCCGGAAACTCTACGATTACGCCCGCCGCATCGAAGGGATCGCCGAGGAGCTGCGGTCCGAGGTCGCAGGTGAGCGGTATGCCAGGGGGAGCCTCACCATCCGCATGCCGGAGACCCTGGCGAGCGTCTACATGGTGGAGGTGATCGAGGAATTTTACCGGGAATTTCCGGAGGTGCGGCTGATCTTCATCAACTGCGCGGATAGGCAGTTGGCGCGGGAATTCCAGGCGGGGACCATCGATCTGGCCTTTCTGATGACCGATGAACTGCAGATGCAGGATGTGAAGGTGGTGGCGTTGAAGGAGGAAGAGCTGGTGCTGGCGGCCGCGCCGGACCATCCCCTGGCATTGCGGCGGAGCCTCGCGCCTGCCGATCTCACCGGCCAGACCATCCTCTACCCCAGGACCGACTGAAGTTATCGCCGCATGTTCGAGCGGTCGCTCGAAGAGCAGCGGATAGAGCACCGGGCTATCGAATTCTCGAGCGGCAATTCCCTGCGCGGATGCCTGCAGCGTGGGATCGGCCTATCCTTCTGCCCCAGGATCTCCATTACCCGCGAGATGCGGGCAGGCTCCCTGGAGGTGCTCGACTGGCCGGAGACCTTCACTTCAGTGATCATGATCCGCCATGCCGACAAGTGGTGCTCGCCGCTCCTGACCCGGTTCATGGAGATCGCCCGGGCAAGGATCAGCTGACGTTCCCCAGCCTCTTCTAAGCTTATTTTACCGACGATAGGCAAAGGTATACCGGAAACCTTTCGGATCGAGCCAGTCCAGGGCCTTGCCGCCCACCTCCGCGTACGGATAGCCGAAGGTGTTGAGGGGGGCGCCCTCCTGGCGCGGATTGAGCAACAGGTCCCGGCCCATTGCCAGCTTCACCCGATAGGAATCCCAGGCACCCCAGAAATACTCGCGGTATTCCTTCGCCCTGGCGTCCTCCGGCGCAAGGTTTTCCGTCAGCATCGCCTTGAGGACATCTGCAGGATCGACGGGCACCCAACCGAAGCCTGGCAGAAAAAATTCAGCCCAGCAGTGCTGCCCGGCGGAGATGTCGGCCACGGCCTCCTTGCCCATGCGGATCCCGAAGACCTCCCGGGCCGGCACCCCTGCCGCCCGGCAGAGGGCGACGAAGACCGAATGGATGTCGGTGCACTTGCCGCCGGGCGTCAGGAGCAGCAGACAGACATCGCCAGCGCCGCAGCCTCTGGTGGACGGGTCGCGGTGCATGTTGTCGCAGATCCAGTCGTAGATCGCCCTGGCCTTGGCGAGGACGGTGGTCTTGCCGACGGTGATCTCATCGGCCAGGGCCTTCACCGGCCCGTCGACGGGCCCCAGGCGGGTGGGCGCCAGGTACCGCGCGTGATCGGCAGGGTTCCAGGCATCTTCCCGGGTAGGAAAATCCTTTTTCACCACTTCCCGGCGGACGGCATGAAAGCTGAGCGTCAGCCTGCGTTCGGAAGCTCCCTTGTCCCAGCGGGCATAGAGGATGGGGGTCGAGTAGGTCCGGTCGGTATAAACACCGGATTCGGCAAAATCACCCGACACGGAGATGTCGGTGATCAGCTGGTCCTGATCGGAAACGGGGTAGGGAATCCACAGCCGCGCTTCCTGGTCGGCGGGATGGGCGGACAGGTCGAATTCCATGACGATCGTCCCGGCGGTCTGCGACTGGGCCATGACGACCGGCGGCTGGATCAGGGCCATCAATGCCCCGATCAGGTAAGCAATCGTTCTCATCATAATCTCCTGGAAGGAAAGTCGTTGCTGCTACAATGTGGGAGAATGTACGACAAATTCCATATCGGGTACAATCCTTTGTTCCTATGGATCAGCCGCATGCGATCGGCAAATGCAATGATGCAGGGCACCGGCGGCAAGCTTCATCGAACCTGCAGAGAATGACGTTATCCGAGGAACCGGATCAGGACGGTACTCAGCCAGGGCAGGTAGGTGATAATCAACAGGGTGACGAGCAACATGCCGAGGAAAGGAAGGGTGGCGTGGTAGAGCTCGGTTATCGGGCGCTCGAAGCGATAGGAGGCGAGAAACAGGTTCAGGCCGACAGGCGGTGTGCAGTAGCCGATCTGCAGGTTGGTCAGGAAAATGATCCCCAGATGGATGGGATCGACACCGTAGCCCGTGGCTATAGGCAGGATGAGGGGGACGATGAGAACCAGCGCAGAGAAGATGTCGAGCATCGCCCCGACGATGAGCAGGAAGATATTCAGCAGCAACAGAAAGGAGTACTTGTCGTGGATGTACTTCTGAATGAATTCAAAGAGCCTGGTCGGCACCTGCTGATCGATGAGGTAATTGGTTGATGCCATGGAGGCGGCGAGGATAACCAGAATGCCGCCGAACAGCACCATCGACTTGCTCATCACCGCCGGCAGCTGTCTCAGCGGGATATCACGGTGTACGACCATCTCGACGATCAGGACATAGAAGGCGGTCACCGCCGCCGCCTCCCCGGGCACAAAGACGCCCCCGTAGATCCCGCCCAGCAGAATGACCGGCAGGGGTAGTTCCCAGGCGATGACCCGCAGGCCTCCCAGGATCTCCGCGACGGTGTAGGACGGTCTTCCCTGTCGTGCCGGACTCCTCGCCAGAGAAAAGGCGATGAGCAGGAGCAGCATGAGGATGCCGGGCAGGATCCCGGCGAGAAAAAGGTGGTCTATCCGCGTTTCGGCGATGACGCCGAAGAGGATGAGGGGCAGGCTGGGCGGAAAGAGCAGACCGAGACTGCCGCAGGTGGTAATGAGCCCTATTGAAAAACGTTCCGGGTAACCCTCCTTCAAGAGCGCCGGCAGGAGCAGTCCGCCGAGGGCGAAGATAGTGATTCCGGAAGCCCCGGTAAAGGCTGTGAAAACGGCACAGACCAGGAGGGTGATGACGGCGACCCCGCCCGGCAGCCAGCCGAGGAAGATCCGGGAGAAGTGGAGCATCCGCATCGGGGCCTTGCCTTCCGAGAGCAGGATGCCGGTGAAGATGAAGAGCGGCAGGGACACCAGGAGCGGTGTGTCGGCCAGCCGGGACATCTCGATGATCACCACCGAGACGTCGATATCGGCATGGTAAAAGGACAGCAGCGCCAGCGCCCCGATGACCAGAAAGAGCGGCGACCTGAGCAGGGCGAGGCAGAGGATGACGAGCTTCAGGATATTCATCTGCCTTCTATCTCTTTCCCGAGAATTTGTCTCGCCTGCCTGGCGAGGAGCAGGAGATATTTCACGGCCATGAGCCCGAAGACCAGCGGGAAGATGCCGTTCCAGAACCACAGGGGCAGGGCCAGTGGGCCGACGCCCCCGCCCTCGATCTCCCCGCGGAGAAAGAGCCAGCCAGCCCAGGCCAGCCCCGCGGAAGCAAAGGTGCAGAAGAGGTGGATGACCAGAGCGAGCCATGGCTCGATGGCCGGCGGCAGGCGGCCGGCGGTCAGGTCGAGGGCGATATGCTTGCCCCGGGAGGTGGCGGACAAGGCGCCGATCAGGCCGCACCACAGTACCAGATAGCGCAGCAGCGGATCTATCCACAACAGGCCTCCGGAGTAGACGTAGCGCAGGAAGATCTGCAGACAGGCGAGGACGATCATCGCCGCCAGCATCAGGCAGAGCAGCTGTTCCTCGACCCGGTCAAGGAACTGGAGTATTCCTCCGGGAGGTTGCGTCTCAGGGCCGATCAATTAGTTTTCCCCCCGGTGGATTTGCTGCGGAATTCCTGAAGCAGGTCTGTGGTCCGGTCATAGATGTCTCCGGACAAGGCTTCGGGAACGAGGGTCTTTACCGATTCATCCCTCTTTGCCTGCAGCAGTTGCACCGTCTGCCGGTCGATCTTGAGGAACTCCGTACCTCTTTCCGCCATGACCCTGCGTGAATCCTCGTTGCTTTCGCGGGTCTTCTTCAGAAGCACCGGGAAATGACGGGCCGCCGCAGCATCGATTGCCTGTTGATGGGCCTCGGGCAGGCCTATGAACTTTCTGCGATCGAGGGCGAAGACGCCGTAGGCATAGCCGTAGGGCGTATCGACGATATACCGGGCCTTGGTGAACCACTGCAGGACGATTGAGCCGTACAGGGAGTTGTAGACGGTTTCGATCAAACCGCTCTGCAGGGAGGAGAGAACATCGGGAATCGCCAGCTGGACCGGAGTGATGCCCAGGGCGGTCATGTAGGCTTCCGAGACGGGGTCGCCGGCCGGGCTCCAGTTCTTCGACTTCTGCAGGTCCTCCAGGGTCTGGATGGATTTGGTCGACATGGCGTAGATGAAGCCTACCTCTGTCAGGGCGATGAGTTCCAGGTCTTTTTCCCGGAACCGTTCCTCGAAGGCGGTGAGCAGCCCTTCCTTTACATAATCGACTTCATCGTAGGATTCGAAGAGAAAAGGGATGGCCATGACCCGGAAATCCGGGACCGCGGCGGAAATGCCGGTCATAGTGAAGCCGCCGCCGTGCAGCTGTCCGACCCGCATCTTGCGGAGCATCGCCTGGTCGTCGCCCATCACCCCTCCCGGATAGACCCGGAATCCGACCTCGCCGCCGGTTTTCTCTTCCACTTCCCTGGCGAAATTTTCGAACTGTTCGATCCAGACGGAGCCCGCAGGAGCGAGACTGGCGATCTTGAAAAGATGCTTGGGGGCAGCCTGGAGCGCCGGAGGATCGAGGATCGCCAGGAGCAGAAAGAGGCTGAACAGTTTGGTGAGTTGTCGCATACGTTCTCCCGTAAAAAATTCAGGTGGGCCGGTGAGAGCTATTCTGCGAAATAGTCTTCCGCCAGCAGCTTCTCGGCTCGATTTTTGGCTATGCGGTTGCTGAGACCGAATTCGGGCGCCTTTTCCAATGGGAATGCCAGAACCTCGTGCAGCAAACTGTCATGGAGTTCCCTGTTCATCGTCATTCTGGCCGTTTTTTCGGCATAGGTGAGCTGGGTTAAAAGAAACTTTCGTTCCGAGATGGCCAGTGCCCGCTCGAAATGATCGGCGCTCAGCCGCAGGTTGCCGCCGAACATCTCGGGCTTGGCGGCGTGATAGGCGCCGAAAAAGAGGTGGATGCTACCTCCCTGATAGGACTCGTCCAGTTCCAGGAGCCTCGCCATGATTTTCTCGATATAGACAATGTCGGCGGCGGCCTCCGGCGAACCCTGCTCCCGGAGAATCGAGGTCAGCCAGCCGGTGGCGCCCCAGAAGACAGAGGGGACATCGCCTTTGTCGAGTCCTGCGAGCTTCTTTTCGAAAAGGGCCATATCCGTACGGCGGCCGGAGGGCATCAGGGGGGACAGGAGCTTCTGCCCGTAAATCTCGGCCTTTTCGGCGATGGCGTCCATCCTGTCGGTCGTGCCGCCGCATTCTTCGAGGGCGGTGACGTAGGCGCTGTAGGATTGGGTGGCGATCATGAGCAGGTCGCGGTTGTCGGGGGAGGAGACGAGCATGCTGTCGAGCATCAGCAGATAGGAGGGAGCACCTTCACAGACAAGCTCTATATCGGTCTGCTGCTGGAGATTGCCCATTGCCGGTTTGATGACCGTGCCGGTGATCAGACGGGAACAGGAGGCAAGGCCGCAACAGAGCAGGAGAAGCACAGGCAGAAGACCAAAGGAAGATTGTCGCGCTGGCATGCTGCATTCCCCGACAGGGCTAAATTAAAAGAGAAAGTGCAAAAGGACCGGGATCTTGCACGATTGTAATTATCAGGCAGCAGTTTGGCAATCAGAACTTTTGGGGAGGAGGGAGAGGCCGACTGCCGCCCGATTGTGTCGGAC
>JAEYNP010000016.1 GCA_023412495.1 Pseudomonadota bacterium
GTGTGATCACCGGCCACGGCACCATTGGCGGACGTGCGGTGGTGGTGTTCTCGCAGGACTTCACGGTGCTGGGCGGCTCGCTGGGCGAGATGTTCGCGAAGAAGATCTGCAAGGTGATGGACTTCGCGATCAAGGTGGGTGTGCCGGTGGTGGGGCTCAACGACTCGGGCGGCGCCCGCATCCAGGAGGGCGTCGACGCCCTGGCCGCCTACGGCGAGATCTTCCACCGCAACGTCCACGCGAGCGGCGTGATCCCGCAGATCTCCTGCATCATGGGGCCCTGCGCGGGCGGGGCTGTCTACAGTCCGTCGATGACGGATTTCGTCTTCATGGTCGACCGGACCTCCCATATGTTCGTCACCGGACCAAACGTGGTTAAAACCGTCATCCATAAGGATATCAGCGCGGAAGAGCTGGGCGGGGCCATGGTCCACGCCAGAAAGAGCGGGGTCGCCCAGTTCGTCTACCCCAACGACATCCTCTGCCTGCGGGCGGTCCGCCAGCTCATCAACTACCTGCCCTCGAACAACAGGCAGAAGGCGCCGTTTCTCGACCTCAACGATCCGCCGGAACGTACCGACCCGACGCTCGATTACCTGGTGCCGGCGAGCCCCAACCAGAGCTACGACATGAACGTGCTCATCTATTCGATTCTCGACGGGGCGGAGTTCCTGGAGGTTCAGCCGCATTTCGCGGGAAACATTCTCTGCGGCCTCGGCCGCCTCGGGGGTCAGACCATAGGCCTTGTAGCCAACCAGCCCGCGGTGCTGGCCGGGGCCCTCGACAACAACGCCTCGTTCAAGGCGGCCCGCTTCGTCCGGTTCTGCGACGCCTTCAACATCCCGCTGGTCTGCCTGGTCGACGTGCCGGGTTTCATGCCCGGGCCGGAACAGGAGCATGGCGGCATCATCCGTCACGGGGCGAAACTCCTCTATGCCTTCAGCGAGGCGACGGTGCCGCGGATCACGGTCATCGTCCGCAAGGCCTACGGCGGCGCCTACGTGGTGATGAACTCCAAGCACATCCACTGCGACATCAACTACGCCTGGCCCACCGCCGAGATCGCGGTGATGGGGGCGCGCGGCGCGACCGAGGTCATCCATCGCCGTGAGATCGAGCGTTCGGCCGACCCAGATGCGATGCTCCAGGAGAAGATGGAGTCCTACCGCAAGCATTTCATGAATCCCTTTGTCGCCGCCAAACGCGGCTACATCGACGACGTCATCTTCCCCAATACCACCCGGCACCGGCTGATCCGCACGCTGCAGATTCTGGAAAGCAAGAAGAGCGGCCGTCCCGACCGGAAACACGGCAACATTCCACTGTGAGGTCCGTCATGTTCGAAAAAATTCTGATTGCCAATCGCGGGGAGATTGCCGTCCGGGTGATCCGCACCTGCAAGGACATGGGAATCCGCACCGTGGCGGTCTATTCCGAGCCGGATTTCCGCAGCATCCATGTAAGTCAGGCGGACGAGGCGGTGCTGCTGGGCGGCGCGCGCCCGGCGGAGTCCTATCTGGTGATGGACAAGGTTGTCGAGGCGGCGCTTGCCACCGGCTGCCGGGCGATTCATCCCGGATACGGCTTTCTCTCCGAGAACCCCGACTTCGCCGGGAAGGTCGAACAGGCCGGACTCACCTTCATCGGCCCGCCTGCTCCGGTGATCGCCGCCATGGGCGACAAGATCGCCGCCAAGAAGCTGGCCATCGAGGCCGGAGTGCCCACGGTTCCCGGCTGGAGCGATCCGGTGGTGACCCTGGCCGAGGCCCAGGCTGCGGCGGCCGCGGTCGGCTACCCGATTCTCTTGAAACCGGCGGCAGGTGGAGGCGGCAAGGGCATGCGCGTAGTCGACCGGCCCGAGGAGATGGGCTCGGCGCTGGCGCTTTGCCAGCAGGAGACCCGGAAATCCTTCGGCGACGACCGGATCTTTGTCGAGCGTTACCTGCGGCGGCCCCGCCATATCGAAATCCAGGTCCTGGCCGACAGCTACGGGAATGTGGTCCATTTGGGAGAGCGGGAATGCTCCATCCAGCGGCGCTACCAGAAGATCGTCGAGGAGTCGCCCAGCTGTGCCCTGGATGGTGAGCTGCGCGAGAGGATGGGACGGCTCGCCTGCGAACTGGCGAAACGGGCGGGCTATGTCAATGCCGGGACGGTTGAATTCATCATGGACGAGAGGGGCGATTTTTTCTTCCTGGAGATGAACACCCGCCTGCAGGTCGAACATCCGGTGACCGAGCTGGTGAACGGGTTCGATCTGGTCGAGCTGCAGCTGCGCATCGCCGCCGGTGAACCGCTGCCCTTTGCCCAGGAGCAGGTGGCTTTGAAAGGCTGGGCTTTCGAGGTGCGGGTCTGCGCCGAGGATGCGGAGCGGGGATTCGTGCCCTCCGTCGGGCTCATAACCCGCTACGCCGCCCCCCTGGGAAAAAACGTCCGGGTGGACGCCGGGGTGGATGCCGGCAGTACCGTGAGCGTTTTCTACGATCCTCTGCTCGCCAAGGCCGTCACCTGGGGCGAAAACCGCGAGGAGGCCCGCCGGCGAATGGTCCAGGCCCTGAACGGCTATCATATCGAGGGCATCAAGACCAACATCGATTTCGCCAACCGAGTCCTCACCCATCCGGTCTTCATCCGCGGTGAGCTTTCGACCGATTTCATCCCCACCCATCTGTTGGGCGAGGAAGGCCTGGCGAATAAGCCGCCGGTCGAGATCCTCCATGCCATGGCCCTGGCCACCACCCTCATCTACCATCTCCGGGAAAACCTGGTGCAGACCTCGCTCCTGCCGCTGAAGTCGCGAGTCGGCGTCTCTTCTTCGCCAAAGGGACCGTACGAGTATGTGGCCAAGAGCGACCGGGATATCTTCCCGATCCGTCTGGAGGGGAGCGAATCGGAGCTGCAATGGAGAATCTCGGTCGACGGCCTCGATTATCTGGTGGGGACACCGCCGATGGAATACTACCGGCGCCGGCTCAAGCTCGTCATCAACGGCGAGAAATGCTACTTCCGGCTCACTTATAGCGGCAATTTCATCGAGGCCGCCTTCTGCGGGGTCGTTCGGACCTTCGAGATCTACAACCCCCGGGAATGGGAGTTGGCCCGCTTCATGCCGCCGCCCGTCTCCACGGCGGACGGGCATATCCTCGACTGTCCCATGCCCGGTCTGGTGGTGGAGGTGAAAGTCAAGGAGGGCGAGCGGGTCTTCCGCGGCCAGGAATTGATCATTCTCGAATCGATGAAGATGGAGTCCGCGGTCGCCGCGCCGCGCGATGGGGTCGTGGAAACGGTACGGGTGGGGCCGGGGGACGCGGTCGAGACCGGCACGGTGCTCATCCAGTTCAAAAAGGATTGAGGCAGGAGAGGGCGGAGTGGCGAACACCCCTCCGCCTTTTCAATTGCCGGTGCCTTTTTGGGTGAGGTAGAGGCCGGTATAGTAATTTCTGCCGTACTCGATCGTCACGTGCTTTCGCCCGCATTCGCGGAGCCGGGCTTCGATTTCAGCCTTCTTCCGGTCCGGTTCGGTAGGATTCATCGTGGCGCAGAGGCCGTCGACGATCGGCAGGAACTGGTGGAAGGGGAACCCGATGGCCAGCTCGTCATCCCGCCAGCCGGCCATGTACCTTGTCCCGGCGCAGAGCATCGAGACATTGATGGAATTGCTCTCGAAGGGATGGGCCGTGCATTCCGAACAAAGGGCCTGATTGCCAGCCATCTTGAACTCGGTGTGATAGCCGAATTGGTAGGTGTAGGCCTGCACCACCCGCATCGCCTGGTAGGGGATGCAGACCAGCAGCACCACGTCCGGGGCCTCACTGCAGTTTGCCAGAGGCTTGACCATCACGCCATGGGCCCGGTGCCGGCAGATGGTCATATTCCGGCGGACGTCCTTTGCGACAACCAGATCGCGATACAGGCCCAGCCGCCGGTAATGGCGGCCGGAGGTGTAGAATTCGTCGGGTTCGACAATGCCGAGGGCCCGGGCGGAAGCCCGGCACCCGAAATCATCCAAGACCGCCTTGACGGCGTAGCCGAGCATGGCCCGCTTGACCATTACACAGAATGGCATTCGGGCCCCCGGCGACCGGGCCTCCGCCCGCTCGTATTCGTCCTGGTTGAAGAGGAAGGACACACCGACGATCTTTCTGGCAAGATCGAGAGCACAGGAGACTTTTTCAAGCGCCGTTTGAATTTCCGCGATGTCCATGGTGTTGTTGATCCGGTCGGTCGAGGTGTTTTTAGGGATAGAGGACGTATTTGCCCTGGTAATGGTCCTGGAACTTTTGCCGGTATTTTTCCGAGCGCAGGGCCTTCATCGCCTCTTTGGCCCACTCGGCCTCGAGGTTCTCGCTGCGTACGATGAGGCCGAGGGGGAAATCCTTGTTCTGCGGGTCCTCGAACAGAAAAGATTTGGGTTCGAAGTTGGCCACCTGGCTGACGTAATACATCGGTGAGATGATCGCGTCGACATCGTGGATGCTGCGGGCGGTCTGGGTTATCTCGGTTTCGACGAGGCTGATGTTCTTGGGATTGTCCTTGATATCCAGCACGGTGTAGAAGATGTCGGTCTTCTCCTTCAGGGTGATGAGGCTCGCCTCCTTCAGGATGATCAGGCTGCGGTTCAGGTTGGTCGGATCCCCCGGCACCGCGATCTTGGCGTTTTCGGGAAGATCCGCAAGCGACTTCAGCTTGGCCGAATAGATCGCGAAAAATGAATAGAAATAATATGGTTGCACCATTTCCAGGTTGCAGTTGTGCTGGCGGTTGAAGGTCAGGACCCAGGGGCGGTGGTTGGCGATGATGCCGTCGATGCTACCGTCCTTCAGCGCTGTCGCCGGCAGCTGGTTGGCGTCGAACATCACGATTTTCACCTTGTAGCCCAGCGGCTCGAGAGCCTCCTTGATCCACTGCACCATCGGCTCCGAGTAGGCCAGGCAGCCGAGGGTCAGTTCCTTGCCGGCGGCAAGCGCGGATCCGGCGCTACCGGCAACGGCAAGGCAAAGGATAAATGCGATGGCCGGAACGAATTTTTTCCCCATGAGCTTGAACATTTCTTTCTCCTCAATCACAAAATTTTTTTATAGAGCCAGTCCCCGGTGATCTGAATGATCTGGACCATGATGAACAAGATGGCAACCGAGGTATACAGCACGGTGTTGTTGAAACTCTGATAGCCGTAGTTAAGGGCCACGGCGCCGATCCCGCCGGCGCCGACCGCTCCGGCGAGCGTCGTGGCGGACAGGAAGGTGATGGCGGAGAGGGTGGTTCCCGAAACGATCAGCGGTGTGGCCTCCTTGACCAGGACCCTGGTGATGATCTGCCAGTCCGAGGCCCCGAAGGAACGTGCCGCCTCGATCAGTTGCCGGTCGACGGCCTTCATGCTCGACTCCAGGATCCTCGCCATAAAGGGCGTGGCGGCGATGGTCAGCGGAAAAATCGCCGCCTTCTCGCCGATGGTCGTTCCCACCATGAGCCGGGTCAGGGGCGAGATCGCGACAATCAGGATGATGATGGGGAACGACCTGATGCTGTTGACCAGGAAATCGATCACTTTATATTTCCGCGGCGACGGCCTGAGTCCCTGCGGTCCGTACAGCACGAGCAGCACGGCAACGCCGAAACCCAGCAGGAATGCAAGAATCATGGAGACTGAGAGCATCCTCAGGGTGGCAAGGATCGAAGGGGCGATGATGCCGTCAAAATATCTCCACCAGTAAGCCAGATAGTCTGTCATTCTGTGTTTCTTTCTCCGCGGAGGCGGGACCGATGGTTTATGTCCAGTTGATGGGCGGAAATACCGACCGCACCGGATCTACGATGTGCCAGGCGAGCTTTTTCCCGTTGAGATAGTCGGCGATGCGAGGCCGGTCGTCTTCGGTTACACGGAGATGCAGGCCGGGTTCGCCTATTCGTCCGCCGGCAATGGTCACCTCCATGTCAAGATCGGCGGCCATCTGCCCGGCCAGATCGCCCCCCGCCTGAATGCGCAGCATGACAATCTTTTGCGGAGGTGCCGCAGTCCGGTCTTCCCCCACCAGATTCTTCAATGCCTCCGGTTGCCGGGCAAAAATTTCGGCAACCGGTCCGCTGCTCGCAACCCGGCCGTGTTCGAGAATGGCCATCTCATCGCAGGAACTGGTCAGGACGGACATCTGGTGGGTGACCATGACGACGGTAATCCCGATGCGGTTGTTGATGCTTCGGATGAGGGAGAGGATTTCCTGGGCGGTCTTGGGATCGAGTGCCGAGGTCGCCTCGTCGCAGAGGAGGATATGCGGGTCGAGTGACAGGGCGCGGGCGATAGCAACCCGCTGTTTCTGGCCGCCGGACAGGGTACGCGGTTTTTCCTGTGCCTTCCGGTTCAGTCCGACCAGGCCGAGCAGCTCATTCACCTTTTTGTCGATGAAGGCGGCCCTGTATTTCCAGCAGTGCAACGGCAGGGCGACATTTTCTGCGACAGTCAGCCGTTCCAGCAGGGAAAAGTTCTGGAAAACCATGCCGACGTTTTTGCGAAAGGCCCGCATTTCGTCTTTTACCAGGCGATTGACCGCCACGCCGTCCACCAGAAGCGTTCCGCCGTCATAGGGCTCGAGCCCGTTGATGCACCGGAGTAAAGTTGATTTCCCGGCGCCGCTGCGACCGGCCAGACCGAATATGCTTCCCCTCCTGGCACGCAGGGTGACATTGCGGAGGACTTCCTGGCCGTCAAAGGTCTTATGGATGTTTTTAACAATGATCATCTGATCTTCGAAAAATCGGGCAAAGTAGGTACGGAGCCGAGAGCTGGCCGATGGAAGATCTTTAGTGGGAATATTTCAATAAGTCAAATAGGTTATTCCTCTTTATCAAGTCTTTTTCATAGGAGTTTTTGGACAAGGGCAGCGACAGATCCGGAAGGACAAGCCTGTGGAGCTTTGTAAGAAGATGGTGCGGATCCACTGAGCGAGCTGGGACGGCTGTTGCGTCAATTTCAATCCTCGATCTGTTTCCGGAATCTGCGCAGCAGCTCGTCCTTGATCGAGGGCAGGTCGAGGTGATAGATGTCCTTGGGGAAGAGCAGGTTAGCCACACCGGTGTCGAACAGCCGGTTGACCTCGTACTCGCTGTGTGCGACGCCCCGCTGGTAGGTGTAGTTCAGAAAGCTCTTGTTGGTGTGGATGATGAACTCCACCCGCATGCCGCCCATGCGGGCGAAGAACTTCAGCATCGGCGTGTTGGTCGAGCTGCCGATGTTGCCGTTGTGGCTTCCGCCCTCCAGGGAATCGGACACGTCCTCCAGGGTGAGGAAGGAGCCCGCCCGGAAGGCGCTTTCAAAGAGATGCTTTTGAAAAATACGCACCTCGGCGATCCCGTCCAGCACCCCCATGAGCCCCAGCTCGTCGGCCACCGCGACATCCGGGTTTTCCTCGCCTTTTCGTAACAGTTTCAAAACCTTGGCTACGGGATCCTTCTTCCTGACGATGACATAGATGGGAATTTTGCGGTTGTCGTAGTGGAACCAGAGGCGCTTGATCAGAGTCTTTTTCAGGCCGGGTTCCAGCGGTTCCAGGTAAGGGGCGGCTTCCTCGGTCCGATTCAGGGCGAGTACCGACACCTCGTTGCAGGCAAAATCTTCCGGCGAATGCCGGCTGAGCAAGACGGCCGGCTCGTGCTCGCCGATTTTGGCATCCGTGCTCCACACATGGTCGTTGAGGAAGTCGAGGAAGCGGGCGAATTTCTTCTCGATGCAGGTTTCCCGTTCCCGCTGTTCGATGGCTGCCGCCAGCTGCATGAGCACCAGTTTGCGTTTGGCCTCGAAGCGGGCTTTCTTGTGGTACCGGTCGTCGAAGGGGATGAGGAGGAGCTCCACCGGGTCGTAGAGGGTGTCCACCTTGTTATCTACGTCGAGATAGGAAGAGTAGGGCGCAAGCACGGCCCTCTTCAGATAGCGGATGACGCCGTCGGCGGTGCCGGCATAGTTTTTTACCGCGATGATACATTCGTTGTCATTGCCGGAAATCCCGAACATCCGGGATAACAGGAGATAGGCCCGGCGGCTCGCGGCCCTCCTGCAATCTTCGTCGGCAATGAGCCTGTCGATATCGGCAAAGGAGCCGACATTGAGGAACTCGAAGATCTGGTTCCTGGTAATGCGATATCTGCTGCACAGGTTCGCCTGTTTCAGGCAGACGACCTGGTTGCGGATCAATGGCGAGAACCGCACTGATTTTGAAACGGTCTCTTCGACCGCAAAAGGACCGTTCTGATCGAGCAGTTTGAAAACCGTATCCTTGCGTGTTACGTGGTAATTCATCGATATCCTCTCTCCGGGAATTGCTTCCGTGACCAAGCAGCGGAATCCCGAGTTGTTATCGGCTTGAATGGATGATGGCGGCTCGAGGCCGGTGTTGTTTCTCTCGCCTGGAGGCAGGGCTTTGATAGGAGGATCGGGTTGGACCTTTTGGCCGGGACGCGATACGAATGTCTTTGTAAGGTACGGCTATCCAGCCATATTTCGCAATGCAATGCATCCCGGACAGCGGATGAGCGGCTCTCCCCCAGCGCAATGGAATCGTGGCAACAAAAGTATATATTTTTCCTAACTAATAGTGCAAGCATTTTCCGCAGCTGGTGTTTACTGGGGAAATATGCTGTCCAGGTAAAAAGTCTTATATTTTATGGAGATAATTCATTATGAATGAATTCGTTCGCGGATTTTCAACAATTGATTTTTCGGCCTCCGGACATTCTCGAAGGATACTGCCGAGGGCGTCCGGGGCCGAGAGGAAGAAGAGCCGGTTAATAAGTCAGGCATGAGGCATTCAGGATGCCGATGGCAATCGCCAGGGCGCCGAGGAAGATGCCGCTCGCGACCTTGCCTTCGTGGATGTTGGTGACGATATCCGAAAACCTTTTCCAGATGACGACAAAGAGCAGCATCTGGATGGCCATGGCAATAAGGCTCCATATGATCACATCGAGCACCCCGACGCTGTTGGCGATGACGCTCGCCACCGGCAGCACGAAGCCGATGACCGCCCCGCCGAGGCTGCAGGCCGCGGCATTGTTGCCGCCACGGATCTCCTCATGTTCCTTGTACGGCGTCAATCTGGTGTAGGCATAAAGGAAGACGGCAAACAAGGCCAATGCCGTTCCGAGATAGATGCCGAAATTCAAAATTCCCGATGCAAAACCACCGCCCATTGTGAATCCTCCTTTACCGACGTTTCAAGTTGAGGTCTGGGGGGCGATAGTTGCTCCGCCCCTGCGAAATCTTCATATCATCAAAATCACAAACAATCATCACGGGACAAAGTAATGGGGCACAAACATCGAGGTGTTCTTGGTGATCACCGTCGTGTCCTAGCGAATGCCGAGTCCCGCCGGCTCATCGCCGATCACCCAGGAGCCGATCAGGACATAAAAATCGTCATGTCGCGGCAACTCGCAGTACTGCTGGTAGACGGAGGACTGCAGGGAGTAGGATCCGCCGCTGTCCAGCAGTATGCCGTCTGCGTTGACAATCTGGATGTTTGCCCCTTCCCGGGAAAAAACCGGCTTACGGACATACTTCGCGATGTGGCGCGGGGCTTCGAAGAAGGCCGGCAGGAGGTTGGGGTGATCGGGAAAGAGCTGCCAGAGCACCGCGAGTATTTCCTTGTTGGAGAGGATGATTTTCCAGAACGGCTCGTAGAGTTTCAAGTCCCGCTGGGCCATGAGGTACTCGCCGAATTCCTCGGCCAGCATCCACTCCAGGGGATAGAGCTTGAAGAGGCCGCGGATTTCCCGCCCCTCGTCGTCGACGAATTTTTCGCAGGAGCTGTCGTAGCCGATATCCTCGATGAAGGTGAGATGGGTGGTGAAACCGGCCTGGGTTGCCGCATCGCGGAGATATTCGACGGTAACCAGGTCTTCTTGATGTCCCGAAACGGACGTGAAATGGAAGATCTCGCGTATTCCGGGCCGCAGTTCCTCCAAGCGCTTGAGAAGTTTTTCATGGATGGAGTTGAACTGGTCCATCCGCGGCATCGCCTCCTCGAGCCACAGCCACTGAGCTATGGAGGATTCATAGAGTGAGGTGGGGGTATCGGCATTATATTCGAGCAGCTTGGCCGGACCCGAACCGTCGTAGGCGAAGTCGAACCGCCCGTAGAGGGAGGGATCCCGCCTGTTCCAAGAGTCGGCGATGGTCTGCCGCCATCCTTCCGGGATGCCCAGGTCGTCCCACCGCTCATGCCGGATGACATGATCGACCGCCGCCAGGCACATTTCGTGGAGCTCCTTCGTTACGTCGTCGAGGCAGTCGATCTGCTCGGGGGTGAATTCGTAGCAGATCCCCTCCCGCCAGTATTCCCCGTCCATGGAGTGGAAAGAAAATCCAGCCTCCTCGAACTTCCCTTTCCAATCCGGTCGCTTGGCCACACGCCTGCGGATCATGAGGAGACCCCGTGGAAGCTGCCGCTCTTGCCGAACCCTCCGACCTTCACTGAACTCTGGGCCACGGCGTTGGAATGGCTGCCGGCCAGGGCCTTGCTGAATGAAGGGTTGGAAGATGAAGGCATCACCTTGCCGTGCTTTTTCGATTTGTAGTAATGCTTGTGGTCGTCATCGTCGTAGAAGAAGGCGGGGCCGAAGTAGCGCCCGCCGATTTCTTCGCACTCGTCGTCATCGCCCCAGTCCTGGACGCAGTCCTGCAGGGTCGAATACTCGTTGCGCATGGCGGGTACATCCGAGTCGCATGCGGTGAGCGAGAGGGTGGAGAGCAGAACAAGACTGATGCAGGGAGATCTTCTCATGAATCGTTTCCTCTTAGGGAATGGATTTACGGAATGGTCAGGTAAAGAGCAGGCGGTGTTCGCCGATGGTGACCGCCGCATCGCCGGCAAGCAGCGGGGTCTCGTCGACCGGATTGAAGATCTGCCCCTTGCCGCGGCGGATGCCGATGAGCACGTGTTTCGAGCGGCGGCAGATCCCGGCGAGATCGCCATAGGTGCCGGTCCGTAGCGACGAGGGAATCTCGGTGATGTAAAGTTGCTGGCCGCCCGAGCTGCAGATCAGATCCTCGATCAGGCTCTGGGCGCCGGGATTGAGCAGCTCGTGGCTGATGAAGCGCGACTCGAATTTGGACAGGCAGACGACCCGGTCGCACTTGGCCTTGCGAAGCAGGTCCTCCATGCCCGGATCTATGCATTCCACCGCCGAGATCACCCGCGACGACCGGGCCTCTATCGCCAGGGTGATGGCCAGGTTGAGGTTGTCGGAGGCCGAGTCCTTGGGATCGCGGCAGAGGATGACCACATAGGCGGCATGGTCGATGGATGCCCGGACCAGGGTCTCGTCCCGGGTCGGGTTGCCCTTCACGAAATGGACGTCATGTCCGTGGAAGACCTGCGGCAGCTCCTCCAGTTCTTCGGAAACGATGACCACTTCAGTGTCGCCGCCGATGGTAGGGTCGCGGCGTAGCTCCCGGATGACCTGTTCGACCTTGGAAACGCTCGGCACGTTGACGACCACGATATGCCCTTTCAGTTTCATCTTCCCCATTCCTTTTAACTTTTGACTCTGGCTGAACACCAGGGCGGTGGAGACGGCGGACAGCACGTAGCCCAGGATGCCGATGCCGATGAACATCAGCGGCACCCCCACCGCGAACCGGCCAAGCGGGGTTTTCGGGAAATAATCGCCGTACCCCACCGTGCTCATGGTGACCAACGAGTACCACAAGCCGTCGACGAAGGTTGCCTCCCCCGCCTCCCGCTCAAAGTAGGTGAAGCCTGCCGCTCCGTAGACCAGTACCGCGGCCAGGATGAGCACCGCCCGCAGGTTCCTCCCCCGCCGCTTGCGGAAGAGAGAGGTGAAGTAATGAGTTAGTAAGCGAAATATCATGGCTGGTCGAATAAGTCCCGGAGCTTTTTCCTCACCCTTGTACACATTTTTCGATGAAATCAGAGAAGGGTGTAACCAAATCGTATTGAAAAGCAAATTATTCCTTCTCAGCTTAGGCCTTGACGGCCGCGGTCTGAAGGTGGCCGAGTTCCTCCGATGAAATCGAAGCCGGTGCATAAATTTGAGGATCTCTATTTTCCTCTCCTTCCATAAAAATATTGTTGAGTATGAAGCGAATAGGGAATAGGGTAACCGGTTGCGGAAGGCGGGGATTGCTTGCTATTTCGTTGCGGCACTGGCAACTTGGCTGATTTGATCGAACCGGAGGTAAGGAGAGTATATGAAGAGGATATTTGTAGGAGCTTTCGGGATTCTTGTTCTTGTTGCGCTGGGTTGGCCGTTTCTCAGCGGCCTGATCATGGAGCGGGTTGTCCGCGATTCCTTCGCCAATCTCAATGAGCGGTATGCCGAGTCCGGCCATGACATCCGGGCCGAGATCCTTAAATACGACCGGGGGTTCGGCTCCTCGGAGATCGAGTGGCGGATCAAGTCGGACAGTATGAAGGCCGTGTATGATGTGAGTGAAGTGGTCTTTGTCGATCGGGCGGAGCACGGCCTCTCCGGCATCACCACCAGGACGAGCCTTGAGAAGAACCCCTGGTACGTCGATTTTGTCACCGGCAAGCTGGGCGGCAAGGACCCTCTGCATATAACCACAACTTACAAGATCACCGGGGAAATCGAGACGGAGGCGGCAATCGAGGCCTTTGCCGTCCAGGAGGGGCAGGCGAGCGCCTCCGTCAAGCCGGGGCGGATCGCCATGGCCGTCGACAAGGAGTTCAAGAATTTTTCCGCCGAGGGCTCCTGGGAGGGCATGGAGGTTGCCGACAGGCTTTCCCTGGCCGGAATCTCGTTCAAGTCCGACCTGGCCATGATCTCCCCCTATGTCTGGGACGGCAAGATCCATATGGCCATGCAGAGCAGCAAGGCGAAGGGGGAGAGCGACTACGACCAGTTCGAGCTCTCCGGCCTGAAGATAGACTCTGTCATCGACTTCGACAGGGATCGGAACACCCTTGCCGCCACAGCAGAATACGGCGCCGACAGTCTCATGGCGGGGACGGAGAGGATCGGCAACATCTTTGCCCGTTTTCAGTTCAAGGGCCTCGATGCCGGCCGCTACGAGGAGTTCATGAAATTATACACCGAGACCATGCGCGACCTGCTCTCGGAGATTGCGGCCGTCAAGGACGATCCCCAGAAGATGAGGGAGGTTGTTGACAGGCAAATGGCCGGCATGGGCTTTCAACTGGTGGCCGCCGGCGAAAAGCTTCTGACCGAGGGACTGGAGCTTCAACTTTCGGACCTGCATCTGCAGGTACCGGAGGGCGAAATCAACGGGGATGTGGCCATTCGCCTCAGGAAAGACATGACCTTTGCCCAGTTCATCCCCATGGTCAATCAGCCGAAGCTGGCCCTAGAGATCTTGGATTTGAAGACGGCGGTCAGCCTGCCGGAAAGGCTGGTGGGCGAGGTTCCCCTGCTTTTTTCTCCCATATATCCCGGCATGCAGAACGGTCTTTTCGTGAAGAATGGCGAGCTCATCCGACACACCGCCGAGACCAGGGATGGCAAACTGTTCCTCAATGGCAAGGAAATGCTGTGGCAATAAGCCTGAATCCGAACTTCGTCCGAGCCTCCGGGTGGCGCACCGGTCGCTTCGCGCCCCCCCGGGAGTTTCTGTCCGAAACCATGCACCCGCTTACGGGCAACACCAGAGCGAGGCCTTGTCCACCCTGCTGATGAGCTTGGCGGTGATGCCTCCTGTAATCTGCGTCTTCCGGGCCGGCCCCTGCCGCTCCCCGTGCAAGCCGACGGCCACCGCTGCATAGCCGCCCCTTTCCACCTCGCTTTCGATCGCGCCCGTGACCGTCATTCCCCAGGTCGACTCGCGGCGGATTCGGTCGCCGGCGATCCCGTGGCCGTTGAGGATTGTTTCCGCCTTGGTGAAAATTTCCGTCGAATCCTTGTGATCCCTGACGTTCTGCACATGAAAGAGGGTGATCAGATGCTGGGGCTGAGCTGCGAGGATATAGCCCACGTGATCCGCTGCCCGGTAGCTGTTCTCGGAACCGTCGAGGCAGAGCAGCACGTTCTTCCTGTCCGGCAGGGGCTCGGGACAGATCCACAGGGGGATCGTGCAGCCGCAGTCCCTGATGATCGCCTGGGCCGTTTCGTCGGCCGCCCGCTCGAACATCCACTGAAAGGTATACGAAGCCCGCCGGCCGAGAACTATGGCATCGTAGGCGCCCTTAGCCCCTTCCGCCAGGATGTCCTTGACCTTGCCGTACCGTTCGGCGCAGGTCTTGGTCATCACCTGATCGATGACCGTGGTGTGTCGGGCGAGAATGTCCTTGGCCCGGTCGATAGCTTTTTTGGCCTGGACGGTCAACTGGCCCTTGATCCCGTCGCTGGGGCCTTCCCACATCTGGGACAAAGTGGCGGTCATACCGGCTGCGTCCCGCCTGCAGATGTGCAGCAGCGTTACCTGATGATCGGCGCCGCCCTCGAAGAAGGAGCAGATGAACCTGACCCCGTAAAGGATCTCGGCGTCATTGCTGATGGTAACCAGGAAGTGCTTTTTCATAGTTGGATGTACCAATCAAAAAGTAATTCTGATGCGGGCTGACGCCCGCAACCCAAGGGTTGTTATCCCCTCCCACTGCAGAGGGGATAAGTACTTGAATTTCTAAGGTACTAATCCTTCCAGTCGACTTGGGAGAGATCGATGGTCAGGTCGTAGGCACCTTGTTCGCTGTCATACTGCAGGGTGAAGCCGCAGCGTTTGCCCAGCGCCAGCATCTGGGTGTTTTCCCGTAGCACGGTGCCCCAGATCTTCTTGGCGCCCTGCTGCTTGGCAACTTTCAGGAGATTGAGCAGGAGCTGGGCCCCCACCCCCTGGCCTTGCCAGGGGTCGCCGACCATGACGGAGAACTCGGTCTGCGACAGGTCCGGATCGCCAATGATCCTGGCCGCCCCCAGCATCCGTTCCGGTCGGGTTGACTCATCGATGGCCACCAGCGCCATGTGCCGGTCGTAATCGATCTGGGTGAGCATGGCTAGCATCTCCGGGCTCAACTCCTCCATGTGCCTGAAGAAGCGGAAATAGACGCTGGTGGGTGACAGGGTCTTGAACATCCCGACGAACAGCTCGGCATCTTCCGGCTGGATCGGCCGGATGAGCAGCCTGAGTCCGGTCCTGGTTTCTGTGCACAGTTCGTACTGGGCCGGATAGGGGCTGATCGCGAGATGCAGCGGCGATGGTTTCGTTGCCGGCCGCAGGAGGATTCGGGCGTCGACGGCGATGGGTTTGCCGTTCTTGACGATCACTGGATTGATGTCGAGCTCGGCGATCTCAGGGATGTCGATCACCAGCTGTGAGAGCTGGAGGAGCATTTCCTCCAGGGCCATGAAGTCGACGGGAGGGCGGCTGCGGTAACCGTGCAGCAGCTTGAAAACCTTGGTCTCCTCCATGAGGCGCCGGATCAGCAGCCGGTTGAGGGGCGGCAGGCCGAGGGCCCGATCGCCCAACACTTCGGTGTAGATTCCGCCCAGGCCGAAGACAATCACTGGCCCGAAGGTCTCATCCCGCTTCGCCCCGAGGAGTAGCTCGTAGTCGGGCTGGGCAAGGTGGGCCTGCACCGCGACGCCCTCGATCCGTGCATCGGGGTTGTAGCGTGCCGCTCCCGCCATTATCCGGCCAAAGGCCGCCAGGACCTCGTCCGCGCTGCGCAGATCGAGCTGCACCCCGTCTGCCTCGGTCTTGTGGGTGATGTCGGGGGAGACGATCTTCAGGGCCACCGGCCAGCCTATTTTCTCGGCAAGGGCCACGGCCGCCTCGATGGAATCGGCCGTTTCGGTGGGATTGATCCGGATGCCGTAGGCGGCAAGGACCTTCTTGGCCGCCGTTTCGGAAAGCATCCTCCCCTTCGCGATATCCTGTTCCGCAATAACGGCCCGCACGCTGGCTCGGTCGAAATTCAGCCGGCGCTGCAGGCTCGGGGGGATCTCCAGCGCCATCGCGAGATTCCTGGTGTGCCGGACCATATAGGTAAAGGCGAGCACGGCCCGTTCGGGCACGGTGTAGGTGGCAATACCCGCATCATTCAAATGCTGCACGCCGGCTTCCATGTCCCGGCCGCCCATCCATACGGCAAAGACGGGGAAGGGTGTTGGCTTCAACTGCTGGGTGAGGGATTTTGCCACCTCGAGGGGGTCGGCCAGGGCCTGGGGGGCCAGAATGACCATCAGGCCGTGCAGGTCCGGCTCCCTCCTGATGATTTCCACCGCCTGCCCATACCGCTCAATTGTGGCGCTGCCGAGGATGTCCACAGGGTTGCGGCGGCTCCAGCAGGAGGGCAGAATCCGGTCGAGGGCTGATATGGTTTCCCCGCTCAGCTCGGCGGGTTCCAGGCCGTAGCGGGCCAGGGCATCGATGGCCATGACCCCGGGTCCGCCGCCGTTGGTGACGATGGCCAGACGGGGTCCGGAGGGCCGCGGTTGTTTTGCCATAAGTTCGGCGCAGTCGAAGAGCTCCTCGATGGTGTGCACCCGGATGACGCCCGCCCGCTTGAAGGCCGCGTCGTAGACCGCATCCTCGCCGGCCAGGGCCCCGGTGTGAGAGGCCGCCGCCCGGGCCCCGGCCTGGCTGCTGCCCGCTTTCAGCACGATGATCGGCTTGACCCGTGAGACCGCGCGGGCGGCACTCATGAACTTACGGACGTTCGAAAGCTGCTCGACGTAGAGCAGGATGGACTTCGCCGCCGGGTCGCGGCCCAGGTAATCGATCATGTCGCCGAAATCGACATCGAGCATCGAGCCGATGCTGACGAAGTGGCTGAAGCCCATTCCTTCCTTAAAGGAGCGATCGAGAATGGCGGTGCACACCGCGCCGCTCTGGGAGATGAAGGCGAGGTTGCCTCGCATCGGCATGCCCGCGGCAAAAGTGGCGTTGAGACCGGCGCCGGGTGCGATCACGCCCAGGCAGTTGGGGCCGATGATACGGATCCTCCCGGCGGCGGCCTCCTCTATCCGCCGCTCGATGATGCGGCCGGGCTCGCCGGTTTCCCGACCGCCGGCGGAGATGATGACCGCCGCCTTGACTTCCGCCGCCACGCACTGGCCGATCACTTCCGGGACGCTCTCGATGGGCACCGCCACCAAAGCCAGATCGAGAGGGGCGTCGAGAGCGGTAACGGCGGCCGCGGCCGGGAGGCCCATGATGCGGCTTGCCTTGGGGTTTACCGGAAACAGCCGGCCCTTGAAGCCGCCCTGCAGCAGATTGTGCATAAGGGCGGCTCCGATTCCACCGGCCCGCTCGCTTGCGCCGATCACGGCCACCCCTGCAGGGCGGAAGAATTTGTCCAGATTGTGGATTCCCATGCATCCCCCCTTTGGAGTTGAACTCAATGAGGTAAACGACCGGATTACGATGACCTCATCCTATCATATTTTTTGGGAAAATCCCATAATTGACTAGGATCCTGTCAAGCCTCATCGGTCCCATTTAGCTCGTCCTTTGACCCCAGCCTTCGTGGCCTTTTCGGTTGCAAGCAATGCTATGCTCCCTCAATCGGGCCTTGCAGGAAACCAAAAAATGCGGAGCAATGCTTGTAGCATCTGACGCCTGACCTGATACGAGGCAAGGGGCGAACAGATTGTCATTGACCGTACAATCGTGGTCGAATAAGGTCTTGACGGTAATTCCGGGTGACAACGCCCGGCCGGAGAATCGACTTCCTCCTGTTTATTTGACGTATATGGCTCAACCACCCGCATCCACACCACTTTCGCCGAAACCGCCGGTCCGAAAGCGTTCCGCTGCCGGGGGAAAAACGAGGAAAGCAAAGGGCAAACAGAAGAAAAAGCCGCCGAAAAGCCTGCTGCAGAACGCCATCCCCGTGGGCCTTGAGTGGCTGGGGCTGGCCGTGATCGGTGTCGCCGCCGTTATGGTGCTGCTCGGCCATTTTGCCAACAGGTTTTCCGGCACCGACTTAGTTGGCAGCCTGCTGCCGTTCGCCGGGGGCATCTTCGCCTCCATCGTCTTCGGGACCGTCGTTCTCATCGGCTGGAGCAGGCTGCGGCGCTGGCTGCGGGAACGCTGGTCCCCCTTCCTGCCGCCGCTGATTGTGGCGGGTCTCGCGATTCTGATTGGCTGCTTCACGCCGCCGGGCTACTTCACCCGCGCCTTCGGCTACTACCGAACCCTGGTCGGCGGCAAGGAGGAGGCCGGCCGGGTGACTCTTGCCCATCAGGTTTATGCCTCCTATCGCCGCTTAGGTACCGCTCCGCTGGGGGTCATGATCGAGCGGGCCGGGCAATATCTGAAAATCATTGAGGAGGCGGCGGCCGCATACGACGTCGATCCCGACGTGCTCCTCGGCCTGGCCGCCACGGAATCATCCTTCATGCCGCGTCAGAGCCAGGACGGCGGCCACGGGCTCTTCCAGATCACCCAGGCGCCGACCGCGGCGGTGGAGTCGGTCAACCGGCGATTCCCGGCAGAAGCACGGTCTCTTGTCGACCCGCGCTACAACGCCTTCCTGGGTGCCGCCACCCTCCGCCATTATCTGACCCAGATGAAGGACGACATGTTCCTCGGCCTACTCGCCTACAATATCGGACCGGCCAACGGGGGGCTGCGCTTTATCATGGATCGGTACGGCGTTACCGATTTCATCACCATCCAGCCTTACCTGCTGCAGCTTCCCCGCGACTATCCGATCAGGGTCCTCTCCTATTCCCTCGCCTTCCGCATCAATCGTCGGGAGGGAAAGCTGCTGGCCTACGAGGAGGGGAAAAATGCCCTGGTCATCCAGGGGATGGGGATTCCCGGCCTGTCGGCCGGCTGGCGGCGGGAGGCGGCCAGGCCGGGAAGCTGATTCAGGCCTTTCCGGGATTACGGCGGATGGCCTGCACCGGATGGTAATGAACGAACACCCGCCGGATCGAATCGATCTCCTCCACGAGAATCTCCTCGATCCTGGTGGCGATCCGGTCGCCCTCGGCGACGCTCAGGTGGGGGCAGACACCGACGGTGATGTTCACCACATCATAGGGGCCGAAGCGGTGGCCATGGATCTCCTCGATATCGAGGATCTCCGGCATGTTCTTGAGCTTTTCCCTGATGTCTTCGGTGAGTTTCTTGCCGGGCAGGGTGTTCATCAGATCCGCCGCCGACTCGCGGATGATTTCCACGCCGGTGAGCAGGATGATGATGGAGACCACCCCGCCCGCCAGGGGATCGACCCAGAGCAGGCCCATCCGGCCGCAGATGATGCCGACGGTGGCTGCCACGGCAGAGAAGATATCGTTGCGGTGATCGGCGGCAAGGGCCAGCAGCACGTTGTTGCTGGTCTGTCTGCCGAGCCTGAGGGTCCACAGCGACAGCCAGATCTTCAGCAGGATGGTGAGGAGGGCGATCCACAGGGCAAGCTCGGAAGCGCCGGTGAAATCGCTCGCGCCGCTCAAGAGTTCGTAGACATGGTCGATGGAGGCCCAGAAAATGGAGATGGCGGTGGTGATGACAAAGGCGCCGACCACCACGGCGGCGATCGACTCCAGCCGGTCGTGCCCGTAGGGGTGTTCCTTGTCGGCTGGTTCGCTGGACAGCCGCATGAAGATCTTCACCACGATGCCGTAGGCCACATCCGACGTGGAATTGATGCCATCCGCGAGAAGAGCCGGACTGTGACCTACAATGCCCACGCTGGTTTTCAGGAGGGCAAGCAGGAAATTGGCGGCAAGGCCGACGTCGATGGCGAGTTTTCCCTTCTGGTGCCGTTGCTCCATCATCAGTCCGGTCAGTTCTGCATCAACGGCTTTTCCGCTTCTTCCAGCATCCATTTCTCCCGCAGATAGACAATGCCGTCATGGTTGGTGAGGTCGAGCTGAATGGGGGTGATGGACACGTTGCCGCCCGCGAAGGCATGGACATCGGTGTCCTCGTTGGGATCGGCGACTGCGGTGCCGCCGCCGATCCAGTAGTGTTTGCTGCCCTGGGGATCGAGGATTTCATGGATAGAGTTCTCCCAGAGCCTTCGACCCTGGCGGGTAACTCGAATGGTGCCGTAAGTCTTGCCGCTCGGGATGTTGATATTGAGCAGGGTGTTGGCTGGCAGGCCGTGATGCAGGATTTTCCTGGCCATGCAGACGGCGACCCGCATTGCGGCCCGGAAGTCGTAAGGCTGCCGGCCGCCCACCGACAGGGCCATGGACGGGATGCCGTACATGGTTCCCTCGATGGCCGCTGAGACCGTGCCGGAATAAGAGATATCGTCGCCCAGGTTCGGACCACCGTTGATGCCGGAGACCAGGAGGTCGGGTGGTCGGTCGAGTATCTTTTTCAGGCCGAGCGCCACGCAATCGGTGGGCGTGCCGTCCACTGTATAAACGTTCGGGGATAGCTTCTGCACCCGGAGGGGCCGGTTCATGGTGAGTGAATGGGAGACGGCGGAGTTGTCCCGGACCGGCGCCACGGTGACGGTATTGCCGACCTCCGCCAGGGCCAGCTGCAGGGCCTGCAGTCCGGGGCTATTTATGCCGTCGTCGTTGGTGATGAATATGGTGGTCATCTGCTCATGTGGTTGGAGTGTTCGGATGCCGTGTCATCGAAAAAAATTGCATGGATTCATCCTCTGGATGGGCGATCGGATAGCTCTCCGGCCTTTTCCTGTTCGACGATCCGCCAGAAGGACTGGACAATCGGGTTGCGCCGGTTCTTGCTGCTAGTACAAGCCCCAACCGCGAAGGGTTTCAGCTGCGGCGAGATGTCGAGGATCTCGACTTCGTCTTTCAGGCTGCTTTTATCGAGGACCAGGCGGGGCACGATGCCGATTCCGCAGCCCATGGCCACCATGGCGATGATCGCCTCGTTGCCGGCAACCTGCGAATATATATAAGGTGAGATCCCCTTGCCCGCAAACCACTTTTCGACCCGGGTGCGGCTTAGGCCCTCGGAAGGCAGGATGACCGGGGTGTTCTCCCAGTCGATGCCGCCCTCCCTGGTGGCGATGATTTCCGGGTAAAATTTCGGCAGGATGAAGAGCAGGGGCGTCTGTACCAACTCGATGAAGTCAAGGCCTTCGGGCTGATGATCGGGCAGCGCCGCTATGGCTATATCCGCCTCCCTCGTCTGCAGCTTCTGGAGGGCGCGGGCGGCGTCGCCGGTCTGCACCCGGATCATCACTTGAGGGTGGGCCTTCCGGAAACGGCCGAAAATCTGCGGCAGGATGGAGAGGATGGCTGTCACCGAGCAGTAGAGGGAAAGCTCGCCCCGCAGCATGGCATCGCTTCTCAGGGTATTGCGGAAATCGGTCCAGCGCCCGAGTGTTTCCTCGCAGTAGTCCCTGAAGGCCAGGCCAGCGGGAGTGAGGATGACCGAACGGTTATTGCGGGAAAAAAGACTTTCGCCTACCTCGGATTCCAGCCGCTGAATAGTCCGGGTCAGGGCGGAGGGGGTGATGTTGCACTCCAGGCTGGTGCGGCCGAAATGGAGACTCGCGGCAAGGTGTCTGAAAAGTTCCAGGTCCCTGATATTCAAAATTTTTGGTCCAAAGAAGCAATGAGGTGCCGAGGGATGCAATCTCGGCGGTGCAATTTAACTCGCCTGTATTGCATTTTCTGCAATACAGTATCACGAACAAATCACTTGACGCAACAGGGCTTTCCAAATATATCAGATGAATCGTCGATTTCCGTTCGAAAAACAGTAAAAACAATCCAGATTCAGGGAGATGAAAATGGGAACAAATTACTTCAACACCCTGCCGCTGCGCCGGCAGATCGAAGAACTCTCGCAGTGCCGGTTCATGGATGCCTCTGAGTTCAACGGGGTGGAATACCTGAAAGGCAAGAAGATCGTCATCGTCGGCTGCGGCGCGCAAGGGTTGAACCAGGGGCTGAACCTGCGCGACAGCGGCCTGGACGTGTCCTACGCGCTTCGCCCGGAAGCGATCGCCGAGAAGCGCCAGTCATGGAAGAACGCCACCGGCAACGACTTCAAGGTCGGCACTTATGATGAACTCATCCCCACCGCCGATCTGGTCATCAATCTCACCCCGGACAAGCAGCACACCAAGGTGGTTTCCGCCGTCATGCCGCTCATGAAGAAGGGCGCCTGCCTCTCCTACTCCCACGGCTTCAATATCGTTGAGGAAGGCATGCAGATCCGCAAGGACCTGACCGTCATCATGGTCGCCCCCAAGGCCCCCGGCACCGAAGTCCGTCAGGAATACAAACGCGGCTTCGGCGTGCCGACGCTGATCGCCGTGCACGGCGAGAACGACCCGAACGGCGAAGGCTGGGATATCGCCAAGGCCTACTGCTGCGGCACCGGCGGCGACAAGGCAGGGGTGCTTGAATCCTCCTTCGTGGCCGAGGTGAAATCCGATCTCATGGGCGAGCAGACCATCCTCTGCGGCATGCTGCAGACCGGCTCGATCCTCTGCTTCGAGAAGATGGTCGAGAAGGGGATCGATCCCGGCTATGCCTCCAAGCTGGTGCAGTACGGCTGGGAGGTGATCACCGAGTCCCTCAAGCTGGGCGGCATCACCGCCATGATGGACCGGCTCTCCAACCCGGCCAAGATCCGTGCCTATATCCTTGCCGAGGAATTGAAGGAGGTCCTCGAGCCACTCTTCGAGAAACATATGGACGATATCGTCTCCGGACATTTCTCCAAGACCATGATGGAAGACTGGGCCAACGGCGACGCCAATCTGCTGAAATGGCGGAAAGAAACCGGAGAGACCGCTTTTGAGCAGGCTGTATCCACCACCGAGGAAATCTCCGAGCAGGAGTACTATGACAAATGCATCCTCATGGTGGCCATGGTGAAGGCGGGGGTCGAGCTGGCTTTCGACACCATGGTGAACTGCGGCATCAAGGAGGAATCCGCCTATTACGAGTCGCTGCACGAGGTCCCGCTCATCGCCAACCTCATAGCGAGAAAGAAACTGTACGAGATGAACGTGGTCATCTCCGACACCGCCGAATACGGCACCTACCTCTTCGCCAATGCGGCAGTGCCGCTGCTTCGGGAGTTCATGCAGACCGTGGACACCGATGTCATCGGCAAGGGCCTCGAGCTCAAGGATACCGGCGTCGACAACCTCGACCTCATCCATGTCAACGAAGGCATCCGCTATACCGCCATCGAGGCGATCGGCGAGGAACTGCGGAGCCACATGGGCGCGATGAAGCCGATCATGTAGGCTTACGCCACTCGGATATACCGAAAAAGGGCGCTTCCGGCATTGAAGCCGCGGGCGCCTTTGTTATTTTTGCCGGTTTTCGAAAAAAAATTCCGGCGGCACAGGCAGAGATGGGAAAATTGTAAGAACAGCCGAGTAAGGTCCTCACAATCAAGAAAGTGCTGTTGTGCAGGGGGACACACGTCCCGTTTACTCAAACATCCTTTTCAAGGAGGACCTATGAAAGCTTTGCATCTGTTCCTGGCCGTATTTTTCACCTGTACCGTTTGTCTCTTCGCCGCCTCAAGCGATGTCCTTGCCGCGCCAGAAAAGAAACAGGAGTCGGTTGTCGCCGCCGATCCGGCCGCCACGCCCCCTGACGCGCTGCCGGCTGACAAGAAGGGCAGCGCCAAGGCAAAAAAAGAACTTCCCGCCAATGTCGATATCAACACCGCCGACAAGGATCTCTTAGTCGAGATTCCGGGCATCGGCCCCAAGACCGCCGACGCCATCCTGGCCTATCGTCAGGAAAATGGCAATTTTAAGAGCCTGGATGAGCTGACCAAGGTGAAGGGCATCGGAGACAAGAGCCTAGCAAAGATGAAACCCTATCTGCAGGAAATTTAATGCGGGCTGACACCCGCAACCCAAGGGTTGTTATCCCCTCCCACAGCAGAGGGGACTCTTTTCAGTACCCCCTTGAGGGGTATAAGTACCTTCACGAAATAATTTTCTGCCAAAAACGCGCAGAAAATTATTTCTAACGTACTAACCCACCTGTGCCGGAATCTTCGTTGCGATTCCGGCACCTTTTCCCCTCATCCGGCGTGTGCCGGAGATCCTTATTATTTCTCTTCCACCGGGTATTTGGCCCGGGACCACTCCTGCCAGCCGCCTTTCAGGGCATAACTTTTGCTGTAACCTTGATCGATAAGTTTCTGTGCCAAACTGGCACTGGTACCTTCATTCGGTCAAGCACAGTAGAGAACGAAGGTATTTTCCTTGGGATAGTTGTTTACCACCGAAAGGTCGCTGCCTTCCACCCTGACTGCATCCTTGATCTTGTACTCGCTGGTGCTCCAGTCCCTGCCTTGGCGCACGTCGAGGATCACCAGGTCTTTCTGGCCGAGCATCGCTTTCAGTTCATCCTTGTCCATTCTCGGCGCCTGATCGGCAAAGGCGACCGAGCCTGCGCAGAATATGAGAACAATAAGCCATGTGAGAACGCTTTTCATAGAATGCCTCCTTTGAGTACCTCAGAAAAATATTCTTTCGCAATTTCATGAAGGTAGTTATCCCCCCTTGTGGGGGTGTATGTTGTTGCTAGCCGGACTACGCCTCCCGCCGAGCCTGTGCAAGGCGGTTGAAAAAAGGCCGCCGGCGGCCAGGACCGGCACACAGAAACCGAAAAGCAGCCGCGGTTGCGGATATGTAAACGCCAGGTAGGCCACAGCAGCCAGGATCAGCCCGCCGATGGCATAGCCTGACGAGGAATGTTTTGCCCGCTGCCTGCGCAGATGAACAGCGGAGAAGAGACAATTCGCACCGATGGCCAATTGCCACAGGAGCAGGGACCCGAAGACGAAGACCTCCAGGTTTTCGCTGCCCGCAAGTCCAAGGGCCAGAAGCAGGGCGATGACCGCTGCCATCAAGACGGCATGGATCCTGGGCAACCAGGTCGAGGGGGCAATCTTCGGGATAAGCTGTCGAACTGTGCCTATGGCGAGGTAAAAAAGGCCATTTACGGCGCCGCAGGTCCCGCTGATGATGGCGATCCCCATGAGGATGCGCCCGGTCTGGCCAAGTATTTCCCTGGCAGCGACCACGTAGGGCACCGAAGATTCGGCAAGCCGTGCATGCGGGATATGCGAGAGCGATGCCAGACCCCAGAGGACGAGCAGGAGAAAACCAAGACCGACAGCGCCTGGGTAAAAACGGTTCTTCCCGACCTTGTCTTTCGGGAGTTGCTGATCGTAACCAAGAAAGAAAAGCATCGCCAGCGGGACGGTGGCGAGGATGTCTTTTGCTGTTCCTGCCGGTGCAGCCGGACCGGTATTCTGCGGCGGTCCGGCCAGGAGACCGGCCAGGGCGAGCAGCAGCAGGCATGAAGCGGTCAGACCGAAGAAAACCTGCTGTGCGGCAAGAACAACCCTTTCCCCGCTCAGATAGAGGATCAGAACCAGCAAGAGCAGGAGAAAACTGAAACCGAAGTTGGGAAACCAATAGACAAAGGTCTCATTGAAGGTGAAGCCGGCAGTGACCAGCATCCCTGTCGAGAAAAAGAGAGGAGGGCTGAGTCGACCGGCGAGGGTCAGCGTAACTTCGGCAAACCTCCCGGCTTCGGTGTCGGGAAGCCCTCGATCATTTTCCCGAGATGCTGCCGTCGGGCGACGGATGATGAGGGCCGCCGCGGCGGACAGCGCTGCCCCCGCCAGCAGGGCGATTCCGAAAGCCCAGCCGTGTCGGCCAAAGCCGTTCCCCAGCAATACCAGCACATCCGGAGAGATTGCCCAGCAGAGAATGAAACTTGCAGTGAGAAGAAATGACCGGGGCATCAGAGCTCCTGAGGTTGCTTCTTTTTTCCGGTGCGGCTGTGAAAAGGGCTAGTTTTTGCAAAACGATAATACCGGAGACAGGACTGGCAAGATCTAATGCGGGCTGACGCCGGCAACCCAAGGGTTGTCATTCCCCCGACAGCAGAGGGGATAAGTACCTATCACGTCAAAAACAAAAAACGAATTTCTAAGGTACTTACTAATACGGACGAGGTAATCCGCCGGACAATGGGGTAAAAGGGATTATCTCTTTCTTGGAGCACTTTTCGGACCATTTCAGGCTTGCAGGTTTTTGCGTTTGTCGTAATAGCTAACCCAGCTGAGCTGGAGCTTCACTATTTCTATAACGAGAAATAGCTCTAGGTACTCAATTCAACGAATTACGGGCATTCCCGCGCGAGGACGATCCATGACCACACCCTTTACAGCGCCATACACCGTTACCATCGGCGACATCAACTATGGCCGTCATCTAGGCAATGACCGGGCTCTGGTAATCTTTCAGGAAGCAAGGATTCGGTTCCTTGAAAATTTCGGGCTCTCAGAGGGAGATATTGGCGACGGCAAGGGCTTGGTGGTGGTGGAGGCCGGTTGCCGTTACCTGCGGGAGGTTTTCCTGCACGACGAGTTGGAGGTGGGGGTTGCTATCGGAGAGGTGGAGGGCAAGAAGGCAACCTTCCTGTTTGAGGTGACGCGAAAAAGCGATGGCCAACGGGTGCTTTCCGGTTTCACCGCGATACTGGCTTTTGATTATGCGCTGCGTAAGGTGGTCGAACTGCCGGAGCCGTTTCTGGCTGCCTGCGGACAGACCCCTTCACGGGAGTTGGGGAAACCATCGTGAAGGGGGCGGCGGGTGGGAGATCATTCGGCTTATTGATTGCGCTGAACTTCCAGACACGGGGTGGGCATGCACAAGTCCAGATTTTCGAGGAGGAAATCGAGCTCGTCTGACTGGGTGTCGGTCAGCTCGGTGAATTCCACCCCCACCTCCAACTCGTATTTGGCCGAAAGTTCGGGATGACCGATCTTTCTTTCCCAGATTTTTTTTACCTGAAGCTCCCTGATATGAGAACCCTTGGCATCAAGAATGTCCATCGACCAGGTTTCCGGAAAGGAATGGGGATACAGACAGCCGAAGGATAAGCCTTCCCGTCCGATGTCGAGGATCTGTCCCGTCCCTCGACTAGTGATGGCCAGGATATGGATAATCTTGTAGCGCTCGTTTTTCCTTCTTTTCGTGATGTTTCGAGCTTCGAAACTTTCCCGCGAAATAGAAATATTCATGTGTTTTCTCCCACAGTTGCCGCAGGAATGTCGGGAGGATGTCCCGGCGGTGCTGCCCCTCTCCCTGCTCCTGCTGAATTTTGAAGGCTGATTACTGGAGTCACTGCTATTCAAGCAAAGTGCGTGCCATTTTTAATTATAGAATTATATCGGAGAGTTATCTGGACAGAAGTGAGCCGGATCCTTGCCTATTGCTTATATTTGCAGTAACAGGCCGGGCTTGGGTGCACGATTTGCGCAGCAGCGGTACGGACGGCGACCTTCTCGTGGTGCTGATGAAGGTCGTTCTTTATGTCGAAATCAAATGATTTTTATCCAAAATGTGCCGATCTCCCGGTCTTTGTAGGTGGTGCTGATCGGGTACCTGACGCCATCCTTGTTTTCTGAATAGCGAACCCATAGGTCCCGACCGGGATAGATGGGGAAGTTGATGTCGTTGCCGTCGTTTTTGGATTTTGGTGGTGCGAAGCCTCTTAAATTGGCCGATATGTCGTTGTCGAGGCGACTGATATTGGTGCGAACACCTTTGATGATCAGCATGATGTCTTTGGCTACCCCTATTTCCTCGCCCTCAGCAACAAAAATGAGCTTGCCATTGACATCGACAATCAGTTGCTCCGCCTTCAGTTCGCTCAAGAGCGCTTGCTTTTCCGCTGCTATGGTAGTTTCAGGTGCGGAGGGAATCCCTGAGGGTTGTTCGGTGGAATCGGCGGAATTGCCTGCGACGGATTCGGTTCCCACAACAAGGTCGAGCCACCCGCAGGTCTCTGCATCTTTTCGGATAACCACCTTGGTGGACTGGGAGATCCGCAATGGCAGCATGGTGTCGTTGCGGGTGCCCAGACCGAGGAAGTCTGCTGTAAGGCCCCGGTCGTTGTCGGCGATGATGTCGGTGACGACGACCTCGTCGCCGCCGGCGATCGCAAGACGAGTGCCGCTGGTTAGGGCATAGGGCAGGCCGCCGTTGACCTTAACCAGGATGTAAGCTAGCCCGACGTCCTCTACATGCTGCCCCGGAGTCTCCGGGACGATATCGAATTCATCCATGAAGGCGTTTACCACCAGTTTCTGTAAGCCGACCTTTTCAGAAATCGACCTGATGGCTTTGGAGGTTTCAATGCCGAAAGCCGGGATCCCTTCCTGGGTCAGAGCATAATAGGTGGCGGATTTCCGCTGCTCGGGGTGTCGGGTATCGTTGGCTACCGTGTTGTGATTGTTGGGTCGGAAGTGGAGCCTCTGATTGGACAAATCCCGGTTGACTTTTTCGGTGACTCTCGTGGCCAGGCCTTCGAGGTCGATACGCTGCCCGTTCTTCGAGAGGTAGCTCTTGGCATCGAAGATGATCGACTGACCGAATCGATTCGGATTTTCCTGGTCATCCTTCCATTCAGGATTGAAGAACCCGGACCCTTCGTGAAGATTGAGCAGGCAGTCGGCCTCGCCGATCAGCCTCTTGAGGATCGTGACGATCTCCTGCTCCATGTTTCTCGTCGAATCATCCTGGTCGGCGAACTTCCGGTTCATGTCTCCGGTCATACCGTTTCGCTGATTGAGCAAGATGGAGTAAAAATTGGCCCGGGGCACGACAATGAGATTGCCTCTCCTGAGGTTGATATCGGCGTAGAGATCGGCGGTCAGGTAGCCTCCCGGTTCATCGCCCTGGATGCCGCCGATCAGCATGATGGTCTTACCCGGCTCCTTGCCGTAAATCCGATAGATGTGGAGCTCGTGCTCGGTGTTGGCCAGAAAGACATCGTGCAGGTGATGGTTCGATGAAGGCTTGGCTTCGGCACAATCTGCGGAGATCTGGCAGAAAATGCCGAAAAAGAAAAGAACAGATGTAAGTAGATGCGGCAAGGTCATGGCCAAATGGGGAAAAAATTGAGCTTCAGGGTAGGCAATGGACCTCTCTCGTCCGTTCCGGCCTCGGCACGCTACATAACTTCACTTTCGATCAGCCAGCGGTTATTCTTGTGGGACATTCGGAGCACCTTTGTCCCGGAGGTCTGGTACTGATCCGATTTGTACGTCTGAGAAAATGAGACATCGGCTCCGATGGCAGTCCATTGAACCACGATATTCTTTATTGAAACACTGATGTAGGAGTATTTCTTGTTCAAGGCCTGTTTTTTCTGTTTCCATCCTTCACGATTCAACCCGCCGTTTTTGAAGGTCGGACTGTAACAGCTGATGTAGGTCTCTATATCCTTGGCAGCCCAGGCAGAGCGCCACTTTTCCACAAAATTCATTATCTCCTCGTTCCTCGTCAGCTGGGAAACGTCGGCGGCGGGCGGCCTGGTCGCAGGTTCCCGGGCAGCCTGAGCTGATTTCTCGGGCTCTGCAACTTCGGCAGGCCGTTGTGGTTCGGCAGGCTCGACGGCTGGAACCGCCTTTACCGGTTTCTCAGGCAGAATCTGCGCCGCCACCTCCGAAGGCGTTTCCTGCGGAGCGCTCTTTTCCTGTTGAGGCGCAGGGACCATCTTGGTCACCAGCTCGTTTTTGCTGGGACGCAGGGCCAGGAGAAAGGGATTTTTCTCTTGACTCTGAATGGAAAAAATATTGCGCCAGGTGCCGACCGGTGACTGGGCAAGATACGTTCGAACCTGTTCACGGTATTGAATGTGGTCCCGTTCGTAGGTGGCGTATTTCACCGAAACGACGGCTTCTTTCCCCTTCTTTAGGAAGGACAGGGTCTGGATGTCCTGCACGGGGATTTTTCGCAGGTCGAGCGACAGCGTGGCGAGGATCTCACCGAAGAGCGGCGTGTCGGTCTGCAGCAAGAAGCTCTTGCCGGCCAGCGGTTCGGCCAGGGCGTCAAGTACGATCACCGGAATGGTATTGACGGTAAGAAAAGGCGCAAGTTCGTCGAGATCCCTATTGTCGAGGGTGATGCAGCCGTTGGTGCTGTTGGGGATCAGCTTCTTGTTGGTGCCGTGGATGAAGATCCCGTCGCCCCGGTGACCCGCGTGGGTATCGAAGATGTTCGGATAATCGAGGTGGAAGGCCCGGCTGCCGAAGACGGAGATCTTCTTGTCTTCGTAGACCTCGGTAATGAAATAAATGCCCTCGGGTGTGCGTGAATCGCCGCTGATTTTCTTGGTGCCGGGATTCTGCCCGGTGGCGCAGACAAATTCCCTGATCAACCGGACCTGATCCCGCTGCTCGAACAGGCTCAGCCTCTGGTGCCTTTTCTCGACGATAATGAACTCTGTCGGTGTATTTCTCGAGAAGAACATCAACTCCAGAACATCCTTATTGTCGGCGGCTGAACATTTCCCGGTGGACGGTGGCAGAAAAGAGGTTGCCATCGCGAGGAGGAAGATGAAAGAAAAAGCGAATTTCATTATTTAGGTTGATGAATGTTGAGCGTTGCCGTTGGAGCGACTGCAGAGATGCGCCGGCAGCGGGTGCCTGGGCGATGGAGTCTCAATGCTTATTTCTCGACGATGCCTTCCTTCCTGGACTCTCTGTGGTGATTGGAACCACGGTTCAGTGAAAATCCGTCGTATACGAGCCTCTTGCAAAATGGTCTTTTCATCCTGTCTTCGCGGTATGCTCGAAAATATACCAATGGATTAATGTTATATGCCTGGTCAATTTTTCGCATTCGTGATCTTGATCGAAAATCCGCATTGTGCAAAAAAAACTCATACGAAACCAACTTATCGTATTCCCGGTCTTTTGACAAATTCTCTCGGCATCCCCGCGCATTTTTTCTTGTTATGATATTCGTTATAGGAAATAAGTATTAAGACTAAAACTTGATCAATCCTTGAATACTGTTTTAAAAAACTGCAGTTCTGTTCTTCCGGTATATGGCGCAATTGTGGTATTCTGAATAAATATTGATATAACAGAGCGTTGTGCGATATTAAAATGGCTTGCTTTTGGGGTATTAAATAGGATAGTCTAGTTTTAATACTGCCCGTGTGGATCGCTAGAAAACCAAGCGATTCTTTCAGGGAGAGGTACCGGTCTATAAACTTTCGGATCGTTTTCGGTAATCAACATGGCGGAGAAGAAATGGTAACGGACGGTAAAGTAACAGAAAGAAAGGGGGCGGGTTTCAAGATAATCTATCAGATCCTTATAACCATGCTGATCATTTCAGTCATTCCCCTGGGAGGCCTTTGGTATATCGGCATCCACAAGTCCAGACAGGAGTGGACCGCCAATATTTACCGGAATCTTGTGGAAAACACCGAACACCTCACTCGCAGTGTCGATGATTGGACCAACATGAATCTCAGGCTCCTCCAGCAGTCAGCCGCTCTCCCGGCCATCGTCGGGATGAATGCCGGCGACCAGAATCCGGTCTTGAAGAGCATCAGCGATACCTACGAGTGGATTTACCTGGCCTTCACCATCCAGCCGGATGGTGAGAATCTCGGTCGAAGCGATGGAAATCCAGCTACATATTACGGCGACAGGGAATATTTCCGGCAGGTCCTCGGCGGTAAACCGGTGGGTCAGCAGGTGTTGCTCGGCAAGACCTCCAATAAACCGGCCTTTATTCTGGCTAAACCGATCAAGGGCGAGGGCGCGAAAAATCTCGGAGTGATAGCAGTTGCCATGACTCTTGAAGACCTCTCCAGGACTATCACCAAAACGAAAATCGGCGAAACAGGATACGCCATCCTGCTCGACGACGAGAACAGGCTGATCGCCCACGGTCATGGGGAGATACGCTCCGAACTGCAGGATTTCAGCTTGCACCCGGTTGTCAGCCAGCGCAACCAGTTCGGCCCGGACTCCTTCGTCTTTGAGGAGAACGGTAAAAAGATCCTGGCCAATTCGAAGAAAACAGGCCAGGGCTGGACCCTGATCGTTCAGCAGGATTACGCCGAAGCCTACGCCGCCGCGGATCAGGCGCAGCGCAACGCTCTGCTGCTGCTGCTCGTTACGATAGTGACGGTGATCATCATCGCCTATCTCCTGGCCCGTCGCCTCAGCACGCCGATTCGCAACCTGACCCTCATCGCCGATGAAATCAGCCGGGGCAATCTTGACGCGGTCATCAAGGAAAAGGATCGCAGCGATGAAATCGGGGCTCTGGCGAGGGCGATAGACAGAATGGGAGTTAGTCTACGGATGGCGTTTGAGAGACTTCGAAAAAGGTAACCGCTTATGACTGAGGGTAATATTCCTTTCCACCAGATCGTGACCGAAGCAGGAAAACTGTGCAGGCAGAGGTCAACCGGTACGCTTTTCATTACCACAAAAGCCAATAAGAGCGCCCAGATAGTCCTGGATAAGGGGGAAATTATCTACATCCTCTTCTCCGGAAAGCGGGGGCTGGATGCCCTGACCCTGATGTCGACCATCGATGGCGGGCGGTATCGATTTCAGGAAGGTGGTGTAATGCCGCCCCGCATGGCATTGCCGCCGAGCGAGGCTATCCTCGATGCCTTAGGCCGAGGCGCCGCCGTGGCTCCACCTTCGAGGGGGAGCGGAGTCAAAAGCGGCGACTCAGCCGGTCTCAGCGGTGAACAGAAGGAGGTGCTTCAGTCATGCCTGGCTGAATGCATCGGGCCTATGGCGATGCTCATCTGCGAGGACTATTTCGAATCGAAGAGAATTTTTGCTGAGGTTGTCGACGCCTTGGCCGCCGAAATCCCTTCTCCGGATCAGGCGAAAAAGTTCCGAGAACTGGTGGCGGCGAGATCGGCCCAGGAGCAATAGCACCCGAGCTGCATTCTCAGGCGAATTTCGACAAGCCGAGGTTTTCTCTCAAGAAGCAGGGATGCATTTCCGTTTCCCGGTCTTGGCCGGAAATCAGCTGCACGACTGCGCTGAACGGATCATCCTGATATGCGGAATGCCGTCCTCGTCGTAAGGCTCGGAGACAGTCCGGAAGCCGAAATCTTGGTAGAATTCGAGAAGGTACTGCTGGGCTGAAATCAGCACCGGCGCCCGCGGATAGAACTTGCAGATTCGTCTGAGGGCAAGGTTGAGCAGGTTCTTTCCCTCTCCCCTACCCCGCCTGTCTGAACGAAGCAGCAGTCGTCCGATAATCGGCATCCCGCCCGGATCTTCCGGCGGAATCACCCGCAGATAGGCGACCGGTTCGGTCTTCCCTCCCTGTTTCCAGCCCACCAGATGCCGGGCGCTCTGGTCGAGGTCGTCGCAGTCCTGGTAGGCGCACCGCTGTTCCACAACGAATATCTCCTGACGCAGTTTGAGCACGGCATACAACTCCTGCCCCGTCATTTCGTGAAAGGCGTACCACCGATAGCAAATTTCATCCATCATAATGCTCCATCGTCATGTGTATGGCTGTGTCTATCGGTCCGGGCCAGGGAGCAGAGAATCCCTGCGCAGCCGAGCAGGCTGAAGATGACCATGGCCGCGTGCATGGCGGAGAGAAAGAGGTGTCCTGTCTCCCGGGTCACCGGTGCGGCGCCGAGAAACCAGGAGAGGAGCAGGGTGATCAGGGTCATGGCCGTCAGCATGCCGGTGGTTCGCATGGTGGCGATCAGGCTCGAGGCCATGCCGTAATCGCGTCTGTCGATGCTGGCCATGATGGCGGTGGTGTTGGGGGTGGAAAAGAGGCCGAAGCCGATGCCCATGACGATCAACACGATGAAAATGAAGACAAAGGAGGTCCCGGCGGAGATGGTGGCCGCGGCAGCGAGGCCGATGGTGCAGAATGCCATGCCGAGGGTGGCGATGGGTGCCGGGTTGTGCTTGTCGGCCATCTTCCCGGCAAAGGGGGCGCAAATGGCCTGCAGGAGGGGTTGGGTAATAAGGATGAAGCCGGTTTCTTTGGGCGAAATCCCCCTGATCACCTGGAGATAGATGCTGAAAAAGAACATTATTCCGAAGGAGGCGGCGTAATTGAGCCAGGTAGCGATGTTGCTGAGGGCGAAGACCCGGTTCCCGAGGATCTTCCGCAGTGGAAAGATCGGGTACCGGGCGGTGTTCTCGTAGATGAGGAAGATGATCATCATTACAGTGCCGCCCAAGGCGAGCCAGCCGGCGAAAGACAGCTGCTTCGCCTCAAGGATGCCTACAATGAGACAGCCCAGGGCGATGATGTAGAGCAGCGAGCCAGCCCAGTCGAATGGTTCGCCCCGTGAATCCGCCCATTCCCCTGAAAGTCGGGTGGCGGCGAAGAGCAGGATCAGGATTTCGATCGGCACCGCGCTGTAGAAGATCCAGCGCCAGCCGAGGTAATCGATCATCAAACCTGCGAGCGTCGGACCCGCTGAGATACCCAAATAGACACAGCCAACCACCACGCCCAAGGCCCGGCCGCGTCTCTCAGGAGGAAAGACCGAGGTCAGGATGGCAAAGCTCGTCGAGGTGATCATTGCTGCGCCCATCCCCTGGACAAAACGGAATATAATGAGCAGGGTGATGGTCGACGCGGTGGCCAGGGCCAAGGTGGCCAGGGTCAGGAGAACTGTGCCGGACAGGAATATTTTGCGCCGGCCGTGGATATCGGCGAAGCGGCCGACGGGCAGGAGCAGCAGGGCCACGGCCAGGATGTAGGCCATCTCGATCAGCCCCAGCTGTACCGCCCCGGCCGAAAATTCTCTGCCTATGGTCGGCAGGGCCACGCCGATGGCGGAAAACATGAAGGGTGTCAAAAATTGAACAGCCGCGATTACCCAGAGGATGGCGGCAGGTGTCTGCTTGCTTTCCGGCATGCTGTTCCTGTTGCAGTTAATGCGAATATCCACTTTAATGGCGCTTGCGTTTAGTACCTTAGAAATTCGTTTCTTGCTTTTTAAGAGCGAATTTCATGAAGGTACTTATCCCCTCTGCTGTTGGAGGGATCACAGCCCTTGGGTTGCGGGCGTCAGCCCGCATTAGTACCTTAGAAATTCGTTTCTTGCTTTTTAAGAGCGAATTTCGTGAAGGTACTTATCCCCTCTGCTGTTGGAGGGGATCACAGCCCTTGGGTTGCGGGCGTCAGCCCGCATTACCTTAACTCCACCCCACAAAGGGGTACTGAAAAGAGTCCCCTTGTGGGGGTATAAATTCGAAACTGAGCCCAGGCCGGCGGATATAATGACGCCCCTTGGCAATCTGTCAAGAGAAGGGGAGGACGATCAACAAATTTATGATACGGGCAATCATTTCACTTCTGGCCAGCGGTGTGACTGCGGTGCAGGCTATCTTCCTCTATATAGAAGGGAGGGGAGTCTGCTTCAATGACGGCTGCGAAATCGTCGAAAGCCTCACCACTATAACGCCGCTTACCTTCAATATAGTCGGATTTCTTTATTTTCAGACACTTTTTTGGATGCTGCTCAAGGGCAGAAACGGCAACGAGTATTGGCATAAGCTGGCGCGACTGCTGCTTTTGGCGGGGCTAGCGGCGGAAGCGGTGCTGGTATTCTTCCAATACCGGATAGCGATGGCCTTCTGCTCCTACTGCCTGGTCATTTTTGCCATAATTCTTCTGCTGAATCTTTTGTGCGGACTGCGCCAGATTATTCGGGGTGCAGTACTCTTTTCAGCAGTCTTTCTCGCCTGCTCCAGCCTGCGCTTCGACCCGGCGGCGGGGAAGGCTGCCTCGCTCGCCACGGGGAGTGTTGCAAAACTGGCAGGGCAAGAGGACGGGACCGATAGGTATCTCTTCTTCTCTTCGACCTGCAATTACTGCGAAAAAATCCTGGACTCCATCAGGGAAAGCAACCGCTGCAGTTTTCGCTTCAACCCTGTCGACCGAATAGAATCCTTTCAGTTGAAAGGCGCCGAGCTTTCCGCCGCATACGATCCGGCGGTCAATGCCGGTTTCCTGAAGAATCTGTCTATCCCGGGGGTTCCGGTCCTGGTTGCATCCGACAAGGAAAGGGCGCTGGTGCTGCAGGGTGAGCGGCAGATCATGCTTTATCTGGATGAAAATTGCCGGACGAAGGCAAAAGAGATCGAATACAGCGGGTCGTCATCAGCCGTGCCAGGTGCTGGTTTTGGTGGAGGTTTCGGTGGGAGTTCGGGCGTGCAGGGATCTGCCGCGGACGGTTCCTGTCCGGTGGCCGCAGAGTGCGTGCCTGAAGAGTCGGAGGATACTCAAGAAAAAAACGGTCGGTAGGGCCGACTATCGAAAACTCCTATTTCAGAAGATCGGCGAGTTCTTCCTTGGTGAGCAAAGATTTGGCGTTCATTTTGCGTCTGTCCGGGATGGTCCGCCGATCGACGTTCCTACGTCTATCGACCCCGAGCCGCGTTCTTATCAGCGACCGCAGCCAATCGTAGAGACCTCTGTGACGGGGGCTTCCTTCGTTTCGGGGATCGAAACGTCTTTCCCTGAAACTGCGCCGCTCGACTTTTCTTCGGCAACTGTTCGCCTTCCGTCTTTCCGTACCATCCCAGGCTGAATTCTCGGGAGTACTCATGGTTTTCAGTTCTATGGTTGAAATAAGCCAACTGTACGAGAATACTGAAAACTATACCATCATCGGGTTTCCTGTGCAATAACTGTCCAGCTTCCTCTGTAACAGGCCGCCGCTCCCATCCGTTTACTCATTCCCCCACGACCTTGCCGTCCCGATTCAAAAGCAACCGAGATGGACTACCACAAAAAGCAGAATGAGTGTTCATTCATAAAAAGTCTGTAACAATCAGATTTTACACAAAATAAACGCTATTGAAAAAATTCCTGAATCTGTTAAATATAGATCTGGAAAACAAAGTTCTGTTTCCCGCTCTCCGGAATTTTTGGGGCGTAGGAGCCTTGACTGGTTTTCCGATTTGTGTTGGTTGCCTGGCACCAACCGGAGCGGCGAGTGGGCGTGGTATTTCCGGCAGTCAACTGGCTTGCGGAAATAACTTATTGATTCTAAAAAGAGAATTGACATGACATTAACGATTACTGCCCAGACTCAGTCGATCCAATCGATTGAGAAACTGAAAGAACTGAGTGGCGAAAGCGTCAAGCTGTGCATGCAGTGCGCCACGTGTACTGGTATGTGTCCCATGGCCCAGGAAATGGACTACACTCCCCGCAAGGTCATGCATATGGCGCAATTCGGCCTGGCCGACAAACTGGCCGAGATCAACTCCTACTGGAAATGCGCCTCGTGCCATGCCTGTACGGTGAAATGTCCGAGGGGAATCGATATCGCCAAAGTCATGGAGGCCTTGCGGCAACAGGTTCTTCGCAAGAGCAGGAACTATATCGAGCCTTCCCGGCTCTCGGCGGAGCAGGTCGCGGAGATGCCGCAGATCGCTCTGGTTGCCGGATTCAGAAAATTCACCTGTTAAGGAGAGCGATGAAGATCAGTTACTATCCAGGCTGTACCTTGAAGACCAAGGCCAAGAATCTAGATCAGGCGGCGATTGCATCCCTGACGGCGCTCGGGGTCGAGGTGGAGGAGATCGAACGGTGGAACTGCTGCGGGGCAGTGCATTCCCTCACCGCAGACGATCTGATCCATCAGGTCGGGCCGGTGCGCAATCTCATCCGGGCCAAGGAGCAGGGGGCGGATAAATTGGTGACCCTTTGTTCGATGTGCTACAACACCCTGGCCCGAGCCAACCTGATCATGAAAAACGATGCGATCAAACGTGATACAATCAACCGCTTCATGACCGAAGAGATCGATTACGCCGGAGAAGTCGAAGTGGTGCACTTCCTGAGCTTCATCCAGGAAGAGATCGGCTGGGAGGCGGTGAAAGAGAAGGTCAAGGTACCGCTCACCGGCCTCTCGGTCGCACCCTATTACGGCTGCACCCTACAGCGCCCCGCCGACGTCGGCATCGAACCTTTCGGCAGCTATAACCTCATGACCGGGATGCTGGAGGCGCTGGGCGCCACGGTCGTCCCCTTCAATGCCGCCGACAAATGCTGCGGTTCCTACCAGGTTCTTGGTGCTCCCGCCGGGGAAAACAGCGCCGGGGCGGCCATCGTCAATCTCGCCGCCGGGGCGGGCGTAGAGGCCCTTGCCACCAGTTGTCCGCTCTGCGAGTACAATCTTGGCAAGCAGCAGCAGTTGATGCTGGAAAAAGGCAGGATTGTCAAAAATGTTCCGACCTACTACTTCACTCAGCTCCTGGCCCTGGCCCTCGGGCTCGACTCGGCAGTCTGTCATTTCGAGTTGAACACCCGGAGCAGTGTCGATCTGCTGAAAGACAAGAACTGTTTGGCCGCAGCGTAAGCGACGGCTTAACCGAAGGCGGCGTATCACCCGCGCATCATTGGAGAGAATCATGTGTGAAACAAACAAGACATCGAGCAAGAAGACCATACGCGTAGCAACGGGGGATCGGGCCATTCTGCCGGAAGGGGCGAAAACCATCCCAGTCTACATCATGGGGAAAAAATACGAGGTCCCCGAGACGCTGACCATCATGAAGGCCATGGAGTATGCCGGCTTCAAATTCCTGCGCGGCGCCGGCTGCCGCGGCGGCATCTGCGGTGCCTGCCCGACCGTTTACCGCTTTGCCGGGGATTACAAACTCCACTTCGGTCTCGCCTGCCAGACTGTGGTCGAGGCCGATATGTATCTGGCCCAGATCCCCTTCTTCCCCGCCAACCGGGCGAACTACAGCATCGAGGAGATCGGCGGTCTGCCGGAAGCGATCCATGCCCTCTATCCCGAGCTGTTCCGCTGCGTGGCGTGCAACCAGTGCACCAAAGCCTGCCCGATGGACGTCGACGTGCTCGGCTACATCTCGGCCCTCAAGCAGGGAAATATCGAGAAGGCCGCCCGCCTCTCTTTCGACTGCATTCAATGCGGTCTATGTGCCAGCCGCTGTATGGGAGAAATACCCCAGTACCATGCAGCGCAGCTGGCCCGTCGGGTCTACGGTCGATACATCCAGCCCCGGGCGGAGCACCTCAAGGCCCGGGTGGAGGGTATCGAGGCCGGCAAATATCAGCCCATGCTGGAAGAGTTGTCGGCGATGAGCAAGGAAGAGCTGGAGAAGATCTACGTGGAGCGGGAGCGTGAGCCCGATTTCGCCGAAAAAGGATGGATGCCCAAGGAAACTCGCTACTTATAATCAACCACCGCTCGATCCTCTTTTGGATAAAGGAGATAGAATATGGCTTACACACCCGAAATGAAGGAACTGATCAAGAGAGTTGAGGCGACCCGGCCGGCGAGGGTCGCCATGGCCCGCCGCAACGAGAATTACCCGGCCCTCTCCATGGCCGAGCGGGCGGAGGTTCTTGCCCAATACCATCCGGATTACCAGGAAAGCGGCAAGCGCCAGGTATCCGTCGGTCCCAACAAGGGCGATATTTACCAGGAGGGCGTGGCGCGCCTCTTGGAATCGAAATCGATGGTGCGGCCGGAAAAGGTCGACCTGTCCAAGGTCGATCACGAGACCGACGTGCTGGTCATCGGCGGCGGCGGGGCAGGCACTTCGGCGGCCATCATGGCGGCGAACGGGGGCTGCAAGGTCATCATTTCCACCAAGCTGCGCCACGGCGACTCCAACACCATCATGGCCGAAGGCGGAATTCAGGCAGCCACCCACGAGGGCGATTCGCCCTACTACCATTTCATGGATACCATCGGCGGCGGACACTTCTCCAATCAGCGCGACCTGGTGGCGGCGCTGGCCAACGACGCGCCCCTGTCCATCGCCTGGCTGGAGAGCCTGGGAATGATCTTCAATAAGCACGAGGATGGCCGCACCGTCGTCCGCCACTGCGGCGGCTCTTCCCGCAAGCGCCTGCAGTCTTCCGGAGACATGACCGGGGCTGAGATCATGCGGGTGGTGCGGGATGAGGTGCGCAACCGCGCGGATCAGATCACCGTGCTGGAGTTCAGCCCGGCGGTGGAGCTGCTGCTTGACACCGACGGCAAATGCGCCGGCGCCATCCTCTACAACATGGAGACTCGCGAGTTCTCCATTGTCCGCGCCAAGGCGGTGATTATCTCCACCGGCGGTTTCGGCCGGCTGCACATCAAGGGCTTCGCCACCACCAACCACTACGGCGCGACCATGGACGGCGTAGTCATGGCCTACCGGGCCGGTGTCGGCAACAAGGCTCTCCATTCTACTCAGTACCACCCGACCGGCGTCGCCTATCCCGAACAGAACGTCGGCCTCCTCATCACCGAAAAGGTGAGGGGCCTGGGTGCCCACGTGCTCAACATCGACGGCGAGCAGTTCTGCTTCCCGCTGGAGCCCCGAGACGTGGAATCGGCGGAACTCATCAAGGAGGCCATGGACAAGGGCAAGGGCATCATCACTCCCACCGGAAGGGTCGGTCTCTGGCTCGACTCGCCGATGATAGAGGAACTGCACGGCCCGGGCACGGTCAAAAAGGAGCTGCCGGCAAAGTTCATCCAGTTCGAGCGCCACGGCATCGATATCAGCAAGGAGCCGATGCTGGTTTACCCGACCCTGCACTACCAGAATGGGGGGATCAACGTCAACGGCAACACCGAGACCGTCCTGCCTGGCCTGTACGCCGCGGGCGAGGCGATCGGCGGGGTCCACGGCGAAAACCGGCTTATGGGCAACAGCCTCCAGGACATCATCACCTTCGGCCGCCGGGCCGGCAAGAACGCCGCGGCCTACGTGAAGAGCGGTGTAGAGCTGAAAAATCTGACCCTCGATCACGTCATCAAGTTCGAGAAAGAGCTAGCTGAGACCGGAATCGAGGATCCGGCGGTCGCGCCGATCCTCCTGCCCGACTATGCCACCGACGAGGTGGCCGAGCGCCGCTGGCCCGAGGCCCGGACCGAGGTTGAAAAGGCGACCTGACAGAGGGAGCTGAAGCGACGATCATTTCTTTATCTGTCGCCATGAGCCCATGAAAACCGCCGCAGTCCGTTTACCGGACTACGGCGGTTTGTTTTTTAGGGAGGAAGAACGGGCCGGTATGGGTGGACCGCGGGCTCGCGGCGAAACCGATTCGGCGATTGCAATTTTTAACTTGGCGATGTATGGAGGAATTCTGTTTTAGAATTGCGCTCTCTGGGGTATTCTCCGCAAAAGCGATTAAACTTGCCAAGGATTTCTGCGAAAGGGAAATAGAGTAATGAAAAGCAATTTTATCACCACCATCTATGGTTCGGTTTTCCCCGGAGTAATCAAATCGTTGGCTGAAACTACACGCAGCCTGGGCGGAGAGTGGTTGACCAGCAAGGTGATCAAAATGGACGGTCAGTTCGCCGCCATCATGAATGTGCTTGTTGCCGAAGAGATGGAGCAGAAGCTGAAATCCGGCCTGGAAAAGAAATTTCCTACCCTTTCGTTTGTCTACTCGGAACCGACCGAACCCCCGCGGATCGCCACCAAAACAATTACCCTGGTGGTCGACTGCATCGACCGCCCCGGCCTGACCGGCGATCTTAGTAATATTCTCGCCAATCTCGATATCGTGGTGGAGGATATGGAGTGTAAGCGGTTCGCCATGGACGGCATTGGTGATACGGTCTTCTCAGCCCGTCTCACGCTCTCCGTCCCGCAAACGGCAGACAGCGAGATCATCGCCGGAGAGATCGAGGCCATGTCGGAGGATGTGCGGGTGAATGTCCTGTAGCTGCGAACCAGTCTGTAAATCCTAAAAATGGGGGATCCCATCCTCCCCTTTTTTCTTTTTATTCCTCCTCTTCGCAGAGCGCCCGGTGCAGGGCCCGTTGGGCCGCAAAAAAATGATCCCGGTTGATGGTGAACTGCATGTTGGTCTGCCGGGATGTCTGGGAGACCGTGAGGATGTTGATACCCGCATCGGCAAGCGCTTTTGCCGCTTTGGCCAGCATGCCCGGCTTGGCGATATTGGAGCCGATGGCGCAGACGATTGCAACGTTCTTCGTGGTCACCAGTTCGAAGCGCTGCCGCATGTCGTCCACCATCTCCCGGGTGCAGTCCTTCTCGTAGATCAGCACGTCGATGGTGTTGGCATTTGTCGCCTTGTTGATATAGCTGATGCTGTGTTCCTGCAGCACTTTCATGATCCGCATGTCGAAGCCGACCTCGCCGACCATGCGGGTGTCGTGGATCTCGAGGATGGTAACGGCGCTTGAGCCGGTGATAACCTCGGTCTTGGAGTGCGGGCAGATGTAGCCCTTGGTGATCAGGGTGCCGCTGTGGCTGGGGTCGAAGGCATTCATCACCCTGATGGAGATCCCGGCGGTCTCCAGCGGCTTCGAGGCCTTGGGATGGATGGCTTCCATGCCGACGTCTGCCAACTGGTCGGCGACGTCGAAATTGGTGTTGCAGACCGGTCGTACCTTGCCCTCGCCGATGATCACCGGGTCGCCGGAGCAGAGATGGTATTCCTTATGGATCACCGCCTCCGCGGCATTGAGCAGTACGGCGATCTTGGAAAAAGTCACCTCGGAGTAGCCGCGGTCGAACTCCCGCATGATGCCTTCCGTGCCCTTGGTGTAGCCTGTGGCGAAACAGATGGTTCTCGAGGGATCGAGGCTGGCGAAGGTATGCTTGATGCGGGCGTCGATGGTCCTCTCCTTGCGGTCCTGCCAGCCGCTGAGATCGACGAAGGTGGCATTATAGCCGAGGTTCTGCAGGATATTTGCGCTGTTGAAGGCGCTGTGCATCTCACCGATGGAGGCGAGCAACTCCCGCGCCGCCAAGAGCACCTCGGTGCGGTTGACGTACCCCGAGGAGATGACATTATCCATGCTCTTCAAGATGTTGACCGCAGAAGATATCCGCTCGCAGATGAACCGGTCGGCGACGGCCACGTCGAGGCCGGTCTCGGCGAAACCGCGATTCAGCTCGCAGAGCCGGTTCTGGAGGCTGATCATCGCCGGCTCGTAGTCCGCGTTCTGCTCAAAGCTCTGGTAGATGCCGGGCTGGCCGGTCTTCTTGTGTTCCAGCAGTTCGTTGGTCACTCCGGAATAGGCGGAGACGACATAAATACGATTGTAGATGTCATTCTTGTCCTTGAGGATGACGTTGTTCAGGACCTCCCCGAAACGGGACATCGTGGTACCGCCGATTTTCTCAATGCGAAGTTTCTTTTTTTCAGCCATTATCTTTCACCAAAAGCCTGGCAAAACCGTGATATACGGAGGATGAAGGAACGGTAGTTATCTCTTCTTAAGAGCTCTGGCGAGTATCCTATCGTAAGAAATTGGCACCCGCAACTGATTTTACCGCGGGGTGAGGGGAGAGCTTTAATCAGGAAGGCAAGGGGCTGTACTTTTGCGGGAATTTTCTTGAAAGGTCTTTTGCCATGCTTTTTCGAGCACTTGGAAAGCGCCTCATGTTTCCACGTCAGGATAGTATCTACGCATGCATTGTGGACAAATGGAGTGGCTGAACTGGGCATCGGAATGTTGCTCGATATAAGCTTCGAGCCTATGCCAGGCCTCCTTGTCGCTGCGGATCGAGTGGCAGTGCATGCAGATGGGGATGATACCCTGCAGGGTCTTTACGTGGTCGAAGGCCTCCTTCAGTTCCTTGAGCTTCTGGCTGAGGGAGGCCTGGGTTTTGACGAGACGAACCGCTACGTTGATTCTGGCCCTCAGCTCATTGAGATCGAAGGGCTTGGTCACATAGTCGTCCGCGCCGGCCTCCAGACCGTTTACGATATCCGGGGTGCTGTCGCGGGCGGTGAGGAGGATGACATGGATGGGATTGTCCCTGACCAGCAGCTTGATCCGTCGACAGAGTTCCGGGCCGTCGATCTCGGGCATTTCCCAGTCGAGGATGGCGATGGGCGGAGCATCCTCCCGTTGCAGGATCTCCCAGGCCTTCCGACCGTCATCGACACCTATGGTCTCGAAAGACCATTTGCCTATTATCAGCTCCAGCATTGTTCTGGAGGTGAGATCGTCTTCGGCAATAAGGATTCTCATGCAACCGCCCCAAAGGTAGATATTTTCCGCTTCTCTATTCATATCATAACTGCAATCGGCAGTGCAAAGAGTTCTTGGAATTTCAGGGTCGCCAGCGTTTGGGCAACAAATTCGTCGGTGAAAGCCGACAGAGCAAGTGAAAGGGCTTTTTGTCGCTCGGGAAGCCTCTCTGTTCCGGCACTATTTCAATCATTCCAGAGTCCATCTCCACGGTTGGAGCACTTTTTACGACTTTATCAATCATGACAGTTTTGCCTGTTGACAGTTGCCACGAAGCGAGAGACTATACGCAAAATACTGGCATATGCACGTAATAACACATTGTAGTAGTCGAATGCATCGAAAGGAGGAGCTTATGGCAGCACAAAAAATCGTGGTCATCGGCGGTTCGGCGGCAGGGGCGAAGGCCGCTGCTAAGGCGAGACGGCTGGACCAGCAGGCCGAGATAACCATTATTCAGAAAGAACCCGATCTCTCCATGGCCGCCTGCGGCTACCCTTATTATGTGGGCGGGGTTTTCAATGATCGGAAGATGTTGCTTGCCACTCCCACGGGTGTGGTCCGCGACCCGACGTTCTTTGCAAAAACCAAAAACATCAAGGCCCACACGCTGACCGAAGCGGTGGCCATCGACCCGCGGAAAAAGGAGATTGTCTGCCGCGACCTCAAGACTGCACGGGAGTGGACTATTCCCTACGACAAGCTGATTCTCAGCACCGGCGCTTCCGCCGTTCCGCTCCCTGTACCTGGAGTGGAACTTGCCGGGGTGACCAACCTGCTCTCCATGGCCGATACGGATTTTCTGCGGACGGTGAGGGACGAAAAGAAGGCCTCACGGGCGGTAGTCATCGGCGGCGGCCTGATCGGTGTCGAAACATGCGAGGCTCTGCGTGTGTCTGGGCTCGATGTGGCCCTGGTGGAGATGGCGCCGCGGATCCTTACCTTTCTGGATCCGCAGCTGGCAGGGCTTGTTGAAAACCATATGCGGGGTAAGGGTGTCAAGGTGTTGACCGGAACCGCCCTAAAAGGCTTCCTCGGCGAGGCCGGCAGGCTCGCCGCGGTCCGGCTGCAAAACGATGCCATCATCGACTGCGAGGTGGCTGTGGTGGCGACCGGGGTGCGGCCGAACGTGCAATTGGCAAAATCTGCCGGACTTGCCATCGGCGAATTGGGAGGTATTGTCGTGGATGAGCACATGGCGACCTCCGATCCGGATATCTTTGCCGCCGGCGACTGCGTGGAAGTGGAGCATTTGCTTACCGGGCGGAAGGTGCTCGCGCCCATGGGCGACCTGGCCAATCTCCAGGGCCGGGTGGCGGGGGAGAATGCGGCCACCGGCGGAAATATCGCTTTCCCTGGCACGATCCAGACGACGATCTGCAAGGTCTTCGATTTTGCCGCGGGATCCGCGGGACTCACCGAAGAGGCAGCCGAACGACATGGTTTTTCGACTATTTCCGTTGTCAACGCCAGCCCGGACAGACCGGGTTTCATGGGCGCGGGGCTCTTGGTTTCGAAGATCGTCGCCGAAAAATCGAGCGGGCGGATTCTCGGCTACCAGTGCGTCGGCAGCGGCGATGTCAGTCGGCAGCTGGCGACCGCCGCCATGGCCATTCAGGGGGGGATGACCCTCGGCCGCCTCACTTGCCTCGATTTGCCCTATGCGCCGCCCTTTTCACTGGCCATCGATCATTTCATCGCCTCGGCCCACATTCTCGAGAACAAGTTAAAGGGAAGGTTGAAGACAATTACCGCAGCGGAGGTGAAAGAGAGGATCGGCAGGGAACCGCTACCCTTCCTGCTCGACGGCCGCGGGCCGGACGAGTACGAAGCGCTGCGCCTCGGCATCGGTGAACGGTATATTCCGCTGGGAGCCCTGCGGGACAAGCTCGGCGAATTGCCGGCCGACAAGGATGCGGAGATCATCTGCTTCTGCAAAATCAGTCTGCGCGGCTACGAAACGGCCCTGATTCTCGAAGCGAACGGCTGGACCAACGTCCGGGTCATGGAGGGCGGAATAATGGCCTGGCCTTATGAGCGGGAGAAATAAGAGCCGTTTTGCGTGGTAAACCGGCCGAGCGGTTGCCGCTATTCCCTGTTGACACGGTTCGGGGAAAGTTTGTATTTTCACGATTCACCCTTGTGAAAATCAATTTTCCCTATTTGGAGGAATGCATGTGGCAAAAAATTGAAGCGGCGCCGGCCGATTCGATCCTCGGGCTGACCGAGGCCTTCCGGAATGACCCCAACCCGCGGAAGGTCAATCTGGGAGTGGGAGTGTACAAAGACGAGGCCGGCAAAACGCCGATCCTCGACTGCGTCAAAGCGGCGGAAAAAATGCTGCTCGAGCGGGAAAGCACCAAAAGCTATCTGCCGATCTCGGGCGACCCGACCTATGCCGCCGAGGTCCAGAAACTGCTCTTCGGCGAGGCCGGGGAGGTGATCGCCAGTGGCCGGGCGGCTACGGCCCATGCCCCGGGCGGCACGGGCGCTTTGCGGGTGGGCGGCGATCTTCTGAAAAAATTCTACCCGAACGCCAGGGTCTGGATCAGCAAGCCGACCTGGGCCAACCATAAAGGTGTGTTCAAGACCGCAGGCTTCGAACTCGCCGAGTACGACTATTACAACCCCACCACCCGGGCCGTGGATTTCGAGGCCATGGTCAAGAGCCTCGAGAAGGTGCCCGCAGGCGACGTAGTCCTACTCCACGCCTGCTGCCACAACCCGAGCGGCGTCGATCTCACGAATGACCAATGGACGAAGGTTGCGGCCGTCGGCGCATCCAGGGGTTGGATCCCCTTCCTCGATTTCGCCTACCAGGGCTTCGGCGAAGGCGTGGAGCAGGACCGCTTCGGCATCGAGGCCTTCGCCGCCACCGGCGTCGATTTCTTCGTCGCCAGCTCCTTTTCAAAGAACTTCGGCCTCTATAACGAGCGGACCGGGGCTTTGACCATCGTCAGCCCAAGTGCGGCGGAGGCGGCGGTGGCCATGAGCCACCTGAAGACCACCATCCGGGTCATCTACTCCAACCCGCCGGCCCATGGCGGACTGGTGGTGGCGACCATCCTCAGCAACGCGGAGCTGCGCGCTCAGTGGCTCGACGAGCTGGCTGCCATGCGAGACCGCATCAAGGCCATGCGGGTTGCCCTGGTCGAAGGGCTTACCGCCCGGAAGGTCAAGGGGGATTTCTCCTCGATCATCAGTCAGCGCGGCATGTTTTCCTTCAGCGGCCTGTCCGATGAGGTGGTCCAGTGGCTGCGGGCCAACAAGTCGATCTACGTGGTCGCCGGCGGCCGGATCAACCTGGCCGGCCTGACCAGGGCCAATATCGATTATGTCTGCGACGCCATCGCCGAGGCGATGAACGGATAAATTTCGCAGCATCGACCTAAAAAAGGGGCGGAGGTGATTATCACCTCCGCCCCTTTTTTGCGTTCAACCAGCCTGAGGGAGAAGCAGCCGGATTTCTCATGGATATAGTGTCGATTTCAATAAACTGATGTAAACATTCAGATAGAGACGATATTCCGAAATGTGAGTTGATTGGAGATGCCGGGTTTGTCTTGGGATCGAAAAAATCGCTATCGGATCGGGATCGATTTTCGAAAGCGATCCCGATTTAGATTTGGGAAAATTACACCAGCTCCTGCTCAGTCCGGCTGATGATCTCCTCCTGATGCTCCAGGTCGAGGTCGACAAAGTAGTCGCTATAGCCGGCTACCCGGACAAGGAGGTTGCGGTACTCGTCGGGATGTTGCTGGGCGTTGCGCAGGGTCCCGGTGTCAACCACATTGAACTGGATGTGGTGACCGCCCAAAGTGAAGTAGGTCCGGATGAGGCTGCCCAGCTTGTCGAGATCCTGCTCAGTCTTCAGGACGCTCGGCAAAAAGCGCTGGTTGAGCAGGGTCCCGCCGGATTTCAGCTGGTCCATTTTGGCGAGGGACTTGATCACCGCGGTCGGGCCGTTGCGGTCGGCGCCGTGGGACGGCGAGGTGCCGTCGGACTCGGGCAGATGGGCGAAACGGCCGTTGGCGGAGGCCCCGAGCATCCGGCCGAAGTAGACGTGGCAAGTGGTGGACAGCATGTTGAGGTGGTAGACGGTGCCCTTGGTGTTGGCGCGGCCGTCGATGGTCGTAAAGAGAGAGGCGTAGACCTGCTTCATGATGTCGTCGGCCCGATCGTCGTCGTTGCCGTAGAAGGGTGTTTTGTTCCAGAGCTTGAGGCGAAGCGGCTCCTCGCCAGCGAAGTTGCCCTTCAGCGCGGCCAGCAGCCTGTCCATGGGAATGCCGCCCTCGAAGACATGGGTCTTGATCGCCGACAGGCTGTCGGTGATAGTGCCGATGCCGCAGCACTGGATATAGTTGGTGTTGTAGCGCGGCCCGCCGTCGTAGTAATCGCGGCCCTTCTCGATGCAGTCGTGGATGACCACGGAGAGGAACGGCGCCGGCGAATACTTGGCGTACATCCGCTCGATGTAGTTGTTCACCCTGATCTTCAGGTCGACCACGTACTCGAGCTGGCGGGAGAAGGCCTCGTAGAGCTCATCGAATGTGTGAAAGGAGGCCGGATCTCCGGTTTCTATAGTGATCATCCTGCCGGTCAGCTGGTCGCGGCCGTTGTTGAGCGTCACCTCCAGGATCTTCGGGACATTCAAATAGCCGGTGAGGATGTAGGCTTCCTTGCCGAAGGCCCCGGTCTCGATGCAGCCGCTGGTGCCGCCTTCCCGGGCGTCCTCCACGGTCTTGCCGACCCGCACCTGCTCCATGATCACCGCATCGGTGTTGAAAACCGAAGGATAGCCGTAGCCCTTGCGGATCACCCGCGCCGCGGCTTTCAGAAAGCGGTCCGGAGTCTTGCTGCTGATGTGGACGCTCGGCTGGGGCTGGAGGAGATGCAGCTCGTCCGAGACCTCGAGGCAGAGGTAGGAGACCTCGCTCGTGGCATCGGCGCCGGACCGGTCGAGACCGCCGAGGTTGATCTGGGTGAAGTCGTTGTAGGTGCCGCTCTCCTTGGCGGTGACCCCGACCTTGGGCGGGGCGCTGTGGTTGTTGATCTTGATCCACAGGCAGGATAGCAGCTCTTTGGCCCGCTCACGGTCAAGGCTCCCCTCGGCCACCTCTTTTTCGTAAAAGGGACGGAGGTGCTGGTCGATGTGGCCTGGTGTCATGGCATCCCAGCCGTTCAGCTCGGTGATGGTGCCGAGATGGACGAACCAGTACATCTGCAGGGCCTCGTGGAAGGTACGGGGCTTTTCCGCCGGCACACGTCGGCAGATCGCGGCAATCTGCGCGAGCTCCTCCCTCCGCTCGGGGTCTGCCGTTGCGGCGGCCATCTTTTCGGCGAGCTCCGCGTGACGTTCGGCAAAGAGAATCGCCGCATCGCAGGCGATGGCCATTGCCTGGAGCTGCTCCGCCTGGTCCGCCGCCTCCGGGTCATTGCCATAATCCAATCGGCCGAGCCGATCTGCGATCCTCTTCTTGAAATCGCTCATGCCCATAGTGAAGATCGTGCCGTCCAAAGCAGTGTGGCCGGGCGCCCGCTGCTCCATGAACTCGGTGAAGAGGCCCGCCTCGTAGGCAACCCGCCACTCCTCCGGAACCTGACTAAAAATGCGGTCACGCATCGAGCGGCCCTGCCAGTAGGGAATGACCTCTTCTTCATATCGGCGGATGTCTTCCTCGGCCACCCGATAGCTGGTCATGGCCCTGTCGTTCAGGATCCGCAAGTCCTCGGCGCTGTGGCAAGTGAGTTCGGGGAAGGTGGGCACCACTTTGGGGGCCGGGCCGCGCTCGCCGACCAGCAGCTCGCCCTCGCCGATGTAGAGCGTCTTGTGTTCGCAGATATGCTTGAAGCAGAGGGCCCGCAGCACAGGCAGAGAGTATTTGCCGTAGTTATCCCGATAGAATTCGGTTTCGAGGAGCGCCCGTTCGATGGAAATGGCGGGCTGGGCTTCAAAACTCTGCTGGCGCAGTCTGGTAATCCGGCTGTTCATGGTTATCCTCCGATTCGGACATCGTCGCTGTACTGCCTGAGTATCTCCACAATCCGGGAGAGGGTTTCGCCGGTTGGGGCGGTGAAAAGTGTTCCCTGATAAAATTTGTTCAGTTTCCGGTACTTGGCGGTGGCGGAAGGATGGTAGGGAAGGACGTCGATGCCTTCCACGCTGCGGCAGCCGGCGGCAAAGGCCCCGGTGGCATGAATGTTTTGCTCGTCGGCATTGACGCCTTCAATAAGGGGGATGCGGATCCTGATGGGTTTGCCGGTGGCGGCAAGAGCCTCAAGGTTTCTGAGGATCAGGTCGTTCCCCACTCCGGTAAAATGTTCATGGCGCTTGCCGTCCATGAGTTTCACATCGAAGAGAAAGAGTTCCGCAACCTCGGCGATACGCAGCAGTGTTTCAGTGGGGGCAAAGCCGCTGGTGTCGACTGCCCGATGAATGCCGAGCGACCCACAGGCCACAAGCAGAGCGAAGAGGGCCTCGGGTTGGCAGAGCGGTTCCCCGCCGGAGCAGGTGACACCGCCGCCGGATTGGTCGAAAAAAGGCAGATCCTTCTTGATTTCCAGGAGCAGCTCGTCTATCCCCATCCGCCAGCCGGTCGACTCGTGGGCCAGCGCCGGACAGATGTCGATACAGGTCCGGCACAGGGTGCAGAGAGCCTCCTCGCGGCGGATGCCCTCCGGCGTCATCCGCAAAACCTTCTCCGGACAGCTTTCGACGCACTCGCGGCACCCCACGCACTTCTCCTCCAGGCTCAGCATCCTTATCTTGAAATCCATACCCTCGGGATTATGGCACCAATGGCAGGCCAGGGGACAGCCCTTGAAGAAGATGGTTGTCCGAATATTGGGCCCGTCATGCAAGGCGTAGCGTTTGATGGCGAATATGGTGGCGGTGAGAGTAGTCATGCTGCAATGAAACAATAAATATCATTATCGAGCAATATAACTTTTGCAGGCAAAGAAGACTATTTTGTATACGATAAATGTATACTATTTATGAGACTTGCAAAAGAAAAATAACAAATTGCATGTGATGGCAGAATTCGCCTCTGTTAGTACCTAGAAATCTTCTTGTTTTTAAAATGAAATTTCGTGAAGGTACTGATCCCCTTTGCAGTGGGAGGGATAATACCTTTGGGTGGAGGGCGTAAGCCCGCATTAGTGAATTAACCGGTAATAACCGGTTGTTGCGGATAATTCCCGGAAAAAACTTCTCAAAGAAAAACGGCAAAGGTGGTAGACTTCGACAAGCACGACAACAACTCGAGCCAATCGACGATAAGGAGAACGAGTCATGAGGATGCTGGTACTGCTCGGAAGCCCCCGCAAGGGCGGCAACAGTGAGACCTTAGGCCGCAAGGTCGGCGAGGCGATGGAGAAGGAAGGCTGGACTGTGGACTACATCCGGCTGAACGATCTGCAGCTCCGGTCGTGCCAGGGCTGCGGCGGCTGCGAGAAGACCGGCGTCTGCGTGATCAAGGACGATATGACGGGGGTGTACGAGGCGGTGGACGCCGCCGATCGAATTCTGCTGGTCAGCCCCGTGTATTTCTACGGGCTCTCAGGCCAGGCCAAAATCTGCGGTGACCGGTTCCAGGCGCGTTGGTCGAGGAAATACGTACTCGGCGTCAGGTTCCGTCAGGGAGAAGGGCGCAAGGGATATCTCCTCTCCACCTCCGCCACCAAGGGTCCGAAGATTTTCGAATGCAGTATTCTGACCACCAGGTACATCTTCGATGCCATGGATATCGAATACGGAGGTGAATTCTTGGTAAAGGGTGTCGATTCCAGGGAGGCCATTCGCCACATGCCGGAGGAATTGACCAGGGCTGAGCAGTTCGGCAGGGATATCGCTTCTGGCCGTATCTGAAGCCATTTTCCGCCATTTTTACTGGCGATTGGTTGTTTCTTTTCCGGCCCTTTTCTGCTATGTAAGGATGTTTTACCGCAAACTCGGCCTTCCGGGCTTTGAGTACCCGGAAAATCCGTGCCGAGACTCGGCCACTCTCACTATTGACCAATGAAAAGAAATATCAGCAAATTTGCTGCCGACACCTACGACCTCGTCATCGTCGGCGGCGGCATACACGGTGCAGTACTTGCGCTGGCGGCGGTGCGGGCCGGTTACCGCACCGCCCTGTTCGAAAAAGGCGATTTCGGCCATTCCACCTCGGCCAACAGCCTTAAAATAATCCATGGCGGCATCCGCTATCTGCAGCATGGCGATTTCAAGCGCATGCGCGAATCAATCGCCTCGCGCCGGGCGATGATGGCGTTTGCCCCTCACCTGGTCAAGCCGTTGGCTTGCCTGATGCCCACCTACGGCCACGGCATCAAGGGCCGGGAAATGATGCGGGCAGCCTTCGCCGTTTACGATGCGGTGGCCTTCGACCGCAACCGGGGCCTGCCGATCGACAACCGGCTGCCCCCGGGTACCTCGATTTCCTCCGAGGCAGTCAAATGGGCGATTCCAGGTATCAGGGAAAACGGACTCACCGGCGGGGCGGTCTGGTATGATGCCATCGCCGGCAACACCGAACGTCTAGTGCTCGAGTACGTTCTAGAAGCGGCCCGCTATGGCGCCGACGTAGCAAACTACGCCGAAATCCTGGGGGTGGAAAAGAAAGACGGCCGGGTAATCGGGGTGACGGTCAGGGACCTGCAGGCCGGCAGGACGATTGCCGTGGAAAGCCGGATCGTGGTCAATGCCGCCGGGCCCTGGCTCGAACGGCTGGTTGGCGGCCGGTTACCGGGTGCCGGCCAGCTCTGGGCTACGGCCACCAACATCGTGGTGAAAAAGAGACTGTTCCGCAAATATGCGGTGGGACTGGAAGGCTATACCGACTACACCGACCGCGACGCCATCATCAAGCGCGGCAAGAGGCTTTTTTTCTTCGTCCCCTGGCAGGAGGACTACACCATGATCGGCACCTCCTATAAACCCTATCACGGAGCGATCGACGATTTCGCCCTGCGACGCGAGGACGTTGCCGAAATCGTCGACGACATCAACAGGATTTATCCGCCGGCCCAGCTGACCATGAACGATGTCACCTTCTGCCACGGCGGACTCCTGCCCATGACCGAGGCAGATGTCAATCGGGTCGATTCGGTCCAGCTCGACAAATCCTCGCAGATCATGGATCATGGTCCGGATGGCCTCCCCGGTTTCTTCTCCATCAAGGGCGTCAAATATACCACTGCCCCGGACGTCGCCGATAAGATGGTGCGTCTGCTGCATGATGAAAAGGTGCTGGGCCCCCGGGTACCCGGCTCGTACGTGTCCCTTGCCCCTAAGCGGCTCGACCATGGACCAGTCATCAGGGAACTGGGCCGGGAGTATGAGCGGATAAGAAGACATCTCCAAGGCTTGTACGGCACGCACTGGCGGTCGGTCTTCGAGACGCTGGTGGAACAGGGCGAGGCCGGGAAGAATGCGTTGTGGCTGAGCGAGGACCCGGCGCTTCTGGCCGCGGAGGTGCTTTATTTCATTCGAGAGGAGATGGCCTCGACCTTGGCCGATGTGGTGCTCCGCAGATCCCATCTGGGATCGGCGGAATGCCCCGACAGCGTCACCTTGAACCGCATCGTCGAAATCATGGGCGCCGAACTGGCCTGGACCGAGGAAGAAAAGACCAAGCAAACCGAGCATGTTCTGCAGGTATACGCACCGCTCAAGGAGTCGGTTACGCCATGAGCTTTCCCGAAACTGCAGATATCGAGACAGCAAGTGCCGACTACGCCTCCCGGTTCAGCGGATCGGTTGGGGGCTACTTTCTTGACCGGCAGGCGGAAATCACCCTCGCTCTGTTGCGGGATCTGGATGGCGCGGGGATCCTGGACGTGGGCGGAGGTCACGCCCAGCTGGCGGAGCCCCTCGTGAGGAGAGGCTTTGCGGTGACGGTGACCGGCAGCGCCGACAGCTGCCGGGAGCGCCTCGAGCAGCGGCTTGCCCCCGGTTCCTTTACGTATCGCACCTGCGACTCCCTAGCCCTGCCCTTTGCCGACCGTTCCTTTCCGGTGGTGATGAGTTTTCGGCTCCTGCCCCATACGACCCGGTGGCGGGAGCTCATCGCCGAAATGTGCAGGGTCGCAGGTCGGGCGGTGATCTTCGATTATCCCGACCGGCGCTCCACCAACATCCTCTATGAGCAGTTTTTTGCCATGAAGAAAAAGATGGAGGGTAACACCCGGACCTTCACTCTCTTTTCCCGGGCGGAGATCGCGGCGGAACTCTCCAGGCATGGGTTTTCCCCACCGGTATTCAAGCCGGAGTTTTTCTTGCCCATGGTCATTCACCGCAAGGTCGGCAGCTGCGAATTTTCGCGGGTGATAGAAAATTGCTGCCGGCTCACGGGTCTGACCCGCCTCTTCGGTTCGCCGATCATCTGTCGGAGCGACCGAAAATGATGCTCTCCATCCTGGTCATCGCTCCCCAGCCGTTCTTCCAGGATCGGGGGACGCCCATCGCCGTCCGGCTGCTGGTCGAGGAGCTTGCCCGGCTCGGCCATAAGGTGCATCTGCTGGTCTTCCACGAGGGCGAGGAGGTCGAGCTTGCCGGAGTGCAGGTGCACCGGATTGCTGCACTGCCAGGCGTCAAGAATATTCCGCCCTCTTTCTCCTGGAAGAAACTGCTCTGCGACGTTTTCCTGTTTTTCAAGGCGGTGGCGCTGTTCAGGCACCACCGGTTCGACGTGATTCATGCGGTCGAGGAATCGGCCTTCATGGCCATGGTGCTGAAAAAGGCCTTTGGCGTCCCCTACATCTATGACATGGATTCCTCGCTGGCCCTGCAGCTGGCCGACAAGTTCGCCCTGCTGAGGCGGATCCGACCCTTGCTCGACTTCTGCGAACGGCAGGCGGTGCGGGCCAGCAGCGGGGTTGTCGCGGTGTGCAGGAGCCTGGAGGAGATTGCCGTTGCCTACGCCCCGGACAAGCCCGTGGTCCGCCTGGAAGATATCAGCCTCCTGGACGAGGGCGCGTCGTCAAGTGAGATCCTCCGTGAGCGGTACGGCATTTCCGGGCCTATCATGCTCTATGTCGGCAATCTGGAGGGTTACCAGGGCATCGATCTGCTCCTCGAGGGTTTTCACTTGGCCAGGGAGCGTGGCTGCGAGGGGAATTTGGTAATCATCGGCGGCACGGAAGTGACCATCGCCTATTATCGGCAGAAGACCGAGGAGCTGCGGATCGGGGACCGCACCTTTTTCGCTGGTCCTAGGCCGGTCACTCTGCTCGGACATTTCCTCGCCCAGGCGGACATCCTTCTCTCACCCAGGATACAAGGCAACAACACTCCAATGAAGCTCTATTCCTATCTCGATTCCGGCAAGGTGGTGCTGGCGACGGATCTTCCAACCCACACCCAGGTGCTGACCGATGATTATGCCTGCCTGGTGCAACCGACCAGGGAGAATATGGCGGCCGGGATGGTGGAACTGCTCTCCGACCCGGAGCGCTGCCGGGAATTGGGGGAAAGGGGGAGGAATGTGGCCAGGGAGAACTACTCCATCGAAGCCTTTAGGCGGAAACTGAGCACTTTTTATGACGAAATCTCGGCATCTCTGCCGGCAGCGGCACAACCCTTTTGGGCGCCAAGGAAGGAGACATGAAGATATTGATAACGGGTGGCACAGGTTTTACCGGCCACAACCTTGCAAAAAGACTGATGCAGGACGGCCATGAGGTGCGACTCCTGGTGCGCAGCAGCTCACGGGTGACGCTCGAGCCTCACCCTTTTCTCGAACTGTGCGAAGGCGACATTAGAGATCCGGAGGCGGTGGACAAGGCGGTTGCCGGAGTGCAGAAAATTTTCAACCTCGCCGCCATGTACCGCACGGCTTCGTCGGTCGATCAGGATTATCGGGATATCCATGTTGAGGGTACCAGGCATCTCTTGGAAGCGGCGACAAAATATGGGGTGGAACGATTTGTCCATTGCAGCACGGTGGGCGTGCACGGCGACGTCAAGGTGCCGCCGGCCACCGAGGAGTCGCCTTATGCCCCTGGCGACATCTATCAGCAGACCAAGCTGGAAGGCGAACTGCTGGCCCGGGAATATGCCGCCCGGCATGGACTGGCGCTTTCCGTCATCCGGCCGACGGCCATCTATGGGCCCGGTGACATGCGGCTCTTGAAACTCTTCAAACTGGCCATAAAAAGCATTACACCGATCATTGGTTCCGGCAAGATCTACTATCATATGGTCTACATCGACGACCTGGTGGAGGGCTTTATCCTTGCATCGGAGGCCGAGGCGGCGGTCGGCCAGGTATTTATCATCGGCGGGGAGGAGAACATGATCCTCGACGACCTCCTGACCACCATTTCCCGGTTAACTGGCCGTCCGGAGAAAAAAATCCATATTCCCGCCTTACCCTTTCAGCTGGCAGGATCCCTCTGTGAAAAAATCTGCATACCTCTCGGCATGGAACCCCCCATTTACCGGCGAAGGGTCGATTTCTTCACCAAGAGCCGTTATTTCGATATCGGCAAGGCAAAGCGGCTGCTCGGCTATGCACCAAAGTTCGGCTTGCGGGAAGGTCTGCGCCGGACGGCCGAGTGGTATAAGCAGCAGCATCTGCTTTTTTACCAGGTGACCTTCATGTTTCCGGATATTTTGACTATCCTCTGAGTCTCGCCTTATACACTACATTTGTTTGCCCGAGCCGGCGAAAAGGACCATCGCCCGCTCCCCGTCGGCACAATGTGCCGGGGGAAGCGGACGATGAGGTGGGGAGGGGCTTAGTCGAAGGATTCGGAATATCCTTTGGGGATTCTAACCACCAGGACCGGCAGGGTGGCCCCGTGCAGGACCTTTCGGGCGGTGCTGCCCAGAACTACCTCGCCGATTACGGAATGGCGGTGCGAACCCATGACGATCACATCGGCCGAGCACTCTTTGGCTGCATCAAGAATGACTTCCGCCGGATGGCCTTCGACAACCCGGATGGAGGTCACCAGATTGTCGCATTCCGCAGTTCCATTGCATTCCTGAACACAGAGTTGCCTGAGCCGCTCCTGGAGCTGAGCCTTGAAGCTCTCCCGTGCCTTTCGGTGCATCTCTTCCGACACATCGTGGGCAATGTAGTGCTCGACGAGGCTCTGGCCGAAAGGGGGAAGCGGTTCCACTGCATGCACTGCTACAATCTTCGCCTGGTATCTGCGGGCCATAGCCAGGGCATGTCGGAAGACATAGGGGGCGCCGGCCCCAAGGCCGGTGGCGTAGAGAATAGTCTTTGTTTCTGGCAGCATGGTTTATTCCTCCTCGCAATAATATTCACAGACACCTTCGCATCAGTTGCCGAAGAATACCGACGGCAGATACGTGATGATATCCGGAAAGATAATCAGCAGGACGATACAAGTCAGCTGCAGCCCGACGAATGGGATGATGCCCCGATAGACGTCGCCGATACTGTATTCGGGAGGAGCCGCTCCCTTGAAATAGAAGAGGGAGTAGCCGAATGGCGGCGTCAGGAAGGAGGTCTGCAGGTTGACGCAGATCAGCATCGCGAACCACAATGGATTGAAATCGAGCAGGTTGGCGATCGGAGTGAAGATCGGCACAGTGACCAGCAGGATTGCCGCCCAGTCGATGAACATGCCCAGGATGAAGATGATCAGCATCATGATCCCCAGGGCCACATACTTGTTGGTGAAGCCAAGCAGCAGATCCTCGACCACATCGCCGCCGCCCATGCTCAGAAAGACCACGCTGAAGACCTTGCCGCCGATGAAGAGGGCCATGACCATCGCAGTGGTCCGGGCGGTGGAGATGGCCGACCCGGTAATCATCTCCCAGGTGAAGGAACGCTTGAAGAGTGCCAGGATCATCGCGCCGGAGGCGCCCAAAGCGGCAGCTTCCGTCGGGGTGGCGACACCCGCCAGGATGGTGCCCATAACCGCCAGGATGAGACCGAAGGGGGGCACGAAGCTGGTAACGGTCATCATGAATTTCTGGCCGAGAGTCGCAGTCCGTTCCGCAACCGGAATCGGCGGGCCGAGTTTGGGGTTGATGCCGCAGCGAATGGCGACATAGACCATATAGAGGCCGGAAAGCAGCAGGCCGGGCAGAATCGCCGCGGCGAACAGGTTGCCGACGGAAGTCTCCTTCAGTCCGGTCAGGCCGCCGTAGACGACCAGCATGATGGACGGTGGAATGAGAATGCCGAGGGTGCCGGAGGAGCAGATGATACCGGCCGAGAGTCCTTTTTCGTAGCCGCGCTGCAGGAGCGCCGGCCCGGCCATGAGGCTCATGGCGACCACGGAGGCGCCGACGATGCCGGTGGTCGCGGCAAAGACCGTGGAGACGACGATGACAGCGAGGCCGAGGCCGCCGCGGAGGCCGCCGAGGACGATGTACAGGGCGTCGAACAGCGATTCGGAAACCTTGGACCGGTCTAGGACCTGCGCCATGAAAATGAAGAGCGGCACCGAGACCAGGGTGTAGTTGAGGAAGTTGCCCCAGTTGTTGTTGGTGAACAGGTCGAGCAGGGCGGGGACGTTGAACCCGTTGTCGATCAGGCCGAAAATGGTTGCGGTGGCAGCCAGGGTCACCGCCAGGGGATGGCCCAGGGCGATAAGCACAATCAGGGTGCCGAACATCAAAATTGTCAAAACTTCGGGACTCATAGTGAGTTTTCTCCTAGCAGGCGGTTATTTGGAAGAGCGCAGGGTGCTGAAGTCCTGGAGCAACTTCGAAACGCCTGCCAGAAAAAAGAGGACAAAGCCGATGGCCATGACCGTCTTGTACGGGTAGATGGCCGGGGACCAGGACGAGGAGGCACGCTCCCAGAAGGTCCAGGAGGTGATCGCGTATTTGATAGACCAGATGGTCATCAGGCCAATGGTCGGGATGAACAGGAAGAGATTGGTGATTATCCGCAGGATAGTTTTATTTTTCGGCTGCAGCCGAGACTCGAAAATATCGATGCATACATGGCCGTTGGCGCGATGGGTATCGCCCAGGGCCAGCATGAAATGCATGCCGTAGAGGAAGGTGGTCATTTCAAAGCCCCATGAGGTCGGGGCGTTGAACGCGTAGCGCATAAATACCTCATACACAACAACCGCCACCAGCGGTAGGACAAGGTAGGCGCTGTAGAAGCCGGTTTTTTCGTTCAGGGCGTCGATAGCCCGGGAGATTGTCTGCATGACGTATCCTTTTCTTATTTGAAACAGAGGTGGTTCGTGGGTCCGGGGCGGCGCAAGATACGTACCGCCCCGGAAAGCTGGTCAGGCTAGATTACTGCAGACGCTTGCCGTTGATGAAGTCGTCGATCGGCCAGGGGGCCAGGCCGCTTCTGATCTCACGCCACTCGGCGAAGTCCTTCTTGAACTGCTCCTGGGAATCGAGGGTGGCTTTTACATTCGGGTACTTGGCCTTCAGCTCATCCAGATACTCTTTGGTCTGCTTGGCAAAGGTGGTGATGGCTGCTTCGTCCATCTTGACGAATTCGACCTTTTGCTTGAACAGCTTGATCGCCTCAATGTTCAGGTTCTCCTGCCAGGCGTTGGACCAGAGCTGGGTCTCCTTGGCGGCGATATCAACGATGTACTTCAGGTCGGCCGGCAGTTTTTCGTACGCTTCCTTGTTGAAGAACAGGGCACACTGGACGGACGGCTGATGGATGCCGGGCTCGATGACGTACTTGGTGATTTCGTCGAAGCCCATCGGATAGTTGATCGCCGGCGAGCTGAATTCAGCGGCATCGATGACTCCGCGCTCAAGCGCCAGGTAAACCTCGCCGCCCGGCAGCGGGGTGACGGAGGCGCCGAGCTTGGTCATGATGTCCATGTACCAACCGGGGGTACGGACGCGCATGCCTTTGAAATCCTCCATGGTGGTGGCCTTCTTGTTGGAGAAGAAGCCCATCTCCTGTCCGCCGTTGCCGCCGGGCAGCGCATAGAGATTGTATTTGCCGTAGAGTTCCTGCATCTGCTCAAGGCCGCCGCGCTCGTAGAGCCAGATGTTATAGCCCTCGGCATCGAGACCGAACGGTACGGAGCCGAAGGAGACGAAGTTCTGATCCTTGCCCTGCCAGTAGCCGGGCCAGTCATGGCCGACTTCGGCGGAGCCTTTGCTGACCGCGTCAAAGGATTCCATGGCGCCGACCAGCTCACCGGCGGAGAATACCTTGATTTCCAGACGACCGCCGGAAGCAAGCATTACCGAATCGGCAAAATGCTGCGCCATATCATAGAACAAGAGGCCTTTGGACCAGGGCATGACCATCTTCCACTTGAAGGTCTCCGTACTGGGTTTGATGGTGCGCAACTCCTTCTTCAGCGCTTCATGTCGTTTATCCGCGCCGAACTTCTCCCGTTTTTCGGCAGCTTGTCCGGTGGTTACGGCAAGCGACAGAGTCAAGGCGAGCGCTCCTGTGGTGATCCAGCTTTTCCTCATGATTCCTCCTCCAAAGAAGTGGTTGAAGTGGTTGGTTCGCCAGATGATTCGGCGAAATCCGAAAAAATATGTACTGCATCAAAAATAATCGGATGCAAGATCGGTCTAAGCGAAATTGCATCGGTAAATCATAAGAAAGCAATAGGCGTGCCAATTGATCCTTCCTATCTGAGTCTGTTAAGTTAGCGTTAACATGCAAATATTTTCAGCTAAGCATTTCGACGTCCGGGAAAAGGGCGGAGTTGTACGAAAAATTAGACCATGCTTTCCTGTTTCCGTCTTGAAAAAAGCTCCTAATGACAATGAGTTAACGTAAATTGTGGGTGCGGGTTCCGGAAGCAGTGGCGATGAACATTCAGTCTGAAAAAAAAGACAGATCGGGTGCAGTTAAGAAGTTTGTGGGCCAAGCATAAAGAAAACTTGAAATTTTAGTACTATCCGGAGAATCGGCGACAAGAGAAGCGGCGGGTGGATTGCCCGTCCCGGTTCTGACTGCTGAGTTATGGTCTGATGAAAAGACCTCCTGGATGTGGACGAATCTTATCATGTCTTACGCTGTCCGATTTTTCAGATTAAGTCCTTTTAAGGGAAATCCTGAAGAGAAAAACGGTAGTTTGGTTTGAGTTTAACATTGTAGACAATTGGCGACATAGTTTGTATCAGTATGTATACAATGTGGTTCGTGACTTTAATTTGAGAGTTGGGAAGATTTCGGGTCAAGAGTCCATGGAAAGGAGAGCGGGGATGAGGGAGAAATGCCGGCAACAGGAAGTACGGACAATGCAGGAGCAGCTGGAGTTGTTCCAGCGGATCTTCAACAATCTCCCCAGCGGGGCAATGGTCACTGACGCGAGCGGCATCGTTACCCACCTCAACAAACCTTATGCTGATTTTCTCGGGATCGACTTGAAGAAGAGCATCGGCAGGCATTGCTCGGAAGTGGTGGAGAACACCCGCATGCATATCGTCGCCCAGACCGGTGTGGCCGAGATCAACCAGATTCAGACGATCAGGGGTCAAAACATCGTGGTACACCGGATTCCGATCAAGAAGGAAGGCCGGGTGATCGCCGTGTTCGGCCTGGTCATGTTTCAGGATATAGGCGAGGTGGTGAAGCTTTCCGGCAAACTGCATTCCCTCGAATCAAAGGTCAGACGCTACGAGAAGGAACTGATGAATCTGCGATCGACCCGCTTCACGCTGGCGAGCATCATCGGCGACAGCCCGGCCATTCTCGATCTGAAGGAGCAGGCCCGGTTGGCTGCGGCCAACACCTCGCCGGTGCTCATTACCGGTGAAAGCGGCACCGGAAAGGAACTTTTCGCGCAGGCCATTCATCATGCGGGCCCGAGGAAGCTGCAGCCTTTCATCCAGATCAACTGCGCGGCAATCCCCAGGGATTTGCTTGAATCGGAATTGTTCGGTTACGACCGCGGGGCCTTCACTGGTGCACTGTCGAGCGGCAAGCCGGGCAAATTCGAGATTGCCGACCAAGGGACCGTCTTTCTCGACGAAATAGGGGATCTGCCTTTGGAAATGCAGCCCAAGCTGTTGAGGGTGCTGGAAGAGAAATGCTTTGAGCGGGTGGGAGGCAACAAGCTCATCCGCTCCGACTTCCGGCTTATCGCCGCGACCAATCAGGATCTGGAGATCCTGATCGCCAGGGGGCTGTTCCGCAAGGACCTCTTTTACCGGCTGAACGTCATTTCCCTGAATATCCCCCCGCTGCGGGAGCGGCCTGAAGACATGGTTCCGCTATGCCGCCACCTTCTTGCGGAGTTTGTCCGGCGTCACGGCGGCGCTTCGGTCAGGATCAGCGACGAGGCCATGGCAGCGCTTGCCGCTCACAGCTGGCAGGGGAACGTTCGCGAGTTGTCGAATGTGCTCGATCGAGCCCTTCTGGTCAAGCACGGCGAAGAGATCCTGGCGGCGGATCTCCCTTTCGTACCGAAGGAACTGCGATATCTGCAGGAGGGGGCGATGAAGATCCGCAGTATCAAGGCAGAGACGGAAAAAGCGGCTATTGTCGCCGCCTTGGCCAGGGCCGGGAACAACAAGGCGAGGGCTGCGGAAATTCTTGGCATTCACCGAACCCTCCTTTACAAGAAGCTGAAGAAGCATGGCCTGCCCCTGCGTGACCGAGATCCTGTGTAGCAATTTCGATACACTCCACTCAACATCCCCCATGGAACATCCCCACCGGGGACTGCCCCTTGAGGGGGCAGGGCAGTCAGGAGATAAGCATCCTTCTGAAGGTACTAATGCGGGCTGACGCCCGTAACCCAAGTACTTATACCCTTCTACAGCAGAGGGGTAGCTTGACGAAATTCTTCTCAAGGTACTAAAAACTGTCGAGAAGGCCCATCGGTGCGGGGTTGAAGATCCGCGAGTCCATCAACCGGGGTGGGCGGTTGATGATCGGCCTGAAGGCCATATGGCGAAGGATATCCCCTTCCAGGTCGATGCCCGGAGCAATCTCCGTCAATTCCAGTCCCATCCCGGTGAGAGTAAAGACGCACCGTTCGGTGATGTACAGAACGGTCTGGCCTTTGGCGCTGGCGTAAGGCCCGGAGAAGGTCACATGCTCGACATGGTCGAGGAATTTCGGGACCTTCCCTTCCTGTTCAATCGCCAGTTTTTCGTCCTTTACCGAGACGACAAGCCCCCCGGCGGTAAAGGTACCTACAAAAACCACCTTCTTGGCATTCTGGCTGATATTGATGAACCCCCCGGCCCCGGCGAGCCGAGGGCCGAATTTACTGACATTGAGGTTGCCGTGGCGGTCCGCCTGGGCGAGGCCGAGAAACGCCAGGTCGAGGCCGCCGCCGTCGTAGAAATCGAACTGGGACGGTTGGTCGATCAGAGCGTTGGTGTTCAGGGCCGCGCCGAAGTTGAGCCCCCCGGCCGGCAGACCGCCGATGACCCCGGGCTCGGCCGTGAGGGTGAAGAAGTCGAGGATATTCTCCTCGGCCGCCACATTGGAGATCCCCTCCGGCATACCGATGCCGAGGTTGACGATGCTGCCCGCGGTCAGCTCCAGGGCTGCCCGTCTGGCGATGATCTTGCGGTCGCTCATGGGGATCTTCGGCAGGGCATGCACTGGAACCTTGATTTCGCAGCTGTAGGAGGGGTTGTATTCTGTGCCGAAGGTCTGCCAGTGAAATTCGGGAGTCGAAACGACAACATAGTCGACGAGAATGCCGGGAATCTTCACCTGCCGGGCGTTCAGGGTCCCCCGCTCGGACACCCGCTCGACCTGGACGATGACGATACCCCCGGAATTGTGGGCGGCGGTGGCTATCGCCAGGGCCTCCAGAGTCAGGGCCTCCCGCTCCATGGTGATATTGCCGTCGGTATCGGCCGTCGTCCCCCTCAGAAAGGCTACATGGATGGGAAAGGTTCTGTATGCCAGGTATTCCTTGCCGTCGAACTCGATCAGTTCGACCAGTTCCTCATTGGTGATGTCGTTGATTTTTCCGCCGCCATTGCGGGGATCCACAAAGGTGCCGAGCCCGACCGTGGTGATGGTCCGGGGTTTTCCTGCGGCGATATCGCGATAGAGATGGGAGATGACGCCCTGAGGAAGATTGTAGCCCTCGATCTTGTTGTCCAGGGCAAGTTTCTGCAGCCGGGGGACCAGGCCCCAGTGTCCCCCGACTACGCGGCGCACCAGGCCGAGGTGGCCCATATGGTTGAGGCCTCGCTCTTTACCGTCGCCTTGGCCTGCGGCATAGAGCAGCGTCAGGTTCCGTGGACTGCCCTTCTCGAGGAATTGTTTTTCCAGGGCCACCGCCAGCAGTTCGGGAAAGCCGATGCCGACAAACCCGCCGGTGGCGACGGTATCGCCATCGCGAATGAAGGTCGCCGCTTCCTCGGCGGTTACAATTTTATTGGTACGCGGGGTTGAGGATGCTTTGGCGGCATCGGACGATTTGGGACTGGGCAGCTGGCTTTCCATAAATTCAACGTTCAATTGATGGGAGTTTAAACAACAAATGCCGTCATGATCGGCATCGCAAATGGCCGGTATGGCATAAGCAAAAAAGGTGCCAGAGTACTGAAAGGCGGAAATTTGCAGTTTCAGAAGAGGGCTGCGGGACTGATCACCATCGGGCGGCGTCATAACCCTTGCTGATGACTGCGGCTGAAGAATGGGAAAAACACCACATATGCGAAAAGAATGGGCTAGGGGTGATCAGCTGGTCAGGATTTTCTCTTGAAATTTTTATCAGATTGTCTGAATATTTGAATTCCATGCTTATAATGGCGGTGGATTATCAAACAACCAACCACAAACATGACGAGCGGTAACAACTATGAAGATAATAAAGCTATTTTTCGTGCAGTGTCTGATCATTTCCTGGGCTTTCAGTCTGCCGGCGGCGGCGAGGGAACTCGGCGCCGTTTATGGGAGGGAATTCAAGGAGAATACTGACATCGAACACTACGAAATCTTTTTCCGTGAGCCGTTGCCCTTCCAAAGGGTATTTGATTCCGGTCTCAGGCTGTTGTCCGTCGTCGAATTGGGTGCGGCCTTGATCAGGGAGGCGGACAGCGACAATGACGAGGCGGGCAGGTTTTCCGCCCTGCCTCAATTGATCCTCATCCCCCATCCAAACGTCAATATTTTCGCGGGAATCGGGGCCGGCTTCATGGTCGGCAATACCAAATTCACCGAGCACGATCTGGGGGGCTCCTTTCTCTTGAACTCAAAGGCGGGCATCCAGTTTCTGCTGGGGGGGCACTTCAGTATCGGATACTTCTATTACCACCAATCCAATGCCGGCATCTACGACCACAATCGGGGTCTGAACATGCACAATGTGCTGCTGTCGTACTCCTTTTAGTATAAACAATTTTTGTGAAAGTAACTTATACCCCTCAAGGGGGTACTGAAAAGAGTCCCCTCTGCTGTGGGAGGGGATAACAGCCCTTTGGCTTGCGGACGAAAGCCCCGCATCAGTACGTTGGTAGTAACTTCTCGTTGAGAGGGAAAGAATCCCTGAAGCTATTGCCTGTGGGGGGACAGGCGGCGGAGCGCCACCTGTGTCTGCAGGAAACGTCCGATACCCATTCTTCCGCCGAAGGGGACGATGGGGTAGGTCCTTTCTGCGAGTAACCGCCGAAGGTCAGCGGCCGGGTGGTCACTGCTGACCTCTCCCTGCATGAAACCACCGTAGCTGCCCACCCGCGCCTCCTCCGCCGGTAGAGGCAGGGGATCGCTCCCGGGCAGCAGACGGATTCCTCGGGCCTCGGCGGTTTGGAAAAGCCGGGGTTCGGGCCAAAAGACCGGTCGGCCTCCGTTGTCGCCGATGAAAAGTCCCTCAGGTGTGCCTTTCCCGATATAGGTTTCTAGAATCTTCCCTCTGTGCCCGAGCCATTTACCAACTCCCCACGGCAGCACGGCAAGACCGCCCCGTCTCCTCACAGCCTCGACCGTCTCGTCGAGAGTCAGACCGTCCGTCAGCTTTTCCCGGGTGGCCAGGGCCAGAACCTCGATCCTTTCCTCCGTCACCACCTGACGACCTGCCAGGATGAAGAAACGGCCATCCGGCCATTGCTCATGGGATGCCCGTAACGTCTCCGATTCATCGGTGGTAAAAAACCGCCACCCTCCCGGAGCGGGCCGGAACGCATCGGCTTTGTTCCTGAGGATTGAAAAAAAGTCGGTGCTTTTCGCCTCACTCAACAGGAGAAAATATGTCGCGGAGGGACCTGCGTACGGCAAAGGAGCATGCCGTGCGAAGTTTCGTCTGGCGCTGTCCAGCATGCCGTCGATGGTGAAGATTTCGTGAATATGAACGTGGGCGTCAAAAAAGATCATGGAGCGGAAGTCTCGGAATAGAAAAATCTGCGCGGCCTTGGGAAATGGTGCTGCTTTTTGAGCTGTTCAGACGGAAAACGGAAAGAAAGTTCTATGAAGAGAATATCGCCTGGTTCACCACTTGCTCTTTTATTAGAGCATTACAGTTTTGATGTCAAATCAGAAAAGCACGATTCCCACCAGTACCAGGATGGATATCCCGACTCCGAAGATCCCGAGAATAACCGAAAAACTGCTCATCAACCCGCCACCGATCTTCGGCGAGGCCGACATGATGACGCCCACGATACCAAGGACGATCGCTAGAACGGCGACGATCAAACCCCATACGGGGCTGCCGGTGAAGGTGAGAACGAAACTGCCGATGGCGGCGATGAGAGCGATTGTGGCAGCGGTTCCGGCCTTTTGATTCATGGGAAGCTCCTGTAGATTGTGGCTGGGGTTGCCGAGGTATTAAAGAGGTTTCTGCTCTCTGGGGGGGTCTGTTGTGATCGTTAACGTGGCTTAAATGTGAGACACTCCGCGTTTCCGCCCTGCATGCCGACCTTGATGTTCGGTGCATTGCACTCCAGATCCTTGTTGTGGCTGCAATCCGATATCTTGCAAGCTCCCACGCCTGCGGTTACATCTTTGATCCCACCGTGGATATTGGTTTGAAAGAACGTGTCGCATTTCGGACGATTACTGACATCGCCTACGGTGATTGCCACGGCGTGACATATCTGGCTGGTGTTGTAAGCACAATTTGTTACGGTGCAGTTGATAACCTTTGGCATTTCAATCATGGTCAGTACCTCCTTTGCCCCTCGAGCAGAAACCTCGCTTCAAGCAGAACATAGAAAATACTCCTTGCAATTGATAATCCTAACTCAATGATGAGTGTTTGGCAAGGGGTTGGGCAGCGGATGCGCCATGAATCCGGAGGAGTGGCCGCGCAGGCTTGAACCGATCGTTCTATATCGTAGCTGTTGAACCCACGGTTTTTAATGGCAAGAAAAAATACTCTGAAGCCTTGGGTTATGGTAGAGTCTCTGCTCGAACCTCGCCGCCGAAACCACTTCTACAAATGAAGGAAAGCCGTAAAGCCTATGGGTATAGCTGCCGACATCATCGTTCTCATTGTTACTGCCTTCTGCTGCGGACTTGTCATGCAGAGGCTGAACCAGCCCCTTATCCTCGGCTATCTGCTGGCCGGCGTAATCCTTGGGCCCCACACCGGCGGCGTCACCATCGCCGATTCTCACGATATCGAACTGCTGGCCGAGATCGGAGTGGCTCTGCTGCTCTTTGCCTTAGGCCTGGAGTTTTCCCTCAAAGATCTCAACCAGGTGAAACATATTGCACTGATCGGCACCCCTATCCAGATCGTGCTGACCATCGGTTTCGGTTTTGCCATTGGCCAATTCCTGGATTGGGTCTGGCTGCAGTCTCTGTGGTTCGGAGCCCTGATCAGCCTTTCCTCGACCATGGTGATTCTGAAGACCCTGATGAGCCAGGGCTGGCTCGGCACTCTGTCGAGCAAGGTGATGATCGGCATGCTCATCGTTCAGGATCTGGCGGTGGTGCCGATGCTGATCATTCTGCCCCAGATGAACGACCCGGCGGCCGGCCTGGGTACACTGGGCTTTGCCTTCGTCAAGGCTGTGCTCTTCCTCGTCACCATGCTCCTTCTGGGTTCAAAACTGCTGCCGGTGTTGCTGAGGCATATCGCCAAGTTGGGATCTCGGGAGCTCTTTCTGCTGGCTATCACTGCCATAGGTCTCGGGGTCGGTTATGCCACCTATCTCGTGGGCCTCAGTTTCGCCTTCGGTGCCTTTGTCGCCGGAATGGTCCTCAGCGAGTCAGACTACGGTCACCAGGCGCTGAGCGACATCGTTCCTCTCCGCGACCTGTTCAGCATGTTGTTTTTCGCCTCGGTCGGCATGCTGGTCGATCCGGAATTCCTGCTCGACCATCTGGGCCTGGTGCTGCTTCTGGTGATGATTGTCGCCCTCGGCAAGGGTTTTATTTTCAGCGCCCTGGCCGTGGGGTTCGGCTATCGGAACGTCATCCCCCTGGCTGTCGGCCTGGGGCTCTTCCAGATCGGGGAATTTTCCTTTGTGCTCGCCCGGGTGGGTGTGGGTACAGGGGCCATCGACCAGGACTTCTTCAATCTCATCCTGACAGTTGCCGTGATGACCATGGTGATGACGCCGTTCCTGTCCGGCCAGACCGGCCGTCTCTATGCCTTGAAGAAGAAATGGTTTCGGCATGAACCCTTGGAACTCATCAACTTTCCGGACAAGGGCCTGCACAATCATGTGGTGATTGTCGGCGGCGGTCGGGTCGGCCTGCAGGTCGCCGAGGTGCTGGCAAGACTCTCTATGCCCTTCGTGGTGGTGGAGATCGATCAGCACCGGGTGGACCAGGCCAAGGAGGCGGGCTATCCGGTGGTCTACGGCGACGGCAGCCACGAGATCGTCCAGGAGGCCCTGGCGATGAAAGAGGCAGCCCTGCTGATCGTCACCACGCCCGGCATCGTCGCCGCCCGGGCCATAGTCCAGCATGCCCTCAAGATCAACAGCCGCATCCAGGTGGTGTCACGTATCGCCGATCCGGCCTTCTTCGCGGTATTCAAGGAGCTTGGCGTATCGGATCTGGTGTATCCCGAGTTTGAGGCAAGCCTCGAGATAACCAGGCAGGCGCTCCTGCACCTGCGTATCCCGGCCACGGAAATAGAACGGCAGACCGAAGCGATGCGGCACGAGCTGCTCGCCCCGGGCCTTGCCACCAGCAAGGAGTACAAGACGCTGGGCCAGATGCGGGCGGCGGAACAGCATTTCGATCTGCAGTGGGTGCGGCTGGAGGAGGGCAATACCCTTGTCGGCCGGAGCATCGGAGAGGCGGAGATTCGCAAAACCACCGGAGCATCCGTGGTCGGCATCATCCGTAGCGGGCAGCTCATACCCAATCCGGAGGTGGGGTTCCGTTTTCAGGCGGCGGATCTGGTGGCGATCATCGGGTCGACCGAGGCGCGGGAAAGCTTTCTCGGCTTCGATGGGGGCGGGATCGTAGACGGCTCACCGGCCTTTGCCTGAAACTACCTGCACTGGAGCCGCTGAGGAGGTAATCGATGAGTTCTCTTCTTCTCGCCATCGATCTCGAGGATGTCCGGGACTGGGTGGAAAACGGCAGCAGCTATCGCGAGGCCGTGCCAGGCAATACCAGGCGCTATCTCGAACACTTCCGGCGCTGGGGGGTGAAGGCCACTTTTTTCGTGGTTGGTAGGGTGGCCCGGCGGTACCCCGAGCTCATCGGTGAGATCGTCGACGAAGGACACGAACTGGCCTGCCACGGCAACATGCATCTGCAGTTGGACAAGCTCTCGCCCGAGCAGTTCCGTGCCGACCTTGAAGAGAACCTGCTCGCACTACGGGAGGCGGGGAGCGGTGATATCAAAGGTTTTAGGGCGCCGACCTTTTCCCTCACCGAGCGTACGGCCTGGGCCCACGGGATTCTTGCCGAGCTCGGCTTTACCTACTCCAGCTCGGTGCTGCCGGCTCCAAATCCCCTCTACGGTTGGCCGGAGTTCGGCCATGAGCCCCGGCGGGTGGCGGAGATCCTGTGGGAATTGCCGATAACCCTTCACCGGCTGCCGGGCCTGCCGGTGCCGGTCGCCGGGGGCGTCTATTTTCGAGTCCTGCCGTTTTTCCTGACCAGATGGGCGATCGCCGGGAGGATCAAGAGCGGAAGTCCGGTTGGAACCTACTTTCATCCCTACGATATCGATACCGGGCAGGAAAGATTCATGCACCCCGACCTCGGCGGTAAGCGTCATCTGAACATGCTCATGTATATCGGCAGGGAAAGACTCCTGTCGCGGCTCGACATCCTCCGCCGGGCCTTTCCCTGCGAGACTTACGGTGAATATGTCACTCGTCTCCAGAAGATTGTTTCTTGAGGAGGGCAAGACCGAGACTTTTTCTGATCAGGGCCAGTTGCTCGGCGATGAGGCCGAGGAAGAAAAAAATGAGACCTGTGATGAAAAGCAGTTCTGTCCCTACGGAGACTCCCTCGCCTCGCAGCAGGATGGGCATCCCCCATATCGCGCTGAACAGAAAGAAGAAGAGGGCGGGCGGCAGGAAGACCCGCATCGGATTGAACATAGTCACGATATGCAGGATCTCGAGCAGGGTGTCGAAGGCGGTTTTCAGGCTGATGGTAGACTTGCCGGCTGTACGGGGCATGACAGTGATGGGATGCTCGAGAACCAGATGGCGATGATGGATGAAGATCAAGGTGATAATATCGCTCAGGGCCATGGTGTCCGGGCAGAGTTGCAGGTATCGCCGGAAGAGGTCGGTGCGATAGATCTTCATTCCTGAGTTCAGGTCGTGAATGGGGATTGTCATCAGGCGGTTAGCGAAGAACCGGATCAGCCTCTTGCCCGTCTTCCTGTACAGACTTTCCTTGTGTTTTATTCTGCCGCCCACCACCATATCCGCGTCATGGCTTCGCAGTACTTCATACAGGGCGGTGACATCCTCCAGCCGGTGCTGGCCGTCGGCATCCATCGTAACCACATATGGGGTCTGCGTGGTTTTGATACAGGTCTTGATCGCCCCGCCGTAGCCGCGATTCACCTTGTGATGGATAACGGTGAAAAATGGCAGCTCCTCGTACTGTGCGAGCAATTCCCTGGTCCTATCCTTGGAGCCGTCGTTGACGATGACGAGCCGGCAGCCCCTGGCCCGGCAGTACTCAAGCAAATCCGGGAGAAAGGCGGTAAGGGAGCGTTCTTCGTTGTAGGCCGGGATGGCGATTGTGAGATCGTGCATAGGGATGGGGCAGACGCAATGGGTTGTGCTTTCGGGAGTGGTTCTTAATTTTTAGAGATGAAATTTCGTGAAGGTACCTATCCCTTGTGGGGGGTAAGGTTTTAAGATAATGAACCAAGCAGCACGGATAATATTCAAAGGCGGGGAAAAATTCATCCAAAATCTATTCGCAGCGCCTGACCGGAACCTCTTCCGCCCCTAAAATTTGTGTGCATTCCTGCCACGGACTGGTATATTCCGGGCGCTGGCCGGCACCCCGCACGCTAAACTCAATAGAACAGAGTCATGCAGGAACAACTTTACAGCGACAATATGGAAACTCCCGCACCCACAAAGCGGGGTCGCCTGCTCATCTTCATAGTAGCCTACAACGCCGAAAAAACCATAGAATCGGTCCTTCAGCGGATCCCCGAGCAGCTCCACGAGCAGCATGAGGTGGAGGTGCTGATCATCGACGACTCCTCCCAGGATGAAACTTTTCGGAGAAGCGAGCTGGTCAGGCGGGCCAACGCCATACCTTTTCGCCTCAATGTACTGTACAACCCGGTGAATCAGGGCTACGGAGGCAATCAGAAGATAGGCTTCCACTACGCCCTGGAGCAGAAATTCGACTGGGTGGCGCTGGTCCACGGGGACGGCCAGTATGCCCCGGAATGCCTGCCGGAGCTGGTGGAGGAATTGGCCGCCGGTCGGGCGGAGGCGGTCTTCGGCTCGAGGATGATGGAAAAACGGCAGGCGCTCAAAGGCGGCATGCCGCTCTATAAATATGTCGGCAACAAGATCCTCACCACTTTCCAGAACTGGATGCTCGGCTCGAATCTCAGCGAGTTCCACAGCGGCTACCGGCTCTATGCCACCGAGGCGCTGCGGAAGATCCCTTTCCAGAAAAACAGCAACGACTTCCACTTCGATACCGAAATCATCATCCAGCTGCTCTTTGCCGGCCAGCGGATCAAGGAACTGGCCATCCCCACCTTTTACGGAGACGAGATCTGTCACGTCAATGGTATGAAGTACTCCTGGGATGTGTTCAAGGCCACTCTCCTGGCGAGGGTGCAACCCTTTCATATCTTCTACGATCCCAAGTTCGACTGCAGACCCGCCGGTGAAAAAGGTGCGGAAAGCCTCTCGGAGAGCCTCTACTACGATGCCTTGCTCTCGGAGAAGATCCCGCGCGGCTCCCGCCTCGTTCTGATCGGCAGGGGGTCAGAGCGGCTGCGGGACCGCCTGCATGGTTCCGGTTACCATATTGACTCCCTGACACCACAGGCCTTCAAGGAAGAATTCCAGGAAGGCCGGGCCTGCGACTATCTTTTTCTGCTCGACGATTCGGGGATGGCCCAGCATCCGGAGGAGGTGCTGGAAAAGCTGGCCGCGGTGAGTTGCCTGTCGCCCCGGCTGAAGATCTGCGTCACCATCGCCAATGTCGGTTTCATCGCCAACCGGCTGCTCCTGCTCTTCGGCCGCTTCGGCTACACCCGCCGGGGCATCATCAACCTGAATGCCTTCCACTTTTTCACCCTCCGGTCGGCCCGGAGGATGTTCGCCCAGTACGGTTTTACCGTCACCAGAGAGGTCGGCCTGCCCATCCCCTATTCGGGACTGTTCGCCTCGGCCGGTCTTGTCGGTTTTTTCACCCGCTTGCATCGGGGGCTGATCGCCCTGCGCAAGTCGCTGTTCAGCTTCCAGTTCGTCTTCTTCATCTCGCCGCCGACCTCGCTGCCCTATCTGCTGGCCTCCGCCGTGGAATTCTCCAGCAGGAAATCGGCAGTCATCGAGGAGGAAGTGGAGAAGTGTTAAGGACGACGGTCGCCTCCTTACTGGACGTGGACCCTGCCGACCAGCCTGCCGTTCTTTGATCTGTCGCCGACAATGGCCGCCGCCTTGAAGGTGCTCGTGCCGTTGGTGCTGATGATCATCCTTTTCCCCTCCGCCGCAAGATTCATCCCCTCCGCCTCTTTCACCGTCGCGAGAAACCGCGGCATGGCCTCCTGGATCTTAGCCATCCGCTTGTCGGGATGCTCGATGTTGTCGGCGATGATGAAGAGCGTCGCCAGGACGACAAACAGGCTGCCGAACAGGTTCTGCCGGGCAGGCCAGCGAATCAGCATTCGGTCGACGGTGAAGAGAATCAGCGCCAGCCAGAAGAACTGGGCGATGAGCAGATGACAGGTGAGGATTTTCTGGTACAGAAGAATCTTCTTGCTGAGGAGCATCGGGGCAAAGCTGGCGACGATGATGACCAGAAAGAGCAAGGCCGTTTTCAGGTAGAACCGGTCCCTGCGCAGGAGGAGGGAGACCGTTGCAAATGTCAGGACCAACACCATCAGTTTTTCGGCGTTGACCGAATGCTTGAAGCCCATGAAGAAGACCTCGGTCACCAGGGTCGAGCCCCATATCCGCAGGATCTCGGGGTTGAAGATGTTTTCCAGTATGATGGTACTCTTGGTCACCGAGAGGGTGTAGGCGACGGTCACCAGCACCAGGCCCGCGGATGCGACCGGCCGGTCCCGGAAGAAAAACAGAAAGGCGAAGGCGAGGGGCATCGCCAGCACGGAATAGGGTCCCGACCAGACGAGAAAGGACATGAGGACAAAGAGCATGGCCTCGACCCAGACAGAGGATGCAGTTCTCCGGAGCATGAGGATGAGGAGCAGGAGAACCACCACGTACATCTGGAAGGTGAGCGAAACATAGTAGTAGAGGTGGTTCATCCCGGAAAGGCCGAGCAGCAGCGGCGCGATGAAGAGCAGGTACCTGTTGGTGACGATCCCGGAAAAGGAGAAGGAGGCGATGGTGAGAAACGAAAGGCCGATGCAGACCGACTGGTAGATGAGCGGCGCGAGGCCAACGTCCGCCTTGGCGGTCAGCCAGGCGGTCAGGTTGTTGAACAGGTTGTAATAGCCGTTCGGATGCTGGAGGATATCCTGGAAACTCCGGACATCGCCATAGTAGAAGTTGAAATAGTGGATCGAATCCTCGGCATAGAGTCCGGGCTGGGAAAAGTTGGTCCAGGAGCGGAGCAGCAAGATCACTGTAAAAAAAACGAGCCCAAGGACTATTGCCCCGGTCGGCAGGTTTTTCGCTTCTCCTGCCGGCAATGCATAGGTGTCCCTCCTTTTCAAGAAGGTCATGATATTGCACATAATCGACTTCATGTAAACTCAACCCGCCTCGATTTGTTAAACGTTGCCGGACATAGTCGGATCGGCCAAAGAACTGCGCTTCCCCTGTAATTTCCTCAGAGCGGACCGTTACATTTTTCTGGTAGAATCTCCTGCGATACAGTAATTTTTTTATTAGAAAACCAGCATTATCCGAGCAAGATACAAATAGTACACTTCTTGTACGGCGACTGAAAGAGGATTTTCCAGCCCGGCCAGACCAGTCCCTGTGACTGTACCACATGTTTATGAAACTCCTCGACGAACAGGCATCCGGGATCGGTTCTGCACCTCGACGCAGCCACTTGGCCAGTTTCCGGCAGTTGCCGGTCCGAATCGGTCTGGCCTTGGCCATCTTTTCCCTCGTCTATGTGTTGATCGATATTTTCGCCCTCTCTTCCCTTGGACGAATAGTAGTCGATATGGAGAGCGATCACGACACGATCGCCGCCATTTACTATTCCAGCAGTCCGCGTAAGGTTACCTTCCAGGAGAAAAGGGTCAAACATCTGGCGGTGAAGGCGAACAGTCGGGAATTACTGAACTTTGCTTTCGACAACAAGGTCGCCAGGGCGATCCGTCTGGATCCCGGTCGGGAAGCGGGAGTCTATCGGGTCTATTCACTCGCCCCCCGCAGTTTTTACGGGGAAATTAAGCCGATCAAACCCTTTCTCCCCGAGGTCGTGGTGGAAGCGGGGCCGGGAGTCACCATCGCCAAAAAAGACGGCTATCTGGAGATCATCGCCGAGACCGACGATCCGTATGTGATTTTCAAACAGGAGATCAAGGCCCAAAACTCTTTTCTGCTCTTTTTGACGCCGTTTCTCGTCGCCCTGCTCGTTCTTGCCGTCCGCGGCGACTTCAAGCTCACCGAATGCGCGTTCTGGGCGGATACCCTGAAGAAATCTCCCTCGGGCGGCCAGAACTTTGACGCCCTGGACGGCATGCGCGGACTGGCGGCGCTTTTCGTGCTGGCAACCCACACCGGGCTTGCCGGCTGCAATTCGCTGGGGCACGTCGGCATCATCTTTTTCTTCAGCCTGAGCGGTTTTCTCTTGAGTCAGTCCTATGCCAAAGACAGCTCCTTGATCCTCTCCGCGAGCAAGGTCGGAAATTACTACCTGCGACGGCTGAGACGCATCGTGCCAATGTTTTATTTCATCCTGATCGTTACCTACCTCTTCAACGATCGCATCGACGACTTTATCAGATCGGCCTTGTTTATTCAGGGTAACACCATTTACTGGACAGTACTGCAGGAGATCCACTTCTATATTTTTCTGCCGGCGCTACTGCTGGTCAATCATCTGATTCTGCGGGGCAACCGGGTTCTCATCGTGGGCCTACTGCTCACGCTCGGCTTCTGCTTCAATCATGGTCTCATCTCGACCTACCAGATCTTCGGGCTCGGTCAGAAGATGTCCATTCTGGCGGGCCTTTTCCTCAACGGGATCATGGTGAGCTATCTGTGCCGGATCGACTGGGTGCAAAACTCGCGTGGATTGCAACGATTTTTTGCCAATCCGGTAGTGGGCTGCCTTCTGCTCGCCGCCATCTTCGGTATCGAGCAGCTGTGGGCCATCACCCATAATGGGCAGGTCAGAAACTCGAGCTGGTTGCTGTGGGGCAATTTCAACTATCTGGTGGCGGTACTGCTTGTCCTTTTGGTGCTGGCGCCGCATTCTCTGCCGGGCAAACTGTTCAATGCCCTGCCGTTGCGTATCATGGGCACTGTGAGTTACAGCTTCTATCTGCTCCATCCGATCTGCCTGAAGATCGTCAAGGTATTTGCGGCCGATTACCTGGGACGTGCTTTATCTTCGACGAGTGTTTTCCTCTTTACCCTGGTTCTCACTTTTGCCTTAAGCTGCGTTACCTACGCGTATATTGAAAAACCCTTTTTACAGATGGGGCGGCGCTGAGCTTCTATCAGAAAAGCCAACAAATCATCCGAAAGGACTGGAGATCTTGTCGATCCCGGCAAGGCCGACAAAGACGAAGCTGTACAGGGAGAGCCCAAAGACAAAGAGGTAGAGGATGCCGCAGGGGAGATTCCGCAGGTGGTCGCGAAAGCGATAAAAGCATATGCTGAGTATCCCAACGACCGGCAGGAAATATCGGCCCTGAGCCTGAAAATCGATTGCCCAGCAGTGGTAGAGTGAGGCTCCGGCGAGAAGCAGAGTACAGCCAAAGGCGGACATGGTGAGCACTCTTTCCGCCGCGCCTCCTTTGGCCATTACGAAGAATAGGCATAACCCGATAAGCAGCAGGCTGCTGTACCGGACGAGGTCGTAGTGGCCGAGACTGGCGGCAACCGTCATGTAGCCGTACTCGCCTACCGAAGACCGGAAAATTTTCTCCCCCCAATATTTTCGGGAGAGCATGTCTCCCAGGCTTACTCCACGATCCTTCATCTGCAGGTTGAGGAATTTCTTATTGAGCGGGGTGCTTGGCTTGAACAGCGGATCCGCATACAGCTCCCGGGCTTCCAGGATCTTGTCCTTCTTGTGAAAGTCGTTAATATAATTGTCTACACCACGGACCGTTCCAAAGAGCGCAACCCCGATCACCCCTATTGCTGCAAGTCGAGTTATGACGGACCGGGACGGTCTGACTTCCTTGAAAAGAAAACGCCATAAAAGGTAGCAGCCGATGAAGAGCACGAAGAAGTAGAAGTTCACTTTGATAAGGAGCAAAAGACCGGCTAGCAGCCCGAGGCAGCTCAGGATATACGGCGATACCTTTTCCTCTTCGAGTATTCTGTTCCAGATGGAACCCGGCACAACGACCTGATAGGCTGCAACCAGCATGATGACAACGGCAAAGGCCTCGGAGTTGAAGTAACTGAATATATACCAGATCTGCGGCGACAGCAGGAGAGGGACCTGGAGAATCCTCATATGCTGATTGCGAATGCTGAAGATCACCAGGGAGGCGAAAAGACAGATATTGAAGAATCTGAAGGCCAGGTAGGACGGAACATGGAAAGGGGTGAGCAAGGAGGCGAATTTACCAGCGAAAAGGTAGGCAATTTCACCGGAATGCAGGCGGGAAACTCCGTATGCACTGTATGAGTTCAGGATCTCCTTGTCGCCGACGGCGGGAGGCAGCCAGTGGTTGAGGTAATATTGGGCTGCCTGGATATGAACTCCTTCGTCGGGATGCTGTTCCGGAGAACTGACCGTAGCCATGACCACCATGAGGGACAGGACCGCCAGAGAGAATGCCGGACTGAATTGGTAGTTCGGAAACAGAGGATAGGCGGCAAGGACCAGCAGGAAGGCAATAACGAAGAGAGCCGCAGGAGTGGCCCAGTCCTTCAAGGAAAAACCGTTCTGGAGGTCTTTGGGAAGGACGAGCAACAGCTGTGGATCGTTTGAGGACGGAGTCACCGTCAGGCCCTGGTCGATTTTGACGGCTGCTATCCCGGCAATCGGCTGGAGTTTGGCGAAATCTTTGTCGCTGTCGATGCGCAACGGAGCAAAACCTACCTGGCTGATGGTCAGGGATTTCAACTTGACGACCGCCGGTTTCTCAGAAGTGTCGATCCGCAACTCGTCAATATCGGCCAGATCGGCAAGGCGGAAGGCATACCGTTCGATTCCGGGCCGGATCGTCTGGGAGGCGAAGCGTTTTTCCGACCAGGGCTCACCTTGCCCTTTATAATAGATGCGAAAGAGCGTCCGTGAATCGGTCTCCACCTGCAGTTCCACCATCGCCTTTCGAGCGACCAGAATCTGGTAGGCGAGGATGGCGACCAGCGCTACAAGAAGTGCGTGAACGATCAGCTTTTTCTGCTCCAAGTCTATTAACCCCTCTTTTTATAATGTCGGCGGGCCTTGCTGCAATCCGCACAGCCTCACCGGTCCGCCCACCGTTTCCTGGCCAGCATAGTGAGGATTCTGAAAAAGGTCTTCCGGTTCCGATACTTCTTGATCATCGCTTCACTGCAGTTGTAGTAGCTTACCGGAATCTCGATCATCCTCTTGCGGTCGCGCATGATCTCCACGGTCATCTCGGCGAGCAGCTCGGGCCCCCGCGAGACCAGTCGGTCGCGGATGTCCAGGTAACAGCTCCGCCACATCGCCCGAAAGGTGCAGCCGACGTCGGAGACCCGGACCTCCCGGGACCACCAGAGCAGCTCGAGGAGCTTGGCCAGGACGATATGGGCGATCCGCACCAGCCCCCGCATGTCCGAACCCTGCTCGATCAGCTGGCGGGTGGTCCTGGTGCCGGCGACCATGTCTGCTTCTTTTAGATACTCCAGGAGCTTATTGATGTCGTGCTGAGGGAAGGCGTATTTCGCTTCGGCGAGGATGATGATCTCTTCCGTGATCCGGTCAAGACCGTACCTGATCTTCTCCCCGTAGAGGGTGATCTCTTTCGGGCAGACGATGGGTCTCGCCCCGCAGGATGCGACCTGTTCGCCAATCACATTATCATGGGGCAGGACCACGCTGATGGACGACACTGCCGGGTTCTGCCGGTAGCGCTGGATGGTGAAGGCGACATCCTCTTCGGCCCCTTCCGAATAGAGCAGGAGGCCGACGGCGGTTTTTTCAAAGTCCCGGCTTCGTTCGAAGTAACGGGCAAGATTAAGGCTGTCCCTGTCGTTGATGTTGACATAGATTCCCTCCATCTCGAAACACATCACGCCGGGCCGGGTGTCGCAGAGGCCGTCGAGAAAGGTGACGAACTCGACATACTCGGGAGTTCGTTCGAAGGCTTTTGACAGTTGCCGGAAAAATGGTGGAGTGAGCACGAAGGTGCCCAGGCCGAGCAGGTTGTTTTCCAGGACATTCGGCTTCTCGATCAGGCGGATCGCCCGGTTGCCTTCGCGGCGGACTGAATAGTTGCGCTTGATCAGGCGGCCGTCTTCTGCCCGCATGACGGTGCAGGTGGCAAGGCCTTCATTGTAGGGAAAATCGAGCAATGCCCTGTGGTTGGAGCCGATATAGCATTCATCGCTCAGCATCACGCAGCAGGGTTTGTCCAGGTCCTTGCCGGCCAGCAGTACCGACCAGGCCAGTCCTTTGTCCAACTCGTGGTTGTCGATATAGGTGATCCGGACCCCGAAGCGGGAGCCGTCCTGGAAATAGTTCTTGATGACGTTGCCGAGATAGCCGAGGACGATTCGGATTTCCTCGATATCAAGCTCATCCCGCATCTGGCAGATCAACCGCTCCAGATTCGGCCGGCCGTTGAGATGCAGCATGCCTTTGGGTATTTCCTGGGTGTATGGCCTGGCCCGCATTCCCTTGCCGGCTGCGGGGATCACCCCGATAAATTTCCCCATGTCAGCGTACCGTGAAATAATAGAGGACAATGAGATAGAAGTATTTGGCCGTTTCGCTCAGGTGCTGCATCTTCGCCATACCGGTATGGCGGGGGGTGAAGCGGACGGCAATCTCGTCGGTCCGGGCTTTTTTCGCCGCAAGCTTGACGCCAAGCTCCAGAACATGCTCAAAGCCTTTGCAGGTGAGGGTCATGCCGGTAAGTGCGCTTCGACGCAGCCCTTTGCACCCGGTATAGAGATCGGAGAGGCGCTGGCGGTAGAGGAGGTTGAAAAAGCTGGTGATCAATCGGTTGCCGAGTCGCTTTGTGAGGGGCATAAAGTCGTTCCGGCCGTCCTTGAATCGGCTGGTATAGACCACGTCGGCGAAGTCGAGGCGGGCGATCAGCTCCGGGATCGACTCCGGGGGATATTCGCAGTCGGCGTCGATGATGATGATTTTCTCGTTCTTCGTGGCGGCGATGCCGTCGACGATGGAAGCCCCGTAGCCTTCGTTGCGGTCGTGGCGGATCAGGGTCGCATCGCCGAAGGAAGATATTATGGCAACCGAGTTATCATGAGAAAAATTGTCGACATAGACAATGTTGAGGGGAAGGCCGAGGGCGAGAAGACGTCTATGGAATTCCGACAAAATTTCTTCTTCGTTGTAGACGGGGACGATGACGTCGATTCTCTCTTGCAATTGCGGTGAGGACATCCTGTAGGGAAAATTTTGGTGAGAATTGTTCTTGAAAAATACCGCTGTCTCGAATACGTGCCGATCTTAGCGTTTTTCACATGGGGTCTCAAGGGAATATTTTTTGTCGAGCTTTTCCGGTTTAACCTCATTTTTACACAGAAACATCATCCGGGCGGGAATTTACCTCCGGAATATCTGTATAAAGAATTGAATGTTGCGGAAAACCAGTGAGTGCTTTAAACATTCATCTTTTCATTTCTCACGGGGTGTTGATGAAAGAACAAGAAAGAATTACCCGGAGGCTTGCTTTAATCCCTTGCAGGGGAATAGAGATCACTCCAGGGTTGCCTCGTCCCTTATTCTTCAATCCATTTTTAATTATGAAAAGTGCTTCAGCAAGAATGATCGACCTTTTTCGGATGCGCGAGACCTATACCCTCGGCTGGTCTGACTTCTGGAAGAAAAACCGATGGCTACTCCTGACTGTTTTTATTTGCTTTACTGCTGTCGTTTTAGTCCGTTCCTGGCCCAATTATGTCACGCCCGGACTGTACGTGGAGGACAACAGCCACTACTTCAATCATTTCTACGGGAATACCCGAGGCCTTCAAGACCTTCTCCATACACCCAACGGCTACCACAATATTCTCAACAATCTCCTGGCATTTCTCATCGCCAAGCTGGACGTCCGGGTCCAGCCGGCCATGTACCTCCTTCTCGCCACCGTTTTCGCGGTGACGGCCGTCATGGCCCTGCCCTGCACCGGCCTGCTGCGCAACAGGTACATTCTGTCCATCGCGCCTTTCCTGCTTGGCCTGTCCGGCCTCAATCATATTTTTTATTATATAACGCTAACCTACCAGATATATGTCCTGGTCGTTCTCCTCATCTGCCTGCTCTTCTGGGAACCGCTGAAGACTCACCGGGGCAATATCCTCTTGTTCGCCCTGCTGTCCCTGTTGATCTGGTCCGGTCCTTACTCGGTGCTGGTTGCCCCTTTTTCTCTCTGCTTCATTCTCTTTTTCCGGGGCAAGACCCCCCTTCTCGCGGCGCTGACCGTGGTTGTCGTCCTCTACACCCTGTCGGTTTCCAACAACATGATTCTCCTGCGCAACCTCTGGAAACCGGCCATTCACGAGGTGTGGATGAGCACGCTGGTGGACAAGGTGTTCTTCATGGGCATGGGCGAGCCTTTCACAACAAAAAAGCTCATGGCTTGTCTGGGATTTTTCCTGGCTCTTCTGGCGATCTTTCGGCGGGACAGCTTCTATCTGAAGATCGCCTGCCTGCTGCTGGTTCTCATCAACAGTAGCCTGGCTGCTCTTTTCCTGAGCAAGAAGTACTTGATTTCCCTGCGCGTGCTGCCCTGTTACGTGGTCATCGCCCAGTTTTTCTGGCTTTTTTTTCTGCTGTTCACGGCGGACAAGCTGCTCGCCCTTCGCAAAGGATTGTACCATGGCGGCCTGGTCGTTGCCCTGTTTGCTATTCTCTTTATCTATCGTGACAATATGTTGCATCCCGATAAGGGGACTTTTCCCACGATGCCCAAGTTGGCGGAGTTTCTGCAACTCGTCCATGACAGCGAGCGGCTCGATCCGGCGGGTCAGAACAAGGGACTTATCCTGCAGTTTGGTCACAAGCTTTTTTCTCCCGTCGCAAGAGTCGGAAAAACCGACGACCCGAACGCCGTCCAGCATATCGTGATGGAAGAGCAGTGATATCGCCGACGGGCGGCTTGCTCTGCTCGGAACTCGAAACGGTTTCCGATTCTTCTGCTTGACAACGGCCTCGCGATTCTGCTATGCAGGTAGAAAGTTATTTAAATTTTTATACGAGATGTAACAACGAGCATCCCAAAATGCATTCTCCTTCAGCGACTGTCAGCGTGATTTTCAGCATGGCACTAGTGGTTCTTAGTGTGGTGGTCGTGGTCCGAAAGGTCGGAGGCGGAGTGCCATAAGGGGATAAGCTCATAAAATAGCAAAACAATTCAACCCCTGTCGGCGCTCCGCCGGCGGGGGTTCTTTTTTGCTCCCTCCTGCCGCCGACAAGAACTTCAATTAAACAGGAGGAGAACCATGTACACAATGACCGGGGCGCAGCTCATCATAGGGCTGCTGGAGCGCCAGGGCATCACCATGATTGCCGGGATTCCGGGCGGGGCAAATCTGCCTCTCTACAATGCTCTGCAACAGTCCACCATCATCCGTCACCTGCTCTGCCGCCACGAACAAGGCGCGGGCTTCCTGGCTCAAGGCATCGCCCGGTCGACCGGCGCGGCCGGAGTCTGTTTCGCCACCTCCGGCCCGGGGGCGACCAATGTGCTCACCGCGGTGGCCGACGCCTTCCTCGACTCCATTCCCATCATCTGCATCACCGGCCAGGTTCCCGCCGCTCTCATCGGCACCGACGCCTTTCAGGAGGTCGATACTTACGGCATGTCCATTCCGATCACCAAGCACAACTACCTGGTCAGGTCGGCGGGGGAACTGCTGCGGATCATTCCTATGGCCTTCGAGCTGGCCCTCTCCGGCCGGCCCGGACCGGTGCTGATCGACGTGCCGAAAGATGTCCAGACCGCTCCGGTCTCTTTTGACGAGTGGCCGGAGCCGGGCGCAAGGAGGGAGCCTCAGGTTCCAGACCCCAAGATGCTCATGGAGGCGGCGGAGATGATCAACCGCGCAAAACGCCCGCTCCTTTGCCTCGGCGGGGGGATCATCCATGGGGGTGCGGCCGAAGAGGCCCGGACTGTTGCCGAAAAAGCCTCGCTGCCGACCGCTATGACGCTGATGGGCCTGGGAAGCCTGCCGGCGAATCATCCGCTCTCTTTGGGCATGCTCGGCATGCACGCCGCTCGTTCGACCAACATGGCCCTGCAGGACTGCGACCTGTTCATCGCCGCCGGGGCCAGGTTCGACGATCGGGCGACCGGCAAGATCGTCGAATTCTGCCCATCGGCAAAAATCATCCACATGGATATCGACCCGAGCGAGGTTTCGAAACTGAAAACCGCCCATGTCGGTCTGGTCGGCGATGTCAGGGAGTCCCTGCGCCGGTTGCTGCCCCTCGTTCGGCGGGACGGGAGAAAGATCTGGCGAAGTCGGATCGAGGTGCTGCAGGAGCTCTATCCGATGATGTCGCCGGAGGCGGCCATTCCCGACAAGCCTTACGGGCTCATTCTCAAGGCGGCGGAGCTGGCGGGGGAGGATTGCCTGGTGGCCACCGATGTCGGCAAGCACCAGATGTGGACGGCCCAGGTCTATCCCTTCAACCGGCCGCGGCAGTTGCTCACCTCGGGAGGACTGGGGACCATGGGTTTCGGCCTGCCGGCGGCGATCGGGGCCTCGCTTGCCCATCCCGGCCGTCCGGTGGTCCTTTTTACCGGCGACGGCAGTCTGCAGATGAACATCCAGGAGCTGGCGACCGCCGTGGAGCAGCAGGCGAACGTCAAGATCATCGTCATGAACAACAACTCCCTCGGTCTGGTCCGGCAGCAGCAGAACCTGTTCTACGAACGGCAGTTCTTCGCCTCGGATTTTCGGATCGATATCGATTTCGCGGCCATCGCCGCCGGCTTCGGCATGCGGGCATACCATGCAGCCCCGGGCAGCGATCTGGAGTCGCTGCTGGAAGAGGCTATGGCGGTGCAGGGGCCCTGCCTCATTAACGTGCCGATAGCCAAGGAAGAGGAGGTTTATCCGATGGTCCCGCCGGGGGCCTCGAACAGTTTCATGCTCGGAGGGTGCAATGCGGAAAAATGCGGATGTTGAAAGGGGGCGGGAGGTTTGCGCCGGTATGGTCCTGGAGCTGACGGTCAACAATCATCCCGGGGTGATGTCGCATATCTGCGGCCTGTTTTCCCGCCGGGCCTATAACCTCGAAGGGATCGTTTGTGTGCCCATCGCGACCGGGGAGACCAGCCGGATCTGGCTGCAGGTGAACGAGGATGAGAAACTGGAGCAGGTGGTAAAGCAAGTGCGGAAGCTGCCCGATGTTCTCGACATCGTCCGGCACGATGCGGGTCATGCAGTTTTTACCGGACTCTTCTCCTTGTCGCATAATTGGGCATCGACCCGGCTTTCCCGCCGTGTCCGGTAAGGAAAAGGTCTGCTTCCCCGGCCGCATCGCCGATCGATACGATTACCCTCGTCATTTCCAGCCGACGAGGGTACATTTGCCGACAAGTCTTTGAGCTTTCGAAAGAAGTCTTCCGGCAATTTTTCCGCAGGTGATCGCGTGGCCCAAAATCTGAAACTCCAACTGCTGTTCAACGATCGTATAGGTATCGTTTTCGATATAACAAAGCTGACCACCAGCCAGGGTCTCAATATCGTCACCATGGAGGTCGAGCCTATGGACGGACTGGCGAAGATCAGCATTGAGATCGAATTGGGCGATCGGCAATTCGACAAAGAAGGGCTGTTTTCGCTTTTTGCGACACTGCCGGGGCTTGTGAGCCAGACCGAGCTGATCCGGTTGCCGCAGGAGAAGAGGCAGAAATGGTTCCGTACCTTGTTCGATGGTATGAGCGAGGGGATCATCTCCGTCGATGCTGCCGGGATCATCAATACCATCAACTGCGTGGCCTGCCGCACCCTCGACCAGGTCTACGAGAACATCATCGGCCGGCACATCAGTGAAATCAGCCCCAAGGACTCGATTCTCCTCGAGTGCGTGGAAAAGCGCATCCCGGTGAGCCGGCGCAAGCTCGCGGTAACCGGGACCGGCAGGGTGGAGTTTTACGGCTCGGCCAAGCCGATCCACGATTCCCAGGGCAATTTCGTCGGCGCCGTGCTGATCATGAAAAACTTGCGGGAAGTGAAGGAGATGGTCGATGCCGTGTCGACGCCGCTGGCGGTCACCTTCGACGATTTCATCGGTGAGCATTCGGCAGTCAAGAACCTCATCACCTTCGCGAGAAAGATCGCCGAGACGAGCACCATCGTCTCGATCACCGGCGAGAGCGGCACCGGCAAGGAACTGTTCGCGCGGGCCATCCACTTCGAAAGCGGGCGGACAGGGCCCTTCGTTCCGGTCAACTGCGCGGCCCTGCCGGAGCAGCTCATCGAGAGCGAATTATTCGGTTATGTGGACGGGGCCTTCACCGATGCTCGGAAGAAAGGCAAGGCAGGCCTCTTCGAGGCGGCCGGGGACGGCACGATTTTCCTCGACGAGATCGGCGACATGCCTCCCGGAACCCAGGCCAAGATCCTCCGGGTGCTGCAGGAAAACCATGTGCGGCGGATCGGCGGCTTCGAGGAAATCCCTGTCAATGCCCGGGTGATCACCGCCACCAACAAGAATCTCAAGGACATGGTCCGAGAAAAACGTTTCCGCGAGGACCTTTTCTACAGGATCAACGTCCTGACCATTCAGATCCCGCCCTTGAAGGAGCGGATGTCTGACATTCCTCTCCTGGCCCAGACCTTTCTCCGGCAGTTCAACCTCAAGCTCGGCAAGGCGGAGCAGACGATCACCAGCGGAGCAATGGCCAAGCTCTACGATTATCCATGGCCGGGAAACGTGAGGGAGTTGAAGAACGTCATCGAACGGGCGGCGGTCCTCAGCGACTCGGAAAACATCGGCGTCGAGTCCATCCTTCTTGGTCATGAAACCGTAGGCCACGGGAATCATAGAACCCTCGATATTGCCAGGAGCGGCAGCATTCCGCTGAAGGATCTGCTGGGCAGCTATGAGCAGGAAATCCTCCTGGGGGCGCTCAATTCCAGCTCCAGTATCCGCGAGGCGGCAAGAAAGCTGCGCCTGTCCCACACCGCCCTGTTGAAAAAGGTGGAGAAGTACAACCTTCACAGCGGCAGGAAACAGACCCACTGGAGCAAGGGTGACCAGAACCGTCAGTGGCCTGATCGGGAGTAGGGGATCTTCCTCATAAAAATCAAAATGCTTCCATTCGCCGCGAGGGCGAAGGAAGCCTTTTGATTTGAAGGATTGGCCGAAGCCCCCTGGTCCGGATATCAGCGGGGATACCTGTCGGCGATGTAATCCTTGAGATATCGGTTCTCGACATCCTTCTCTGTCATGAGGGCTTTGACCACGTCGCCGATGGAAACGATCCCCTTCAACTGCCGGCCTTCGACGATGGGGACGTGGCGGATTCGGTTTTCCGTCATGATTGCCTGAAGATATTCGATGGTATCGTCTTCCGTGCCGACGATGAGGTTGGTGGTCATAATCTCTTCCACGGTCATGGTCTTGATCCTGTCGAGATGATTGATGACTGCCATCAGAAGGTCGCGCGCGGCGATAATCCCCAGGATTTCATCAAACTTGTCCACCACCAGCAGGGAGCCGACCCGGTTCGCCGGGAAGATCCTCATAGCGTCGAGGACCGGGGTGCTTTTCTCAACGGTGATGACCCTGCTGCCTTTTTCCGCCAGAATGTCTTTTACTTTCATGATGGTCGCTCCACGAATGCAGTGTCCGACAGTGCGGCAATCGAACTGTGCAGATGAATTGTTGAAGGGAGTTTTACCCCGCCTGAATGTCTAATTTCCCAATCCAGCTGAGCTGGATAAGAACCTTCACAAATATTCTGTAGGACACTAATGCGGGCTGACGCCCGCAACCCAAGGGGTTGTTATCCCCTCCTACAGCAGAGGGGACTCTTTTCAGTACCCCCTTGAGGGGTATAAGTACCTTCACGAAATTCGTTCTTAAAAAGCGAGAAACGAATTTCTAAGGTACTAAATGACTATAGGATAGATGCCGATGGCGAACACGCAGATCGCCAGGACGAACGTGCCCGCGGTGGCGAATATCGACCCCCGCGTTTCAAAAGTATCCTCGGCATCATGGAAATACATGGCAATGATCAGCCGCAGGTAATACCACATCGACAGAATGCTGCTGACCACCCCCAGCACGGCAAGGGCCACCTGACCCGCCGAGATCGCACTGGTGATGATATAGAATTTGCCCATAAAGCCGGCGGTCGGCGGAATCCCTGCCATGGAAAGGAGAAAGACGGTGATTGCGGCGGCCGAATACGGCCTGACCTTGGCCAGACCTTTGAAGTCATCGAAAGTTGCCCGTTTTTCGCCTTCACCCCCAAGGTAAGACAGTGCGGCAAAGATGCCAAGGGTGCCGGCCGCATAGGCAGCCAGATAGTAGGCGATAACGCTGCCGGTGAAGTTCTCCGAGCTGATCGCCACCAGGGCGATGAGCAGGTAACCCGAATGGACGATACCGGAGGCCGCCAGCATCCTCTTCAGGTTGTTCTGGCCGATGGCGATGAGATTGCCGCCGAACATGGTCAGCACGGAGACATAGAAGAGGAAGGTGATCCAGCTGCCGTGCAGGCTGCCGCTGATCGCCAGGAAGTTGGCGAAGACGGTGAAGACGGCGGCCTTGAGGGCCGTGGCCATGAAGCCGGTGACCGGTGTCGCCGCCCCGTCATAAACATCCACCACCCAGGCATGGAAGGGAAAGGCGGCGACCTTGAAGCAGAAGGCGACGAGAATGAAGAAGGCGCCGCCGATCAGCAGCGGCGTCCCTGCCGGATGAGCGGCGAGGTACTGGCCGATCGCAGTGAACTTGGTGCTGCCGACGCCGCCGTAGACCAGGGCGGTCCCCATGGTGAAAAACGCTCCGGCAAACGCCCCCAGCATCAGGTACTTCAGAATGGCCTCGGTGCCGGTGACGCTCGCCCGGTCGTAGCCGACCAGGATGTAGATGGCGAGCGACATGATCTCGATGGCGATGAAGGCGGTGATCAATTCCTGGGACATGGTCAGAAGCAGCATGCCGCAGACCCCGAACATCATGATCGAATAGAATTCGAGGGTGCCGAAGATGTTGATCTTGAAGTAGCTGTTGGAGTTCAAGGCGGTAAAGAAGCCGCAGGCGAGGATAACCAAACCGGCGGTGCAGGTGAAACTGCTGGAGACCAGCATGCCGTTGAACAGGCTCTCGAAAACCGGATCGGCCGAGCTGTTGAAGACCAGCAGCTGGATGAAGAAGGCCACCGCGAAAAATCCCAGACTGACATACGAGGCGGTTTCCAGTCGCAATTTCTCGAAAGCGGACATGATCATCAGCAGGATGGCGCCCGTGCCGATAGTGAGAAGGGGGAGCAATGACAAGAAATCATTCATAACGGTACCCTTGCCTAATTCTTTTGATTATGGAGGCCTGAAGCCGCAACGGCTTTGCCGGCCTGGCTCTGCGAAGCGTCGTTCACCTGCGCGATCTGCATCAGGGCAGTCGGCTCGATCCGCTTGATGAAGGGTTGCGGGAAGATGCCCATCCCCAGGATCAGGAGAATCACCGGCAGGAAGGTCAGCGCCTCGGACACCTTGAGATCCGGGAATCCTATGGTGCGTTCGTTGGTCTTCTCGAAGAAGACCCGCTGGAACATCCAGAGCATGTAGCAGACCCCGATCACCAGCGAAGTGCCGGCCAGAAAGCCGATGAAGCCGCTGAACTTGATGGCGCCGAGGATGATGAGGAACTCGCCGATGAAGCCGCTGGTGCCGGGCAGTCCGACGGAGGCCAGCATGGCGATGGCGAAGAAGGTGGCGAAGATCGGGGCCCGGTAGGCAATGCCGCCGAGATCCTCGATGTTCCTGGTCTGCATCCTCTCCTCCATCAGGCCGAGGAAGAGGAACAGCACCCCGGTGCTGGTCGCGTGGGCGGCGATCTGGAAGAGCGTCCCGGTCAACGCCTGAACATTCATGCAGAAGACGCCCAGGGCGATCACGCCCATATGAGAGGCCGAGGAGAAGGCGAGCATCCTCTTCATGTCCTTCTGGGCGATGGCGGCAAGGCCGCAGTACATCATGCCGGTGACGCCGGCAAGCGACAGAAGGACCGCGAAACGGGTGAATTCAAGTTCAAAGACCGGCATCACGAAGCGGATCACGCCGTACACGCCGATCTTGGCCATGATCGCCGAGAGGACGAAGGTGGTGGCGCTGGGCGCTTCGGTATAGGCGTCCGGCAGCCAGGTATGAAAGGGGAAGAGCGGTATCTTGATGGCAAACGCCACCATGAACATGAGGAAGGCCAGCACGGCAAAGCCGCCCCCAAGATTGAGCCGGCTCAATTCGACAATGTCGAAGGACCACCGGCCGAATTGGGCATGGTGGGAAACGCCGACATAGACCAGCGCGGCCAGCATGAGCAGCGATCCGGCGATGGTATAGATGGTGATCTTGAGCGTGGCCGGCAGCCGGTTCGGGCCGCCGTACAGGCCGATCATGAAAAAGATCGGCAGCAGCATGATCTCCCAGAAAATGTAGAAGAGCACCAGATCGGTGGCGCATATCGCCCCCGCCATCGATCCCTGGGCGATGAGCAGATTGGCATAGTAGCCTTTCGAGCGCGGGGCGAAGAGCGTGAAGACCATGGGAAAGAGGATCGAGCCGGCCATGAGCACCAGCAGACTGATCCCGTCGACGCCCAGGCTGTAGCTGATTCCGAGGGATTCGATCCACGGCCTTTTCTCGACGTACTCCAGGCCGCCGGTGCCGGCAAAGCCGAGAAAGAGCTCGATGCCGAGGAACAGCACCGCCACCGAGACGATGAAGCCGGCGATCCGCGCCCCGTGGTTGCTCAGGGGCAGGAGCAGCAGGGCCAGTCCGGCGACGATCGGCAGAAAGATCATGAATGAGAGGGCATATTCGAACATTCGTTCACCTCACCTTATTTGATCGATTGAGAGAGGAAGAGACTCATGAGACTCAGCCCGATGACCATGTAAATGGCATAGACCCGGACATAGCCGACCTGGAGGGCCTTGAAGGCCGTTCCGGCCTTCCGGTAAAGCCAGGTTGAGAACTTGACATGGATGTCGGTGACATTGGGTTCGATGAACCTGGAGATGACCGAGCCGAAGCCTTTATAGGGCTGGACGAAGACCGCATTGTAGATCTCGTCCACGTAGAATTTGTAATAGCCGGCCTTGGCGAAACCGGTGAACACCGGCTCCTCCGCGCCCTGGCCGAATCTTTTGTAGGCGATGGTGATGCCGACGGCAAAGGCGACGATGCTGGCGAAGATCGCGAGAAGCTCGACAGAAATGCCGACATGGGGATGATTATCGGCAACGCTCGGGGCGAGCCAATGCGATACCTCCAGGTCCCCGCCGAAGATGCCGGGCAGGTTCAAGTAGCCGGCAAAGACCGCGCCGACTGCCAGAACCACCAGGGGCACGGTCATGACTGCCGGGGATTCGTGGGCGTGGTCGAAGGCCTCCTTATCCCGCGGATTGCCGTGGAAGACCACGAATATCATGCGGAAGGTGTAGTAGGCGGTCATCCCCGCCACCAGCACGCCGACCAGCCAGATCCCGGTGTGGCCGGTGGCCAGCGCGGAGAAGAGGATCTCGTCCTTGCTGAAGAACCCGGAAAGGAGCGGGCAGCCGGCCAGGGCCAGGGCGCCGATCAACATGGTCTTGTAGGTTGTCGGCATCTTGTCCTTCAGGCCGCCCATCTTCCAGATGTCCTGCTGGTGGTGGAGACCATAGATGACCGACCCCGCGCCCAAAAAGAGCAGGGCCTTGAAGAAGGCATGGGTGAAGACGTGGAAGATCCCGGCGGAGTAGGCGGCGACGCCTACCCCTGCGAACATGTAGCCGAGCTGACTGACGGTCGAGTAGGCGAGGATCTTCTTGATATCCTTCTGGAACATGCCGAAGATGGCGGCCAAGAGAGCGGTCAGGATGCCCACCCAGGCCACCACCGAGCCGGCGACGGGAAAGCTGGCATAGAGGAAGCTGAACCGGGCGACCATATAGACGCCGGCGGTGACCATGGTCGCGGCATGGATGAGGGCGGAGACCGGGGTCGGGCCAGCCATGGCGTCAGGCAGCCAGACGTAGAGCGGAATCTGCGCCGATTTGCCGCAGGCGCCGACGAAGAGCAGCAGACAGACGGCGATGCCGACGCCCGCGCTCATGGTATGGGCGTTCTCTTTCAGGGAGAGATAATCGAAGCCGCCCGCGCCGATGGCCCAGAACAGAAACGACATGCCCAGGACGAAGCCCAGGTCGCCGATCCGGTTGACGATGAAGGCCTTGTTGCCGGCCAGCACGTTGTCGGTGTCCTCGCTGTAGTAGCTGATCAAGAGGTAGGAACAGAGCCCCACGCCCTCCCAGCCGACGAACATGACCACCGGACCGCTGCCGAGCACCAGGATCAGCATGGAGCCGAGGAACAGGTTCATGTAGGCGAAGAATTTGCCGAAGTTCTGGTCCTTGGCCATATAACCGATGGAGTAGATATGGATGAGCGAGCCGATGAAGGTGACGAAGAGCAGCATCAGCGAGCTCAAGGGGTCCGCCAGGAAACCCATGTCGATATGCAGGTCGCCCACCGCGAACCAGGTGAAGACGTTATGGACGAGGAAGCGCTCTTCCGCCGGCAGCCCCTTGAGGTGCACGAAGACCACCACCGCCAGGAAAGTCGACAGCAGTGGGCCCACGCAGGCAAGCGCCCCGTAGAGCTTTTCGGGCAGTGGGTTGCTCTTGCAGGTGAACATGTGCAAGAGGCCGATGACTGCGGCGCCGATAAGTGGAAAGAGGGGGATCAAGCCCAGATATGTTGCGGTATGTTCCATGGAATCACCCTTTCAATACACTGAACATGTTGGTGTCCAGCTTGCCTTTATGCTTGTGCAGCAGAATGACGACGGCGAGTGCCAGCGCCGCTTCCGCGGCGGCCACCGCCATCACCATCATGGCCAGTACATGTCCGTCCATGGTCTCGTGCAGTCGGGAGAAGGCGAGGAAGGCGAGATTCGCCGCATTGAGCATCAGCTCGATGGACATGAAGACCGTGAACACGTTCCGCCGGGAGACTACGCCGAGAATTCCCAGGGAAAAGAGAATGACGCTGAGTACGAGAAAATCCTGAATCACTTGATCATCCTCCTCTTGCCTGCCAGCACGACCGCTCCGACGAGGGCCACCAGCAGGAGAATCGATACGATTTCAAAGGGCAGCAGCCAGTCCTGGAAAAGCACCAGGCCCACTTCCTTGACTCCGCCGAAACCGTTGCCGACTATTGTCGCCTGAGTTTCGGGGATGCCCTTCACCAGCTTGATGAGAAAGCCCGCGATGGGAATGATGGCGACAGTCCCCCCGAGCAGGTAGTAGAACCTGCCCTTCTCCTCGGGAAGATCATTGTCCTGGATGTTCAGGAACATGATGATAAAGAGGATGAGCGACATGATGGCTCCCGCATAGACGATGAGCTGCAGTACGAAAATCAGCTTGGCGGAGAGCAGGGCGTAGAGCCCGGCCAGCGAGATCATGGTCACGATGAGACTCATCGCCCCGTTCATCGGATGGCGGAAGAGCACCAGCCCCAGGGCGCCAAGAACCGACAGCACTGCAAATGCGATAAATAAACCCTCGGCAAACATGGTATCAGGCGCCCCCTTTTTTGTAGTGGTCTTCGGGAAAGGCCCCGGGAGTCTTCAGCAACTCATCGAGGCCCATGACGAAGGATTCCCTGTTGTCGTCGGTGACCGAAAAGATTCCGGTATCCATCCGGATGGCATCCAGCGGGCACGCTTCCACGCAGTAGCCGCAGTAGATGCATTCCAGGAGATCGATGTTGAACTTGACAGGCATCTTCTCGGTCTTGCCGTCAAGTCGCTCCCCGGCCTCGATCATGATGCAGTTCGAGGGGCAGTTGGTCTGGCACATGAAGCAGGCCACGCACTTGACCGTGCCGTCGGGATGGGTGGTCAGACGATGGCGGCCCCGCCAGCGCACCGGGATCTCCGGCTTCACCTCGGGGTAATGGCGGACATACAACTTGCGGGTATCGAGAAGGTTTCTGATGAAATGGCCGAAGGTGGTGGCCATTCCTTTGAAGATTTCGAGGAGATAGAATCGTTCCTGGGGGGTCGATCCTTTCCGCTCGATGGTTTTTATATTTGCACCCATTATCATCCTCCTTTTGGGGCCGTTACAAAATAACTAAAAACGACATTTTCATTTTCGTTACGACCCCTTATGCCGTTTCGACAAGTATTTGTAATCATAAAATTCTGCACAACGGCTCAGCTCAACGCCACGACAAAAGCGCTTGTAATGAAGATGTTCAGAAGTGCCAGCGGAAGAAGCACCTGCCATCCCAATTTTTGGAGCTGGTCATAGCGGAAACGGGGTAAGGTCCAGCGAACCCAGATGTAGACGAAGATCATCATGGTGACTTTCAAGAGGAAAGTTCCCACCTGGAGCAAGGCCACGAAAATGTGAGCCGCCGACCCGCCGGACTCGCTGAAGAGGATGGCCAGGAGGACGAGCTCGAGGAATATCACCAGTGCCCAAAAGCACTTGATGTAGATATTGGCTTCGAAAACCCGGGGGTCGTTTTCCCGGGGGTAGTGACTGACGTTGTTTCGCCTGATCCAGCCGGCGAAGTAGTGCATGCCGACCGGCAGGAGCACCATGAGCAGGAAGGCGACAGGCTTGGCGCCCTTGATGAGCGTCGCCGTGGACAGGAAGGGAACCTGATAGCCGCCGAAGAAGAGGGTCACGATGATGGCGCTCGAGACGAAGAGCGCGACATATTCCCCCATGAAGAAGACGGCGAATTTCATGGCGCTGTATTCGACATGGTAGCCGGCGACGATTTCGCTCTCGCCTTCGGCCAGGTCGAAGGGCGTCCGGTTGGTTTCGGCGAAGGCGGCGACGATGAAGATAACGAGGCCGAGAGGCTGCAGCACGGCCCCCCACATGGGGATGAAACCGAACAGCAGCTGCCCCTGGAACTGGGCCATTTCATTGAGATTGACCGTACCGTAGACGATGAGCATGCTGATGATCGCCAGACCCATGGGAATCTCGTAGCTGATCACCTGCGCCGCCGAACGGAGGCTGCCCAGGATGCCGTACTTGTTGGTCGACGACCAGCCGGCGAGGATGATGCCGTAGACGGCGAAGCCTGCCAGGGCCAAAAACCAGAGGATGCCGAGGTCGAGGGGGATGCCCTGCATGATGTAGCTCTTGCCGCCCAGCACCAGGGTATCGGCGAAGGGCACGACGGCGAAGGAGACGAGGGCCGTGAAAAAGACGATGGCCGGGGCCAGGATGAAGTAGAACTTATGCTTGATATGGCCGGAAACGACATCTTCCTTGAAGATGAGCTTCACCGCGTCGGCAAGATTCTGCACCAGCCCGGCGGCCCGAAAACCGAGGACATTGGCCCGGTTGGGGCCGGACCGGTCCTGGAAGAAGCCGGCCCCCCTCCTCTCCATCCACACGCAGACCGCGATGAAGCAGAGCGGGATGAAGGCGGCGAAGGCGACTCGAACGACCAACATGAAGATATCAAGATTTGACATTGGCAGCCTCGCTAGCGTTTGAATTACTGTCTGACTGAAGGTCCTGCAGCGCAACGGTGTACTTGTGCAATTCGGCGATCCGCTCCTGCTCGCTCCGCAGCGGGCTGCCCAGCCGGGCGGCAATCGCCCCGATATCAGCGAGATCTATGTTCTTCGTCACCGCCTTGGCAAAGGACTGCCGGATGTTGTCGCAGTTGATCACGGTGCCGCCGTATTCGGAAAAAGAAGCGACCGGGATCGCCAGGTCGGCCGATGCGGTCAGCGGGTCGTCGTGGGTGGATACGGCGATGATCCTGGTATCCTTCAGCAGTTTCTTCAGGTCGGCGTCGGCATAAGAGAGCTGCAGGTTGTTGTTGAAGTTGATCAGGAGCTTTGCCTCCTGGACCGCCTTCTCAAAGTGCTCCCTGCTGCTGTCGATGCCGAGCAGGGCAAGGCCCGCGCGATTGGCCGACTTGTCGTCCCGGATGAGGAAATCGTCGCCGTCGCCCGCCTTGATATAGCCGTCGCTGAAGCCCGAGAGCTGCGCCCCGAGTTTTTGGGCGAGCGCCTTGACGCCCGCCATCTGCTCGAGCGTGCAGTTGGGCGAGAGCAGGATGAGGGTTCCCGTGGACCGCTCGATCTCCCCCGCGGCGGCGGCAATAACATCCTCGAGTGGCCGGGCCTGCCCGCCGATCCGGGCTTCGGTCAGCCGGCCTTCGTTTTCCCTCTTGTAGCTCAGCCGCCCTTCGTCGCAGATGAAGTAGCCGTTGACCTGGGCATTTAAACGCGGGCGTAAGCGGTAGATGGTATCGTCCTCGTATTTCGGGCGGTTGTGGTCGATGAAAATATTGCAGCCCTTGGCGCAGCCGTGGCAGATGCCAGGGTCCTTTTTCAGGAACCAGACCCGCTGCCTGAAGCGGAAATCCTTGCTGGTCATGGCGCCCACCGGGCAGAGATCGACCACATTCAGGGCGTAGCGGTTGTTGAGCGGCCTTCCCGGGAAGATATTGACCCGGGCGTCGTCGGAGCGGTTGATGATGCCCAGCTCGCCGGTTTTGGTGATCTGGCGGCAGAACCGCACGCAGCGGCCGCAGACCACGCATCGTTCCTGGTCGTGGACCACGCCGCAGCCGAAATCCATCTTCTTGTTTTTGGCCACGGGGGGAACGGTCATCCGGCTCTCCCGCTGGTCGTAGCCCATGTAGTAGTCCTGGAGCTTGCATTCCCCGGCCTGGTCGCAGATCGGGCAGTCGATGGGGTGGTTGATCAGCTCGAACTCCATGACGTCGTGCTGGATCTTCCTGATGTGATCGGCGTTCAGCAGAACCTTCATGCCCGACTGGGCCGGGGTCTTGCACGCCGGCACCAGGGGCGGTCGGCCGTCTTCGATGCCGACCAGGCACATCCGGCAGTTGCCGTCCGCGCCGAGGGCCGGGTGGTAGCACAGGTGAGGTATCTCGATGCCGACGGCACCGATGGCATCGATCAGGTTTTTGCCCGACTCGACTTCGACCTCGACTCCGTTTACGAAAAGTTTAATCATATCAGCCATGGGGTAACCTATTCCTAATTGGCCGTGGGCGAGGCGTCCTTGTAAACGTACGCCTCGAACTCGTGCCTGAACTTGTCCAGGTAACTGCGCACCGGCATGGTGCAGGCGGCCGAGAGAACGCAGACGGTTTTCATTTCGATATTGTCGCAGAGCTCGCGCAGCAGCTTGACATCGTCCAAAGTGCCGTCGCCGCTCAGGATCTTCTTGACGATCTTCAGCATCCAGCCGAGTCCCTCCCGGCAGGGAGTGCACTGGCCGCAGGACTCGTGGTGGTAGAAATCGATGAGATTCTTGACGAGCTGCACCACATCCACGGTTTCGTCCAGCACCACGATGCCGCCCGAGCCGAACATGGTCTTGTGGGCTGCCATCGACTCATAGTCGAGGGTCACGGTCTTGGCCTCCTCGGGGGTCAGCACCGGAGTGGAACTGCCGCCGGGGATGATGCCCTTGAGCTTCCTGCCCTTCCAGACTCCGCCGGCCACCTTGTCCAGTACCTCGAGCAGGGGCAGGCCCAGGGGCAGTTCATACATGCCCGGTTTTTCGACATGGCCGGAGATGCCGAAGAGGTGGGTGCCTGAGCTTTTCTCCGTACCGTAGGCCTTGTAGGCGTCGGCGCCGTTTTCGATGATCCAGGGCAGGGAGGCGATACTCTGGACGTTGTTGATGATCGTCGGGCAGCCGTAGAGACCGGCCACCGCCGGAAATGGCGGCTTGCTGCGGGGCTGGCCTTTCTTGCCCTCGATGGATTCCAGCAGCGCGGTCTCCTCGCCGCAGACATAGGCGCCGGCCCCGCGATGTACGGTGACGTCGATGCGATAGTCGCGTCCGGCCACTTTCTCTCCCAGGTAGCCCGCCGCGTAGGCCTCGTCGATGGCCGCCTGCAGGGCCTTCACCTGGGTGGTGTATTCGCCGCGGATGTAGATATAAGTGTCATGGGACCCGATGGCGTAGCTGCAGATGATGATCCCCTCGATCAGCATGTGCGGGTCCTTGACGAGGATATAGCGATCCTTGAAGGTCGCCGGTTCGGACTCGTCGGAATTCACCGCCAGATACACCGGCTTGCCGGTATTCTTGGGCAGAAATCCCCATTTCACGCCCGCCGGGAAACCGGCCCCGCCGCGGCCGCGCAGGCCGCTTCTCTTGACTTCTTCTATGACATCCTCGGGCTTCATGGCGAAGAGCTTGTCCAAGGTACCGTAGGCGCCGTGTTTCTTGGCGGTTTTCAGCTTATGGGAATTCTTGATGTCGAACCTGGCACTGAGCAGCTTTACTTCCTTTACTTCCATATCCTTGCGCCTCCTTATTTCAATGTGGCCAAGAGCGCTTTCAGTTTGTCTACGTCCATGTTCTCGTAGAATTCGCCGTTGACCTGGACGACCGGCGCGGTGCCGCAGTGGCCCAGGCACTCGACTTCCTCCAGGCTGAATTTGCCGTCTTCACTGGCCTTGCCCGGGGTGAGGCCCATTTCGTTCTTGAGGTAGTCGACGATTTCCTGCTTCCCCCGAAGCCAGCAGGAGAGGGTGCGGCAGATGCAGATATGGTGTTTGCCCGGTGGTTCGAGCTGGTACATGGTGTAGAAAGTCACCGCCTCGTAGACCTTGCTGGCGAAGGTGCCGATCCGGTCGGCCACGTAGGCGATGGCTTCCTGGCTGATCCAGCCCTGTTGTTCCTGGATGAGCCAGAGGGCCGGGAGGATCATCGATTCCCGGGTGGGGTAGCGCCCGACAAGCCTCTCGAATTCAGCATCCCTTTGCTGGTCGTACTGGAACGGTATTCCAGTCGAAATCAGTTGTGAACGATCGCTCATCTGTCCAACTCCCCGCCGATTATATTGATACAACTCAGGTTGATGACCGCGTCTGCAATCATGTTACCTTCAACCATTTTATGAAAACCTCCCATGATATAGAAGCACGGCGGCCGCACCTTGAGTTTGTAGGGCTGCCCGGAGCCGTCGGCCACGAAATAAAAGCCCAGTTCGCCGTTGGCGGCCTCGAACGAGTCATACCATTCGCCGGGCGGCACCTTGACCCCCTCGAAAATCAGCTTGAAATGGTTGGCCAGCCCCTCGATCTTGCTGTAGACCTCCTGTTTCGGCGGCAGGAAGACCAGCGGATCCTTGACATTGACCGGCCCTTTCGGGATCATCTTCATCGCCTGGCGGACGATGCCGATCGACTGGAACATCTCCTCGAAGCGGATCATAAAGCGGTCGTAGATATCTCCCTTGGAGCCGACCGGCACGGTAAAGTCAAAGGACTCGTAGTTGTAGTAGGGGGAGTCCTTGCGCAGGTCGAAGGGCACGCCGCTCGCGCGCAGGGTCGGGCCGGTGAAGCCGTAGCTGAGGGCGGTTTCGGCAGGCAGTACGCAGACGTTCTGGGTCCGGTCGTGGACGATCCGGTTGGCGGCCACGAGCTTCAGTGAGTCGCCTATGCCTTTTTCGATATCCTGGAGCTGTCTTTCCAAATCATCCTCCCAGCCCTCGTAGAAATCGCGGTACATGCCCCCGATCCTGGTGAAGGAGCTGGTGAGGCGGGCGCCGGTGAGGCGGCTGATGAAGTCGTAGGCGGCTTCCTTTTCGTTGTAGAGGTACCAGTAGTTGGTCAAACCACCCATATCGACCATGGCGGCTGCAAGGCACACCAGGTGGTCGAGCACCCGGTAGAACTCGGCGAGGATCACCCGCATGAACTTGGCCCGTTCGGTGATCTCGATTCCCAGCCACGACTCGACCGCCTTGACGTAGGCGATGTTGTTGATCATCGACGAGCAGTAGTTCAGCCGGTCGGTCAGGGGAATCACCTGGTTGTAGGTCCGGTTCTCCGCCGTCTTCTCGAAACCCCGGTGCAGGTAACCGATTTCATTGACGTTGGCGAGAATGGTCTCGCCGTCCAGAGCGGTGAGAATACGGATGGCGCCGTGGGTCGCGGGGTGCGAGGGGCCGAGGTTCAGGAACATGATCTCGGTGTTGATATCGTTCATGGTGGTTTCGTCCACCCCGTTTTCCGCGAGCCTCGCTTTGATCTCCTTTTCCAGACTGTCGGTCTGGTAGCAGATCTGGCCTTTGCCGATGGGATAGTCCTTGCGCAGGGGATGGCCTTCGAACTGCCAGTGGTTGAGGATCCTCCGCAGGTCGGGATGACCCTGGAATTTCACGCCGTACTGGTCGTAGGCTTCCCGCTCCCCCCAGATCGCCGAGCCCCACAGGTGCGTGGCGGTGGGGATGCCCCGATCCGGATCGGCCACCGGCGTCCGCACCTGCACCAGGAGACCCTCCTGCCAGTTGCGGAGCGTGTAGACCACGGCGAACCGGGTATCCCGCTGCTGCGGGTAGTGGAGGTAATCGACTGCCGTGACATCGACCATGAGGCCGCAGTTGAAAGCCGGGTCTGTCTTCAGCCGGGCGAGCGTCTTCTCCAGGTTTTCAGGCTGAACGTCGATAACCACCGAATCCAGGACACCCTTGCAGGTCGCGTCCGGAAAAGCGGCTTGGAATTTTTCTAGAGCCGTAGCATTCATATCAGTCAAGAATCCCTTTGAAGTCTTTGTGGCGGTCTTTCAGAACGCTTTCGGTTTTGATCTGGGCCTGAATCTTCATCAGGGCGTCCAGGATCGCTTCCGGCCGGGGCGGACAGCCCGAGATATAGACATCCACGGGGATGATGGTATCGATTCCCTGGACCGTGCAGTAATTGTCGTAGATGCCTCCGGAGCAGGCACAGGCCCCTATGGAGACGACCCACTTGGGCTCGGGAATCTGTTCGTAGATCCTTTTCAGGATAGGCGCCTGCTTGTAGCTGACGGTGCCGCAGACCAGCAGGAGATCGGCCTGTCGGGGCGAAAAGCGGACAACTTCCGCCCCGAAACGGGAAATGTCGTGCTGGCTTGCCGCGGCACTCATGAATTCGATAGCGCAGCAGGCGGTTCCAAAGACGAACGGCCACAGCGAATATTGCCGACCCCAGTTGACGATTTCATCAAGCTTGGTGGTGATGACCGTGTTGCCGAGACTTGCTTCTAATCCTAACGCCAATTGAGCACCCCTTTCTTGAGAATGTAGATGAGTCCGGTGAGCAGCAGCAGCATGAAGACCACCATCTCGAAAAAGCCGAACCAGCCAAGTTCACGGACGCCGACGGCCCACGGATACATGAAGACCGCCTCAAGGTCGAAAATCAGGAAGAGGATCGCCAGGAGATAGAACTTGACGCTGAACTTCTGGTCGACCGCACCGATGATCGGACCGATACCGCTTTCGTAAGCCTCATTTTTGATCGCTCCCTTGGATCTGGGTCCAAGGATCTTGGTGAGAATCATCAGGCAGGGAACAAGGGCGGCGATGCCGATCAAGGTCGCCGCAGAGAGAACGAGTTCTGTGGACATCATTTCCCCTTAATGCTGTTTTTTCTATACCCTGTGGGCCGGTGCACGGCGCACAGCTTCATCCATTGATTATGAATACGCATTCATTAACAGGCGTCTTAAACTTGTGTCAAGGAATTATTTTCCTTACCAAACAACTACTTAGGGCGATTTTGGAGGGAGAAATTGTGCAAAAAAAGTTGCCCTGGTGTGCACGTTGTGCTGAGCTGGAGGTAAGTTATGCCTGGAGATCTTGTGCGGCGTGTTCTGCACAATCTGCAATTGATTAGGCATGCAATAAATAAAGCCGAAAATACAATAGGATGTCAAGAGATCTTTCGAGATTTTCCTTAAGAAATTTTTCCTGAGAAAAACTATTAACTTACAGTATGCCCAGATTGCACATTGCGGCAGACTGAGGAGGAATTTTGATCTTACGCCATGGCCGTTTTCCGTTTTCCGCAACAGACTTGCTCCCTTGGATTTAATTTCGAAACATTGAGGAGATGGATCTAAGGCGGGACCTATTCATTTGACTGAATATAATGATCAGGAATTATTATAGGCGAAGAGATGAGAAGCGGGAGATGCAATCGCCGCATGGTGTAATAAAGAACCCCCGCCGGCAGGTTGCCGGCGGGGGTGATCATCAGCAGTGAATGGGAGAATGTCGGACGGCAGCTTCTACCAACCGAGGGTCAGGTAGTCATGGATGGAATCGGCCGCTTGGCGCCCGGCACCCATTGCCAGAATAACGGTAGCCGCCCCTGTGACGATATCGCCTCCGGCCCAGACTCCTGGCTTGGTGGTTTTGCCGGTTTTCTCGTCGGCGACAATATAACCCCATTTGTTGAGCTTCATGTCCGAGGTCTCGCTGGTCAATAGAGGATTGGCGCCGGAGCCGACGGCCACGATACACAGATCGCAGGCGATCTCAAACTCTGATCCCTTTATCGGCACGGGCCGTCTCCTGCCGGAGGCATCGGGCTCGCCCAGCTCCATCCGCAGGCACTCCATGCCGGTGAGGCGACCGTTGGCATCGCCCAGATAGCGGGTGGGGTTGGTGAGCAGGAACATCTCGATGCCCTCCTCCTCGGCATGATGAATTTCGGCGTTGCGGGCCGGCATTTCATCCCGCGACCGGCGATAAACGATCTTGACGCTGTCGGCGCCCAGGCGCATTGCTGTCCGGGCGGCGTCCATGGCGACGTTGCCGGCGCCAAGGACGACGACATTCTTGCCGATGGGGATAGGTGTGTCGACTTCCGGGAATTTATAGGCCTTCATGAGGTTCGCCCGGGTGAGGTATTCGTTGGCGGAGAGAATGCCGACAAGATTCTCGCCGGGGATATTCATGAATCTCGGCAGACCTGCACCGACGCCGACATAGATGGCGTCGAAGCCCTCGGCGAAGAGTTCGTCCAGAGAGACGGTTCGTCCGACTACGGCGTTGCATTCGACCTTTGCTCCCAGCCGTTCGAGGAAATTGACCTCCTGAGCGACGATGGCCTTCGGCAGGCGGAATTCGGGAATGCCGTAGACCAGAACTCCGCCAGGTTTATGGAAGGCTTCGAAGATTGTCACGTCGTGACCCTTGACGATGAGATCGCCGGCGACAGTCAGACCGGACGGGCCGGATCCGACCACCGCCACCCTCTTGCCGGTGGGCTGAGCCTTCGGCGGCAGCTCTCCGGTACCGTGCTCGCGCTCGTAGTCGGCGCAGAAACGCTCAAGGTTGCCGATGGCTACTGGCTGACCCTTCTTGCCGACGATGCATTTGCCTTCGCACTGGATCTCCTGCGGGCAGACCCGGCCGCAGACGGCGGGCAGGGCGTTTTTCTTCCAAAGATTCCGAATGGCGCCCACCATGTCGCCCTGGGCGATGAGGTCGATGAAACCGGGGATGTCGACGCCCACGGGACAGCCTTCAACGCATCCGGGTTTCTTGCACTGCAGACACCTGCTCGCTTCCTCCTGCGCCATTTTTACGGTATAGCCGGTCGGGACTTCGAGAAAATTACGAGCCCTGACCTTGGGATCCTGCTCGGGCATGGGTACCCTGGATTTCTGCTCCTTCTTGTTTGCTGCTTCAGCCATAATGTCCTCCGTAGAAATCAAATCCACGATATAGAATCAGTTAACAGGTCGTCGAGATACGGGCGTGCAGCCGCCGCATCTTCAGCGAGCGTCACGGATGGTGCAGTATTCCTCATGGCATTTGCGCTCCTCGGCCTGGTAAGCCCTGAGTCGCATCATCAATTCGTCATAGTCTACTTTAAGGCCGTCGAACTCCGGGCCGTCGACGCAGGCGAACTTGGTTTCCCCGCCGACCGTCACCCGGCAGCCGCCGCACATCCCGGTGCCGTCGACCATGATGGGGTTGAGGCTGACCATGGTCTCGACATTATGCTCCCTGGTGATGTTGCTGACCGCCTTCATCATGGGCACCGGCCCGATGGCCACCACCAGCTTGATATCGCCGGCCTTCAGGATGTCTTTCAAAACATCGGTGACAAAGCCGTGATGGCCGTAGGAGCCGTCGTCGGTGCAGATGCGCAGATCGTGTGAGGCGGACCTCATCTGGTCCTCGAGGATCAGCAGGCCTTTGTTCCGGGCGCCGATGATGCAGGTGACGTCGTTGCCGATTTCCTTCAGGCCGCGGGTGATGGGATGGAGAACGGCTACTCCCGTGCCGCCTCCGACGCAGACTACTTTGCCGACGCGCTCCAGATGGGTGGCCTTGCCCAGGGGGCCGATGACGTCCTGGTAGCCCTCGCCGACCTTGAGCTCCTTGAACAGTGCCGTCGATTTGCCGACAACCATGTAAATGATGGTGATGGTGCCCTTGGCGGCGTCGGTTTCAGCCATGGTCAGAGGGATGCGTTCGCCGTTCTCGTTAGCCTTGAGGATGACGAACTGGCCCGGCCTGGCCTTTCGGGCGATCAGCGGAGCCTCAATTTCATTGAGAATCACCGTACCCTGGGACATTTCTTCGCGTCTGACGATTTTAAACATTTTTTCCTCCAGGTGTAGAAACCATTCAATTTCACAGGTAAAAATAGTTTATTCTGCGACGATTCGGCCTGCTTAAGTAATCATAAACTCGTGATTTACGCAACCTCTATTGTCGAATTGCGACCAAAGGAAAGAGTTTTTCCACGTCAACCTCGATCTTTTTTCGGAGTTACTTTCCCAACAATCCATCGGATGATCGACTGGTGCGGGAAGATGTCAGGTGTTGGGTGTATTCATTTTGTCAGGAGAATAGGGCTGGATTACATTCAATTACACTTTTTGTTTGGATTATTCTTCAGGATCCGGGTAAATAAGGGGATTCGGGTGACTTTTCTGCGAATTGCGGGAAAGTCAAAATCGCATCATATGCCAAAGGAGTCGTGCCATGGCAGAAGGGAAAGTCAAGTGGTTCAATAATTCTAAGGGATTTGGTTTTATCGAGCAGGAGGGCGGCAAGGACGTTTTCGTGCACCACTCGGCGATCAAGGGGGAAGGGTTCAAATCCCTCGAGGAGGGCCAGAGAGTGAAATTCGATATCGTCCTTGGGGAAAAAGGTCCGGCGGCCGAAAATGTTGTGAAACTTTAATTTCTCTTTTGTACTTTCATTTCTGATCGGGTTCTGCTCGTATTGGCGTCAGGGAAAGATTCTTTCTCTGGCGCTTTTTTTTCGAGTTCTCGACAGTTGAGTGACAATGAAGTTGAAAAATGTCTTGCGGGAAGTGTTGAGCGAAGAGGAATTGCCTGCGCTAGTGGGCAGTTACGATGTAATCGGAGATATTGCCGTCGTCATCGTGCCGGATGAGCTCCAGCCAAAGGAACGATTGATCGCCGGGGCGCTTCTGGCGTGCAACCCGAGGATCAAGGTAGTGGCGAAGCGGGCCGGCCATTACGGCGGCGAGTTTCGAACCATCGCTTTGACGATCCTCGCGGGCGAGAAGCGAAAGGAGACGGTAGTCACTGAATCCGGCGTCAGGCTACGGGTCAATCCCGAGATGGTCTACTACTCGGTGCGAAGCGGCCACGAGCGGCGGCGTATCGCCTCATTGGTCGGGGAAGGTGAAGATATCCTGGTGCTTTTTTCAGGAATCGCCCCATATCCCCTGGTCATTTCCCGCTTTAGCCGGGCCCGGTCGATCGTCGGTATCGAAAAGAATCCGGCGGCCCATGAGTATGCCTTGCAGAACCTGCGCCTCAACAGGAAACTCGACAACATCGAGCTTTTCCATGGGGATGCCGAGGATCTGCAGGTCCTCTGCCCCACCCGTCGCTTCGATAGGGTGATCATGCCGCTGCCCACAGGGGCAGCTGCTTTTCTGCCGTTGGCGCTGACGGCGTTGAAGCCGCAGGGCCGGCTGCATTTATACGACCTGCAGCGACCGGAACTGTTTGAACAGTCGCTGCAGCAGGTAGTGGCAATATGCCGCCGGCAGGGAAGAACAGTCGATTCCGTCGAAATAACCAGGTGCGGCCATTGCGCACCGCGAACCTTTCGGATGTGCATCGATGCGAGGATCTGCTGAAGGGAGAAGCGGCAGAGAAAAAAATCGGAAAATATGGTTATGCAAGGAGGGTTGATCGGGAATGCCGGGTAGGTACCGGATCGCTATCGGTATCGGTATCGGTGCCTTTCGATTTCGATAGCGATCCCGATTTCGATGATTCAGTGCAAATGCATATTCAGGCTGCAGAACAGTAATACATTTTTCTTTATAAAGGAGCAGGCATGCACGTCACATTTTACGGCGCGGCGCGGGAGGTAACCGGTTCGTTCCACGTTCTGACCACCGATCACGACAACATTCTGATGGATTGCGGTCTCTTCCAGGGCAAACGGAAGGAGACCGAGGCGAAGAACCGGGTGCTGCCGGTCGATCCAAAGATTTTGACCAACATGATCCTTTCCCATGCCCACATCGACCATTCCGGAAGGTTGCCGATGGTGACGAACGACGGTTTCACCGGCCAGGTCTTCTGTTCGCGGGCGACCGCGGCGGCCAGCGCCTATCTGCTCCGCGATACCGCGAAGATCCAGGAAGGCGACGCCTCCTACCTCAACTACAAGACTGCCAGGTCGTTCCTTGCCAAGGTGAGATCCGGGGACGGCAAGACCACCCTTTCGGGGGAGGAGATGCAGGATATCAAGCGGCTCCTGAAATCCAATCATCATATCCTGCGGGACGAGGTTATCGAAAAGCTTCTGACTGAGCACAGTCTCGAGGTGATCCGCCCGCTCTATTCCATGGTCGATGTAGACCGGGCGCTGGCCTTCTTCCACGGAATCCCTTACCGGGAGACAGTGACCATCGGCCGCGAGCTGTACTGCACCTTCTATGAAGCCGGTCACATTCTCGGCTCGGCCATGACGGTGATTCAGTGGACGGCAGGCGGCCGGACCAGGACCATCCTCTACTCCGGCGATATCGGCCGCTTCGATAAGCCGATTATCAAGGATCCCACCCTGGATTTCGCCCCGGAACATCGCAATATCGACCTGATGATCATGGAAAGCACCTACGGCAATCGTCTGCATGACCCGGTTCAGGACATGAAGCCCCAGCTCAAGAAAGTGCTGTGCGACACCTTCGACCGCGGCGGCTCGGTCATCATCCCCGCCTTCGCCTACGGCAGGACTCAGGAACTCATCTACTTCCTCCACGAGCTCTACCTGGCGAAAGAGGTCCCGCCGATGCCGGTCTGGGTCGACAGCCCGCTTGCCACCGAGATTACTCATGTCTTCGGCCAGCACCCCGAAACCTACGACGAGGAAGCCCACCAGTCCTTTCTGAGCAGAGGCATCAATCCCTTCGACTTCAGTCAGCTGCAGTTCGTCCAGAGCGTGGAAGAATCCATGGCTCTCAACCGGGAGAAGAAGTCCCATATCGTCATCGCCGGCTCCGGCATGTGCGAGGGAGGCAGGGTCCTCCACCATCTGCGGCACAAGATCCATGACGATCGAAACACCATCCTGATCGTCGGCTATATGGGGCAGAACACCTTTGGCCGGCATCTACAGGAGATAGGCGAAAGATACAATGGGGAAGGGCGGCGCGGACCGGCGCCCCTGGTCCGTTTCTACAATAAGGAGTATCCTCTGCGGGCGAAGGTCGTGACTCTGGGCGGTTTCAGTGCCCACGGCGACCGCAAGGAGCTCATGCGGGTACTGCGGCAATCGAATCTGAAGGTGGAGAAAATCGCTCTCGTCCACGGCGAAGAGGATCAGACTCTGGCCTTCGCCGATCATCTCCAACGGGAAGGCTTTCAGGTAATAGTCCCGTTTCACGGGCAAAGCGTGGAGGTGTAGACTTTGCCTAATGCGTATTTTACTGATTTTAAAAAGACTTTGTCTTGTCCCGAGCCTTCTCTTGCAGCAGAGCGCTTTTTCTGTTGATTATCGAGAAAATGCGGATATAAACAAAAAAAGTGGATGAGTCTGGCGCCAGATCATCCCCCGCCCGAAGCTGCGGCGGCGTGTCCTGCCCTATTACATGACACAAGAGGGAGCGCCAGGCCAAACCATTGCGCCCCTGAAGGGGGATTTTTTTCAAGCGCGGTGCAGGAAAAATCTGTGACTCGAGCCTCAGGTGAAGCTTCACCAGGGGGGGATGGGAAAGAGGCTGGTTCATGGGTGCTTTCTGCATTTCCCGATGGGCCGCGCTTTGTAATATTAATGAACAACAAGGAGGATTGCGGATGGCACAAAAAGTTACATTGGATGAAGAGGAATGCATCGGTTGTCAGAGCTGTACCGATCTTTGCCCCGATGTATTCGGTTTTGACGATGAAACGGAGAAAGCCTTTGTCTATGGACAATATTCTGCGGATGAAGAGTGCATCGAGGATGCGGCGGCTGCCTGCCCGGTCGACTGCATCGATGTGGATGAAGAATAAGCAAAATGGAGATTGGAGCAGGCTTTCGCTGCCATTTTCAACTCCGTCCTTTCTCTCCCGGGGAGGCGCCACAGGGCTTGCGGATATCCGGCTCGGTGGACAGACTACCCGGGAATCTTTCTCTTAAATATATCGTGGAAGGTGATCTTGCCGGGATTGTCCTGCCCGATCCAGCTCAATCGATCATTCGCCGTCACCAGCTGTGGCGGCGGACCTGTTTCGAAATCTTTTGGGGAAGACCTGGCCAAGCGGCCTACTGGGAAGGCAATTTTAGTCCCGCTGGCGACTGGAATGTCTATCGCTTCAACGACTACCGACAGGGGATGGAGGAGGAAGAGCGCCTGGGTCTGCCTTCCTGTCAGGCGATCGAGGCTCCGGGTCGGCTGGAGTTCACCTGCAAAATGGACATCCATAGAATTTTAGGTGATTCAGAGTTGCTGGAAGCGGGGATCTCCTGCGTCCTGGAGCCCGGCGGGAGGATCAGTTATTGGGCAATAGATCATTGCGGCGAAAAGCCAGATTTCCATGATCGGCGGAGCTTTCAGCTGCAACTGGGGGCCCCTTCCAAATAAGGGATCTTCTGCATAAGACCCGGTGGTTATGGGTAAACGTAAATTAGAATTGCTGTCCCCGGCCAGGGACCTTAGCTGCGGCCTTGCCGCCATCCATCACGGCGCCGACGCCGTCTATATCGGCGGGCCGCGTTTCGGCGCCCGGGCCGCGGCCGGCAACAGCCTGCAGGATCTGGAAAAGCTTACGGCCGTTGCCCATCAGTTCCGGGCGAAGGTCTATGTGGCGCTCAATACCATTCTCGACGACCGGGAACTGGAACAGGCTGCGGCTCTTGCCTGGCAACTGCATGGTATCGGGATCGATGCCGTGATCATCCAGGACATGGGCCTGCTCGAGTGCGACCTGCCTCCTATTGCCCTGCATGCCTCCACTCAGGTGAACAACCGCACGCCGCAGAAGGTGGCCTTCCTTGAGAAAGTCGGTTTTCAGCAGGTGGTGCTGGCCCGTGAGTTGAGCCTGCCGGAAATCAGGGAGATCCGGGCAGTCACTTCGCTGACCCTGGAATTCTTCGTCCATGGCGCCCTCTGCGTCTCCTACAGCGGCCAGTGCTACATGAGCGAGGTTGTGGCCGGGCGGAGCGCCAACAAGGGCGAGTGCGCCCAGTTCTGCCGCCATCGCTACACCCTGCGTGACGGCCGGGGGAAGATTCTGGCGAAGGACCGGTATCTTCTCAGCCTGAAGGATCTGGATCTCTCGTCCTGCCTGCCCGACCTGATCGCGGCGGGCATCGACTCCTTCAAGATCGAAGGTCGCCTGAAGGACCAGAACTATGTGAAAAACGTGACGGCTTACTACCGCCGGGCCCTCGATGAGATCATCGACAAGGACTCCGGCCTGACCCGTGCCTCGTCCGGACGCTGCTATTTTCCCTTCGTGCCCAATCCCACGAGATCCTTTTCCCGAGGCCGAACCGAGTACTTTCTCAGGAAAGATCGCAATACGCCCGGGGCTATCGACAGCCCAAAGTCGATCGGACAGGAATTAGGACAAGTCGTCTCGGCCGAGCGTCAGTGTTTTACCCTGAGGACCGGCGAGACCATCCATAACGGCGATGGCCTCTGTTTCTTCGATCCGGCCGGGAATCTGATCGGGATCAAGGTCAACCGGTTTGCAGACGGCAGGATCTACCCGAGGGATGCAGTTATCCCGCTGCCCGGTACAACGGTGTATCGCAACGCCGATATCACCTTTGCCAGACTCCTCGCCGCAAGCGACCATTGCCGAAGGCTCGTCCTGCGATTAGACCTTCGGGAGATCGAGGGCGGTCTGCTTTTGAAGATACTCGACGAGGACGGGGTGGCTTCCGAGACCAAGCTGGAGGTGGAAAAGGAAACGGCGAGACAGGGCAGCTCGGCACTTCTCGCCGAAAGGCAATTGAAGAAAAGCGGCGCCACTCTCTTTTTGGTAGGTGAGGTTGCAGTCGATCTCGATTCCACAGCCTACTATCCGGCCGCGGTGTATAACGAACTGCGCCGCCGGGCGCTGGCCCATCACGAGTCGGTGCGGCTGGCAAGCTATATCCCGGAGCGTGTGGAGCTGAAAGCCAACGATGTCCCATGGCCTGAAACTGATGTGAGTTACCTCGACAACATCGCCAACAGGAAGGCCGAAGACTTCTACCGTCGCCACGGAGTCAGGCGGATCGACAGATCGATCCTACAGGCTGCAAAGGTGGCGCGATGCGCCCTCATGACCACCAGATACTGCATCAAGGCCCAGCTGGGTATCTGCCCCAAGGAGGGCAGCCGGTCAGGGAATGATCCGCTGACGCTCTCCGACAATACAGGCGAATACCAGTTGGAGTTCGACTGCCGCCGCTGCGGCATGATCGTCCGCCGGAAGTGAAAATATAGTATATCTTGGGAGCTTCCCTCGTGGTCAGTGAAGCTGTAGCGGAACGGTTGTCGTTGTCGTAATAGTAATCGAAAAGATGCTGGAATCTGGCAGCTTGGGCGAAGAAAGAATTGCGTGAATAGGAAGACCGCGTGCGCTTTCAAGCCAGCCGTTGAAACGGAATGGATCTTATCCCTAGCTACTCATTACCCTTCGGCAGTGGTGCGATCCCCAGTTGCTGCAGGATGCTTCGGGCGACGTCTCCAGTCTTGCGGCCGGTAACGTCGATCTCCAGTTCGGCCGCCTCCCGGTAGATGGGCAGACGGCTGTCGTAGAGACTGCGAGCCTTTTTGAGACTTTTCAAGAGGGGTCTCTTTTCCAGTTTTTTCTTGGCCTGCGGATGGTCCATGACCCTTGTGATGATCGATTCGAAATCGCTGTGCAGATAGACTATCGCCCCGATGTTCTTCAGGTTCGGCACGTTGACAAAGCCGCCGCCGGTTGAGATGATGGTGTTGTTGACATTATTTTCCAGCCACACCCCGGTTTCCCGCTCCAGACGACGAAAGTGAGGTTCGCCTTGGCGCTCGAAGATTTCCTTGATCCTCATCTTGCTGAAAGATTCTATCAGGTCATCGCAATCGATGGCGTATCTGCCGCTCTGCCGCGCCAGTTCTCTCGCGGTCCGTCCTTTGCCCACCGCCATGAAGCCGATGAGTACTATGTTTCTATCCATGGTGAAAAGGTTTCCTGTGGTTTTTATGCAGCGGCTTCAGTGGAGCAGTTGAAGGATTCCCAACCTGCCTTAACGTAGCAGTATATGAGCCGGTCTGGAAATCCCTTCATGGAGGAGTTTAATGAAAACTTGTGCTTTGAATGAATTCATGGCGGAAATGAAGCCATGGCTGGACAAGGAGTATATCCGCAACGCCTATATCGATGCAAAGGGCAATTTTGTCCTGCAATTCCTCGACGGTACCCGCAATGTGTATGCCATTAACGACTGCAGCAGGCAGCAAATCAAAAAAATCCTGCTGGACCTTCGGCAATACGGCATCAACACCATAGAATTGTAACATTTGCCGGAGCGGAAGCCGCTTTCCGGCGAGTGACCGCCCCGGCCGGCGTCTTCTCGGACGACTGCTTAACCCCGAGGCTTCGACGGCAGTTCGTAAAGGTCTATCAGGTCTATCAGAGCCATATTCGACTTGCGTCGCCATTTGAATTTGCCCAGGGGGTGGTGGCGATGGTGTAGCAGGATTCGAGCTCGGCTTCGACTAGACTCACAACCCCGGCATCGAGCTGGTGGCGGGCCGCGCCTTGCTTCAGGATGTCGATGATGATTTCGGGTGGCTGGGAAACCCGGTAAGGACGGTTTTGGGCGAGTGCTTGGAAGATGTCGGCAATCATGATGATCCGCGACTCTATGGTCAGGGATTCCGCCGTCCGCCGATGCGGATAGCCGCTGCCGTCCAGCTTTTCGTGGTGATTGCTCGCCCATAGGGCGATATCTTGCAGGCCGTGCACCTTGTTGAGAATTTGATGGGTGACGTAGCTGTGATGGTGCATGGTCGCCGTTTCTTCACGGGACAACGATCCACGGTATTCCAGGATGGGATCCGGCACCTGCAGTTTCCCCAGATCATGCAGGAGTCCGGCCACCTCGAGCTTTCGGCAGACCGACTGGGACAGCCCGCATTTCTCCGCCAAAAACCTGGCCAGACTGGCGACGCCGTGGGAATGCTCGGCGGTGTAAGGACTCTTGGCGTCGACGATTTCGGCGAAGATTGAGGCGATGGTATAGAGCCCATCGAAATCGATCACGATCTCATCGCTGCCGAGAGGATGGTTGAGCAGGAAATCCTCGAGGAAGGCTGGCTCCATGGTTATCCAGAAGGCGTCGGTATCGGAGGCGTCAAGGAAGGAGTCTACGAGTTCGGGATCGAAATAGGAGTGGCGGAGGCTGTCGATCTTGGAGCATACCTTGTCTTTGACAATCAGCCTGCTTGTCGGATGCTGCAGGGTGGTCATGGCATCCACCCGGTCCATCAGAAAAATGAGACTTGCCTGCCGCTTGATCGATTCCGGCAGCTCCATCTCTTGCAGTACCGGCCATCTGGTGTGATGGTAACGAACGGCATCGGCCAGCGGGGCGAGAGGAGCAAATCTACGCAGCCTGTCCTCCCCTATCCGGCAATGATGGTCTGCACCGCTCCATTCCAGTTCATCGATGATATGTCTATGTACCTTCGTGGAGGAGACGCCGCAGTCATGGAGAAGACCCATGCGAAAAAGCATGGTCTTCTCTTTCCGGCTGCACCCAAGTTTTTCGGCGCAGGCGAGGATCATGTAGGCAACCCTCTTGCCGTGTTGCTTTTCGTCTACCGAGACCAGATCCACTGTGCTGGAGAGGGCATTTATCAATTGATCGAGATCGAGTTTCATTTTTGTTTTTCCATCTCGTCGGAGCGGCCACGTTTCCTGATTCGTATCGGCGGTTTCTTCGAATCCCCATCGGGAAAACAATAGCCGGCAGAAAGTTCTCCACGACATTCTATCAAGGATAACATCTTTCCACTGAAATTTGAGGAATTTTTCGCCCAAAAGAGGAACTGGTCTTTGGTACTCAGACTCCCGATATGACTGCGGGCGAGAGTCGAAGTTGGAAAGAGGGATCGAAGTCATCCCGGCATCTCCCGTGATGACTTCGATCTCAAGCCGGACGCTTACGGCAGAATCCGGATATTGGGATACATGCCTTTATTGGCGCCGAACTGGAAGGGCTGGATGGTGTTCAGTGAGAGCCGCTGATTTCGCTGGGCGTGTCCGGCATTTTTGCCGTCTTCGAAGAAGGCGCCATTGACATCGAGGATATGATGGATGCGATCCTTGAAGGCCTTGACGAAGAGAGCGCCTTTGCCCTCGAAATGCATTCTTCCCTTCGACAAGGAAGTCTCGACCCTGTTCAGCTCGGCGAGGGCGACGCTGTTTTTGGCCAGTTCCTCCCGGTTGCGCACCAGCCCCCAGACCAGGTGGTCGGCCGGGATCTCCAGCGGCTCCTCGATATCGATGATGGTGTGCGGCATGATGACGCAGCCCTCGTTGATGGTCAGCCTGCTGTTCTTCTTGCCGCAGAGGTAGCTGTTGAAGCCGGAAAACACCCCGAGTTTCAGGTCCGCCTCTATGATCTTCGCGCCGTGGGCGGTGACGTTGTAGCCTTCCAGGGAAGAGTTGATGATGAAACAATTCTCCTGGGCGTTAGCCCCCTTGCCGAGGCTCGAGTTCTCGATGTAGGCCCGCTGCGACACCAGCACGTTGTCGGCGATCCTGATATTCGGCAGCACCACCGCATAACGGTCGAGGGAGGCGGTTTTGGGGACCGATTCGATCTCCTCGAGGTTGACGAAGTCGAAGACCCGCTGGAATTCCATCTTGCGTTCCTCGATGAAGTCGATGAGCCTGCCCCAGGGCACCTTGTCCGGAGAAAGGGACACGTACTGTTCCAGCGCCTCCGCCGGATACTTGTAAAAGAAATTGAAGTTGCCGGGGCTGTTGACCCAGATGGTCCCCGGATCGACCTTGAGATGGGAGATCTCGCCGGCCTGGATGTAGGAGTAGGCGCCGATCACGCAGTCCCGCATGGTGGTCAGATCCACCGTGGCGTACGGCCCGAGAAAGCAGCCGTCGGACGGTGAGCCGTGGATGTTGGCGTAATCCATGGCCAGCGTGTCCTTGATGAAGAACTTCTCCGGGGTCTCCGGATCGTGGGAGTAGTTGTGCACGAGTGTCTTCACCAGGGCGCTGTCCTCGATGTCGATGATTTCGTCCTTGTTGAGGGTCAAGGTGAAGTTCTTGAAATTGATCTGCTTGTCCTTGCGCTTCAGCTCGTCGCCCCGGATATCGCTCTTGTAGAGCAGGGAGTTCTTCACCCGGCATTTGCCTAAGAAATAACTGCCGGCGAGAGCCGAATGTTCGAAATGAAGATCGAGGGGATGATCGGGGGTGATCCCGTAAAAGGCGTAAAACTTGTTCAGCTGATCGGGGGGAATGAGCTCCACGGCAAATGGGCTCACATCGAAATTCAACTCGCGCAGGTTGATGTTCACTCTCTGCACGATCCTGTTAAAGAGCTTTTCCAGTTCTGTCATGGGATGACCTTAGGTGATGTTATATGGGGAGTGTTCCAGCGACGCCATTTCATGGAAAACCGCGGCAAAGACATCTGAAATCCTGAGAATGCCGACGATCTCCTTCTTGCGGGTCACCAGAAGCGACAGATGCGTGCCGGCAACGAGCTTGTGGATGGCGGTGTCGAGACTGCAATCCTCGGAGACATACTCGCCGGGAGTCGGCGCCTGCATGAATTCCTCGACCTTTTTCCCGGCCGCCTCCCTCAGGGTCTGCTCCTCGATGATGATCTTGCGCGACCGGAATTTATCGCGGAGCTGGGCGATATAGGCCTCGCTGAAGTTGAACTTGCGCATCTCCTCGATTTCGTCGTTGAACTCGTGGTCCCCCTCGATTGCCTTGAGGGCCCTGAGTTGGCTGATTTTTCCCACTACCTGTCCGGCAGCATCGAGCACCAGGATGGCCCTGTGCTGATATTTACTCAACGTATACGCCTCCTGGGCCTGTTCGAGAGCCCGGATAGCGTCCAGCAGTGAGGTGCCGACAGTCACCGTGGCATATTCGGAGATGGGAACCATAAGGTCTTTGACAATATAATTTTTCACAATACCCCCTCGGCAGCAAAAACGAAAAAGACGTCCAACCCCTCGGACTGGACCCCCCTACTATCAGGGAGGATAATTTATTTGAAAATTGCTATTTTGTCAATGATTCTCAGCAACTCAGCGTTGTGAGAAGGAAAATGCCTATCTATTACTAGATGAGTTTGTTAGAGCGGGCGGACGCGGGATTATGATCATGGCCAGGGTGACAATTTCCTGGTCGGCGTACAGGTAGGAATGGTCGAAGTAGCGGATTGGATAGTCGGTGGCGCGAAAGCCATAGGTTTCGTAGACAAAGGTCTCGAGGCCGGCCGGAAGAGGAACGGACTCGGCGACTTGCCAGACGATCGCCATTGCAGAGTACCGGCCTTCCTCGACCAGTTCCTCCAGCCGGTAGTCCGGGACGATTGCCGTGCTGGTAGGAAACTGCAGATGGAGATTGCCCGCCAGGAAGCGGTCGTTGCTGATGATCAGGCCCTTGCTGAAGCCGGAGTTGCGCAGATCCTCGGCGAAGGCCGGGAAAGGGTAGTTGAGCCGACAGAAATTATTGGTGACATCGGCTCCGACGGTCCTGAAAGTTAACCCCCCATAGACGGCGAGGGCGGCTGCCAGCACCGTTGCCAGATAGATTCTGAATTTTCTGGGAGTGATCTCGGCGGGCGACAGCCGAGAAAAAAAATAAATGGGGGCGACGAACAGGAGCGGCTGCAGCCAACGGTCCTTGACGTAGGTCACCTTGAAGAAGAGCACGACCAGCAGCAGGGCGATGAACAGGAAGAACAGGTACCTCTCGATAAACCGGCGATGAAAGCCGCTGCCCTGCCCCTTCCTACCCCGGTAGCCCGCGGGAAAAACGAGACCGCAGATGAGCCAGAGCGGAGTCAGAAAGAGAAAGCTGTTGGCGATCAGGCTCAGGGTCCCTCGCAGCAAGTAATGCTCGACGCCCTGTTTGAATTTATGGGTGGCGGAAAAGACGATATCCTGATTGTCGGCCATCCACAGGAGATAACTGGTGGTGAAGAGGACGAGGATCGCCAGGCTTGCGGCGATTCTGCGGGTGAATAAAATCCTTCTCCCTTCGGCAAAGGTCGAGAGGGCGAGAGTAGCGACACCCAGAAACAGGGCAAAATTGGCTTTGGCCATAAAGCCAATCCCGAGGCAGAGGCCGAGGAGGCAGTAATTGAGCAGGCTTTCGTCCTCAGTCAGCCGCATCAGCTGCCAGAGAGTGGCCGCGGCGGCGAATACAACCAGAGTGGTGTGAGTCATGTCCCGCTGCGATTCCCAGCCGATCTGCGGGATCAGGAGGAGCGAACAGCTGGCCAGAATGGCCGAGCGGCGATCTCCCAGGATTCGGCAGGCGGCGAAATAAACCGAGGCGTAGGTGGAAAAGAGCAGGCCGTTTTTCATCAGGCTGACGGCAAAAGCATTCTTGCCGAACAGGGCGAAAAGGGCGTGCTGAATCCAGGTGTAGAGCGGCGGCTGCTCGGTGTAGCCGGCCAGCAGCCACTGGCCGAGCAGGGCCTGTTCCGCCTCGTCGTAGTCAAGGGAGTCGGAAATAGTCACCCGCAGCAGGATGTGGAGGAGAAAGTAGCAGCCGAGCGCGAGGAGAAACTTGAGCGTCAAGGCCTGCTCCCCAACCGCGGGAGGAGGTGTCGTCATAGTCTTTGCCCCGTTTTGCGCTCCCGCAGCCAGAGCAGGGTGTTGCGGAAATAGACAACAAAGCCGAAGACCTGGCCGACGAACAGCACGGGATCCCGGCGGAGGATGGCATAGCTGAGGACCATCACCGAGCCGATGATGCTGAAGATCCAGAACCCGATCGGCAGTACCGACTCCCTCCTTTTCTCCGTGAAAAACCATTGGAGAATGAAGCGGAAAGTGAAGACGAATTGTCCAGTCAAGCCCCACACCATGAGAGCGGTCGGAATCTCCTTGTTATCAATGATGTTCTTTAAATTGTAGATCGCGCCGGTCTGCAGCCACAGGATGGCCGCGAGCGGAAAGAAAAGCGCCGCGACCCGGACGAACTGCGGGATCTTGCCCCAGAAGCCGAGGTAGTGGAGGTTCCGGATATAGACCCCGTAGGTGATCGCCTGGCCGAGGATGATGGCCAGATCGTGGCGGAGAATGCCGTAGACGATCATGAGGATCGAGGCGAGTAGGCTGAACTGCCAGAAAATGAGCGGCGAGAGGACTTTGCCCGCCCGTTCCGATGAGACCCACTGAACGAGGAGCCTTGCCGAGAAGAGGATCTGGGCGGAGAAGCCAACTGCATAGATGAGGTACTGATTCATGAATCCCGCCGGCTCACCTCATAGCGGATATACCGGCTGCGCATCCAGCGAAAGGCGAGGATATCGAAAAACGGACCGACAAGACGGTTGAAGAGATGATATTTGCTGGTGCCGGCATAACGGGGGTAGTGGGAAACCTCGATCTGTTTGACCCTGCCACCTTGGAGCTGTACCAGGGCGGGAATGAACCGGTGCATGCCGGTGAAAAACGGTATCCGTTGGGCATAAGATGTTTTGAGGATTTTCAAAGGGCAGCAGGTATCCTCTATGGCGTCTTTGATCATGAGCCGGCGGTAACCATTGGCAAATCTGGAGGAGAAGCGTTTAATGAGGGTATCCTGCCGCTTCCTCCTGATCCCGTTTACCATGTCGTATTCGGGAAAGTGCTCGAAGAACCGGAGAAAGTCGTCGGGACGGGTCTGCAGATCGGCATCGATATAGCCGACCAGCGAAGTCCGGCAGTGATCGATGCCGGCCTTTATCGCGGTGCTGAGGCCATAATTACGGTCGAGCGAGATATAGCCGCAGTACTCTCTTCTTTCGCACTCCTCCGCCAGCAGCTTGAGGCTCTGGTCGGTCGAGCCGTCGTTGACGAAGATCGTTTTGAGCGCGATCGGCGACTTCCCTGCAAAGGCGTCCAGTTCGACAAAGAAGCGAGGCAGGCTTTCCTCTTCGTTGAATACCGGGACGACTATGGTCAATTCATCCTTCATGCTGCGGCTGTTATGCATTTGAACTCCCGGAGTATCTTCCTGTTAACCCGCCGGCGTCAGGTGGCTCGGCAAAAGCTGTCCCCGGGACCCCCCGCAAAGGGGATAAGCACCTTCACGAAATCTCCAAAGCGCAAATCGCTTATCGTTAACAGACATCGGGGTGAAACTCAAGCGATTTCAATTCCTGCTGCCGGGGATGCGGCGGGGACCGAGGGAAGAGCAATGGGTTTTCAATCTCAGAGGGCAAGCTCCTGCACGACGCATTCGCCGAGGATTTTCCAGCCATCCGTATCCTTGATCATGGTAAGGGATTTTATTACGGTGTCCCTATAGTTATCCGATTCATACCGCTGCTTGAACGTTACCAGAACCTGGTCGTTGGGCAGGGTCTCTACAACCGTGTCGCTGATCTTGATCCTGATGGCTTTGGGGCGGATCAGGCTTTTCAGCCTCCTCTCCTTCCAGGCGGAGAAGGTAATGCCGTCAGGCGGTACAAATCTCTGGCTGTAAGCGGCGAAATAGCCATCGATATCCGCAGCTTGCCAGGCGTCTTTCCACGCTTCCAGGGCATGGAGGACGGCAATCGCTGCGGGCGGCCGCCGCTCTCCCTGCGCTGTGGCATCCTTTTGCACAGAGGGGGCGGCTGGTGACAGGCCGGCCGCCGGTGGTTCCTTTTGCGTCGCTTCCCCAGGGTGAGGCTCAGGGTTATCTTCCACCGAGGGAGCGGATTCGGCCATGATGAGCCGCCAGGCAGCCGGATCGAAGGGCAGGATTCTTTGGACGATGCGATAGTCCCGCCCGGTCTTGATGATCACCGGCGGAGTGTAGGGGGACATCCCGCGCAGGGGCTCGGCCAGTGCCTCCGGCAGTTCGCTCGACTGCATGGTGCCGAATTCCGCTTCCCCAATGGTTGAATTCATACTCTCTTGATCAAAGTCTTCGAACAACCTCCCCTGGCTGATCTCGTGGAGGATCGCTTCAGCCTTCTCGGTCGAGGCGACCTTGATGAACCGGAAGAGCATGCTGCGCCGGGTGACTTCGGCAAAACTCTCCACAGGGCCGACCGGCGCCGTCGCCAATATCTCGGTGAGATCATCGCCCCGATAGCCGAGGAGTTTTGCTCTCTGCCCGCTGAGCCGGGCCATCCCGTATCGTTTCGTGGAAAAGTAGAGCCCGGCAAGCGAGGCGTAGCCGGAAGTGAACCCGGGATCGAGCTGCAACAGGGTGCAAAGCGTCTTTTCAGCCTTATCGTAATGTTTGCCTGCAAGATAGAGTTCTGCTAGATCGTATCTGAACCATCTGTCCGAAGGCGCCAGGCGAACCGCTTTCTCCGCCTGGGCAGTGGCTTCCTGAACAAGACCCTGCTGGTGATAGTGTTTTGCCAGGCGGATGTGGAGAAAAGGATGCCTGGTGCCTGCCAGGGCGGCCGCCCTCTGCAGCGCCTCGCCGGCCTCCTGCTGACGGTTCTTCTTGAGGTGTTTTTCGGCCTGGGCGAGATACTCCTGAAAGCTCGGGTCCTCCTTGGCCGGGGCCGAAGGCGGCGCGGTAAAAACGAGCACGAGGAGAAAAACGGCGGCAGAAAGCATAAGGGGAAGGTATGTTGTTGATTCCTGTTTCTCCAGGACGAGCGAATTTTGCATCATAACGTGACCGGAAAATAATTGCAAATTGCGATCTAAGTGGGCTTACGCCCACAACACAAGAGTTGTTTATCCCCTCCCACAGCAGAGGGACTCTTTTCAGTACTTCCTTGAGGGGATAAGTACCTTCACGAAATAGACATCAAAAACAAGTAATGAATTTCCAAGGTACCAAAGAGTGGAAAACCGTAATTGCCGGCGAACGGTTGAGGGAGCTGGACATTTCCCCTGGATGTGAGGTTGGGGTATCCCATGTACTTGTCTTTTTATAATCTTCTCGCGAAACCGTTTGCCATCCAGCCCGATCCTTCTTTTTTCTGGCTTGGCCAAAAGCAGGCCGAGGCCGTGTCGATGCTGCGCCGGGCAATTCATGAAAACGAGGGGCTTTTTCTGTTGACGGGTGATGCTGGGCTCGGCAAGACGACTCTCATCCATGCCATGTCCCGAGGTCTTGCCAAGAATGTGATATGGACGGCAATAAGCGACCCGAACCTGGAACGGCTCGAGTTTTATAACGCCATCGCCAGGGGCTTCGGAATCGATCGGGAAGTAGCGTCAAAAGTTCACTTTCTGCTCCAGTTCAACGCCTTTTTGCAGAAAGCTCATGATAACGGAAGAAGGGTGGTGCTGCTGGTCGACGATTGCCATCGCCTGAGTCAGGAGATGCTGGAGGAACTGCGGCTTCTTGCGAATATCGAGAAAGCCGGTACGAGGCTCATGAACATTGTCCTGGCCGGTCGTGGTGATTTCCTCAAGACCTTGTCACAGCCGAACAACCGGGCGCTCAGTCAATGGCTGGCCCTGAAGGTCGAACTGGTTCCGCTTTCCCCGGAGGAGACCGACGCCTATATCCGCCACCGGCTGCAACTGGCCGGGACGACTGAGGAAATATTTTCCGAGAAAGCTGTCGAGGTCGTCCACCGCGCAACCCGGGGAAATCAACGCCTCATCAACATGATCTGCGACGAGGCGATGGTTGTCGCCGCCGCCGCGGGCAACCGTCTCATAGAACTGAGAACCGTCGAGGACTGTCTGGTGCGGCTCGATTTTCCTCATCCCGGCCGGGAGGAAGGAGCTCAGGCCGGCGAGGAGAGGGACAAGAGCCCCGCAGGGGCGGGCAGGGAATTGTTTCTACAAGCCTTTCGCTCGGTCGGCCCATGGAGGTGGGTGATGTCCGGCCTGGGAATTGCTTTGATAGGTGGTGCCGCCGGCTTGTTCCTGGTGCAGCCAAAAGACGTCCGGGAAGGGCCGCCCGAAAGCGCACCTGTGGTGCAGCAGCCGGTGGCCAGGGAGGAAGGATCGGAGGTATCTGCTCCTCCTGTCGGTAAACTGGAGCCGATCGGCAAAGCCATCGAATTCGATATAGCGGGGGATCGGAAGCAGTCGGTTGTGAGGAAAGAGGGGGTGGGCGTGAAACAGGAGGCGGGAGGGGTAAACCAGGAAGAGCCAATACTTGGTCCCGAAAAACCGGAGGATGTTCTTCCTTCGGCCCCGGTGCCAGAAAGCGCCGTCGAAGTACAGCCGGATGAGGGGAAGGTCGTCGCGGACGCCAGCCAAACTCCTCCAGAGCTGATCGCCGAGCCGGTTCAGGCGCAGGGTATCGGTACTTCGCCCTTAGGCGCAGCCGAAACGGAGTTAACGGCGGCTGAATCTTCACTCAAACCTCCGGCCCCGGAGGAGCAGACCGCCCCGGTGGAGGAGCCGGATCTGCCTCCACCGCCGCCAGCCAAAATTGTCCTCCCTCTGCTTCCCAATTCCCTGGAGCTGACCGAGGAGGCGGAAAAGGACTACCGGGCATTCATCGAGCGGCTCAAAAATCATCCCGAGGCCAAGCTGTTGGTGAAGGGCTTCGTTTCGGCAAAAACCAATTCCCCGGAAAATATCAAACTGTCTGAAGAGCGGGCCATGGGGGTGCAAAAACTCCTTGTAAAAAGCGGCATCGACCCGGCCCGGATCACGGTGAAGGGGATGGGCAACCGGTCGCCCATCGCCTCCAACGATACCAGTGAAGGGAGGACCAAGAATCGCCGGGTGGAAATCGAGGTGGTGCAGTAAAGAAAAGTCCTGAGTGCTGAGTACTGAGTGATGAGTGGGGATATACTGTTTCTCAGTACTCGGCACTCAGGACTCAGCACTTAAGGTGCAGCAAGTGCAGTAAGTGCGGGTAAATCCCTCTTCATTTCCCGGTGACGAGACCCGCCAGGGTATTTTCCATTTGCCGGTAGTTGCTGTCCAGATCGTGGTTTTGCCGGATATGCTCTCCCGCCGCAGAAGCAAGTGCCCGGCGCAGGCTGCGATCCTCGACGAGGCGCCGGATCGACTGGGTGAAGCGTTCAGGGTTCGCGGCGGGCGTTAATAGTCCTGTTAGCCCGTCGACCACCGCCTCGCCACCACCCCAGTCGCCGCATGCCACGACCGGCAGGCTGCAGGACTGGGCCTCCAGATAGACCATGCCCAGCGACTCCTCGAAGCCGGGGAAGGCGAAGATGTCGGCGGCGCTGTAGTAGCCCGCCATTTCGTCCCGGGCGATCTGGCCAACGAAACGGACCGCGCCCGGCGGCAGGACTTGAGCCTTTTTCTCCAGCAGATTCCGGCAGTCGCCGTCGCCGGCAACAATCAGGCGCAGGGCAAGCCCCGCCCTCAGCAGCTCGTTGCAGGAGTCAAGGACTCTGGCTATCCCCTCGGTCTTCACTCCCGGCCGCATCATCGCCGCGGTCATAACAACTGTCTCTTCGCCTATACTCCACAACCTGCGCAGCTCCTGCCGCCGCCCCTTGTCGAAGGTGAAGGCCTCCGGGTGCAGGCCGGGGGCGATATAGCTCAGGCGATTTTCCGGCAGCAGCCGCTGCAAATTGATGAAATCCTTCTTCTTGTTGGTGAACACGTGATTTGCAGAGAGCAGGGCCCTTCTGTTCAGCAAAAAACCCGGCAGGGTGAGGAGTCGCCGGCGCCGCTTGGTGGAATATATTCCTTGGAAAATGGCGTAGGGCAGCCCGAGCTTTCTGCTGCACCATGGGCCGAGCAGGTCCGGGGCCTTATAATAGCAGTGGTAGCTGAGCCAGAGATCGAAGGACCGTGTCCCGCCATACCGGAGGATCCTCCCTCTCTCGGTCAAAAGGCGCAGGAGCGTCCGGGGGCGGAGGTAAATCCAGCGGCAGCGGAGCTTGCTCACCAGCTCGATCTCATGCCGGGCGCGCAGAAAATTGTAGAGTTCGGTGCCGATGACCAGATCCCCGGAAGGGTGACGGTGGCCCATCGGCTTGAACGGCATGTAGTAGGCGATGTGCATGGTCGGGTTGGATCGAGCCTGATTGTGATTGCGTTGCTGCGGGAAACAACATAATGTCCTTTCCGCAGGCAATCATATCCCATCCGGAGGCGCAGAGGAAACAAAATGGAGCAGATTCCCCGACTCGACATCCTGATTTATGCCCATGACGGCCGGGGGCTTGGCCACGTCAGCCGCAGTATCGGCGTGGGGATGGCCCTGCGGCGGCTCTTCCCGGAGCTGAAGGTGCTCTTTGTCACTGGCAGTCGGCTGGCCCAGGAGTTGATCGGGCCGGCCCCGCTCGACTGGCTGAAGCTGCCGTCTTACGCCACCCGGGTGGAGGGAGGCAAGTCACGGGGCATCCCCGGTCCCTCCAGGTATTCCGATGCCGAACTCGGGGCGATCAGGGCCTACGAGCTGCAGCATCTTGTCAGCCTGTACCGGCCGAGGCTGGTGCTTGTCGACCATACGCCGCAGGGCAAGCATAGGGAACTGGTTTCGGCGATCTCGGCCGGCAAGGCCCTTCGTACTCAGTGGGTCCTGGGGGTCAGGGGAGTGGTGGGGGAGGTGCCCCAGGCCCGGTCGGATTTCGCCGCCGAGCTCTTCGCCGCCCATTATCGGGCTCTCATCTGGTACGGCGACAGCCGGGTTCTCGGTCCCTCGCATTGCCGACTCCTCGAGCGCCATTATGGAACCCAGCCGGTCGAGGTCGGTTATGTGGTGCGCCTGGCTGAACTCTCCTGCTGGCAGGATCGTCCGGCCCCACCGGTCGAGAGCTATGCGGGGACCATTGCCGTACCCTGGTTGGGGGAGGGCAGCCTCAGCTTCCTTAAGGCTTTAGCCGCCGCCCTACAGAAAATCCCCAAAGCCCACGGCGACTGGCGGATTTTCCTCGATGCCGGGGCGGATCCCGGGGTGGAGCAGGCGATCTCCGAGCTCTTCCGGGGATTGCGCAACTGCAGGATCGAACTACCCGGCGGCAGTTACGCGACGGCCCTCTCCCACTCGAAAACCGCGCTCGTCTACGGCGGCTACAACAGCATCATGGACATGCTCCATGTCCGGCTCCCCGGCCTGGTGGTCATCCGGGAGATGGCCGACGATGAGCAGCGCATCCATCTCGAGCGGATCCTCGAGGTGACCGGCGACCAGCTGACGGCAGTTTCCGAGACACGGGTGACCGCCGATGAGCTGCAGCGGGTGATGCTGAGCAATCTTGGCAAAAGCAGGGCGGCCTCCTATGCCATCGCCACCGACGGCGCTGCCCGTGCGGCCGAATATCTCCGCGGCCTGCTGTCAGAAGACAGAAGACAGAAGACAGAAGCCAGATAAGATGGTCGCCGGAGGCGACATTCCTTCAGGGACTCTTTTTGCCGGCAGGTCAGCTGTTCCGGAACGCGTCGTCGTCGACCTTGCCGAGGAATATCTTGGTGCAGATCAGGACGTTTCTTGGAGTGTCGCCCGCCTGGATTCGCAGCAGGCCTTCGCGGATGATAATTTTCTTGAGCAGTTCCCTGCCGTTGGACTGATTGTAGTAGATGTCGGAGTCGAGGATATCCTGGATGTTGGACGGTTCGACCCTGTCGATGATCAGCTGGACCCCGAGGTTGAAAAAGGGATCCTTGATCAGTGGCAATTCGTTCTCTAAAGCCAGGACACCCTGTTTAGTGACCAGTTCGGAAAGTTTCTTCAGGTGCAGCACCAGCGGAACGAGGGATTCCTGGTCTTCAAGGCTGCACGATGCCTTTGCGGCAAGGGCCAGATCGCGTATCATAAATGTGTTTTCCCATGGATCGCATTGCCGGCGGTTCGAAATTCACCGCCTGATTACCGGGAAAGCATAGCTCAGGAAGATGCTTTGCGTCAACGGTGGTGAGGTATAAAAACACGGCAAGAATCTTCCTCGCTTGCGGCAGCGCCGGTCCCGGAGACTTCTCGGGTGACATCCCGCGGCATTCCGTCCTGGCGGGCAATTGCTTTCACGAACTTCAGCTCATCGAGCAAGTGGGCAAGCCCAAGCCGTCCAATAATATTGATTCCATGGACGGCGAGATTGTCTATCTTTGAATAGACATCGCTATGGACCTCGACTAGCAGCCTCCCGGAGACGAGTGCGACCTTGACCGGCTGGTAAACCAGCCGAACCGTGGTGCCGCTTGCGACGGTGGGAAAGAAGTCGGCAATGTCCTCAGGATACATTCGGATGCAGCCGCGGGTCACCAGCCTGCCCACCGACCAGGGGATATCTGTCCCGTGAATCCCGTAATAAGTGCCGGCAAGGCCGATCCAGTAGTCGCCAAGAGGATTGTCCGGTCCCGGTGGAAATGTTGCCTGCTGATATTTCGCCCGCAGAGACGGCGGCACATGCCAGGTCGGATGGACGCTCTTGGCCCCGACGCGAAAGGTGCCGGTCGGCGTAGGAAAGTCGGTGTCGCCGATGCCGACGGGATAGGTCCGGACCAGTAACTTGTCTTTGGCGCCTTGATAGGCAAAAAGCCGCATCTCCGTTATGTTGACGACGAGGCCTTCGAAAGGGGCCTCGGGCAGCAGCCATCTGCCGGGGATATCGAGCACCTTGCCGACCGGCGGCAGCCATGGATCGTACTCCGGGTGGAGGGCGACGATTTCATTGAAGCCGAGATGGTGGTGGCGGGCGATGTCGAGAAAAGTCTCCTCTTTCTGAACCTTGTGGCGCTGTTTTTGCCCGATGAACCCACCCACACCTCGGGGGCCGCTCAGCAATGGCTGATGTCCCGCCGAGGCAGGATTTTCGGCTTCTTCCGCGAGCAGTGAGATTATTTCCGCTCCCTCGGCGGCCTTCCTCCAGGTAACCTTCACAGTTTCGCCCACCACGAAATCATGCAGGCCGACTGGCCGTTCCCCCCGTCGCAGATTGCTGTCCGCCACGACTTTGGCCAGGAGGAAGCTGCCAGTATCGCAATTGCGAAGATCGACGACGATGGTAGGAGAATAGGGGGAGCGGACGGCCAGCCGGCCGGTTCGCCGGTGCACTTCGTCGGCTGCGCCTTTGGCCGCCCACGCCATAGCGCAGAGAATCAGCAGGAAAAGAATTGTCCTGAGTTCGGCCGGTCGGTCGCGGCTGCAGCGGAAAGCCGCACGGTGCCGGGTGAAAAGGGGAATCCCCATGCGCTCCTTTGTGCCATTACTTCTTCATTCTCTTGGTAAAGATCTGCTCGGCCTTTTGCGCAATCTTCAAAGCCTTGTCCGCCGCCTGCTCGGTCCGCTCGGCGGCCTGTTCCGCCCTTAGCGCGGCCTGTTCCGCTCTGGCCGCCGCCTGTTCGGCCCGCTGGGCCGATTGTTCCATTTGCTGACTCATCATCACCGATTTGTCCTCCGTCTTGGCCTTCGTCCCGCAGCCTCCCAACAAACCGAGCGTGGAAATCATTACAGCGATTGCGGCCGCTTGAATTTTGTTTGTCATGGCGATATCCTCCATTGTTGTTGAACATTCGGAAATCCATGTCATGGACCTCGGGGCCGACTCCGATTGAACCGTTTTCGATGTTTCAAGATCGCGGCGAATATGAGACGGATTTGAATTTGCTCCATTTGTATGATAATTCAACGAAGCTGGTTAAAAAAGCAAAAGATTTGCCAGCCTCACGGACTCACGAGGAAAGATTCTAAAACTTCATTGCTAATGATAATTATTCTTGACAAGAAGTTTTGCTTTTGGCAAGCTGTTGTCATCTTATTTTTTTAAAATTTAAAATTGAGCAGGGGATCCACCCACTTGTATCGATCCCCTGTAACACAGGAGGAGCCATGGTGACTTCGCTGCCTGTGAAGGCCTACCGAATGTATCGGGATGGTTTCCGCCGCATGACCCTGGGGAGGACCCTGTGGAAAATAATCCTGATCAAGCTGATCATTATTTTTGCGGTTTTGAAACTGTTTTTTTTCCCGGATTTTTTACAGAGAAATTTTTCAAATGATGAAATGAGGTCCGACCACGTGTTGCAGCAGCTGACGGGGTCGGGAGGAACAACTTACGAAGGGAGGTTGAGGTATGAATGAAATAGATCTTGGCATGGTGAATTGGGCAAGGGCGCAGTTTACCTTGACAGCCATATATCACTGGCTGTTTGTCCCGATTACCCTGGGGCTGTCGTTTCTGTGCGCCTTTTTCGAATCGATCTATGTGCGCACCGGCAACGAGGAGTGGAAGAAGCTGACCAAGTTCTGGATGACCCTTTTCGGGATCAACTTCTCCATCGGCGTCGCCACCGGCATCATTCTCGAATTCCAGTTCGGCACCAACTGGTCGAACTATTCCTGGATGGTGGGCGATATCTTCGGGGCGCCGCTCGCCATCGAGGGCATCTTCGCCTTTTTCATCGAGGCTACCTTCTTCGCCGTCATGTTCTTCGGCTGGGATCGCGTTTCCAAAGGCTTTCACCTCTTTTCCACATGGATGGTGGCGATCGGCTCCAACCTCTCCGCCCTGTGGATCCTCGTCGCCAACGGCTGGATGCAGTACCCGGTGGGGATGGCCTTCAACCCGGATACGGCGAGGTATGAGATGCAGAACATCCTGGAGGTGATTTTTTCGCCGGTGGCGATATCGAAATTCACCCATGCGACCAGCTCCAGCTTCGTCGTCGGCGCACTCTTCGTGATCTCGATTTCCTCCTTTTACCTGCTCCGCAAGAAGCATGTCGAGATGGCGAAAAGATCCATCATCGTGGCCTCGGTTTTCGGTCTGCTGGCGAGCATCTTCACCGCCTTTACCGGCGACGAGTCGGCTTATGTCAATGCCTCCACACAACCAATGAAACTGGCGGCCTACGAGGGCCTGTACCAGGGGGCGAAGGGTGCCGATATCGTGGCCTTTGGCATCCTGAACGGAGGCTGGAGGGTGGAAGACGGCGGGGATCCCTTTGCCCTGCAGATCTCGATTCCCAAGGGGCTGTCCCTCATGGCCAACCGGGATCTCGACGGCTTCGTTCCGGGCATGAAGGACCTGGTGTACGGCAACACGGAACAAGGCATCATGCCCGTTGCCGAGAAAATGGAGCGGGGCAAGGCCGCCATCTCCGATTTGGCCGCCTATAAGGCGGCGGGTAAGGCCGGCGACGAAGCGGCGAAGGCCTCGGCGCTCGAGCGGTTCCGGGCCAATCAGGACTACCTGGGCTTCGGCTACCTCTCCAGGCCGGAAGAGGCGGTGCCGCCGGTGGCCACCACCTACTATTCCTTCCACTTCATGGTCTATGTCGGAACCTTTGTCATCCTTTTGCTGGCGCTGTTCCTGCGCTCGGGAATGAAGGACCGGCTGACGGAGAGCCCATGGCTGCTGCGGGTAGGCGTTATCTCCTTCTTCCTGGCATACCTTGCCTCGGCCCTTGGCTGGGTCGTGGCCGAGGTCGGCCGCCAGCCGTGGGCGATCCAGGATATGCTGCCGGTCAAAATGGCGGCCACCAATATCACCGCGGGCAGCGTGCAGACCACCTTCTTCATGTTCTTTGTGCTGTTCGCCATCCTGCTTCTGGCGGAAATCAAAATTATGCTCAAACAAATCAACATCGGGCCGGAGGGTGCGCTTCTCGATGCTCTTCGTGCTGTTCGCCAACCTGTTGCCGGCGAACAAGATCGAGCTCATATAAATTAACACGAACCGGAGGGTGCGTAATATGATCGGCAAACTTGACTTGACAACGCTGCAGCAGATCTGGTGGATCCTCTGCTCGGTAGTGGGATCGCTGTTTCTCTTCCTGACGTTTGTGCAGGGCGGTCAGACCCTGCTCTGGCAGGTGGCCAAGACAGACGACGAGAAATCGCTCATCATCAACTCTCTCGGCCGCAAATGGGAGTTGACTTTCACCACGCTGGTGCTTTTCGGCGGGGCGCTCTTCGCCGCCTTCCCGAAATTCTACGCCACCAGCTTCGGCGGAGCCTACTGGGTGTGGATCCTGATCCTCTTCACCTTCATCGTCCAGGCGGTGAGCTACGAGTATCGCAAAAAGCCGAACAACCTGCTCGGCGCGAAGACCTACGAGCTCTTTCTCCTGATCAACGGCTCGGTCGGCCTGCTGCTCATTGGGGCGGCCGTCGGCACCTTCTTCACCGGCTCCAATTTCACCCTGAACGAGTACAACCAGGTGACCTGGACCAATCCCCTGCGGGGGCTCGAGGCGGCCTTCTCCCTGTTCAATCTGTCTCTGGGGATGTTCCTGGTGCTGAATGCCCGGGTGCTGGGGGCCATGTACCTGGTCAACAATATCGACCGCAAATGCATGCCGCAGATGGAGGCGCGGATCAGGCGAGCCTGTCTGACCAGCTTTCTCATGTCGCTGCCCTTTCTGCTCTATGTGGTGGTGAGCCTCGTGCTGATGGATGGCTTCGGCACCGACGGCAACGGCGCGGTCGCGATCGTCGCTTATAAATATCTGCACAACCTGCTGGACATGCCCCTCGTCATCGTGCTGCTGTTGGCGGGCCTCTTCCTGGTCATTTTAGGCGTGACCCGGACGGGTCTCTCCAACGCCACCACCGGGATCTGGTTCGGCGGCCTGGGCACCGTGCTTGTGGGATTGGCGATCTTCAGCATCGCCGGCTTCAACGACACGCCCTTCTACCCGTCGAAGGCTGATTTGCAGTCAAGCCTTACCATCTATAATGCCTCCTCGAGCCATTACACCCTGACCGCCATGACCTATGTGGCGCTGTTCATCCCCGGCGTTCTCGCCTACATCGCCTATGTGTGGCGGCAGATGGACGCCAGGAAGATCGGCGAGAGGGACCTGGCGGACGAGAAGGCCTATTAACACCATTATTAACACCATTATTTTGAGGAGAAAAGAATATGAACGCGATATTGATCATCGGCTGGATCGCCCTCATCGCCGTCTCTTATAAAGCGGCGGTGGCAGTCTTGGCGAAAACGGACAACTTGTAGCACTGAGAAACCAATTCCCGCACCCCTGGCGGGCGAGATCCTCCGCCCGCCTCCCTCCCGCAGTGCAACCCTTTCCCCGGCTGTGCTGCGGGCCTTTTCCGGCCCTTGCTCCCACCCTTACTTGTCGATTTTGCCTTTTGTCTTTAAAATAGATCTTCTGGGAGTAAACTTCCGTCTTAATTCCCGGCTGCCGGGCGACCGCTCCAGCAGTCAGTCATCACCCTTCTCATTGCACCATCTAGGAGATGCAAATGGTTCGAATGGCCGCGACGCTGATTGGCATTGTTTTCCTGTTATCCGGCTGTGCCGTGCAAGAATTCGGCAGCAACCTCAAGTACAATATCAAAGGGGAGTATTACCTACAGGAAAAGAAATATGCCGGAGGCCGGCAGTCCTTCCAGGCGGCTCTGCAGGAGGATCCGACAAGCGCCCAGGCCAATTATTATTATGCACGCTTCCTGCTTGCCGAAGGCGAGGCGAAGGCGGCCCTGCCTTATCTGCAAAAAGCTGTGCAATACAATCCGGGCGACAGCGATTACCATTTCTGGCTGGGCACCGCCTACGGGGAAAACGACCTGTCGAAACAGGAAAGGGCGAGCTACCAGGCGGCCCTGCGGCTGGACCCGAAGCACGGGCAGGCGCTGACCGCCCTCGGCAACAACCTCCTCCGGGCCGGAGAACTCGACAAAAGCTTCAACCTCTACCAGAAGGCCCTGGATATTTGGCCGGATAATCCCCAGGCCATGTACAACCGGGCCGTCATCCTGCGAAAACTCGGTCGGGAACCGGAGGAGAAGGTGGCCTGGCGGGAATACCTCGATTCTTATCCGGCGGGCCGTTTTGCCATCATCGCCACCGACCGGCTGAACAGCCTGGGCGATTACGCCTACCGCAACTATCAGCTGGGGGCGAGGACAGTGACCCTCTCCGAAATAACCTTCGTGCCGCTCTCCGCCGAGCTGTCCGCCGCCTCCCACCCGTCCCTCGATTTGCTGGGGGCGGCGGTCGCCAATATGAAGAAAGGAAAACTCCACATCATCGTCTACCAACAGAACAATGGGCAGCTCGCCAAAAAGCGCGCGATCGCCATCCGTCATTACCTGGAAAAGAAATTTCCCCAGCTGAGGACCCACAAGCGGATCAGCCTCAGCTGGTTCGATGTCCCGGAGGAGCGAACGGTGCTGGGGAAAAAGCTGGCTCTGAATGAATCCGTCGATCTCTTCCTCGCCGATGCGGCAAAAAGCCCCGCGGACGCAGGGACGGGTCGCATCGATCTCGGGAAGGTGAAGATGGAAAAAAAGCCGGTGGCGGAAAAAAAGCCTGCGCCCCAAAAAAAGACGGTAAAAAAGTGACTTTTTCCGTCCCCGGACGTATATCCGGGAAACAGCTCACATGGCTGAAGGTGATTTTTGCGCCTCTTCCTCAGTATGACGCAGAAAGCTTGTCCCGAAAAAATTGCAAAAGAGCGACCCGGTGCAGATGAACCTTTCGGATGAAGATATTGTCGAGGGGGTTTTGGCCGGGGGGAAGGAACTGTTTACGGTGCTGGTGGACAGGTACCAGCGCCCCGTCTACAACCTGATGTACCGGTATTCACGCAATACGGAAGAGGCGGCCGATCTCACACAGGAAGTGTTCGTCCGTTCCTTCCACCGCCTGAAATCATTCCGGGCCGGCAACACCTTCTTCCCCTGGCTGTACGGCCTGGCGATCAATCAGGCCAACGATTGGAGCCGGAGCCGGGCCCGGCAGCGCGTCAAGCTGGAATCCTACGGAAAACATCTCAGGCAGGAGGCTCCCGGAGAGCAGCAGTCCATGATGGAGTCCCGTGAGACGGGGCGGGTCGTCGACCTGGCGCTGGCCCGGCTGCCCGAGGAAACCAGGGAGTTGCTGATTTTCCGTTATCGTCACGAGCGCTCCATCCGGGAAGCGGCCACGGTGTTCGATCTTTCGGAAAGTGCGGTGAAAATGCGGATCAAACGGGGACTCGACGCCTTGCAGGAAGTATTGCAGAGGATGGGATTCTATGAAAGCCAAGCGATTTGACTATGAGGAACTGGAAGAGCTCCTGGCCCGCAGCGAAGAAAGGGAGCCGCCGCCGTGGCTCCTGCCGAGGATCATGGCGGGGATCGAGGAGCGGGAGTCTTCGCCGATCGAGCGGCTGCGGCGCTGGTGGTTCCGTCCTCAGGCCGTGAGTTTTTCCCCGGCCCGGCTGGGCCTGACCGTGACAGTAACCCTCTGCGTTTTCTGGCTGGGGATCTTCGTCGGTCGGCTGCAGGCGCCTGAGGCGGGGGGAGAGGGGGCGCTCTTTGCCGACAACGGCGAGGCCAATTACCTGATCGGCAGGGGACTGCTGGCGGCCGGCCGGGTTGACCAGGCTCTTCCCTACCTGCGGCAGGCGGTCCAGCAGGATCCGGCAAGCCCCGAGTTTGCCCACTGGCAGGGAGTGGCTTACGGAAAGTTGGGAGCAGCGGAAGAGGAGAGGGCGAGCTATTTTGCTTCGGTGCAGGATGAGCCCGACTATCTGCCTTCGCTGCTCAACCTCGGACACAACTATCTGGAATCAGGCCAGTATCAACAGGCCCTGGCCCAGTACGACAAGGTACTACAGGCAGACCCCGGGCAGCCGAACGCCCTGTACAACCGCGCCCTTGCCTACCAGATGCTGGACGATCCCGCCCGGGCGGAACTGGCCTATCTCACCTTCCTCGAACACAATCGGACGGGGAAGTGGGCTTCTCGAGCCCTCGGGCATCTACATAGGCTGGGTAACTTCACCTTCCGCAGCTACTGGATCGGGGCCGCCAATCTGATACTGAATGCGGAGGCCCTGCTTGACCAGGATCCGGCCGGACGCAGGAAGGAGCTGCAGTATCTGGCGGCAGCCCTGGCGCGGACACCGGGGAGCGAGCTGCATCTTGTCGCCTACCATCAGGGCGATCGGAAGGCGGCCAAGGCGGCGGTCAATGCCCTGCAGGGGCAATTGACGAAATTACTGGGCAAGGAGCAGAGCGTCCCGGTCAGGGGCAGCTGGTTCGATGTGGCGGAAAGCTTTGTCGACGCCAACGGGGCGGAACGGCAGCAAACCGCGGGCCTGCTCATCTTCACCAGATCGGAACACAACAATCATCGCAAAAATTCCATATAAAAATCCATGGAGGCTCAAACATGCGGCTGAAGTCAGTTCTCTTTATTTTCGGCTTGATCGCGCTTCTGACCATCTTTCCGATGTCCATAGCTGTCGCAGCAGGAGGTACCGATCTGGGGACGTCAACCTCGGCCGACATCGGCGATACCGGCGACACTGGTGATGACGGAGATAACGGGGATACGGGAGATATCGGTGATACGGGCGATATCGATACCGGCAGTTATTTTTCCAATCCCGCCCAGGCGGCCCATGCAGCCAATCTGGCGGCGGAGGTCGCGGCTGAATCCCAGGCTGTCAAGGATGCGTTGGCTGATGTCGACGCGGCCAAGGACGCTTTGGCAAGCGCCGAGACGGACGCAGAAAAGGAGGCAGCGGCCGCGGCTCTGGCCGCGGCGGAAACCGCATATGGCGCAGCGCTGGCTTCGGCAACGGGGGTCACTACCAGCGAAATCGGCGGGATGCGGGCCGCGGGGATGGGCTGGGGCGAGATAGCTCACGAACTCGGAGTACATCCCAGCGCACTGGGCCTGGGTCACAGCAAAGGTAAGAAAGGCTCCGCCGGAGAGGAGATGGCTGCATCGACAGTCACTACTGTGGAATTGGCGGAAGCCACCGCACGCAGCACCAGAACCGGGAACGCCAAGGGACATGGCCTAGGCCTGGCGAGTGCGGAGGATACCTCTTTAGCCGGTTCCTCGAAAGGGAAATCCGGTAAGGGCAAGGGCGGCGATATTGCCGGGGCGACAGGTCTCAGCGGCGGAGGCAAAGGCAATTCTTCATCCGGCGGAGGTCATGGCGCTGGTTCTGGAAGCTCAAGCGGCGGCAAAGGCGGCGACAAAGGTGATGCCGGCAGCAGCAGCGGCGGAGGCAAAGGCGGCAACAGTGGCGGGGCAGGTGGCCAGGGCGGTGGTCAAGGCGGCGGCAACGGCGGCGGAGGCGGCCGGAAGTAGCTACTGAGAACATGGGGGACAAAATTGATTTTTCGCGGCAAAGCAGCGCGAATTCTGTCCCCGTATTTCTGCTTACAAAAATCGGCCGGTCGCTGCCCAGGTCAGCTGCAGGGAAATCCAGGCATAGATGCCGGCAATGACGTCGTCCATCATGATCCCCGCTCCCCCGTGAATTCGCCGATCGAACCAGGACACCGGAAAAGGCTTGCCGATGTCGAATATGCGAAAATAGATGAGGCCGACGATCCAGGCCACAGGGTGATCGGGCGCGGCGGCGAGGGTGATGAAAATCCCCACGAATTCATCGATGACGATGCAGCGGGCATCCGGGCAGTCGACGATCTTCTCGGCCGAGCCCGCCACAAAAAAACCCACAATGAACATGGCGCCGAGCAGGAGAAAATAGCTCGTCAGCGTGAGATCCTTTATCAGCATCCAGGGCAGGAGGGCGGCAATCGAGCCCCAGGTTCCTGGAGCCTTCGGCATTCTGCCGACATAAAAACCGGTGGCCAGCACCATGATCAGCCGGTTCATGGGACGTTCCCGCGGCACCGAACTTCATGGTAGACTTCCGGCAGCGGAACCTGGAACCGGAGAGCGACTTCCCGGCAGGCCTCGTATTCCGGATAGATCACCGTTCCCGCCGGAGTCTCCACCCTTTTCGCGGCGATTTCCCCCCATCTGGTTGAGACCGTCACCTTCTCCCGGGGCAGGGTCCGCCGGCTCTCCCGCCGAAAGCGTAGGCCGATGGCGGTCGTTTCGGCGAGGATCGTCTCCTTCAAAGGGAGGGCGAAGGCAGGCGGACAGATCACCTGCAGGGTGAAGCCGGGTCTGCCCTTTTTCATAAGGATCGAGTGGAGCGTCACATCGAGGGCCCCTCGGGCAAAAAGCAGGTCGCTGAGGTGGGGGAAGCCTTCCGGGCTCCAGTCGTCGACATTGGTCTCGATCACCTCGACAACCTGGCTTTCCTCAGCATCCTGGGACTCGCCGATGACGAGCCGCAACAGGTTCGGCTGGTTGTTGGCCAGCGTCCGGCTGCCCGCGCCGTAACCTGTGGCCCGGATGGTCATCGGCGGCAGGAGCCCGAAGCTGTCGGCAAGCGTTGCGATCAGCGCAGCCCCGGTGGGTGTCACCAGCTCTTCCTGCAGATCGACGCCGTAGGTAGGAATCCCGACGAGAAGCTCGCAGACGGCCGGCGCCGGCAGCGGCAGGAGTCCGTGGGCGCATTGCACGAAGCCGTGGCTCAGGGGCAGCGGCGAGCAGATCAGCCGGTCGACGCCCAGATGCTGCAGGCCGAGCACGGTTCCGACGATGTCGACAATGGTGTCGAGGGCCCCGACCTCGTGGAAATGCACCTGATCTTCCGGGATTCCGTGGACTTTCGCCTCCGCTTTGGCAAGCGTCCGGAAGACGGCTGCAGCCCGCGCGGCAACCGAGTCATCGAGCGAACTGCCTTCCAGCAGGCTCAGAATTGCCGGCAGGGTGCGGAGATCCTGGCGCCGATCGCTGTTGACATCGACCTTGATGCAGCCGATGCCGTTCCGCGTCCCTGGTTCGATCTTTACAGCCAGCCCGGGCAGGTTGAGTTTGGTGAGTTCTTCGGTCACGATTCGGGCGTCGAGGCCCGCATGGAGAACGGCGCCGAGCAGCATATCACCGCTGACTCCGGAAAAGCAGTCGGCAAAGGCGATCCGCCCGCCTGGTGGAAATGTCGTCATGGGTTCTTGTGAGGAATTATCGGCCGAGGGTGGTTCCGGCGGCGAGTGGATGTCCGCAGAGGAAGGCTTCGACCGGCATGCGCTTTTTGCCCTCGGGCTGGATTTCCCGGATCAGCACCGCGCCCTTGCCGCAGGCGACCAGGATGCCCTGCCGGTCGGTCCGCAGGACCGTGCCGGGCTGCCCGCCACCGGGCAGGTCCATTACCTGCGGGCGGAACAGCCTAAGGCGGGTATCGCCCAGAAAACAATAGGCGGAAGGCCAGGGGTCCATCCCCCGGATGAAACGGTCGACGGCCGCCGCGTCCCTGGTCCAGTCGACGAGGCCGTCATCCTTTTTCAGCATCGGGGCGGCCGTCGCATGGTAGTGGTCCTGGGGGACGGGGATGAGACTGCCTTCCTTGATCCCCTTGATCGCCTTGAGCACCGTGGCGCCGCCGAGGGCGGAGAGCTTCGTAAAGAGGCTGCCGGAGGTTTCCTCCGGATCCATAGGGATCTTCGCCTTGAGCAGCACGTCGCCGGTGTCCATGCCGGCATCCATCTGCAGAATGCTGATGCCGGTCTCGGTCTCCCCGTTGATGACCGCCCACTGGATCGGCGCAGCCCCACGGTATTTCGGCAGAATCGAACCGTGAACGTTGATTGCCCCCAGGGGGGGCAGGTCGAGGAGCGACTGCGGCAGGATCCGGCCGTAGGCGGCCACCACCACCAGATCCGGACGGTAGCTGAGCAGGCCGTTGCGGAATTCCTCGGTCTTGATCTTGACCGGCTGGAGCACCGGAATATCCATTGACTCGGCCAGCACCTTGACCGGCGGCGGCGTTACCTGCTTGCCACGCCCCTTGGCCTTGTCGGGCTGGGTGACCACTGCGACGACCTTGTCCGGGCCGCCCAGCAGCGACTTCAGGATTGTTGCGGCAAAATCGGGCGTACCCATGAAGATGAGGCGAAGCGGTGCGGTCGTCATAAGAAGTGACTCCTATTTTTCAACTGCCAGCCATTTTTTTACTTTCTTCTTGTACAGCGCCCTTTTCAGGGGACTCAGGTGATCGAGGAAGAGAATGCCGTTCAGGTGATCGATTTCGTGCTGGAGAACCACGGCGAAGCGGTTCTCGGTGGTCAGTTCCCGGGGCTGCCCCTGCAGGTTTTGGTAGGAAACGGTGATTTTTTGGAAACGCTGGACGGTGGAGGTGAGATCCGGGATGCTGAGGCACCCTTCCTCGTCGATCTGGGTGCCTTCGTGGGCGGTGATCTCCGGATTGACGAGGGCCATGTACTGCCGTTCGCCTCCCTTGTTCACGGTGGTATCGACCACGATCAGCTTGATCGATTCGCCGATCTGCGGGGCGGCGAGGCCGACCCCCGGGGCGTCGTACATGGTTTCCGCCATATCATCCGCCAGTTTCGCGAGATCCTCGTCGAAGGCGGTGATTTTTTCCGTCTTTTGGCGTAATACGGGATCGGGGTATTGGACTATTTTTTGAATACTCATTTGAATTCTTGCAATTAAACAAAAAAGACGCACCACACGTCAGGCAACACTTCGGACACTGTACCATAGCGGTCGCCTTTTGGCTATGCTTAGAAGAGTAAGCACATTCCCTGGAAAAGTAATGATTATCCTGCAATAATGGAGGAAACTGCAGGTGGCCGCCGCATGTAGATCAGCGGGCAACCACGCTCCATCTCCACGGGGTGGAACACTTTTTACGGCTTTATCAAAGATGAAAGGTGCAAAAAAGGCTTGTGCGGCTCGCTCTTTCCACATATTTTCAGCGTACGCGGGGAATTTCGTTTCTTTCAACCTTTTTGCAGGGCTGCGCAATGAATGTACTTTTTCCTGTTATCGGCTACTTGCTCGGGGCCGTTCCCTTCGGTCTCGTTATCGGCAGAATGGCCGGCATCGATATTCGGACTCAGGGGAGCCGTAATATAGGCGCCACCAATGTGGGCAGGGTGCTCGGCAGGAAGCTTGGAGCTCTCACCCTCCTCTGCGACTGTTTAAAGGGACTTCTGCCGATGGCGCTGGCGGCCTATTTCCTGCCGGAGGGCGAGGGGCGGGAACTGACAGTCGCCGTCACCGGCCTTTGTGCCGTCGTCGGCCATATGTTCCCCCTCTATTTGAAATTTCGGGGCGGCAAGGGCGTGGCCACCTCGCTTGGGGTGTTTCTTTTCCTCTCCCCGCTGTCCATCGCCATCAGCCTGGCGGTCTTTGTGGCCGCGGTGGCCGTTTCCGGATTTGTCTCCGTCGGCTCCCTCCTGAGCTCCGCACTCATGCCGCTGTGGCTCTATCTGCTGGGGGCTTCCAAGACCACCATTGCCGTCGCGGCGGCGGTGGGCCTGCTCATCTGGATCAAACACCACGAAAACATCGACCGGCTGCTCCACGGCCGGGAAAAGACCTGGAAGAAGGCGAAGACCGAGTGAGGCCTGGCAGACGGAGGGTTTTTGCCGTTTTCAGGCCACCTTCAGCTTCTCCGTAAGGTCGGTCAGCAGTTGTTCCGCCTCCTCCCTTGTCTTGACGTATTGTGGTTTATAGCTGGTTTCGCTGGAGAGTCTGGCAATCTGCCGGAAGATGATGCTGGCCTGTCCGACAACCCGGATCACCGGGCCGACCTGCTTTTCCACCAGAAAATCGCTGATCTTGCGGAAGATGCCGATGGCCGTGAGATGTCCGAACCTCGCCTCGGTGAGATCGGTGATGACCACAAAACCGGGTTCGAGGTCGGAGGAGCAGAAACGGATATCAGTATAGATCCTTTCTGCCTCGCGCTTGGAGATTGCCCCGCGCAGGACTATATCCAATCTGTTGCGCTTGATGTTTGCCGAGACGGTGGATGTACTGATCTCCTTGTCCATCATCTCTCCAGTAATTCAGCTTATCTCTGATAATAGGTAATAGCCGAGAACTCGGCGCTCTGGGAATCGGCAAAGACGCTCCGTCGGCGGGAGATGATCCTGCCAACCTCCGCTCTTCGATTTTCGCGCGATGGCGTCAACATTGTCCACCGTAACATAGATCCCAGCAAATATGAAATCGATTATATCGTATCAAAAAGCGGATTATCCAGCCCTCGGCCAAGAAAAAATTCTCTTGGTCGGAATATTAAGACCACAGGCTGATCAAGTATAGTTCGGGTTTGATCTGATAATCTTTATGTATATACTTTAACAACAGATTGTTTCGGAAACCCGCTAAGCCTCGGGTGGCGAGAGTCGGAATCGGGTGGGAATGGCCTCCCTGGACATTTTGCGGGAGCCGATGTCGTTTATCATCGAATGGGGATCGTATGATTGAAGAAAAAGAGCCGGCACCGGCCGGGAAGCGTTTCCGCCTGCGGCTGCCGGTGCTGCCGAAACTCCCGCTGAGGCCCTTGCTCGCCGCCGGCGCCGCCGTTTTCGCATTCGTCTTCATCTGGTTTTTCTGCCGGATAGAACCGGGGCCCGGCGAGATTGCCGTCCTCATCCGTAAGACAGGGGAGAATCTTCCGCCGGGACAGGTGATCGCCCTGCAGGCGGGGCAGAAGGGCATCCAGCCGGAGGTGCTTTCCGAAGGCCGTTACTTCAAGAATCCCTACACCTGGGGCTGGAAGATCCATCGCATTCTGGACATTCCGGCCGGCAAGCTGGGTGTCATGACCCGGCTCTACGGCGAGGAACTTCCCCCGGGCAAGATCATCGCCGAGGACAACCAGCGCGGCATTATGCAGGAGATTCTCCGCCCCGGCAAGTACCGCATCAACCCCTACGCCTATCATGTGGCCCTCTTCGACGCCACGCACATCTCCCCGGGCAGCGTCGGCGTGTTGACCATGCTCACCGGCCGCGACGTGCTTGTCGACGACCTGGAGCCTGCGGAACGCAACACCTTCATGGTGGAGGAGGGCCTGAAAGGGGTGTCGCGGAGGCTGCTCGAGCCAGGCACCCACTACCTCAACCCGTACATGTACAACATCGTCGAGGTGAATATCCAGAGCCAGCGCTTCGAGATGTCCGGCGACGACGTCATCAACTTCCTCACCCTGGACGGCTTCGCCGTGACCGTGGAGGGCACCATCGAATTCAGCATTGAAGGGGAGGAGGCCGCCTTCCTCACCCACCGGATCGGCGACATGGATGACATCATCAAGAAGCTGATACTGCCGCGGGCCCGGGGCTTTTCCCGCATAGAAGGCAGCAAGCATCCGGCGGTCAACTTCATCGTCGGCGAGACCCGCCAGAAATTCCAGAGCGATCTGGAGAGCCATCTGCGCGCCAAGTCGAAGGGCTGGGGCGTCGACATCAAATCGGTGCTGGTCCGCAAGATCATCGTCCCCGACGAGATCGCCTCCATCAACCGCGACCGCGAGCTGGCGGTGCAGGAGGCCGCTAAATACGAGCAGCAGATCGTCCAGGCCAAGTCCAAGGCCGAGCTAACCAAGCAGGAGATGCTGGCCATCCAGAGCAAGGAAAAGGTCGAGGCCGACACAAAGCTCATTAGGGCGGTGATCGACGCCGAGCAGAATCAGTCCGTCCGGCTCATCGCCGCGCAGAAGGAGCTGGAGGTGGCGAAACTCGAGTACGAGGCGGCGATTTCCCAGGCAGAGGCCATCCTGCTGACCGCCGACGGGGAAAAGGATGCGATCAGGGCGAAGAACGAGGCGGAGGCGGCGGTGCTGCAGAGTCGGGTGGTCTCCTTCGGCAGCGGCGAAAACTTTGCCCGTTATACGCTTTACGAAAAGATCGGGCCGCAGGTGATGTCGGTTTTGAGCAGCGATTCCGAAGGCGGCCTGGGCGGCATCTTCGGCTCGTTTGTCCCCGCCCCGACTGCGGGCAAGGGAGGTGCGCGATGAAAAATGTCATACGGGTGCTTGCGCTCATCGCCGTCGGCGCTCTCGCGGAATTCGTCTGGCTGTGGGGTTTCTGCCGGTTCTACGTCGAGCCCAACTATATGGCGATCGTCACCGCCAAAAGCGGCGATCCCCTGGAACCCGGTCAGATCCTCGCGAAGCCCGGTCAGAAGGGCATCCGGGAAGAGACTCTGGGCGAGGGCCGCCATTTCCTCAACCCGATCTTCCATGACTGGGAGATTGTCCCCATAACCATCGTCGATCCCGGCAAGGTGGCCGTCGTCACCTCCAAGGTCGGTCAAAAGCTCGAAGAAGGGGAGTTCATCGCAGAGCGCGGCGAGAAGGGCATCTGGCGCGGGGTCCTCGGCCCCGGCAAGTACCGGATGAATCCCTACGGCTATACCATCGAGATCGTCGACGCGATTTCCATTCCCATCGGCTACGCCGGGGTAATCACCTCGCTCTCCGGTGAGCAGGCGGAAAGCGGACGGTTCGCCGAGGAAAAGCAGAAGGGCGTTCGCCGGGACGTGCTCCAGCCCGGACTTTATTTCGTCAACCCGAAAGAGTATAAAGTCGACGTCCTGGAGATCGGCATCAATCAGGTCTCGCTGCTCGGGCGGAGCGGCGGCAAAGTGGTAACCAAGGCCAGGCAGCTCGGGACCAACGAGGCCCTGAACGTCCTGCAGTCGGCCGTTCTCGAGAAGCAGGAGGCCAAGCGCCAGGATTATCTCAGCAAGCGCTCCGCTGCCGTCCAGGACCAGAAATTCAAGACCGGCACGCGGGTCGATTTCGAGGCCGGCAGGATGCCCGCGGCGCCCGCCCCTCCTCCCCTCGAGGAAGGGGCGATGAGCCTGACCGAACTGGTGAGCTTTCCCTCGCGGGATGGTTTTCAGATCAGTCTCGACATGACGGTCGAATTCGAGCTCTCCCCCGATGCCATCGCCGGGATCTTTCGGCGCTACGGCGACCTGCCGGCGGTGGTGGACAAGATCATCATGCCGCAGATCACTTCGATCTCCCGCAACAAAGGCTCGGAGTACCGGGCCAAGGACTTCATCGTCGGCGAGGGCCGGGAAAAATTCCAGAACGACATCACCGTGTCGCTGGAGCAGACGCTCGGGGCCAAGGGGATCAAGGTCTATAACGCCCTTATACGCCACGTCGAGGTGCCTGACGAGATTCGCGAGCCGATCCAGCAGGCAAGCATCGCCGTGGAGCAGGACCTCACCAACAAGGAACGGCAGAACACGGCCCGCAAGCAGGCCGAGCTGAACACCGAGCTGTCGCTGATCAAGCAGCGCGGCGAGCAGGTTTTGCAGGAGACGGAAAAAATCAAGGCGGAGATCGCCGCCGACCTCGGCAAGCAGGTGGCCGAGATCCAGGCCGCCACCCTGAAGAAGGAGGCGGAGATAAAAAAAGTCACCGCCGCCATTGCCGCGGACAAGGTCCGCGTGCTCGGCGAGGCGGAGGCCTCCGCCCTGAAGAAGGTGGACGGCGAGAGGGCCAACGGTCTGAAAATGAAAACGGCGATTTTCAACGATCCGCTGGCCTATGCCAACTGGCGGTTCGCCGAAAATCTCAACCCGGCGATGAGGCTGAACGTCGTCCACGCGGGCGACGGTACCCTCTGGACCGATCTGGAAAAGGCCGGTTTCGCCGAACTGGGCGGGGCGAAGCAATTGCAGGAAAAAGACAAAGGAAAAGCTGTGGTTGGCACGAGGTAAGGCCAGGATGTCCGGCAGGCTCTACGGCAAAAAAAATTGCAAAATTCGATGTGAAAGTATAGCCTATCAATGATTATGATTATAATATTTACCAGTTGGCGAAAGATTTAAGGAGGCAGAACCGACACCGTCCGGAGATTTTCCGGCGCTCATCAGAAAGGAGGAGAGACAATGCCTGAATTCGGAAACCCATTCTCGGGACTTGCCGCCGATCGCAAAGTGACGCATGCGGAACTCGTCCGGGCAATCCGCTTCATGATCGCAGCCGAGTACGAAGCGGTCCAGCTGTACATGCAACTGGCCGAGTCGACGGACAACCGACTCGCGCAGGAAGTGCTGAAGGACATCGCCGACGAGGAGATCGTCCATGCCGGGGAATTCCTCAAACTGCTCAAGGAACTTGAGCCGACTGAAATTGCATTCTACAACGAGGGTGAAGCCGAAGTGATCGAGATCATGGAGAAGATCGCTGCCGGCGCACCGCCGGGGACAGCATCCGAACGGCGTCCTGTCGCCGGAGTGGAAGCCTCGCCGGAGGAAAAGGAAGACGAGGCTGCGAAAACGGTATCCGGATCGGAAGCTGGACCGGAACCTGGCCCCGAGACAGAGGCTAAACGGGAAACGGAACCGCGGCCTCCGTCGGTGGGGAGTCTTATCGGCAAATAAAAGGAGGTATCATGGACATATTGGACAGAAAATCTGCCCCCCTCACGGGGGAAGAGTGGAATCGCGTCGATGATGCAGTGGTGAAGACGGCCAGCAAGATGCTGGTCGGACGGAAGATGATCGAGGTTCTCGGCCCTCTCGGCCCAGGCGTTTATTCGCTTCCCTATACGATTTTCAGCGGTCGCAATCCCGCGGGCTTCGATATGACCGGCGACCGCGCGGACTTGACTGTCGAAGCGGACCGCCGCCAAACCGTGAATCTGCCGATTCTCTTCAAGGACTTCAAGGTATTCTGGCGTGATGTCGAGGCGGATCGGCACCTCGGCATACCGCTTGACGTGAGCATTGCCGCCGTCGCCGCCGCCGATGTGGCCATGCAGGAGGACGATCTCATCTTCAATGGCAGCCAGCAGCTCGGTGTCGAGGGGCTGCTCAATGCCGAAGGGCGTCTTACCGTGAGTCTCGGTGACTGGCAGCAGGGCGGAGGACCGCTGGCCGACGCCGTCAAGGCCCTCAATGCCCTCACCTCGGCCGGTAACTACGGTCCCTATGCGATGGCGGTCAGTCCCTATCTGTACGGGCAGACAGTGCGGGTCTACGGCAACACCGGCATGCTCGAGCTCGACCAGCTCAAGGCCCTGCTGCGCGGCAACGTCTATCCCTGTGCCGCCCTGAAGAACAACAAGGCGGTAGTCATCGCCACCGGAATCCAGAACCTCAATCTGGCCGTGGGGCAGGATCTGGTGACTTCCTACATGGCGTCGGAAAATATGAATCATATCTTCCGCGTATTCGAGACCCTTGCCCTCCTCATCCGCCGGGCCGATGCCATCTGCACCATCGAATAGCCCCCGCCCTCGCTCAAGAAGAGCCTTCCCGTCGGAAGGCTCTTTCACACGTCAGCGTGTCATTCCCTCCCCAGAAAACCTGAGAGTCTTGGTAAAAATGCATCGAGGCATTGACAATCGGCATATAAGGTAAGAAATTGTCAGGATCGCATTTTGTTATGCGAACGTAACGAAATTTCCGCATATGTTTTCGTATCATCGGTTCATAACCGATCCGCATTATACCGAGCATATTTTCTTTCACCGCCAGTACTGGTGATTATTCCTGAGCCTGCTTGTCAAAGCCAGCACGAATCGGTGCGAAATCAAACAAAGGAGGGAATTATGAAAGAATTTTTCGAAGAATTGAAAAAAGACCACAACGAGGTGAAAGATATTCTGGAAAAGTTGAAGGAGAGTTCGAAAACCGCGGAAAAAACCCGCGAAAAATTGTTCAGCCAGCTTAAGGAAGAATTAGTGCCGCACATGAAGGCGGAAGAATCAACATTCTATCAGGCATTGATGGCGGGCAAGAACGGCAAACAGCATGCTCTGGAGGCCAAGGAGGAGCATGACCTTACGGCGCTGGTGTGCACGCAGCTGGATGGAATGTCAGTCAAGGAGGATGTCTGGACGGCAAAACTGAAGGTGCTGAAAGATTTGGTTGAACACCACATCGAGGAGGAGGAAGAAGAAATTTTCGACATTGCGCAAGAGGAAATAAAGCCGGAAGAATTTCAGAAGATCATGCAAAATTTCCGGAAAGAGAAAGAAAGGATCAAGAATGAAATCTCCTGAACGAGTGAACCTGCTTCTTATTATCCTCAACCCAAGGAGGTAATATGGCTAAGTCGTCTGCATTCAATCCTCTTCAGGAAAAAGGCATGCCGCTGGACAAGCAAACGCGCAGCTGGCGCGATCTCACGGCGTTTCAGTATAAGAAACAGGAAGTCCATCCCTACACCCGCACGCGCATTATAGCAATGAACGGCATCGAGGTCGATGCAGCGATCTTCAAGCACATGATGGCCAGGATGACCCCGAACGACGAGTTGAAAAGGGCTCTGGCTGCTACCCGGCGCATTGAGCAACAGCAGCAGAAGGCAGTCAGCGGGACCGTTCCCGGCAACGAAACAACCCTCGAAAACACCATCGGCTACGAACAGGTGGCGGTCGATCTCACAGCCTGGTGTGCCCGGAACGAACCCGACGCCTACATGCGGAAGGCCTATGAGTTCGCCCTGCTCGAAGACTTCGACCATCTCTACCGCTACGCCAACGTGCTCGACATGCAGCCCGGCACTATGAAAGCCGAAAACATCGTGGGCAAACTGACCGAGATCATGCCGGGCCGGCCGACCGTGGCCGAACACCGCCATCCCATTGATTCAATTCGAAAACCCATGGATATGAAGACTGCCGCGCCGATCACCATGATGAACGTCATGACTCTGGTGGCCGCCGAACAGCAGACCATGAACTTCTATATGAATGTGGCCAACCGGTATGAGGACCCGACACTCCGTGGCCTCTATACCGAGATCGGCATGGTGGAGGAGCAGCACGTCTCCCATTACGAGTCGCTGATGGATCCCACCTGCACCTGGATGATGTGCATGGTCATGCATGAATTCCATGAATGCTGGCTTTACCACGCCTTCATGGAACAGGAAGTGGAGCCGCGCGTGAAAAAGATGTGGGAGATCCATCTCGATATGGAAGTCGGTCACCTGCAGACCGCGGTGGAACTCTACAAGAAATTCGCCAAGGAGGATCCCGCGGGATTTCTGCCCAAAGAATTGCCGGCTCCGCTGACCTTCGAATCGAACATCGAGTATATCCGGAAGGTCCTCGAACAGCAGGTACAACTGACAGAGGACGGTGCCGATTTCGTTCCGGTCGACTCCCTGCCCAAGGATCATCGTTATCACACCTACCAGGCCCAGGTGAATGCGGCGATGGTGCCCAGCCAGGAAGTGGTCAAGAAACGTATCGGCCAGAAAGGCGAAGACTATCGCTTTGTCACAGCGCCTCACCCTGTCCAGCGCTTCCAGGACCGCAAGGCCGTGCCGGAATACTGATGCGAGCAGGAAGTACTCAAGGAATACAAAATGCAGGAGGTTATTATGGAGAACAAGGAAATAGTGAAAAGGCTGACTTCACTTGTCCAACTCGATATCGATGCCGTACATGCCTATAAGGAGGCAATGGAAAAGATCGAGAACTTGCAGATCCGGGAACACCTGGCTATGTTTCGCCAGGACCATGAACGCCATATCGCCGATTTCTCAACCTGGATCCGCCAACTTGGCGGCACACCTCCGGAATTCTCCCTCGATTTCAAAGGGTATCTGATTAAAAGTTTTACCTCCCTGCGCAGCGTAACAGGCACAAAAGGTGCATTGAATGCCATGCATACCAACGAGAAGCTGACGAGTAAGGAATATGAGGCTGCCGAGAGCTGGGATCTGCCCCCGGACTTGAAGCAGACGATAGCCCTGGCCCGTGAGGATGAGCGGCGCCATCTCGAATATATCGAAAGGGCATTGCAGGAAAAGGCCCCATAAGGGGCTGTAGTTTGTACCTCGGAAATAATTTTTCTGCACGTTTTTGGCAGAGAATTATTTCGTGAAGGTACTTATCCCCTCTGTCCTCTGCTGTGGGAGGGGGTAATAACCTTGTGGTTGCGGGTGTCAGCCCGCATTAGAAGGAGAAGCACAATGAAAACAACACGTGAAATGATCAGAACCCATCCGCTTGAACCGATATGCGACAGCGACAAGCTCGCGGCGGCGATCGCCGAACTCAACGTCTGCGCCCAGGCCTGCACCGCCTGCGCCGACGCCTGTCTTGGCGAGAAGGACATTACTCCGCTGATTGGCTGCATTCGCACCAATCAGGACTGTGCGGATATCTGTTACGCTACCAGTTCCGTTCTGTCGCGCATGACCCAACCTTCGCGGGAGGTGATCAGGGCATTGCTCCAGGCCTGCGCCACGGCGTGCAGCACCTGCGCAGCAGAATGTCAAAAACATGCAAGCATGCATAGTCACTGCAAACTTTGCGGTGCGGCCTGCTTCAGTTGCGAAAAGGAATGCCGGAATCTCCTGGAGGTAATCCGGTAGTCGATACCTATCTGCCGTCAGGCACGAAGAAGCTGCCTGGCGGCATCCCAAAAAGGAAGATGTCCGATCGAACCAGACGTTCTCCCCGCGCATCGCGTCTCTTTTCTTCTACTCTGCTGCCCCCTGACCCTCCCCTCGAAGACAGCCCCAAAATGTTTGCCTGTGTAATTGATGAGGTATGAGAAATTTACCTCCGACTTATTTCCGCGCCCGGAATGCGGGAGTATTGCAGTATTGCCGCCTTCCTTCTCGGTGATGGCCAAGACAGTGAAATATCGAACTAATTTTTTTCTTCACCAAAAAAGATCGATAACCTCTGCCATATCCCGAGGTTAAGCCGAAAGCAGGACATCCGGCGGTACGGCGATGGTAAAAAGTACTCGTTCCAACATTGACGGGGGGCGGGAGCTATGCTAGTGTGACAGCTATGTGAGAATCGTTTTTAGTACTTTGTGCTCACCGCATGTTGGTACAAAAAAACTACTATCTGAAAAAGGCAACCTCACCGAAAGATGAGGACGCAAAATCACCGGTCTAAAGGGATTTCCTAGGACAGCGGGATTGCCAGATATGCACTCGACATATTCTGTATATCTTTTGCTGGCCGAGACATGGAACGGTGCCACAGGAATCTGAGATATGCAGGATTATTGTTGTTCGTTGTTCGAAAAGTTTCTTCAAGCCCCATTTCCTTCCCGTTCAGGCAGATCCTCCCGCAAACCGTTCCTTTTGTTATTTTTCCTGCCCTTCCTGTTGTGGCTTCTGCCGGTGATGCTCCCGGTAACGGCATCGGCGAGTACCCCCCCGGCCGCCTTGTTCGCCGACATGCCTCTCGAATACGGCAGGGTCATTTACCGGATCAACGAGAACAGTCCCAAGCAGCTCTATATCATAGGGATAAGCCATCGGAACGCCGAAACCGGGCGCAACGGCAACAACACCATCCAGACCCAGACGGATATTTTTCGCATCGGTGAATGGCTGCACCAGAACAGGGAGATGCAGCTGCTGCTGCCGGAGGGATATTTCACCACGGGCGAAACATGTCCTCCCACACTGACGGCAGGTGCGCCGCACCAATTGGACAGCATCCTCCTGCGGCAGAAGCTGGCCGATGAGAGCCGGTTCGTCAATGCCGAGATGCTTCTCAGGGAGAATTGCAATATCCGCGTTTCTCAAGTCGAGGACCGGGATCTTTACAATGCCGTTTATCGCAGTCTGATGAGCCTGAAGGGGAGCGGCGAATCCTCCCCGCAGGAGCGGCTGGCTCGGCTGCAATATCTGCAGGAGGTCAGGACGGCCATGCTGCTGCAAAAGATTCCCGGAATCATCGACAATGAACTGAGCAGCGGCAGAATTCATAAAGAATCCGCCATGTTCACTATCGGGCTCAACCACATTCAGGATATCGTCCGCTACTTCCGTAACAACGCGATCCAGATCAACCCGCAAGTGGCCGCCCGGACCCAGCCGGCAAATTATACCACGGAGTTGAATCTACTCAAGACGGGCTACGGGGTGACCATCATCATTCCCCGGACTCTGGCAAATGACCAGAGATTGCTGCAGATGACCAATCTCGACCGGATTTTGGTAGCCTATGGCCGGTGAAATCTGATGAATAACGAATGAATCGACCTCCACGCTCCTTTACCCACCCTTTTTTCACTGCTCGTCCTTTGTGACAGGAACGAATCCGGTAACACCGGAATGGTTCCTCTTGAAGGCCCCAGGGTTTCTCCTGAAGGTCTCAGTATTACAAGAAGAATCCAATATTGCCTTGATCTTGAAGGCCCCATTTTCCTTTTCTTTCTTTGGCATGGAACTTGCTCATTGAAGGATATCGTGGATAGGATCATTCTCTCGAACGGTCTTGTCCAACTTGAAAGGCAAGTAGAATTGCATTCAAAGAACAGGAGGATGAACATGAAAAAAATCACTGTATCCATAGTAACCATGTTGGCAGCAATGGCATTGACTGCCCCGGGATTTGCAGCAGGTGAATATAAAGGTGCATCTGGAGCAAAAACCGAGGCCGGAGCCAGTGGACAGCAAACGCAACAAATGTCGCAGCGGGGACAGTCGCAGTCGGCCGAGGAAATCCTCGGGATGTCCGTAGTTTCTCGGGACGGCGAAAATCTCGGTGAGATTCAGGATATCAAGATCGATACCCGCAACGGCAGAATCAGTTATTTAACTGTACAGAAAGGCGGAGTGATGGGTATCGGTGGCGAGGAGGGCATCCCTGTGCCGCTGGAGGCCTTCCAGTTCACCCAGGATAATGCCCAGCTGACGGTCGACAAGAGCAAGATGGACAACGCTCCGAAGCAGTCAGGCATGTCGGATCAAGAATTTCAGCGTGATCTGCATAGTCACTACGGCGTGTCGCCGGCATGGCAGCAAGGTGGAATGCAGCAGCAGACATCTCCACAAATGCAGATGGAGCAAGAGCGGCAGCAGAAACAGCAAAAAACTCAGTAAGGTCGCAATGGTCCTGTTGCGAAAACAGGACCATTCGTTTGTCATACAACTTGCATACTTGCCTGATATAAGCGTCAAGTGACGCTTCGGGGGAATTGGAACATCCCCTGGAACTGCTGGAGCAGCTTGACTGCTCCGGCAGTTCCTCTTACACCCTCTTCCTAAACCCAAAAAACTGCCGAGCGCAACCTGGCACGCAAAGTTTTCTATCTAGGGCCACCCGAAGTTCAGGCGGATTCCTTTTTTTCTGTTTTTTCGTGCCGTTATTTAGATGTGGCAGGGATATTGCATTGTATAGGATGGGTTTGGATGAGAACCAGTTCCTTGCAAGACAAGGGACTCTTGTCCATTGAAACGCAATCCAATTTACGTCAGATGTAAGGAGGTTTAAAATGAGAAGAATTATCAATTCTCTACTGACTGTGCTGGCATCGATCGCCTTGGTTAGCCCGCTGTATGCTGCGTCGGAATTCAGCCAGCAGGCCAGAGGAACCACATTCTATCAAAATCCCGAACTTTCGCATGGGAATACCGATGAAATCAGTCAGCAAACGCGGATTGGCCTGGCAGCCAACGAGTCGGCATATCAACTGATGGGCAAATCGATTGTTTCCCAGGATGGGGAAAACCTCGGTAAGGTCAGGGATCTGAAAGTTGATACCAGTACCGGTCGAATCGACTATGTGATATTGGAGAGAGAGGATGCTATGGGCGTCGGGGAATCGGTTTTTGTCCCTGTTCCGCTTGCAGCCCTTTCTTTCACCGGGCAGGACGGCAGGCTGTTGGTCGATAGATCCAGACTCCAGAATGTACCCAGTCCCGGGACCATGCCGGATCAACAATTCCAGCAAGACCTTCACACCCATTACGGTGTAGCCCCGACCTGGCAAATAGAAAGGAGAACGATTCAGCAGGAGGAAAGAAAGGTCATTACGCCTTCACCTTGAGTGGCGCGACCGTTAATTTGTAGTTGGTCCATGGAAGGCACCTCCAGGAAAATCTGAGACTGGGCATGATACTAGTCCAACGGGGCAGGATGCGTCCTGTGTGTCAGGACGCATCTGCCTTTCCATGTCTTCCGACAAGCGGGGTTGTCAAATAGGCCCTCGCAAAGAAAAAATCTACATTTCTTCGAAGAGCGCTTCTATCTTTCTCCGGCTGTCGGCCAGTAGTTGCCGGTCCTTTTCGAACACCTCGAGGGTGATGGTATCGTCGTAGCCGATCGCCTTCAGGCGGCGGACGAGTTCAGCAAAGTCCACGGTGCCGCGGCCGACGGCCAGATGGTCGTCCCGCTTGCCGTGGTTGTCGGAGAAATGCAGGTGGCCTAGCCGCCGGCCGAACCGTTCCACCAGCTGCAACAGACGGCTGTTTCCTTCGCTGTCGATATTTGCGTGGCCGGTATCGAGGGTGAGGCGCAGGGACGGGAAGGCCGTGAAGATCTCGTCGAGGTCCTCGGGCGTCACCCCTATCCGGTAGCGGGGAAACATGTTTTCAAAACAGAGAGGTATCTGCATCTCTTCCGCGGCTGAGGTTATTTCCACTAGGAAATCAAAGGCGTGTCTCTTTACCGTCTCCGGCACGAAGGCTCCGAGGCCGACGGCCGCGCTGGGATGGACGACTGCCTTTTTCGCCCCCAGTTCGAGCGCCACCTCGAGCGACCGGCGCATTTCCATGATCGAAGCCTGCCGCAGGCTGGCTGTGAGGTCGGCGGTGGAGACGAAGGTGGGGAGATGGCAGATCAGGCCGAGACCGCAAGAGGCGAGGATCCCGGAAATCTCCTTCCGATCGGCGGCAAGAAGACTGTAGTGGGCCATGGGCGGGTCCATGGCCAGTTCCACATAATCGAAGCCCAGCCGGGCGATATCCTCGATTTGCTCCAGGACCGGCATAACCGGAAAATTCATGGCACCGTACTGCATATGTCTTCTTCCTTCATGTTGCTGTGAAGCATTTTTTGGTGTGGACCGATTGGACAGAGCAGACCGAGTAGTCGCCTGGCAGCCGGCGCCACACAATCCACAACGTCTCCACGTAGGTCACCCTGTCCACCCGCTCTTCCGGAGAAATGATTAAGCCAGCTCTTCTAGAGCCTGTCCCGCTCCGGATATTCCTTGACGAATCGGAGCCATGTCTTTTCGATAGGCGTGTCGGGGGCCTCCTCGCCTCGACAGACCTGCAGGAAGTGGTGATGGTAGTCTTCGGTGGGCGATATGCTCCCGGCTGCCAGGGCGTCCAGCCAGTGGCCGAAGTTGCGGATGGCATATTTCCCCCAGGCATCGTAGCCATCACCCAACACCACGTCGTATCCCCCTTTCATGAATTCCCTCATGTGATCCTCGGGAAACGGCGCCTTGACCGTCTCGATAATGCCGACCAGCCTTTTGATCGCCTCCGGGTTGCCGAGAATGCCGGTATGAGTGTCGTTAAAGCCGTACTGGGCCGTCGATTCGTCCTGGGCCCGGCTGCAGAGCTGGCTGGAAAGCGGCACAACGCCGTCGCTGTTCTCGCCGAGCTTGACCGTCTTTTCATTCCCGTAGGCATAAATAAGGTGATATTCAAGGCCCTCGGGCAGTTTTTTGCGCCACATGCCCCGCAGGAAGTCGCTGTCCGGGTCGACGTCCCGCCAGGAGGGGAGGACTATCGGCCCCTGGGAAGACATGGCGGCGGCCGGATGACCGCCCAAGGGGCTGGCGATGGTGACGAGGCGGGCAACCCTGTTCTCAACTTTTTTCCCGGACAGGCGGTTCATGGCGTCCCGCACTACCAGGCCACCCATGCTGTGGGCGACGATCACCATCGGCATCTCGCCGAGAGGCATGGTCTTGCCGGAGAGGAAGATCTTGTAGAACAGCTCGCTCAACTGGCCGAGGTCCTCACCCGAGGGATAATGAAAAAACCAGGGGCAGTAGCGGCTGCGGTCGAGGGCGGCGACAATCCCTTCGAAATCCCTGGCGCTGCCGTCGATGCCGTGGACGAAGACCACCGGCACCTTGTAGCCAAGGTTCTCCTCCAGGGCGTAAAACATCATCGGGGCCTCCTCGAGAAAGGCGGCCGGCTGATACATGCCGAGCGTCGCCATGCGCCGGCTGAAGATCTCGTCGTCGAGGCTCCGGATCGAACCTTTGGGGAAAACAAGCGACTCGGTCAGGGCGGAAGACTTCCGGGTGTCCAACTGCAGGGTGACGGGGGCGGGGAGGGCGAGGGGGACATCGAGGTCGAGATCGAAATCACTCACGACCTTATCCGGCATGGCGGCAGGATCAAGCGTTATCCGCCGACCGCCCACCACCTCCTTTTCACCGTAAAAACCATCGCGATCCAGATCGCTGACCACCAGCAGCCGGTATTCCCCGGCCGGGAGGTTCATTCCGTAAAAGGAGCTGATCCGGGAGAACTGGCAGACATCCACCACCTCGTTTGTCCGGTACAGGTCGGAAACGGCGACCACCGCCGTCGCCTCCTCATTGAGGTTGTCGCCGTTTTTCACCTTGCCGAAGACGAAGAAATTCTCGGCCGTGAGCATGTGCTTGTAGACCCGCTGGGCGGGATCCTGGCGGTGGCGCACGGAGAGTCCGGCCTGCCTGGCAGCATTGCCGAGGTAAGAGCAGCCGCTCAGGGAAAATATCAAGGCGAAGACAACGGCCAGTTTGCCGTTTATCATGGTCGAGGTTTCCGGTTTCATATCCCGGGCTGCCGAAGCACACAGGGTGCGGCGATATCGAAACATTATTCGAATTCCTTCCTGAACAGCAAAAACTCGTTTTTCAGCAATTCGATCTCTTCCTGCAGTCGGGCCACTGTTTTTTCAAGTTCGCCGAGACGGTCCTCGTTCGGTGTGGGGCAACCCGCAGCAAACTCATGAAGGGCTGCGGCCTGATCGGCGCCCTCGGGTTCACCTGACAGCAAGTGGGTGAAACGCTGCTCCTTCCGGCCGGGCTGCAGCGGCAGCTTGGCCACCAGGCCGACGGCCGAGAGATTATCCAGGTATTGATTGACCTCTTCGAGATTTTCGAAGGAGCAGAGACGTTCCGACCGACCGCGCAACTCGCCGGCCGTCTGCGGTCCGCGCAGGAGAAGGATGCAGAGCAGGGCCTCCTCGCATCTGATCAGGTTGTTCTGCTTACCGTAATTATGCCAGTATTTCGGCACGCGGCCGACGTCGCTCTGAAAAACGACATGCCTGGCCTTCAGCGACAGCAGGGCGGCCTGCACCTCTTTCTCATCCAGGGTCATGACCGGATCCCGATTGGTCTTCTGGTTGCAGGCGTTGACCAGTCCGTTGAGCGAGAGGGGGTAGTATTCGGGAGTGGCCAGTTCCTTCTCCATCAGACTGCCTAGTACCCGAACTTCAATTGCGTTGAGCATGTCCATGCGTGTTCTCCCGAGGTTCATCGATGACGGTCGGAGTGTGAAGCTACCTGCAGGATAGCGAAACATCCAGATTTCCGCCAGAATTTCGTTATCGATTTTTCAAGGGGTCTTTCACCATCATTTTCATGCCTCTCCTTTTTTTCCGATTATGAACCCCATTGGATGTATATAGTGGAAAGGAAACGAGGGGATTTCAGAGAAGTAATCCTCCTCACCGAACCATTGCCACTTCACCCTATCATTTTTCTATGTCATCGCTCACCGACCTTACGCCCTTCATAGCCGATATTCAGCACAACTGCGATATCTCCGATGCCCGGGATCACGGCATCTACTCGATGTGCACCATGGTGCTGAAACTACGCAACCATTACAAATGGGAAAAGGGGCTGCAGCCTTGGGAAGAACCGGAGGCGGCAGACCTCCTCGGCTGGATAGAGGAGAAAGAGAACTACTGGGCAACGATTGCGGAAGAATCATATCGCCCTCTCTCGGCAGGAGGGAAACGGCTCGAGCCTCTCGATCTCGAGGAGATCAACGGAGCCCTGCAGGACGAAAAGCTGCTGTACGGTGCCGGGTATGGACGGTCGATGAAGGCGGTCTTCTTTCTCGCCGAGAAAATCGCGGAACGGCGTCAAGAGGGATGTCCGATCACCGTCCTCGGCAAGGAGCGGGCGCGGGAAATGGCCAGCCCCTTCGCCATGGCCCAGGATAACCGGATCATCATCCGCCGGGAGGCGCTCCGCTTCTTTTTGTGGGACCAGCTCCAGGAGGTGCGCTCCTCATGCCGCAGGTCCCTCGTTTTCGCTCTGCAGGATTACGGTGTCGTCCGGGAGGGAAGCATCGACCGGGACCTGCTGCGGGCCAGGCTCGACGACATGGTCGACGGGGAGATGAACCTCTTTGTCTATCATGAAGTGGGAGAGATCCTCCAGAGCACCCTGAGGTCGGCGACCCTCCAGGCGCTGGTCGGCCATTTTCCCGGATCCGTGATCGAATTCGTCGGCCGGGCGATCAAGGACATCCTGGCCGACACCCACCCCCGCGGCCTCCTGGCCTACGTGGTCAGGGAAAGGCGGGAATCCTCCCTTGGCCTCTATCTCACCTTCCTCGACGGTCTGCGCGGCAAGCTCTTTCCGGAGATAACGGACGCCTGGCGGATGTTCGTCGCCGACCGGGACTGGAGCCGCATCGAGGCGGCCCGCGAGGCATGCTGGACGAGAAACGACGGGCTCGCCCGGACAATGACGGCGATTGCGGAGAGGATCGGCAGGGATTCGGACGAGCGGGTCTTGGGCCGCTTCAAGCGTGAAATCCTTGACCCGTTGGGCCTCTCGACGCCATGAGTTCAAGTCAGAATCCAGAAACCAGAAGCCAGCTTATAATGGCGCCTTCGGCGCATTAATTTCTGACTTTCTGGATTCTGGTTTCTGGATTCTGATCAGCCTGGTCGACAAAAAAGCTGAAGAGGCTGCGGTGTTCCATGTACCGCTCTGTCATCATTTCCGGATGCCACTGCACCCCGAAGACACTCGCGGCGGTGCGGTGCTGGAGGCCTTCGATCAAGCCCTCCCGGCTCACAGCGGCGGGGATGAGATCCGGGGCGAGCGTGGCCACGCCCTGATGGTGCAGGCTGTTCACCCAGAGGGTTTCGGTGCCGTAACAGGCCCGCAGGAAGGAACCTTCGGCAAGCGTTACCTCGTGGACCAGAGCTTCTCGGCCCAGGCAGGAGCTGAAGTGGGGGAGCTCGGCGCTGAAGTGAGTGGCGAGATCCTGGTGAAGGGTGCCGCCGAAGTAGACGTTCAGCAGCTGGAAACCCCGGCAGATGCCGAAAACCGGGATCCCCCTGGAGAGCGCCGCCGCAAGCAGCTCCCATTCAAACCGGTCGCGCCGCTCGACGACCTTCCCCAGGCCCGGCTGCGGCTCCTGCCCGAATAGCGCCGGGGCCAGATCCTCGCCGCCTGCGAGTAAAAGACCATCCAGCCGCTCGACCAGTTCCGCGGCCGCCTCCGGCCCCGCAAGCGTCGGCAGGGCCACGGGAATGCCTCCAGCCTCGTAGACACTCCGGGAGTAGTCGAGGTTGGACATCAGCATGTCCTGCCCCGCCGTGCCTCGCACCCGGCGGCCGTCGAGTTCATGGTCTGCGACAAAATAGGTGGTGATACCGATCAGGGGTTTCATATCATTCCGCGGTTTCGATCAATCCAGTTGGCTCTCAGCTATTAGAACAGCTGAAATGGATTATCTCATTCCTGCTAAAGTCTTTCAGGTCGTCGCCTGTTAATGAAGGTGATTTGGCCGAACGCTGATAGCTGAATGTGTTGCTACTTGATACCGGTTATAGCCGTTTTTCCCAGCCAAGCGTAGACAAAAAAAGGCGGCGCTCACTGCGACCCCTTCGTCTGACCAGGGCACGCGACGAAAAAGATGGATGTTGACCGATAGTTGCGGTACATAACAAGCTTGGCCCGCGTCCGGGCCACCGGCAACAATCGGTTTTCCCTCGTCCTGCACCGGGACTGGGAGTCGCTGGTCAAGACCGTGGGGGTGCGGCAGCAGGCCGCCTCCATCGCCCTCCGGGTCATCCTCGGCCGGTTGCCCGCCGAGGCAGGACCAGGAGCCGGCCTCCTGGTCGAGTTCACCCTGGAGGCGATCGTCGCCGGGCTGAAGGGCGACCTGCTCCTGCTGCCCCAGCTGAAGGATCCCCTCGCCGCTGCCGAACGGGCGCTGACCTTCATGCACGAGCAGGGTGTGATCGATCTGCAGCAGGGCCTGGCGGTCTTCCGGCAGGCCATGACGCTGAGACTCTACCCGGAGGCGAAGGGTCGGCGCTACTCCCAGGCCGACTTCGCCCCGCTCGAGACCCACTATACCGAGCGCAATTTCCAGATCCATGTCATGAACGAGTACGCCCGGCGGGCGCTGGATAAGCTCGGCGCGGCCATGGGTCTCGTAGCCTCCTACTTCAACGACGAGAAGGAGGACTTCATCCGCCGCTTCTTCGCCGGGCGGACCAAAATGCTGAAAAGGGCGACCAGCGAGCAGTCCTACCAACGTATCGTCGACGACCTGAAGAACGACGGCCAGGAGCGGATCGTCAGCGAAAACGTCGAGCAGAACATGCTGATCCTGGCCGGACCCGGGGCGGGCAAGACCCGGGTGGTTGCCCACCGGGTGGCCTTTCTGCTCCGGGTAAAGAGGGTGAAGCCCCAGGCGATTCTCGTGCTCTGCTTCAACCGCGGCGCCATCCTCGGCCTGCGCCGCCGGCTGCGCGAGCTGGTCGGCGAAGATATGAACGGGGTGACAACCCTCACCTTCCACGGCATGGCTTTGCGGCTCACCGGCAGGTCGCTGGCCGATTCGGGTGCGGCGAAATCTGGCGAGGTCGATTTTGGTGGGCTGATTCGCGAGGCGGTGGCCCTGCTGAAGGGGGAAAAGGAGGTGCTGGGGCTTGGCGAGATGCCCGCGCGGGATCTTCTCATCGGCAGATTCAGCCATATCCTGGTCGACGAGTACCAGGACATCGACGGCGAGCAGTACGAGATGGTATCCCTTCTCGCCGGCAAAAATCTCGAGGAAGGCGAGCGGAAGCTGGCTATTCTTGCAGTAGGGGACGACGACCAGAACATCTACCGCTTCAGGGGGGCCAATGTCGGCTATATCAGGAAGTTTGCTGAGGATTACCGGGCGGTGCCCCATTACCTTGTGGAAAACTACCGGTCGACCGGCCATATCATCGCCGCCGCCAACTGCCTGATCGCCAACAATCTCGACCGGATGAAGACCGACCGGCCGATCCAAATCAACGCGGCGCGAAGCGGAATGCCGCCAGGCGGCAACTGGCAGAGCAGGGATCCGGTCATTGGCGGCCGTGTTCAGCAGTTGCTTACGGCGGACGGAGGCGAGCAGGCCTCGGTGCTCCTGGAGGAACTGCGGCGGCTCATGCGTCTGGACAGCGGCTTCGACCTCAACAGCTGCGCGGTGCTCGCCCGGGAATGGAAGGACCTCGACCGCATCCGGACGGTGTTCGAGCGGGCGGAAATCCCGGTCAGCTTCAGCTGGGGGCGGAGCGAGGCCTTTCCCAGGCTGACCCGGATCCGCGAAAACGCAATCGTGCTTGAATACTTGCGGGACAACCGGACGGCAATGCTGACCGTGGGTTCTCTCATTGCCTTCCTGCCGAAAAATGGTGCGGCCGATTCGCTCTGGCAGGCCAACCTGCGGCGGCTGCTCGAGGATTTCCGGGAAGAGACGGGGGATGGCCCCCAGCCGGTTCCGGCCATCGAGGAGTACCTCCACGAATCGCTCTCCGATCAGGGCCGGGCGAAAAATCTCGGCCGCGGGGTCTTCCTGTCTACCGTCCATTCCGTCAAAGGGCTGGAATTCGACCATGTCTTCATGTTGGGCGACAGCTGGCCCGAGAGGCAGGGGCAGGAGGCCGAGGAGGAGCGGCGGCTCTATTACGTGGGCATGTCGCGGGCCCGGCAGACCCTTGTGCTGTATACCCTTGATAATCAGGCAAATCCCCATACCCGCCTCTTGCAAGGGGATTTTCAGGCAGTGCGTCGGCCTCGTCCGGCGGATCGGTACGAGCCGACCGACCGGAGGTACACCTTGCTCGGCCTCGAGGATCTGTTTCTCGATTATGCAGGAATGCGGGAAGAAAACCACCCTGTCCGAAGGGCCTTGACAAGACTTCTAACCGGGGATGTTCTCGGAGCGGAAATTCGCGGCGGTCATATCGAACTGGTCGATGCCCGCGGCCTGGCGGTCGCCCGCCTGTCAAAGGCGGCGCGGGAGAAATGGCTGGGGCGGCTGGAGCGGATTTCGGCCGTTCGCGTCGTTGCCATGGTGCGCCGCCACCGGGCGGATATCACCGATAAGGAGTACGGCGCGAGGTGCCATGGAATGCTCTGGGAGGTGCCGTTGGTGGAGATCCTCTGGTGAGGGAGGGCACTCTCCAATGTCATTATCTTAGCCAGTTCGGAGTTTTCTTAGGGTGCATTCCATGCACCTGGTGCGTGGAACGCACCCTACCCTTCGCCCCTTGCCCAAGCTCCAGATCAAAGCTATCGAAGCTATTCGCCGGGATCCTCGCCGCTCAGTATGGCGTCGATCAGGGCTTTGCGCTTGTCGTCGGTGATGTAGGGCCGCATCCGGACTTCGAGGATTTTCGCCGCCCGTTCCCGCCGCCGGCTGGCCGCCTCCTCGATGATGGCGGTGAGGTCCTCGATCTTGCAGGGCTTCGCCAGATAGTTGTAGGCCCCGAGCTTGATCGATTCCACCGCGGTATGTACCGTGCTCTGACCGGTCAGCATGACGACTTCCAACACGGGGTTGACCCTTTTCATGGCCTTGAGCGTCTGGATGCCGTCCATTCCCGGCATGGCGATGTCGAGCACCGCCACCTCGATGTCATGGTCGTCATCCACCTCTTTGACCGCCGTCAAGCCATCCGCGGCGGTTTTCACGAGAAAGCCGCGCTTGCCCAGACGCCGGGCCAGGACTTCGGTAAAGGCCTCTTCGTCATCGACGAGAAGGAGTGAAATCGGCTGCATGAGAGTCACCGTCCGGCGTTTGAATTTCAGTCGTAGAATTTACCTGGCCAAAAGCCCGCTGACCTTCTCGAGGGCCCTCCGGTTCAAAGTCTGGGCGCAGTAGGTGCCGCCTCTGCTCGAACCCACCCCGTCATGCCACTCGGAGAGCAGAGCGCCGTTTTCATCGAGCAGCTTATAGCCGAGATCGAGCGAAGCAGCTCCCGCTCCGTAACCCACAAAGGCCCTGGCGGCGCGATTGCCGGCATTGAAACGCTCGACATCGATCACCAGAAGCTTGCCCATCTCAGGTCGATAGTTGCGCATATCCTTGATCAGCGACGGCTGGAAACCGGCATTGGTCATGATCTTCACGATATCTCGGTCCATCCACTGCATTACCATGTCCAGTTCCCTGGCCTGGTCGGCTGTCTGACCCGGCAGATCGCCGTCAAGGGTGAGCACCGCGAGTTTGATGCCTCCCTGCGGCTTTATATCGGCCGCCGTTTTCGTGTCGTTTTGCGTACAGCTGACGGTCAATCCAACCAGCAGGACAAGGGAAAGTACCAGGACGAGTCGCTTCATTTCTGCTCCTTTTCAGTTTGCGCACATCCGCTTTTAAAAAATGTATATCATGATTATACCAAAGGAAAAACGCATTATACCTGAATGCCGGCCAATTTCATTGGAGATATTTGTCTTCGTTGATCGGAAAAGTGAGAGGGGCGCTCCTTTGACGGATTATATTGGCCATACTCACCTGAATCGGTAATAGTGGGAAATTGTATACAATTTCAGGGGGCACCATGACTGATACACGATTATCCAGATTGGCAACGCAACTGCAGGAAACGAGATTCGCCGCCCTGGCCGTGAATGCCGGGCCGACGCTCACTTATCTGACCGGGTTGCGTTTCCATCTGATGGAGCGTCCGGTGGTCATGGTCTTTGCCGCGGGCCATGAACCGGTCATCATCCTGCCGGAGTTGGAGCAGGCCAAGCTCGATCGGCTGCCGTTTCCGGCGAGGGTCTACACCTACGGGGAGAATCCGCAGGCCTGGGGGAAGATCTTCGGCGAGGCTCTGGCCGGCCTCGGGCTTGCCGGCCGGAAGGTGGCGGTGGAGCCCCGCCAGTTGCGGCTGCTGGAATACGACTACCTGCGGGCGGCCTGCAGCGGGATGGAATTTGGCGATGGCTCAACCATCGTGGCCGCGCTCAGGGCGAGAAAGGATGCGGAAGAGATAACCTGCATGCGCCGGGCGGTGCGCATCGCCGAGGACGCTCTCATGGCCACTCTGCCGCGGATAAAGACCGGTGTTACCGAAAAAGAGATCGCCGAGGAACTTTTTCTCCAGCTGATCCGCCACGGCTCGGAAACCACCCTGCCTTTTGCCCCGATCGTCGCCGCCGGGCCGAACGGCGCCAATCCCCATGCCCAGCCCTCGGACAGGCGGCTTGCCCCGGGCGACCTGCTTATCGTCGACTGGGGAGCGAGCCATGACGGATATGCCGCCGATCTGACCCGGACCTTTGCGGTGGGCAGGATCGACGCCGAAGCGGAGAGAATCCATAAGCTGGTCCAAAAGGCCAACGAGGCCGGGCGGGCGGCGGGCGGTCCGGGCGTCCACTGCGCCGCGGTCGATGCGGCGGCGCGCCGGGTCATCGCCGAAGCGGGCTACGGGTCGTACTTCACCCACCGCACCGGCCACGGCATCGGCATGGAGTGCCACGAGGAGCCCTATATCCGCGGCGATAACGAGCAGCTTCTGGAAATCGGCATGGCCTATACGGTCGAGCCGGGCATCTACCTGCCCGGCAAAAACGGCGTCCGCATAGAGGACGACGTGGTGGTCACGGCAGACGGCTGCGAAACCCTCAGCAACATGATTCGGGAAATTCGCTTTGTGTAACACGGGATTTAAAAGAAGGGCTATCTCGCGGCGCGGGAAGCCCTTTTTTTCTTGAACGAATTTTGTGAAGGTACTTTCCCCCCTGCTTTGGGAGGGGATGACAGCCCCTGGGTTGCGGCGTTCAGCCCGCAGCATGTACGTGGGGAAACTTGCTTTTGCACTTCATTACCGATTGATTCCGAGGAATCGGAGCGAGCGAGGCATTGGCCGAGTCAGGGCTTCAGCAGGACTTTGATGACCCCATCCTGCTTTTTCTGGAATATTTCGTATCCCCGCGGTCCCTCCCGAAGGGGCAGGACATGGGTCGCCAGATCGTGTACGCCCAGCGGGTCGGTTTCATCGAGCACCAGAGGCATCAAATCGCCGATCCAGCGTTTGACATTCGCCTGTCCCATCCGAAGTTGAATCTGCTTGTCGAACAGTTTCAGCAGAGGCAGGGGGTCGGCCATGCCGCCGTATACTCCGATAACCGAGATGGTCCCTCCGCGACGCACGGAGTCGATGGAGGCATAGAGCGCGCTCAGTCTGTCCATCCCCGCCTTTTTCATCATTGCCGCGGCCATTGCATTCGGCAGCAGAGAAGATATCTGCTGGGCGAGCTTGCCGGCAGGCGCTCCATGGGCTTCCATTCCGACTGCGTCTATTACCGAATCGGGGCCTCGTCCTTCGGTAAGGCTCCGAATCGATGTCGCGATTTCGTCGTGCTCGGTGAGGTTGAGGACATCGATGTCGTGCCGGCGGGCCATCTCGAGCCGTTCGGCGACCAGATCAACTCCGATGACCCGTGCTCCTCGTCGTCTTGCTATCCGGGCGCACATCTGGCCGATCGGCCCCAAGCCGAAGATGACAACGCTCCCGCCCGCGGGAATATCGGCATATTCCACCGCCTGCCATGCGGTCGGCAGGACGTCGGAAAGATATAGAAAGGTTTCGTCCGGAGGTCCCTCGGGTACCTTGATCGGCCCGAAATGGGCCATGGGAACGCGCAGAAACTCCGCCTGCCCGCCGGGAACCTGGCCATAGAGCCTGGAGTAGCCGAAAATCGCCGCGCCGCAACCCTCTTCCTTCACCTGGGTTGTTTCGCACTGGGAATGAAGCCCGGCACTGCACATGAAACAGCTGCCGCAGCTGATGTTGAAGGGAATGACGACTCGATCGCCCGGCGTGATCCAGGTGACGCCGCGGCCGACTTCCTCAACGATCCCCATCGGCTCATGCCCGAGGATATCGCCCGGGGTCATGAATGGCCCCAGGACCTCGTAAAGGTGCAGGTCCGAGCCGCAGATCGCGGTCGAGGTCACGCGGATGATCGCGTCGGTTTCTTCTCGGATCGTGGGATCGGGAACACGATCGCACCGTACATCTCTTTTACCATGCCATACTAAAGCCTGCATATCTTATTCCTCCATATAGTTGCTAGATATAGTGACTCTAAGGCTGTATGGCGGTGATGCAACCACATTTGGATCGGAGGCGGGAAAAGGTATCCCTTTTCAGGCCAGCCGCAACCTGCACCGGTGCAGATTGCATCCGCTAGTTGGGCGAGCGGCAAGGGAACGGCCAGTGTTTCTTCAATCGCTTCTTTCAGATGCTATTCTCGCGGAAGTTTTTCCCTCGACAGTTTGTCGACGGTCTTGAGAAGGGTTGGCAGGCGGTACTTTCCGTGCATCGACTGGATCAGGCGTCCGGCCTGCTCGGCCTCGAGCCCGTGCGAGGTGACATAGAGCGGTCTTCTGCTTGCGCCTCTCACAACCTTGACCGGCCTGCTGCCTGCGAAGGAGCCCTTTGCTACACCGATGACCGCGATGCTCGGAGCTATCGAACGGTGTAGATGCTCTCCCAGGCCGGGCTGGTCCCCAAGCGATACATAACCGTCGATAATGATGACCTCGATCCTCTCCTCGATCTCGGCAAGAAGTCCGAGGATACAGGGTAGCTCTCTGAGATAGAACGAACCGGACACGTAATCCGCCATGTCGGCGAACTTCTTCCGATACACCCGGCAGGGTCTTGCGTCTTGGAAGGTCTCGAAAAGCACGGCGGCCGCCAGGGCACTGCCGTCATCCGCATAGCTGACATCGAAGGCCGCGATCATGCTCGGAAAGAAAGAATCGGAGAAATGCCCCGTCCGGAAGGAGATCTTAGAGAGCGGTTCGATCTAATGCGGACTGATGCCCGCAACCCAGGGGTCATTATCCCCTCACTTTTTACGGCTTTATCTTCTTTTCTCTTTAAAAACAATTAATTCTAAGGCCTAAAATACATAGGCGAGAATGAAAATTCCCACCATGGCGAAGGCGAGCGTCAATTTGGCTGCCATGCCGAGGACGAACCCGATCCAGGTGCCAACACCCACCCGGCCTGCAATTCCTAGGTTGCGGCCGACAATGAACTCGCCGACCACCGCGCCGACGAAGGGACCTAAAAATACGCCGAAGAAGCCGAAGAAGATACCGATCAAAGCTCCGAGAGCTGCCCCGATCACCGCCTCCCGGCTGGCGCCCAATCGTTTGGCACCCAGGATGCCCGAGACGAAATCGATGGCAAGGGCGAGAATCGTCAAAACTGCCAGCACGACCATCGTCCCTATGCTCACATTTTGAAAGCCCTCGATCCAGGCGGCCAGCAGCAGGCCGCAGAAGATCAGGGGAGTGCCGGGGAGTCCGGGAAGAAGAATGCCGGCAATGCCGACGCCGACCAAAAGAAAGCTTGCTATCCAAAGCAATGGTGTCATGGAGGTCCTTCCTGATGCGGGCTGACGCTTGCAACCCAAGGGTTAACAAGAGATGAATCTTAAGGTACTGAAATTATAGGGACTCGGTTGAAAAATTGAGCATATCCTTATGCCTGGCCACATAGGTCGCGAGCCCTCGACCTGCCTCGGCAAGGGATTTCATCTCGTCGACATGATGCTTGCCCGTTACGGAGTAGCTGTAGACGTAGGTCCTGCGATCGTCTCTGAATCTGATTTTGATGGAGTCTAGAAGGGGCAAGTACTCGGACACACCCGAGTTGCCGTGGAGGTTTTCATATTTTTTCATACTCATTCCTCATTTTCCTTCGACTCGACCCCGGCAGTCACATGATGATGAGGGTTTAAGCTCTTTGTCGGTGATTCTGTCAAAAACGTCCTGTACTTTTTCCAGGGCAAAGCCCAGGCTGCCGTAGAATGTCCGGGCTTCATCCCTGTCGGAACGCATACGGACGCGAAGCCTGCCTGCACCGCAGCCGACCGACCACTCTTCCGCAGCCGTGACAAGGCGACGGCCGATTCCACACCGGCGATGCGGTTCCGCCACCACCATACCGCCGAGTTCGGCGAAGGGCTCGGACTCGATCCGTCGGGCGAGAAAAACATGGAGCCAGCCAACTATCTGGCTGTCGAGACGAGCGACAAACAGTGTATGGCCCTGCGATCCGAGTATCGCCTCCAACCTTCTTTCGGCTTGACTGACCGAGGTGAGGTATCCGAGTTGGCATGAGAGCTCTGCGATTGCCGGTGCGTCTGCCGGGCCGGCTTTCCTGATGCTTATTTCGAGGAGTTTCATGGGTCTCGATTTTTACTCACGGGGAAATCTGCTTCGCTTTTCTGCACCGTCCGGGAAGCTCACGGTTATAAAGATTTCATGGTCTGAGAGTTGAAAGGTGATCTGTTCAAGGGAATCGTCGGCTTGCCGGGGATCATCTTTTTTCGCCAAGAGAATTTTTTTCCCTTCAATCTTGCATTGGTATTGCCGTAAGGCGTCGTCGGTCGGCCGCAAGGAAAGATACATCATGCCTTTTTCGATGCTGTCGACAGTGATACTCGAGGTTGGTTCATTGAACAGGGTCGAGATGCCGGCTGTGCAAATATTCTGCATGTCCTTGTTGCTTATTCCGGTTTTTTCAGACGGGGCAATCCTGATATTTTTTATAACCGGCACCTGGGCCGCACAGTCGAAACCGGATATACCGGTAATCGGACACGTCGTCACAATCAAAGAGAAGAAAAAGAGGCGGAAACCACTTCGATATTCAGTAAAAGCGTTCATTTTCCCTCCGATCGGACATTTTCGGATTGCGACTCGGGCAGCGGACTCGATCCATCTCACTGTTCCATTACCATAAGCGCAATGCGTTAGGGCTTCAATCCCATTCGAAGGCCCTGGTCCCAAGACTGCAGCCTCGTGCATGGGCTAGTTTCCAGCGCCTTGAAGGGTTATTCACGATCCATTTCAAAAAAACACGAAATGAATTTCTTCAAGCACAAAGGGGAAGGAGGATATGGTCTCAGGATGCTTTTGGCGCTTTATGGCAGGCAAGAACGAGTCTGATCTCGTTGTAGGAGCAGGCATCGCCGAGCGTTTCCTTGATCTCGCCGTAGCGTTTATCCTGCAGCGGCAGGATGAGGGGTTCGAGGGTTTCGCGACGTTCCGGGGAGAGGAGGTGGTCGATGGTCACTTCTCCGCGTTCCGCGCACTCGACCAGATGACTTTCGACAGTGGAAGGGGCGAGTCCGCGGCGTTCGGCTATCTGGGTGATAACGAGCCCCTGATTGAGGAGTTCCAGGCTGAGGAGGCGGGTGGGGATTTTCGGACCTTTCTCTTGAGGTTGTGCTGGCTCTTCCGGGTCTTTGGAGGCTTCGGTCGGGGTGGGAAGGACGACCTCTTTGATATCGTTTTTCACGCGGTATTCCGAAACGAGCGAAACCAACTCCTCACCGTACTTCTTCGCGAGCTTTTTGCCGATGCCCTTGATTTTGATCAGCGACTCCAGGGTGTCGGGCAGGTTGACGGCGACCTGGACGAGGGTCTTCTGGTGCAGGACCTGGAAGTGGGCGACGTTTTCTTCCTTCGCCTTCCCGGCTCGCCACTCCTTCAGGGCCTGGAAAAGCTCGGAGTGGCCGACGTCGGCCTCGGTATAGGTGGCAGGCTGTTTTTCTTTTCGGGATTTGACCTCGATGCCGGCGCCGGCGATGGCCTTCAGGTAGTCGGAGGTGGAGAAGCCCGATTCGCAGGATTGGACGGCGGAAAACTTCACCGCCGTCTCTTCCTGGAGCCGCTTGCAGAGGTCTTTCACCTTCTTGCGGATCTCCTTGTTGTCGGTCTCGACCTGCAGGAGCGAAGCCGCCTCGCCCAGCCCCGCGGCAAACTTCTCCTGAAAGTAGGCGGAGGCCTTCCGCAGTCGTTCGAGGATCGCCGCATCTGATGCCGGCGGGACGCCCTCGGCAAACATCCCGGCAAGCTGCCTCTTGAAGTTTACCCCGACGTTGCAGATCTCGTTCACGGTCTTCATCTGCAATTCCCGCAGGTTCCCGGCTCCCGTCACCCGCACCGAACCGGCGTTGCGCTCGACGATCATGACCAGCCGGGCAAGCAGGCCCTGCAGCCGCTGGAAGTCGAAGCAGTCCAGGAGAAGCTGCTGCTGGTAGCGGATCTTCGCCGTCTCAAGCATTTCCCGGGTCGGCAGATTCGCTCCGGCCTCCTCGCCGAAACGGCGCACGGTGGGGTCGGTCTTCACCGCCTTCGGGGAAAGCGGCGAGCTGAGGACCAACCCTTCCAGGGTCCGGCAGCGGGAGAGCGCCACGTAGACCTGACCGTGGGCAAAGGCCGCCTGGGCGTCAATGACGGCCCGATCAAAGGTGAGGCCCTGGCTCTTGTGGATGGTGATGGCCCAGGCCAGCTTCAGCGGGTACTGGACGAAGGCGCCGATCTTATTCTCGGTTATTTCGAGCGTCTCCTCGTTGAGCGAATATTCGATATTCTCCCAGGTCGCAGGCTCGACCACGATCTCCTCCTCGTCGCCCTCGCACATAATCCAGATCAGGTCGTCCCGGATGCGGGTGATCTTGCCGATCTTGCCGTTGAAGAAGCGTTTGTCGGGGGAGGGGTCGTTTTTCATGAACATCACTTGGGCGCCGGTCTTCAGCTCCAGGGTCGAGGCGGTGGGGAAGGCATGCTCGGGGAAGTCGCCCTCGATTTCGGCGTTGAAACGGTGGGTTTTTCCCACCAGTTTTGCGAGCCTTGCCTGGTTTATGGCGTCCGCACGGCTGTTATGGGTGCAGAGGGTGATATAGCCGAGGTTCCCGTCGTCGGTGAACCCTTCGATATGACGTTTGTTCAGCTCGGCCAGGCTCGCGGGGTCGAGCCGGTTGTCGCGGACCCGGTTGAGCAGGTCGATGAAATGTCCGTCCGCCTGGCGGTAGATGTGCTGCAGCTCTATTGCGATCAGCTCGGTCTTTCTGAGGCTCTGGCTGCTGAAGAAATAGGGGGAGTCGTAGTGGGGGGCAAGCAGGCGCCAGTCGGCGTCCTTTACCACCGGCGGCAGCTGGTGCAGGTCGCCGATCAAGAGCAGCTGGACGCCGCCGAAGGGCAGCTGGCTGCGGCGCAGGCGGCGGAGCACACTGTCGACGCCGTCCAGGAGGTCGGCCCGGACCATGCTGATCTCGTCGATCACCAGGAGGTCGAGGCTCTTGATGAGATTCACCTTCTCGCGGCTGAACTTATGGCGCTCCTCCCCCTCGCCGCCCGGTACGAAAAGGCCGAAGGGCATCTGGAACAGGGAGTGCAGCGTCACCCCGCCGGCATTGATCGCCGCTACGCCCGTGGGCGCGGTGACCACCATCCGCTTCGGACTCTCTATTCTCAGATTGTGGAGGAAGGTGGTCTTACCGGAGCCGGCCTTGCCGGTCAGGAATATATTGCAGCCGGTGTCGCGGACATACTCCTCGGCGAGCGCAAGCAGCGGGTTGGGTGTTGTCATCGGTTTCCCCTTACGAATAGATGTCCTCCAGCACCATGTTGATCAGGCTGATCTCTTCCTTGCCGAAACGGTCGGGGTCGAAATCTTCGCCCAGCCAGTCTCTGTGTTCGCGATATTCCGCGCTGTCCGGATCGGCCAGGATTTCAAGAAGATGATGATAGCCATGAATGCCGCCGATATCCTCCGGCGGGCAGGCGCGCCTGCCGGCGACGAGGACCGGAAATGGCTTGCCCTGGCCCGGCTCGTGCACCTTTTCCACCGTTATCCGATGCAGCCAGTCGTCGCCGAAATCATAGATATACTGGAACCCGCCGCGGGTCTTTGCGTCCAGGGCCTGCAGGGTGAACTTCGCCTCGTTCTTTGGTTTCTTCGGGAGCAGGAGATCGTCCTCATCGGGCAGGCTGTACATGGTGCGGTCGATCAGGAACTGGTGGAGGTGGCTGTCGGTCCAGCCCATGCACAGTTGGATGACCTTGTGCAGCTGGGAGAGGTTGAGGTCGCCCGGAACGAGGATGCGCCGCCAGATGGGCGGCCTGGCCCCCTCCAGGGTAACCTTGAGCTGATAGGTGGGGACCTTCTGCCTGGCCTTTTTCTTGTGCTGGGGAAAATCGACCTTGATGACATTTGATTTTTTTATGTCGGCTTTTTTTTTGTCGGCGCCGGACTCGCAGCAGGAGTTGGGCTGCCCTGCGCTGCCGCAGCCGCCGCACGAGGAGGGATCCGGCCGCCGCGCCGCCGGTTTGAGCAGCGAAAGCTGCACGGGTTTATCGCCGCCCCGTCTCTTTTTTTCGATGGTACGGGCATGATCCTGCAGGGTCCGGATCGCCAGCGGCAGGGTGGCGAGCAGGAAAATCTGGACCTGCATGTCCCGATCCATGGATTCGGCACCCAAACCGGGCAAAGTCTCCTGCAGAAATTCGTCCGGCAGCCGTTCGAAGAAATCCATGACCTGATCCGGCTCGACCAGTCCCTCGATGATCATCAGGCTGAAATAAAGTTCTTCCTTTCTGGTCTTGTTCAGTCTGGGGAAAAATTCCGGCTCCCACAGCGGCGCACGCAGGGTCAGGGCCTCGTCGAGGCCGGAGACCCACTCGTAGACGGTGATGAGCCTATCCTCCCCGAGACTGCCGATGTCAATCGGGAACTCTAGTTTTCTGGCGCGGAAGGATTCGACCTGGCGGCTGTAAATGCGGGCGAGGCAGTCGGAAACTTCCGCCGCCTGCTTTGCCGATCGAAAAGCCGGTTCCTTACCGCCGAAGATGCAGGGTAGCCATTCCTCGAAGGGGACGGCCTCGGGGGTCATTGCCAGGCCGAAGAGAAAACCGAGCAGCTCGTCGTAGGTGAAGGTCTCTTCGGGATTTTTTGCCAAGGCAAGGAACTCTTTGAGTAATTTTTCTTCTTCGGCGGGCAGCATGGAAAGGTCGATCCTGTTTCTGGGTTCGTGGGTTCGGGATGGGACGTCGATCCCTACCATTAGCGAAAAAGGGGGTGAAAGGAAAGGAAAAACTGGTTCAGGGAGAAATCCTGCGTCTTCTCTCCGTTGTCCGGTTTGTGCGGGATGTTTGCTATTGTCAGGAAACTGAATTATGTCATAATGCGGGCTGAAGCAACCCAAGGGTTGTTATTCCCTCCCACAGCAGAGGGGACTCTTTTCAGTACCCCCTTGAGGGGTAGTACTTTCACAAAATCATTCTCAAAGAAACAGTAAATGAATTTCTAAGGTACTAAAGGGTGAAGGTCGGCACAGGGTGCCGCCACAGGGAGGAAACGTTCCTGTGATCCGTGATGGGGGAGCCATGAGAATTGCCGTCTTTTCCGATGTCCATGCCAACCTGGAGGCGCTCGAAGCGGTTCTCAACCACGCCGCCCGGCGCCGGACAGACCGGTACATCTGCCTCGGCGACGTGGTCGGTTACGGTGCCAATCCCAACGAATGCATCAAGATGCTGCAGGCCCTCCCCGACTGCCCCTGCCTGCTCGGCAACCACGACGCGGCGGTGCTCGGCATCCCCATCAACATGAAGGCCGAGGCCCGAAAGGCGATTAATTGGACGCGAAAGGTGATCACCCCCGCCTCCATGTGGTTTCTCCGCGAGATGGAGGACCTGATCACCTGGGGGGACATCTCCTTCTGCCACTCCAACCCCTATCGGCCACGCAACTGGTATTATGTGACTGAAAAGACGTATATCTCCAGCTCGTTTGCCCGTTCCAAAGCCAAGATCCTCTTCGTCGGCCACACCCACGTGCCGATCGCGATCACCCGCAAAAACTTCTTCTGCATCTATATCCGCTCCCCCCAGCACCGGATGGTGGTGCCGGCGGCCGAACTCAACCGCCAGATCTTCAACTGCGGCAGCGTCGGCCAGCCGCGGGACGGCGACCCCCGGGCCTCCTATCTCATCTATGACGATCGGGAAAAGGAGATCGAGTTCTACCGGGTCACCTATGACCGGCTGCAAGCGGCGAAGAAAATCCTGGCGGCGGGACTGCCGAAGGTTTTTGCCCAGCGGTTGATGGAAGGATTGTAGTTCTCGGGAAGACTTCGGACACCAATCCCTTGCATTTACCAGCATCCGAAAAAGAAGCCTCAAGGGCCGCGGTAGGCTCTGTCAAGAATAAAGATTTGACCCCTCTCCAGGGCTGTACAATGCGGTTATTGTTTGTGGCGAACGATCAAGACCCCCCTCTCCCACGGTGGGGGAGGGGGGGTGATATGGAAGCAAGAGAATCCCGGCATGATATGCATCTCAAGGCAACGGCTGATGCCGGCTTCCTAGTTCCTGGAGAGATCGCGGCCCATCGGATGAAGGATGAAGCTATCCGGCTGATTGTTGCTTTTCAGTAGCTCTGTACTCCGAGTTTACCACCTTTTCCTAGGCCTCCCTGGATGTTCTGGGCCTGGTAATTGCGCAGGGAGCGAACCATTTGGTTATAGGAGTCGACGAATGCTGCCGTAATCACCTTACCTTCAGGCGTATTGGTAAAACCGCCACCAACGCCGGCGCCTAGTCCGCCGAAAGCGCCACCGAAAAGGCTGAAATCGAAATTCTTGGCGCTGCCAACTGAGGCGGAAACCTGTACTCCCGAGCGGTTGTCTACGAGCAGTAAAGTGGTCGCCGCTTCGTTGGCTTTGAGCCCACCGGCTATTGCACCGACTGCGAGACCGCCGATGCCGGGGAGAAGCCCACCCACTGCTCCACCCATCCCGCTTGTTCCCTTCTCAGAAAATTGAATGCTGGGATCGAGTGTATAGTCCGCGGCAACCATCTGCCCTTTGCCAAAATTGCTTCCCTGTCGCATTTCGCCACTTTTTTGCAGGTCTCTTTCCTGCATCATGTTGTGCATGCTGCGGCCACGCTCGATCACAACAAAGCAATTGGATTGTTGGATCATCAGCCGTAAAACGGGGATAGTGCTTCCCAGTTTCGGATAGTGGCTGTGATAGTAGCGCCACCACTCTGCGTTGGTATCTTCGTAGACAGTAAGCGTTCCCAGCGGTTCGTTGCAATGCTCCAGCTGACTGTTTGCATTTTGAGAGGTTGCCCCTCCAGCGGCACCGGTCACCGTTTGGCCAGAAACTCCTCCGAGTTGTGGAGTTGTGCCCGCGCAGTTCGCCAGCATCAGGACGGTGGTGCCAACAACAATTGTGTAGATAGCCTTTTTCATGATTATATCCTTGTATTGAGTAATCAGAGTGATTTTTGAGATAGCGAATTGGTCGGCTTTATTTTCTGCGATACATCAACGTATGTGCAGGCAATGAAATCGTTTCTGGCGAGTGTGCCTTGGAAGCCGCTGAATCGGAATTAGCTGTTGATTGGATACCATATTTCCTTCGATTTTCTACAGGCGGTACCTTTTACCTCACGCCCGGCTTCAGATTCGGAATAATCAATCAAAAGAAAATCACGACAAGATCTTCCTTCGGTTTCTTTTGTAAGCAAGGCTGAAACCTCAAGCAAAACTTTTCCATTAAGCAGGTACTGTGCCGGATGATGAGATTTCTCGTATTCAAGGGTCTTACCCAGGAGATTTGCGAAAATTACCGCTCGCTCCTGAGCGTCGGGTAAGCGTTCTTCGGCCTTGGCGTTCATTGTATGTAAGCAGAAAAGGACGGTAATTGTAAGTATAAGACTTTTCATTAGTGCTTCCTCCTGAGGCGATTATTTTCCTTCCAATCCAGTTTCGTCCGATCCGTACTAAACACTACCGCGTTCCGAGTGGCTTGCTCAGCTAGTTTACCGTGATACCTTTTCAACGAGGAGTGTAGCTAGCAATCTTTTATTAGAACATAATCCTAATTTATTATTAAACTTACGTCCAATAAAATAATGGTTGAACTAAACCGCTAACGCTAAAAGCCCTCCCGCCATCCCTTCCCTGACCAGCCGATAAAACTACGGTATACTGCCCCTGGATTTCAGGGTCTTCCGGATTGAGCGAAGGAGTGAAAAGTAAATAGAAAAGAATTACTGACCAGAAGATCTTGGCCTTGATGCAGCTTCAACGTTTCTGGGAGGAAAGAGCATTTGAAGACGCCAAAATTGAATGGTGGCATGGCCGACTACCAGGTACGGAAATGGAACGCCTGGCATCATCACATGGCATTGGTGATGATGGGATGCTTTTCATGCTCTGCGAGAGAATGCAACAACAGGATACTTATCCACTCTGTCTTGTTCAGATATCGAAGAGCTACTGCCGGAGTTTCTTTCCCGGCGCGATGTAGACCAGCAGGAAGTTTATCCGACAGTTTGAGCACTGCCACCGGAGGAGATTGTCGGCCATCGAATCCCATTGCGATGCAAGGCGGCCCCGCTACCGGAGGAGCCTGATTGGCAGTATAAAGTTGAATTTAAATTAGGTTCGTCCTTTTGGTCATCAAGTGGAATCCAAACTGTTTTAAGGTTGATCCAAGGTGATCTCCGACAGAATTGAATATCGCGCTGAATCAGAGAATTATTTAAAATCGTTTCTGGCTAGGTCCCTAAACTAAAAGGATTTTCAAGCTTTTTTTTGATTCTGAACAATGTATGGCGAAGATGCCCGTTCTCATCATGCTGTCGGCTTTCAGCATGTAAACGAATGGTGCTCGGTGCTGGAAGCTGAAAGCTGATCAATCGGGCAGAATCCGCCCCATCCCAAACTGCGGGAAGCTTGCCCTGAGGTCGTTCTCCAACTCGGTGGCATTGGGATAGCGCCTGCCCAGATTCTTCTGCAGGCAGCGCATGATGATCCGGTCGAGCCGTTCGTCGAGACTGGGGTTGATGAGGCGGGGGGCCCGGCTCTCCACCTCCACCTGGATGTCCTCCGGATAGGCGTCGTTTGCCTGGCTATAGGGCACGGCGTTGGTGGCGAAGATGTAGAGGATGACGCCGAGGGCCCAGACGTCGCTGGCTATGCAGCTTTTCCCCAGAAACTGCTCCGGCGGCATATAGTTGACGGTGCCGGCGGAACTCCCTTCGGCCGTCTGCCAGGTGAGGTCGCGGGCGATGCCGAAGTCGAGCAGTTTCAGACGCCCCCTCGGGGTGATGATGACGTTTTCAGGCTTGATGTCCCGGTGGATGATCTTGTGTTTATGGGCGTAGGAGATGACCGAGAGGAGCTGGAGAAAATAACTCTCCTTGTCGAGCGCCGAAATGCCCTGCTCGAGCAGTTGCTGCAGGGTTGGGCCTTCGGCGTATTCCTGGACGAGGATGAACTTGCCCTGGTTCTTTATCACCTCGATGAGGTGGACGACATTGGGGTGGTGAACCAGTCGCTTGAGGATGGCGGCAGAGCGGAGGACGCTGATATTGAGGGCCGGCGAGTGGGGCGTCTTGGCCACGGCGATACGCCCGGTACCGATTTCCTGGACCAGCCACACCGTGCCGAAGCCGCCGACGCCGAGCCGCCGCAGCTGTCGCCAGCGGTCGGAGATGTTTTCCGGCCGGGTCCGCCTGATCAAGGATTTGGGAGCGAAATAGCTGATCCCTTCCTGGATGTAGTCGACGATCCTGCTCCATCCTTCCCGCTCCGCCGGGATGTCTTGCTCGCGTTCGGACGGTGGCGGCACACGGTACCGGGGCAGGGCCTGACCCATCTCCAGGAGGATGAGAAAACTGATGGAGAAGCGGTCCTCGTTCAGCGGCAGCTCGACAAAGTCGTCGGCGCCGGCATCCAGCAGCTTCTTCAGCTCTCGCTTGTTTTCCGGGGGGACGAGGATCAGGAAGGGCACGGTCTCGCCGACGAAGTCGCGGATCAGCTGGATGACCCGGTCCTGTTTTTCGTGGTCGGGATTGACGTGATAGACGACCAGGTCGATCTTCTTGGCAGGGTTGTTCTTGACGAAGTTGCGGACGGTGGCGATGGTCAGCGCCGCCGTCTCGATCTCGAAAGAGGAAACCAGCCGGTCCACCAGCGCCGTCTCGGCGGGTGACAGGCCGAAAGTCAGTATGATTTCGTTTGGCGTGTGCACAGGATTCCCCCCTGGCTGGCTTGCCCTTCGTCTCCCTCCGCGCCTTCCCGGCCGTAAGTGTGTATCCTGACTCAGCCTATCAGATAAGCCGCTTTCCGGGCAAATGTTTTCTGTCAAGATGGCGGCTGCATTCCCGTGCTTGCCAAAAAGGCGGAGAACCAATAGTATTTGCCAGCGTCAACGCCGCGAGGATGGTGAAAAGAACACTTCAGCCGGAGATTGTCATGACAAGGGACAAGGGGTACTGGGCGGATAACTATCAGAGGAATAAATTGACGGTCGAAAAGGCCATCGCCAAAATCCAGTCCGGGCAGCGGATCTTCATCGGCTCCTCCTGCGGTGAGCCGCAGCGGCTGGTCAAAGGGCTGGCGGACGCCAGCCGAAACTATACCGATCTCGAGATCGTGCGGATGTTTTCCGGCGAGTCCACCTCGCTCTCCCGGATTGCCGAGAAGTCGAAATCCCAGAATGTCAATATCCGCTCCTTCTATCTGGGCTCCGCCAACTCCAAGAGCTTCAAGGGTGATCTGCGCTTCATCACCCCGATCAACCTCTCCGCCGTCCATAAGCTCATCAAGTCGCGACTGCTGCCCATCCAGGTGGCCCTCATTCAGGTCACGCCACCGGACGACTTCGGCTGGATGAGCCTCGGCATCTCCGTCGACGTCACGGCTTCCGCAGCGGCCGCCGCCGACCTGGTCATCGCCCAGGTCAACCGGAGGATGCCGCGGGTGCTGGGCCGCAGCTATATCCATGTCAACGATATCGACTACTTCGTCGAGCACGACGAGGAGCTGATCGAGATAGGCACCTACCCGGACGTGGCCGTCGCCGGCAAGATCGCCCGCTACGTCTCACGCCTGGTTGAGGACGGCTCCACCATGCAGATGTCTCTGGGCGCGACGGCCGACGCCAATATCGAGGCCCTGATGGAGAAGAACGACCTGGGCATCCACACCCAGTACGTGACCAAAACCATTATGAAGCTGATGGCCATGGGGGTGGTCACCAACCGCAGGAAGGGCTTCAACACCGGCAAGGTCATCTGCAGCAATGCCATCGGCGATCGGAATCTCTACGACCTGCTCGACAACAACCCGGCGGTGGAGTTCCACCCTAGCAAATACGTCAACGATCCCAGAAAGATCGCCAAGAACAACAGGATGGTGGCGATGAACATCTGCCGGGAGATCGATCTGACAGGGCAGGTGGCGGCCGACGCCCTGCCGTTCAACAACTTTTCCGGGGTGACCGGGATCCTCGATTTCTTCAGGGGGGCCTCGCTCTCCAAGGGCGGCAAGTCGATCCTCATGCTCACCTCCACCCACAACGGCGGCCAAAACAGCCGCATCGTGCCGATGCTGCAGAACGCCGCGGTGGTGGTGCCGCGCAGCGAGGTGCAGTATGTGGTGACGGAATTTGGCTCGGTCAACCTGTTCGGCAAGTCGATCCAGGAGCGGGCGGTGGCCCTCGTCAGCATCGCCCATCCGGATTTCCGCGACTGGCTGTTCGAGGAGGCGAAGGACTTGGGGCTCCTGGGGCCCGAGAGGTCGCTGCGGGAGGAGATGAATTCGATCTATCCCCTCGGCCTCGAGGAGACGCGGGAGATCGACCGGAAAACGATCACCTTCCGGCCGGTGAAGCCGACGGACGAACGGATCATCCAGGAGCATTACTACGGCCTCGACACCGTCGATGTGATTTCCCGGTTTTTCCACGAGAAGAAGAGCTTTGTGCGCAAGCAGATCGAGCATACCTACATGATCGATTATGTCAAGGACCTGACCATCGTGGCCGTCGAGGGCCCGCCCGGCTTCGAGCGGGTGCTGGCCCTGGGCGAATATTATCTCAACCCGGAGACGATGATGGCCGAGATCGCCTTCTCCGTGGTGAAGAAGTGGCAGGGCAGGGGCATCTCGTCCATCGTCATCAAGAAGCTCTCCGAGGCCGCCAAGAGTCATGGCATCAAGGGCTTCACCGCCTATACATCCAAGGAAAACAAGCGGATGATCAAGCTCTTCCACAGTCTGGATCACGAGGTGAAGACAGTCGGCCAGGGGGAGATGATTTACCTGGAGGCCGCCTTCGCCCGGGAGAAGGACGGGGAAGAAGCGGAGTAGCCTCGCCTGTTCGAATATGTATTTCCTTTCCTGACAGGAGTATAAAATCAATAAACCTTGTTGTTTAGAAATGGATTTTCGTGGAAGGTTCTTATCCAGCTCACTCGGGTTAGTCGAAAAATAATATAGCGATTGAGTGAAAAGGAAAAAAGTACTAACATACTTTAATATTTTTCGGCAGGCATCCACCGGCCGGACGCGGTCCCGAGTCCTCTTCGGGTAACGTGCCAAGGCCGTCGTAATTTGATGGTGTGTATTGGGCGTCAGGGAATTCTCCTCTTCGGTGATTTCACCATGGCGCCTGTCCCGCAACCCTGCGGGGAGCAAATTTCTACCAACAAGGAGGTGCCATGAAAAGAGTTCTCGGTATGGGGCTGCTCTGCTGCTCCTTCATCCTGCTGGCGGCCGTTCAAGGTCTCGGGGCCGGGGGGCCGAAGCCGTCGCCGCCGCCCAAGGCGAAGACCATCAAGGAGCTGGCGGCCCGCTACGATTCAAGCAAGTGCATGGAGTGCCATGAGGAAGCCCACGAACAGTGGTCGAATTCACTGCATTCCCGCTCGATCCTCGGCACGCCGCGCACGGCGCCGACCATCATCACGGCCATCGACATGGGCCTGAAGAATTTCGAATTTTCCGGGGTCAAGGATGACAAGGACCTCAAGGTCGAGCATCTGATGCTCTGTGCCAAGTGCCATTTGCCTCAGTTGGACGAGGCCACCGACGATGTCGCCAGGGAGATAGTCACCACTATCCGTGCCTGGCAGAAGGCCCAGAAGGACGGGGACGAGGAGAAAACCGAGAAGCTGGAGGAGACCATCGCCAGCCTGAACATCGGCTGCATGGTCTGCCACAACAAGGTTGCCCTTATTCACAAATACGCCGACGGCTATCCCCAGCCCGATACCGTCTACGGCAGCAAAGACGGCGACCATGAGGCCGAGGGCCAGCCGAAGATGGCGGTCGCGCCGGCCATGAGCGAATCGATCCTCTGCGGCCAGTGCCACGGCCAGGGGCCGAATTTCGAGTTCGACCATCCCTCCCAGTGCGCCACCCTCTACGGCAGCTATCTCTTCTCCTACGTGGCTCACGGCGGCAGCGAATCCTGCCAGGAGTGCCACATGAAGAAGTCCGGCCTGGGTCATGACATCCAGGCCTACAAGGACGAGAAGATGATCGCCATGGCGATGGACGTCAAGGTTGAAGGCCGGTCGCTCTTCTGGCGCAAAAACAAGGAGGCAGGCGTAGTTCCCATCGGCGTGATCGACGTCGAGATGATCAACAAGGCCGGCCACGTCATTCCCGACGGCTGACCCACCCCGAATCGGCTGGTCCTGGAAGTGACCGCGACGACCAAGGATGGGGAGCAAGTATACAAGCAACAGAAAATTTACATGCCTTTCCCCGGCAGGATGGGCAAGGGCAAGGAAATGGGTCGCGGCCCGTATGAGAAGAGTGGGCTGCTGCGGGAGACGAGTCTCTCTCCCGGCGCCCGCGTTCATGAAACCTTCGAGATGTCCTATCCGGTAATTGATGTCAAAAAAGGAGAGAAGACCCAGCGCGAGCTGGCCAAGGACGAATTGAAGGTGGCCGTGAAACTTTGGTACCTGCCCTTCGGCGAGTTCGACGGCCATGAGGTGGCCTGGTTCGAGGAGGAGAAGAACCTCGACCTGAAAACCGAATGGGTCTGGCATTGATCGCTCGCATGAATCAAGCCGCCCGCCGGTGATTAATTCGTTCTGCTGTGGGAGGGGATGACACCCTAAGGTTGCGGGCGTCAGCCGCATGAGATCAAAGAAAGGGAGCGCCTTATGGCGCTCCCTTTCTTGTTTCAGACTCACTCAAGAAGCTGAGCTTTTCCGTGTCTCCACATAATGAGCCGCGGCCAGCGCCGCAGTGCAGCCGTCTGCGGCGGCCAGCACGATCTGGTTGGCATACTTCTGCCTGAGGTCTCCCACCGCGAAGATGCCGGGGATGTCCGTTTCGCACTTCTCGTCGGTGATGACATAGCCGTTGGTGCTTCTTTTGACGCCGGCCGGAACGATCTGGTTGTTCGGGGCAAAGCCGACAAAGATGAAAACCCCTTCCACATCCAGCTTCCTGTTTTCCTGGGTCTTGACATTTTTAACGGACAGGCCCGTTACCCCGCTCGCATCGCTGTCGATAGAGGAAACAATCGTATCATAGAGGATTTCGATCTTCGGTTCGGCGAAGACCCGCTGCTGCAGGATTCGGCTGCCCCGGAAGGCGTCCCGCCGGTGGATAAGATAAACTTTGTTCGTTATCTTGGCGAGATAGAGGGCATCTTCCAGTGCGGTATCGCCGCCGCCGACCACTGCCACTTTCTTGCCCCGAAAAAAGAAGCCGTCGCAGGTGGCGCAGTAGGAGACCCCCTTGCCGAAATTTTCATGCTCTCCCGGCGCCTGCAGCTTCTTGGCCGAGCCGCCGGCGGCCAGAATTATCGCGTGGGCCTTCAGTTCCGAACCGTCGGCAAGACGAACCGCATGATAGTCGAGCCCCGGCTCGGTGGCCACCACTTCCTTTTCCTGGATCTCGATATCATAGGCCTTGGCGTGTTGCAGGTACTTGTCGCACAGCTCGAAGCCGCCGATCTCGATGAAGCCGGGATAGTTTTCCACCCCCTTGGTGATCGCCACCTGGCCGCCGAAGACGCCCTTTTCGATCAGTACGGTTTTGAGGGCGGCGCGCATGGCATAGATCCCGGCGGTAAGTCCCGCCGGGCCTCCGCCGACTATGATCACATCGTAAATTTCGTTATTGGTCATGTAAGTCTCCAGGTACTTATACCCCTCACGGGGGTGCTGAAAAGAGTCCCCCTTGAGAGGGGGTTAGGCTTTTTTTTCTTTCAAAGCAGCTACTTATTCAGAAGACGGTCGAGCAGGCCTTTCTTCTCGGGGGAGGGCAGTCCTAGATGACGGCAGATGCAGGCCTCCAGCGCATGGTCGTCGATATCGGTCCCTTCCGCCAGTATCTCATCCCCGACCATGACCGCCGGCGCCACCGGCAGATCGAGGGTGAAGTACTCGTCGGTCTCGTATTGGGCTTTGGGTTTTGAGGTGATTTCTATTTCGATTGCATATTTTTCGCCCAGCCTGGGCATGATCCTGGTGAAATGTTTTCAGGGCTTGCCGTTGGGTTCGTTCAAAAAAAATCTGACCTTGAGCATGATTTCTCCTTTAATAATCTTCCTTTCCGGCTTTCGCCATATGTTCCGCAAATTTATCCGGCGGGATGTAGTCGACGAGCCGGAGTTTGTTTCTCTCCCGGCCGTCCCGGTCCAGGAACACGATGGTCGGCACCCCTTTGACCGCGTACTGCGCCAGCAGCCGTTCATGGATCGGGTCGCCGCCCTTGGTGACATCGACCTTGATCATGATAAAATCATTTTCCGCGAGTTTGACAATAGCCGGATCGTGAAAAACCACATCTTCCAACTCCCGGCAGGGCGTGCACCAGGTCGCGTAGAAATCGATGATGACGGGTTTTTTCTGCAGCTTGGCCTCCTCGAGGGTCGCTTCGGCATACGGCTGCCAGCCGACCCCCGGCCCGCGCAGCACAAGCGGCGCGACCAGAAGAATGGCGATGACAAGGCCCAGGGTGCCGATGAGACCCTTGACCAGAGGGAAAAGGCGGAAGCCACCCTGCGTGCTGTCGATCCAGCCCAAATGCAGCCCGGCCGCGAGGGCCACAACGGCGGTGAGTATGGTTCCCCCCGCCCCGGGCAACAGCGGCCTGAGAAAATGGGCGGCCATACCGATAAGGACCCAGCCCATAAGCTTTCGCACCCAGATCATCCAGCCGCCGGAGCGGGGCAGTTTTTTCAGTTGTCCGGAAAAGATGGCAAGCAGGAAGAGCGGCAGCCCGAGCCCCAGGCTCAGGGTGAAAAAGACCACGAATCCCAGCCAGGGGCTGCCCATGCCGGCCACCCAGGTGAGCAGTCCCAGCACGAAGGGACCGATGCAGGGGGCGGCTACCACGCCCAGGGTGAGTCCCATGAAGAGGCTGCCGAAATAGCCGGTGTAGGATCTGGCCGCCGCCCGGGTAAGTCCGCTTGGCAGGCGCATCTCCCATAGACCGAAGAGGCTGGTGGCGAAAAAGACCAGAATGGCGGCGACTCCTAGCAGGACTGCAGGGTTCTGCAGCAAGGCGCCCATAAGTCCGCCGGTGAGCGAGGCGGCGACGCCCAGCAGGGAGTTGGTGGCGGCGAGGCCCAGCATGTAGCACAGGCCGTGGGTGACGAGGCGCCCCCGGCCTTCCCCGTTCCTGGTAGCCTGGCCGCCGAAGTAGGAGACGGTGATGGGAATGAGGGGGTAGACGCAGGGGGTGAGGTTGAGGGCGATGCCGCCGGCGAAGATGCCCAGGAGGGTCCAGATCATCGCCCAGCCGTGGAGCGGTCCCGGCACCTCGGGAGCCTCGCCTGCTGTATGAGAGGAGGGCACGCTCGCCACCGGCAATCCTCTGGCCTGCCATTCTGGGAAGCCGTACGGGTCTCGGAAGACATTTTTGTAACCAAGTTTGACGGCCACCCGGGCCGCCGAGTCGCTGCGGACTCAGGTGAGGCCCGCTCAGTAGAAGACCAGGGCGCGATCCTTGTCGGGTCCGAGGAATTTCTCGAGCGCCGCGGCCTTGCGCCATTCGGCCCAGGTGGTGGGCTCCATGGGGAAATTCTCCGCCCCCTGAAGATGCCCGGCCTGATATTCCCAGGACTGGCGCGTGTCGACGAGCAGCAGGCTGCCGATTTCCCGCCGGTACAGTTCCGCCAGCTCGTCGGTGGTGATGAGCCGGTAGCCTCCCGCCTTGCCCTCCGCCACCACATTCTCCCAGGTGGCCTGTGTGGGGGTGACGACCCGGTTGGTGAGCCAGAGAGCGACGACGGTGATGACTATCGCCGCGAGAGCGGTCAAGGTTGTTCCTTTATTCTGCATGCCTCTACCTCGTTCGTCCGCTTAGGAAATCTTGCCTTCCCTCTTGAGCTTCGACAGCAGAAAGGTCGCGCCCCGCAGGGAGAGGCCGATCCTCCTGGCAAGTTCTTCGGCCGTGAGCGGACTGCCGCCGGCAAGATCCACGATTTCGTCCTCCAACTCCTCAAACCAGTCCTCGAACAGCACAAGCAGATCCGGATCGGTAATGGCCATCAGCTGCTTCGATTGTGCAACCTTGTCCACCAGGCTCTGGCACATCTGCGTCGGGTCGACACCTTCGCCCATGCATTCGGCCAGTCAGAGGTGAACCATGCTGGAGACTTTGTCCTCGCCGGTTTCGCCCAGAAGGTCCATGATGAATCGGGTTCGGCCTTCCTCGCCGAGTAGGGGGAGAAGCTTTTTCAGGGCGACGGCCGCCTGGCTTGCCGCCTCTTCCGGATCGAGACTGTCGATAGCTTTTTCTATGTCGTTCATGGGCACATTCCCTCCCGATATGGCTCTTAAAAGGTTGTTCGCGCCGCCAGCAGATCCCGGGCGATTGCGCTCAGGCTGCGGATCGCCGAAAGAATGGCCGGGTCGGCCAGCTCGTAATAGATGAAGGGTCCGCTGCGTTCGATTTTGACCAGGAGGGACCTTTTCAGTTCCTTGAGGTGATGGGAAACGAGCGGCTGCGAAAGGCCGAGTTCCTCGACGATGCTGCCCACCGCCTTTTTCCCCCGGCTGATGCTGAGGAGGATCTTGAGGCGATTCTCGTCGGAGAGGCACTTGGCGAGAAACGCCACCGACTGCAGCTCGCCGCCCTGCAGATCGATTTCCTCGCAGACAGGCGCGAAGATCTGATTTCCATCGTCATGCATGGGGTTTCTCCAGGAGTCGTGATTGATAAACAAATAAACGTTTATTTATATATCAATATTAAAAAGCCGCACTCCTGTCAAGGATATTCGAAATGACGCAGCGGAAGTGCAGGGGCTTCGATTGTGAAAGAAGCGAGTGTCTGCTCTCAGATCAATCGAAAAACTCATGCAGGAACTTGTCCCGGTATTCCCGCGGAGAGAGCTTGGTTTGGCTTTTGAACAGCCGGCGGAAGGTGCTGCTGTCCTCGTAGCCGATCTGCCGGGTTATTTCCTCGATCGACTCAAGGGTCGATTCCAGTTTCTGTTTGGCGACTTCTATCCGGACCATCTGCAGATAACTGATGGGCGAGCAGCCGGTGGCGTTCTGAAACCTCCTTTTGAAATGGCGGGGACTGAGCCGGACATGGTTCGCCACCTCGTCGATCCTGATGTTCCTGTCATAGTTCTCTTCGAAATAGCGCTGGGCCTTGAGCATCTCGGCATCGTGGTGGTCTTCCCGGCGATGCATGAAGTAGGGGGTTTGGCTGTCACGCCGAGGATCTATCAGCAAGGCCTTGGCGCAGATTGCCGCAAGCTCTTTCGATCCATATCTGCCGATGATCCGGAGTCCGAGGTTATACTGGGCGGTGGCGGCGCCGGCGCAGAGCAGCCCGTCTTCTTCTGTGATCAGCCGGTCGATATCGAGACGGACCTTCGGGAAACTCCGCCGGAATTTCCGCGCGAAGTGCCAGTTGGTGGTAGCCGTCCTGCCATTGAGCAGCCCTGTTTCCGCCAGGAGAAAGGCGCCGGTGCAGAGGGCGGCGATGGGCGTTTTTTTCTCGTGCCGGGCGACGAGCCAGTTTTGCAGGGGCTTGTTTACCGCTTTCGAGTCGGGCAGGGGGATGAAGGGCGGGATGATGACGAAAGCGGTATCGGTGGCCTCAGTCAAACTCCGGTGGGGAAGCAGTTGGATGCAGCCGCTGCTGAGCATGGGCCTGCCATCCGCCGAGACGATCTCGGTCGCAAAGAGCGGTTCGCTGCCGCCGGAAAGCGATGCCTGCCACATGTTGGCGATGGCAAACATGTCGAGAAGTCCCGCAATACCGGAAGCCAGGCAGTTTTCCGCGGCGATGAAGGTGATTTTCATACTCTACTCCAGGGATAATCAGGCAATGGCCGTTATCGCACGGTTTTTGGCATTTATGCCTCTTTTCCGTTGCCGGTGCAAGGAGTAAATATGAAGCTGATCCAGATGGCTGTATTTTCGAACCAAGATCCCAGGGAGGTAAAATTATGCACGATTGGCGAAAGACCGGATGTGTGTTGTGTGCGCAGAACTGCGGCCTGGAGATCCTCGTGGAGGGCGGCAGGATGGTGAAGGTGCGGCCGGACCGTGACAACCCGAGGAGCATAGGCTACGCCTGCCGCAAGGGCATGAATATCCTTAACTATCAGTACCCGGCGGGGCGCTTGACCACGCCGCTCAAGCGGGTGGGGGAGGGATTCGTGGCCATCTCCTGGGAGCAGGCGCTTTCGGAAATCGCAGCGAGACTCCGCAGCCTCGTCGATACTCACGGCCCGCGCTGTCTGGCTTATATGGGCGCGAGTTCCCAGGGCGGACACTTCGAAGCCGCCTTCGGCCTCACCCTCCTCCGTGCCATGGGCTCGCAGTATCTTTACTCTTCCACCGGGCAGGAATTCAGCGGCGCCTGGTGGGTGGCCGGCCGGATGCTCGGCCGACAGTACAACGTCACCATCCCCGACGAGCAGGAAACGGAGATGCTGGTCGGCTGGGGCTGGAACGGCATGGAAAGCCATCAGATGCCCCGGGCCCCGAAGGTCTTGACCGAGATCGCCAGTGATCCGCGGAGGCTGTTGGTGATCATCGATCCGCGGGAAAGCGAGACTGCCCGAATCGCCGACCTCCATCTGCCGGTGCGGCCGGGGACCGATGCCCTGCTGATGAAGGCGATGATCGCCATCATCCTGGAGAAGAACTGGGAGAACAAAAAATATCTGGCCGAGCATGTCGAAGGCTTCGATCGGATCCGGCCGTGGTTCACCGGCATCGACACCGAGGCGGCTCTCGCCGTCTGCGATCTCGATCCGCGCCAGGTCGTCGAACTCTGCCGGCTGATGACCGAAAAACGCTGGTGTGTCCATCCCGATCTCGGCATCTACATGGGCCGCCACAGCGTCCTCAACTCCTACCTGATGCATATCCTCGGGGCGGTTTGCGGGATCTACGGGGTGCGGGGCGGCAACATCATCCCCGGCATGGTCATGCCGCTCGGCTTTCATGCCGACGAACGAAACCGCAAAGTTTGGCGGACGGTTACGGCCGACATGCCCCCGGCTGCGGCCGGGTCCTTTCCGCCCGCGGTGGTGCCGGAGGAGATCATGAGCGGCCATCCCGAGCGGCTGCGGGCGATCCTCGTCAACGGCTGCAATCCCCTGCGTTCCTACCCGGACACCTCCGCCTACGAGAAGGCCTTCGCCCAGGGGCTCGACCTCCTCGTCGCCTGCGACATCGTCATGAGCGAGACGGCGCGCCTGGCCCATTACGTTCTGCCCTGCCGCAACGGCTATGAATCCTGGGACGGCACCTTCTTTCCCTGGAGCTACCCCGGCGTCTATTTCCAGATGCGGCAACCTCTGGTCGAGCCCCCCGGCGACTGCCGGGAGGCGGCGGAGATCTTCACCAGCCTGGCGGAGAAACTCGGGCTGGTGCCGCCGATCCCCGAGGAGGTCCGGCAGGCGGCCCGAGGGCCCCGCCTGCTCTTCGGGACCAAGCTTATGGAATGGGCGGCGCGGGAGCCGGTAATCCGCGCCAGCATGCCCTTTATTCTGGCGAAAACGCTGGGCGAGGAGTGGGGCAGCGCCAACAAGGCCGCTCTCTGGGGAATGCTGATGACCGCCCCGAAAACCTTCCGGGAGAATGCCGCCCGTGCCGGGTTCAAACCGGGGATGGATCAGGGGGATCGGCTGTTCGACGCGATCCTGGCCTCACCCCAGGGGCTGTGGGTCGGGGAAGCAGATATACAAAACCCCATGGCCGGGATCGCAACCGCCTCGGGAAAGATCGAGGTTTATGTCCCCGAGTTGGAGGAGATGACCCAATCGCTCGATGCCGCCTCGGAGGCGGCGGCCCTGCAGCTGCCCTCCAAATTTCCGCTCATCCTGAGCGCCGGCAGGCATATGCGCTGCAATGCCAACACTCTCATGCGCAATCCGGCCTGGAACGAGGGCAGGAGAGCCTGCACCGTGGCCATGCACCCGGACGACGTCCTGGAGTTCGGTTTGCGGGACGGGCAGCAGGTCCGGGTCACCACCGAGGCCGGGACCGAGGCGGGTGAACTGGAGGCAGATAGCTCAGTCCGTCGGGGAACGGTTCTCATTCCGCACGGCTTCGGCCTGCTCTACGAGGGGAAGGTCTACGGCATGAATGTCAACCGGCTCACCTCGAACCGCAACCGGGACATGCTCGGTACGCCCCTGCACCGATTCGTGCCTTGTCGGGTTGAGGCGGAGCGCTAGGACGTCAGCACTGCCACTGTCCGCCTTCGTTGATGTGCAGCAGGCCCCGCAGCTGCTGCGCATGCTTTTCGGCTTCCTGTAATCGTTCGCCGTACAGACGCCCGGAAGTCTCTTTATGGAGCTTCCTGAGCATCCGGACCCGCTCCTCCATGGATCGCAGCGCGGCAAAGAGGGCCTGCTCCTCCGTTTCCATCAGGCCCTGAATGAGGGTTCTCCCGGTAAAAGCGTGACCGATGTGGCACCTGTAACGGCGAACTTCTCCATCCATCTCCACGAGAGGTCCGCCGCAGGCGGGGCAGCCCACGGGCACGAGTTTGCCGTTGTCTTCAAAGATTTCCAAACTCTTGTCGGTTCCCATCAGCATGGCCAGTTCCTTCCTGATATTCTCGGAATTCTGGAAATCCGCCGGGACGGTTTCCTTCACCAGGCCGTTCAACAGGGCGCCAATGTCGCCTGCAGACAGGGTATAGTCGACGGCGATATTCTCTGCGGCGCTCCGCGGCATGGAAGGTGCGGCGGCGGTGTCCGGATCCTGGACGATGGCCAAGCCGCCGCATTTCTTGATGGCGTGGAGGCCGGCGGTGCCGTCGTCGAGTTCTCCCGACAGGACAATGCCGATGACCCTCGGACCGAAGGTCGCCGCGGCGGATCGGAAGAGGGGATCGATCGCAGGCCGGCACAGGTTTTCGCGCGGTCCTTCGCTGAGATACGTCTGGGTGGCATTGACGAGCAGATGAAAATTGGCCGGGGCGATATGAACGGTGTTTCTGCGGATGTCCTCGCAGTGGCCGGCGGCAATGACCTGCAGCGTGGTGTGCTTGGCGAGTATATCAACCAGGTAGTTATAGGCCTCCGGCGTGATATGGCGGACGATGAAGATTGAGGCACGCAGATCTTCGGACAATTTTTGGATGATCTGTATTAACGGCTCCATGCCGCCATGGGACAATCCTATGACAATGATATCTCGGTTTGGCATAACAGCGCCTCCATAAAGAGCCTCTCGCAAAAGAGTCTTTTCGCCCAATCGCCTGCGGCAAAATTTTTCGCATGCCTTGATCTTGAACGACCATCATTTTGCAAAAGGCTCTAAATGAGAGCAATAAGACCTTTCTTCGAAAGATCATCGGTCCTTTTCTTTTGATCCCCTTTTTGTCAGGAACGCCGACCTCGACGGGAAGCCTGCCATACCGCATCCAACTTTGATGATTATGAGGCTAGCCCGATGAGGCCGGCCTCAAACGGTCTTTCAGGGGCTCTTCGACCTTGTGCTTTCTGCCAATATGTCTATTATAGAATTCGGTATCGGCTGGAGATACTGAAATTACAGTATGAAATATGGGTAAGGTATGGAGAGGAAGAAATCGAGCTGGGATGATATTCCCTCGCTCGATGGTTTGGAAGTGGACTGGGAGTACGAGCCGGAAAATCCTTTGGGTAGACGAGCCTGGGCGAGAATGGCGAACAAGGATCTCTTTTTTCTTTTTTCTGTAAAAGGTATCCCTGTCAAGGTGGTTTCGAAGAATTACGACAAGACTGGACACTTGCTCGACATATCTAGAAAAGGCCTGGCTGTCCTGCTGCCGGCCCGGCTCCATAGGGAGCAGCCGGTGAAGATAGGCTTGTTTTTGGGCAACAAAAAGGTGACGTCCCGCGCCCTGGTCCGCAATACCAGCGAGGTGGAGGGCAAATACCGGACCGGCCTGGAGTTCGTCGATCTGGAAAAGAATCTGGAGGACTACATCGTCGGGCTGAGTGCGGCGAAGGGTTTTCAAAAATAGCTTGAAGCTCTTGAAAAAAAGCTCGATGAAAGGCAATATGATTGAAGAAATCGATGAGTCGAACGAGGCGGGAGCAGAAGATGACCATACGAAAATATCTTGCCAGGATTCCTGTCGGCGCCGAGCGAGAACTCGTCTTCAGCGGCGAATGCCCGGGCTGCGGACAGCCGGCGGATGTGAACCACGACTTCGGCTGCCGGTATGAGGAGTGCCCCAAGTGTCGCCGCATTCTCATCGGCTGCAATTGCAGCTGCCTGTCCCCCTATGACTCGGCGAGTCTCATCAAGGCCCTGCACGGACAGTTCACAAGCCTCGCCGACGCGGTGGAGGTAGTCTCGGCGGCGGAGGCCGGGCGGGGCGGGGAGGAGTCGTACCTGGTCCATGCGGCCATGCAGTACCTCTACGAGAATATCCCCGAGACGGCGAGGATCGGCCTCAATCGCCTTTTCCGGCAGAACCATCCCGGCTTGATCCCGCAGCTGCAGGATGACGAGGGTTATGGATACTACACGGCCGAACAGCTCTCGGTCGCCCTGCGTATTCCGCTTGCCGAGGTGAACGAAAAGATCGAGGCCATGGTCGCCGCGGGCCAGGGCATCCGCTTCGGCGACGGAATTCGCCTGCATCGGGTGAATTGACCACCCACTATGGCGATCCTTGCGGAGACACTGAAAGGCATCGTCCAGCGGGTCACCTACCACAACGCCGACACCGGCTGGTCCGTTCTTAAAATCACCCCCTTCGACAGTCCCGGCTCCCTGGAAACGGTGACCGTTCACCAGACCCAGGTCTTCGCCGGGGCCACCATGGAATTCCACGGTGCCTGGACAATCCATCCCCAGTTCGGCCGCCAGTTCAGGGCGGACAAGGCCGTCGAGAAGAAGCCGGCTACGGCGGCGGCCCTGGAAAAATACCTGGGCTCGGGCCTCATACACGGGGTAGGCCCCAAGACCGCCGCCAGTATCGTCCGCCACTTCCGGGAGAAGACCCTCGAGGTTTTCGAGCAGGATATCGGTCGGCTCACCGAGGTGCCGGGGATCGCCCGAAAAAAACTCGAAATGATCGAGGAGGCCTGGCGCGAGCACCGCATGGTCCGGGAGGTGATGATGTTTCTGCAGGGCCATGGCATCTCCACCCTCTTTGCCGTGCGGATCTACAAAAAATACGGCGAGGAGGCGATCGAGATCGTCAGCCGCGACCCCTACCGCCTCGCCGCCGATTTCTACGGGATCGGCTTCTTCTCCGCCGACCGGGTGGCGCTCTCCGTCGGCTTTGCCGAGGACAGCGACGAGCGGATCACCGCCGCGATCCGCCATGTGCTGGCGGCCGGCCGCGAGCAGGGTCACTGCTATCTGCTGTCGACCCAGATCGCGGAGGAGGTGAGGGCGCTCTTGAATTTCGATCCGGCCGATCGGCTGGCACAGATCCTTGCCGGGATGGAAGCGGAAAACCAGCTGCGGGTCAGGGTGCTTCTCTCGCCCGCCGGGGAAGAGCGGACATGCTATTACTCCAAGACCCTCTACTACGACGAGGCCTATGTGGCGGAGCGGATCCGGTCCATGGTGCGTCCGGTGAGGCTTGACGAGTTGTTCATCGACAGCTGGGTCTCCGGCTACTGCGGCCGGCAGGGCATAGAGCTGAGCAGGGAGCAGGCCGCGGCGGTCCGGGAGGTGGCCAGGAGCCGCTTCTCTGTGTTGACCGGTGGCCCCGGCTGCGGCAAGACCACCACAACCCAGGTGATTGTCCGGCTGCTCGAGCAGCTCGGCAGGCGGGTGCTGCTAGCCGCCCCCACCGGCCGCGCCGCCCAGCGGATGAGCGAGGTCATCGGCCGGGAGGCGAAGACCATTCACCGGCTGCTCGAATGGCAGAAAGGCACCTTCCAGAAAAACGAGGCGCAGCCGCTCAAGGTCGATTTTCTTATCGTCGACGAGTGCTCAATGCTCGACATCTCGCTCACTGCCTCGCTCTTCAAGGCCGTGCCCCAGGGCAGCCAGGTCCTCTTCATCGGCGACGCCGACCAGCTGCCGGCGGTGGGGGCGGGCAACGTCCTCCGGGATATCATCGAGTCGGAATCGGTCCCGGTCCAACGCCTGACCGAGGTGTTTCGCCAGGCGAAGGCCTCCAAAATTATCGAATTCGCCCATCAGATCAACCAGGGGCAGACCCCGCGCATCGAATCCCCTTTCAAGCGCCCGGAGGCCTGGACGGACAAAGTGGACTGCCTTTTCATAGACTCCGAAGAAGCGACCCAGGAGCAGCTCGATTTCGTGACCCGCGTAAAACGTTTCTACGAGCTGCGGACCGAGCAGCTGGAAGGTTTATCCACGCACGAAAATTTCTTCGAATTTCGGACGGAGGAGCCGATCAGCTCCGCCTACGACCAGGACCTTGTCGTCCCGGCGAAATTCAAGCATGTGGATCTCGCAAGGATTCGGGAGGCGACCGGCCAGGTCGAGGAGTTGAAGGCGGTGCTGGCTAAAATCCATCCCTGGTCGACCCTCCATTACGGCATGGCCGCGGTCGAGGCGGTGGTGCGCCTCTACCTGGAATGGATTCCAAGGTATTATGGGCGGGAGACGGAGATTCAGATCCTCACGCCCATGACCCGAGGAACCCTGGGTACCGCCAATCTCAACCGGGTGATCCAGGAGAGGGCTAACCCGCCCGCCCCGGGCAAGGCCCAGCTCCAGGTGGGCGAGCGGATCTTCCGCGATGGCGACCGGGTCATCCACCGGCGGAACAACTACGAATTGAACGTCTTCAACGGCGATATCGGCCGGATCGAGGCTATCGATAACGTGGGCCTCAGCTGTATGGTGGTCTTTCCCCCCGATAACCGGCGGGTGCTCTACCAAAAAGATGACATCCTCGAACTCGACCTGGCTTACGCCATCACCATCCACAAGTCCCAGGGCAGCGAATTCCCCGCAGTCATCCTGCCGATCCTCACCCAGCACTTCAAGATGCTCTTTCGCAACCTGGTCTACACGGGACTCACCCGGGCGCGGCGCCTCGCCGTCCTGGTCGGCACCCGCCGGGCTCTCGCCATGGCGGTGAAAAGGCAGGATACCAGCCGACGCCAGACCGCACTGCAGCAGCTTCTTGCGGCTCCGCAGGGCGCGGCACCTGGCCGCCCCTTCGGCGAAGGGCTTACCCTGTAAGGACGAAGTCTGCGGTCCCAGTCCGAAAGAAGCAGACGGTCGTTTTCGGGGAGAGTCCTATGTCCGGTACGGCTGGCGGAAAGGGCGGAAATGTATTAAGATAGCTGCGGAAAACGAGCAACCGATCATCTTTCCAAGGAATTCTGAGAGCATGTACATCTGCGTCGATTTTGATGGAACCGTCGTCGATCACCGCTATCCCGACATCGGCCCGCCGGTGCCGGGGGCCATCGACTGGCTCAAGAAACTGCAGCGGCATGGCGCGAAAATCATCCTGTTCACCATGCGCTCGAACAGCCCCGAAGGCAGCAAGCTGCTGCTCAACGCCGTGCAGTACATGGAATCGAACGGGATCAAGCTGTACGGGGTGAACAGGAATCCCGACCAGGACAACTGGACCTCCAGCCCCAAGGCCTACGGCGATGTCTATATAGACGACTCCGCTTTCGGCTGCCCCCTCATCCTGCCCAAAGGTTTTACAAGGCCCTGCGTGAACTGGAAGATTGCCGGTCCGCAGCTCGAGCATATGTGTCTGAACAGAAGATAGGGATGTGTAGCATGAGCTTCCCTCGTTGTCAGTGAAGCGGTAGCGGAACGGTTGTCGTTGTCGTAATGGTAAACTGGCCGATAGCTCGCAGTACACCAGCTATTTCCGCAGGAGCCCCAAATAGACCTCGAGGGTGTTGATGATCTCCTCGGCCACGATGAGATTTCCCGCCTTGACCGTCCGGGAGAGATCGACGATCAGCGAGGCCAGTTTCTGAAAGCCGAACATGCCCGCCACCCCGCGCAGGGCATGAGCTTTGTCGTAGACCATGTCGTAATCCTTCTGCTGCAAGGCCTGCTTCATCGTGTTCAGGTCCTCGGTGACGGTCGTCAGCAGGTTGGGGATGAGTTCCTTGAGCGACTCCGGGATTTCGGCCGGTTTTTCCCGCTCCAGCCAATACCCGAGGGCTTTGTTGCCGAGGTCGGCCGGCTGCACGATCTTGCGGTTTTCGATGAACTTGTGGATAGTCTGGATCAGTTCCCTTTTGAAGAAAGGCTTGCTCAGCACTCCGTCAAAGCCGTTGTTCAAGAACTTGTTTTTCTGTTCCTGAAAGGCATGGGCGGTGACGGCCAGAATCGTCTGCGGCTTCAGGCGCCCCTGCTTCTCCATGGCCCGGATCTCTCTGGTCGCCGTGATCCCGTCCATGACCGGCATGCGAATATCCATGAGAATGAGGTCGAACTCTTCCTCCACGGCGATTGCCAGGGCATCTTTGCCGTTGACTGCCTCCCGCAGCCGGATCGGGTACTCCTGCAGATAGACACGGATCAGCTCGATATTGTCCTTGATGTCGTCCACCACCAGAATGGAAATATTCGGAAACGAGTCTGGGTCGATAAAGGAGTCGTCGAGGCGGACGCGCCTCCGGTCCGACAGTTCGGCCGGCGGCAGCGGGAGGATGCAGCTGAAGACCGACCCTTTGCCGAGAACCGACTGCACCTTGACCTCCCCGCCCATGGCCTCCACCAGCTTCCGGCAGATGGCGAGCCCCAGGCCGGCGCCGCTGTGCTGCTGGTCCAGGGAGTCGTGGACCTGGGTGAAGCGGTCGAAGATGATTTTTTGCTGCTTTTCCGAGATGCCGATACCGGTATCGATGACGCTCATGACGAGGTTGCCGGGTTTTTTGAAATTTTCAGTTATTTTCAGAGTGATGGAGCCGCCGGGCGTGAACTTGACCGCGTTGTTGATCAGGTTCATGAGAATCTGGAAGATCTTCAGGGGATCGCCGATTCTTTCCATCACCAGGAGCGGTTCCAAATCCACCGAATAGTGAAGATTTTTCTGGATGCAGAGGGGCAGGATGGAGGCCTCCAGCTGGTTGAGGATCTTGACCAGGCTGAAGGGCTCGGGCTCGATGGAAACCTTGCCCGTCTCTATTCTCGAAAACTCGAGGATATTGTTGAGGATTTCCATGAGCTGCCTGCCCGTTACCCGGAGGCTGTGCAGGTATTGGGCCTGTGACTCATTCAGTTCGGTTTCTGCCAGGAGGTTGGCCATGCCGAGGATGATGTTCAGGGGGGTGCGGATTTCGTGGCTCATGTTGGCCAGGAAGTCCGACTTTGAGATATTCTCTTGCTGTACTTGCTGATATTGCGGCAGTTTTTGCTCAGTCTCCTCCGGGTAGGCATCTTTGCTCTCCTGCCGCGTCTGCTGCTCCTGAAGGCGGGCAAGTTGCTCTTCCAGTTCGGCGCAGCGCTTTTGCAGGCGGATAACCTCTTGTTTCAGGGGTATCCGGCGTTCGTGGTTCATAGGTATTCCGGATGAGTCCTCAGCAGGTTCAACAGCTGTAGTTTACTATAGGATATCTCAATATTACCTGAAAAGGTGTGCAATCGGAACAATAGAAGCGGAAATTTTTGCCACTCCCGGCTGCCAGTTCCGCAGCCCCTCCATTCCGTTCGGATGGCGGCTATGCGAGAGGAAGAATTGTAAACGCCTTTCCCGCCATCCTTGAGTGATTATGGTATGTGCCGAGTTTCATTCAGGCTGCCGGACTGCTCTGGGGGAGAATCTTCCCGCTGGAGTATGCCGGGGCAACCGCCCGGTCTGGATCAAATTGATGAGGAAATTTTTCCTGAGAAATGCTAGTCTTTGCCCGGACAGGGCCGACGGGTCCGCAGGGTTCGCGAAAATCGGGAGAATATGCTGTAAATGCCGCCAAAAACGAGCGCTTTTTCGGCGGCTATTCAATTATAGGGGAAATTGATCATGGGTGTGTCGGTCACACAATTGTATCGCCGGATCGATGACGACCGGGCGTTTTGTTTTCATATCGAGTCGGAGCGGTGCCTGACGGCGGAAGAGACGGACTGCCTGCGGCTCATCCTGGCGGAAGGCTTTTTGCTGGATTCGGTCCGGGCGGAACCGGTTCCGCAGGGCGAGAGGGTGGTGGAAGTTGGCCCGCGCCTCAATTTCGCTACCGCCTGGTCGTCGAATATGGTTTCCATATGCCAGGCGACGGGCCTTTCCGCCATCACCCGGGTGGAGCGGTCGCGTCGCTACCGGGTACCCGAGAGTGAGGAGCTCCAGGCCTTCATCGACCGGCATCACGACCGGATGACCGAGTGTCACTATCCCGCCGCCCTCACCACCTTCGAGACAGGAGTGGTGCCGGAGCCGGTCTACGAGGTCGATCTCAAGACCAAGGGCCCGGACGGCCTCAGGGAATTGCCGGGCATCTCCATGGACGAGCATGACCGGAACCTCTATTACGACTATTTCGTGAAGCAGCAGGGCAGGAATCCGACGATCGTCGAGATCATGGACCTCAACAACGCCAACTCCGAGCATTCCCGCCACGGTTTCTTCAAGGGCAGACAGATCATCGACGGCGAAGAGATGGAGGAGACCCTCTTCGGCCTGGTTACCGCCACGCTTACCGCCAATCCGAAAGGCTCGGTAATCGCCTTCAAGGACAACTCCTCGGTGATAGAGGGTTACGAGATCGAAACATTGATCCCGCAGAAGCCGGGGGAACCGTCCACTTTCATCCCGGTGCGCACCTCCTACCATCCGCTGCTGACCGCCGAGACCCATAACTTCCCCACCGGCGTGGCGCCCTTCCCCGGGGCCGAGACCGGCACCGGCGGCCGCATCCGCGACGTCCAGGGCACCGGCCGGGGCGGTTTCGTCGTCGCCGGCACCGCCGGCTACTGCGTGGGCAACCTCAACATCCCCGGTTACGAGCTGCCCTGGGAGAGGCGCTATCCCTGTCCGGACAACCTGGCCGACGCACTCACCATCGAGATCGAGGCCAGCAACGGTGCGTCCGATTACGGCAACAAGTTCGGCGAGCCGCTCATCCAGGGCTTCACCCGGTCGTTCGACATGCGCCTTGAAGGCGGCGAGCGCTGGGGCTTTCTGAAACCCATCATGTTCACCGGCGGCATCGGCCAGATCGATGCCCGGCTGACCGAGAAGAAGGAGGCGGTAAAGGGCATGCTCATCGTCCAGGTGGGCGGGCCGGCCTACCGGGTCGGTTTCGGCGGCGGCGCCGCCTCCAGCATGCTCCAGGGCGAAAACGAGTCGAGCCTCGATTTCAACGCGGTGCAGCGCGGCGACGCCGAGATGGAGCAGAAGATGAACCGGGTCATCCGGGCCTGCAACGAGATGGGCGATGCGACGCTTATCGACGTGATCCACGACCAGGGCGCGGGCGGCCCCGCCAACGTGCTGAAGGAACTGGTGGAGAAGGCCGGGGGGCGCGTTTCGATCCGCAACATCCGGGTGGGCGACCCGACCATGTCGGTGCTCGAGATCTACGTGGCCGAGTACCAGGAACGCACAGGTTTTCTGATCAGTCCGGAAAATATCGGGAAATTCCAGGAGATCTGCGCTCGCGAGAAGGTGGCCTGCGAGGTGCTGGGCGAGGTGACGGGGGACCTGCGTTTTGTCGTACATGACTCCCTGGACGACAGCACTCCTGTCGATATCGAGCTGCCGGCCCTGCTCGGCAAGATCCCGCAGAAGACCTTTTCCGATACGCGAAAACCATTTGCCGCCAAACCGCTCAAGTTGCCGGAGGATCTTACCGTGGTCGCAGCCCTCCACGACGTGCTCCGCCTCGTCTCGGTCGGCTCGAAGCGCTTTTTGACCAATAAGGTCGACCGGGCGGTAACCGGGCTGATCGCCCGCCAGCAGTGCTGCGGACCGCTACAGCTGACGGTCGCCGACGTGGCTGTGGTGGCCCAGAGCCACTTCGGCAAGACCGGCATCGCCACGGCCATCGGCGAGCAGTCGATCAAGATGCTGGTCGACCCGGCCGCAGGTGCACGGATGGCGGTGGGCGAATCGCTCACCAACCTGGTCTTTGCCAAGATCAAAGATCCGAACCAGATCAAATGCTCGGCGAATTGGATGTGGGCGCCGAAGCTGGCGGGCGAAGGCGCGGCCATCTACGATGCGGCGCGGGCCATGCGCGATGCGATGATCGCCGTCGGCATGGCGGTGGACGGTGGCAAGGACAGCCTGTCCATGGCCACCATGGTCGGCGACGAGACGGTCAAGTCGCCGCGGGAGCTGGTCATCTCCGCCTATGCGGCGGTGCCCGATGTCATGAAGGTGGTGACCCCGGATATTAAGAAGCCGGGCGCACCGCTCATCTATATCGACTTGGCTGGAGGCAGGATTCGGCTGGGTGGCAGCGCACTCGCCCAGGTCATGGGCCAGATGGGCGACGCGAGTCCCGACCTGGAGGACGGCGCCCTGCTGAAGAAGGCTTTTGCCGCGGTCCAGGAACTGATCGACCGGGACCTGATTTCAGCAGGTCACGACCGCAGCGATGGCGGGCTCATCACGACACTTTTGGAAATGGCTTTCGCCGGCAACTGCGGACTCGATGTCAAGTTGGTGGGCAGCGGTACGGTCTTTGAGGCCCTCTTTGCCGAGGAACTTGGCCTGGTCTTCGAATGCCGGCCGGAGAAACTCGCCGAAGTGGAAAAAATCCTTGTTGCGGCCAACGTGCCTTTTGCCGCCATCGGCACCGCCACCGCCGACAAACGCATCAAGATCGACTACAACGGCACGTCGATCCTCGACGAGGAGATGATTGTTCTCCGTGGCTGGTGGGAGGAAACCAGCTACCGGCTCGAACGGCTGCAGATCGCCCCGGCCTGCGCCGACGAGGAGAAAGCGCTGATCTACGACCGCAAGGGGCCCAGATACCATCTGCCCTTCCGTCCTGAGCCGGCGCCGGCGGAGCTGCTTTCCCGCAGGGACAAGCCGAAGGTGGCGATCCTCCGCGATGAGGGGTCCAACTCGGATCGGGAGATGACCTCGGCCTTCTACCTGGCGGGTTTTGAACCCTGGGATGTCTGCATGAACGACTTCCTGGCCGGCAAAGTGAATCTCGACGACTTCCGGGGGCTGGCGGCGGTGGGCGGCTTCTCCTACGCCGACGTCCCCGACTCGGCCAAGGGCTGGGCGGCGACCATCCTCTTCAACCCGCGGCTGAAGAAGATGTTCACCGACTTCTACAACCGGCCCGATACTTTCACTCTCGGGATCTGCAACGGCTGCCAGCTCTTCGGGCTGCTCGGCTGGGTGCCGGAGCCGGACCTTCCCGCCGAGCGCCAGCCGCGTTTCGTCCATAACGTTTCGGGGCGCTTCGAGTCTCGCTGGTCCACGGTCAAGGTCGCCAAGAATCCGGCGATAATGCTGAAAGGCATGGAGGGGCTGGTCTTCGGCATCCACGTCGATCACGGCGAGGGACGGCTGGTGTTCCCCGATCGGGCCATTTTCGACAAGGTGAAGAGGGAGGGGCTGGCGCCGCTTGCCTTTGTTGACGATGACGGCCTGCCGACGGAGAAATATCCCTTCAACCCCAACGGCTCGCCGGAAGGCATCGCCGGGCTCTGTTCCGCCGACGGCCGCCACCTGGCGCTCATGCCCCATCCCGAGCGGGTCTTCCTGCCCTGGCAGGCCCACTATCTGCCGGAGGAGATGAAGGATCTGCAGGTGACCCCCTGGATGCAGATGTTCCGTAACGCCTATGAGTGGTGCCGGAAAACTCGTTGAACGATCGGCGCCGGGGAGGCGACCGCGAAGCTTCCCCGCCGCCCTCTCGATACGCGAGGGGGCGGCTGACTGATGCCGGTCCTGCCCCGGCCCGATTACCGGCCGCCTCCTCCTTTTCGCAACGGCCACATCCAGACGATCTATCCGACGCTCTTCCGGCCGCTGCCGGAGACCTCGCCGGTGCGGGAGCGAATCCAGACCCCGGACGGGGACTTTCTCGACCTCGACTGGCACCGTGCGCCTGTCCGGGCCGGCCGGCTCGCGGTGATCAGCCATGGCCTCGAAGGCAGTTCCCGCAAGAAATATCCCCTGGGCATGGCCCGCCACCTCGCCCGGCTCGGCTGGGACGTGATCTGCCTCAACTTCCGGGGCTGCTCCGGTGAGCCCAATCTTCTCCCGCGCTTCTACCACTCGGGGGTGACCGACGACCTGCATACGGTGCTGACCCATGGCCTGGCTAAGGGCGGGTATGGCACAGCCGCGCTCATCGGCTTCAGCATGGGCGGCAATCAGACCTTGAAGTATCTGGGCGAAGCTGCCGGGAAGGTGCCGCGTGAGGTGAAAGCGGCCGTGACCTTCTCGGTGCCCTGCGATCTGGCGGGCGCCTCGCAGAGGCTTGCGCGCCGGCGCAACAGCATCTACATGCGCTATTTCATGCGCGGCCTGCGGGAAAAGATCAGGGTGAAGTCGCTGATGTTCCCCCATCTGCTCGATCCTGCAGGGCTTTCGGCGATACGGACCTTCGTGCCCTTCGACGATGCCTATACCGCACCGCTCCACGGTTTTCTCGACGCGGCGGACTATTATGCCCGTTGTTCCGCCAAACAGTTCCTGAAAGACATCCGGGTGCCGACCCTCATGGTGCAGGCGGAGGACGATCCCTTTCTCCCGCCGTCCTGCTACCCCATCGACGAGGCGCGGGAAAGTCACACTCTCTGGCTGGAAATACCCGATTACGGCGGCCATGTCGGCTTTGTAAAGCAGAACGGGGCGAACCTCTATTGGTCGGAGGAGCGTGCCGGCCGCTTTCTCCGGGATGTAGCCGGCGGGGTGATTAAGGCCAGGAACCGAGAATCGTTCCGAGAATACCAAACCGGTTCACGGTAAACCGTCCACGGACCAAGCGCTCCTATTCACGCCCTCCCAATAGCATCCGCAAACATCGTAATTTCTATCGGTTAGCTTTTATTGCCAGGGCAATCGAAAGGCAGTCTGGACAGCTTCCTTGCCTTCGGCACAGAACCGATCGAAGCAACGGCTAAAATGGAACAGGCGCCAATGCGGTTCTGAAACAGGTGGAATTCGCTCAGGTTCTATCCGGATCATTACTTTTGGCAGCAAGAGGGTTCTCGTGAAGGTCTTCTGACGGTCAGGAAACATCTCCAGTCGGCACTCTTGGCGGCTGGTCCAGGTTGCCGATGGAAACGTCAAAAATCCAAAGGACTCTTTGCCTCTTCTAAGGTGACGCTTTTCACCGTGTTTTTGCGTATAGATCATGGTGGTTTTCAGGTCGCTGTGCCCCAGCAGTTCCTGGATGGTACGGATGTCATAGTTGGCTTGCAACAAATGGCTGGCAAAACTGTGGCGAAAGGTATGCGCCGAAGCTCGCTTGCAGAGCATGGTCTTGCCAACGGCTGCCTTGATTGCCTTTTGCACCAGAGTTTCATGGAGATGATACCGTTTATACTCACCGGTCTCGGGTATATGGGTGAGACCGAATGCAGGGAAAAGCCATTGCCAGACGAACTCCTTGGCGGCATTTGGATATTTTTTGTCCAGTGCGGAAACGAGAAAGACCCCGTTATATTTGCTGGCAAGATCATGGCGGTGCAGTTCCTTGACCGAGTGAAGTTGAGCTTTGAGTTCAGGCAGCAGTGCTTTGGGAAGAGGCACTGTCCTGTCCTTTTTCCCCTTTCCATCATGAATAGTGATTTTGCCGGCATCAAAATCAAACACTGAACGCGAAGATTGAGACACTCGAACAAAGAAATGGAAGCAAGTCTGCCCGCCCTCATCGGTTCGCTTAACGGAATGAACTCTTCCTAGGTGTTCGCGTCTATTACATCAGAAAACCGACGAGGCTCTCTGGGGCTTTGGTATCAAATTGGATATTTCGAGCAGAAATCAAGATAGAAGCGAAGCCACTTTTAACAAATTTCTCGAGAATTTTTTACAAAATGTTGGTAGGTTAAGAGCGTTTTTGTGAAAAGAGAGCAAAGGAATCTTGCTCGCATTCAAAGGGAGGCCCGCTTTTTACTCTGTAAAAATCCGGGAAGATATACTGGTCAGCTGAATAACTTGTTAGCTAATTATAAAGACTATGGATGATGACATACCTTATATAAATGATTTTGCGAGTCGATCATTTCGAGATTATGCAGATCAAGACTATATAATGTCGCGAATTGCATATAGAAATGAATTTGATCAACAATTTCGTTGGTGTGCTCTTCAAGCATTGGAAAAATATTTAAAAGCAATACTTTTATATAACAATTGTACGGCCAAAGGAATAGGCCACAATATCGTTAAGGGAATAAATAGGGTAAAGCGAATTCCTGATCTAGACTTTTCTTTACCATCAACTGACACCGAGGAATTTGTTGAATATATTTCGGTTTATGGGCCAGATCGATATTTAAGCCACCCGACACATTTGGAAAATGATGCCCTATTAATGTTAGATAAGACAGTTTGGTGTATTCGTCGGTATTGTTATTTTATGCGAGGAGTTATTGAACAGAATGGTCAACAGATAAACTTGTTTGAACTAAATAAGCAAAAAGCGACAAATCCATACTTCGAAACCTACAGGCATAAATATAAAATTTTTGATGGTTATCTAGAAAAAGTAATTAAAGAGAAGCTTCCATCATACGATGCACTTGTATGGAAAAACTTTTTCTACGGTCGCGTAAAGAAGCATAAAATTAAAAAAATTCGCTTTAGAATGAGTTGGCAAAATCCAACTCATTCAATGTATCCAGAAAAATTTGCGATGCTTAATGAAATGGTCGATTTTCCCAAAAATGTAAAAAATGAATATGGTAGCTAACGTAACCGTTCACCGGCATTTTAATCATCCCTGAAAAAAAGCGTGCGTTCATACGAAGAGTCTGTTACATGAACTCCTCATGGACGCGATTCTCACCTACCGCAAAAGGGTCATTACCCATAACGA
>JAEYNP010000044.1 GCA_023412495.1 Pseudomonadota bacterium
GGGCCGTAAACCTCTGGCCCCATCCGGGCCTTCGCAACCGCGACCAACCCCCCCCCCCCGCACATCGCGGGCTACCGACAGGCCTCGTCGAGGCCTGTCTCATCAGTCTGGCCGAAATGGAAAAAGAAACACATCCAAGAAGTCATGCTCCGCACCGCATACCGTGCAATTTGCACGACCCTCGGCGCATGATCCGAAGTTATCCAACGGCAACATTGCTCCTTCAGGACTCGAACTGGTTTAGTGAGGGATAGGGTTCGTGCACGAGTAAATGGCGACTCCAATGCCTCAGGTGATGAGGTGGAGGCGCAGTTCGCAGCCTATTCGGATTTCTCAGCAACAGTGTTGATTTGCTGTACAGGAAGCCTTCTCGATTTTGATAACCTGCCGGCACGGTCTGTTCATGCATCGTGCATTGTGCAATCCTGAAGCAGGCAAAATCATTGAAAACTTCAATGACGGCGGCTATGTCCGGTTTTCATCGCCTTGAACTATCATCATGATATTGTTGAGTAAACACTACATATCTCACTATGTGGCACGGCCTTTGCGAAAGCGCACTCGTTTTTCAATTAGTTGTCTCCACATAAGCCGGATGTCAGCGGGGATCGCCGGTGAAAAATGGGAGGTTTCTTTCAGATGTAAAATAGAAAAGTACCTTACAGATACAACAACACGAGACAATTATCGCAATTTTTTTACTGTATTGCTATTTATATATTTTACACCTAACTATTAAATAGATTACAAATTTCTAAACCACAATGGACCTAAATATCGTCCCAAATATAAAATATATGACTCGCCGCTATTTTTTTAAATCTACCAAATCTTTTTCCGCAAGTTGAACATGAAGTTCGGATATATTGAGCGGAATTCCATCCATCCTTCCTTTGGTATTGATGGATTTCCGCCACATTTCAGGAGGTTTAATTTTATTTATCAAGAGCTAAGAAAATTAAAATAATGGTTCTTTTGAAATAGTTTTATTTCCTGGTATATTCATTGCTAGCGGAGATTCAATGATTGGCGCTATTGCAGTAGTGTATGGCTGGTATTGCTGCACTAGAATTAAAACGTAACAATGAATTTTAGAGGAAACTATCTTGAAAACGGCAATAAAGACTTTAGCGGCTCTAACGATTTCTGCCGCTCTCCTGGCAGGTCCGGCGTTGGCTGATCCTATCCCTGAAAATTCAGCCACGTTGTGGCGGTCGATACGCCGAAAGGTCAGCTGCGGAATTCTTCAAAAAAAGGGCGGAAGAACTGAAACCCAGGGAAAGATCAAGGTTGAGGCCTATCCCAATAGCCATTTGTACAAAGACAAAGAGGAGATGGAAGCCCTGCAAATATCAACCGGCAGGCCTTCCCAGAAATTCTTGTTGACGATGACTGCGTAGCCGCCAAGGACAAAAACAATCAGGATCTGGAGGCGGTGAAGGCCTCTGGAAAGACTGAAGTGTACGTTTCGGCCGCCGAGGAACGCGACGCTTTCCGGAAAGCCCTCGTTCCGGTTCATGACAAGATGGCCGATCGCATCGGTAAAGAGACGATCGAGGCGGTATATCAGGTCACCGGTTTCGAATATAATCTATAAATATCAATAAGATAAACCAACCAAATAGATAAACAAAAAAATGGGCGGTGGTGCCTCCGCGCCCCCGCCTGTTCCCGAGAGGATTGCACGGCAATGTTGAGAATTCTGAATATCATCTTGAATCACCTTGAGGAGCTGTTCATCACCTTCCTCATGGGGGGAGCCACCCTCATCATCTTTATGGCGGTAGCCCATCGATACGCCGCCGGGATAGCCATTCCCGGAGTGCAGGACCGGCTGCTCGGCTTCAACTTCGGCTGGGCCCAGGAATTGTGCATCATCATGTTCGTCTGGATGGCAAAATTCGGCGCCGCCTACGGCGTTCGAACCGGCATTCATGTAGGCGTCGATGTCCTGATCAATCAGATGAAGACCCAGCTGCGCAACAAGTTCATCGTCTTCGGCCTGCTGTCCGGGGCAACCTTCACGGCAATCGTCGCCGTGCTGGGCTTCAACTTCATCTGGGAGAACGGCATGCATTACGCCACCTTCACCCTGTTCGGCCTGGAGACCGGGGACGTGCCGCAAGGTCCGACCACCCCCGACCTGGAATGGCCGACATGGGCCGTATACAGCGCCGTTCCCCTGGGATCGTCCCTGATGTGTTTTCGGTTTCTACAAGTCATGGTCGTTTTCGTGCGAACGGGCGAGCTGCCCCATCACGACCACGGCCATGTGGACGGTGTCGACGATACGATCACCCTGGAGGAATCGCGGGCAGCAAGCGCTACCTCCAAGCAACACAAATTAAGCGGCAGCGGCCGGAAGGAGATCAAGCAATGAGTGCGATCGTCATTTTCACAATTCTTCTTGTCCTGATGCTGACCGGCATGCCGATTTCGATATCCCTCGGCCTTACGGTCTTGACTTTCCTTTTCACCATGACCCAGGTGCCACTCGAGTCGGTTGCGCTCAAACTCTTCTCGGGCATCGAGAAATTCGAGATCATGGCCATTCCCTTCTTCATACTGGCCGGTAATTTCCTCACCCATGGCGGTGTTGCCAGGCGGATGATCAATTTCGCCACCTCGATGGTCGGCCACTGGCACGGCGGCCTGGCCCTTTCCGGCGTTCTCGCCTGCGCCCTGTTCGCCGCCGTCTCCGGCTCTTCTCCGGCGACGGTCGTGGCAATCGGGTCGATCCTCCTCCCGGGCATGATCAAGGCGGGCTTTCCCATGCGGTTCGGCGCCGGCGTCGTTTCCACGTCCGGCGCCCTGGGCATCCTCATACCCCCGTCCATCGTCATGGTCATGTATTCCATCGCCACCAATACCTCGGTGGGCTCCCTGTTCATGGCCGGCGTCGTTCCCGGCCTTATTCTGGCAACCATGCTGGGTGGCATGACCTGGTACCGCGCCAGGAAATTCAACTATCCCCGCCAGCCGAAGGCCCAATGGCGGGAACGGCTGAAAACTTTCCGCGCCTCCGCGTGGGGATTGATGCTCATCGTCGTCGTCATGGGCGGCATCTATTCGGGGATCTTCACCCCGACCGAGGCCGCGGCAATGAGCGCCGTCTATTCCTTCCTGGTCGCCGTCTTCATCTACAAGGATCTGCGGATGAAAGACGTGCCGAAGATACTGCTCAATTCGGCCAACATGTCGGCCATGCTGCTCTATATCATCACCAACGCGGTGATGTTTTCCTTCATCCTGGCCAACGAAAACATCCCCCAGGTCCTGACGAACTGGCTGGTCGACAAGGGGCTCGGCCAGATCGCCTTTCTGCTGGCGGTAAACATCCTGCTGCTTATGGCCGGCAACTTCATGGAGCCCTCGTCGATCATGCTCATCTTCGCGCCGATCGTCTTTCCGGTGGCGATGAAACTGGGGATCGATCCGGTGCATCTTGGGGTCATGATGGTGGTCAATATGGAGGTCGGCATGTGCCATCCGCCGGTGGGATTGAACCTCTATGTCGCCTCGGGACTGACAAAGATGGGAATAACGGAACTGACCATCGCGGTCTGGCCGTGGCTGTTGACCATGCTGGTCTTCCTGGTCGGTGTCACCTACTGGCCGACCATGTCCATCTGGCTGCCGAAGGCCCTCGGCATGATGTGAACCAGAAACCAGAAGACCAGAAGCCAGAAAACCAGATCGTGTGTCGCCTCCGGCGACAATATCGTCTGGCTTCTGGTTTCTGGTTTCTGGATCGCCAGCACCATATTTCGCGAAGAGGCAGAGATCGATCTTCTGCCCCTTCGGCTTATTCTTCTTTTACATCCAGATAAGGAGTTACGCGATGTACAAGGTATCGTACGAGAACAGTGAAACAACGATTCGCTTCGACAGGGAACTCGTCGATGAAGAAACTCTCGCCAAATTCTTAAGTCATATCAGTCTCAAATCTCTCCTGAAGAAAAGCAAGGCAAAGGACCTCGAGAAGATCCGCGCAAAGACTCGGTTGAGCAATTTCCCCACGGGGTTCTCTCTGCTTCGCGATCCCGCGCTTAACAAGGGAACCGCTTTTACCGAAGAGGAGCGGGAACAGCTCGGCCTGAACGGCCTGTTGCCTCCCCGGGTCCATTCCCTGGACGAACAGGTCGAGCGGGTGCTGTGGAACCTTCGCAAGAAGACTACGGATATCGAACGCTACATCTTTCTCATCAGTCTGCAGGACCGCAACAAAACGCTCTTTTACCGGGTTCTCATCGACAACATCGAGGAATTGATGCCGATCGTCTATACCCCGACCGTCGGACAGGCTTGCCTGCAGTACGGCCACATTTTCCGCCGCCCGCGCGGCATCTACATCACCCCGGGCGATAAGGGGCGGATCAGCGAGCTGCTCGGCAACTGGCATCGCAAGGATATCCGCATCATCGTCGTTACCGACGGCGAACGCATTCTCGGCCTTGGCGACCTCGGTGCGGACGGCATGGGCATCCCGGTCGGCAAGCTGGCCCTGTACACAGCCTGCGGCGGCATCCATCCTTCGCTGAGCTTGCCGGTGACCATCGACGTCGGCACCAATAACCCGGCCTTGCTGAACGATCCCCTGTACATCGGCCTGAAGCAACAGAGGCTGCGGGGCGAGGAGTACGATGATTTGATCGAGCAATTCATCATGGCGGTTCAGGATGTCTTCCCCGGCTGCATGATCCAGTTCGAGGACTTCGCCAACCAGAACGCCTTCCGTCTCCTCCAGAAATATCGGGAATCCGTCTGCTGTTTCAATGACGACATCCAGGGCACCGCCTCGGTGACTGTTGCCGGACTGTTCTCAGCCCTGCGGATCACCGGAGGAACATTGCAGGACCACCGGTTTCTCTTCCTGGGCGCCGGCGAAGCGGGTATCGGTACCGGCGACCTGTTGGTTTCCGCCATGATGGAAGAGGGGTTGACCCAGGAGGAAGCCCGGAGAAACTGCTGGTTTGTCGACTCCAGAGGCCTCGTGGTGAAAGGTCGCACCGACCTCAACGGCCACAAGCTTGATTATGCCCACGACCGCGAGTTCATCCCCGACTTCCTCACCGCCGTAAGAACCTTGTGGCCGACCGCCATCATCGGCGTCTCCGGCCAAGCCGGCAAGTTCACCAGGGAGGTGCTGGAGGCTATGGCGGAGATCAACGAGCGGCCGATCATCTTCTCACTCTCCAACCCGACCTCGAAAACCGAATGCACCGCCGAGCAGGCCTACACTTGGACGGACGGACGGGCCGTCTTCGCCAGCGGCAGCCCTTTTCCGGAAGTGAGATACAAAGGTCGGAAATTCGTGCCGGGTCAAGGCAACAACGTTTACATCTTCCCCGGAGTCGGCATGGGGGTCATGGCCAGCTGGGCGACCCAGGTGACCAATGAGATGTTCCTGGTGGCGGCGCGAATCCTTGCCAACGAGGTTTCCGAAACAGATCTCCGCATCGGCCGGATCTACCCGCCCCTGCCAAGATCGAGAGACGTTTCCAGGGAGATCGCCATCGCCGTGGCCGATCTGGCTTACAGAAGAGGACTCGCCTCGCGGCCGCGGCCCGAAAACCTCGAAGAGTATATCGACAGCCTGATGTACAACCCGGAGTACCAATCCTACGTATAGAAGAACTAGGAAGCAGACATGCTGAACAGCATTCGGATCCGTCCTGAGGCGCTGCGCCAGGTGGCGGAAGTGGCGGTGAGGAGCTGTTAGTACCTTACCCGTATTAGATATAATTCCGAGAAACTCAGTCACCATGGCCTTCATGATGTAGCCAATTCGCCATCGATCTGCGGGCATCGGCTGGCCGGAAGCCTCGATACGCTGAACGGAGGCCATGGTGATGTTAACTCGGCCGAGCCGCCACGCCAACTGACATCCAGAGAAAAACTGACCGCGCTCCTGGTGGGGCAAGAGGTGACCCTCACCGCGCCCGGCGGCCTTACGACCACAGGCACGGTGCGGACGATCGCGCCCACCGTCGACAAGAATACTCGGACGGCCCTGGTCTACGTCGACATTCCCGCGACCACCTGCCTCAAGTCCGGCATGTTCGCCCGGGGGGACTTCACCCTGGGGGAGAGCTCGGTGCTCGCCGTGCCGCAGAACGCAATCGTCCAGCGCGAAGGCTTCAACTACACATTCAGCATAGGCGCGGACAACAAGGTCGCCCAGCTCAAGGTGGAGATCGGCCGCCGCCTGGGCGACCAGGTTGAGATCCTCCAGGGCGTGGATCAAGAGGCGAGGCTTGTCGCCACCGGCACCTCGTTTCTGGCCGACGGCGATACGGTCCGGGTGGTGGAAACCGCGGAAAACCTTACCGGGAGTAAATGATGAACGTCTCCGCCTGGTCAATCAAGAACCCGATTCCCGCGATCCTGCTCTTCATCCTGCTCACCATCATGGGCCTGGCGAGCTTCAAGATGATGAAGATCCAGAACTTTCCCGACATCGACCTGCCGACCGTGACGGTCTCGGCCGTGCTGCCGGGGGCTTCTCCCTCCCAGATGGAGATGGAGGTCGCCCGCAAGATCGAGAACTCTGTCGCCTCCCTCCAGGGCGTCAAGCACATCTACACCAAGGTCCAGGACGGCAACGCCTCGGTCACCGTGGAATTCCGCCTGGAGAGGGAGACCTCCGAGGCGGTCGACGACGTCCGCGACGCCGTGTCCCGCATCCGGTCGGACCTGCCGAGCGACCTGCGCGACCCGATCATCACCAAGATGGATCTGGCCGGCATGCCGATCATCACCTACACCGTCGCCTCAGAGCGGATGGATGCCGAAGCGCTCTCCTGGTTCGTCGACAACACGGTCACCAAGGATCTGCTCTCGGTGGCCGGGATCGGCGCCGTGGACCGGGTGGGCGGGGTGACCCGCGAGGTGCAGGTGGAGATCGACCCCGACCGGCTCATGGCCCTGAACGTCACCGCGGCCGACATCTCCCGGCAGCTGCGGCGGATCGAGCAGGAGGCCCCGGGCGGCCGGGCCGAGGTGGGCGGCATCTGGAGAAAAGGGGTCAAATCTTTATCTTTGACAAAAATAGAGATAGTCATGCCTCCAGTGAAATGAGGTGTAATTCGTGCAAAGCGGACATGAGGAAGCAGGTGAATCACACCGCTCCGACTATCTTTCGATAAAGAAGCCGGACAGTTATCTGCTGTCCGGCTTTTCTGCTGATCAGTGGTCTTTCTTCAATTTCCTCGCTTTCTGCCAAGCGATGAACTCCGACGGTTGCAGACGATAGCGAGCAATTATTCCCGGATGTAGTCGTTTGATCTCATCCTGCACCAACTCAACAAAAGCAGACTGATCATCGCTGCTTACATTATCAACTGCATACTTTTTGATCATCGGGAGAATTCGCGACTGCATGCTTCGAACTATATTAGCTATCAGTTCGTGTACCTGTTGACGGTATCGGAGGCGTAACGGTTCAGGATCCGCAAGACTTTTACGAACTACTATATATTCTCTGGCAGACCTCTCGTAGGCCCAGATAAACAGATCCTGGAGCAACTCTACTTGGTTGAGTTCATAGACACCAAGCATTGCGTCAATGTAAGCTTTGTCCGGCACATCGATAAAGGTCAGGGGGCAGAGGTTTTCCTTTATCAGGGAAATGTTGGCTCCTAAACGGGAAACCCGTTTGTTGACGTCTTCGAACGGTTGAAGATAAGGAAGATGCACCAGAATAAAAAATGCCTGTTCAAAAGGGTCGCTGATTTTGGAAGCCTTATGGAGGATCTGGCCAAAACACTCTTCTATAAGTTGGGGAACGGCAGTAGGTACAAAGACCGAGCCGCCAATCTGTACAGGACGCGACCGCAACCGACCGCTGGCATTCGGATCGGGCAGAAGGTTTTCCGAGAGCAGGCCATGGAGGTTAAGAAAAGTGTGGACGTTAAATCGGATGTACTCTGCCTCATCTACCAAGAGTTCGATGGCAGCCTTATGATTGAGGATCATTTGAGCCTCGATCGCATCTTTGCCGTTTGCATAATTGCCATACCGGATAAGGTTCTCGGTGTCGAGACGAGAGTAGGTATTGCCCTCAAGGCGACTTGATGCCCACGAAAGGTCGATCAGTAGACGGTTGAAAATGGCTCTGCCATACGTTCCGGCAGGTCTTTCAAATTCCCCCGTGTCCCCTATTTTGTGGAGGTGTTTACGAGTCATTTCACCAAGATACCATGTCTCGTTCGGGATATAGGTATCGAGGAAGTCGCGTTCATAGCCGACAGGGGTTCGTCCTGCTTTCGGCCGGTTGACGTAAGAATAAATTTCACGGCCCTTTTCTGATAGCGGGACATATGATTCGTAATTTCCTTCTTTCGGTGATTGGTTTGATGGCGGTAGATCTTTGTTTGTCGTGGTAGCTGATGATAGCCTATAAACTGTCGCCTTTCCTTTTCCAACGGCTGTAATGTGCTTCCTGGCAAGGAGATCCGAAAGTGCGCGTTGTATCGTTCGCAAATGGGGAGGGTTTGTCATGCCATTACGAATATCTTGACTGCTCAGCCCTTCCTGGTGTTGGCTTAGTAGGACGAGTATTTCTTCTTGCAGTGAATTCATTGCCGGATGAGATGATTTGGGATTCGTTGTATTGTATAAAATGTTCATTAAGCGACACATAATATGTCGCGAATCGTGGGAAATTGCAAGAAGGCCTGTCGTGAAATGTCGCGAAAAGTCGCGATTGTTGGTTGCAAGAGAGGCAAAGGGGCCAACTGGATCTATTCATCTGCTGAAATAACGCTTGATTTTCTCGGATGCCGCTAAGCTGCTTATGCACAAGAGATGTCTGTGAGTAATTCCGACCAGGCAATCTATTATCATAGATGCTGCCCGAAACCTATTGCAGATCCATTGACGATTCTGTAGACGATTATTTGACGTTCTAATCAAAAATAGATGCGGATTCAGTGAAATAGGTAGGGGTAAATCGAAATCAAAGTTTTTGGCAACTCGTTAATTTCCTTTTGATAACAGCTGGGCGGTTAACGGACACGGAACGTGATTCTTCATGAGCGCCAAACACCTTTTTCTCCTGGCCATTAGGTTTCTTTATTGGCCCTTCTCCGGTAGCCATCCATGCAGGATTAATATCTGGGAATAGTCTTCAAGTATCTTCTCAAGGTCGTTGAGGTACAGCAAGTTCTCCGGGAGCTGTTGCTTGACTGGATGAAGGCAAATGGGGAGCAGGAGCTACGTCGATTCGACAGCCAGCCGGCCAATGAATAGGGATTTGCCCTCATGCATCGCAAAACGTCTGGGGCAAAGAGAGCAACATGTGCCGCCCCGGCACGAACGGTGGATGCCTACATCGTTGCCAAGCGGGAAGAGGAGCAGACAAAGCGCGTAATCCCCCAGGAAGTTGGCAGCATGGCCCGGTTCGGCGTAGGTGTGGGCGGCGGTGTCATGGTGGTGAAAGAGATTGGCAAGATGGCAGGAGACAGGGTAGCCGGTGACAAAATCAATTCTGGGCGCGACACAGCCAGCGCTGGCAGAGATACATTATTACCGACAACACCCACGAGCAGACCACCAAAAATGACTCCATGGTTCAGGTTTCCCACGATGGTGACAATGATTCGGTAGAAGAGCAGCCGAAGGCAGAAGAGGAGGAAACCGGACCCGAAGAGACGTCAACGACAGAACCCACTACAGAGACCGAGGCAAGAGCGTAATCACCAGAGACAACAAGCTATTGAAGTAAAGAGAGGACGGGGCGGGGATGCTACGAACATCCCCCCACCCGCTCATCCGTGAGGCTCATCACGGAAGGGTCGACAGGGTTCACCTGCGTGAGTCCCGATGCTATGGAGCATGGAATATTCGTGGCAGATGCGCCTCCAGAGACATGAACATAAGGGTGTATCATGATCGCACTATATCCGGTAGCCCCCTGTAAGGAGATCTCGCCTTCAAAAGCTTTCTGGTGATAAAGGTTTATTTATCAGACACTCAGACGACCAAAAAGTCACTATACTTAAGCGTTTCCTTGTGCTCAAGTGTCGCAAACTGGACGGCCGAAGCACTTCCCTGGCCATCCAAGTCATAATACAAGGCGCCAGAGGTTGTGTTGTAGACGATATAATCATTACTGTCTTGCGCAGATCCTTCCGAATTTGCGCAGAAGTATTCAGATTTCAGAGTACCCGTCAAAAGCCCTTCATACGTCGAATATGTCAGTTTAGTGAACACTTTATTCTGAAGGGCGATTTTGTCGTTATCGGTAAGAGAATCTGTAATAGTGTCGACATTGGTCAGTTTATTCAGCGTAGAATCAAACAAAAAAGTTTCTGCGTTTAGGCGAAAACTTACACTGAAGAAGCCTTACCGGCGGTACTGTTCCTGTAGCGCTTGAACCCCCGCATCTTCAAGGTAGTCGTCAAACGACATCATCTTGTCAATATATCCATCGGGCAAGATCTCGATTATCCGGTTGGCGACTGTAGCCATGAGAGTATGGTCATGTGAGGAGAAGAGGATGATTTCCGGAAACACCGTTAAGGCATTATTAAGGGCGGTGATCGATTCGAGGTCCAGATGGTTGGTGGGTTCGTCGAAGATAAGGGCGTTGGCATCGGAAAGCATCATGCGCGCCAGCATGCAGCGAACCTTCTCCCCGCCGGAGAGGACGCTTGTCTTTTTGAGGGCCTCGTCGCCGGAAAAGAGCATTTTGCCGAGGAATCCCCGGGCAAAGCTCTCGCCTTCAGTAGGGGGAATATATTCCCGCAGCCAGTCGACCAGGGTTTTGCTGGCGGTGAAAAACGCACTGTTTTCCTTCGGGAAATAACTGTGACTCATGGTGAGGCCCCAACGGAAGCTGCCACTGTCGGGCTCCAGTTCTCCGGCGAGGATCTGGAAAAGGCTGGTGATGGCCAGGCTGTTGGTGCCGACAAAACCGATCTTCTCGCCCTTGTTGACCACCATCGAGAAGTTATCCAGCACCTTTGTGCCGTCGATTGTCTTGCTTATACGATCGATCTCGAGAATGACATCGCCGCAGGAACGACCCGGCTTGAACAAGATGAATGGATACTTACGCGATGAAGCCGGTAAATCATCCAACTCGAGCTTATCGAGGAGTTTCTTGCGTGAGGTCGCCTGCTTGGCTTTTGAGGCGTTGGAGGAGAACCGGGAGATGAACTCCTTCAACTCTTTTGCCTTGGCATCCGCCTTGCGGCTTGCGTCCTGGCGCTGGGTTTTCAACAGTTCGCTAGCTTGGTACCAGAAGTCATAGTTGCCTACATAGACGCGGATCTGACCGTAGTCGATGTCGGCCATATGGGTACAGACCTGGTTCAGGAAATGCCGGTCATGGGATACGATGATCACGGTGTTCTGGAACCGTTCGAGAAAGCCTTCCAGCCAGACGATGGACTTGCGGTCGAGGTTGTTGGTGGGCTCGTCCAGCAGCAGGATATCCGGGTTGCCGAACAGGGCCTGGGCCAGCAGCACCCTCACTTTCTCGCCGCCTTCCAGTTCCTTCATCTTCTTTTCCCGCAACTCTTCACCGATACCGAGCCCTGAGAGCAGGGTGGCTGCTTCCGACTCTATTTCATACCCACCCATTTCGGCAAATTCCGCTTCGAGCTCCCCGCTTCTGATCCCGTCCTCCTCTGTGAATTCGGTCTTTGCATACAGCGCGTCGCGCTCTTCAAGCAGCTGGAGCAGGCGGGTATGGGCCATGAGCACGGTCTTGGCGACGGTTAACTCATCAAAGGCGAACTGATCCTGGTTGAGCACCGCAATTCTTTGACGTGCATCGACATTGATTTCACCCTTGTCCGGGTCGATCTGGCCGGCCAGAATCTTCAAAAAAGTTGATTTTCCAGCACCGTTGGCGCCGATCAGGCCGTAACAGTTGCCTGGTGTGAACTTTATGTTGACGTCTTTGAAAATTACACGTTTGCCGTATGATAGGGCAATGTTTGAGGCATGAATCATTAAATAGCTCTTTTATGCGAAGAAAGGATAGGGGCAGTCTCTATGATGTTCCAGGTTGGTTTTTGAAGCTGGCCATCATAATGGACTTGTGGAAAATATCAAACCGTATTTGTCTTTTGCTGAATTTTGCTAGGCTGAGGTGTGTGTCGGCCGCTTACGCAAATCGAAAGCCCTGACAATCATGACGAGATTCGCGCTGCTGCTAATTATTTCTGACTCCGCGGGAAACAAAATGAGTGACAGACACAGGCGTTTCGATGCTCAGAGAAAACAGGGTCACGGTCAGGTTATCTCCGGCCCAGGCTAGGGAACCGCCGATGATTCACCTGCACAAGGTGCCTCATCGTTTCAAAGCAAGCTGTGAAGATACAACCTCAACCGTGACACGCCGCCTCGATTGCAGCGATGTCGATTTTTTTCATCTGCATCATCGCATCGAACGCGCGTTTGGCGACAGCGGTATCGGGATTGGTAATCGCTTTCGTCAGGGCGATCGGCGTAATCTGCCAGGACAATCCCCACTTGTCCTTGCACCAACCGCAGGCACTTTCCTGGCCGCCGTTGCCGACAATTGCGTTCCAATAGCGATCCGTTTCGGCTTGGTCAACGGTTGCGACCTGAAACGAAAACGCTTCGTTGTGTTTGAACGCAGGTCCACCATTGAGCCCGAGGCACGGAATTCCCATAACTGTAAACTCGACGGTCAACACTTCCCCTCTCTTTCCCGACGGAAAGTCTCCAGGTGCACGGTGCACTGCCTCGACGGATGAGTCGGGAAAGATCTCGGCGTAAAACCGAGCTGCATCCTCGGCGTCGCCATCGTACCAAAGGCAAATCGTGTTCTTGGCTTGCTTAGTCATGTCACTTCTCCTTCGTGATGCCCCTAGATGAGGCAAGTATCTCATGCGGGCTGACGCCCTCACCCCAGGGGTTATCATCCCCTCCGAGGGTAGAGAGGATAAGTACCTTCACGAAATTCGTTTTAAAAAACGAAACGAGTTTCTAAGGTACTCATGCGCTCACAGCGCTTGACCCCACCATTTGCGACAAATCCAGCCACGATACCTCCCGTGCGCATATCTGGTCAGGTTTTCCGTTCATCGTTGCGTTTCAGTAAGTCTGTTGCTTCTGATCTGTCATGGTCTGCACAACGATAACCGCACTGCCTCGAATACAAGCACGACTGGAAATCATCCAGTCGTGCATGCACTCACAGCCTATGCCAAGAGGGGTATCCGTACGCCAAGCGTTGATAATACAACTGTAATTTGGTTGTCTGACAAGTCAAATCGAAAAAAAAGGATAACTAGACCTTGATGCCCTATTCCCTTCGGACATAAGAATGGTCAGGTGAATCGGGATGAGATTACTGAGAATGGATTGAGCAGCTATATAAACTTTCCGATAATATATCCAATGACAATGCCGACAATGAGAGCTACTGTCAGTCCGCGATAGGTCAAAACATCCTTCGAGTATCCTCGTTTGATCGCAACAAATGACACGAGGTAACCTATCGCATTAAGAAGCCAGATGAATCCGACAGACAAAACCTTGGCGATCAAGGGCCCTATGACTGGAACGATGGAAATGATGCCGATTAACCAAGCAAATGCATTGGACAATAATCCAAATAAAAACACTCCGCCGGCAAGCACTTTCTTGTCGATATTAAAATACGTCCCAAGCCAGACAAAAGTGAAAATCAGCCCCCAAATTGGAAGCATAAATTTCCAGTTTCTCCACCAGGGCAGTTGTAAAGATTCTGACTTGTCGTCTTCTTGGGGCGGGGCATTATCTATGTTTTTCATTTTTCAAGATTATGAATGTAGCATTCAGTCGATTCAGCTTCCGACTTGAACCTACCACGATTGCTAACTGAACAGCAAGAGCGGTAGATGACTGATTCCGATCCGTTTACAGACAGTGAGGAGGTTTGGGGCTTCAAGATATCGTCAAACCATGACCACAAGGCGACTCCATTGTTGCCTCCCCCATGAAGAAAGATCCTGGTTGATATCAAATACGGAAGTAACTGTTCAGCATCAAACTATTTTCACTGCATCAAAAATAGTTCTTGACAGGGTTTTTGGCGAAATTTTCAAAATTCAATCGTATTGTCGGCTCATCTCCTTGAGCCAAAAATAAGGGCCATA
>JAEYNP010000050.1 GCA_023412495.1 Pseudomonadota bacterium
CGTGGGCTCGGTTATGTTTATAAGAGACAGGCCGATGACCCGGCCGAGCGGGGTGCCTCCCGCGATCTCTTCCTTCAAGATCCGGCAGACGCCGGCGCCGTCGCCGAAGGGCAGGACGCCCGCCTCCATGGCCACGCCGAAGGCCACCGAAGTCTCAATGGTGTCGACGCCGATGTCGTCCATGAGCTGGTCGGCCTCGGCGATATGGTCGAGGTTGTCGACGCAGCAGTCGGCGCCCATGGCCCAGATCGACTCGTACTCGAAGCCCGAGGTGAGCTTGTTACCCGCCGCGTCGTTGAAGACCTGGGAGCACTGGATGACGCAGCCGGGATGGCAGTTATGTTTGATCCGGCCGCCGCGGGCGAGGATCGTGTCATGCATGGTCTCGCCGGAGATGGCCTCGTGGCCGGTGAACTGGCCCTTGGTGAAGTTCTGGGTAGGCAGGCCGCCAGATTCGTTGATGATGTTGACCAGGACGTTGGTGCCGTACTGGCCGAGGGCCTGGCTGACCGGATGATCGACCAGGGCTTTGGCGAATCGTTTATTCGCGTCCCGGAATTTCTCCGGCTCGGCGATAGCCACCTTGCCGTCTTTCGGGTCGATGGTGATGAATTTGATCTTCTTTGCACCGAGCACCGCGCCGAGCCCACCGCGGCCGCTGGAGCGCATCCCGCCGTCCGGATCCTTGATGGAGATGTTGGCGGCGCACATCCGCATCTCACCGGCCTGGCCGATGGTGATGAGGCCGAGTTTACCGCCGGTCCGTTTCTCGAGCGCCTCGACCACGGCAAAATTCCCCTTGCCGATCAGCTCGGTCTCCTCGTTGATGCTCACGCCTTCCGGAGTGACCGCAAGGCTGTACCATTTGTCATCCGCAGGCTTGCCCTCGATGACCAGCGCCTTGACGCCCGCTTTGGCCAGCAGCTGGGCGGCGGTGCCGCCAGCGTTGGCCTCCTTGATGGTGCCGGTCAGGGGGCTCTTGGCGCCGATGGACAGGCGTCCGGAGTTGGCGGCGACCGTTCCGGACAGAAGGCCGGGAGCGATGACCAGCTTGTTCTTCGGCCCGAGCGGATGGCAGGTCGCTTCCACCTCCGCGGCGACGATGGTCGAGGTGAGGCCGCGCCCGCCGTAAGCCGCCCACTCAGCCGGAACTTCCTCGACGGTACTGGTAAGATTGGTCATATTTACTCGAAAAATTTTGTCTGCCATGGCTTCTCCTTGTTGTGTCTATGGTAGATATACTGAATTCTCAAAAAAGAACGGATGCGGCAAAGCCGCCCGCTACTGCTCGTACATAACCTTTCCGCAGTCGCGGAGATTGTAGCCGCCCAAGGTCAGGATGGCGGCATGGAAGTCGCTGTCTTGCCGGATGAGAGCCAGGATCGACGCTACTTTTCCATCATCTAAAAATTTCTTCGGCACGATGAGATCGTATCGTTCCTCGGCCACGGGCACGAAATCGAGGTTCAGGGCATTGGCTGCCGCCCTGATACCCATGCCGGTGTCCACGCTGCCGCTCGCCACCGCGGCGGCGACGGCCATATGTGTGTACTCCTCGTGGCCGTAGCCGACGATTTCCGCCGGGTCGATTCCTTCATCCCGCAGGACCTTGTCGGTCAGAAGCCTCGTGCCGGCCCCGTTCTGCCGGTTGATGAAAGTGTGGCGCTCGCGGGCGATATCGGCAAATCCTTTGATATTTTTCGGATTATCCTTGGCGACGATGAGGCCCTGCTCGCGATGGCAGAGATTGATCAGCTGCAGCGGGATGCCTTTCAGGAAGCGCTGGATGAAGCTGATGTTGTACTCGCCGGTCGCCTCGTCCAGCAGATGGCTGCCGGCGAAGTGGGCCTCGCCGCGGCGGATGGCCATGATCCCGCCCATCGAACCCACATGGGCGGATGAGACGCGGACGATGGGCCTCCGCTTGTGCAGATGGTTGGCAAGAAGGTCGAGGATGTTGTCGTGGCTGCCGATGCAGACCGCCGTGGCGTCCACCTCGGTCTGCGGGCGAAGCAGCTCGATCCGCACCTTTTCCCCCGCGCCGACGCCCTCGCTGCCGGCCGGGATGGTCAAGAGACCGTCGGCCCGCACCAGCGACATCACCGCACCCGCTCCCTTGCCTGACGGGGTGGCCATGAGGTTGTCGCCAACCCGGCCGAGGGTAATCCGCACGAACTGGTCGACGCCCATGGGCGAATGGAGCGGCCGGGAAAGCGTCGCCTCGACAGAATGCGACTCCGGCTCGCCCTGGCCGAGGAATGCGGAGATCATTTCCCGGAGGAAGACCCGCATGGTCAGGAGGGCCGACACCGGGTAGCCGGGCAGGCCGATCACCGGGGTGTCGCCGATCATGGCGAGGATCACCGGCTTGCCTGGCTTTATGGCCACGCCGTGGACGATCACCTCGCCCACCTCGGCCAGCACCTTGGCGCTGTAGTCGCGGGTTCCTGCGGAGGCCCCGGCATTGAGGACCACCAGATCGTTTTCCGCGGCTGCCTTTATCAAGGTTTCGCGCAGCAGCGCCGGATCGTCCATCACCGGCAGGGCGCGGGAGGCGTTGGCCCCCCATTCGTTCAGGTAGCCGGCGAGAATCCGGGTATTGAACTCGATGATCTGGCCCGGCTGCGGCTCGCGGTCCGGCTGGATCAGCTCGCTGCCGGTGGGGATGACGAGCGCCTTGGGCGGCCGCTGCACGCGGACCCTGGTTACGCCGGTGGCGAGCATCGCCCCCTGGTCGATGGCACGCACCCGGTGGCCTTCCGGCAGGATGAGTTCGGTTGCGACGATATCCTCGCCGATATTGCGCACATGCTGCCAGGGGGTGGCGGGACTGTTCAGTTCGACCTCGCTTTCGCTTACATAGTGGACATCCTCGATCATCACCACCGCATTGCAGCCTTCCGGGATGGCGTTGCCGGTGTTGACCGGGTGGAAGCGGTCCTTTTTCAGGCGCACCGGCCTTGCCTCGCTGGCTCCGGCCAGGTCGAGGAAGTGGACGGCGATGCCGTCCATGGCGGCTGCATTGTAGGAAGGCGACGAGCGCCGGGCGAAGACCGGCTCGGCGAGAATGCGGCCATGGGCATCGTCCACGGCGACCTCTTCGGTCGGTTTCCTGGCATAAAAGCCATGCCGGGTCAGGGCCTCGTGCCACAACCGTTTCGCCTCGGCAAGAGGCTTGTTGCTTACATAGATATTTTGGGTGTTCATTCGTACAGATAAACTTTGATGACGGTGTTTTCAGTTACCCCCTGGCCGTCCTCGTCGATGAGGAAATAGCCATGGGCCCGGGAAAGGGTTGAGATGGAGCCCGACTTGCCGAGGATCGGCTCGGCCCGGAAGCCGCCGTCCTCCTTCATCAGTTTCACCCGGATCACATCCTTTCTGCCCGGTGCGGAGTTGAGGTTGCGGGACAGCCTCGCCTCGACGGAGGGCAATGGCAACTCGAACTTCCGGATCCCGGAAAGCCGGGCGATCGCAGGTCGTACGAAAATATCGAAGCAGACCATGGCCGAGACAGGATGGCCGGGCAGGCCGAAAAGGGGTTTGCTCCCGCTCATGCCGATAAGGATCGGTTTGCCGGGTTTGAGCGTCACCCCGTGGACCAGGACGCCCGGCGGACCCATCGCCTCGACCATCCGCTCCCCGAGATCCCGGATCCCCACGGAACTGCCGCCGGAGAAGAGGACGATATCGCTTTCAGCAACCGCCTGTTGCATGGCCGGCAGAAAGGTCTCCTCCCGGTCGGGGACGATGCCGTAATCGATGTATTCTCCTCCCGCCCGCAGGACCTGGCCGGCCAGGGCGAGCCTATTGATATCGCGGATCTGGCCCGGCTGAGGCACCGCGCTGTGGGGAACGATTTCATCGCCGGTGGACAGGATGCCGACCCGGACTTTTTTCGTGACGGTTACCTCGGTCACTCCCAGACCGGCCAGCAGGCCGATATCCTGGGGGCGCAGCAGCTGTCCGGCGGGCAGGGCCTGTTCGCCCTCGCTGATATCTTCGCCGCGCTGGATGAGATTGGTGCCGGCCCCGACCCCCTTGACCACCTCGATCATGCTCTCGTCGAGTGGCACGGTATGCTCCAGCATCACCACGCTGTCGGCCCCCTGAGGGAGCAGCCCGCCGGTGGGAATCTTGTGGCAGCAGCCTTTTTTAACCTCGCCTTGAGGAACCTCGCCCATCTTCACCTCGCCGGTGATGTCGAGGTAGCAGGGCATCGACTGGCTGGCTCCGAAGGTGTCGGCGGCGCGAACGGCGTAGCCGTCCATGGTGGAGCGGGCTTGCCGGGGCAGATCCTCGCGGGCGGTGACCGGCTCTGCCAGAACCCGGTCGTAGGCCTGGGCGAGCGGAACGGTGTCAGTGCCGATTTTCACTCCCTCCAGTGCCTGGAGGAGGGTGTTCAGGGCCTGCCGTACCGAGACGAGACCGCTGCGGCCGAGCATGTCTTTGGTGTTTGTCGAGTTGCCCGTATCAGTCATCCGCTTTTTCTATGGTGAGGTGAGTTCTGTCATGCTCGGCCAGGTACCGGGCAAGGTCCGGAAGATCGATGTTGGCACCGTCTGCCTGGATGAGATGGATCTCTTGCAGCAGGTTGGCGCGCCGCTCGAAAAACTCCGCGAGGGTCTTGGTCTGCAGGCAGACACCCCGGCGCAGCAGTTCCTCGCCGCGTTCCCTGGCGATGCTGTTGAAGAGCTTTAAGATCACGGTAATGATCTCGTTTTTCTGCGGGTCCGAGGTCTTCGCTGCCGTATCGGTGCGCAGGGCGGCATGGAAGCTGTTCTTGCGAAATATGGCCCCGGCCAGGCCCGGCATCGCCGCGGATAGGGCAAGCACGGGCTTTTCGCCCGCGAGGGGAATGGTCAGGTCGTCGACCGCCGTGCCGTTCAGGAAAATGGTCTGCACCACTTCGGCCAGGTAATCGGCGGTAAATCCCGGAAAACCGCCGAGGAAACGGCCGAGGGAAGTGCCGTTTTCGGTTTTTGCCTCTATCCCGGACTGCAGCAGGGTGGTAAAGAGAGGCAGACTTGTGCCCGACACTTTCAGGGTGAGTCGGGATAAAGGTTGTTGCTCTTTCATGAAGAGATATTACACTAGGGTTAATGGCGGAAAGGCCCTGTGGGCAGAAAAACCTCAGCTCAGTATATCATTTTCCGGCCATTTACAAGAGAACAAAATCAGCCGTTTTATACTTATACTTTCCTTAAAGGATAAAAAATGACAGTGCAAGCTCTTTCACCACTTGCCGGATATATCGCTTTCTCCGGTCCGGTCGTGACCGTCATAATGGATGGCATGGGCATAGGATCGCGGGATGAACGCGACGGTGTCTTCGTCGCCCATACGCCGGTCCTCGACGAACTGTTCCGGGAGCCGCTGATGGTGCGGCTGAAGGCCCATGGCACGGCGGTGGGGCTCCCGTCGGACGGCGACATGGGCAACTCCGAGGTCGGCCACAACGCCCTAGGGGCGGGCCGGGTGTTTTCCCAGGGGGCGAAGCTGGTCAACGAGGCCATCGCCTCCGGCCGCATCTTCGAAGGAATTGCCTGGCAGGAGGTGAGAAAGATCGGCCAGAACGGAGGGACGATCCACTTCATCGGCATGGTCTCAGACGGCAATGTCCACAGTCATATCGATCAGCTCTACGCCCTCCTCGACCGTTGTGCTGCGGAAGGCTTCAAGCGGGTCAGGGTCCACGCCCTGCTTGACGGGCGGGATGTCGACCAGAAGAGCGCCCTGCGCTACCTCGGCCCGCTCGAGGAGAAACTCGCGGGGCTCTCGCGGGACGGCCGCGATTACCGTATCGCCTCCGGCGGCGGCCGGATGGTCACCACCATGGACCGCTACAACGCCAACTGGCCGGTGGTCGAAAACGGCTGGAAAGCCCATGTCCTCGGGGTGGGGCGGAGGTTCGGTTCGGCCGCCGAGGCAGTGACCCGTTACTACGAGGAAGACCCGGCCATGACCGATCAGTACATGCACAGCTTCGTCATCGCCGACAACAAGGGACCGGTGGGGACCATCGAGGACGGCGACGGGGTTGTCTTCTTCAACTTCCGCGGCGACCGGGCCATCGAGATCTCCCGGGCCTTCGAGGAGCCCGATTTCGCCGAGTTCGACCGGCAGCGGGTGCCGCGGGTCTTTTACGCCGGGATGATGCAGTATGACGGCGACGCCATGATCCCGAGGAAATACCTGGTTGAGCCGCCGGCCATCGACAGGACCCTGGGCGAGTACTTCTGCGCCTGCAATATCACCTCTTACGCGATTTCAGAAACCCAGAAGTTCGGCCACGTCACCTATTTCTGGAACGGCAACCGCTCCGGCTATATCGACAGGGATCTGGAAAAATACGACGAGGTCGAGTCCGACCGGATAACCTTCGACCTGAAGCCATGGATGAAGGCCGGCGAGATCACCGATCGGGTGGTCGAGGCCATCCTCAGCGGCAAGTACAAATTCATCCGCCTGAACTACGCCAACGGCGACATGGTCGGCCACACCGGGATGGTGCCTGCGATCCGGATAGCCGTGGAAACCGTTGACCTCTGTCTGCACCGGGTGCTGCAGGCGGTGGAGAAGATGGGCGGCGTCGCCGTCGTCACCGCCGATCACGGCAACGCCGACTGCATGTGGACCGAGAAAAACGGCAAGAGATCGCCGATGGTCGCCCACACCCTCAACCCCGTGCCTTTCATCGTCAAGGATTACAGCGGCGCCAACCGGTTTCGGTTGAGCAACGTGCAAAATCCCGGACTAGCCAATATTGCCGCGACCCTCTGCTTTCTCCTGGGCGTCCAGCCTCCCGAGGATTACGAACCGGCCCTGCTGGAGCTGGTGCGATAACCGCTTACGATCATCAGACTATATGACCGAAAAAATCAGCAGATCGGCCCTGAAAAGACGTTTCAAGGACGAGGAGCAGATGGCCCAGGAGTTGGCCATGCTCACCGACCGCGACCTGAAGGTCCTGCCTGCCGGCCAGGCGGTGAAGGACGAAATCCTCAGCTGCCGAAACATGAAAGGCGGCGCCCGGAAACGCCAGATAAAACATCTGGCCAAAGTCATGCGGGAAGACTCGGTGGAGATGATCCTCGATTTTCTTACCGAGCGCAAGGGCTCCCAGGCCAAGGCCAACATGATGCACCGCGAGGCGGAAAGGCTGCGGGATGTGATCATCAACGAGGCCATCGAGTACCAGCAGCATGCCCTGCAGATGGGAGAGATATGGGAACCCGACTGGCCGGGCGAAGAACTCGCGGCGGTGGTGAAGAGATACCCCGTGGACGAGGTCGACTTGCGCAAGACCGTTTTTCAATATGTGAAGACGAGGGTTCACCATCAAAACCGGGAGGTCTTCCGGATCATCAAGGCCGCGCTCGAAAAAGAGGAAATGCTGAAAAGGCTGGTGTGAAATGAGGCTCGGGTGCGGTCCGTGGGGCACGTATAACCTTGGATCAGGGAGAGCTTGGACGATCGGGATCGGTCACTGGGGGTGCGGGCGATCAAAAGGATCACCCCTACGGACAGCCGACGCTACGGACAGCTGTCGAAAGTATGCCAGCAGCCGATAACCAACCAGTACCATTGATAAAGCCATAAAAAGTGCTCCAAACCGTGGAGATGGACTCTGGAAAAAGTTCGATATACGAGGCGTAGTGTCTGAAACGGTGCTTTGGTAGTACATATGGTACAGCGAAGCGCCGTTTCAGACCTATAACGAAGTAGATCGGACTTTTTACGAGTCCATCATCATTAAGACTATTCATAAGAGAAGAGAAATGTCTATTATCAGAGCATTGGCCCTGGATCTGTATAAGGCCCAGCAGGCGGTGGCGAAGTTGGAGAAAACAATTGCCGGTGCCGCTCCTGTGGAAAAAGAGACTCTCATCCGGGAATTGCGCGCGGCGCAGAAGGAAGTGGAGATGCTCCGGAAAATGCTGGACGGCAAAAAGGAATCCGGCTTGCCAGGCAGGAAGTCCTCCATGTTCGGGGGCTTTAATATCTAGTGCGGGCTTACGCCCGCAACCCAAGGGGGTGTTATCCCCTCCTACAGCAGAGGGACTCTTTTCAGTGCCCCCTTGAGGAGTATAAGTACCTTCACCAAATTCGTTCTTAAAAAGCAAGAAACGAATTTCTAAGGTACTAAGGTAAAGGCGACTGTCTCAGCGGACCTCGTCGCTGTCAACGTAGGCGTAGGCGCTGTGCTTGTGGATCGATTCGAAACTCTCGACCCCGGCGGAGAACCAGGTGATGTTTTCGTCGGCCAGGGCCGAGACGGCGACCTTTCGCACCACATCCTCGACGAACATCGGGTTGTTGTAGGCCTTTTCCGTCACATACTTCTCATCCGGGCGTTTCAGTAGGGCGTATACCTCGCAGGAGGCCGATTTTTCGATCAGTTCGATCAGATCTTCCACCCAAATGAAATTCTTGAATTTGACATTGAGGGTAACTTCCGCCCGCTGATTGTGGGCTCCGCAGTTGCTGATCTCCTTGGAGCAGGGGCAGAGGGTGGTGACCGGGACGGTGACGGAAAGGATGAAGCCTTCGTCGTCGCCGACCCCACCCGAGAAGGTGCAGGTATATTCCATGAGGCTGTGGGTGTCGGTGACCGGGGCCCGTTTGCCGAGAAAATAGGGGAAGGTCATCTCCAGGCGGACGCTCTTGGCCTGCAGGCCGTCTTTCAGACGGGCGAGTATCTTCCTGAAACTGGTGACGGACAACTCGCTGAGATAGTGGTTGAGAATGGAGGTGAAGGTTTCGACGCAGTTGTCCCGGTTGCTTTCCAGGAGCCGGGCCTGCATACAGATGGTGGCGATGGTGTTTTGCAGCCCGCCGCTCTTTTCCTTGACTTTGACCGGAGCCTTGAGACCTTTTAAACCGACTGTCTGAATGTACATTGTCCCGCCCAAACGTCCTTATAGTATATCGACACAACAGCAGATCATCTCTCGGCTGCGGAGCACGTTCCGGAACTCCGCAGACCCGGTTCCGGTCGGCTGGAAACGATTCCTCATTACTCCTTTTGTAGCTGTTATACAATATCTTTTGCCGGAATGGCCGAAACAGTCCGGAAAATTCATGCGTTTCGTGACAAATCGGTGTATTCTTGACCTCTTTGGTGCCTGGGAAAGTCTTCTTCGAATTAAGAGGGGATCTTGTAAGGCACTTCTCTCCCTGGCGGGGGATCAGGAGAAGATGGAAAGCAATACCGAATCGATCAGACTTGATAAGTGGTTGTGGGCCGCGCGTTTTTTCAAGACCCGCTCGATGGCCACCCAGGCGGTGAACGGCGGCAAGGTCCATATCAACGGCAACCGGACCAAGGCGGCCCACGACGTGAAGATCGGCGACCGGCTGGATATCAGCATCGGGCCGGTCGAGTTTCACATCACGGTGCTGGGCGTTGCCAAATTCCGGCGGCCGGCCCCGGAGGCGAGGCTCCTCTACGTCGAATCGGAGCAGAGTATCAAGGCCCGGGAGGAGCAGCGGGAACTGAGGCGGCTTTCCGGAGCCGGTTTCACCGCCCCGGCCGGCAAACCTGGCAAGCGCGATCGGCGGAAGATTTTGTCGTTTACCAGAAAAGGGAAATAGGAGTTGCGCATGGCGAAGATAGAAAGGGCGCTCATCAGTCTGACCGATAAATCCGGGATCGAAGGTTTCGCCGGAGAGTTGGCAAAGCTTGGCATTGAATTGCTGTCCACCGGCGGGACGGCGAAGAAACTGCGGGAGGCGGGCCTTGCCGTCACCGACGTTTCCGAGTTCACCGGTTTTCCGGAGATGCTGGACGGCCGGGTGAAGACCCTGCACCCGAAGGTGCACGGCGGAATCCTCAACCAACGGGCCAATTCCGAGCACCGCAAACAATGCGCCGAACATGGCCTGAAGAATATAGATCTCATCGCCGTCAACCTCTACGCCTTCGAGAAGACGGTGGCCGACCCCAACTGCAGCCTGGCCGACGCCATAGAAAATATCGATATAGGCGGTCCGACCATGCTGCGGGCGGCGGCCAAGAATTTTCACGATGTGACGGTGATCGTCGATCCGGCCGACTACCCCCAGGTCCTGAAGGAAATCAATGATTCGGGCAACACCACGCTGACGACCAGATTCATGCTGATGAAAAAGGTCTACGCCCTCACCGCCGCCTACGATACGGCGATCTCGCGCTGGCTGCAGCAGGTCGATGTGGCTGCCAACAGTTATTTTTCGGGGGAATAAACAATGCTGAACATGGCTGTGCTGCTGTCCGGCAGCGGCCGGACCCTGGACAACTTTCACGAGCGGATCGGCAAGGGGATTCTTGCCGGCAAGATCCAGGTCGTGGTATCGAACGTCCGTGACGTGCTGGGGCTGAAAAAAGCGGAAAAGTACGGCTATCCCGCCTTTTATGCAAAGGACAACGACGGGATCAACCGCATCCTCGCCGACTACCAGATCGATATCGTCTGCCTTGCCGGTTACCTGAAACTTTACACGCCGCCGCAGGAGCTCTCGCGAGCGGTGATCAACATTCATCCCGCGCTCATCCCCAGCTTCTGCGGGGAGGGCTTTTACGGCCATCATGTGCACGAGGCGGTCAAGGCCCGGGGTTGCACGGTGAGCGGCTGCACCGTCCATTTCGCCGACGAACGGTATGACGAGGGGCCGATCATCCTGCAGAAGTGTGTGGATCTCGCGTACGAGGACAATCCCGAGACCATCGCCGCAAAGGTCTTCGCCGTCGAGTGCGAGGCCTTCCCCGAGGCGATCAACCGGGTCGACGAGCGGGGCATAGATTTCTTCTGGAAGAGGGTGGGACTGTGACCAACAGCAAGCGAGTGATCATGGCGGCCCAGGATATCGACCTGGCCATTCAGCGGATCTCTTTACAGATCCTTGAGAAAAATCACGGGCGCGGCCAAATCGCGGTGGTCGGCATCCACACCTGCGGGGTCTATGTGGCGAAAAGAATCCACGATGAAATCGAAAAACAGACCGGGAGCAGCGTGCCCTTCGGGGCCCTCGATATCAACCTCTACCGGGACGACTGGAGCCTGATCAGCCAGAACCCCGTCGTCAAGACCACCGCCATCGCCTTCGACGTCGACAACACCCATCTCATCCTGGTCGACGACGTCATCTTCACCGGGCGGACCATCCGGGCGGCCATGGACGCCATCATGGATTACGGCCGGCCGGAAACCATCCAGCTGGCCGCCCTGGTCGATCGGGGCGGGCGGGAGCTGCCCATCCAGCCCGACTTCACCGGCATGGTGGCCGGTATCCAGGACAACGAGCGGATCAATGTCGTGCTGGATGAAAGGGGCGCCGGCGGTGAGGTGGTCATCGAAAGCTGATGGCGGCTGTGGCCCGGATTTCTCACCAGCCGAGGTTGCCGTGTATGCGAGGCGCGAAGCTTGGGGCTATAGTCTGCCTATGCACAAAGCTTCCGCAACGCTGCAGACGCGGTGAGATCGGCTGGCCCTGGTGAACATTGTGTATGATCCAGATGAAAGAAATATAGATTTTAATGCATTGAACTGTCGAAACTTTGGAAAATCTACACAATGTTCATGAGAAATCCGGGGTAGAACTCCTTGCCCCTGTCGGCAGCGTCGAGACCTTCCGGGCGGCTCTGGACGGGGGGGCCGACGCGATATATGTTGGCGCCCCGGGCTTTAATGCCAGAAACCTGGCGCGGGACCTGCGCCTGGAAGAGATAGCGGCGATGATCCGCCACTGCCGGGGCCTTGGTAAAAAACTCTATGTGGCGGCCAACAGCCTGGTGCTGGAGAAGGAACTGCCGATCCTCATCGAAAACCTGGCCCTTCTCCAGGAACTGCAGCCCGACGGCCTGATCGTCCAGGACCTGGGGCTCATCCATCTCGCCCGCAAGTATTTCCCGAAGCTCGAGCTGCACGCCTCGACCCTGATGCTCGCCCACAACTCCGACGCCGTCCGTTTCCTCGGCGAACTTGGCTGCAAACGGGTGGTGCTGGCCCGTGAGCTGACGCTCAAGGAAATCCGGACCATCGTCGCAAAAAGGGGCGACGTGGAGATCGAGGTTTTCATCCACGGCGCCATGTGCTTTTCCTATTCCGGACTTTGCCTCTTCTCCTCCTATCTCGGCGGTAAGAGCGGCTTGCGCGGCAGGTGCGTGCAGCCGTGCCGGAGGGCCTACACCGTTGCCGGGAAGGGGCGAGGCCGGGAAGGCAAGCCCGATTCCGCCCGGTATCTCTTCTCGATGAACGACCTCAGCGGCCTTGAGGTCCTGCCGGAGTTGGTGGAGGCGGGCATCAGCTCTCTCAAGATCGAAGGCCGCCTGCGCTCCGCCCACTATGTGAAAAATATAGCCAGCGCCTACCGGCTCATGCTCGATGCCGCCCCCGAGGGACGGGACAAGGCCCTCGCCGAGGCGAAGGTGCTTGCGGCTGCGGCAATGAGCCGTAAGACCTCCACCGGCTATTTCCTGTCGCCTCAGCCACCCGAGGCTATCACCCCCTTTCACTCGGGGAACATGGGCATCCATCTCGGCCGCTTTTCGGCGACCAAGACGGCGGGCGACCAGCAGATCTGCCGCTTCGTCGTCAAGGCCGAGTTGGCGGTGGGCGACCGCCTGCGGCTGCACCAGGAGCCGAGCGGCGAGCGAACTGCCTTCCGGCTGAGGACCCTTTTTGTCGGCGGGGTGCCGCAGGGAATCGCCCCGGCAGGCAGCAAGGTGTCGATCGCCTTGCCGGACGACTGGCAGCCCCGGCCGGGCCTTGTCGAGGTCTACAAGATCGACAGTGCGCCCGGGGCTTTGGCTGACGGCAGCGGCATTCCCGATCTTGCGTCAATTGGCAGGGAAATAGCCGGGATGCGGAAAAAGCTTGCCAGAGGAGTTGAAAAACTCGTGGCAAATGTATGTGGTACAGTTGAAAATGCGGCTGCTGAAACGAGAGGGAAAGGCGGTCCGTCTCCCCACCGGGGTCCGAAGGGCGGTCCCGGCCTCGAGTTGTGGCTGAAGACCGATTCCGTCAAGACCCTGCTGGCGGATCTTCCCTTTGCCCCCGATAGATTCCTGCTGGGCTTCGAGAAACAGCTGCTCGGCCAGGTCGGCAGGATCAGGACCGGCTTGGGCAAAAGGGCCCGCCTGGTCACCTGGGCCCTGCCGCCGCTCATCATGGAGGGGGACCTCGCGCAGTTCAGGAAACAGATCGGTGTGCTCCTCCGCTCCGGCTTCCGCAGTTTCCAGCTCGGCCATATCAGCCAGCTCGCCCTCTTTGCCGGAGAAAAGGTCCATCTCTCTGCCGACTATACCTTGAGTCTGATGAACTCCCAGGCGGTCGAACTTGTGGGCGTTCTCGGCCTGGAGCGGGCTCAGGCCGCTATCGAGCTGGACCGTGAGGCCTTGCGGTCCCTTTTGGCCGGCCGCAGGCGCGGGCAAAACATTCCCCTGGGGCTCACCGTCTACGGCACGCCGCCGCTCTATACGTCACGGCTTGCCGCCGGACACTTCCCCTACGACCGGCAGATCCTGAGTCCGAAAAACGAAGGCTATATAATCAAAAAAAAGGACGGCTTCACCCAGACCCTGCCGGACAAGCCCTTTTCCCTCCTGCCGTATCTGCCCGAGCTTCGGGAGATGGGGATCGGCTATGTGGTGGTCGACGTCTCGGGAGGCTTGTCCGTCTCGCGCCATCTCCAGGAACTGCAGGAACGGCTCTCGGGTGCCGGCAGGTACGGCAAGCTGCCGACCTTCAACTATCTAGGCAGGCTGGAGTAGGTCCGCGAGATCAACCTCTTCCCGCCGGAGCAGTACCTTTCTGGGGCCTTCCCTCGTCCATGCGGCGCATGCCTTCCATGAGCAGCTTCATGAAGAAGCCTATTTCCGGGGTGCTGAAGTCCTCCGGGGCGATTCCGGGAGTAAATCGAAATCTTCCGGATTTCTCCTTGAGGATCTGGTAGAAGGCCAGCTCGCCGGAGATGTCGGCGTATTTCGCCTTGATCAGCGCCCCCTGGCGAAAGGAAAAGCGGGCGGTACCCCGGCTGAGGTCGGTGATGGTAAGAATACCGGTCTTGGCGTTCATATTGAGGGTTTGAAACAGCGCCTCTGCCGGAATTTCCGCAAGATTTCCGGTCATTCCTGAGGAGAGGTCCTCAGCCCGTATCTTGTTGGACCTGTTCAGTCGCTCCGCCATGAGCCGCGAGAAGTAGAGCTGGATGGCCGGATAGATGTCCAGGATCTTCTGGAAGTTAGGCTGGTCGATGTAGAGAATCGAACTCGGTTCCCTCACCTGAATGGTGGCATTGACCTTGTCGTTGCAGATGAGGCTCATCTCGCCGAAGACCTCGCCCTTGTCGAGGCTCGATATGATGATACCCGCGTCGTTCAACACATTGACGCTGCCGCTGACGATGATATAGAACCTGCCGCCGGGATCGCCCTTGCGGATGACGATGTCCCCGACTTTGAACTTTATCAGCCTGAAGTAGCTGATCACGGTATTGAGGTGCTTTTCCTCGATATTTTTGAAAAAAGAGAAGCTGCTCAGGAGGTGCACCATGGAGGCCAGCTCATCGGCCAGTGTGCTGTCGCTGTTTTTCAGCAGATGATCGTCCTTGCTGTGTTCGAGTTTGATGGAACCGGTACAGCCGCTGCAGCTGATCATGCACACCGGAATCTTGTCGCCGCGCTCGTACTGGATGACGAGCCTGCTGAGGTCGCCGGTGAGGATCTTGCAGATTCTCTTGGCGACGGGATATTTGACGATCGAGGTGGTTATGAATGAATTTTCGCTTTCCTTGCTGATGGGAATGGCGATTCCCGACAATTCGAAGACATCGTTGTACTGGTAGAGCGGACAGCTGCGATTCTCCACTATTCTAAAAACGACTTTCGGAAACCCCATGTATGTTGGCCTTGCGAGTAATGTTTAATTCTTCAGCGTGGCGGAATGAAAGGGATAATCGACCATTCCGAAGATCAAGCATAACCTATCGGGGCTGCTTGTGTCAAATTCGCCAAAGGTTCCGATTTTGCCCGCGATATTTTCGCCGCGCGATAATTGTTGACAGGGCTTTGATCTTCTATTATAAATTACGATCTTTCTACACATTAAGAGCTGATCCTGGGATGCAACGCGTTTTCACCCCGTGTCCCTGTGGAACAACGCTATTTGAATCAAAGACTTGAAGAGATGATATAACAGGAGGAGTATCTACGTGGCTAATCATAAATCCGCTGCAAAAAGAAGTCGTCAGGCTCAGGATCGTCGTCTGCGCAACAGAATGAACAAAAGCAAAATGAAGACCGCAATCCATAAGCTGGATGCGGCTGTTGCCGCGGGTTCATCCGAAGAGGCGCAGGAAGCCCTGAGAAAGGCCATTTCGGTAGTCGCAAAGACGGCCAGCAAAGGCACTATTCATAAGAAAAACGCCTCGCGGAAGATCTCGCGCCTGACCAAGCGGGTCAATGCAATGACCGCTGCAGCCTAAGCCTTTGTGAAAAGTTTTTCGACCCCTGCCGCCGGGGCTGAAAATTTTTATAGCCGGCCTGCTTAAAGAGGCCGGAGAGACTGAAAAGAGCCATGGAATCGAATGATTCCATGGCTCTTTTTTTATTCTCCCGGGAGGCTGTCGGATTATAGCGATTTTTTTTTCGCATCAAGGCACTTTTGAAAATTATGCGCAGCCATATACTTAAAATTGCGAACATTATTTTTTGGAAATAACGAAGGAGATGGAAAAGGGCATAATCCGACATAATTCTAGGCTCGAACTGGACAAAACGGCCGGTAAGCTGGTATGGTGGGCATCTATGTAAGGTAACGATATAAAACCGAGGAATTTTTTGCCCTGCATTCCTCCGGACAAGCTTTTTGAACCGGCTCAGAGCGACGACACGACCAATGGTACAACCTATCTTTTCCCCCGATCGAGAAACCTTCCTGCGTGACATGGCCACTGCCCGGTTGATCCCGGTCAGCAGCCGGATCATCGCCGACCTGGATACTCCGCTCACCCTCTTTGCCAAAGTGGCGGACGGCAAGAGCCACGCCTTCCTCTTCGAGAGTATGGAGGGAGGGGAGAAATGGGGCCGTTTTTCCTTCATCGGCTACGATCCCCTCGTGACCTTTTCCTCAAAAAACGATAACGTCGCCATTGACGAGGCGGCAGACGGGGGCACCCGATCGAAGACTTTTGCCGCCAACCCGCTGCAAGCCCTGAAATCGCTTGTGGGCGAACTCGGTGCCGCGGAATACGAGGACCTGCCGCGATTCTGCGGCGGGGCGGTGGGTTATCTCGGCTACGATATGGTGCGGTTCATGGAGGATCTCCCCGACGGCCGGCCGGCGACCGAATTGCCCGATTCTTCCTTCATGGTGCCCAAGATCGTGCTGGTTCACGACAGCTTCAAGCAGACCGTGACCGTCGTATGCTGGGTGCGGATCGGCGAAGGAGATGGCGACTGGCTCTACGATGAGGCGTGCCGGCTTTTGAGAGAGGTGGTCGAGCGGATCAAGCAGCCGGTGACGTCCACCCTGTTCGATGAAAGCAGCGCGGGCTGCGCCGGCCATGTCTTTTCCTCGAATATGGCCAAGCCGCAGTTTACGGCCATGGTGGAGAAAGCCAAGGAGTACATCCGAGCGGGCGATATTATCCAAGTAGTCCTTTCTCAATGCTTCCACACCAGGACGAACCTGTCGCCGCTGGTCCTCTACCGGGCCCTGCGTCACATCAATCCCAGCCCCTATCTCTTCTACCTGCGGCTGGGCGATATCATCCAGATCGGCTCGTCCCCCGAGATCCTGGTGCGCAAGGACGGCCGCAACATCGAATTGAGGCCCATCGCCGGGACGAGGCGGCGGGGAGCCACCCCCGAGGAGGACCTGGCCCTGGAAAAGGAGCTGCTGGCCGACCCGAAGGAGCGGGCCGAGCACCTGATGCTCGTCGATCTCGGCCGCAACGATGTCGGCCGCGTGGCCAAGGGCGGGCACGTCAAGGTCCAGGATCTTCTGGTGATCGAGCGCTACAGCCACGTCATGCATATCGTCTCGGGGGTGCACGGGGAGATAGCCGACGGAAAGGACCAGTTCGACGTCATGGCCGCCTGTTTCCCGGCCGGGACGGTGAGCGGGGCGCCGAAGATCCGGGCCATGCAGATCATCGACGAACTGGAGCCGGACAGGCGCGGCCCCTATGCCGGCTCGGTCGGCTATTTCGGCTTTTCCGGCAATATGGATTTCTGTATAACCATCAGGACCTTTGTCATGAGCGGGGATAACCTGTGGGTACAGGCGGGGGCCGGGATCGTGGCCGATTCCGACCCGGAGCGGGAGTTCGAAGAGACCGTGAACAAATCGCTGGCGCTCAGGCGGGCGGTTGAACTGGCAGAGAAGGGATTCTGAACCCTGACAGACTTTCAGGAATAAGGCACTACAATGATCGTCATCATCGATAATTACGATTCTTTTACCTACAATATCGTGCAGACCATCGCGGCCAATGGCCATGCCGACGGACGGACCGAGGATATCCGGGTCTTCCGCAACGACAAGATCAGTGTCGCCGAGATCGAGGCCATGCGGCCGGACCGCCTGCTCATCTCGCCGGGTCCCTGCACCCCCCGCGAGGCAGGCATCTCGATAGCGGCTATCAAACATTTCGGCGGCAGGATACCCATCCTCGGCGTCTGCCTCGGCCATCAGGCCATCGGCGACGGCTTCGGAGGTACGGTGATCCGGGCCCGCCGCATCATGCACGGCAAGACCAGCCCGATGCACCACGACGGAAAGGGCGTCTTCACCGGACTGCCCAATCCCTTCGACGGCATGCGATATCACTCTCTGGTGGTCCAGGACAGCGATCTCCCCGAATGCCTGGAAGTCACCTGCCGCACCGACGAGGGAGAGCTGATGGGCCTCAGACATCGGGAACTGGCCATCGAGGGCGTTCAGTTTCACCCGGAGTCGATCATGACCCCCGCGGGCATTCAGCTGCTGAAGAACTTTATGGGAGAAAATTACCTGGAGATGCTGCGCTCCTGAGCTCAATTCCAAAAGGGTAGGAAGAAGATGAATATCAAGCAAGCGATAGGTAAAGTGGTCGCCGGCGGGAATCTGGCCGAAGCCGAGATGGTTTCCGTCATGGACGAGATCATGACCGGAGCGGCGACCGATGCCCAGATCGGCTCTTTCATCACGGCGCTGAGGATGAAAGGCGAAACGGTCGACGAAATCGTCGGCGCGGTGCGGGTGATGCGGGAAAAAGCCACCTTCGTCGATACCGGCGTGGATACCTCCGGGGGGGAGGTGCTGATGGATATCGTCGGCACCGGGGGCGACGGCTCGGGCACCTTCAATGTATCGACCACTTCGGCCTTCGTGGTGGCCGCGGCCGGCGTGCCGGTGGCCAAACATGGCAACCGTGCAGTCTCCTCCCACTGCGGCAGCGCCGATGTCCTGGAGGCGCTGGGTGTCGACCTGAGCCTGCCGCCCTCGGCGGTAGCCCGGGCGGTCAGGACCGTCGGCATCGGTTTTCTCTTTGCTCCCATGCTGCACGGGGCGATGAAGTACGCCATCGGCCCGCGCCGGGAAATCGGCATTCGCTCCGTCTTCAATATCCTCGGGCCCATGACCAATCCGGCCCGGGCCAACGTCCAGCTGACCGGGGTGTTCGCCAGGGAATTGACTAAGACCATCGCCGAGGTGCTGGTGCGGCTCGGCATGAAGCGGACCCTCGTGGTCTGGGGCGAGGGCAATCTCGACGAGATGACCGTCACCGGCACCAGCCATGTCGCCGACGGCCACGACGGCCGCGTCACATGCTACACCATCGAGCCGGAGGACGTCGGCCTCGCGCGGGCGACCATGGCGGATATCCGCGGCGGCGCCACCGCCCAGGAGGCGGCGGAACAGGTTCGGGCTGTGCTGAAAGGCGAACCGGGGCCCAAGCTGGACATGGTGCTGCTCAATGCGGGGGCGGCCCTGCATGCCGCCGGCAGAAGCGAGAGCATCAAGGGGGGCGTAGCCCGGGCGAGACAGATCATCAATTCGGGTGCGGCGCTGAAGATACTAGAACAGCTCGTTCGGTTCTCCCGCGAGGCGGCCGCTGCCGAGCAATAAGTTGGGGCGCAGAAGATGATTCTCGATACAATTGTTGCCCGGAAAAAAGAAGAAGTAGCGGAGCTGAAGAAGAAGGGCATCCACCTGCCGGAAGAGTTCCGAGATTGCGAGATCGCCCCGCCAAGGGGCTTTCGTCAGGCCCTGATCTCCTATCCTGGCGTCTCGGTGATAGCCGAGGTGAAGAAGGCCTCGCCTTCCAAGGGCGTGATCTGCGCTGATTTTCATCCCGTAACCATTGCCGAAAATTACCAGCGCAACGGCGCCCAGGCCGTCTCGGTGCTGACCGATGTCGATTTCTTCCAGGGCCATCTCCTCTACCTGATGCAGGTGCGGGCGGCGGTGACGCTGCCGGTGCTGCGCAAGGATTTCACCATAGACGAGCTGCAGATCGAAGAGGCCCGCCTGCACGGATCAGATGCCATCCTCCTGATCGCGGCAATCCTCGATGGCCGCCAGTTGCACGATTACCGGATGTATGCCCGGGAACTCGGCATGGACGTCCTGGTCGAGGTGCACGACGAGCGGGAGACCGAGATGGCCGTCCTGGCGGGGAGCGATCTGATCGGCATCAACAACCGCAACCTCAAGGACTTTTCCATGGATCTGGGGACGACGTTTCGCCTGAAGAAACTCATCCCGGAGCACATTCCTGTGGTGAGTGAGTCCGGACTCAAGACGGTGGACGATTTCCGGTGCCTGCGCGACGCAGGAGTCGCCGCGGCGCTGGTCGGCGAGACCCTGATGCGGGCCGGGTCGGACAGCGATCTCCTGAGATTCCTGCGGGAACAGGGCTGATGACGGGTGTGCAGGGGCCGCAAAGAATTCGGGTGAAGATGTGCGGCACGACTCGAAGGGAAGACGCCCGGGCGGCGGTGCGTTGTGGGGTGGACGCCCTGGGTTTTATCTTCTATCCAAAAAGTCCCCGTTATATCGCCCCCGAAATCGCTGCGCCGATCATCGAGGGCCTGCCACCATTTGTCGACCGGGTAGGAGTCTTTGTCAATGCGACGCAGGAGGAGGTAATCCGGACGGCCGGATGCGGCCTCAGTTTTCTCCAGTTGCACGGCGGGGAGACGCCGGATTACTGCCGGGCCCTCCGCGGGATGTTGCCGGCCTGCGGGATCATCAAGGCCTTCCGGGTGGGCGAGGCTAGCCGGCCCGAGGATTTCTCGCCCTATGACGACTGCGTCGAGGCCTTCCTGCTCGATACCCATGTCAAGGGACTCCCCGGCGGAACGGGCCAGGTTTTCGACTGGTCGCTGATCGAGGGCCTGAAACTCAATCGCCCGGTCATCCTCGCTGGCGGGCTGACCCCGGACAATATGGCAGGGGCCATCGCCGCGGTCCGGCCCTACGCGGTGGATGTCAATTCTGGGGTGGAGACCCGGCCCGGCATCAAGGACCACGATAGCTTGGCGAGGTTGATGCGGACTATCGCGCACATTTGGCGGTAAGGCGGTAAGCGGTCGGCTATCGGCGGTTAGTCGTCGGCATATGCCAGAAGAACCAAATTTTACCTATTTTTCCAAATGTGAGAAGAATATGAATCAAAAAGACCAGAACTGGTATCGACAATTCAATTCAAAGGACAGCTCAAACTTAAAGGGGTTAATGATAGCGACACTCTCTATGCAGCAAATAAAAACTTCCTTGCCGGAGCAAATCTCTCATTATTCATGGCCATTTGTACACTCTTTTTTTCTGTAATTCTCTTGCTTAATCCATTTATCGGTGTCCCAGGCATCGTTTTTAGTATTTGGTATCTGCTTTACTCCCTTAAAATAAAAAAACGAATAGCATGGGGAACCTCTATGTTTGCTAAGGAAGAGCTGAAAATTGAAAATTTTCAATAGTGCAGTAAGTATCCACCGGCAAAGCCGGTGGCTTTAGATTGTGAACCGCTCAAAGCGGTATGTTAAAAAGATTTACTGACCACCTTCGGTGGTCGCCTATTTAAAGAGCGATAGTTGTTCAATGCGATG
>JAEYNP010000069.1 GCA_023412495.1 Pseudomonadota bacterium
GATATAATAGCTTTTTATCACCTTGTACTGACTAAAGATACGGTAACCGTAGACCATATTGGTGCTGTTGGGCAGGCGGTAATCATCTTTGGAATCGAGTTTATAGCGGATGGAGCCACCGGTGCCAGGTGTCCATGCATTGTTGATTCGGTAGCCAAGGAGTGGTGAAAAATCTACCGACACAGGGTCACCGGGGTTCATCTGTAAATTAAGGCCATAGACGAATCTTTGTTCTGGCTTAAATTTTAGCCCTTTTTCCCTACCGTCAGCTATTGCATTGGCACTGTTGAATTGCTGGTACTTGTTTTGTAACTTCTTGATGGTTTTGGTGGGGATGTTGATCTTGTCCAGGTTGGACATGATGGTTTGGGTGGCGAGGGCTTTTTGCTTTGCGGAGATTTGCCTTTTGAGTTTCATGAGGTCGGGTTCTCCCATTTTCTCACTCAAAGCCAGCAGCTCTGCCTTCTGTGCATCGAAATACTGCACCTCCTCTATGTTATGGGCATGCTGACCTATGGTTTCGTCTATATTTTGCTGCTTGCCCAAATGGCTGTTCACTTCTTCCTGCTTTTCCGACAGCTTGTTGATGTTATCCGGCATTTCGGCATCTGGTAGGTTAGGTATTTGAGGTGCCGGGATATCCGGTGTACCCGCCAATTGTGGTGCTTGTATCTCCGGCACATTGATTATCTTTTCTTTGTTCTTTGCCCACTCCGGCAGGTTTTTTTCCGGCAGATCATATTTCTTTAAATATTCATTATACTTTTGGATCATCGCGGAAAGGGTGCTGTCCTGAGAAAGAATTTGCTGTGTTTCCGGTTTTGATAACTTTGATAACAAAGAGTCTGAAATATGAAGCTTTTGCATCCTTTCGTTGATGGCCGATTCCAGGGAGAAAAGGGAATCCTGTAGGACATTTGAGTTTATCTCCTCCAACGCACCAGGGATTTTGATGGTTTGCTTTAAGGTATCTTCATAAGCAACCAATTTGAGCAAGGGTATTTCGATCTTTAACAACCTGATGCTATCGGTGGTTTCTTTTGGTTGAGCAAGGACAGGGGGTATTAAGAGGATGATTAAAAACCACCCAAGTAGAATTTTAATATGTAAATTGCATTGTCCCATGCCCTGCATTTTTTTAAATCCGGTATCCTAAAATTTTGCCAATGGAACCCCTAAAGAAAATTGTATTACCCCGTTTGTCAAAGCTGGCCGTTCAATTCCCGGAGCTATTTGGCCGTTGTCTTTGTTGAGGTTGGATAAACCGAAAATCAACCTCCCGCCAAAGTTGACGCCACTGGGAAGATTCAGACCAATACCAGTAGCGAAGGAGAAATCGACACCCTTAAAAATATCTTTTAAATCATCATCAATAACATCTCCCTGAATTGTTCCTTTATCGGTGGCAGAAACCAAGATGCCTACCTGAGGCCCTAACTGGAGGTTGACTACTTTGCCCAAATATATCTTAGCCATTACTGGTATGTTGATATATGACAGACTGGTGGTAGTTTCTCCCACCACACGCGAACCGGGGGCTGGGCTGTCGGTATATTCTATTTTGGCACCTTGTGAGGAGTACACCAGTTCGGGTTGTATATGGAATTTTTCCGTGACAGCGGCATCGAGGTAAAAACCCAACATCAAACCTGGTTTATACTTGGGCTCCATATTGACCGTACCACTTAATATGGCGAGGTTTAGACCTCCTTTGGCACCAAAATGGGAAGACTGTGCACCTGACTGGTACCACCATAAAAGAAAAACAAGAATGGTAATTGTTTTTTTCATAATAGTTTTTGTTTTGATTTATATCTTCGTCTGATTCAGAACTATACAATCAAATTCCTATAGCTAATACTGAATGACGAATGGCGATTTATTTTTATATTTTATATGATCATAATAAAGAACCACATCCACTGAAAGATTTTAGAACACTTTGCTATATCTAAAGCTTTTAAATAGCAGGATCTGTTTTTTTAATGAAATAACATTTTTGACTAACCATTTTGTTGGTCTGTGAGTCACAGACCAAGGGGTAGATTTATATATTCGTTTGATTCAGAAATAAGAAATCGAATTCCTCCTATGACTAATACTGAACGAAGATTTTCGATTTAGTTTTATAGTTATATGATCATGACAATAAACCTCTACGAAAGGTTTCAGGACATTTTGTTGTATAAAACTTTTGAATTGTGGTTTCATCTTCTATGTTTTTGGTAGTCGATTTAACATAATAACATTTCACTAACTGCTTATTTTGTCTGGGAGTGGTAGTGAGTCTCAGACTAACGGGTAAAACTAAATACAATAGCGTCCTGCCTGAGTTGCTTATGGAGAATGGTTAATCGAAAATCTATAGTATTGTTCGCACTAATTCCTCTCTGAAATATAATCATAACTCCAAAAATGTTAACTCAAGAGCTTTATTATTGTCAATTGGCTTTACATCTGCAAAATAATTCTGCTTAATAAGGTTGAAAAGTACGCTTTTTATCTCCTCGTTTGTTACTTCCTTGACCAGAACTATATTATTATCTATAGAAAAATAACCATACTCAGCATGCTCCGTTTCAAAATCCTGTACAATACGCACATAACTATAAATATTAACTTTATAGTAATTATGTTTTATCCTGACATATACATCATTTCTATAACCCTTTTGATTTGCCTCAAATAAAGCTAATTCACTATCATCCAATAAATAAATACTTGCATCCATCCATCCTTTATTTAACAGGTAATACTTCTATTAAATCAAGCAATTTTTGAAATTGTTCTAAGGTCATATCATATTCTGGCACAATTTCAAAATGACCCTGGTCTGTTCCTCGTTGAATAATTTTTAATCCTTTAGGTAATTTGTGTATTTTATATGCACCTCCAAATTTCGCTACTTTATTGGGATCAATATGAACAGAAACTCCATGTGAAGTTTTTATTAATTTAGTGAAAGGATCAATTTTAACTTCATTTGGTTTAATTTTAAAACTAGCCCCTCCCCTAAAAAAGCCATTTACTTTAATCATTCCAATCCCAGGGGAAGGTTCGCAAAACATTGTATTATTGGGATTTGCAAACTCAACTAAAGCAACCATTGCAGCCCGTAAGTACCTATTTTCTATACTACGAGCCCATTCTAATCGATCATAATACGCTTTCCATGTAGATTGACTCCAACCTGCAATAATATTATTAACGTCATAACCAGTTCTACCATTGATGACTAAATCCTTGGTTATCATACCAATTCCTTTTCCACCATCTTTTAAAATATTTCCAAAATCTGTCAGCTGCAATTCATATATTGGCGTCCAACCTATACCGAAGGAGCCTGTTTCCCCTCCTACAGGCACTTTCTTAAAAGAAATCCCTCCCAATAAACCTCCAGCAACTCCTCCACCTAAAGCATACCATCCCCAACCTTTTTTGTCTGTTGCAAGACCATATGCTGCCCCAGCGATACCCCCTATACCTGCACCAACAGCAGCAGTTACCCAACTCCATCCCCCATCCGGATCCACCCCGCTCATCGGCTTGTTCCCCATTCCCACATATGGTGAATGGTACTGCCCATAAGGATCGGTACTTATCCATCGCCCTATCCTGGCATCGTACATCCTGAGTTGGAATGCGTTCCAACCGGTCTCGTCGTCTTTTTCGCTAAACTGACCCTGATAGTCGAACCGGTAATCTTCCCGCTCAAAGCTTCTTTCGGCAATGGGCATCCCGAAGGGGTAGTAGTCATTTCCGCTTACCACCAGGCTCTGCTTCATCGTTACTTTCAAATCGTCAAAGAACACATTAATGTTCTCTCTACTTTCATTAGCCACATAAATATAGACATATCCGGGTTCTTCTACAATTTTTTCAAATGTCAATTTTTGCCAGGCGTTCAAACCTTCGGTACCTATCACATGGTAACTTGCATCCTCGTACCCAAAGTTGTTGTTGAAATACAAGGCGACGATGTATGCCTTAGGAACATTGGTGTTAGGTTGGCTAAACAAGGCACCCCCTCCCAATGCCTGGTTGAACAAGTTGAAGATGGGTTGGGTTTCCGCTGTGCCGGTATAACCAAAAGCTCCGGCAATTAATGCCGCTAAACCAGAGACTGTACCCGTGTTCCCGTTGGTGGTGGTTAAATATTTAGCATACACCTCTCCCTGTATGGTATCGCCAGGATTAACTCTCAAAGCCATTCCAGGACCTGCAACACGGTTCAGTGACCCATTTAACCAAGCTGAATAACTTCCCCCTGGTGTATGGTTGTGTAGGTCATGCCTCGTCTGTGGAATATTGACAAATTCGCCCTCTTCCTCATCAGCATTTGCTATTTCCATGGTAGCCATGAATTCCAGCTCGATATTTTCCTGAGCAATTACCGAGCGCACATTGCCCAGATGATCGGTAATCTCGTACAAATAATTGTCCAGATCGGGCATGTACATGCCTATCCTGCCCGCGCCATATACAGGTACTTCGGTTTGTGCAAGCTCAGTTTCCAACTGATAGTCCTTTGTATACACGGCTAGTATATTACCACCAGCATCCCGCACATACCATGTGTCAAGTGCGAGATTGAAATTTCTGTCATAGGTTTTTTTCGTAATCCTATCGCCCCGGTCGTCATAGGCAAATTGAACGATGAACCGGCCCTCTCCATTTTTAACAGTTGAAACCAGCCCGTAAGCATTATACTCCACCGCCATGGTATTGCCAGCCTCTTCCTGCCTGGTCATCTGTCCAATGGCATTGTAGGTATATTTGATCAACAGGTTATTATCGTGTTTGATTTGATCCAATTTGTCGCTCTCTGTAACATATTGATAAGTAAAATTAGCTGTCGGGTTGGTTTGCCCATCTTTTCTATTAAGGGCCTGGATGTTGCCATGACGATCGTAACCAGTGATGGTTTCAGTATATTTATTGGGCGCTTCTACAAAATTATAAGCTCCGCCCGTCTTGACCACATTGCCCCAGGTGGCGGATGTCAGCTGATATTTTTCATCATAACCATATTTATACATTACCTGGTCGCTTTGGCTCCCATTGTGCCAGCCAATGGCTTTGATGCTACCTGCATGACTGTTTACAACACCGGCGACACTATAATTGCCTGAGTTGTATCCCGCACCTGAGTAATCATTGGGATGGTATTCAATGGTCATCCCAAAGGCATCTTTTTTGAAATGTTGTCTCGAACCGGGTTGTCCGTCCATTCCAGGATCGAGGTCAATGTCACCATGATTGATTGTTTTCAACCAACCGTTAACATTGTAAGTGTAATCTATACCCTGCAAGTTTTCAGCTAGTTCTACCCGGATCAAAGCCCCCAGCAGGTTGTAATAATAAGCAGCCTGCAATTTTTTTGTGGAACCATTTTTACTGGTAAATACTTTTTCCAGGCGTTGGGAAGCATCGTATTCATAGTGGTGGTAGAAGGCATCGGAATGCCCGACCTGATAAGCCACCTGCAGTACATTGCCCATAAAGTCATACGTGTATGCCACTTTCTTTTGTCCCAACCCCTGAATATCCTGTATCATCCATTCCAACCTGCCCATATCGTCATAGCTGTACCACGAGGTCACATTTGTATTTTTTGTACTGGACACGTTGCCATAAAGGAAACGTTGAGTTTCAGGGCATTGGGGATCGGGCAAATCATAGCTGATTTTCGTCACATCGCTGCACCTTGTTGCATCCAAGGCACCTGCAGAACCATTGAGGTCGGCTTTGTGCAGGATACTATAAGTAGAAGGTGTGGCAGTATAATGATTTTGAAAGACATATGGATTGCTTCCCGTACTGCGGTATTCCCCGCTTTCTATCAACCGGCCAAGGTAGTCGTAGTTGGTATAGGAGAATTTGTTATCTGTCTTTTGCTGGGCATTTTGGGAAAACCGGATTTTCCCATCGAAGCTATAAACATATTCAGATATTCCTTCGTCCCAACTGGAAGATTCCAGCAACCAACCCTGGTGGTTGTATTTGTATTTTGTTACAAACTTGGCCGGGTTATCCACTTCAACACCTCTTGGAGCAATTTCTGCAACCACATTTCCCACATCGTCATAATAGACAAAAGCATATTCATAATGGCTGCCATTCTTGATCCCTGAAATGACAGTGTTACCGGCAGCATCCATATAGGCCACTGATTCCTTGCCATCGGGGTTGACGGAAGTGATTTTATACCCTTCATTTTTCTTTTGCAGGGCTACCGGTTCCGATACGAAGTTGAGCCGCCAGGAATAATATTTAATCAATTGGGGGTCATTAGTTACTTTTTCAGCTTTTGATTTGGCTTCTTTTCCAGCTCCCATTCTATGTGCATCACCAGGGCCTGCAGATGCCGAATTTTTGGGATCAGGGCCAGCTTCTGTCCATGATCTGGAATAGGGATAACTGGTAGTAGCGATAAAAGGATCCATATCATTGAGTTGGCTATAATACCATCCCACAGTACCATATTCCGTGCTTACCGGGGCAGGATTGTTACGATCGACATCAAAGTCGGCCACTGAGTACGCCTCTCCATTCAAATTGGTCAGGAAACGGGATTTATATCCAAATGCTGTATTCATAATTGGCGCAGGTAATGTAGCTCCCACGGCGGCACCCTGGGCATCATACAAAGGTTGTGTAGCGAGTACTTGCCCCGATATCACGTCCTTTGCCTGTACCTGAAGTATTTTACCCGTGCCATCACTATATGCTTTTGATTGGGCTACTATGTTGCCGTTAACATCGAAGGCAGTGGTCATCGACCAGTTGATGTTATAATCAAAGGTCAGTTGGGTTTTTACAGATTGAGTAGTGGAATTTATAGATGTACCGGATGAATTTACCGCCCGTACCCTGCAATAATAGGTCGTATTGGGTGAAAGGCCAGTAACAACCTTGTTTGGACTCTCTGTAATTATTAAGTTGCTATAACCTGCAACAAAGTGGGTGAACGTGTTGTCGTAAGCCACGTCCAATTGATAAGAAGCCGCTCCCAATGCTGCATTCCAATTGAGTGTGAAGTTGTGAAATCCAATACTGGTTGCTGCTGTAAATACAGGCGCAGAAGGGATAGTCAATGCCGTAGACGTCCCTGAGTTGGTAGAGGCACCACCTTCGTTTACCGCCCTGATCCTATAATGGTAGGTGATGCCACCTGCCAGGTTGACAACTGTCTTATTCGTTTCCGTCACAAGCAAGTTGTTATAGCCACTTACAAAACTAGAAAAATCAGGATTGGTGGACACGTCCAACCGGTATCCGGTAGCTCCTGAAACGCTGTTCCAGTTGGCAATAAATGAGTTAGCCGTGATGCCGGATGCAGCTGCATTCCCCGGTGCAGCGGTTAATGTTGCTGTAGTTCGCTGTGCTGAATAAGGTGAATTGCCACTTCCGTTTACGGCCCTAATCCTGAAATAATATTTGGTACCGATGGCCAATCCTGTTACATTGTGACTATTGCCGGTTACAGAACGGTTTTGATAACCGGAGACAAAATTTGAGAATACACTACTGGCCGAAACGTCCAGTAGATAAGAAGTAGCACTGGTTGAATTATTCCAAGATGCGGTAAAGGAAGATGTGGTATTATTTGTTGCCGCATTTAAAGTAGGGACAGGTGAAATGGTCAGTGCTGAGCGGGTATCAGAGTATAAAGATGAACCCCCAGCATTCACCGATCTAACGCGATAAAAGTAAGTATTTCCTGCAGCTAATCCTGTAACACTTCTACTATTTGTGGTCACTAGGAGATTATTAAATCCACTAACAAAGGAAGTGAAATTGCTTGATGTGGATACGTCTAGACGATATCCGGTAGCACCAGTCACGGTTGCCCAATTGGCAGTGAATGACGTGGTCGCATAATTCGTTGGGGCTGATGTAGCCGGAACCGCTGGAGCAGTGAGCGCAGATACCGAATTTGAATTTACTGAAGTGCCACCTGAATTTTCAGCGCGAATTCTATAGTAATAATTAATGTTGGGGCTTAATCCAGTGACCAATAAATTAGTTTCCGAAACTGCTCTATTGTTGTAACCTGAAACCATTGAAGAGAAAGTAATTGAAGTCGATAGATCGAAACGATAACCTGTAGCTCCATTGGCATTTGTCCAATTGGCATTGAAAGAGGAGTTGTTCGTCTCGGTCGCACCGTTTCCTACAGGAGCAGGTGGGATAATAGATACTGTAGAGATATTTGAATTACCGGAAATGCCCCCTGAACTTACTGAGCGTACCCGGTAATAATAAGTTGTACCAGACGAAAGCCCCGTCACATTTTGGATGTTAGTTGGTACTGGTAGACCCTGATACCCACTTACATAATTGTTAAAGGTATTGGTTGTAGAAATGTCCAATTCATAGCTTAAAGCACCGCTTACCGATGACCAATTGGCGGTAAAAGACGTTGCAGTAATGTTACTGGCAGGATCGGCAGTTGGAATAGACGGGACAGGTGATTTGGTCACTGCGGTAATTGTATTGGAATAGGAGGAAATACCGCTCCCGTTTTCCGCTCTTACCCGATAATAATAGGTAGTCCCTGCATCCAATTCTACTATATTTAAACTTGTTGCTGCTCCTACTCCAAGGTTAGTATATCCAGGAAGCATGTTGCTAAAATTACTTACAGTAGAAACATCGATACGATAGTGAGTGGCCCCAGTAGTATTGTCCCAATTTGCGTTAAAAGAATTCAAATTTATGTTGGAAGCTGTATTTGCCACCGGTGCAGGCGGGATGGTGATGGTTGATGAAAACGAGGAATAAGATGAGGTGCCTGATGTATTTACTGCCCTTATGCGGTAATAATATGGTGTACCAGCAGATAATCCAGTGACAATAGCATTTGTTGATGAAACATTCAGGTTATGATATCCGGGAACAAAGCTGCTGAAAGAGGTATTGGGAGAAACATCCAATAAGTAATGCGTTGCGCTGGTAACGCTGTTCCAATTGGCGGTAAAAGAGTTGGCCGAAATATTGTTAGCCACAGAAGGAGTGGGAGCCGCTGGTAGGATTAAAGTAGGGATTGTTGTTGAATTACCGGAGGCTCCAGAAGAGTTGGAAGCTCTTAATCGATAAAAATAAGTAGTGCCTGGAGAAAGGCCGGTAATGTTCCTACTGGTTCCGGTTACGGCGAGGTTGTAATAACCATTGACATAACTGGAAAAATTGCTGGTGGTCGAAACATCCAAACGGTATCCTGTAGCACCGGATACACTTCCCCAATTCGCTGTAAAAGAACTGGTGGCAATGCTGGTGGCGGGATAAGCTGGTGGTATTCCCGGTGTCGTTAGGACAGTGATAGTATTTGAATTGGCAGAAGTTCCCGCTGTATTGGTCGCCCTCACACGGTAATAGTAGGTAGCAACTGCTGAAAGACCTGTAACATTCAAGCTGTTACCTGTAACAGCCAAATTCTGGTAACCTGAAACAAACGATGTAAACGCACTATTTGTCGCCACATCAAGACGGTATCCGGTTGCCCCTGCTGTATTATTCCAATTTGCAGTAAAAGAGTTGGTGGATATTTGGGATGCCGAAGTAGCCACCGGAACTGATGGCAACACATTGATTTGGAGGATTGCATTATATGGAACCCATAAATATGGGCTAGATGGATCATAGATCAAAACACTATAGCGTAGTTGTCCACCGGGAGGTTGCGTCAATTTAATGGTTATATTAAGATTCGATTGAGAGATAATAGTTCCACCCGTGAAATTTTCAAAGATTGGGTAACTATATTGGGGAGGGGAAAGAGTTTGTCCCGTAGCATGATGAAAAGTTACATGGTAGGTCACCTGACTATTTAGTGAAACTGTGGTAGGTCCGTTAATCTTTATATAGGCTACGGTTTGGGCCTGCACTAAACTATGGCTGATGAGTAGTGAAAAACCAATTGCCAAGAATAATTTTATAGGTTTCATAGCATTAATTCTTTTTCATTGTAGGAATGTTTATTAAATCTGACAATATATTGGGTGGCACATTAGATTCTCGGAAGATAACATACCACTATTTAACTTTTCTATTTACTTCGCCATTTACTCCACCCAACGAGCATAATTGTACCTTCTTTCCGATACCTTCTTCTCTCCAGAGGTCACGGCAGGATTTAACACCTCAACAAAAGTTTCAATTACCTGTCCCCCATCATCGTATGTAAAGCGCGTATACAGATTGTTGTTGTCCAGCACATGTGTCAATTGTTCAAACTCATTGTAAACATTGGCCGTGAGTGAAGCATCGACCGGTTGGAACCTGAAGTCATCAAAATAGACCGATCCGGTGCTTATATTGGTGCAGCCAATCTCTAAAGAGGTGACAGCGGTATCGACAGGTATCAATATATTGATTTGGTACCATGAACCAGCTTTCATTGTGGCATCAAAGCCCGCGGTAACTTTGTTAACATTGTTATTAAACCGATAGTAAAGCTTTCCATTAGCTTTATTCTCTTCATGTATCCACACACTTGCCCTATAGTTTCTGGTTTTGTCTATCTCACTCCCTTTCACCTTGTAAATAAAACCATCGGCAGCATTATTAATCCTTAAACTTTTGGCTCCAGTGTGGATATAGGTGAGATTGGTGTTCACAGTCACATTTGCCGAGGCACCTTTCCTTACCTCTCCTCCAAAATATCCTGTGGCAGGATCGAAATCCTCTGCTCCAGAAAACACAGCCTCTACATAGGAAGCATTGGAAGCATTGGAAATAATCTGGGATTTATTCCCGATTTTCATTGAAGAATATATACCGGAAATGTCACTGGTTTCAAGTGGTGCCCCCATAAGGGAATACCTCGTGACTTCTCCAGTTTTTACCCACCCGGGATTTTCTGAAGAGTTAAAGACAAAAGGATTGAATAAACTCATGTTGTATGTGCCATCTTTAACGAGTTGAGCTGTTGTACCGGCCCACGTATAGAATTGATGTGGCCACCATGCAGACCGGTTGCTCTGATTACTGTCTTTGTATTCTCCGGTAGGAGTATCTATATCCCTAAAGTTCCCCCAATCCTTTTTCCAGGTTTGTACAGAAGCTCCCAACAAACCAATTTTAGTGTCAGCATTCATCTTATAGGCCGCTGAGCCTGCAGTTTGAGTCAACATGTGCTTGTTGTTGATGTTATGTGATTTTAACCCCATTTCCGGATAAATTGTATAAGCGGGCCGTGTTTCCGTCAGCATGCTCAAGCCCATGCTATTGGTCATTTTCTTGGTCAAGGTTTGACCTGTGTAAAAGTCCCAACTTAAATTTTCTTGTTTGCTTGTAAATGCTGGAATTCCATTTTCATATTTTGTTTCGTTGATTGCGATTAGGATGTTTGGATTGTATTTTTTTGTTGTACGCGCTGTACGAATTTTATTTTCGTTAAAAGCTCTAAACCTCACCAAATCATTCTCTATTCTCGAAGTACTAAATAGATCACAAGATAAAACACTTTGGGTGAAAACCCCTTGATATTGGGTCGCCCTATTAGCGTATTGATAATTTACCTCTTTTACCAATTGATTATTCTGATCGTAAATTTGTACACTATTAATGCTGCCAATTTTGGAAGTATTGATATCTACAGCAATTTGTTCTTTCTTATGGAAAAATTTATGATTGATATTATTAACTGTCTGTACTGGTTGATCATACTCGTGAACCAACTCATAGGAAGTATTTACAGGCCTACTGATATTGACCATATTGACTTGAGGGGTCACAAAGTTATAAACAGTTTTTGTGTCATAATCAACATTATTTACTTTCCCTGATAAAACTGCTACCTTGGAATAGGTCACCGGCAACATTGGGTAGTCATGGCTGTTGGAAATATCCTCGATTACCAACCGGTAAGGAACACCTATGGGCTCAAGACTTACGACACCAGAACTTTTGTCATTTCGCATACCTGTGACGGTGTAGAGATACTCCGTATCAAATGAATTGCCCATTCCATCAGTCGCCGTGATTTTTTTTACACGTATATCCCCGCCTTTTCGTACAACCTCATTTATTTTGAACTGATAGTTCAATTGAGAGAGATTTCCTAAACAGCTCGTGATTTGATCAACAATGGGTTGTGGCAGAATAGCTTGATCAAGCCATAAAAAACACGTACCGTTAGCCTTTTGCTCCTTTGCAACTACAACAAATTCTTTTGGAGAAATGGAAGTATTGATGTTGACACATGGGCTAGTTGGAGGATAATTACTGTTATTAGTAGAAGTATATTTGAAAGTAGTAATATTTAGCCTTATCTGATCACCTGTATTTACAGCAGGATAAAAATCAGAGGGGATTTCTATTTTATTATGATAAACAAGCTCATATGTGGCATGCATTGCTGGCCCAACAGGTGCTTCGTCCTGCATGGAAACACTATAATTACGAGAGGGTATATCCCTACCACTTATTGTATGATAGTCGTCACTTTCATATTCTATTAAAATTTCACTGCCTAAAGGAGTAATTACCTTTTTAAGTGAATATGTATCGGGCTTAATTGGGTGGTAGCCCCATGAGTTTGTATTACTTTGATAAGACCCTTCATTATAAAATAACTTATAGGACGGCATCACCTTGAAATCATTTCTTCCATATATATCAATCTCGGTTAAAGTGAGTTTTCCACCAGTAGTTTGCCTATTAGGAACACCGTAACTTAAAGAATAGTCGTATTTGAAACCTATACGTTTTAAACAGTTAATTTTTAAAAAATCCCGCTGTTGGATATTTATGGATGCCCCCATCCAAACGTTGTCGCTTTTGCTCAAACCCTTTCCCCCCTGTCCAGTAGGTGTTATAAGCTCATTGAATATATTATTCTGAAGGAGGTAAATATCATCTAGTTTAAGTGTAAACAATCCTAATCCATTTGACAGTTCACCACCAACAGTAGCACCTCTGCCATCTTCACGTTTGCTTTTAAAAAAAATGGCTGTATGTGTCCTGGTTTGAATTTGATCAAGATAATATAATTCTTTTTTACCTGTCACAACCGTTTTATAACTGCCATCAAGCTTAGTCCCATAAAATGGGTATCGCCAAACATAGTCATCTTCAAATTGTCCATATTGAAAATTTACCCAGAAACCCCAATCACCTTCATCGGCAACACCATTGTTGTTCCTATCAAGGTAATCTGCGCCGGTTATGGTGGTTAGCAGCCAGGTATTGGCATAAGGTTGACTTCTTTCCATCACATTATACCTTCTATTGTCATTTTTATCCATGGCTTTATTATAATATTCGTAATCGAATACAGGTATACCATAGTGATAGGTAATGCCATCAGGACGGGTTATGGAATATGCCTCAATCCGTTTGTCGTTGGCCGGATAATAGACAGGTGCTAAAAAAGAGATCTTCGTCTTTAATAATGGTTGATTGCGGAGATTTTGGGAAATAAAGCTAGCGGGGAATTCTATTGTATTGTATGATAATTTAGTATATTGTCCTGGCTGCAAATCAAATGTTTTGTCGGGATAATCTAGAGCGAGATAGTGAAACTCTACTCTTATGGTCTGGTTGGTCAGACTTGTAATAGGCTCATTGATTATTCCGGACTAAATTGAGCCACCATTCCGGACCAAACTGAGCCACCCATTCTGGTCTAAATTGCGCCAGGGAATCCGGAGTAAACTGAGCCACTTTTAAAAAATAAAAGGCTGACATTC
>JAEYNP010000074.1 GCA_023412495.1 Pseudomonadota bacterium
TACTGAGCGGTGCCGATACAAAGGCAGTCAAGGCATAGCCAAACAAACCGATAAGATACAGTGGCAAAGTCAGAGCAAAGCTCATGACCAATGTGGTGGTCAATCCAATCAACCGAGCACTGATCAAAAGTGGTCTACGGCCAATTCGATCCGCGAGCCGACCAGCGGGAAGGTGGGTGATCGCCATGGCCAATCCGTAGGCGCCGAACACAATCCCAATCTCAGACTTGCCCAGGGAAAACTGCTTATCCAGATAAATCGTCATGAAATTCAAGAACATGCGCTCACCAAATCCCCAAAGGAACAGGGCAACTGCGATTAATGGAATATTACGATTCATATGTTGTGGGGGGATTGCGCCGGAAATCGAATTGCGCGGCTAGATCAAATTCAGTTCGGCTGCCCGTTTGACGGCTGCACGGCGATTATTGACATTGAGCTTGCTGAAAATGCTCTTGGTATGGGTGCGGACCGTGCTAACGGCGATCACGAGTTCACCGGCGATCTCTGGCACGGAAAGCTCCGTTTGAAGCAAGCGGAGTATTTCGAACTCACGCTGACTGAGTGACTCGACCAGTTCTGAATGCTGTATACGTTTAGGCTGTGCTGAAGTGGCTAGGAGTTTATCCACAAAGTTCGACAGTTCATGGTTATTGCCGTGCGTTTGCTTTCCAATTGACCCACGAAAACCCATAAGCACTGCCCTAAAGGGTTCCCCTTCGTCTATGAAGATTCGGAAGAAACCCTCGGGTTGTGCCAGAGCCAAGGCGCGTTCCAGCGATGCGTGAGCCTTGGATAGGTCTCCCTTCACCCGATAGGCAATCACTTGTGTCACCAATATCTCAAGGATGCTTCTCAATCTCTGACGATCTTCTGCGGCTTTCAAAAGGCGTTCTAATAAATCCAAAGCTTTAAGAAAAGCGCTCTCGTCACGACTTTCCTGATATTCGGCGAGTAAAACACGTGCCAGGGTGATATGTTCAAACTCGTGCAAATAGATAAGTTCTTCGTCCGCCGGTAGCCCTTGTTCTTTCGCCCACTTCCTGGCTTGAAGGAATTGCTTTTGCTTGAGATAGATTCTCGCTTGTAAAGCGTCAACGGGACGTGTATGGGGTATGAGAGTCTTGATGTAATAGCGCTTCGCTTCATCCAATTGTTCGATCGCCGCATTAAGGTCTCCGGCGGACTCCATCAATTGAGCCTGGGCAATGCATTTGCGGTAAGACCAGTCAACACTTCTGTGCAGAGCGGCTAACTCAAGGCTCTTTTGAAAGTGCTGTTCTGCCTTAATGGCATCTCCCATTTCGTGGTACAGCATCGCCATCCCCAAATAGTGATGCGCGGTTACCCGTAGAACCCCGCTTTCATGTTGTGAAGCAAGCTCTAAGGCTTGCTGATATGTTTTTAGAGCTTCGTGGAGATGCCCCTGCGCCATGAGGATATCTGCCTTTTCCGCCATTGCATAAGCGAAAGCTGAAAAGTAGTTACCAACCTTCAGTGAATGATCGATCCATTCGTCCATCGACCGGCAGGCGGCATCCAAATCACCATTGATCAGGTAGGCGGCTCCCAGAATTGCAGTTGTTTGGGCGCGCAAGTTCTGGTCTTCATCGGGGATCAATTGCTTGACCTGTTCTACGTACTTGATTGCTGTGAGGAAATCCCGCCGAGTCTGTGCGTTGTAAGCGCGGGCAAACGCGATTCTGGCTTGCAGGGAACGGAATTGCTCCTGTTCCACGATAACCATTCCATCCGATAAGCCTTCCAAACACCGTTCTGCATCACGCAGGCGGGATTCGCTGGCATCTACCTCATGGGCATTCATCAATCCCCAGGCAATCTGAGTGCAGAGTACCGGGCGGGAGCAAATGATCCCTTCTGGTAGCTGCTTCACCCAGCCCAGCCAGATTGCGGACTGGAAGCTGTTATACATTGCCTGCCAGAACCTTTCAGCCAGACCCGCTGCTCTGTCGTATTCTCTGGCAGCGATGAGATGGCGAAATGCTTCAGCGATATCACCATTCTTTTCAAACCATTCGCTGGCGCAGATATGGTACCGCGCGATCGTTTCGGGCGATTGAATGTGCGCCAACCGCTGCCGCAGTAAATCCGCAAAGAGATGGTGATAGCGGTACCAATGCCGCTCGTTATCCAGGTGAATGATGAAGAGGTTAGCGCGTTCAATATACTCAAGTGTCGACTGCCCTGTGGTTTCGGGCCCGGATGCGGAGGGGTCAGACAGAACGGCATCACAAAGAGGACCACACAGACGGTCAAGAATGGACGTGCGCAGGAGAAAAGTCTGCACTTGCTCAGGTTGCTGCTGCAGAACTTCTTCAATCAGATAGTCCATCACGTAATGGTGCGTACCCGAAAACGATTTGACGAAGCTGTGAACGTCCTTCTGTCCTGCCATCGACCGCATAGCAAGGGCAGCCAGTTGCAGCCCAGCGACCCAACCTTCGGTGCGGTTTTCCAGCGCGGTGATATCTTCGGCGGAGAGATTCAAGCCCATCATCTGGTCAAAAAACCCTGCGGCTTCCGAAGGGCTAAAACGCAGGTCGGCGACGCGCAGTTCGGTTAATTGGTTCCGAACGCGCAGCCGGGCCAGCGGAAGGTCGGGGTCCTCGCGGGTGGTAATGACCAGGGTCAATTGCGGCGGCAGGTGCTCGAGCAGAAAGGTGAGAATGCCATTGACAGACATCGATCCATTTACCGGTAAAGAATCGATCCTGTGGTAGTCGTCCAGAACGAGAGCGGTTTGGTTCGGGAGGGTGGTGATGTCGTTGAGCAGCGCAGTCAGCAAGCTCTCGACCGGCGGCGGTTGGGGGGATTTGAGTTCAGCTAACAACCCGTCTCCAAAGTCCGGAGTAACCGTCCGTAAGGCAGCTACAAGATAGGTCAAAAAGCGGATCGGGTCGCTGTCACCTTCATCTAGAGACAGCCAACAGAATTGTTGAATGTCGTTCTTTGATGTCTGGTCTTGTGGAACATCCGCTGTCTGCGGCCGGTCTTGGGCGCGCATGGATTGCTGATGAGCAGAACCCTTCGCC
>JAEYNP010000101.1 GCA_023412495.1 Pseudomonadota bacterium
TTCCGGGAGCGGGGGGCGGCCGATACCGTACCGGAGCAGCCCGCCGGGCTTGGCCGGGCGGTCGAACACGGTGACGCCGTACCCCCTTTTCGCAAGGTCCGCCGCGGCGGCAATACCGGCGGGGCCGGAGCCGATGACGGCTACCTTCTCCTTGCGGGATCCTAAAACCTCACGATTCTGCAGGTTGGTAATCGGCTGCGCACATTTTTCACTCTGCTCCTCGAGGTAATCCGCAAGGAAACGTTTGATGGCGCGTATGGAGACCGGCTCATCCAACTCTCCCCGGCGGCAGCTGTCCTCGCAGGGGTGGGTGCAGATCCGGCCGCATATGCCGGGCAGCACATTCTTCTCGCGAATCAGCCGCAGGGCCTGTTCGTATTTGCCTCGGGCTGCCAGGGCCACATACCCTTGCGCATTGACGCCCAAGGGGCAGCCGGCCTGGCAGAGCGGTTGCCGCCGTTTATCGATGACGGCGCGGCCGGGCAGACTTTTCCTGGAATGAAAGGCAATGGCTTTGGGGGTGTCGTCGCCGGTCACCGGACAGGCATCGACACATTTGCCGCAAAGGATGCATCTCGTCTGGTCGACGTAGGTCTGCTCTTTTGTCACCCGGACGCTGAACCCCTGAGGCGTATGCTTGATGGTCGAGACGCTCGCGGGCAAGAGCTTCCTGATGCGGCTGTTGCGCAGAATCCTGATCAGGCCCGGACGGTGGGCAAAGTTGAAGGTCAGGCCGGACTGCATGCGATACTGTTCGTCCGCCAGTTTGACATTGAGATCCGGATCCGAATCGACAAGGGTGACAGGTACGCCCAGTTCACCCAGCTTATTGGTGGCGGCTATGCCCTCCGGGGTCGCTCCGAGGACAATCACCCGGTGCAGCCGTTCTTTCTCTCGTGTCATGCGATGGCTCCTGTCTTGCCGGCGGCGCGCTTTTCCTTCCCCTTGAGTGTGGAAATGCCGTAGTCGAAACCCTTGTCGAAGGCTTTGATATTTTTCTCCTCCGTACCTCTGGGAACGGACCTGCGTACCGTGTCCTGAGCGGCCTTTTTCGAGACCGCGCCGGTGATGGCCGTGAAAAAACCGATCATGATGATATTGGCCATCATCTTGTTGCCCAGGCCCTCCGCCATGCGGGTGGCGGAGATTTCATAGTGGGGGCAGGCGGCGGCGGTTTTCGGGACCAGGTCCTGGTCGGTCAGCAGGATCGAGTCCTCTGTCAGGATTTCGGCAAATTTGTCATAGCCGGCCTGGGACATGGCAACCAGGATGTGCGGTGTCTTCACATATGGATAGTGAATGGGGCGGTCGGAGATGATGACCTGGGCATTGCAGGCGCCGCCGCGGGACTCCGGGCCGTAAGCCTGGGTCAGAGTCGACTCCTTGTTGTCTCCCAGGGACGCCGCCATGCCGATGATGCGGCCGGCCAGGATGATGCCCTGTCCGCCAAACCCCGTGACGATGATCTCTTTCTGTGCGGCAACGGCAATTTCAGTTGTAGTCATATTTTCCCCTAATGACTGTCGATTAGTCTTCGTTGCCTCGACAGGTGGCAGTGTACAGCTCATCGCAGGTGCTGCGATCCCTGTCGATAAACGTTCCCAGGATAACGCCACGGTCAAAATCGATGTCGGCCCGGGCGGGGTCCGCGCCATTTCGAATGATGGTCTTCTCCTGGTACAGCTTGAGCGTATCCATGGACTTCTGCTTGTTGCGGCGGCCGTAGTTGATGGGGCAGGGCGCCAGGACCTCGATGAAGGAAAAGCCCTTCTTGGTGAGGGCCTCGTTGATGGCATTGGTCAGGTCCCGTACATGGAGAATGGTCCAGCGCGCCACATACGAAGCACCCGAGGCGTAGGCCATAAGAGGCAGGTTGAACGGCGCGTCGGGGTTGCCGAACGGCGTCGTTGTCGTCCTGGCCTTGCTGGGGGTGGTGGCCGCGACCTGGCCGCCGGTCATGCCGTAGATGAGGTTGTTGACGCAGATGACCGTCATGTCCATGTTGCGCCGGGCGGCATGGATGAAGTGGTTGCCGCCGATGGCCATCAGGTCGCCGTCGCCGCTGAAAACGATCACGTTCACATCCGGTTTGGCCATCTTGATCCCGCTGGCAAACGGGATGGCCCGTCCGTGGGTGGTATGAAAGGAATCGAGCTTGATGTAACCGGCCGCTCTGCCGGAACAGCCGATGCCGGAGACCATGGCGAATTGGTTATAGGGGATCCCTGTGGCCTTGATCGCGGTGAGACACGAGGAAAATACCGTGCCGATGCCGCAGCCCGGGCACCAGATGTGGGGGATGCGTTCGGTGCGGATCAGGTCGTCCAGCGGATGGGCGCCATGTTTTTCTAGATAAGGTTGAGCGTTTTTGCTCATGGCTGGAAAACCTCCTTGATCAGGGAAACCACCTTGTCCGGGTGGATGATTTTTCCGCCGGCGGAGCCGACCAGGTAGGTATCGGCCTGACCATGGGCACAGCGTTCAACCTCGTAATGGACCTGGCCGAGGTTGATCTCCACGGTGATGAGCCCTCTTGCCCGGGCCGCGATCTCGTGGATCTTCCGCTCGGGAAACGGCCAGACGGTGATCAGCCGGAAGAGGCCGACCCTATAGCCGAGCTTTCTCGCCTCATCCACAGCGGTAAGCCCGGTGCGCACGGAAATGCCGTAGGAGACTATGACGATATCGGCATCATCCATCATGTATTCCTCGGTGTGGATGATGTCGTCGAGGTTGTTCCTGATCTTGCCCTTGAGTCTCTCCATCATCTCTTCCTGGCATTCCACGGTCATAACCGGGTAACCCTGCTCATCGTGGGTCAGGCCGGTGACATGGACGTTGTAGCCCTCGCCGATGGCGGGCATGGGCGCAACACCATTGGGGCCGGGCTCATAGAGGCGGAAGCGGTCTTTCCTGCCCTTGGGTTTGGGCCGGGAGAGCAGGGTGATCTCACTGGCGTCGGGGATGACGACCTTTTCGCTCATGTGGCCGACGATCTCATCTGCCATCACCAGCACCGGCACCCTGTACTTCTCGCTGAGGTTGAAGGCGAGGATGGTGTGATAGAAGCAGTCCTGCGGGGAGGACGGGGCGATGGCGATCAACTCATAGTCGCCGTGGGAGCCCCAGCGGGCCTGCATCATGTCGCCCTGCCCCGTCTGGGTGGGGAGTCCCGTGGATGGGCCGGTGCGCTGGACGTTGACGATGACGCAGGGGGTTTCGGTGCAGACGCCCAGCCCGAGATTTTCCATCATCAGGCTGAAGCCGGGGCCGGAGGTGGCCGTCATGGTCTTCACTCCCGTCCAGGAGGCGCCGAGAATCGAGGCCATGGCCGCGATTTCGTCCTCCATCTGGATAAAGGTGCCGCCTACGTCGGGCAGCCTCTCGGCCATATGTTCCGCAACCTCGGTTGCAGGGGTGATCGGGTAGGCGCCGAAAAAACGGCACCCGGCGGCTATCGCTCCCTCGGCACAGGCTACGTCGCCTGTAATGTAATGGCTTCCTGTTCGGACAGCTGGTCTCATAATCAACCTTCAGCTCAGAATTAAAGATAAGGACTGAGGACTGAGCCGTGAGGACTGAGTTATTGAGAAGCACTCAGTCCTCAGTCCTCTAAACTCAGTCCTTTTTGATAGAGTAGATGGCAAATTCCGGGCAGATGATTTCGCAGTAATGGCAGTTCACACAGTCATCCGGTTTGCTGGTCTTCGGTGGGTGATATCCCTTTTTGTTAAAGTGGTCGGAAAAGGCGAGTATATGCATCGGACAAAATTCAATGCAGTATCCACAGCCTTTGCACCGGTCTTCGATAATGGTCACCAGCCCTTTCGTGATGTGGATCTCTTGGGTGTCCAGAGGTTGTCGCCAGAATGCCATATCTGCTTCCTGAATATTATGCGGTTTTAATCCATGAGATCGGTGTGGACGTCATTGCCCGAATTCGAACCTGGCTTGATTGATAAAGTCGTAAAAAGTGGGGTTGCGGGCGTCAGCCCGCATGAGATTGTTGAAAAACTAGAATAAACACGAGAAATGAAGAAAAAGTCAAGCTGAATTGATAAAATGTGATGAAGAAAACGAGACTGTGCCATAGTTTCTGCGGGGGTGTCTTGAGAAACCGAGCACCTGAAATGATGACTCTGGGCAGTGAGTGAATGGGTTCATGCTTTTCAAGTATGACCCAGGTGATGCGATACCCGGTACTTTTGGATGTCTGGTAGACAGTCCTCGAGATAATGTGGCCCTCTCTGTGAAAATGAAATTCGACGCGCCTTTTGCAAGGGGGCCATCATCAATGGGAGTATTTGAGGGTTCTGGATAATTGACGGCGGGATCGCCGAAACAGTTGCCCGGGCGGGCTTGACATCGAAATTGGTTGTGATGATCGTCGAGCCATTCGGCAGCGGCCGTCGATGACTTTTGTGGAACAGGCAAATGTCGGGGGCGATCAGGAGCAACCGTGCCGTTTCCTGCAACGTTGAGTTGTGTGACTCGTCAGACTGTAATTCTATGCGGAAGCATGAAAACAGAAAAAGTCAGCCAATCTGGAGGAAATCAATGAAAATCGTGGAAATTTCTATATTTTTTTATCGTCTCGCTGTCGCTTGCTGGATTGGTGGAGCATCTTTATTTACTTTTGTGCTCACCCCCACCATCTTCAAATCGTATGACCGCGATATCGCCGGGGGAATTGTCGGAGTTCTCTTCCCAGGCTATTTCAAATGGGGGTCGTTCTGCGGGGTTATTGCTCTTGCCGCCATTTTCGTGTCATCAGCCATTAGGCACAAGACCATTGCCGCATCCATCATCGCGGTTATGCTTGTTATCTCCTCGATACAGGCATTCGTGATCGAACCCAAGGCAGCCGCGATCAAAAAGCAAATATCGTCATTTGAAACCACGCCAAAAGACGACCCGCTTCGTGTCCAGTTCGGCAAATGGCATGGACTATCGGCCGGCTTAAATCTAGCGGTTATCGGTGGCGGTATCGCTCTGATCGTTCTTCTGTAGACTGATTGGCATCAGTGGTCTTGTTGCACAGCGACCAGAGAAATACCCAGTTCGTTTTCCAGTTTCTGAATTTTGGCAAGTTTGTCCGCCTCCAGCGGGGAGGGATGCGCAGTGTGGCAGGAAAATGCAAGCAGCGTCTGATGCAGTTCGTTCTCGAGTGCTTTTATCTGTTCAATGGCCTGGCTATCCAAATGAGATAATGTGCAAAGCATGATTCACCTCCGTGGGTTGTTGGGACGTGATGGTTGTCACTTTCTCTAAACAATAGGTTCGGCGACATTGGTAGACAATACGAGAAGAGCGATGGTGAAAAGGGGAGGCGGTGAATGTACGGACGACAAAGCGCAGCACCTCATCTTCAATGGCGTGGCTATAGTCGTTGACTCTTTTGAAATGGTCGATGTCGATGGAAAGGCAGAAACCGAGCGGACCTGCCTTTCTATACTTCCTGGGGAGTCAACAGTGCAGGGTCACTTTTTTGAACGGAGCCGAATACCTGCCAAACCTGCCAAACCCGCACCAAAGAGGAGGATCGAGGCAGGTTCGGGGACTGGATTCACGGTCAGTTTATAAAGCTCCGCCTCTCCCTGGTTGTAACTCTTATTCGGCAGGAAGTAGGAATTATAATCTATCCCGTTGTCCCACTGCGTGTTCCAGTTATGAGGAAAAACTCCGGCTATCAGAGACTCGGAACATGTAACCCGTGCCAACAACCAATGGTCGCCCAGGTGATCATTGGTAAGAAGTAGGCCCGTGGTGGTCTGGAAGCGATAGTACTCATCGACATTCTCGCCGGGAAACTGATTCTGTACAGGGTTGTCCCAAACAACGTGCTTATCGAAAATAATGCTCTCATCCGAATCAAAACCGTTATCGTCCCAATCTATCCATGCCTTCAGGAGATCGGCATAATGCGTGCCTTTATAATCCTTGTGCATGACGAATTGAAACAGAACACTCTGGCCGACAAAGAGTTCGTCCTTCCCCCAGGTGCTCCCGTTGTCTACGCTCCAGGAAATACTGTGTATATCCTGCCACCTGGAATCGGAATGGTTTGGTAATATCGGATCGGCCTGGCTGCTCATCGCAGAAAGCAAAATTGCTGCAAGGGTAAATCCGAAACATATGAATTTTGACATTTCCTTCTCTCCACTTACGGTTTTTCTTCGGATCTTTTTAGGATCAAGTAGACACTGCGACTCTTTTCGTGAGCAAATTCTGTGCCTTTCCCCTGTTGTTTTCAAATCCTCTCGAAAGCAACGGATTTTAGATAGTCTTCCAGGGAGAAGCTGATGGCGATTTTCATATTTATGGATTTTGCCTTCCATAATCGTGGAAAGACAGGGAAGACGGCAATTGTGCTTGAGACATGATGAAGGCTGGTGGAGGAAGTGGTGCAGTTCGAACCCTGGACCCGGATCAATATTGCGCACGATAAACGCAAGTATGCATTGCGCTTGCTTAACGTCTGTGTTGGTTAAAACGGAGCGCGAAGGTCGGTGATAAACGTAAAAAAGTACTCCAACCCGTGGAGATGGACTTTGGAAATAGTTCGATAAACAAGGAGTGGTGTCTGATACGGCGTTTTGGTAGTACATATGGTACAGTAACGCCGTTTCAGACCTGCAACGAGGTAGATGGGGCTTCTACAAGTCCATCAGTTATCCCGTGTAGCTTTCGCGGAAATCCCGTAACGCTTCATCTTCTCATAGAGAGCTGCCTTGCAGATATCCAGTTTCTCCGCTGTGTTTGCGACGTTCCCGCCATTCATCGCCAGCTTCTTCAGAATGACTTCTTTCTCTATCTGATCGACAATCTTCTTGAGTGGTGTGCCATTGAACGTCGTGATCACCGAGGAGAGGGCCGTCGCATGCTCATCCTCGGCGGATGTGTCGAAGACTATGGCATCGGCAGTGAAGGTGCCGTCTTCGCTTGAAAGAATCGTTCGTTGAATGACGTTCTCCAGTTCCCTGACGTTGCCGGGCCAATCGTGAGAAGTCAGCTTCTGGAGGATGGATTTAGAATCATAGTTGATATCGATCCCGAAAAGGGAGCAGTACTTGTTTGTGAAATACTCTACGAGTTCCGCCAGATCCTCCTTGCGGTCCCGCAAGGGGGGGACGGTAATTTTTGCAATGCTCAGCCTGTAGAAGAGATCCAGCCTGAACTTCCCTTCCTTTACGTCCTTTGCCAGGTCACTGTTGGTTGCGGCGATTACTCTGACATCAACTTTAATTGGGGCGGTACCGCCCACGCGAATGATCTCGCCATGCTGCAACACCCTGAGCAGGGCGGCCTGCATGCGGGGACTGATATCACCAATTTCATCGAGAAAAATAGTCCCGCCGTCGACTGCCTCGAATTTCCCGGTCTTCCTGGAATTGGCGCCTGTGAATGCCCCTTTTTCATAACCGAAGAGATCGCTCTCCAGAAGCAGGTCGTTAATGGTGTTACAGTTTATCGCCAGAAAAGGTTTGTCCTTCCTGCTGCTGTTCTGTTGTATCAGGTTCGCGATAAGTTCCTTGCCGGTGCCGGATTCTCCGGTGATAAGAGTGGTTACATCGGTTTTCGCAAATCTTTCCGACAATTTCTGCAGTTTCTGCATGACAGGGCTGGATCCGATCAAACGGTTTTCCTGCACCGGAGTCCCCTGAATGTCGGGCGTATCTGTTCTTTTTGCTTCAGAAATCCTTTTGAGTATGACCCAGGAAAGGCAATCGCCTTTGTAGCCGGCAAAAGGGGCTATACGGCACTCGAAAAGTTGGTTGCCTATCTTGCAGACCCGTGGTTCCGCTCCCTCTTCGCTCAGCATGGGTGCAAGGTCACGCTGCAGCTCGTTGACTCTTCTTGCGTTGAGTGAAGAGGACTTGCTGTTCCCGAAGAATTTTGCGGCAGGCGGATTTAAGTATTCAATAGAGCCATCGGATGTAACGACAAGCACAATCCCGGGCAGTGTCTCAAGCAGTGTTCGTTGATTTTCGGCAAGGCGACCGGATTCGTTAAGCATAAGCAGTCTTCCAAGTAAGAGGAGCAACACTTGAGCAAGAACCTAGCATCTTACGAACAATTTTACTATAGGTATATTTACCCATTTTTCTGGATTTTTCTTGTAAGTATTTGTAATTAAAACTTTAAATAAGTCTGCAAATTAATAAAGCAGTGCATGTGCTCATGCTTCAGAACATTCTATTGTAAAAAAAAGCTATTTCATCTATTTTCCATGACCACCTTACTGATTCAACTCTCGGAAGAAGGGATCGGGTAATTTTGGTAAGTACATTTTCGCGGTAGGATGAAAACAATATCTTGTTAGGTGAAGGCAATCTCGCTCAGCCGTGCTTGCCGTCTCCCCCGGACCCATCATAACCGCATTTGCCGGGCCAACTTTCGACAACTTTCATCCTACTCTATATTTGTAAACATCGAACCTTCATGTATCATTATATCATTAGATTGGGCTCGTAACCAGAAGACGGTTACTGCATTCAGCGAATCTCAGACTTGAACTGTCACACTACTAATCTATTTTGATAAGAAGCAGGAGATAAGGCAGCCTATGGAAGAAGTACAGCAAGTACCGAATATAGTAAAATGGGTCGACATCCTTTTCCGCCGTAAAGCACTCCTGGCTGCTTGTGTCCTCACTGCCCTCTCTGTGGGGCTTGGTGTATACCTCGTGCAACCCAAGGTTTTTCAAAGCCAAAGTTTGCTCAGTTATAAGCAGCAGATAGTGAATGCCGGCAGGATGCTGCCGGATGACAACTCAAAGCTGAAGGATATTGTGAGCACTTTGACCCAGATTGTGACAAGCCGGTCCAGTCTGGAAAAAATAATCGGCAACGAGAAGCTCTTCGAAAAAGAGAGAGAAGAGCTTCCCATGGAAGATGTTGTGGAAAAGATGCGGAGCAACATCAACATAATCCCATCGAAAAACGGCGACACATTCAGCGTTGTGTACACGGGGAGCGATCCGAACAAAGTGGCTCGGGTGGCTAATGCCCTGGCAGGTCGTTTCATAGAAGAAAATATGAAATTCCGCGAGGAAAGGGCATCCGTGACTTCAGCCTATACCGAAGAGGAACTCGGAATTGCGAAGAAGATGCTTGATGCCAAGGAAGAAGTCATGCGCGATTTCAAGCTGAAGTTTTATAACGAGATGCCTGACCAGCGCGAAACCAACATGTCAAGGTTGATATCCTTGCAGAACCAAAACCAAAGCAGACAGGAGTCCATTCAAAATCTGGAGCGGACTCGCGCGCTCCTGCGCGATCAAATTGCCATGCGGAAGGAATTGCTCGAGGCCAAAAAAGTCAATCCGGTTTCCAACGAACCCGCTCAAGTTTTGAGCAAGGGAGAGACATTGGCGCGATTGAACGCCGAGCTTCAAGCCCTGGAGCTGAAGTATAAGGAGCAGCACCCGAAGGTCCTCAGTCTAAAGAATAAAATTGCAAAACTTGAGGAATCGGCGGGGGAAGAACCTTCTCCGGCGCACCCCGAGAACGTTGCCGAGAGTGTCGATAAGACCTTGTACGTTCTCGAGCTTCAAATCAAAGACATCGACTACAGCATAGGAAAACTTACCAAGGAAAGGGCGGAAGCCGAGGGACAAATAGCGCAATATGAAAAATGGGTGGCCGCGGCTCCGGTGAGAGAGGCGGAGTGGTCGGCGCTCACGAGGGAATACGGTGAACTGAAGAGACATTATGACTTTCTTGTCGCTCAGAATCTTCAGGCAGATTCGGCTTTGAACCTGGAAAAAAAGCAGCGGGGCAGTCAATTCACCATTGAGGACGCCGCCCAGCGACCGATGAAACCTGTGAAGCCCGATTTTCTCAAAATAATGGGCGTTGCCTTAGTGATAGGAGCCGGTGCCGGGGTCGGCTGCTCCCTTTTGCTTGCAAAGCTTGATACCTCATTCAGGTTTCCGGAGGAACTTGAAGCCGCGTTTCCGCTGGAAGTTCTTTGTTCGGTCCCGCATTTGCCGTTGAAAAAAGAGGTGACGAGGCAACGCATAATTGCAGCCTTGGGTGGTTTCGTGTTTTGCTCCTGGGCTACGGCATTAGTCGGTGCCCTGGCGTTTTTTTGGAAGCAGGGGCGGATTATCATCTAGGCGGTTGGCGGTAGGGTCACTCAATGCAAACACGGATAACTTAGCTGAGGCGATGTACAGAAAATATTACGGTCTGGATAAGAAGCCGTTTGAGTTGGCTCCGTTGGGGGGCTTGGTTTACCTGAGCGAAGCGCATAAGGAAGGTGTCGCGATATTGCGTTACGGTGTCATTGCCGATAAGGGATTCCTGCTGTTGACCGGCGGGGTCGGCTCCGGCAAGACGACTCTGCTCAATACATTGCTCAACATGTTGCAGGCCGATATAGAGGCCTGCCTGCTCAAAGTCTGTCTGCTTAATAATCCCAAACTGAGCAAATATGAATTTTTCTATTTCCTGGGCGCGAAATTCGGGATCAGGTGCAATGGCAATAAGGGTCTATTTATCCTGAAGTTTACCGAACTCCTGGAAAAGTACGAGAAAGAGGGGAGGAAGCTGCTTCTGATCATTGACGAGGCCCAAGCCTTCCCGATCGACCTGCTGGAAGAAATCCGTCTGCTTTCCAACCATGCTGAAGGAAGGAACGTCTTCAGCATCTTCCTGGTTGGTCAGCCCGAGCTTCAGGAGAAATTGGCCTCACCGCAGCTTTTGCCCCTCAGGCAAAGAATCGGGATCAGGTATCACCTGGAGCCATTAACACGGGAGGAAACTTCACAGTACATTGTTTATCGTCTGCAAGTGGCCGGCGCCGTAAAAACATCGATATTCGACGAAAAGGCGGTGGACTGCATTCATGAGGCAAGTCAGGGCACGCCCCGGCTGATCAATGTTATCTGCGATCATGCCTTGGTACTTGGATTCACACGCGAAATCTCTCAAATAAGAGCGGAGAATATCATTGAATGCATAGACGCCATTAGCTTGAAGGGTGAAAAAAGACTGCAAGTATCTCCACCAAGCGAATCGACTGAAGAAAAGGTCATCGACCATGGAGATAAGGGAAAATATAGAGTTGCGGCACTCGTTTTTCTTTTAACATTGGTTCTAGCCGGTGCCGGCTTCCTCTATTTCCGTCCTTTTCTGCAATGACTGGAAGGCATGTATTAAACCGATCGGGATCCTCCGGTCAAAATCGGGATCGTTATCGGTATCGAACTTTCCCGATTTCGAACTGGTAGAAGTGTAGGGTGCGTTTCACGCACCAAGTGCATGGAATGCACCCTACAATAACTCCGAACCGGCTAAAGTTACGTTGATCGTTCCCACGCTCCAGCGTGGGAACGCAGTCTGGGACGCTCCCGCGTCCCGAGGGTGCGCTCCGCGCACCATGGCTAACGGGTTGGTACGCAAAGAGCACCTTACAAGAAAGCATCTCTCTCGAATGCACATTAATTGACAGGGCGGAATGAAGATTTCAGAAGCACTCGAAAAAGCAGGCTATGGCGATATCGAAAGGAAAACGGGTGATGCCGAAAAAGCGCAGGACGAGCACCAGGCACCACCCGCACCACCAAAGATAGCAATCAAGGAAAAAAAATCAGGCGATATTCCTGTCGCGAAAAGCATAGGCGGCAAGTGGGACCCGCGTCTTTTCAAGGCGGTCAACGATGACATCTATATTCCGGAAGTCTTTAAAACACTCAGATCCCGAATCCTGCACCCGCTGGACGAAAGAACCAGGCCGAAGACCATATTGGTGACATCAGCCGTTCCGCGGGAGGGAAAGAGTTTTGTTTCCGCCAACCTTGGAATCTCCCTCGCCCACGGGATGGATCAGCATTCGCTGCTGGTCGACTGTGATATGCGAAAACCTGTTCTGGCGAAGATGTTCGGCTTGGACAACAGCGTGGGACTGGTTGATTATCTTCGAGATAATGTGATCCTGTCAAAGCTCATTCAGAAAACCACGGTGAGCACCTTGTCGGTGCTGGCCAGTGGCATCTCCCCCGCAAACCCGGCAGAACTCCTCAGCTCGAGCAAGATGTCCGCCCTGGTTGAAGAATTATCGGGCCGGTATGAGGATCGTATCATTATCTTCGACAGTCCGCCGCTACTGCTTGCGGCGGAGTCGACCGTTCTCGCCGGTCAAGTGGACGCCGTTGTCCTTGTTGTTCGCCAGAGCACAGCGGGGAAACCACAGATTCAAAAGGTGATCGACATCATTGGTGCTGAAAAGATCCTGGGCGTTGTCTTTAATGACCAAGATGTCAATCCCATACAGAAAACCATCGTAAAGGGATACAGCTCATACCATGGCGGCTACTATCATCAGTAGCGTAGGTGCTCTTTTCGACAGGGCGTCTCAGTTTCTGTTTTTGGTTGCATTAATCAAAAAGCCAAAATAACCTATTTGCAAAATTAACCAATATGGTTATAGTGACACATGGAGAAACGCACCCCGCATTGTAGCTTGTCAACCGTGAAAGCATTGGTCGAAGCTGGAAATGTTCGAGCCACGGCCAGTGCCTATAATGGTGCTCGAGATCTTGGTATCAATGACTTGGCAGGGATGTGTGCCGTTGTAATGACGCTCACTCCCGCCAATTTTTATAAGAGCATGACAACTCATGCGGATCACCGAATTTGGCAAGATGTGTATCATGCCGAGATAGCTGACAATGAGGTGTATTTGAAGGTGACGGTCATTGATGACGTTTTGATTGTTTCTTTTAAGGAGCTGTGACTATGAAATGCCCATGCTGTGGAGCTGCTGAATTGATCCACGATACTCGAGACGTATTGTATACTTACAAGGGCGAAACCACCTCAATTCCCGAAGTGACCGGTGATTACTGCCCGGCTTGCGGCGAAAGCATCCTGGATCGGGAGCAAGGTGATCGCTATAGCGAATTGATCGGGTTGTTTCGGCAGGAGATCAATGCTGCCTATGTAGACCCTAAATATATCGCGAAGGTTCGCAAGAAGCTTGATTTGGATCAGCGGGAAGCGGCCGAAATCTTTGGCGGCGGGGCAAATGCCTTCTCTCGGTACGAAAAAGGAAAGACCAAGCCGCCTTTGGCCCTGGTGAAGCTGCTCAAGGTGCTTGACCGGCACCCTGATTTACTTGAGGAGGTCAGAGCGGCGTAATTACGGGGGCACTTTTTGCCCCTGCACGCTTTGCCGGTGGCTACATATTCTTCTTTAACTCAGCCAACAACTCTTCCGCTTTTTTACGGTCGGCGAATTCCACCTTGCTTGCCAGCAGTTTATCGAGAGTTTGAAAAGCATCCTGCTTTTGATCGTTTCCACTCTGCGCCAAGGCTAGATGATATGTAAAAGTGGGATTCGACTCTTTGATTTGCAAAGCAAATTCGAACTGGGAGATTGCCAGGGCGAATGAACCTCTTTTGTAGTGTACCCAGCCGAGGGTGTCGGCAACACTGGGATCATCAGGCAGCGCCTGCTTGGCGGTCATGGCGAACATGAGCGCCTGGCCAAGGTCGCCGTCCGGCTGAGAGGCCAGCAGCCAGGCCACATTGTTGGCCGCAGGCGCGTAATCCCCTTTGATCTCAAGAATCTCCTTATATTGTTTGATCGCCTCTTCAGGGCTTCCATCTTCCTGATTCAACGCGGCGATGCACATCTTCCCGGGGATTGATTTCGGGTTCTTTTCGGTTATTGCCGAGCATTTTTCCATAGCCTCGCTGTTCTTACCCATTCGTTTCAGCAATTTTGCGGCGGCCAGCATCGCCTGGGCATTGTCCGGATCGAGTTCCAGAGCCTTATCGTACGCTGCGAGTGATTCCGTATTTTTTGCCTGTTCTTCCAAAAGATTACCAAGAAAATAATAAAGACGGTGATCCGTCGGTGCCTGAGTGATCTGTTGCCGAACAAAATCTTCAGCGGCTCGCGGATCATTTTTGTGCCTCAACCCGGCAAGCAAGGCAATGGTTTGAATGTGACCCGGATCGATTTGAAGCAGTTCGACAAGATATTTTTCTGCCTTTGTATTGTCGCCGGCCCCCAGAGAAGCCATGGCCAAATTACCTAGTATTTCAACATCCCTGGGGAAATACTTATTCATATCGGTAAGAATTGTGATCGCATGATTGAATTCTTTTGTACCGATAAAAGCTCGACTCAAAATGAGCGCCGACCGTAGATTTTTCGGGTTTATCTTCAGTGCGGTAGCCGCTTCCTTTTTTGCATCTTCATAAGAACCCTTTGTCAAGAAGAGCTGAGCCAAGAGCATGTGGTAGCGGTAATCGAGTTTGTTTTTTTGTATCGCAGTGGCAACTGCCTGCTGGGCAAAATCAATCTCGCCAAGACTGGAGTGTGCTATACCCAGATAGTAAAAAGGCTCGGGCCAGTCGGGGAAATTCTTGTTGAGTGCCTGTAAAATCGAAAGGCTTTCACGGGGCTTGCCCTCCTTGAGGAGGAAACGGGCATGGAGAAGCTGGGTGCCGCCATGTTTCGGGCTTTCTGCAGTCAATTTATCGAAGAGCAATTTTGCTTCCTCGAACTTCCCCTGGTCGAAATAAAAACTTGCAAGTGCGGCAGTGATCTCAGGATTCTTCTCCAAATCCGCTTCTGCCTTTACCAATGTTTCTTCCGCTTTGTCCAGTTTGCCTATCTGCTTATAATAATCCGCTAACTTTAAGCGAAACAGCGGGTTTTTCGGATCTATATCAACTACTTTCTGTAATTCTTCTCCGGCCTTGGCGGTATCCCCCTTGCTATGGAAAAAGCTTGCTTGCAGCAGATGAGCTTCCGCATTTTCCGGAAATTTTTCAGCTATTTCGTCTAAGAGATCATTGAACTTGTCCTCTTCTTTTTGAGTTCCATAGAGAAACAGGAGCCCCTTGTAGTGAATAAAATTGGCACTGTCCACGGCTATGGCTTTCTGGAAAGCGGCCTCTGCCTCCTGCCATTGATTCTGGGCGGCGTGGACACGACCCTTGAGGTTTTGCAATTCCCCCGAATTTTCCAATGCAGGACCGGCTTTTTCAAGTGTTGCCAGAGCCTTGTCAAAATTTTTGTCAGAGAGTTCGATAGTTGCGAGAAGGGCAAGTGCTTCTGTGTGCGCTGGATCTTTCCCGAGAACATAGGACAGCTTGCTGCGGCTTTCTTCCTTCTTCCCTGCCATGAGATACAGTGAGGCAACTTTGGCATGTGCGTCGAGGTTGTCGGGAAGGAGGTCCGCTGCCCTTACCAGCTCTTCCATGGCTTTCTGGAAATCCCCTTCCTTGAGGTACAACAAGCCCAACTGGTAACGCGCCTCACCGTATTTGGCGTCGAGTTGGATGGCGCTGCGCAGCTCGAGGATGGCGACATCCCATCTGTCTTGCTCGATATATTCCAGAGCGTTCTTGAAGTACTTCTGTTTGTCTTTTTCCTGAGTGGAGCAGGCAGAGAGGAAAAACGTGAAGGAAACCAAAATGATGACGACAATGAGTGCTTTCTTGCCAGTATTCATACTGTACCCGCTTGAGAGTTGGTTGGCGCTTTATCGAGACATCGAATGCAATCAGGAGGTCGAACAGCACAAATATTATCCGAGACTGATTGTACTTACAACGTTAAGAAATAGGGTACGAGGAGCCTGTCGGATCCGATAGGCTCCTCATACGACCGTTGGCAGCATTTCGGGCCGGTATGCGCCTCATCCGATTTTCTACCAAACTGCTGCGATTGAGGCCGGGATCTGTGCAGCACCCCAGGGGTATTGCATAATCGATCTGCGGGCCTCGTAGTCAGTGTCATTAGTACCTTAGAAATTCGTTTCTTGTTTTTTTGAAACGAATTTCGTGAAGGTACTTATCCCCTCTGCTGTAGGAGGGGATAACAGCCCTTGGGTTGCGGGCGTCAGCCCGCATTAGGTAGGCAGGTACCATTGATCTAGTTGTTCCGGCATATTTGCTTTTTTGCGTTTTTCAGAAAAAAGTTCCAGATGAGCGGAGTGTTTTTCCAGAAACTCGGAAGGCCATCTGCGAAGCGGGGGGAGCTTCTTAAGCATCTATTCGCTCAGATGAACAACCTTATTCAAGGCAACTGCATGATCTGAGAGTCAATGCGAAAGATAGACTTGGGTAGGTCCATGGCTATGAAAAAAACGACTGTATGGACCAAAATTTGCTCTGACAGTCGAGACATGAACAACGACTTGATCTGAAGGTAAACTTTAATGACTGAGGTGCTGGGGATGAAAACAAAATTTCTTATTGCAGTCGCGATCGTTTTCCTGGCAATGACAGGGAGGGCTGAAGCGGATCTTCTATTGTCAGACATGCAATTGAATGGCAAGAATGCGGATGCTGCGGCCTTTGTGCCAGGGAATAATAACCAGGATGCCGGAGTGTTCAATGATCTTGGTGGTCTCTTTGGTGGCAAAGAGTTTACTGAAATTGTAAAAGATGATCCGCCAGGTGGTGCTGCAGGAACTGGGTCTTTTGCTGGGATTAACTTCACACTGCAAGCATCTGGAAAGACAACCGCTGGAACATGGATCTTGACTTGGAGTGGTGCCATACTCCCTGTTAAAATCGACTTAGTGGGTGTCCTTAAGGGAGGAAGTGTAGGCTATGCGGCGTACTTGTTCGATGATGAAATTTTAACAGCTGTACCAGGTACAAATCGCTCCGATACTTGGACTATCTCGTTTACAAATAAAGGTGGACAAACTCCGGATCTTTCCCACCTTACTCTTTATGGTCGAGATGTAGAAAGACAGCAAACCCCCGTTCCTGAACCCGCCACCATGCTTCTTTTTGGCTCAGGATTAATGGGTATCGGGTTAGCAAGAAGAAAGAAAAAGTAACTTCCTGTTCTTCGGAATCCAAGGCAGAATCAGAAATGGTTCTGCCTGCCTTTTGAGCCGCCACATCGCTGTCAGAACCTGTATTTCGAACTTACTCTTGCAGCCGGAGTGGCATGGACCATGGTAAATCTGCTCCTGATGCTCTCGACCGCATATCCAAATTAAAAACGCCTGGAGCCGGCTGGCCGCCTCCTTGAGCCAGCTAATCATGAGGTGGTTCCAGCTCATTGACCACCGATCCTCAATTTGAGTTTTTCTGCACCCTCTCTCCACCACCTAGAATTTCACGCCGTTACCTCCATTTGTTCGTTCGCCTAGTCTCGCGCCCGACAATGCCCAGCCGTCAACTGCATCTTACTTTAAAAACTGTCCTGCTCTTTTTCCTGCTCAATTGTGCCAGTCTCAGGGTTGGAGTTCTCTGAAGATTTCTGGATTTCCATCAAGAAAATCTAGAATTCGAGAAAATGGAGAACGCAATATCCCCACCAGTAACCCTGCCCGAATCCCCTGCTCTATACTCTTCTGCTGCAAAATCATAGCGTTCAGTTTTTTTTGCTGATTAGCTTTATATGCAAGATCGATAGCGGTGATTGCAGCTAATTGTTTGATATCATATTACATAGTGTAATTGACCGTTGTTTTGTTGAAATTTTTATGACGGTGGAACAATAGTTGCAGATTATTTAATGATTTTTTGGATTAAACAGGTCGAAGGACTTTGTTCTTTTCCTAAACTAAAAATATAGGGAGGAAAAAACCGTGAAAAAGGTGATTGTGAGAAGTGCGTTGGTGGCTGTGGTTGGGCTTGGGTTAAGCGTTTCAAATGCATTTGCAACGCCGTCTAACCTTTATGACATTTTAGGAATTTCTGGTACTGAGGTATATACAGATACCGGTGCTGAGTCTGTCACTCTGACCGATACAGATGGGAGTGACGATAGCGCAACCGCATTTTTGTTTCTTGAGGCAGCAGGATTTGCCTCTACCAATACATTCGGTATTTATAATCTCTCAAATCCCGGTAACTTCTTGGAAGTATTCAAGGGATCGGACTCACCTCTTACAAGCGCCACACTTGTTTTTGATGTTAACACAAATGAAGTTTGGAAAAGCACAGATGCTGGGACAAAGGTAGATTTGGGATCGCTTAGCTTTGGCTTTTATTTGACGACTCAAGAACTTGGAGGCAAGACATATTATACCCAAACTGGTCTGAATACTGATGGTATTGATCACGCAATGATATTTGATACTTCTGATAAGAAAGTAGGAGGTTTGTTGGGGAGCAACGTGGTAATTGCATTTGAAGACAAATATGGTGGTGACGATATGGATTACAATGACCTGGTAATTGGGATGACAGATGTTAAGCCCGTCCCTGAACCTGCAACAATGATGCTCTTTGGGGTAGGTCTTGCCGGGCTTGCCGGAGTTCGTAGAAGAGCGAAAAAATAAAAGTTCCGCACGCATTTTTTTGATGAATGCCTGGCCTGCTGATGTTTCCGCATTAGCAGGCTTTTTCGTTATTGAAACTTTCGCTCTTCCTTCTTGGCCTGATTTTGGAGCTGAGGTGCGAATTGAAAGAAATTAAGAAATTGATTTCGCTTAATCGAAACACCGGATTCTCCATTTACAATCGAGGATATACTTGTAATTTTTTTATGGCTGAAGACTTTTATTTGGATAAAATCATCGCACTCAGTTACTTTGCCTAATATATATTCTGCAGCTTATCCCAGCTAATACTTGTATACGGAATCGTCATGATCATAAGCAAAAAACTGGCAGGTCTTCTTTGTGTTAATCTGGCTCTTATGCTTGTAGTCTCGTGCTCTTCACCGGAAAAGGAAAAGCAGGTGTTCTACGAAAAGGCATTGGAATCGATCAAGCAGGAGAAGCTCGAAGCGGCCATCCTGGAGCTGCGAAGCGCTATTCAACTCGATGCCAAATTTGCGGATGCGCGTTATCAACTCGGTCTCCTCTATATCAAGAAAGGTGATGCGAAAAAAGCCTTCGGCGAACTGATAAGAGCAGCGGATCTTGATCCTGATAATCTCGATGCCAATCTCAAGGTTGCCCATATTTACCTGTTATCGAGAAAGAAAGACGAGTGCCGACAATATTTGGGAAGGATATTCGAAAAAGATCCCACCTATATTGATGGGCTTACCCTGTTGGCAAATCTCGAGCTTATCGAAGGGAATTACGATAAGGCACTGGAGGTGCTTGCCCGTATAGGGGAAGGCGTGGAAACCTCCAGCGGGTTACTCAATACCAAAGGTCGTATCTATGCCGCCCAGAAGCAGTTGGACAAAGCCGAGACGGAATTTCGTAAGGCAATAGTAATAGATGGCACCAATTTCACCAACTATGAGACACTTCTCTTCCTTCTGGAAGAAAAAAAGGATCTTGAAAACAGCAAATTGCTCCTGGAGGAAATTTTAGAGAAATTTCCCGACAATGAAAAAGTACACTTACTGCTTGCGGGTTTTTATAAAAGCACGGGAAAGCCGGACAAGATCGAGGAGGAACTTCTCAAGGTGGTCGGCTTGGCCCCGAAGAATCCGCGCTTTCGCTTGCAGCTCGCCGAATTCTACCAGCAGAGCGGCAAGCCGGACAAAGCTGTAGAAACGCTCGTGACGGCGCTTACGGAAATTCCTGACAATCCAGATATCGCTGCAGCCCTGGCCACGCAATACTTTGAACAAAAGGACTTCGCACAGGCACGCGCCACGCTCGATGACCTTGTCGCCGGCCACCCGGGGCATGGCGGTGCAAAACTTCTTGAAGCCCGTTTTGCACTGAAAGATGGAAAAACTCGGGATGCTTTTGAAATTACGCAAAAACTCACCCATGATTTTCCGGCCTGGCCGGCACCCTATTATTACCTCGGCCTTGCCCATTACAGTCTCGGTGAGATAGACCTCGCCCAAAAGGCAGTGACAGAGGCGGTTCAAAAGGACAAAGGCAACGATCAATACCATACGCTTTTGGCTCAGATCTACCAGGTACAAAACGCCTTTGAAGATGCAAAGAATGAGGCTGCCGCTGCCTTGCGCCTCAATCCTAGAAATTTCCGCTCAGCTATTATCTTGAGTCAAGCCTTGATTGGCACAAAACAATTCAAAGAGGCGGTGGCAATTCTTGCCGATATGAGAGCTCATATCCCGAAAAACGCGGAGATCCTTGGCAACCTCAGTTTGGCGTACATTGGTCAGGGTGAAAAGGACAAAGGAGAAAAGATGTTGAACGAACTCCTCGCTCTCGACCCGGGAAACCCTCAAGCGGTGGCGCTCTACATCGATCTGAAATACATCAAAAAACTCCCAGAAGCAGAAACGTTTGTACGGCATCAGATCGAAAAAGCACCTACAGATTCCAGGTTATATATAATGCTTGGCAAACTCCTCCAATCGCAGGGCAAGGATCAAGCTGCCCTCGCCGCCTACGAAAAAGCCACCGAACTTAACCCGGGCGAACCCTTACCCTATTTTGCCGCAGCAAAGCTCCTGTCAAAATCTGGCAAAAGGGAAGAGGCCCTCGAAAAGTACCAGGCAATGCTGGCGAAGCACCCTAAATCCTTGCCAGGACTTATGGGTGTTGCATCCCTGTATCATGCCGAAGGCGAGCTTGACAAGGCAGTTATAGAATATCGCAAGATTCTGGAGATAGACGGAAATTACGGGCCAGCTGCAAACAATCTCGCGTGGCTGCTTGCCTCCGATCCCAACGGGGACCGCGGAGAAGCTTTGAGATTAGCAATGATAGCAAAGCAGGGTGCACCGAACGATCCGCAAATTGCCGACACCCTTGGCTGGGTACACTATCAAAGAAATTCCTATGCACTGGCCACTTCTCAATTTGAGCAGGCTTTGCAAAGCCAGCCGGACAATCCTACCTGGGCCTACCATCTGGCACTGGCCCTCAACGGCAAAAACGAAAAGGAAGCTGCGATTGAAACTCTGAAAAAAATTCTCGGCAAGGGTAATGAGTTTCCCGAAAAGCAAGAGGCGGAACGTTTGTTGGCCGAATTGACTCAATAAATATGTTAACCGTTTCGTCTAAATTAGTACCCTGGAAATTCACTTTCGTGTTTTTTGAAATGAATTTCTAAGGTACTTATACCACTCAAGGGGGCACTGAAATGAGTCCCCTCTGCTGTATGAGGGGATCACAACCCTTGGGTTGCGGGCGTCAGCCCGCATTACATGCTGAATGTGGAACAACCGCCTGAATCTGTCGTAGCTTCCCGCGAAACCACATTTTTAAAACTTCAAAAACAAAGATCTAACTCATCTTTACTGATTTGCTGATTTGTGTAACCGTTCAAACGGTCGGCAGGGGCGAATCTTGTATTCCTAAAAAGAGCCTGCTTCGGGCAATGGCGAGGCCATCATTTCAGTGGAGACCTATTCAGTCGTAGACTGATGTGCGATTATCCTCAAGACATCCGCCAGTCAGATAGTGACAAAGTAGTCCAAGTATGTTAAACAAAAAGACTTGAATCAAGAGTCTTTAATGTGGAATTTTATTAGTAATTCAAGATCTCTCAGGGTGATGTGATATGTCATCGGGTTGTACCGGCAGAGATATTCCGGGCGGGGCGATACTCTCTATGGTAAGTGGAATAGTCTTCGTTGTATGTCTCTTGGTCGTAGCACCCTTGGATAGTCTTGCACGGGAAAATACGCTGACTGTCGGTCTGTCGACAGCATTTGATTACGATCATCCAAAATACGACTCTGTAGACGCCGGGACAGCCGGGACAGAGGGGGAGGAAGAAAATGAAAATGTGGACACCGGAGAGGATGATGCCGCATTCCTTGTCTTCAAGCCCTTTGCGCGGATCCTTTCGAAAAGCAGTGACGGACAGCTGGAGTTCCGCACCGCGCCGGGAATCAAGTACGACCTGATCGATTCAGAACCTGACTGGGATCTCGAAGCATTTCTCGCCGCCGCCCAGTCGATCAACAGGTGGTGGAAGATGTCCGCCTCAGACACATTGCTGCGAAGCGACCGGCATTTCATCAGAGCTGGAGCCGTGCCATCGGAACCCGAGGTATCCGGGCCTGACGTTTCAGAACAAGTTGATACAGCGAACGGCGAACAACCGGAGCTTTCTGCGGACAGAGGGCGAAGCCGTTACTGGCTCAATGATTTCAAGCTGGTCTCCGAGCATCCCTACGGGAAGGACAGTCAGTTGCAGGCCGGCTTTACCTACCGTGTATTGAGAAACGATGAATCGGAGGTGCTCAGCTATGAGGATTACGACCGCTACGAAATGAGCGTGAAGAACGGGCATCGTTTTACGTCAGCCTGGAAGACCGGAGCCGAAGCGATCTTTGTCCGTGGAACCTTCGATGACGTCTCTGCCGACTCCCGGGCCGGGGAGGATTCAGCAACACTCACCGGCGAGGATGAATTGTCGGAAGACTTGTGGGAGTACCGGGCAACGGCCGCAATTGAAAACAACTCTTTCCGCCACCATACCCCGGCAATTGAATACTCCTATATCGGGGCGAGGTACGATGCGACAGAACAGGAAGACAGCGACATTCATGAAATGCAATTTTCCTGGCGATATGAGTACTCGAGGCATCTGGCTGCCAAGCTCGGAGCCGGACCGTCCTATGAAAAGACCGAGGGGCAAGACGCCAACTGGGGCGGGAACGGCATTGCGCAATTCGACTACCTCTTTCGCAACGGAACTGCCTCCCTGGCCTTTGAAAAAGGCTTTGATGTCGATAACTTTTCCGGGGCCAATGAACGCGGGACCGTGGACTTCTGGACCATTCGCTTCGGCGTAAGCTATCTCCCGCTGGACAGCTTGTCGTGCAGCGTCAATCTGGCCTACAGGCAAGAGGAACGGACGGAACCCTCCGAAGCAGTCAATCCTCGTGAGGATCTTGACAACACGGATGATGGTCCCGTAGAGAGTGAGGAGGACCAATACTCCGCCGGCTTCGGTCTGCGTTATGCAATCTCGACGACCTCCAGCACCGGAATCAATTACACCTATATACGCGAAGACTCCGATGACGACGGTGAAGATTATCAGGATCATCGAGTAGTTGTGTCGTACTCATGGCAAAATGAATGGCTGCGCTGGTAAAGAGAACATCATGCAACGCATACAACCCTACATATTGCCCGGCCTGCTCATTATTGTTGCCGCAGTGGCCTACTACCCCGCGCTCAATCTTTTCGCGAAAAAATGGTCCGCGTCTGAAGATTATTACCACGCCTTCCTCGTGGCTCCCGCCATTGGCTATATAATCTGGGAGAAGCGCCGCTGCCTGTATGAGGGACGGTCCGCACCGGTGACCGGTCTTCTGCTCGTCGTGCTCTCGATCCTGTCGTATCTGGTCTCGCTCAGGCTGCAGATTCCGACGATGATATTTCTCGCAACCGGCATGACCCTGATGAGCGTATTCGTCTTTCTCGCCGGTTTTCGGATACTGAGAGAGCTGGTTATCCCTCTTCTGCTCTTCATCTTGATCATTCCTGTTCCGGGTCAGTTGCTTTCTTCCGCTACCGCCGCTCTGCAGCTGAAGATCTCCGAGATAAGCGAGATGCTCATCCGGTTGTTTTCCATACCGATGTACAGGGAAGGCAATGTCCTCCACTTCGAGCAGCTGGCGCTCCAGGTCATCGATGCCTGCAGTGGCGTCCGCTCGCTGATTTCGATGACGACCCTGAGTGTTCTCCTCGGGTATTTCACGCTCACCAGGCTGAGGTCGGCATTGATTCTTTTTCTGTTCAGCATTCCCGTGGCAGTTCTCATCAACATCGTCAGAGTTGTGGCGCTGGCGCTGGTGTTTCATTATTTCGGACTCAACCTCGCCGAAGGACAATTGCATACGATCACCGGCCTCGTTCTATTCGCCTTCGGCTTGTCTCTGCTATTTGCCGCGCAAAGGATTCTGGAATTGTGGGAAAGACAAGGGAAAAAGGCCTGATACTGCTGATAGTGCTGTTTCTTCTGACGGCCATATCCGTCTACCTGCGCTCGGAGCAAGTAGAGGCACAGAAAACGGCACGACTCGAGGAACACCTCGTGACTGTCCCCGGGTACAGTCACGCTGCCACTTTGCCATTGGACCAGGGCACCGTCTCCTTTCTCGATCTTGATGATTACATCTGGACGGAATATGAAAAAGGCGGCCGAAGAGTGTCGCTTTATGTGGGTTACTATTTCTCCTCGGACAAGATTTCCGCGGCGCATTCGCCCCTTGTATGTTTTCCGGGCCAGGGCTGGACGCTTACCGTCCCAACCGTACAACTCCTGCAGGTCGGCAACCACTCGGTCAAATACGATGAGATGGTAGCCAGTCTGGACCAGCGACGGGAGCTGGTGTTGTATTGGTATCAGGCATACGATAAGACGGAAAACACAATTTATAAAAACAAGATCAACACTCTCTTCAACCAGATTACCGGAGAAAAGCAGGAACACGCTTTCGTGAGAGTATCGATCCCCATCGGCGAATCCGGAATCGAAGAGGCTCGAACTGCGGGGCGGGATTTCGTCGCCGCGTTTTACCCGGCCTTCCTCTCTTATATAACGAGCCTGTAGGATCGGCTTCTATTTCAGTTATTAAACCTGGATCCATGAACAAGGACACCATAAACGAACAGGAGAATATCCTCTTTTACATAGATTCCTTGTGCATAATCATTATCTTTTGCTTTTCTTTCTGGGCAAGAAACGTCTTGTTTCCTTCGGCGGCTATCCTGAATTTTCTTTCGCATCTGCTGATCCTGCCCCTTCTTTTTCTATTCCTGACAGGTTTTCTCAACTATTTCGGTGGATATAAAAGCCCCGCCCAGACCAAGCTCTTTCAATATGCCTGGGCGATAGTCAAGGCTATCGTCCTCGCTGTCGGTGCGATGTTGGCGCTGCTGTTTTTCCTGAAGATTGAATACATCAGCAGGTTGATCATCATCTTCTTTGCGGTTGTTGTTTTCTTCGGCCTTCTGGCGGTTCGTATCGGATTCATCGCGTATTTCAAGCAGCAGGTGAGAAGCGGCAACAGGAGCTTACGGGTTCTGATAGTGGGCTCCAGGAGCCGTGCCATGGACCTGTACAATGCTCTGCAGGAACAGGTGGTGTGGGGTGTGACGGTGGTCGGCTTCGTCGATCCGGATCCTTCGCGGGTGGGCCTCGAGGTCATGGGGATTCCGGTTATCGGCACTGTCGACAACATCCATGAGTGCCTGAAAAACAACGTCATCGATGAGGTTATCATCGCCATCCCCCGCACACTGCTCCACGATGCCGAGCCCATCGCCATCGCTTGTGAGGTGGAGGGGATACGGCTGCGTTTCATGGCGGATGTCTTCAACATCAAGGCGGCCAGGATCAGCCTCTCCAGGATAAACGGACTACCGCTTCTCAACATGGAACCGGTTGCCCATGAAACGCCCCAACTGCTGGCAAAACGAGTGTTCGATGTCGCCTGCACCCTGGTTGCCCTCCCTTTGCTGCTTCCTCTTTTTGCTCTTGTGGCTGTCGCCATAAAACTCGATTCGCCGGGGCCGGTCTTCTTCGTTCAGCAGCGGGTGGGCTTACGAAAATACATTTTCCCGATGTACAAATTCCGTTCTATGTATGTAGGAGCGGAACATCGCCTGAAGGAGATCGAGCATCTCAACGAAGCAACCGGCCCGATCTTCAAGATGAAAAACGACCCCCGGATTACTCGTGTCGGGGCTTTCATACGCAAAACCAGTATCGATGAACTTCCGCAGCTTTTCAATGTCCTCCGCGGCGAGATGAGCCTGGTGGGACCCAGGCCGATGTCGCTCCGCGACGTCGAGCTGTTCGACAGGGGGATCCAGCGCAAGCGTTTCAGCGTAAAACCGGGATTGACGTGCATCTGGCAGATTTCCGGAAGAAGCGATCTGCCCTTTGATAAATGGCTGGAGCTTGATCTTCAGTATATAGACAGATGGACTTTCTGGCTCGATATCATGATCATCTTCAAGACCATACCGGCCGTGGTGAAGTCACGGGGGGCGGCCTAAAAAAGAAGAGAGCAGGTTGAAGGCTGGAAAAAGAGGATGTCAATTTGGCGTCGAGGGAGATGCTCGAATGCCGCACATAACACCGTATGGGAGGATTGCTATGGGCAGGTTCGTATGTTTGTTCTTTGTGCTGTTATTCAGCGGGGCGGTCAGTGCTTATGGCGCGCAGTCGACAACCCCCCTTTCCGCCGAGCAGAAGGAGGCCGCGCTGAAGGAGTTGCTCGGTGGAAATATCGAAAAAATGCAACGCGACAAAGAGTACGTTATCGGCCATGGCGATATCCTCTCTGTCAGTCTTTATGAGGAGGGTGACCTGGCAGCGGCGTCGGTTCCCAGGCAATCAGAAAGCGGGGCGACGGTTTCGGGAATACAAGTGATGATGGACGGTCGCATCGCCTTGAAAGATATAGGGGATGTGGAGGTAGTTGGACTGACCCTGGCCGAACTTGCAGAATACCTAAAAAAGCTTTATGTCCAGATTTACGACAATCCCATAGTGATCACTACCTTGATCCAAAGTAACAGCCTCCGATATACGGTAATGGGAGAGGTAGTTAAGCCTGGCAATTATCAAATCGAGCATCCGATAACAATAGTACAGGCTCTAGCAATGGCCGGAGGGTTCACAGAGTGGGCGGATAAAAAGATTACCGTCGTCCGAAAAAAAATGAGTGAGGCCGATAAAAAACAATTCGAAGGCAATACCTTAGTAATTAATTACAATGAGCTAATTTCTGGTAAGTCGCTAGAAAGTAATATTATTCTACGATCTGAAGATATCGTGATTGTTAAATGAAGCAATAGAAGGATTTACTGCGGTAAGCTCTCGGCGGAAAACTTCGAGAATTTTTCTTCCACTACTTGAGACCCATAATATGGATCTCCTGGCTCTGAAATTTCTTTGAATTCATAAATAATGAAAACAAGTGGCGAAAGATTAAAAATTGTCTTTCTTGTATACGTTTTTCCGTCTATGTCAGAGAATTTTGTGCTGCGACAGATCGTCGGCTTGATCGATCTGGGGCATGAAGTGAAAATATTGGCTAGAACCTGTCCGGCTGCCAACTGCATACATGAGGATGTAAAAAAGTACGATCTTCTCCAGAAGGTATATTATATACCCTCAATACCGCAAAATAAAATTAAGCGTCGCTTGAAGACTCTGGCAATGATTTTGTGGGGTGGCATGTGGCATCCAATGGATATGGGACGACTACTGAGGGATACACTAGGTCGGGGACTTGGCTGCGAGTCTCTTTACTACGGTTGGCTTCTATTGGGAAAACGGTTTGACATTGCTCACGGACATTTCGGACCTTTCGGTAAGATTGCAGCAGTGATTAAAAGTGCTGGCCTAGCCCGCCGGGCGGTGGCCACATTTCACGGATTTGATGTAACGGCTTATATCAGAAGTCATGGTGCTGATGTCTACAAAGAACTCTTTGTGATGGCTGATGCCCTGACATACAACAGTGAGCGTACAGCGGGCATCATTCGGGATCTTGGCGCTTGTAAGGAGAAGATGGTTAAGATACCTATGGGAATCGAAATGAGTTCGATCCCGTATCGGGAAAAAAATATCGAGAAGGGCCAAACTATCCGTATTCTAAGCGTAGGAAGGCTCGTGGAGATGAAGGGTCGAAGGTATGCGATTGAGGCGGTAGCATCAGCGATGGAGAATTACCCAGACATAGAATATCACATCATTGGTGACGGTGAGTTACGGGCAGAATTGGATGAACAGATCCGCAATAGTGGCTTTGCCGATAGGATTTTTTTACATGGTTGGGTGACGGACGAGGAGCTGGACATGTGGTATCGGGAGAGCCACATATTTTTGCACCCAAGCGTGACGTCCTCGGATGGAAATCAGGAGGGGCAAGGCGTAGTTCTGGTTGAGGCGCAGGCTTATGGACTTGTCGTCATTGCAACGCTTCACGGGGCGTTTCCTGAGACTGTACCGGAGGGGTGCGGCTTTTTAGTTCCGGAAAGGGATGCCCAGGCAATCCTGACTTGTCTTAAGGATGTACTAGCAACCCCAGAATGTTGGCCTGCCATCACTATGCAAGCGAGGAAAAACGCCGAAAAGTACGAGATTTCCCACCTCAACAATCGCCTGGAAGAACTGTATTTGGACCTTCTTGCATGAAAAACTTCTCCGCCTCAATCCTAATTAATGAGCTTCAGTAACGGCTGCCGCCGATTGACGCGTGAAACAGGCACTTTAACTGAGGTGATTCTTTTATAATATGAAATTTGAGGCAAGTCCAAGTAGTAGTTGCAAAAAAACTACTCGCGATCTTTTTGACACTTCATATCTGGCTAAAGACTTGAGAGGCCGGTCTGTAAGAAGCGGTGCGGCCACTGTTTTATCGCAGGGATGCAGTTTTGTTTTAAGAACGGCCTCCACGATGATCATGGCCAGGCTCTTAACGCCTGCTGATTTTGGATTGATTGCGATGGTTGCGACTGTGACCAATTTTGCAATGATGTTCCAGGATCTGGGGCTTTCGGCCGCGACAATCCAGAGAGCCGAAATAAATCATGACCAAGTCAGTACTCTTTTCTGGATAAATACTGCATTGGGAGTTCTGGTTTGCTTAGTTGTTACGGCTATGGCACCTGGGATTGCCTGGTTCTTTGAGGATTCTCGACTGATCCCTGTGACTACAGCTTTGAGCACGATGTTCATTTTCAGCGGCCTAGGTGTTCAGCACTCTGCGCTGTTACAGCGTCACATGTGTTTTCTTTCCATTGGTGTCATTCAGATATCTTCAATGCTTGTGTCTGTTCTCGTAGGGATCGTATCTGCTTTATTGGGCGTGAGCTATTGGTCCTTAGTCTTTATGCAGATTGCAGGGGGCATTGTCGTCTTACTAGGAAAATGGATTGCCATGCCCTGGATGCCTGGTGTGCCCAAAAAAGGAGTCGGTATTAAACAAATGCTCCATTTGGGCAGTAGTATTGCCGGTTTCAATATTATAAATTATTTTGCAAGGAATGCTGATAATATCCTGATTGGGAAAATGATTGGGGACTCTGCTCTTGGTTATTACAGCAAAGCATATGGATTGCTGATGATGCCGATTACTCAAATCAGAAATCCTGTAAACGCTGTGGCAATTCCAGCTCTGAGCCGTCTTCAGTCGGCCCACGAAAAATTTAGCAACTATTATTTAAAAATAGTGTCCATCATAGCATTTTTAACAATGCCAATGATGGTGTATATGTTCGTATTTGCATATGAAATTGTGGTTTTGATGCTAGGCGAACAGTGGGTGGCCGCAGCCTCCATATTCCAGGTTCTGGCAATTGCCGCTTTTATCCAGCCGGTAGCCTCTACGACCGGGATGGTCTTAGTCTCCTTAAGCCAGGGAAATCGATATCTCAAATGGGGATTAATAAATTCAATTATCACGGTTTTCGCATTTGCCATAGGAATTTTCTGGGGTGCCTTAGGAGTAGCCTTGGCATATACAGTCGTCAATTACATCCTCTTTCTTCCTTCTTTGTGGTACTGCTTTAAAGAAACGCCGGTTACGGTAGGCGGCTTCTTGAAGGCAGTCAGCCGTCCCATTCTAGTTAGTATCGTAACAGCACTAGTTCTGATAGTGGTTTCCCAACTGATAACGTTTGATAATACTGCTCCAGCCTTGATTGTTGGACTGTTGACTTGTGGATTGACTTATTTGGGGGGATGGATGCTAATACCAGGAGGGCGGCAGGAACTGGCCACGATGCTATCGTATCTGAATGAATTTCGTAAAAAATAGAGCGCATATTTTCCGCAGTATCTAGGCTAGACGTTAATATGCAGAAAAAGCTTAATTTATTAATTATTTCACATAGTTCTGGCAGATATGGTGCAGAAAAAAGTCTGCTACTCCTCTTGGAGAATATCGATCGGAATCGCTTCAATCCCGTAGTTGTCTTCCCTTCTGAGGGTCCGCTGAAGGAACAAGTTGACCAACTGGGAATTCGCTCCCGTGTGGTATGGATACCTTGGTGGATCAAGACCCGCCTTCAGCGGCTCGATCTTCCTAAGACAATTTATTTAGAAATCAAGGCGCAAATTCTATTACGGTTAATAATCATATCGGAAAAAATCGACCTTATTTATTCCAATACTATGGTTATTTTCGCTGGAGCGTTTCTCGCCAAGCTGACCGGTTTGCCTCATGTCTGGCACATCCGAGAGATTCTGCCGAGAAGTAAAACTCTTGGTTCCATTCTACCAGCCAAATGGGTGCTAAAGTGGATTCCTATGCAAGCAACTCTATTGATTGCTAATTCACGGGCTACTCTTCAGCAGTTTGAATGCCAGGAAGATGCAAAACATCACATTGTTTATAACGCAATTCAGGTGCCTGATAATTTCCGGCATAATCCTAAGAACCCTTTAGAATCATTCGAAGTCCTTTTTATTGGCAGCATCATTCCCCGCAAAGGCCCTGAAGTTGCAATTGAAGCGGTGGCAATGGTGCGGGAAAGGAAGAATGCGAATTATCCTATCCGACTGACATTGGCTGGCGGGGGAAGCGAAATCTACAAGAGACAATTGCTTCAGCTTTGCCAACAAAAAAAAATTTCTGATTGCGTTGATTTCCTTGGTTATGTCAATAACGCATATGAGCATATGGCACGCTCCCATGTTCTGCTGGTGCCTTCCTATGAAGAATCTTGGGGAAGAGTAGCAGTTGAAGCTATGCAGATTGGGTTGCCTGTAATTGGAGCTAATAGCGGGGGGCTTTGCGAAATAATCAAGGATGGCCGATACGGCTACACGGCGCAAGCGGGTAATATTGAGGAATGGGCCCTTAAGATTGAACAAGTAATTAATAATTATAGCGATGCACTGAAAAATGCTCAAAGAGCACAAGCCTATGCGAAAGAAGAGTTTACAGTTAAACAATATGTTTCTCGAATAGAATCATCCCTAGAGCAGTTCGCACGGCAAGGATGATAGGTTGTCCATACTCACGAAATGCCATTGAGAGTTTTAATTTCATTGGTCGCATAAACTAGTCTAAATACAATGGGGAATAATGATGGAGTATTCCATAGAATTAAGTCGTCAAGATGGGTCAAAAATACGTTCTATCTTTCGGTCTATAAGAAGTTGGTTTTTAACTCTTGGTTTAGAACCCAGTGAAAAAATCATTCTCTCAGAAAAGGAGATTCAAGCATCAAAAAAAATTTCAGTCATTGTTGCTGTACATGATGCACCAGAAGCTACCCGACGTTGCTTACTTGGACTTGAGTTGTTTGGGGGATGTTCGGAAATTATTATAATTGACGATAATTCAAAACTCGAAACTACGAGAAATCTATTAAAAAATAAGTGCTCTTTAAATAGATGGAAGTTAATCGTCAATGAATCGTCATTAGGGCATAGTCGAGCTTCAGAACTGGGTATTTCTTTTGCTACAAGACCGTATCTATGTCTCTTAAACTCTGACGCTATTGTCACCCAACATAGTTGGCTTGGAGTAGTTCGATCTTTTGAGTCTGATGAAAAGATTGCTGTCTGTGGGCCATCTACTAGTCATACATCTGGACCTCAAGTTGTACGCAGAGCTTTACACTGTCGCCATTATTGGTCGGACAAGCAAATATGTGCTTTTGCTCAAAAATATGTATCAAAGCATTCACACTCATCAGTTTTAGAAGTGCCTATGGTTGGAGGATTCGCTTTTTTTGTTCGTCGATCTGTTTGGGATATGTTGGGAGGATTCGATCAGAAATTACCTGATTATGGGAATGAGTCTGAATTTTGTCGTCGTGTCTATAAATCAAATCTTCGTGTTGTATGGACAAAAGAAAGTTATATTCACCATTTAGGAAGTGAGTCGTACGGTCGAACATTAGGTCGAGAAAAAATTAATATGCTTTGTAGTGCAGCAAAGTCTTACATGGATTCTAAGCTATGACCATTCCCATACTCCAGTTGGATTCCCAGTGAATAGGGATCTTGATATGATGTTTGTAACTTGTCCAAAATTTCTGGCTAAATAAAAATTTAATTTTTCTTTTGGGATGGGAGAAAATTTCCGTCTTCTTAGTCGATAACACAGTACCTAGAAGTCTTTGCAAAAAATGGATACCTCTCCATTATCTATGATAATATGAATAATGTAAAGATACTTGTAGCGATAGCCAACTATGGTGAAAAAAATCGCCAATATTTGGATAGATTATTGGCGGCATATAGAGCAATGCCGGCTGACATTAAAATAGTAGTGCTTTCAAATATTTTAAAAGAATTTGTAGGTGATGTAGATGTTAGAGTTGGTATGCCATCTGATAATCCGTGGTCTCTGCCTTTCGCTCATCGGAAACTATTTGTCGAAAATTTAGATAAATACGATTTCTTTATCTATTCAGAAGATGATACTCTTATAACTTGGGAGACTATAGAATCATTTATTGAATCAGACAAATATTTAGATTCCAATGAAATTGCCGGTTTTTTAAGAACTGAGGAAAGTGCCGATGGATCACGATATTATTCTACCTGTCATTCCTTCTTCCGATGGATTCCATCTTCTGTTCGAAAGAGAGGCGAGCATCTTTGGGCTCGCTATTCTAATGAACATTCGGCCTGTTATATGATCAGTCAGGATAAATTGCGGCTGGCTATTGCTTCAGGGGGGTTTCTTATGAATCCACATGAAGGCAGGCATGACATGCTCTGTGCCGCTGCGACCGATGTATATACCCAGTGCGGATTCGAAAAACTGGTTTGTTTTGACAATTTGATCTGTTATACATTGCCTCACCTTCCGAACAAATATATCGGTAAAATGGGTCTACCGGAAGCAGAAATGGAGTGGCATAAAGCAGCATTGCGTCGGATTTTTAATCGAGAACTATCCAGTTACGAAATGCTAAATCCCGAGACAAAATTACCAATGGGAATTGGATCAAAATGGTACAGAGAAAAGCCAGACCCTAAAATATGTCAGTTGCTGGGGAAAGATATTAAAAATATCTTGGTTTGGGGAGCAGGTGATGGTGTGTTTGAGGCAGATCTTCGAGAACGTGGTCATCAAGTTTACGTTATACCACTAGATTCTATAGTTGGAGAGTGTTGTCGAAAACGTGGTTTAGAAGTGTTGCAGCATGACCATCTGGAAGTAGCTTTTCTCGATAAAAAATTTGATGTTGTTGTACTTCGTGATATTTTGCACCTTTATGAAAAACCGATCGATCTGCTGAAAAAGGTATTTACCTTGTTGAATAGGAATGGATTTTTTATCGCACGGATTCCTAATTTTCATCAAATCGGGTTATTGAAGCGTCGTCTTACTGATCCGCGGTTTAAAATGTTATGGTCCAAAGATAACCTGCATGCGACTCCCTTTACGCTAAGGGGTCTTAAGCAACTTGCCCGCGAAGCTGGTTTTAGACAAGTCAATGTTCAAGTAGATGTCCCAAAAAAGAGAACAATGATTAATTTGTTAACTTTTTTCGTATTATCTAAAGTCTTATCACCCTATTTTTATCTATCTGGCAAATAGATTAGATCTAATTGTCATCTTCTGCTGTCAGTTATAAAAACTTTTTATCTAAACACGATGAAGTCTATTATATTAATAGGAGCATCTTTTTCTACAGGTAACCTGGGGGTTAATGCTCTGGCTTGGTCGAGTATAAAAATTATCAGAGATAAATGGTTAAATGCCGATATTTCTTTTTTAGGCTTTGGAAGAAAAATGTTTGTTTCTAACATATTTATAGAAGGCAGAAATGAACAATTACCTTCCTACCCAGTACGATTTTCACCAAACATTTTTGTGGCTGACCATTTTGTTTTGCTTTTCATCGCGGTTCTATTCTGTCGGTTGTTTCCATTTTTAAAAAAATATTTGATTTCACGCAGTTCCACCTTAGGTGTAATATTGAGATGTGATATGTTTTGTGACATAACGGGTGGAGACAGCTTCAGTGATATTTATGGCATTCGAAGATTTTTACGCGGGTACCTTTTGAAAAGAATGTGTCAAATGACCAATAAGCCGTTTATTCTTTTGCCACAGACCTATGGTCCTTTTAGTTCCGCTATTGCTCGACGATTGGCTCGCACTATTCTTGAAAAAAGCGCAATTATTTATTCTCGTGACCAAGAAGGAACAAGAATCGTCGAGAAAATGATTGGAGCTTCTCGTAAAATCAGACTTTGTCCCGATGTTGCTTTTATTATGGAAACACGGAGTCCAGACACTACCTTAACCTTAGAGCTTGAAAGAATAAAAAAAGATGGTCATCAAATTGTTGGTTTCAATATAAGTGGGTTGCTATATAACGGCGGCTATTCTCGTGATAATATGTTTGGGTTGACATGTGATTATCACGAACTAGTCGGATACATAATGCGGTTTTTTACGCAGCGGAACAATTATGTGCTACTTGTTCCGCATGTTTTACCTTCATCTGGTTTTTTAGTTGAGGATGATCTTATTGCTGCGAAGGAGGCAATGAAAAATTTTCCTCGAGAGGTACAGGATAAGACTATCGTAATGGAAAGGGGATATGATCATAACGAAACAAAATACATCATCGGCTTCTGTGATTTTTTCTTAGGGTCGAGAATGCATGCGACAATAGCTGCAATTTCTCAAGGTATTCCCGCAGTGGCATTGGCGTACAGCAGAAAATTTGAAGGGGTCTTTGAAATGGCAGGAGTGGCGGATTGTGTTCTTGATATGCGGTTATTGAATAATGAAGAAATAGCAAATGGGATCTTTGAAATCTATAGGAAGAGGCATGCATGGCGTGAGGTGCTTGAGAGAGCTATTCCGGATTTAAAAAAACACATTTTGCACATATTCGATGACATTAAGTAAACTCTTCGGAAGATAAGTTAGTCTCAATTCCTGGCGCTGATTCTTGATAGGAGTATATCTTGAAGGTTGCAGATTTAAAGCAGGTGGTGCAATATCAGTTGTGCTGTGGATGTGGAGTATGTGCTTATTTTGATCCGGAAAATATAGCTATGGTAGATGTTCCGTCCTATGGGCGTCGACCACGATTTGAAGAGAATGCTGTGAATCCGGTTCAGTATGAATATTCAATTGACCTGTGCCCTGGAGCAGGACTGTCTCGCTCGCCTGATTTGTTTCAGCGACAAGGAGTCATAAAATCGTTATTTAAAGAATGGGGTCCGATTTTGCGAGTATGGGAGGGTCATGCCGCCGACCCTGAAATCCGCTTCAAGGGTTCAAGCGGCGGAGCACTGAGTGCCATCTCTCTGTTTTGCCTGGAACATGAGGGTATGTATGGTGTTTTGCACACTCAGTCTGATGAGCAAACACCATATTTGAACAAAACGGTCATGAGCAAGGATCGCGATTCAATTCTGGCTGCGGCTGGGTCGCGGTACTCTCCCGCGAGCCCTTGTGAAAGGTTACAGGATGTTGAAAATGCGGATTCCCCCTGTGTTTTTATCGGTAAGCCTTGCGATGTCGCAGGACTGCAGAGGGCTCGACAGCTTCGACCTGAGCTGGACAGGAAAGTTGGCTTGGCAATGTCTTGTTTTTGCGCCGGCACACCCTCGACCAATGGCACGCTCGAGATGCTTCGACATGTGGGTATTGAATCACCCGACCGTCTGGTGTCTCTTCGTTACCGCGGCTTTGGTTGGCCTGGCAAAACAAGGATAGAAAATTATTCTGAAGCGAAGTTGATAAGTCGGGAATTGACTTATCAACAGTCCTGGGGCGATATCCTGCAAAAATACCGGCAATGGCGGTGTTACATCTGTCCGGATCATACTGGAGAATTTGGGGATATTTCAACCGGGGATCCTTGGTATAAAGAGACAGGAGATGATGCCGAAGGTCAGTCGCTGATCATCGCGCGGACGGAAAAGGGAAAAATGATTGTTGAGAGGGCGATAGCTGCTGGATACATCGTTGCCGAACAGGTGGATGCAGGTTTTTTCCCGGCATCTCAGAAAAATCTGTTGAAGGCCCGTGCCAGATTATGGGGGCAGTTATTTGCCCTTGCGCTTGTGCAGGCTCCACATCCTGTATACCGAGGGTTTCGATTATTTACGACGTGGAATGATCATTTAAACTTCAACGAGAAGGTTCAGTCCATCCTTGGCACTCTAAAACGCGTATATTCAAAAAAAATAAAGAAGAAAATTGAAGTACCGTCCGGAATTGACTGATGCCCAAGAAAAAGATTTCTTCCACTCTGGAGTCTGCAGATCAGCATGCCGTAAGCATCAAAGACCTTCCCTGGCAAATCTCCCTGTTTCTCCTGGCGTTGATCATCCCAACAGAAGCCTCATTTAACGTCGGGGAATTTCGCCTTACTGTTTATCGTTTGATTTTGCTTCTGTTTTTCTTTCCATGTTTTCTAAGGGTAATAAAAGGCCAATGTGGGCGTGTCATGCCCACTGATTGGCTGCTTATGGGGTATTCTCTCTGGATGATAATGGCGCTTTCCATACATAATGGTGTTTCGACTGGGCTTAAATCGGGAGGCATTCTGGTTGTCGAATCGTATGGTTCCTATTTGCTTGCGCGTTCTTTTATCAGAGGTGAGTTGGATTACTGTAGATTTGTAAAGTGTTTCCTGCTTGTCGTGATAGGTTTGTCTTTGGTTACTATCCCGGAGGCATTGACGGGGAAAAATCTCCTCCGACCTCATGTAGGAAGTATAGGTGGCCGTCTGGGATTGACTCGCGCTTTCGGCCCCTTTGATCATCCCATCGCATATGGGATGTTTTGTGCCAGTGCATTTTCATTGGCGCTATATGTCAATGGGCTGAATATACTAGGAAGAGGGTCGCAGAAGCTGAGAGCTGCCTGGGTTGTGGCAGCGGCTTTTATGTCGGTTTCCAGCGGAGCTCTGGCCAATGTTCTAGTGCAACTTATTTTGGCTGTCTGGAACCGTGTCACAAAAGGTATGGCGGATAAATGGAGGCTCTTTACATTCCTCTTGGTGTGTGTCTATATTTTCATTGATTTGATGTCGAATCGGACCCCGATGAGAGTGATCCTGCACCGGCTGACTTTCAGCGCGGAGACCGCCTATAACCGGCTCATTATTTGGGAGTGGGGCACTAAACACAATGTGGCTCAAAATCCATGGTTTGGAATAGGCTTTGCCGAGTGGACCCGGCCATCCTGGATGCACAGCACCAGCATGGACAATTTTTGGCTCGTCAACATGGTGCGCTATGGTTTACCTTCATTTTTACTGCTGGCAGCCGGAGGGTTGCTGCTGATGTATGCTGTGAAACAGCAAACGAATTTAACTGAATCTGCAAAACTAATGCGCACAGGATGGGGCTTTTCAATGATCGGCCTTATCATAGCGGGCTGCACAGTTCATTTCTGGAATTCTCTCCACGTATGGTTCTTCTTCATGCTGGGAAGCGGCGCGTGGATGGCAACTCAAGGTAAGGATGAAATCGGAGAACAAAAAAGCCACCAGCGACGTGGAAGACGAAGAAAGACCCAAGTATCGCCCGAGATGTCATGAACAAACATGTCTCCATAATCATACCAGCGCACAACGAAGCCAAGGTTATTAGCACAACCCTGAATGCTCTTTTGCCAGGTATTATTGATGGGGGTTTTGAGGTCATTGTAGTCTGCAATGGTTGCACCGACATTACCGCCCAGCTTGTTGCCGGGATCCATGACTCAATTATCTGTCTCGAAACACCGGTCCCCTCGAAATCAAATGCCCTCACTTTAGGTGATTCCAGAGCCAGGTGGTTTCCCCGTATCTATCAGGATGCAGATGTGGTGCTCTCCGTCGACGCGGTCAATAAGCTTGCCGATCTGCTCCGGCAAGGGCGTTTTCACGCTGCTGCACCGGCAATGCAGATGGAGTATCGGAATTCTTCCTGGACAGTGTGCAGTTACTATGAAATTTGGCAGAGATTGCCTTATGTGCAGGAAGGCATGATAGGCACGGGTGTCTATGCTCTGTCGGAACAGGGGAGAAAACGATTCGACTCATTTCCGGATATCATAGCTGATGACGGCTATATTCGGGCTTTGTTTCAGCCGCACGAGCGCACTTCTGTTGAGAACTGCTGGTCTAGAGTTCGTGCCCCGGAAGGGCTTAAGGGGCTCTTGGCTATCAAGACAAGAAGCAGAAGAGGCCAGTATGAACTTGCTCGGAGATTTCCGGAGTTGATGAAGAATGAAAAAAAAGTATATAGTAAAGCTCTGCTCCCTTTGGTCAGGTCTACATCTCTTTGGCCCAAGCTGGTGGTGTATTTTTACGTGAATCTAGCAGCCAGGTTTCTGGCCAGGCAGTCTTCCATCGGCAGCAAAGGGAGGAGTTGGGAAAGAGATGAGTCGAGTCGCGATGCTGTGATCAGGGAGCTAAGAGATTAAGCCGGGTGTTGCAGATGAAGACTGTAATGTTGGTAGCTTCTTCCGGAGGCCATTGGGTGCAACTGAACAGGCTGGCCCCGGCTTTTGAGGGGATGGAAAAGATCTATGTCACCACGGAAGAACGATACCGTGCGATGGTGCAACCACACAGGTTCCTCGTTGTTCCTGATGCCAGTCGTTGGAACAAGTTGAAATCCATATGGCTTGCATTGGTCATGTTGAAACATATCCTGCTCGTGCGTCCCGATGTCGTTGTGTCAACAGGAGCAGCACCTGGTTTTTTCGCGCTCCTGTTCGGCAAGAAACTCGGTGCAAAAACCATCTGGCTTGACAGTATCGCCAATGTTGAAGAACTTTCCATGTCCGGTCGCATGGTCGGCAAATATGCAGATTTATGGTTTACCCAGTGGGAGCACTTAGCAAAGCCTGATGGACCTTTTTACCGGGGAGAAGTGTTATGATTTTTGTAACAGTTGGTGAACAATTGCCATTCGACCGTCTCATTAGGGCTGTGGACCAGTGGGCTAGTAAACAGCAACGAGAAGTTTTTGCTCAGATTGGAAGGTCTGCCTATCGACCCAGGCATATTTATTATAAGGCATTTATGGAACAAATTGAATTTAGACAAAAAATGCAGGAAGCGCAGTTAATAGTTGCCCATGCGGGAATGGGCACGATTATAACTGCATTGGAGATGGAACTTCCTATCATTGTCATGCCGAGGAGAGCAGCTTTTGGTGAGCATCGCAATGATCACCAGATCGACACAGCTAAACGTCTCTCCTCTCTTAGCTATGTGTCAGTGGCTTTCGACGAAATTGAGCTTGGGCAAAAACTTTCCCAAATGGAGAATGAGGGAGGAAAGCAAGAGACAAGAAATAAAATAAATCTCTCTCCGCTCCTTATAAAGGACATCCGTGATTTTATATTGAATTAAATTACTCATTGTAACTTATATAACATATCACGAGGACATTTCCATGTAATCAAAAATTCGCTAACTGAATCCGACTATAGCAACAAATCGGTAAAAATATGCATTATATCACGAAAAATGATCGATAAGAGAACTTATGCAATATCTTCTATGGCCGGTATATCCTGTCGTACGTTGTCTATCATTATAATAAACTGGAACACAATCAACTTACTGCGTGATTGTTTAGATTCGATTTTCAATAACATAGGAAGCTTAGATTGCGAAGTGATAGTAGTTGATAACGGATCTAGTGATGGCTCGCAACAGATGGTTGAAAGCGAATTCCATAGTGTAATCTTAATAGCAAATAAGATCAATTTAGGATTTGCAGCTGCTAATAACCAAGGCCTTAAGCTCTCCAAAGGAAGATATATTCTATTTCTAAATTCGGACACTGTTGTTCTAGGGGATGTCTTACAAAAATCTGTGTCATATCTAGAAACCAATGATGAAATTGGAGCGATGGGGTGCAGGGTACTTAACACCGATGGTTCTGTGCAACTTACTTGCAGTATGTACCCTTCGGTTTTAAATCAATTCCTGCAATTGATGGGGGTATGGAAACTAAAGTGGCCTAGATTTTTTGGACGTTATTTAATGACACATTGGGCGAGGGACACAGAAAGAGAAGTAGAAGTGATATCTGGTTGTTTTCTGCTCAGCAGAAGAGATTTGATCGTAGAAATTGGTCTTTTTGATGAAAATTTTTACTTTTTTGGAGAAGAAACGGATTGGTGCTTTCGTGCGATTAATGCTGGATGGAAGCTAAAATTTGCACCTGTGGGTGAAATCATACATCATGGTGGCGCTTCTGCTATTAAGCTCAACTATAAAAGAGACGTTTTGCTAACAAGAGCAAAGGTACAGTTACATCGGAAGCATAATAATGTGGCTTCCGCTTGTCTTGTTTGGATAATGGGTCTTTTGTTCAATTTCTCTCGTGCTCTATACTGGACGTTCAGATCTATAGGCGGAGAAGATTACCCCAGAAAACGGGCATTACATTTTGCCAAGGTATGTGTTCATATTAACGAATGCTGGTAATAGATCCACAAAAGAATAGTCCGTCCTTCCTGCGATTAGTAAAAATGATTGGACAGAGAACGAAATTCCTCGGGGCACCTATTTTTTATGGAAAAAAGTAACATACGCTTATTATTCCTCGCTCCTTTTTGTGACGCAAATGATGTTGGTGAAGCCTATAATTCATTTGTATGGGTAAAAAGTTTAGCTGAGCATGTTAAGGTGACACTGCTATCTCTTAATCGAGAGGGGCAGGAAAATATAGCAAAATCATTAAAAAATGTTGAAGTAATAACATGGCCAGAGCCAAAGTGTTTCAGGAAGTTTGAAAGATTTAATGCGATGGTTAAACCTGGATATTTAATATATTATCTTAAAGTGAGAAGGTGGATTAGAAAAGCTCTTGAAGAAAAAAGAATATTCGATGTCATTCACCAAATGACTCCTGCGGCAATGAGGTATCCTTCTCCAGGGATAGGTTTTGGTATACCTTTGGTCCATGGACCACTACAAGGAAGTTTGGACACTCCCAAGAGCCTTGCTAGGGAATGCCATGCTAATAGTCCGTGGTATATGTCATTAAGAAACTTTGATATTATGAGATTTAGGTACGATCCGCTACTAAGACATTCATTGAAGAATACTGATTTAGTGCTGACAGGTGCAGAATATGCGAAAGAAATTATAAGTAACGCACCTGTAAAATCAGTTAAAAACCTTGTTCATTTAAATTGTCATTGTTATGAAGATGTCTTTAATAAAAAGAAATCGCCTTTCGAGAAAAAACATTTTGTTTTCCTGTATGTGGGAAGGCTGGTTAGAACTAAAGGAGTGAGGGAAGCAATTCAAGCCTTAAAGTTTGTAGCTATTGAATTTAATTATACCTTTGAAGTGGTCGGAGATGGACCGGAGTACGAGATTTGCAAAGAACTCGTAAAAAAACTTAATGTTGAGTCTAAAGTTGTTTTCCACGGGCATCTGCCAAAAAGTAGTGTCGAAGCTGCATACAGAAGAGCTGATTTGATGATTTTTCCGAGCTTTCGAGAGCCAGCAGGAGGAGTAGTCCTAGAAGCATTAAGCAATGGAATTCCGGTTGTAACAATAAATCGTGGAGGGCCAGGTTATTATGTCACTAGAGATTGTGGTTATCTAGTGAAAGCAGAGACGTCGCAACAAATGGCTAAAGATATAGCTGATTTTTTGAATTGTGTATGTTCAGATAGAGTGCTATTTGAAAAATTGCAAAAAGGAGCAGTAGACCGAGCTAAACAACTTGGTAACCTTTCTTCAAAAACTAGCTGGTTGCTGGAACAATATAGGGGATTAATTCAAGACAATCCTTGAAGCATTACACTTCAAGCGAGGGTTTTGTTGATTCAACCACTTTATGAAGAGTACAATCAGGCAGAGCTTTTCTTGCTTTGGATAAGCTTCGCAATGTAATTAGTTGGTCCTCGGTAATACTCGTCACGGTCGTCGAGTTTCTCAAGTTCATAGTATCGGCCACCAGGAATCACTCGATAGATCCTGTAACCATGTCGCTTGAACAGCCACCAGAAATCCGAAAACTGCGTGCGGCTGTTGAGATTTGCGCTGCCGAACTCGAACATGATGGTATCGATCATGCCGGAGGATAGAGCGTGGGTTGCACCATTGAGCACGTCCAGTTCTGCCCCTTCCACGTCGATCTTCAAAATGTCAATATGCTCAATACCGCACCTTCCAATGTACGTATCCAGAGTAATAGAGGGCAGCTCCAGCTTCAGCCACTCCCGTGACTGAATGCTGGTATCGTGACGCTCGTAAATCGAGCCTAGGCCAGATCCGACAGTAGCTTGATTAAAAACTTTGCACCCGTCAACATCTGATACAACCTGTTTGATGATTGTGCAGTTCGGAATCTGAATGATTCTCTGTTGTAAATGAGGCACTACATTAGTGGCTGGCTCGAACAAGTGGTACTCACCGTCGTGTTTGCCAATGAGATCATGAAGGGCGGTTACGAACTCGCCATTGTTTGCGCCGACATCTAAGATTATCGGTCGATTTCCTACGTTTGCTAGTTTCGCGAGAGCGGTAACCTGGCCCTTATGGTCCCAGCCTGATCCACCTCCGCGCCCAAGGGTGGCACATATGAAGTCATCCAATCCAGTAAGCAACGCCCGAGCCATCTTGTTTTGCGCGATAGGAGAAAGCGTTTTAAGCGCAAATCTTCCGGCGCGGCGAGATGCTTCATTCATTGAATTTTTCTCCGATGCTCGTAAAAAAAGGAATCTAGCCTCTCCAATCTCTGCCCTAATGTGTTAGATTGCAGAAATTGCCTTTTTGGATTTGTCTAATTCTTTGAGTAGCTTATGATATCCAATCAATTTTTGCAAGCATCTTCCGTCACATAAAATTACAATCCATTAAATGTCCCGTGTACCTCTCTTCGTCTCATCGCTACTGAAAAAGATGGAAGTTCCGAGGTACGCCCAAAATACTCTGAGCTTTAATCTTGCTCCAATTCTTTTCAACTTGGCTACTAGTATAGCTAGGTTTTACCATGGTTCCTTGCAATGATGTAAAACGCCCAGCTTTTGTATAAGGTGGGGTCTCAATAGTAATGCAAGTGGAGTTTTCATCGGTTGGGTCAACTGGCCCCCAAGTTACACCATAATATTTGCAACCTGTATTTCTGTATGGATCGCACTGTGTAGGGTCTTCCCTGCTATCAGGGGTTACGCAAGGATCATTTAAAACTTGTATTCCTTGAGTATCAACTCTGTCAATATATTTAATTATCTCCTCATAATTGACTACTTCTCTAATCTTTGGGATAAGCCACATCATCGCCACAAAAGACCTTTGGGTGCCCAATGTCGAAATCATGTAGGAAGTTCCTGGTTTATTAGGCGGACCGTCAATATATCCATAGGGGTCCTTTTGTGTCTTTTTCCCAAGAGTTGGGTTACAAGTGGTTCCGACAGGAGCATTATCGTAGCAACGAGAAGCTAGGACATTTCCCCAATAAGACCCATGTTGCTGCACTGGCCCGTAAGACAGTGTGTCTCCCCATACTGGTCCATTCGGACCTACTTGGATTTGAGCCAGTTCGTGCGGTCCTGAAAAATGGTTGTCACGAACATGGTTTCTTACTTCTTTTAATTTATCTGCAAAAGATGGATCTTTTAGGAGAGAGGCGAACAGGACGACTGGCATGAACTTGCCGGCGTGCTGAGTGGCACCAACTCCAAAGTACCTGGACTGGGTAGTGTTGTACATCGCATGATAAAGATCCAATCCGTAAGTCAGAATAGAGGAAATGGCTGGCATTTTTTCCGAAAGCGAATTGTCATCCGAAAGGAGGACCATCATTTCATTGTACCATTGGCTAGCTGTACCACCAGCGTAATCATCGACTAGTATATGTGATCGAAACGCTCTTCCCCCTTCGGAAAAAAATTTTCCGCTAGCGCTTACAAGCCCGAAAATCTCAATGCTGTGAGCCCATCTCTCTCTAATCCTTTCTAGCCCTACAGGATCAGTACCACTGAGGTAACTCAAAGATGGGAGTAGAGAAAAATCAAAATCTGAAAGATGCAGCATCTGCTTGCTGTCTCCTGAAATATTTGGCCGTAACATGTCTACGCCGCACCGTGCAGGTATAGACGGAAGAACGGTAACAACGTTATAAGCATCCACACATTCTCCTACTATTCTCGAAGTCCCACAAACTCCCTCTTTGGACTCATCTCGTTGGATAGCGGCTACCAGCGAAGTGGTGGTAGTATAAGTTAAAGGTAAAATGGGAACAATATTCTCTGAAGCGATATAATTGCCGTATTTATTGCTCCCATCTAGAAGACCAATTTTCTCCAAAACAGGATCTGCGTCTGCCGATATTTTCCCAGCCCCCAAGGATGAAATATTCGTAATTTCAACTGATGATTTTCCTGGTCCAGGGGCAATCCAGTAATCTCCATTTGCAAACTTACCACAGCTTGCAGCTTCACCACCTGAATTAAATTTCCATTCAAAAATCGCATCAGTTGAGCTGCTGCCGTTTATGCTGCTTGCATTTACCAAGACTGTAATGGAATTGCCCAGACATGGGTTGATAGGGTCAGTGGAGGAACAATCGCATGATGCACGGATAACTGTCGGCAGTGCAATTAGCGTACTTAAAAGGAAGATCGATATATAGATTCTTGACATGATGTCTTCCGGAATATTGTGTTCGTTTAACCTAGGAGTTTATTTGCAGTTGCTTTGCGAAATTCAGGGAAAGATTGCGAGTGAGTTCTCATCCTCGATGCGGTTTTACAACTTGAGAGATTTCACATAGATTCGCGTGCCCTTGAAGTTGATTCCAGGTAATTCTATTAGTGCCCGCCCTCAATGCTGTAGATCAACGAGTTATTACGCCGTATAACTCCACCAGCAAATCCTTCATTTAAATAACTGGAGTCATTGCTGGTTAGAGAGTCTAATACATCACCGTTTTCGTTCTTCAATATCGCGACTAAAGTTGCCTCAGATGCTTTTAACTCAATTATATAGCCAGTAGTGCTTGGTTGTGTATTACTCATTTTACTAGCTAATTTGGTTCCATAAATCGAGCCACTGACATGTTTAGAAAGTACAAATTCGCCTTTACCTGTCAAATATCCACAATATCCGTTACCTTGGCTGGTCAATCTAAGGCAGGGGCCAGCTATTCGGTCATAGTTGGTATTGTTAATCAAAATGTGTGCTCTAACTGAATAGTTAGCGCTTCCAGGGGATGCATCGTTGTAGAACAATGTGCCGTCACTGCTTGAATTCTTCATGTAATTACCAGTAGCTACTACTAGCTGTTGGCTGCTGTTCAAGATGTGCCATGTGCCGCCGATTTCAGGTTTATGATTTGTTAGAGGGGTAAGGACTGCTTCCGAGAATGTATCCTTGAGTATCGTGCTCGACATCTGTATGGGTGTCAAGGTCACCCCGCCAGAATTATCGGCCAATGTGAGCTGTCCAGTAATGGAGGCGTCTGTTGGAAGTGCGTGGCTGCAAATTCTCCCTTCGTAAGTTGAGCCATCACTGAACTTCCAATTGTACGAAACTATAGTGCCATCAGAATCTGAAGACTGAGAAGCATTAAATGTATACACGTTTCCTTGCTTAGTATAGCTGATAACTGCAGTAGGTGGCGCGTTTGCACCAGCGGCATCGGTGATGGCAACCGACTTAAGGTAGCTGGTATTTTCTGCCGCTGCAAGTGGAGAGGTATTGCTCAGGAAAAGAAGGGTTGTAGCAAATAACAGCTTTGAAAGAAGGGTGAGGGGGGGTGTTGAATTCTGGGCCATCTTCATTCTCCAGTTGGTCTCTTGTAAATCTTGAGTCGTTCGCATCATGGCTATTATGAATTTAGTTTTAAACATTTAGGTTTAACATCACCAGGGGATGTACTGGAGAGTGTTTGGGAAGCCGGTCTCGGTTCCATTCAAGGCTCTTGCTCTTATAGAGAAAGCATTGCCTTTTGAATCGATTTGCACCTTGCACGTCAGTTTTCTATCGCTGGGCTTCATCGTATCACAGACAAGGCTATCGTTATTGTAGACGGCAAACCCGGCGATGCTGCTCTCGGCTGAGGCGTCATATTGCCATTCGAAGGTGGCAAGGTGTATGCCGAATACATCCGGATAGTCGTCCGGGCTGATGCTGAGAACGACCGTGGGCTCGGTCTCCGTGCCGTCGCTCAGGACTGAAGTCATGGAGAAATTCATCGTTTCGTTGAGGAGGCCGGCCTTGCAGGTGTACTGCCGTGCGGCTGGGTCTGTGGTCTCGCAAAGAACACTGCCGTTGAGATAGAATCTGTAGCCGGCGATATTCGTGCTGATGGCGCTCTCCCAGGTGAAGGTGAAATTCTTGATCAGTGAGGAAGTCGAGCCTGTTTCGGACGCTGCCTTTTCGCCTATGATGACGGAGCCGACCACTTCGGTCATATGTATGGTCTCTTCGTCCGCGGAAGTTTCCTCCTCGACCTTGATTTGCAAGGATGTGGGGGTGACACGGCTGCGCAGTGCCGCAGGCCCGCTTTCTATATTGGTTTGCAGTTGGGCAATCAGAAGAGGCGAAGCGGGATCTTCGGTTTGAAGAACAAGATCCGACCAGGCATCGGTTATGGTCTGAGCCGTGAGGTCAGCTTTATAGGGCAGACCCAAGACTTCTCCCTCCCCTGGTTCCCAAGCTATATACCCGATCGTCTCGGCGCCGTGGGCTGTGGGGGTGAGTTCGCGCTCCTGCATCGTGTACTCAAAGGAGGCTGCAGTGATATTGCGCAGCCTGCCGACAACGGCATCCGCTTCATTCTCGGTTATCACCTGGGAGAGAATGATCGGGACATTGCTGTATTGTTGCTGCAGGTCGACTCTCTTGAAGGATGTCGCCCCGGTAAATGTCCCCGCTTCAATCTTGCCGCCATTGTCGGTGGTGTGAGCGCCTCTCTCCATGACCAGGAAGGAGAGGGTTTCAGAGGCATGGACACCGTCCTGGTGTTCCCATTCCTGCAGACGGATCTCGCAGCCGTTGGGGTCGACATTCCTGACTCTGACGGTGACCGGGTCGGGATCATTGAAGCTTGGAGGCCCGGTTACGACCACCGGATCCTTGAAAGCCTGTTTGAAATTGAACCTGGTCCAGCTGTGGGTGACCTGGGCCTCCCACAGTTCGAAGTAGAATTTGGCTTCGCCCGGCGCGCGAACCGCAATCACCTGGCTCGAAACCGCGGTTTCTCCCAGATTGTCCGTCACCTGAAGGGTTACCGTGTAATTTGCGGGAGTGGAAAAGGTATGTTGCACCGATACGCCGGTTCCCGTGGTTCCGTCGCCAAAGTTCCAGTGGTAGCTTTTTATCGAGCCTTCGGCATCTCTTGATCCGGAGCCGTCGAATGAAACAGCGAGGGGGGCAGTGCCGTACCCTGGAGCAGCGGTAAACACAGAGCTTGGCGGAGTGTTCACGGACTGGCCCTGGGTAATGATCACCGGCGTGTTTGCAGCGTCGGTGAGGTTGGCGCTGTCTCGGACGGTAAGGCTGGGGTAATAGGTGCCGGGGAGCGAATAGGTATGGGATGCGGAGATGCCCGTGCCGGATGTTCCATCACCGAAATCCCAGGAATATGAAGTTATGGGGGGATTGGGCGTGGATGAACCGCTGCCGTCGAAATTGACGGTAAAGGGAGCCTCGCCTACCGCACTGGAAGACGCGATGACGGCGACGGGTTCGCCGGCCGGCTCGGGTGCTGCCGGCGCGGTGACGGTTATCCCGATATTCGCCTGGCGGGTTGCGCCGCTTTGGTCGGCAACGGTGAGGGTGGCCGTGAATGCTCCGGCGAAGTTGTAGGTGTGCGTGGCTGTTGTTCCTTGCGCCGTATCGCCGTCGCCGAAGCTCCACGTGTACGTATTGATCGGGCCGGTCGAAGCGCCGGCATCGAAGGTGACGGTAAGGGGACCCTGGCCTTTCTGCTTGTTGGCTATAATCACCGCGGCGAGTGCATCGGTGTCCGTGCCTGCCGGGGTGCCGGTATAACTGACGGTACTGTCGATTTTTACCTCGTTGCCGCTGCCGTCATAGGCATACACCTCGAATATGTTTGTCTCGGACAGGGGGGCTTGGCTCGTATACCCGCTCGCGCCCGGATCGCTGATTTCTTCAAGAAGGGTGCCGTTGTGGTAGATCCTGTAGCCGAGCACCGAAGCGGCCGCATCGTACTGCCACTGTAAAATGGCTGCGGGGCCGAGGGGGGAGGCCGTTGTTCCGGCAGGATCATAGACGAGAACATTCGACTGGGCGCTTTCAATGCCGAGGCTGTCTACCGTCGACATGGAAAAAGACATCGGCCCACCCAGCAGGTCGGCATAGCAAGTGAGGGATGCCGTTGCAGGGTCGGTGCTCTCGCAGAGGAATCGACCGTTGATATAAAATCTGCGGGAAGTGATTCCGCTTGCGGCAGTCGCATCCCATTTGAAGAGAAATGCCTTGCTCGGAGGCGGGGGCTCATAGGTAAGGACGTTGGACTTGGCGCTTTCGGTGCCTAGGCTGTCAACCGTTGTCATGGAAAAGTACATCGTCTCCTTGAGCAGAACTGCATTGCAGGAGAGGGATGTTGCGCCGGGGGTTGTCGATGCGCACAGGAACTTATCGTTGATGTAAAAGCGATAGGAAGTGATGCCGGTCTCAGTCGACGGTTCCCAGTTGAAGGTAAAGCGCTTTTCCCCGTATGGCGGGGTGGCGGCAGTTCCCCCGGTTGGCGGGGGAGGGACGGTATCCTCTTGCGGGTTGACGGTTATTACTTGAGTGAACCCACTTTCGTCGCTGCCGTGATACGCGGTCAGGGCGAAATGGTATGTCGCGGTGTTGTCCAGGCCGGTGATGGTAAAAGAGGTTTGCTTGCCAAGGTCGATGGGGGAAGGCCCCTTGGCGGAATCGGTCCCGTTGAATGGAGGTTCGGGTGCGCCGCCCTTTTTGTAGTAGAGCTTGTAGCCATCCACGGGTTCCGGATTTGCCGCCCAACCGAAGGTATATTCGGCGGCAGCGGCTGCAGAAGTCGTGATTGCGCCTGCCGCGAGCACTACAAGCAAGACGAGGAGGCAGGTTGCCGCCTGTCCGCGGAATTTGAGAGTAGGAGTAACCATCATGAATGGCCAAGAAATATGAGGTGAGTTGCCGGCAATCATCGGTTCTTGGCCAGCGAGCGAGTATTTTCGGACTGTATTTGCGAGATGGCCCAGTCGAGCCAGGTTTTCTGGTTATCGGATAAATCCTTTTCCCGGCCCGCAAGAAACGAGCGCAATACTTCCGGGTCGGTGAACGAAACGGAGTAGTATCCATCGGCAAAGGCGCCTCTGCCGAGCAGATTTATGGTGCCATTCTTCTCGATTCCGAGCATCAGATCGTGATTCTTGTAAATAACGGCGTCGGCCGTTGTCGAGACGGTGCCGTAGGCGGCATTTTGAATGTACCGATACGTGAAGCCTGCAAGAATAACGATAAGGGCAAGGCAGACGGCAACGCCCATGCGGGTGAAGCGTGTATTGAATCTGGGGGAGAAGAGGTCTTTGAAACCGAGAGGAATGCGTTTGGAGATTTCTCGGTCGATATCGGAGTAGAGGGCCAGATGCGGCTCGACAACCATGCCGGTATAATTCTCGATATCGGTTATCGCTTCCTCATCGGCCGGATTGGCCATCGCGACTTCCAGGATATTGTTTTTCTTCTGCGCCAGAGGCAGGACGCTGTACTGATGACACAGGTAGCGGGGTAACTTCCCACGGACTTCCTGATTAAATAATTCGTTGATATTGCAGAGCTGGATATTGAGCTGATTTGCCAGTGCTTGCGCAAGCTGATCCGCGGTGATGGCTTTCATCCGGACAAGAATGTGGCCAAGACGCCGATTGCCGCCGATCTGAGTTCGCAGGGCCTGATCAATGACATCTTGCGAGACAAGATTCTGCTGAACAAGGAGTTCCCCCAAACGTTGCCTGTTTGTCATGCCTCTGTCTCCTGGTCGTGATAACGACTATATTATATTTGATTTATTGTCTTCTCGTCTTAAGACGGATAAGTCTGATGATCGTGACAATGTATGATGTCATATTTTTTTTCGATCTGTCAAGTTCTGAGAGAAATTCATCCGGGAGAAATTGGAGGGCAGTTTTTGTAAGACAGCGGGGTGAAACGGCATTGATGAGGGACAGCCATTTTGTACCTTAACTTTGTAAATTCAGTATAATAGATGTTGGTCATCGAAATTGGATTCTCTGTTTTACGTTATGGTAATAAGGCAATTTCAAAATAGTAATTTATATATTCCAGCTAAGCTTTAGGTTTTAAGCATCTGAATACGAAGAAAAAAGTAATTCATTTGAAAACCGTATTTGTAATGATGGATACATCTTTTTTTTGTTTGCTTCGGACTGAAACAGTTTCGCTGAAGGTCGCTATGGTCCCTTTGGAGCCCTTCACCAGAAGGGTCACGTTGTAGTTCGCAATCTCGGTGTATGTATGTGTGGCTGTCGCGCCGGATGCCGTAGTTCCGTCACCGAAGTTCCAGTGAAAGCTGGAGGTCGAGCCATCCGCGTTGCTCGACCCGGAGCCGTCGAAGGTGACAGTCAGCGGAGTCTCGCCTGAAATAGGTGTGGCGGTAAACGACGCCTGCGGCGGTGTGTTGGCAGCTTGCGATTGACCGATGATGACCCGGTTGATTCTTGTCCGGCCGCTGAAGCCTTCGCTGTCGGTCACGGTGAGGCTGGGGTGATAGGTGCCGGGGAGGGCATAGACGTGAGACGCTGTAACACCATCGCCTGTGCTCCCGTCGCCGAAGTCCCACAAGTATGAATTGATGGGAGGGTTGGAGGCGGAAGAATCCCTGCCGTCAAAGGTTACGGTTTGAGGAGTGTCGCCTGTGGCGGAGGAAATCACGGCAGTGGGTCCGCCGTCTGAGCCAGGTGACGGCTTGGTGACGGTTATCGCCACATGGGTTTGCCGGGTTGCTGAGGTCATGCCGGTAACCGCCAGCGTAGCCGTATAGGTTCCGGCATTCATGTATGTATGGGAGGCGGTTATTCCTGCTGCCGTGTCACCGTCACCGAAGTTCCATATATATTCGCTGATATCTCCGGTCGATTTTCCGGCGTCGAACGTGACGGTGAGCGGTCCCTCGCCTGCGCTGTCATTGATTATGATAACCGCGTTCAAGGTGGTTCCAGGAGATAGGGAGTCGTTCTGAGGGGCCGAGGAGTATTCCGCGGACGGAGATGCGAAGGATAACAATATATAGGCCGCAATTACGAATATTTTAAAAAAGGAAATACTCGTCCTTCTTCGTCTGTGTTTTCTTGCCATGTAAGTCTGTGCTCCAAGAGACTTCAGCTAATGCGGGCTGACGCCTGCAACCCAAGGGTCGTCAGCCCCTCCAACAGCAGAGGGGACTCATTTCAGTGCCCCCTTGAGGGGTATAAGTACGATCACGAAATTCGGTTCAAAAAAACAAGAAACGAATTTCCAAGGTACTAATGACCGCGCGGAGTGTTGCGCCAATTTTTTTGGAAGTGACCACGCAAGCCATTTCTAAGACCGAATAAATCAGACCGCCCATGCCGATAGGGGTAAAGCGGGTATTGAATCTGGAGGAAGAGAGGTCTTGAGTTTAGCGTCCAGCTAAGACGTTTTTCTGGGGTGCAACAGGGCACACATTCCAATGTCACTGGACGTAAATTATTGTGTATTGCGCAGGGTTCATTCCAAAGTCATCAACTTAGCTATTTCAGGGTGCTTTCCATGCACCTACCCTCGATTCCCAGACCGTTAATCGGTCGCAAATGCTAAAGGTGACAGCCGATGGCTGAACACCATATATTTTCTAACTTTTTCTCAAAAACATTTTCAATTCATTCCTCATTTTATTATTTCCGATGCTCACCATAAAAAAATGGTAGCCAGAAGGATAATTGATCTTATTTACTGCATGAAAATAATAGAGCCACTCATTGAAATGAAACCAGTAGGCAATAATGGTACCAGTGGTTGGATGATTTTGGTTTGATTTGCAATTCAAAGGAATTATGGGAGGTGTGGTGAAAACATACAGGGTTATCCATTTCATGGAATGTGAAAAGTATGCGCAGTTGGGACAATATTTTCTCACACAGGGGCAATTGTGTCTGGTTGTCGTAAATATTCTATTATCCACACCTCAATAAGGTGCTCCTCAAATCTAGAGAAACAGGGGGTCTTCCTCGTTGACGATGAGTGGCAGATGCGGATGATCAAAACGCAGGTTGCGTAAGAACCACCGTGCGGCACTGCGCTCGCACTCCTTTTATTTTTCGAGGCATTTTCCAGGGTGGACAATCCGCCATACCGGTAACGATACAGCACATTTCCGGATGGTCTCCGGGGAAAACGACACAAGTGTCCCGTCCGGCATGCGAAACGCCTGGGCGTCAGTAAATGTGTAAAAATAGGTGTTTCTACCTATATGAAAATTTTAGCAATTATGGTTCAATAGTGCGCCTAAGGGGACAGATCCCGGCCATGGAAACTAGCCTGGTTTCTGCATGATATTGTCGGTTGTGGTGCCTAATACTCCTATCGGAACGATCAGTAAGTAAAATCTATTAATGATTTTGCCGTAGTGAATATTATGCTCGTTATCGAAAATTTTCTCAATTTATTGGGAGGAGCGGAAATGAGTAAAAAACTTTCAGCCGGATTGGTAATGGGAATGTTTTCGTTGGGAATCGTTGGGATGGCGGAAGCAACATTCATCGAGATGGGTGGAGGTTCTGGCTATTTTCTTGACGATCGAACAGGAATTATATTGGACACCAATTTACAATACCAGTATGGATTAACATTTGAAGAGAAAGAAACTGCTATCGCTGCCTACATTCAATATTTTGATTTAAATCAAGATGGCGTTGTCGATAAACTCAGTTTTCAAAAGTTTTGCCTTTATCCAATGATGGAGTCATATGGTGTGTTGGTAGAGGAGGACGCACAGTATTGGGAATACCAGTCAAGCGAATTCCTCGCGTTAATCTTAGAATATGGCGATGATGTAATCCCCACCGATTATGAGTACTACGATCCTGAATTTAACGGTTGGGATCAATATATAATGGGATATATCTCGCCGCACGCTGTAAACGAGGATTCGGTGGGATATACATCTAATGGTGGAATCGTTTACCCGGGGCGAGGGCAAGATCGCATTTTGACCACCAGGGTGATTGCAGAATATGGAACTCACGCACCCGTCCCCGAACCAGCCACCATGCTCCTTTTAGGAACCGGCCTGGTCGGCCTGGCAGGAAACCTTGTCAGGCGCAAAAAGAAATAACCAAGCTTTAAGAAAAATCCATTAATCTTGAATATAATTCTAAGATTTTGGACTTATTTAGTTCCATGTCTATCAGGAGTAGATTAAGGCGAAGGTAAAGCGATACATGGTGATTCCGACGGAGTTTCAAAACAAAGAGACTTGTTCATGTCCGGTAATCATTCACCAGTTTTGCCTTTGCTCGATCCTACCAAAGTAGTCATAAATGCCTCCGCTTGAGGATGTGGGGGGCGACCCTCGTGATCGTCCGCCGGCATTGCAGAAAATTTCTCGCCACCACTTCGATCAAATCCCTTGTTATAGCTAATCCGTGCGCTTTCTCGGGCGAATGCAAGATTTTGCCCCTACACGCCGGCCAACTGAACGCTTACCGTGCTTACCATGCCCCGGGTTTTTTCTAAGGCTTTTGGCATAGAGCTTGCTGGTATAAAAGGGTCAACTGAAAACCACTGAAACGGAACGAAAACGAAAACCAAAATCGCCCAACCAGGAGAATCCGGCAAGAAACTGTCAGACACGAGAAGGGAAGTAACCGCCTGACGCAATACAATAACGACAAGATACTCCACTGGTCCGAGAAAAGAGGTGCTTTATGGAGAGAAGGAATCATCTCAGGATGGGCATCAGCCATCTTTCGATTGATGTTTCTGATGGACAAGGATTTTTTCAGGGTGTTGTGGTCGATGCCGCGAGATTTGGTGTTCGCTTGGCGGATATGCCGGCGAAAATCAACGATAAAACGAAGATTATGACGGTTGTTGTCAGCGGCCGAGGACAAAACTTCAAGATGAAAATTGCTCCGAAATGGTCGGCCACGAAAAACGGCAGCAAAATAATCGGGGCTGAGATATTGAATCCTCCCTGGGGGTGGACGGAGTTCATAATGAGCTTCGAACCGAAGGCGCAAGATCCCTGGGGGACGGTGCACATGTAGCTCCTTTTCGGGTGGCTGTCTTTATGATGGCATCTGCATTCACTGTGTATTTTTTCAATTCCCGATTCCTCAATTCAGTAATTGAACAACCAAGGAAATCCTGATCCTGATGCTATAAAAGTGCAATCGGATCATCTTATATGGTATGGTGGCGGCCAGCGGAGCAAAGAAGAAAGAGCAAAAATCCAAATCATTGCAACTCAAGCATCGATCGACTCCAATTGCTGCATATGAAAATCATACATCTCGGCGGCAAAGATTGTGTCACCGGGTCTTGCCATCTCATTCAAAGCAGGCATGGTGCTGTTGACAACGTCAATATTCTGGTTGACTGCGGCAGTGCCCAGGGGGACGATCCGGAGCTGCCCCTTGTCGAGTTCCCTGTACCACCGGAAGATATCGATTATCTCTTTCTGACGCATGCCCACATCGATCACATCGGCCGAGTCCCGGAACTGATCGAGGCCGGGTTCCGTGGGGAGATCATCTGCAGTCATGCTACAAAAGCCCTGCTGCTTCCCATGCTTCGCGATGCCATGTCCTTTTCCGGCAGGACGGATCAGGAAATGGGACGCCTCGAGACCCTGATAGAAGATCTGTCCTGGGGGTTCGAGTTGTACGAGACCTTCGACCTGAAAAACGGAATCACCTTCAAGCTCAAAAATGCCGGGCATATCCTGGGGTCGTGTTTTATCCTCTTCACCTTTGCTGAGGGCGACGCGGGTGAATTCCGGGTCATCTTCTCCGGCGATCTCGGCTGCAGAGATACACCTATCTTGCCGGACCCCGACCCGCCCGACGCCTGCGATCTGCTTATCCTGGAGTCAACCTACGGCGACCGCACTCACCCCGACCGATCGAACCGGGTGGAGACCCTGCGGCAGGTGCTGCGGAAAGCTCTCGCCGATAAGGGTGTCGTCTATATTCCGGCCTTTTCCCTGGGGAGGACCCAGGAGCTGCTCTACGAGCTCGACCGGCTCGGTCTCGGCGTACCGGTCTTCCTCGACTCGCCACTCGGCCTCGAGATAACGAAGATATATTCGCAACTCTCCGATTTCTGGGACAAGGAATCCAGGCGCCTCAAGGCCGAAGGCGACCATCCGTTCGACTTCAGGGGCCTCTATGGCGTGGAAAAATACCGGGACCATAAGCAGCTCCTCGGGATAGGAGGCCCTGCGATTATCATCGCGGGCAGCGGCATGTGCACCGGCGGCAGAATCGTCGAGCATCTGGAAGAGGGCTTGGGCGACCCGAAAAACGATGTCATCTTTATCGGGCATCAGGCCAGAGGGACCTTCGGCAGACGGCTGGTCGACGGGCAAATTCCCGCCAAGGCGAAGATTCACTTTCTCTCCGAATACTCGGCGCACGCAGATCAGCGAATGCTGGTTGAATGGGTGCGTTCAATGCCGAAACCTCCCGGGGAAATCCGGTTGGTACATGGGGAGGACAAGGCTCGAGATTGCCTTGCTTTGGTTTTGGGTATTGCCCGATAATAAAGCAGGCAATTTTGCCGGCATAGCTAATCTGATGCCGAAAAAAGAACTTCGTCCTTCCAACAGAGCCTTATGCAGGAAGATAGCAAATTCCAATCCAGCCCCAACTCATGCGCAAACGGCGCAGAAAAACAGTGGCTCTTCAAATCCTCATTATAAGTCCGCCGGAAAATATATTTGAAAAGGACGTTCCCCGGTGTTCGGCGATATCAAATTTCTGAAAAGCTATTTGCCGTTGTGTCGCGGCGGCATGTTATAGTCAAAAAGCGTTGTTATATTTAATGGTTGCGAAAAATGACGGAAACTCAAGAGACAGGAAATGTTATCGCTTCAAAATCTGTCTCGTATGGGAGGAAATTTAAGTCGCTGCGAAAATCTTTGGCTGTGAGCATTATCAATCAGGCAGTAAGCAGTGGAACCAACTTTTGTATTGGTCTTTATCTGGTACGTACGCTCGCGCCTGTGGAATTTGGAGAATATGGTGTTTGTTTTGCTATAAGTCTTTTTTGTTGCGGTTTTTGCAATGCCCTATTCTTGAGTCAGATGGTAGTAATTATACCTGACAAGAAAATAGACGATCGTCCGAAATATGCAGCAAGCATACTCACAAGCATAATGATTTTTTGCCTGATATTGGTTGTTTTTTCTCTAATCATTCTTGTAATTGGTAAAAGCTGGTTAGGTAAATATTCAGCATTGGTGCTGCCAATTGCTTTTTCCTCAGTTGCTTTTGTATTAAAGGACTTTTTCGTTCGTTATTCTTATACTGCGAGAAATGAAGTGTATGCTTTACAAGTTAACACTACAGTGCTGATATTCATTCTTTCATTATTTGGTTTACAATACCTTTTGGAAGATCAACTTACTGTAGTAAGGGCTCTTTGGTATTATGCAACGAGTAATTTTTCCGGTGCAGTGGCAGGATATATTTTGTTGAAGTTACCTATGACAACCGTGAGAAAATCTCGTCTGACAGAGGATGTGAGAGATGCCTGGCGTGGAGGGCGTTGGGCTGCCGGTACTTCGTCCGTTGTATGGATGCAGTCTCAAGCGTATACCTATGTTACTGCGCTGTTCCTCGGACCGGTTGGTGTTGGCTTTGCCAATGCTGCGCGTATGTTGATTACTCCATTTTGGATACTGCTTCCGGCAATTGACCAAGTCGCCATACCAAGGCTAGCAGAATTGCGCCTAGCAGGAAAACCGCGAGTAACAAGGACGGAATTATTCATAACATTAACATCGCTTCTTATGGCAGCGACGTATGTGGCAGTAATCATATTTGCTGCCGATTTTTTTATCCCTTTATTTGTAGGAAATAATTTTCAAAACCTGTATCCGCTGATCTTTGCTTGGTCGACTGTAATGTTCTTCTGTTTAATAAGCGCTGGTGCAGTAAGAGTTCTCCAAGTAATGAAGGATTTTAGGTCTCTACTAATTGCAAGCACGATTAGTGCTGTGACTTCTATCGCCTTTGCTATTTATTTTATTGAACTGTATGGTGTCCCTGGTGCGGTTTTTGGTACTGGGGTAGGCGAATTAATTTTTGGGCTCATATTGTGGTACGTAATTTTGAGAATGAAATGATAGCATAGTGGAAACCATTATTTTCTAATTTCTTAATTATGTTATGCGCTCGATATTAGTTGCAATAATTTTTCTTACATCGGCTTTTGGCGCTGCACCAGTTACGATCAGATTTGGTTCGATTAGCTTAAGTGGCATAATAACGGGTTTAATCTGTTTTGCTTCTATATTAATATTTCTTCAAAAACCACAACTTTTTAAATCAGATAGAAGAGCTATTATTCCACTCGTTTTGTTTTGTTTGTTCACATCAGTCTGGTTTGTATTGAAGTTTAGCCCAGAAGAACAAATAGAGAATTATATTGTGGTATGGGCAGGAATAACCTTCATTCTGCTATGTACTTCAAGTATGAGGGTTATTGAGAAAAATCTCATTTCCTGGGGTGTATTGATCGATGTTTGTACAATTATTTATATTTTCGTTATGATGTTTGAAGTATTCACTCAAGAAGCTAGCCCAGCCACTGCTCAAGTCGGTATAATTTTTATTTCGTTTCATCTAGTAAAAATACTTAACAATGATCGTCGCTCATTATTTTTTATGGCCGGCATCATATGTATGCAAATCCTCTTGGGAGCACGCATTGTTGTCTTGGCTGAGATGGTCATTATTTTATTTGGCAGAATATTATTAAAGGGTTTTTCTTTTCCAAATATAAGAAAACTAACCCGTTCTGGGCTCATAATTGTCATTATGCTTGTTGGCATAATAACTTTGTCTATTAAATCAGGAATTTATGAAAAAACAATTGGTGGTGGTGATAGGGCGCTCAGATATGGCAGGTTTACTGTCAATACTTCTGGACGAATTCATATGTGGAATATCGTATTTGATTCGGCACTTACTTCACCTTGGATAGGTCAGGGTACATCAGGACCGAATGAAATGCTCAGGGTGCCAAGGTGGCGTCATCCGCACAATGATTATTTGCGACTATTCCATCAATTGGGTGTTGTTGGATTATTTCTTTGGATTTCTTTTATAAGTCATAGTCTTGTAAAAGCTTGGCGAGGTTCAAAGTATCATTCGAATATGCGATCTCGTTTTTGGTGCCAAGCCACTTTTTTATCCATTATTGGAATTTCAATTATAATGTTAACAGATAATTCGATGGTATATAGTTATGTTGTTTACCCAATGTCGGCAATGATTGGAATAACCTTTGCAGTGAATCACAACCTTGTCGTTCCGAAAAGAAACAACAAGCTCGGATTTTTCAGGAGGTTGCTAGCTTAGGGCAGGAAAACTAAAGTTCAGAACCAGATTGGCAATTTTGGGTCATTACAGTGGGAAACCATCGAATTCTTTTGGCAGAAGCGTGTAATTATAAAAATGCACCCTTAGGAGGTCAACTCACTAATGCGCTGATGCTTTTACGTGCGCTCGGTCCTTCTGTGGCTTTGGTGGGCTGGACTGATGATCCAAATGCCCCCATTGGTCAGTGGCATAGAAGAGAAATTGATGGTGTAGTTTATGACTTTTTTGCTACGGATCATGTGCCGGAACCTTTATACAAAAGGCATTTAATTCCTGCTCGTGCCAAAAATTTTTTTGATTTCAAGCGGTACGGCAGAGCCATTTTGTCTTGTGGAATTAAGAATATCTTAACACAAGAGCCGACTGTCATGATGGCTCTGCCATTTTTTTCTGATCACAATGTTGCATTTTGGTTCCCCGGTGTTGAGCCTACATTATCTGTCTCCCGATATCCTGGTGCAAAATATTTTGCAAATTTGTTTGAAAGTTTGTTGATAAGAGCATTACGCAAACATGCAAAATTAATTTTGGCTGCTGCCGACCAAGGTGCAATAGAAAGTTTTTACACGCGATGCAATGGGCGACTTAATGATCATAAGATTGTTTCCTTCCCAACAAGAGTTGATACGTCCACTTTTCAACCATCAAATAAGGAAACTGCCCGGTTAACGCTAAAGCTACCTGTCGATGAAATAGTATGTGTCACAACAGGACGATTGCATAGAGCAAAAGGTTGGCCTTTATTACTGGATGCTATGGAGATTTTTTGTTTAATTAAAGAAAATGCCAAGCTTGTTTTCATTGGAGAAGGAAGCGATAAAAAATTTTTGGAAAGCGTGATAAAATCCAAAAATCTTTCAACCCAAGTTATTTTAGCTGGACAAAAATCACAGCAAGATCTTGCACTTTATCTCCAAGCTGCCGATTTGTTTATAATGGGATCTGAAGCTGAAGGTTGGAGCACTTCTCTTGTTGAGGCACTAGCCACAGGGCTACCAATAGTTTCGTCTAGATTCAGCAGTGCAGACAGTATGATAAAGAATGGCGTAAATGGATTTGTGGTAGATCGCGATCCAAAAGTTTTTGCCCAAGCAATGGTGGATGCCTTGAAGTTAGAAAACGTCAAGGGCTACTCATTAATTGAAATAAAAAAATATGCTCTGTCAAATTTAAAGGATGATCTCGACAAGGTGTGGCAGTGTTAATAACGAAAGAAACTTGTTACTAAAATAATGGAGAACACCAAACAGGTTCATTGCGTATGCGGTGGATTTGGGTTTCCAGTTGGCACTGCAAGCAGCAACCGAGTTATGCTTATTGGTCGGGCGCTTTACAAGGCAGGGATTACTTTCCACGTTTGGCACATTGGTCCGAGCTCTTATCCTCAGAATACAACTCGGCGCGGAATGCTATACGGCATTACATGGGAATATTTAAGTCCGTCTACTAAACGCCCCGTTAGCCGATTTCTGCGAATACTCTATTTTTTTTATGGGTGCCTTCTATTGCCTTGTCGCTTAATTCCATTGCGGCGCAAGATTATTGTGTTTCTTTTTTCTCAGGGTGATTTAATCAATATATGGGTGCTTCTCGTATGCAAGGTATTGAACATTTCTGTTGCTCAGGAGTGCAACGAATGGTGGCCCGATACACCTTCTAAAACTTCTTTTAATCGATGGATGTATTCAAAAATAATGTTCCATATGAGTTCTGGCGCGTTGTCAATATCGTCCAAGATAGAAAGTCATATACATAAGATTAATGCTAAAAAGGAATACCCTGTCCTGAGAGTACCAGTACTCGTCGACAGCGACGAAGTTCGGCTGCAACGTGAACATAAGCCATTAACAGTAGGAGAAATTTCCCCATATCTTTTTTGGTGTGGCATGGTTGATGGTTATCAAGTCGATATCATATTTTTAGTCAAGGTGTTGGGAGTTGTAGGGAAAGAACACAATTTGTGGCCGAAGATGGTTGTGAGTGGGCCTTGTGGTGAAGCTGGGCGGAGGGCAATACGTGAAGCAGTGGAGCAACATGGAGTGATTGAAAATCAGGTGATAATCACAGGTTTTGTTCAAGAAACCGAGCTGTTCCGGTTAGCTACTCATGGAGCTGTCCTCTTGTTGCCGTTATGGGATGATGAACGGTCAAAAACCCGTTTTCCTACAAAACTTGGACTATATGCAGCAGCAGGCAGGCCGATTATTTCTTGTCCGATAGGAGAAATACCCAGTTTTTTGGAAGATGGCACAACCGCATTATTCGCACCTCCAGGTGATGAAATTGCCTGGGCGAATCATATAGCTCGTTTTTTGCAAGATGATGAATTATGTGCACGTATAGTCGAGAATTTATCTGAAGGTGTTTTACCTAGATTGGATTATCGCTATTTCGATAAGTCATTGAAAAACTGGTTTATGGATCTTTGAAACGACACAAAAAGATTGAAGACTGTGTGAGGATAAAGATTATGGCCGGATGCTTCCAGAATAAATATGAAAACTAAGAAATGAAAGGTTGGGATGCGAATACTGATCATTCATTCTTATTATGGCTCTTCTGCTCCTTCAGGTGAAAACCAAGTTTTCGAGGCCGAGCGGCAGCTGCTGCTCGGCAGTGGTCATGAAGTGATAACCTTCACCCGCCATAGTGATGAATGGCGGCGGCAGGGGGTATGGGGAATAGTCAAAGGTGCTTTGGCAACCCCTTGGAATCCATGGATGTTTCATGCAGTTCGCAATTTGGTGCATAAATACAAGCCTGATGTTGTTCATGTTCATAACACCTTCCCGAGGTTTTCCCCGGCCATCTTTCATGCAATAGGCAGTTCGACGGCTCGAGTCTTAACTTTACATAATTATAGACTCTTTTGTCCTGCGGCGATTCCTGTGCGTGCAGGCCAAATATGTACCGAGTGTCTAGATCGTCACTCCGTCTGGCCAGCTTTGCAATATGGATGCTATAGAAACAACAGGCTTGCTACTATGCCGCTTGCAGCTAGTGTTGCGTTGCATAAGTTCTTGAGAACATGGACTCATCATGTGGATGCTTTTATTGCACTGACTGAATTTCAGCGTCAGCGAATGATCGGTGCCGGTTTGCCCGCTGATCGTATTTCTGTTAAGCCCAATTTTTTCCCTGATTCCCCTAATACGGTGCCATGGTCAGCAAGAAAACCGTATGCTGTTTTTGCCGGAAGATTGACGGCTGAAAAAGGGGTCGACGTTCTGGTGAGAGCGTGGCTGCAATGGGGCTCGCAGGCTCCCGAGTTGAGAATTATTGGCGATGGTGTCTTGCGCAATGATTTGCAGACCTTGGCGAATGCCCAGCCGGATGTTCCGATTCATTTTCTCGGTCTTTTGACGCAAGATGAGGCTCAAGCCGAGATATCCAGTGCTAAATTGTTGATTGTGCCCTCAATATGGTTTGAAGGATTTCCAATGGTAGTGGGAGAAGCTTTCGCCTTTGCTACACCTATAGCCGTTTCCGATATCGGCCCCTTGCCGTCTATAGTGACGAATGGGGTAAATGGTCTAGTTTTTTCTCCTGCTGACCCTTGCTCGCTTTTAAATTGTGTTCGAGATGCATGGGAGGTTCCTGGTTTATTTGAACAATTAAGCAAGAATGCAAGAGAAGAGTTTCAAATGCGTTACACCCAAGATAAGAATATCGATATCTTGATGAAGATCTATACGAAAGCTATTTCAACTGCCAGAGGTAGCAATTGTTAGATAGATGATAAAATGAAAAGTTCAGATACAGAATCAATATTGGGATATCCTGTCACTACTATGTCATCAAGACAATGTGTTGGGAAAATAGAGCAGTGGATTTCCGAAGGCGCTGTGGGAAAGACTTTCTTTTGCGCTAATCCTCACTCATTAGTCCTTTCAAATTATGATTATGTATTTGAAAAGGCACTAAAAAGTGCCGATCTGCTGACCCCGGATGGTGTAGGTATAGTATTCGCTTCTAGAGCCCTCGGCGGTAAAATCCGAGAACGTGTGACGGGCAGTGACATTTTCTGGAGTCTCAGTAACTTGCTTAATGGCACAGGTGGGAGGAGCTATTTTTTTCTTGGTTCGACCAAAAAAACATTAACAGCTATCAGAGAGAAAATGGCAAAGGATTATCCTCATATCATATTCGCTGGTCACCATTCTCCTTCATTTGCTCCGGATTTTGACGAAGAGGAAAATGCAGCTACGATTGACATTATAAACTCTGCGGCTCCAGATGTCTTATGGGTTGGTATGACCGCACCTAAACAAGAGAAATGGATATACAGTAATCGAGAGCGACTTAATGTGAAGTTTATCGGTGCAATTGGTGCTGTCTTTGATTTTTATGCGGGCAATGTAAAACGATCCAGTCCATTTTTTCAAAGAATAGGGTTGGAATGGTTGCCTCGGTTCCTTCAGGAGCCCCGCCGTTTGTTTCGCCGCAACTTCGTCTCCAGTCCTCTCTTTGTCTATATGATTGTAGAAGAATTGTTTAAAAAGCTAAAATAGCTGTATCTGTGTTGGCTTTGTCGTAAGAGGGCTAACGAAAACTCTGAAGATGAGTTGATGTCATAAAATCAGGATGATTGCCAATAGTGTTATATTGGATTGAAAGCATGGCGAGCCGAAAAGGGCAGAGCCGTTTCCGACTCTGCCTTTGTTTTTTGCGCAACATCCGTCACTTTTTTCTTCTCATTGTACCTGCAAACCCGGCTAGACCTACTCCAAAAAGCAGCAAAGTGGCTGGTTCCGGAACAGGGGCTGCAGTTAAGCTGACATTATCGATGAATCCACCCAGAGTATCCTCCTTGCCAGTAGCACTGAACAACAAATTTGTCTTTGTCATTCCTGTTTGCCCATAAACAGAATACTCATATTTAGTCCAGACCAGTGTGTTCTCGAGTGTAATCTCCTCTGAAAAGGTTGTTCCCCACTGTACCTGATTACGTTGCTATAGTCAGGAACACCGGAACACCTGGGCGAGGTAAATAGTAAAAGGAAAGTATATACTCTTTCCCTGGAGTTGTATTGACTTCTTGCTGCATTTTTGAATTTGACCCGTTCCCATGACTGTCTTCGACATATTGTGCTGGTTCAGCGGGAATTGGAGTTTTTTGGTGTTTGAGTTAACATACTCAAACGGAGAAAGACTTCATGAAAAGAGAACGAAAAAATTACAGTCCCGAGGAAAAAGTAGCCATTCTGAAGCGCCACCTGGTCGACAAGGTTGCGGTCTCGGATCTATGCGATGAATATTCGCTTCAACCAACGGTTTTTTACCGATGGCAAAAGGAGTTTTTCGAGAATGGGGCATCGGCCTTTGCTCGAGATACCCTGCGTCAAAAGAGCAAGGAGACGGATCGCATAAAGGTGCACGAGCAGAAACTGCAACGCAAACACCATGACCAGGTTCTGTATCTGGTTTCTGATCTGCCTGGTCAGCACGGCTCTGGAAGACGAGGCGGTATTGACATCGAGTTCGGCCAAGAGCTGACGGTATATTTCCAGGATGGAACCGGCCGTTGCTGTTATCCAGAGAACTTTGTATTTCGAGGGATGCAGGCGGCCAGCAGCCCAGCGCAGAGCAGTGGACTTTCCCGCTCCGACTTCCCCTGTGACCAGACCGATGCCGCCAAGGCGGATCACGTACTCCCAGCAGGCAGGTTTTTGCCATGGAAAAAGACGGCCAAGGCGGGCAATTTCCTTGACCTCGATGGATACAAAAAGTACCAGTGGAGTAACTCCTTGCAGGATGGCTTAGGTCCTGGTTGGAGGGGGTGGTGGGCCTTTGCAGAGGCCCATCACCCTGTTCCTCAGCTCTCTTTCAGCGCTACAATTTAATCCGCATTTCCCCTGGTTGTCTTTAACAGAATCTGGAAATTTCCGCCTCGATTTGTTCAGCGTATCTGGGGATCAACACCTTCCCCGAAAGCCGGATGTTGTGCTCCTGCTACCAGTGTCTTCACTGAAAAAGTGCACATACGGGAAAACCGTTTATCCGGAATTTCCAAGGGTAGGTTTTCCGGATTTTCGTAGCCGTGGTGAATAAGGATGGATGCTTAAGCCTTGTCGAGTAGGTGAAATTCACTTAAACTATTAAAAAATAATCTATTATCTGTGCTGAAGCTTGCAGGTAATTGCTTCAAATTACAATTAAAAAAGGAAATCTCACGAAAATTCACCGCATGATAATCCCGAAGAATGAAAAAAATGGCACGGATAGTGAATATTAGCAAAACAGGTTCTTACATTACATCCAAATAGTTTTTTTAAGGGAGATTATGGTGAAAAAGACATTGTTGACAGGACTGACAATAGGGATGATGACGCTTGGAGTGATAGGTGATGCCAGTGCCAACTTGATCCAAAATGGAGGTTTTGAGTCCCCGGTTCAAGCTGCGGGAACGTGGGCCATTTATGATTCTATTGATGGTTGGACTCCGCTTACTGACGTTGAAATCCGGAATAATGTTGCAGGAGCGGCTTACGAGGGAGTTAATTATGCCGAGCTTGATACGACCAGGAATATGGCAATTCAGCAGAGTATTAACACTGTTGAGAACCAGGAGTATATACTGACTTTTGCCTATTCCCCAAGGGAGAACGTTCCGGCAGACTCTAATGGGATTGATGTTTTTTGGAATGGTTCCCTCGTGACAAGCTTGGGTTTAGCAGGTGGAACTTCAGGCAATCTTTGGGAAGTTTATTCTTATTTTGTAAAAGGAACCGGCTCGGATACACTTAGGTTTGCTGCCGCTGGCGGTAGTAATAGCTATGGTGGAAGCATAGATGCCGTTACCCTTAACACCGCCCCCGTTCCCGAGCCTGCCACCATGCTGCTCTTTGGTACTGGTCTTGTCGGTCTCGCCGGTTTTCGCAGAAGAATGAAGAAGTAAGAACATCTTTGACGTAATGCACCGAAGCCGTTGCCGCATGAGGCAACGGCTTTTTGTTATTCTGTAAGCGCCAAGCGAACCACTTCTTTTTTCTCCCCCTCTCCCATGTAATAATCGAGCAAACTCAATAGAGGGGACAGCTCGTGAACGATCAAATAGAAAAGCCCAAGCAAACAGCTGGCCGGACGCGTTTCTGGCAAACACACATCAAGGCAATGGCGCAGAGCGGTTTATCCCGAGCCGAGTATTGTCGCCGCTGTGATCTGTCATACTACGCTCTGGTCTATTGGCAGAGGAAGCTGGCAAGGCCGAGTTTAAACCCGGTGATGCTGGTGCCGGTCGCACAACCAACCTTCCGGTTTACGTCGAATTTCCGGCTGATCCTTAGGCTTATTCATTAATTTTGTTGGATGTCAAAATCCAATATACTAAAATAGGAGTCGTTGCCTGGGGCGGAGATAGTTTGTTTCAAAAAGCAAGGTTGCCGTGGTTACTCACGATCTACGAATTATCTTCGTTTTTTTGATGTCCTTGTTTTCGGCAATATTCGTCCTGCCGAGGCTCGCCCGCATCGCCAAGGCTATCGGTCTGCTCGACAAGCCTGGCGAGAAGCGCAAGATGCACAGGATTCCCCGACCGCTCGTCGGCGGGATCGGGATTGTCATTGCCGCGACCTTCAGTTGCATGATCCTTGTGCCGATCGCAGGCCTGCGGGGATATTTTCTCGGACTGTCGGTCCTGCTGCTGGTCGGTTTCCTCGACGATTTCCGGGAACTCGGTCACCGTCACAAGTTTCTTGCCCAGATTCTTGCAACTGTCCTGCTGATGTACTTCAGCAAGGTTTCCCTGGTCACCTTCGGCGATCTCCTCGGGTTGGGCGAGGTCGCCCTGCCGGATGTCGCCTGGGTCATCTGGGCGATGACCATTTTCTGCGTGGTCGGCGTCATCAACGCGGTCAACCTCATGGACGGCCTCGACGGCCTGGCGGGCGGAATTGCATTTGTGGCCTTCCTGACCTTTGCCGTTCATGCCTCTCTGGCGGGCAAGGAAACGCTTCTGCTGGTCAATTTGGCCATGGCCGGAGCAGTGCTCGGTTTCTTGCGCTATAACTGGTACCCTTCCTCGATGTTCATGGGCGATGCCGGCAGTCTCTGCCTGGGGTTTTCGCTCGCCTTCATGTCGCTTGCCCTGACCCAGACCGGGGACACCCATATCAGCCCCGTGGTTCCTCTGCTCGTGCTCGCCGTACCCATCACCGACACCTTGACGGTCATGGGCAAAAGGATGCTCCGCGGGCAAAGCCCGTTCAAGGCCGACCGGTACCATATGCATCATATCTTCATGAGATACGGAATGGGCAGGGAGACGTCGGTGAAGGCGATTATCGGCATCGCCATCCTGCTCTGCGGCGTGAGCCTGCTCGGGCCGCTGTACCGGTTGTCCGATGCCTGCCTGTTCGGCGCGTTTCTTTTATATTTCACCGTGTATGTCGGTGCCTCGCTTTTCATCATCCACACCATGCGGCTGAGCCTGCGGTTGAAGAAAAAATCGGAAAAAAATGCCTGGAGCCACTGGCTGCACCGTCTTTTATCGGGGAAGCTGGATGTCTTCTCCGTCTTCCGGAAGTCTTCCCGCTTTGAAGTCGACCTGAAGTTTGTCTGCCGCGAATCCGAGCGAGACATAAACTTCACGGGGAAGGTCATGAATATTTCCAGCGGCGGATTCATGGCCAGCATTCCTCAGCTGGATTGCCTGCTCGACAAGGTGATTGCCAGGATCTCTTTTCCCATGGAAGATCAGTTGCTCACTGTCGAGTTGCCGGCCGAGCACCTTTGGTTCATGGAGGAGGGCAAGAAATTCTTCCACGGTTTCAGGTTCCTCGAGTTTAACGGCGAACAGGAACAGGTGGTATTCAGGTTTCTTGTGCAATATAAGAAGCAGGATTGAGGCGGAGGAGGGGAGGGTTTCCATTTTTCCGGAAAGAGTTTTTCCATTGTTTCGGAAATTTTATCCTTGCGTGCACCGGATGATAACCAAAAGGGTTTAAGATACTCATACTTTTAGAGATGTTTCAGGCTTGGTCGCGGGTATGATTGTTGCAATGAAAATAATGGATTAACGAATTGTCATAAAAGCTGAGCGTTTTTGGGCTTTTTCTACAGGAGGTTTACATGAGAAAGTTTGGGGCTGCATGCCTGCTGGTGCTGTTATGGGGATCCGTGGCGTTTGCGGAATGGCTGGTCGATTTTCGCGACATGTATCTTTCGGAAGGGATAGACAAGGCTGTTGAAAATGCCTTGAAGGTGGGGGTGACTCCCGATCTGATCGTGGAAAACGGCCTGGAACTGCAAGGGCTCAACCCGCAGAACCTTATCAGGGCGTTGTACTGTGCCGGGGCGGAGGGTCAGGATATCCGGGATGCTGCTGAAAAATACGGGATCTCCGAAACCATCCTTGCCGCCGGCTTCAAAAAGGCCGTAGCCGAATGCGGCGACCAGGTTGCCGATACCCAGGCCTATACGCCGGCCGACCGGGGTCCGAGCTTCATCACACCGCAGCGTGGCCGAAACGGTCAGTTCGCCAGCCCGTCGACGCTGTAATTCGGAATCATTTTTCGGAGTAACAGACTCGGGGGAAAAACAATCGCTACTGTTGATTGCAACATTGTGGGGTCAGTCTGGAAAACATCAGATTGGCCTCGTTTTTTATGGTCAAGATGGTAAGCAATAAAGTCGGTTCGGATTGTAGGGGCGAATCTTGTATTCGCCCGGGGGATGTATGAAACATGCGCCAGAGTCTCTCATTCATTTTGCGGGCGATCACAAGGATCGCCCCTACGAAAAACAACTGCCGGTTTGGATGAATTTTAAACGATTATCGACTTTCCCGGGATGCTCGATTCAACCGAAAGGATCCCTGGGTAAAGGTTGTCAAAGAAGTATTCAAGATGGGGGGGAGAATGAAATCTGATTCGGCGAAGACGTTATGCGCAGGGCTGGCAGTTCTTTGCGGCTTGAGCCTGCCGGGCAATGCACAGGCGATAGATATCGGCAAACTGCAGGTTATCGGTGTCGGCAACAAGCAGACTCCCGTAGAAGTCCCGCAGGCGCATGATGTGCCGATGGGACAGAGCGGCAAGGGCCAGGTCTCCCTGCTGCCGGAGGATGTCCGGGCCGGCGAGGAGGACCTCTTCGGCATCCAGGGCGGCTACTTTCATGCCAACCTGATGGTTCAGGAAGAGTACACCGACAATCTCTACAACATCAACACCGAGGAAGTCTCCACCTTCATAACAACCGTTTCTCCCACGGTCTGGTTCACCTTGCCGCGAAAGAAGGAGATACCGGTGAGCCTGGCCCCGAATAATACTTCACCCGGCGGCATGGCGCTGCAGTTGAAGGATTATGAGGGAACGGACCGGTACCAGGCATACGCGCTCGGCGGACTGGATTTCGATTTCTACTCCGAGGACTCGGACCTGAACACGGTCAACGGGCTGGCAGAGGGGCTTTTCCGCTACAATATGCGGGGTGGGTTGTCCCTGCAGGTCGTCGACAGATTCTCGCGAGACCAGGATAAATACGATGCCGGTTCCGTGATCGGGGTCGCGGAAGATCAGTTCGATTCCAATATCGTGCTGGCAACCGCCGACTATCGCATCACGGAGAAGCTGCGGGCTAAATTCGAGTACTCGAATTTCTGGCTCGACTACGAAGACGACGTCAACGCGTTCCAGGATCGCGTCGATAATGTCTTTGATCTTTATGGGTATTACATCTATAGTGAAAAAACATCGTTTTTCATCGAAGGCAAATATGTCGACGTTCAGTACGACACCGCCACTGTGAACGATAATACCCAGAATTTCGTCTACGGCGGCATACGGTGGGATACCACCGAAAAAGTGTCCTTGATGGCCAAAGTCGGCTGGCAGAACAAGGAGTTCGAAGACGACGTGGCGACCAGGAGGAGCGATTACGACGATCTTGCTGCGGAAATGCAGTTATCCTACAGGTTCACTGAGAAGACCGGTATGACCTTCGACCTCTATCGAACCAACGAGGAGACCGACAGCGTTCTGGCGTCCGACAGGACGGTTCTGGGGGCGGCACTGCGCTACAATCAGAAGTTTACCCAGAAGATAACCGGCACGATGGCGGTTGGTTTCGAGGATGCTGAGTATACTCAGCTGGTTGAACAGGACAGGGACGACACGATTTTTGCCATACAGCCTGCCGTGCAATATCTCTTCAGAGAGTGGTTGATGGGTGAAATATCATATCGATTTGAAAAACGCGATTCTACCGACGACTTCTTCGATTATGAAACGAATACCGTTTTCGCGAATGTGAAATTCGCGATTTAACGGACGGGGTTCATCCTTTCAATTTTTGCTGGACTCGTAAAAAGTCCGATCTACTTCGTTGTAGGTCTGAAACGGCGCTTCGCCGTACCATATGTACTACCAAAGCACCGTTTCAGACACTACGCCTCGTATATCAAACTTTTTCCAGAGTCCATCTCCACGGGTTGGTGCACTTTTTATGACTTTATCAATTTTTGGTGATTTTCTTGTTTGGTCAGTATAGTTCGCATCTCAAGCCAGGGTACTGGAGCATCATTTCCATCCTTTTGGCCCTTTTGCTCCCGGGTGCCGGGAACGCCGCGGTATCCCGGGACTACCTGGTAGGCCCCGGCGATATTCTGAGCATCACCGTGTACGACAACGACGACCTGAAAACCAAGGTCCGGGTCGCCAGTGACGGCACTATCGTCATGCCCCTCCTGGGAGCGGTGAATGTCAACAAGCTGTCGGTTTCGGCAATTACCGAAAAGATCACCCAGCTTCTCGCCGACGGTTATATCGTCAACCCCCAGGTCAATGTCTTTGTCGAGGAATTCCGCAGCAAGAAAGTGGTCGTCCTCGGCAAGGTGAATAAACCCGGTCTCATAGAATTGACCGGTCCGACCACCTTCCTCGAGCTGATTTCCAAGGCCGGTGGATTCGACAAGGATCACGGGGACACGGCCACCATCCAGAGGGCGGGCAAGGACAAGGACAATGTCGTCGTCATCAACCTCGCCTCCCTGGTGGAGGGCGGAGATCTCTCGCAGAACCTCATGATCAACGATGAGGACACGGTATATGTTTCGGAGGCGGGTAAATGCTACGTAACCGGTGAGGTGGGCAACCCCGGAACCTATCCCTGCGGGGAAGGGGCAACCGTCCTGAAACTGGTGACCCTCGCCAAGGGATTTACCGGAAAGGCCTCGAAATCCGGCATTGATATCGTCAGGATGGAGGGCGACACGAAAAAGATCTTCGAAAATGTCAGCCTCGACACCCCGGTCAAGGACAACGATGTCATCGTTGTGCCCGAGAGTTTTTTCTAATTCCACTTCGCCTTCAAAATGATCGTTTTTGTAGGGCGCGCTTCGCGCACCGAGGATGAACGAGAGATGCACGGCGGGCCGAGCATTGGCGATAATCGAGCGCGCGGAATTATCTCGGACAGCCAGGGCTGATCGGGATCGATTGTGGCTCTGAACGTATCGGGGACGCGGGAGCGTCCAAGGCTGCATTCCCACGATGGAGCGTGGGAACGATTCGAATCTCTTTTTCCCACTTTGCTTTTTAAGCATCAGCAAGAATGAAGAATTACCAGGTACAGGAACGGCTTGTCGAGGAAGAGGTGGAGGAAGAGATCAATCTCCGCGAGTATTTTTTCATCCTCCGGAAGAGAAAATCTATCGTCCTCAGTGTCCTGACGATAATTTTCCTGCTGACAGTCATTGCCACCTTCTCCAGGGTCCCCATCTATATATCATCCGCCGAAGTCCTCATCGAACGAAACCGGGGGGCTTCGGGGCTGGAAAATAACTCCTATTGGACCTATGACCCCGAGTTCCTCGCCACCCAGTCGGCCATCATTACCAGCCTCAAGGTGGCGCGCCGCGTCGTCGACAGCCGGAAACTGGCCACCACATACCGACAGTATTTCCTCGAGGACAAGGAGGAATCTTCGTCGCTGCTCGCCTCCGCGAAAACCGGGATTAAGACGGGTGCCAGGGATTTTCTCCAGGCAATGACGGCCCTGTTCCGGAGTTCGGCGCCGGATGGCCGCACGGACGGGGCGGGCCTCGAGCCGTTGACGGACGAGGACAAGATCGCCATGATGGTCCAGGACAGCCTTGCCGTGGAGCCGATGAAGGACTCCAAGATCGTGAGGATCACCTGCGAGCACGAATCGCCGATAATCGCCAAGCTGGTGGCGGACGCGGTGACCAAGGCGTATATGGACGAGTTGCTCGATATGAAGCTCACGACCAGCAGGTACGCCCTGGAGTGGATGACCGCCAAGGCCGAGGAGGAGCGGAAAAAGCTCGAGGCTTCCGAAAAGGTCATGCAGCAGTATATGCGGGAAAACGATCTGGTGACGGTCGAGAACAGACTGGCCATCGCCCCGCAGAAGTTGAGCGAATTCAGCTCCAAGCTGTCGCAGGCCCAGACCGACCGCAAGGCGCTGGAGGATGTCATGAAGAAGATTTCCGCGGCCGGCTCCAACATCGGCCAACTCGAGAATATTCCGATTTTTGCGGAGAACGGCGTGCTGAAGAGCCTGCGGGAGGCGATCTTCAAGGCCCGCCAGAATATTGCCGAGCTGTCGAAAAAATTCGGGGAAAAACACCCGCTGATGATCAAGGCCAACGATGAGCTGAGGCAACTGCTCGGTCAGCAGCAGGCGGAGGTCAACCGAGTTGTCTCCACCACCAGGAATTCATTCGAACTGGCGAAATCCCAGGAAGAAAGCCTTCAGGAGCTGCTCGATTCGACCAAGAACGAGCTGCTCAATCTGAACGAGAAGTTCATCCAGTTTTCCATCATGAAGCGCGATGTCGATTCCAACCGAGTGGTGTATGAGGCCCTGACCTCCAACATCAAAAAGGAGGGTGTGACCGAACAGTCGCAAAGCGTAAACGTCTGGGTGATACGAGATGCATACCTTCCGGAAGCCCCTTCCAAGCCGAACAAGAAGCGCAATCTGATGCTTGGTCTCATCCTCGGCCTGATGGGCGGGATCGGCAGCGCCTTCCTCATCGAGTACCTGGATAACACCGTCAAATCGGAGAAGGATCTGGAGACGCGGTATGGCTTGACCGTTCTTGGCTCGGTCGAGCAGGTGAATGAAAAGGGGGCGAGCATCGAAAACTATCTTCTCCAGAAACCGCTCTCGCCCCTGGCGGAAAGCTATAGGTTGATTCGGACGGGGCTGCTGCTCTCGTCGGCCGAGCATCCTCCCCGCACCATCCTGATAACCAGCATGGGACCGCAGGAAGGCAAGACCTCCACCACGATCAATATCGCCAGGGTCCTCGGCCAGGGCAGCAAGAAGGTGCTGATCATCGACTGCGACCTGCGCCGGCCCCGCGTCCATTCCGTTTTCGCCATGCAGAACGATAAGGGGCTCAGCCAATTCCTGACCGGCAATACCCAGGACGATATCGTCCGTAAAATACCGGGAGAAGAGCTCTTTGTCGTGTCGTCGGGCACTATTCCGCCGAATCCCGCCGAGTTGGTAAGCTCCCGGAAGATGAGAACATTCGTGGAGAAGATGGCGGAGAATTTCGATTTCGTCCTCATCGATTCGCCGCCGATCCAGAGCGTCACCGACAGCCTGGCCCTGACTCGGATAGTCGATGGCACGATCATCGTCGTGCGGGCCGGGGAGACCACCTACGAAATGCTCCACAGCGGATTGAAGAAACTGCGGGACATCCAGTGTCCTCTTCTCGGCTGTGTCCTGAACGGCCAGAAAAAAAGCCATGCCGCCGGTTCGTATTACTATGGGTATACGACGTATTACGCCAAGGACGGCGAGGCGTAAATACAGGAACGAGCCTCATCTTGCGAAAGACGATAATGATAGGAGTTGAGTCAGCCTCGAGGTGTGGTAGGGTGCATTCCATGCACCTGGTGCGTGAAACGCACCCTACAGTGCGTCCCTTGCCAAAAGCTGATGAGGTAGCAGAGAGAGACAGGTCGGCGCAATGAAAAACATTCCCTTCGCCCTGTTCATCGCCACCCTCGTCTTTGCACCTCTGGCCTTCGGCACCGTTGAGGAATGGTCGATGACGACCGTTCAGCTGTTGATCGTCTTTGCGGGTCTCTTCTTCTGCCTGCAGTACCGCGCATCGCCCGAGAAACTCTTGCAGACGCCGGGCCTTGCGCCCCTCGTTCTGCTGGTGTGTTTCATGGCCGTGCAGATGGTGCCTCTGCCTCCCGCTGTCGTCAAAATTCTTTCACCCGCAAGCTATCAGGCTTATCAACCGCTCAACGAGCTGTCGAATGCAGGGGGCTGGATGCCGCTGACCGTCTACCGCAAGGAGACCTTCTTCGAATTCCTGCGACTGGCTTCTTATGGATTGTTCTATGTCCTCACCATCCAACTGTTGAGCAGCGGCGAGCTCTTGAAGAGGACGGTATCGATCTGCTGCTGGCTGGCTATCGGCATCGCCGTGCTGGCCATCCTGCAGAAGTACTCGTCGCCCGACAAGATCTTCTGGTTCCGTGCCGTGGCGGTGAACAGTGCCCCGATCGGGCCATGGGTCAACCGCTCGCAGTACTGCGGCTATATCGAAATGATGGCTCCCCTGACCCTGGCTTTGGCATTGTTCTACCGGCCGTCTCCGAATCCCGAGGAATCGCTGCGCCGGCGGATCGTCTCTTTTTTTTCGCCGAGCGGCGGCAATCTCTTCATGGTGCTGGGCTTCGGCGTGCTCATCATGGTCTGCTCGGCTTTCATCAGCCTCAGCCGGGGCGGGATAATCGCCCTGGCCTTTTCCCTGCTCTTGTTTTTCACCCTGCCGGCCTGGAAAAGCACCCGGTATTCCAGCATGTTTTTTATCGGTGCGGTCGGCACGGCGATCCTCTCGATAACCTGGTTCGGCTGGGATCCCATCTTCTTGAGATTCGAGCAGATCGTGAACAGTTCCGGGGAGATCAGCCTCGATCGTTTCCGGATTTGGGAGGATGTCGTGCCGCTGATCAAGGATTTCCTGCTCACCGGCAGCGGCTTTGGTACCTTCATCGCCGTCTTTGCGCAGTATAGGACCTTTCCCGGCCGGGAGATCTATGATCATGCCCATAACGACTACCTCGAGCTGCTCAGCGATGGCGGCATCATCGGCTTTGCCCTTGCCGCCTGGTTCGTGATCGCTGTCATTCGCGCAGGCGCAAGGATGATCGGCCGACGGCGGGACCGCTACGCAAGACTCGTCGGCCTCGGGGCGCTCTGCGGCATCGTGGCCATGCTCATCCATAGCATAAGCGATTTCAACATGCATAACGGCGCCGACGGCCTCTATTTCTTTTTTCTCTGCGGGCTGCTTGTCTCGGCCGGGAACACGAGATTTCATTACCGGATGGATGCGAGCCTGCTGAAGCACACCGACCGGTTGACGCGAGGACGGTTTCTGCTCGCCGGCGGGCTTCTGCTCTGCGCCGTGCTGCTCGGGCAGGGAGGGGTGATGCTGGCCAGGGGGAAGTATGCCGAGGTGAACGGTATCTATCTCAACCGCCAGTTGCCGGAAAAGACGCTTGCCCGGATATCAGCCGTCTTGCTGGAGGCATCGCGGCTCGACCCCATGGAGCCGATCTACTCATCCCTGCAGGGGGATGTGCAGCGGTATCTCCGGCAACCCGAGAAAGCTTTGGCTTCTTATGTCGAGGCAGGGCGGAAAGATCCCTTGAACGGGGCGTATCTCCAGCAGATCGGCATGATGCTGCCGAAAGAGCGGCGGCATCTGGCCGAACAATTGATGGAGCAGGGGGCAAAAACCACCCTGCACAAAGACGAGCTCCTCCTGGCGAGGGTCGAATGGCTGCTCGAGATCGGGGCGCGGGACAAGGCGATCGCGGCGGTGCGCGGGGGGCTCGAACGGAATCCGAAGATGATCGAGGTTGTCATTCCTCTGCTGCAGGGACATTCCTTCACCCGGGACGAGCTGACGGCCGTTATGCCGGAATCGGTCGAAGCCTGGCTTCGTGCCGGAGCATTTCTCGAAAAGCTGGGCGGCATCGACGAAGCCGTCTATTTCCGGGAACACGCCCTGGATTTTCTCGGACGGGAAGCGGCCGTGAAGCCTGATTGGTTCTCCCAGCTCTATCATTTTTACCGGCAACGGCAGGATGAGGAGAGGGCTGTCGAAATCGTGCGCCTGGGTATCGAAAAGATCCCGGATCACCCTCGATTCCATGAGTGGTTGGGCGATCATTATGCCAAGGGAGCCATCACCTACCGGGCGCTCGAGGAGTATCGCCAGGTGCTCCTTCTGGAACCGGACAACACCGAAGTCCGGCGCAGGATCGAGCAGCTGCAGTGATGCAGGGTTACATCTTGAATCTTGTTGTGGCAGTGCGTTGGGTTTCTTGGCTTTGGTGCGCAGAAAGTTACGAATAGTGTCACTTTCAGAATACCAAAAACACTGGTTGGTAAAATTTGAGGATGAACGGCAATTCCAACCCAGTAGGGTGCGCTCCGCGCACCAGGTGCATGGAATGCACCCTACTTTCGGACCGTGAGGAGGAAACGAGATTGATCAGTGCATGGAATGTATCCTACTTTCGAGGAAGTGAGATGGACTTCTGGAATGCGCTCAGTCTGTTATGTGCTTCTCGGTGAACTGGGCCAGGAGTTCGTGGATGGTGTACGGCGGCCGGACATCGAAATAATGGTCGACGATGGCATGGCCCATCTCATGGGCCATGACATGAAGGCGGGCGTCGTCGACGGAGACGTAGATGGTGTCCTCGGACAGTGAATAGTAAGCGATGTGGTCGACATCCTCGCTGTATTTCTGCTTGTACACCTCGGCCACATCCTCCATGTCGTCGAGCAGGACGATTTTTATGCGGAGGTTGTCCGGAAACATGTCGAGGACCGTTTCGGCCTTCTCCAGAATCGTGTCGAGCTTGGCGAGAACCTCATCCTCCACCGTCACCACGTCCTTTTTTCTAACGAATTGACCTAGTTTGCTGCCAAGTTCGACGTTATCGTTGAAGTCCTCGAGCTGTTTCTGGCTGGAATAGACCAGAGTTATATACCGGCTTTCGGCCTCCTTTGCCCACAGGGGCGACGGAAGGAATAGAACCGAGCAGACTGCGGCGCAGACAAGTATCTTAAACATCGTTCAGGGTATACGATGAGTAGATTGCTTTGATTTTCTTGTTTTTTTCATCGATACTCCAGTACAGGCCGTGGAGATCGTCCTGCAGTTCCGGAGGCAGCTTGCCGGTCTTGGTCCTGGCCTGTTCGAGAAGCTCCGAAATCGCTTCGGAATGGGCCTGAAGGCTTTTCAACGTCAGGGAAAGGTCTTTGTTGAAAGCATTGATTTTATTGGCGAGTTCCTTGCCTTCATCCTTGCTGCGCAGGAATATCGTGTCGTCCAGTCTGCGCTCCAGCATGTTGTCGAGGGTCTTCTCGAATCGGAAGAGAGGCCCGGCAATGCGGTGCGTGATCAACATTGCCGTTATGACGAGCACTATACTGCCAACGACCAAAAAAATCCAGTGAGCGGTTAGGGCTTTTTGAAAGAGGATAAGTGGAGTTTGTCCGATCCGGAGATCGTGGTCGTTGTACAGGATTGTCAGTGTGTCGGCGGAAAAAAGACTGAACAGGGCGATAAAAAAAAGGCAACCACTGAAGACAAAAAGGAAATATCCGAGGATGAGTTTGCCTTGGAAATCTTTCTTGATGAAGAAATTCCTTCTCTTGTATTGCTGTGCCATATCATTCTTTGCCGTTGTGGATGGTGATCGTTGCCTTTTGTTTCAAATCCGCCAGCCATTGACTCATCTGCTGCTCTCTCTTGTAGTCCTCAAACATTGCCGAGACACGCTGCCGGTCGATTTGCGGTAATGATGGGACAGGCGACGGCTGAATGTCGTCAAGGCGAATGGCATACCTGTCCGTGCCGGTGTCGAAGTGAACGGCAAACTGACCCGGATGGAGCGAGGCAAGAAGCATCCGGATCGGGGTTGCCAAGTCGTTGAACAAGGCAGTATTGGTCAAGCCGGCGGCGGTTGCTGCCTCTTCCGGGGTTTTGGGGATGGCGTCCAATCGGGTGAAGGTGACGATTTTCCCGGTCAGAGCGAGGTAGCCGCCGACCTCGTCCTCGCTCACCTTGGTTACGAGTTGCTCGTTTTTCCGGTCAAGGAGAATCTTGATCAGCGAATTTTCGTAGAATTCCTTCAACGATTCCCGGAAGCTCTCCTCCTTGTGGATTGCCTGTATTTCGGCCTCCTGGATAAGCAGTTCACGGGTGATAAGCGTGTCGTAGAGTTCGGTTTGCTCCTTGGCGTGGTATCCTCGTTTGGAGCTTTCCTTGGCGATGGCCTCCATGGCGATGTCGCGACCGTTGATGGAGATGGCGATCTCCTTCGAAGGGGTCTTGCCGGGTAGGAAGGAGAGGAGCGAAAGGACCGTTGCAAGACTGACGATCGCCAGAATGATGAAAAGATATTTCATAGGTCACCCTCGGGAAAGAATGGGCAAGTGTCTTTCCTGCCGATATTGCGGGAAAAACGTCTGAACAATTCTAGCGAATGGAAATGATGAAAGGCAAGGAAAAAACCGGATCGAAAGCAGGGGGCAATCCGGCGGCCAAAAGTCGTCTTGATCGTCCGCGCCAATCGTCAGGGGGCGGAGGTTCATGACTTGTTTTCGGCAATAAAGCCGGAGATGGCGTCCATGCCGAGAAACACGCCGCTGACGGTCCGGTTGCCGATGCGCAGGGCCGGGATCATTCTGATCCCATCCTGCCACGCCCGGCGCGGGGAGAGCATGATGTCCACTTCCTCGACTTCGAGAGAAGGATCGGCCGCGGCGAGTTTTTTGAGATGTCTGCCGGCGATATGGCAGCGCGGGCAGAGTGCTGAACGATAGAAGGTGATATACGTTTTCATCCGACGAAATTCACTGAAATGACATCCAAAAGCTGGGAGCTTTCCAGGATACCGGAAGCCGGTTGTTTTCTCAACAGGAGTTTGGTGGGGTCAGTTTGGCGGGGTCAAATCTTTATTCTTGACATTGTCTGGTTGTTGTTGGAAGTCTGGAAGGCTTGGGAGAGTGTCAAGAATAAAGATTTGACCCCATCAAAACTTCCAGCTTCCTTCCTCCATTATGCTATAATGCGGCAAAGAGAAGAGGTATCGCTGGGAGCCTGTCGGATTATAATCGCAGGTTCCCGAGAAGAACCGTATCAGGTGTGCAGGCGGCTCCTTCGGAAGGAGACCGATCGAGTTTCGGCTGTACTGGAAAATCAGGAAGAGGAATGACCACCGTTCAAACCACATGCAGAAAATGTGGAAATTGCTGCAAGAAGGGAGGCCCCGCCCTACATGCTCAGGATCTGCCGTTGATCAGGAGCGGCAAGATCCCCATGAGTGCCTTGATCACCATCAGGAAAGGAGAACTTGCCCATCATCCGATCAACGGCCTTCAGCCGGTGAATGTCGAGCTGGTCAAGATCATCGGCGCCGGGCGGCAGTGGAATTGCTGCTACTACGACGAAACGGTCGGCTGCACCGTCTATGACCACCGGCCGCACGCCTGCCGGGTGCTGAAGTGCTGGGATACCGAAGAGATCCTGGCCATCGTGGAAAAGGATACCCTGACCCGCTTCGACATCCTCGAGCCGGACGATCCGCTCATTGCCGTCATCAGGGAACATGAGCGAATCTGCCCTTGTGACGATCTGCAGGAGATCCGGACGAATCTGCAACGGTTGTCGGACAAGAAGAAGAGGGAACTGGAGAAACGGGTGCGCGACGATCTTCGGTTCCGGACGAGGATCATCGTGGATTACCAGTTGAAACTGAGCCAGGAGTTGTTCTGCTTCGGCCGGCCGTTCTTCCAGTTCCTCCAGGCGTTGGGTGTCGGGGTTTCGGAATCGCAGTCGGGAGTAATGCTGCGCTGGGAGAAGTAACGGTTATCCCTGGGCTTTTTCCCGCTCCAGCCAGTGATTGAGCGTCGCCAGAAGGACGTCGGGAACCACGGGTTTGGCGAGAAAGTCGTCCATGCCCGCCTCGAGGCACTTCTGCCTGTCTTGCATTAAGGCGTGGGCGGTCAGGGCTATGATCGGGATCCGCCTTTTCGGGCCTTTCGTCGTCTTGCCGTTCGGTTCGGTGTCCATCCGCCCGGATTCCCAGGCCCGGATCGCCCGGGTCGCCTCCAGCCCGTCCATCTCGGGCATCTGGACATCCATGAGGATCATATCGAAATCCCCGGTCTGGGCGTGGTCCACCGCCTGGCGGCCATTATCCACGGCGACCACCCGGCAGCCGAGATTTTTGAGTACGTGCAGGGCAACCGTCTGGTTGATGAAGTTGTCCTCGGCCAGCAGAATGTTCATCGATCGATCGAGCAAGACTTCCGACGGTGGCCGTACAGCGGTCGCCTGAGCGGACGCCGACTGTTTATCCAGCACCACGTCGAACCAGAAGGTCGAGCCCCGATGCTCGCGGCTGGTGACGCCGATCGTGCCCCCCATCATCGTCACCAGTTTTTTGCAGATGGCCAGTCCCAATCCGGTTCCCCCGTGTTTCCGCGACAGGGAGCCGTCGATCTGGGAAAAGGACTGGAAGAGGCGATGGGCATGCTCGGGGCTGATGCCGATGCCGGTGTCGCTCACCCGGAAATGGAGGGTGGCGAGGGAGGCGGTCTCGGCCTTCACGCCAATGTCGATCGTCACTTTTCCCGATTCGGTGAATTTCACGGCGTTGGTGGCCAGGTTCATCAGCACCTGGGAAAGACGGGCCGGGTCGCCCTGCACCTGCGTCGGTACCCCGGGGGCGATGTTGACCTGGAAGATCAACCCTTTCATGGCGGCTTGAAAGATGATGATTTTCTGAAGTTCCGTGAGGACCTGGCGGAGATCGAAATCGACCTTGTCGATCTGCAGCTTTCCGGCCTCGATCTTGCTGAAATCGAGGATGTCGTCAATTACCGCGAGCAGGGCCTTGCCGCAGGTGACGACGGTCTCCGCATACTGCCGCTGTTCCGGGTTCATTTCGGTTTTGATCAGCAGATCGGACATGCCGATAATACCGTTGAGCGGGGTGCGGATCTCGTGGCTCATATTGGCGAGGAATTCGCTTTTGGCGGCGTTGGCCACCTCCGCCTCCTTTCGCGCCTCTACGAGTTCGGTGATGTCGGTGATGATGCCGAGGATCCCCACCACCTTGCCGTCGCCGTTCAGGATGGTGGCCTTGTCGAAGATCATGTCGCGCAGCGCCCCGTCAGCTCTGGGGAGTTTCCCTGTGTAACTCCGGGTTCCCGGATTCTGGAAAAGTTTCCGGTCCTCTTCATGGTACAGGGTGGCGATGTTCGGCGGCAAAATGTCAAAGACGGTTTTGCCGATAATCTCGCCGCGTGACCTGCCCAGGTATTTCTCGAAGGCGCCATTGCAGCCGATATAGCGCCCGTTGCTGTCTTTATAAAAAAGCGGGCTCGGAATAGTCTCCACGAGGGTATGGAAAAAATCATGCTGCAGGCGGAAAGCCTTGACCACCTCTTCCGCCCTTTCTTTGGCCCCGGCCAGCTCGGCGGTGCGTTCCTGGACCAGCTCCTCGAGGCGCTCCCGGTGCTTCAGCAGCTCTGCCTCGTTTTTCTTCGCGTCCTGCAGGATGGCCTCGGTGGTCCTGCGTCTGCCGATCTCTTCGCTCAGCTGCTTCTCGACCCGCCCAAGGGTTGCTTCGAGCTGCTCCAGGCGCTCGATGCCTGCCTTGAATTCAGCTTCGCTGAGGCCTGCCTCGGACTGCTTGACTGGTGCGGAGAGTTTTCGCATGTGTACTCGATCCCGACTCCCGAAATGTGTCCTCATCCTATCATGGTTGCGCACTGGAGTATGTCAGGATGATATACCTTTTGAGACGCCAATACAAGTTCCCGAAGGGTCGTCTTCGTCCACTTTTTTGTTTTTGTTCCCTTATTTGAGTCAGCCCTTGTTCATCGAAAGGGATCATCCAGACGGCAGTGCCATCTCCGCGGCTTTCCTCGCAGGGTGGTCATTGAAAAAAGAATGGAAATCCTGACCGGAGGCGACCTGGAGCATGATTGCCTGAGCCAACTCGAAGGGACAGGTCACCATGGGGCAGTGCCCGGCATCTATAGCCATTACCGGCCATCCGTTTGCTTTGGCTTTCGATCGTACCCACGCCCCAGCGTGGATACGCAGTCTGGGGCGCTCCTGCGTCCCGAGTTCACGGAAAAACGTACATGGCCGGAAGCCGCTATGTGATCATGAAACCGGAAAAGCTGATCTGTACGGACGTCGATTGGCATCCCGTCCTCTGTTGTCCGGATTTGGTTCAGAAGCATGCCTATCAAAACCAGGTGAAACGAGGATATGTGGACCTGCCTCGAGCATTGGCGGTATTCGATCGCATGGAATTCTCTCGGACGACCGGGGCTGATCCGGATCTATTTGTATTTGTGGCTCTGAATGAAACGGGGATGCGGGAGCGTCCAAGGCTGGGTTCCCACGCTGGAGCGTGGGAACGATCAAAACCCAACCACCCTGGAACGCCCCGTGGACAAAGAGAAAAGTTGTCATTTTCTATCTAAAATACCTCTATCTCGTTGTTTTGTATAAGCATAACGATATTGACACCGGGGTCGTTCATAACAAGACTAAGGAGCATATCCGGCGGTGAATCGATCGCTGCCTTTAACCATTCTCAGGAGGTTTGCCATGGCCCTCAGCGCACGCAATGTCTTGAAAGGGAAGATCAAGGAAATGAAAAAGGGGCAGGTGATGGCCGAAGTCGTTCTCGAGGTCGCACCCGGTGTGGATGTCGTCTCGGTCATTACCACAACCTCGGTCGAAAGATTGAACCTCTCGGTGGGCAAAGAGGTCTCGGTGGTGATCAAGGCTACCAGCGTCATGATCGATGCCTGAGCTTGTTGGTCGCTTTATGAGAGAGGGAGGATGAACCTCTCTCATATTTTTTCGGCCCGCCTTTTCCCTCTGTAATTTTCTTGAAAAATTCCTCGATATATATCATATGATATAACGGTTGTGAAATAAAAGAATGCAATGCATTCGTGAGCCGTACAATGCTTTGCGAGCCCGGGCATCGCACTCGCTTCGCGTTCAATAGTGCCTGCTCCGCTCTTCGACGATGGAGAGCCACACCGGCTCGAATTGCTGCCAATATGACCGGGCCACATCCTCTCCTTTTCTGCTGAGCTGCACCTGGTCGCAGTCGTATGGATTGCCGTGAAAGATGATAAGAGGCTGAGAGAAATCCTGATTCATCTCGAGGACAAGATCCCGGGCATGCTCCGCGTTCAGCCGGGAAGTCTTGGCAGCTTTTTCCAGGGAGCCCAAGGCCTTGATTTCATTCAGCAGAACAGCCTTCCTGTAGCCCAGTGAGGCGCCTTGCTCGATTTCGATGATAACACAGCACTCCGGTGGCACTATCCAGCCCTTTTTCATGACGGCCTCCTTTTTGCCGATCGTTGCGGGGAAAGTGAATAACGAGTTTGAGGGAGTGTAGAGCAAAAATCGGGCCTGGTTGTGCTTTATCCTTGGAAGCCGGATTGTCAGCGATTCTTGAAGGTGCTTTCCAGCCAGGTTCATTTAATACCTTAGAAATTCATTTCTTGTTTTACGCCTTTAAGGGGGGTGGTGAACTGAGTAAGAATGAATTTTGTGAAGGTACATATACCCCTCAAGGGGGTACTGAAAGAGTCCCATCTGCTGTAGGAGAGGATAGCAACCATTGGGTCGCGGGCGTCAGGCCGCATTAGAAGAGGAACGTAGCAAAAATACAATTTTGCAGGGAATGCTACACCAATGTGCCCCGTTCCCTGGAGGAACCAGGCGGAAAGCTGTCGGCGGGACCGGAAGCGGGTTTTTCTCTCTGGAATGCAGGTTCATGAAGAATGGCACGAAAGTTGATAGTTCGTCTTTCGTTATTCAAGTCTCGAATAACGAAAGTCGCCGGATGCAGTCATACGACATGCCGTAAGCACTAAAATCTGCGGCATCCGGGTTGGTCGGCAGGAGCTGCAAAGCACCAGGGATTCCGGCGAAGCTTGTCCGAGGAGTTCCTATTACTGTTAATGAAGAAGAAAAGGAGGAAGAGGATGAAAATGAGAGAGATGCTGTTTACCGCGATACTGTCGATATTATTCCTGGCGGCGATACCCGTCCATGCCGGTGAAATCAATTTATCCGCGGCGGCCAGTACCAAAGACGCGATGAAGGAGATCATCGACGGGTTCAAGAAGGTCCGGCCGGATGCCACCGTCCTCACCAATTTCGGCGCTTCCGGGACGCTGGCCAAACAGGCGGTTCAGGGCGCGCCGACGGATGTCTTCGTCTCCGCCAACGAAAAGTGGCTCGACTATGTGTTGCAGGAAGGCAAGGCCGATGTCAAAAACAGGGGGATTCTGGCATACAACAAATTGGTGTTTGCCGGCAAAAAAGGGCTGAAAGCGACATCCCTTGAAGACGTGAAAAAGCTGGAGCGCATTGCCATCGGTTCTCCAGCCAGCGTCCCTGCCGGTCAATATGCCGAACAGGCGATGCGCGCCGCCGGCATTTACGAGGAACTGGAAAAGGCAAATAAGCTGGTGATGGCCCAGGATGTGCGGCAGGCCCTGCTGTACGCGGATCGGAGCGAGGTCGACGGCGCTTTCGTCTACCAGACCGATGCGCTGCTGGCCAAGGAGGCCGGTATCCTTTTTGTAATTCCCGACAATCTCTATGACAGGGTCTCCTATCCCATGGTCATAACCACCTCCGGTGAAGCAAAACCGGAGGCAAAGGCTTTCTACGACTATCTCTCCAGTCCGGAAGCCCAGGAGGTTCTGAAGAAGTTCGGGTTTGTGGCGGCAAAATAGACCTCATGTGCAAGACCCGCTGCCGCACAGCCTCATTTCAGTCTGAAGGCGACCGGCAGTGCTATTCGGGCTTGCGCCGGCGACGCGGGAAAGGGGGCGCTCTTCCGCACCGCCGCCACTACATTCATATCGAGCAGCTCATGACCGGAGCTTTTCTCGATGCGGATATCAGCCACTTCTCCGTCCGTCCCGACGATAAAGGATACCTCGGTTGCCCCGGTAAGCCGCATTTTTTTCGCCCAGGCCGGGAAGGAGAGATTGCGCATGACGATCTCGCGGATGTAATCGTAATTCCGCTGCAGATAGGCTGCCGCATGGCCGGCAGTTTCGTCACCCTCTGCCGTACCATCGACTTCCGGGCCCGCGGATTGGGTGTCGGCCGCCGGCCCGGCCGGACCGTGATCGGCCTCGGGCTCTTCCTTCCGCCCGCCGTCTGCCGGGGCGGTTGAGGAGGACGACCGGTCGTTCGCCTTTTCCTGCTGTTCTAAATCTCGGGCGGATTCTTCGCTCATTGCGTGGTCATTGCGGTCGTCGGCTTTTGCCGGTTGTCCCGCCTTCATTTCTGCTGCGCCGGTTCGCTTCTTTATCTTGGCGGGCCCGGAAAGCCGCTGCCGCGGAGCGATTTCCAGTACGCTCTCGCTATGATGCGGCTCGACATTGGCCACAGCCGGAGCCGGGGCTGGTGTCCCAGCCGGCGAAGAGGCGGGTTCCGCGGCGATCTCCCCGGTCGCCTCGACGGCGATCACCGTGACATATTCCGAGGAGATCTGCGGGAGGAGCGGCCCTTGACGGCACCACAGGCAGACGCCCAGGGCAGCCGCACCATGCAGGAAGAGCGAGCAGGCCGAGGCGCGGAGCGGCAGGCGCGGCACGAACGTTTTCACCTGCTCACCATGCCGGCAGGCAGACCATGCCGCTGCCGTTCACCTCCACCACCTCGACCTCGATGCGGTAGAGGGCGAAGAGCGTATCCCGGTTGATGGCCGTGCCGGGCGGTCCCTCCGTCAGTATTTCCCCCTGCCGTACGAGAACGGCCCGGTCGGCGGTCATCAGGGCGTGATCGGGAAAGTGAGTGGTCATGACAAAAGTCAATCCCTCCTTCGCCAGGTTCTTGATCCCCTTGAGCAGCCGCATCTGATTGCCGTAGTCGAGGCCGTTCACCGGCTCGTCCATGATGAACACATCGGCCCCCTGGGTCAGCGATCGGGCGATCAGGGCGAGCTGACGTTCGCCGCCGCTGACCTCGGTGTACGGCCTGTCACCCAGGTGGGCAATCTCCAGCCGCTCCATGGCGGCGCGCGCTAGTTTTCGGTCGTTTTCGGTGAAGGCCGAAAAAAAGCCGTGGTAGGGCATCCTCCCCATCAGGACCACATCCTCGACGGTATAGGAGAAGGCCTCCCGGTGCACCTGCGGGACATAGGCGATCCGCCGGGCCAGGAGCTTTGCGGGCACGGTGGGCAGCGCCCGGCCTTCGAAGGAAACCGAGCCGCTTGCGGGTTGCAGGAAACCGAGCATGATCTTCAAGAGCGTGGTCTTGCCGCTGCCGTTGGGGCCGAGAAGCGACACGACCTCACCGGGATAGACGCTCAAATTCACCTGGTTCAGCACCCGTTTCCTGCCATAGCCGAAGCCGACCTGCGCCACCTCGATCAGCGGGTTCATCGCCACCCCCGCCGGGCATTCTTCAGGACCAGGGCGAAAAACGGGATTCCGATCAACGAGGTGATGATGCCGATCGGAATCTCGAATTGGAACATCAGCCGGGAGAGGTCGTCGATCACCAGCAGGTAGAGGGCGCCTAGGAGGGCCGCGGCCGGCAGCAGCGCCTCGTTGTTCGGTCCAACGAGCATGCGGCAGATATGGGGGATGATCAGTCCCACCCAGCCGATCATTCCCGCGATCATCACCGTCAGGGCGCTGATCATGGTGGCAAAGAAAATCACCGTAACCCTCACCCGTGAAACGTCGACTCCCAGCGACTGCGCCTCCTCCTCCCCCATGCTGAGGACATTCAGCTGCCGGGCGTGGAAGATGAGGGCGAGAATGCCGATCAGCATAGGACCTCCGACGACCGCGACGATCACCTGATCGACGGAGGACAGGCTGCCCATCAGCCAGTGGACGATGGCCGGCAACTGATTGGCCGGGTCGGCCATATATTTGACGAGGGAGAGCAGGGCGGTGAAAAAAGCTCCGCTGATGATCCCGCCGAGGACCAGCATGATGATGGACTGTATTAGGTAGACCCGGGCGATGCCCGCGGCCACGGCGACGGCGGTAAACCCGAAGAGCAGGGTAGAGAACTGCACCGCCACCCAGCTCGAGGTCAGCACCATGGCAAGTGCCGCGCCGAACGAGGCCCCGGCCAAAACACCCAGCAGCCCCGGGGAGACGAGCGGGTTGATGAAGAGCGCCTGGAAGGCCGCGCCGGAAACGGCAAGCGAAGCGCCGATCAGCATCGCCGCAAGGATTCGCGGCAGCCTGATCTCGAACAGGATTTTTTCCAGCAGCCCTGCCTTTTCCGGAGTAAAAAAATTGCCCTCGCTGCCGAAGAGAAGCCACCCGCCGTAGGCAACAAGGTCTTCCACCGGCACGGGATATTGCCCGAGGGTCAGTGAAAAGAGCGCAGCTGCGGCGAGCAGGACGGCAAGGAGCGGAATGACCGGCCGTTTCATCGCACCAGGACCTCCCGTGCCTCATGTTCGCTCAGTTCGACACCGAGAAAGAGGCGGTAAAATGCTCTGGTCTCCGCCACCATATCGATGCGATACCGCTCGGGGTGGAGGATGCCCAGCAGCCATTTGGCCCCCAACAGGCGCATGAAGGATGGCGGCCGGTCGAACCAGTTGAAGGGGGAATGGGGAATGAGGTGGACGCGGCCGGCTTTCACCGCCCTCAAGTCCCGCCAGCGCGGATCGGTGAAGACGGTGGAGAAGAAGGACTTTTCTTTCACCAGGATTACTTCGGGGTCGTAGAGGAGAAGCTGCTCCATGGATATCTTCTCCATGCCGTAGTTGTCCAGCGCCTCCCCGGCGTGCACGTTTTTGCCGCCGGTGACGGGAATGAGTTCGGCATGGGTCGATACGGCCCGTTCCGTGGAGAGGCCGTCCAGCCCTTCCGCGTAGTAGACGGCAACCCGCCGGTCATCGGGAATTTCCGCCACGACCTCCTGCACCTCGGTGAGGGCGGCCTCCGCGTACCGCCGCAGCTCGGCGCCCCGTTCAGGTCTCTGCAGGGTATCGCCCAGAAACTGCAGGGCGGCCGGGTAGTCCTCGAGGCCGTCCAGGTGTACGTCCACCCGGGGAATGGCCAGTTGCGCCAGCTGCTCCTCGAACTTGCGGCCTGCCGCGGAATTTTTACGGCCAGCCCAATGCAGCACGAAATCGGGGGCGACAGCGAGCAGCACCTCGCGGTTGATGGTCCGGCCCTGGCCGATCATCCCGCCGACCACCGGGAGCTTCCGGTAGTTGCCTAAGGTGTACTTTTTCTCGTCATCCCATAGCGGGAAGTTAAGGCCGGCGACCACTTCCGGAGCGATGGCGTAGAGCAGGTAGGTGGCCGGCGGCGACATGCCGACCACCTTGCCGACCGTGTCCGGAATGGTCACATTCCTGCCGCTCATGTCGACGATCTCCCGGCCGAAGACGGGGGCGGCCGCAAGCCACGCGGCAAGGCAGAGGAGGATGGCCATACTGGAAAATACGGCTGGTAGTTTCATGAATTACTCCAGGAGATGACGGCCCAGCGGACCGGATGGTGGTAGGAGAGGGCGTAGCCGCCTGCCTTCTTCACCAGGTGTTTTTCGAGATAGATCCGCAGCCTGGCTTCCTCCTCGTTGGTCATGCCGTCGATCATCCAGCGGTAGCCCTCCACCGCCGCCTCGAGGTCTGCATAGACCTTGTGGAGGTCCGAGCAAACCGCTGCCCCGCAATCATTGGCGACGAAGGTGACGTCGGCTAGAATGCCCATCTGGTACAGCAGATTATAGACGCAGATATAATCCGGGCCCCGGTCGAGCTCGCGGCCGATCGCCTCAAAGATCTTGCGGTCGAAGGGACCGTCGCCGACGAGAGCGGAGATGATCACCCGGTGGCGGGCGTAATCGTTCAGCTTGGTCAGGGCGCCTCGCAGGTCCGGCACCACCAGGCTGCGCGAGGCGATTGCCACGTCATGTCTGCCTACGCCCGCGGCCTGCCAGTCGTCCTGCCAGCCGAGGACCCGGGGCGAGATGTTGGTGATCGATTCCTTGCGGCATTGCTCGGTCAGAATGTCGATCATGACCTCGGAGAAGTCTATTGCGGTAACCTCGCGCACCATCCGGGCAAGCGGCAGGGCGAGCGTCCCCGCCCCGCAGCCGATATCGAGCACGCTCCAGTGGGGTTTTGGGCCCATGAAGCGCAGGAAGTCAGTAACGTAGGAAGTTTTCTTTGCATGGTCGGCAAACGACGGCGCCCGCCTATTCCAGAAATCCCGGTCGTTCCTGTCGGATTTTCGCCGCCGGCAGGACTCTTGCCAGATCGCTTCCCAATCCACGCCGGCCGGTTGCCGTCTCTGCGCATGTGAAATGTTCATACTCGCTCCTTGTTCAAAAAAGGAAGCCGGGGCGGGGCAAGCGGCGCATAATAGGTCTTCTGCGCCGCGCACGGCCGGCACAGCTGCCGATCTCCTTGCCGCACCTCCCGGCGATCAAGCACCGTCTCGCCGCAGACCGCGCACACCGCCTTGCCGAGCGGGCGCCCCGGCAGGTCCTCCGGCGGCAGGGACACCTCGACATCCTGGACGACGAACAGCTCGGCGTCATCCAATTCCCGGTAGGCCTTCATCTGGGCCGCGCTCTCGTCAAGGTCCGGATACATGACCGCGGCCCTGCCTCGTGCCGCGGCCGACGATACGACGCGCACCGCCCGGCCGGTTTGCAGATCGACGAAGGTAGCCGCCATCTTGCCGTTATCGACCACCTTCATATTGCGCCTGCCGATCCGGCAGCCGGTGACGGTCATGATGGCATCGGTGGCGCAGCGGTCGATCTCGACCAGCACGACGAGCCTTTTTCGGTCTTCCCCCTTCGGGTCGGCGAGACCCAACTCGCGCAGGCCGAGCATGGCAAGCCGCACGCCGATGATCTGCCCGGCGCAGAGGTGCCCATGAAAGGACTCCGCCTGTTCGAGCAGGGTTGTAAGCTCTTGATCTTCACACATGTCTCTCACCTCATAAATTGCTTGTTCATTGTTTCGAAGGGTGTACCCTCCCGCCCCTTATGCGTGGCCTCCCGGAACCACCCATGTGGAGTTAGAACGTATATCGGACATTGGCGAAAAGGGTTCTTCCCGGTTTGGGGTAGCCTTCCTGGATCTCATAGTTCTCGTCGAAGATGTTCTCCACGCCGGCTTCGGCGAGGATACCGTGGCCGAAGTCGTAGGCGAGCTTGGCACCCGCGGTGAAGAATGCCCCGGCGACCCGCACGCCGTCGGACGAAGTATAGCGCTTGGAGTTATATTCCGCGTCGACCTGGGCGGTCAGCCGGGCGAGCGGGGTGTACCGGGTGTAGGCGAACACCTTGTGCTCTGGAATGTCGACCAGCTTGCTGTCGTTGGTTTTGTTGTCGGCATTGGTAAAGGTGTAATTGGCGCCGAGTTCGAAATTGTTCGGCAGGTGAAGGGCCGCCTCCAGCTCTACGCCGGAGAGATCGACCTCGCCGATATTTTCGTTGCGGTCGATCGACTTTCCGGGATTTGCGGGGTCGTCGATCTTCGTCAGCAGGATGTAGTCCGAGACGTCGTTATAAAAAAGTGCGCCCTTCAGGCGCAGGGTCTCGATACGGGTGGTTTCGCCGCCGATCTCGTAATTGTTCGATTTTTCCGGGTCCAGATCCGGATTGGGCAGGGCGGTGCCCAGCCGGTAGGAATATCGGTCCTTGATCGAGGGCAGCCTGGTCTTGCGGGCCACCGAGACATGGAAGGTTTCGGTGGCCGCGGGCGTGTAGAAGAGGCCGGCCTGCGGGTTGATCCCGCTGGTGTCCTTCTCGGGAAAGTCCTCGATCGTCCCTGACGAAGTCAGGGTTTCCGCCTGAATGGTGTCGAGATAGTCGTAGCTTATGCCCGCGATGGCGTAAAACTTGTCGGAGAAGTTGATCGTATCCTCGATGCCGGCCGAAAAGATCTGATCCTTGAAGGTCAGCTCCGGCTGCGGAACGGTGGTTTCCCGGTGGACGTCACGCTTGTAGTGCAGAGCCATCTTGAGGAGGTGGTTCTGTAGAAGGGCCGTCCCCAGCTCAAGCGAGGCACCGTCGGTGTAATCGTCGTACCAACTCCTGAAGGCGAACTTTTTGGTGATGGTCGTATAGGTGGCGTCGTCGTAGCTGTAGAGAGAGTTCTCGAAGATATCGTGGTAGAGCATGGTTTTTACATACGATTTTCCCTGAAGACCTGTCTTCGAAGTGAAGTAATAGCTCTGCTTGTCCCAGTACGGCCAGCGCCAATAACGCACGGTCACCGACGGATCGTCGCCGGCGTAGGGCGGGGTGCCTTTTTCGCCGTGCTGGTCGATGAAGCTGAAGGCATATTCGTCACCCTCCTTCGGGGTGTAGCCGACCTTGAAGTTCAGCTTGTCGTCCCGCCGGTAGGAGTTGTCACGGTGATCGCCGTTTTCCGCTTTGGTGGGAGTGAAGTTGTCAGAGAGCGGGAAGTAGTCGCTGTAGAGATAGGAGGCCCCTGCCTGGAGATACCAGCTGCCCTGGTTGGTCCCGAGGTTGGCATAGGCGTTGTAACTGTCGCCGGACCCGTAGCCGGCCCCGACCTCCGCCTCGAAGGCCTTTGCCGGCCGGCGGGAGACCATATTGATGGCCCCGCCCAAGGTGTTGGGGCCGTAGAGCAACGAGGTGAAACCTTTGGAGACCACTATTTCGGAGAGATCGAAGGTGGTGAAACGGCCGAGATCGGGATAGCCGTCATAGGGCACATAGATGGGGATGCCGTCGAGAAAGAGCGGCACACGCTTGATGTCGAAGCCTCGGACAAACAAGGTCTGCTCGTTCCGCGCCCCGGTGGCCGACGAGGTCACGCCGGGCAGGAGGTTGACTGCTTCTGCCACATTGTCGGCGTTGAAGGCCCGCATCTCCTCAGCATAGATCCGATCGACGATAGGGGCAGTGGCCTCTTCTCCGGCCGTGGCGCTCACCTCGATTTCGCCGAGGGTGAAGACATTCGTCGGCTCCGCCTGGACGACCGGCGCCGTCGCAATCCACACCGCCGCCATTCCTGAAAATACTACAGTTCTGCCATTTCCTGCGCCCTGCATACTCTTCCTCCGTTTTTCGTTATATCTTGAAGAATACATCGCTGTGCATAAAAAACGGCCGCAGTGCCGCCTTCATGCGGATAACTGCATTTTTTAGCTCCGTTCAGCGGTGGCTCGGGAAATGCACGGAGCACACCATCACCGAAAAATTTTCCCACCACCGACGGGCGATCACAAGGATCGCCCCTCCATCCCAGGCGCATGCATCGATGAAGACTGAACAATGATCCGGCACAAGTCGCTCCTGGTGGAACGGTCACGTTTTGTAGGACCTGTTCGGTGCTTCGTTATATATAAAAAAATATAACGAGGCGCAAGCGCTATCTTCTGTGGAAGCCGTAGCCTTCTTTTTTGATCCATCCGGCTGAGGTACCTGAGTCTGAGCTCGTTGAAGAGATTTTTAAGAAAAAATCGGAGTCGGATCGGGATCGGTATCAAAATCAAAAATCAAGATAGGGGAGGCTGCTTAATACCAATACCGATACCGATTTCGATGTTTGCCGGAAACGCCTTATCGCCATCGAATGGCTTGACAATGCTGACGTTTTCTATATTAATAGCCTCATGAAAGAGCATCGCAGCGGAAAAAAACGGCCCGATGCCCCCCCGGGATTTTCCTGCCGGGGCCGAATCTGGATCGAAAAGGACGGTGAAACCTACCTCGGCGTCGGCCGGATGGTCCTGCTCGCCAGGATCAAGGACTTTGGTTCGATTTCGGCAGCCGCCAAGTCTATGGATATGTCCTATAAGCATGCCTGGGATCTGGTCGATTCCATGAACCGCCATGCCCCCGAACCGCTGGTTTCGACCAGCAAGGGGGGCAAAGGCGGCGGCGGTGCCCTCCTCACCGAGGCGGGCGAGCGGGCGATCGGGCAATTTGCAGCGCTGCTCGAACGCCTGGAAGCCTTTCTCACCGAAGAGACCGCGCGTTTGCAGCTGTAACGCGGCTCAAGCGTTCAGCGGTCAACTGTCAGCGCTCAGCAAAAGCATCAACACATGGATTTACTATCGTTTTTCAGCTGTCCGCTGTTTGCTGACAGCTGATAGCCGATCGTTTGTCAGCCCTGTGCGCCAGGAAAGAACCGCCCATCGCACCGGGTGCCGATAATCGAGGGTCCAGCCGTCTCCGCTCCTGACGAGATGGCGTCTGAGGTAGGTGCGCAACCTGCCTTTTTCCTCCACGGTCATATCGGCAACCATCCAGCCGAAACCATTCACTGCCTCCTCGAGATCGGCATAGACTCGGCAATTGTCGCCGCTTGCCAGAAACGACACCTCGGCGAGGATGCCCATCTGGTTGAGCAGGTTGTACACGCAGAGAAAATCCGGCCCGCGATCCAATTCCCGGCCGATCGCCTCGAAGATCCTGCGGTCGTACGGCCCGTCGCCGACCAGAGAGGAAATGTACACCCTGTGCCTGGCTTTTCCGGCAAGCTTGATAATGGCCGCCTGAAGATCGTCGACCACCAGAGAGCGGGAGGCGATCGCCACATCGTGCTCGCCGATTCCCGCCTCCTCCCAGTCGTCCTCCCAGCCCAACTCCCGTGCCTCGACATTGGCGAGTCCCCTTCCGGCACAGGTGTCCCTGAGAATGGCAATCATGGCCGTTGCGGGATCGATGGCCGTTACCGTACGGACTGTTTCGGCAAGGGGAACGGCAAGCGTCCCGGGGCCGCATCCCACGTCGAGGACCCGCCAGTGCGGCTGCGGCTTGATAAGCTCGAGAATATTCCTCGCATAGACGCTGGCCCTTGTCTGCCGGGCAAACGAGGGTGCGCGGGAATTCCAGTCCGGTCTTTTTTTTCTCCCGTCGCTGCGCCGCTGCCGCATCTCCCGCCAGACCAGGTTCCAGTCGGGAGGGGCGATCGGTGCCGGCGATGTCGCAAATGTCATCATGAGACTTTGTCCCGGGGTTGTTCCCCGTCCCGGGAACAGTGGATGTAATTGTAATAGGTTTTGCCTTCGGCGCAGGGGCGGCAGAAAGTCTTGCCGTCCCGCAAGATTTCGCGCCGGTCGAGAACGGTTTCGCCGCAGGCAGCACAACGGACCCTGGTTGCAGGTGTCCCGGGCGTGTCCTCTTCCTGCAGCGGTACACCGACATCCTGCACCAAAAACAGTTCGCTGTCCGCCAGTTCCATATAGGCCTTTTTTTCAGCCTCGTGCGGTTCCATTTCGGGGTAACTTTTAGCGGCGCTCTCAGGCACTCCGTCCGCCAGACCGATTCGGACCGCCCGTCCTGTGGCCATATCGAGAAAGGTTGCCGCCACCTTGCCGGTATCGACGATCTTGAAGCTCCGCTTGCCTACCCGGCAGCCGGAGACAGTCATAATCGCATCGGCCGCGCACCTGGCGACCTCGACCACGACGACCAGCCTTTTCCGGTCCTTCCCATAAGGGTCGGCAATCCCCAGCAGGCGAAGTCCCAGCATGGCGAGCCGTACTCCGACGATCTGGCCGGAGCATAGATGGCCGTGAAAGGCCGCCGCCCGATCAAGCAGTTCCATGAAAGTATCCCTGTCTTCCACCTGAAACCTCCTCTGGCCTCTTCAGGCCGGGCAAACAATTATTCCACCATGACGACCTTCAGGTTCGCGAGCCGTTTCACGTAACGCGGTCCCGTCAGATAGTCCCTTGCCGAAAGGAGATCGACCTGACCCTGGCCGTGGTGTACGGGGCTGCCATCCCGTTCGAGAACCACCAACACCCCTTCGCCCACGGCGGTATTGAAGAGTTCCTGCCAGGAAAAAACGGTGGTGTATCCATCGGCGGAAGAGGCGGTGACAAACATTTTCTTGGTGTCGTTATGTTCCGTGACAATGACTCCCGCCTGGCCCAGGATATCCGTGAGCAGGACTCCCCGGCACGCCGCGATATTTCCCTTGGGTTCGCCGCTGCCGCAGGCGACCAGGAGATCCTTCACCTCCACCGTTTCCCTGCTGAGTAATTCTTCCATTGTAATCCTGCGAGCTTGTTCCACCCTGCCGTCGATGAGAAAACCGCCGGTTCCTTCACTTTCCGCAGGGTTTTCTACCATAGAGGGTGTAGCTTGTCTTTCCATTGTCATCCTCCGATTCTTCGTTGTGCGATTTATGAATAACGCGGGAACAATAATAGCTAACCAAATTCCGTGCCAGCCAAAAGTATAGACCGAAAGGTAGAGAAATTCGAACTTGACTCTATTGCCTTATCTCAGGGGATCCGAGCATACGACAAATTTGTCTCCACTCGCCAAAAACGTCAGGGAGCCGACAGGATTGGAGTGGCTTCAACCATCCTTGATGGACTCGTAAAAGTCCGATCTACTTCGTTGTAGGCCTGAAACGGCGCTTCGCTGTACCATATGTACTCCCAAAGCGCCGTTTCAGACACTACGCCTCGTATATCAAACTTTTTCCAGAGCCCATCTCCACGGGTTGGGGCACTTTTTACGGCTTTATACCCTTGGGATAATGATCGGTGGAGACGCCGTTTTCCAGGGGAAGTCGTCGAAGTGCCGCCAACGAAAAACGGCGGCCGAGGGATCATCCCCGGCCGCCGTCTCTGCAGACCTTCATCTGATCAGTTACCCGTTTGACTTCTCCACAGGCTGAGAGGATTCCGTTTGATCGGGTTGATGGGATGCCTGGTTGACCGGCTTGGCGGAGTGCTGAGATGCCTGGTTGGCCGTATTGATATACGGCTGGAGGATCGGCACCATGCCCTTCAACACCTGCAGGGGCAAAGCGGAGGTGAAGCGGAAGGCGTTGGCCGACCGGCCGCTGACGAAGGCGGTGAGGGTGCCGAAGTGGTTGTCGCCCAGATAGAAGACGAAGGTGGCGGTCCGGTTGAGGGCCCGAGAGCCGCTCGAGCTGACGATGCGGTTGTCGCCGGTGCCGGTCTTGCCGCCAATGACAAAGGCGCTGCCGTCCTCCTGCTGGTAGGTGTTCAGCAACCGTCTCGCGGTGCCCTCGCTCACCACCTTGCTCATCGTCTCCTTGAGCATCCTGGCCACTTCCGGATTAAGCACCTGGGTCTCGACGGGTTCCGGTCGCTCGACAATGGTCTCGTAGGGCGTGCCCACCGCGAATTCGGCCCGGGTGAAGCGATAGGTAGGCATTCTCTTGCCGTCGTTCAGGATGATGCCGACCAGTTCCGAGAGTGCCGCCGGCCGGTCGCCGGAGCTGCCCAGCGCGGTGGCCAGCGACGGCACCAGGTGATCGAAGGGATAACCCATGTTCTTCCAGCGCCGGTGGATGTCGGAGAAGGCATCTACCTCGAGCACAGTCCTGATCCGGGAATCCCGGGCATTTTTTGCCTTGGTCTTCAGCAGCCAGCCGTAGACGAAGCGCCGGACTTCCTGGCTCTTTTTTCCGGCATCCCTGAGGGATTTTTCGCCAGGCTGCTGGAGGTAGTCGAGCAGCCACAGTTCCAGGGGATGCAGGGACGCGAGATATCCCAGGTCCTGGATATTGTAGGCGCCCGGCTTGTATCGTTCGTACATCGTCGACAGTTGCTTGTCGGACAGCTGCGACCCGGGCATCTCTTTTCGGATGAAGCGGGCGAAGGTCGCCTCGTCGGCGTTCGGATAGAGATGGCGATGGACGATGGTCAGCCGGATGGCGGTAGGCTTCCTCCCGGTGAGCAGGGCCTCCAGCCGTTGCTCCCTGGTGGTGTGGTTCCGGTATTTGTTCCAGAAACGCGACAGGAACACCATGCTCTCCCGGTCGATGAACTTATCCAGGACCTCCTTGCGCCGGGGATCGCTGTCGTCGGCGATGATCTGCCTGTTGTCCTCCCACTGGCGGGCCCGAGTGTATTTGACGATATCGTTCATGATCCGGACGAACGGCAGGTTGATCGAGTTCTGCAGAGCCTCGGTGACGGTGACGATGCGGCTGTTGTCCTCCCGCTTGAAGTTGCCGAAGACATGGAGGCCCCCGCCGGTGAAGAAGCGTTCTTCTGGATTGGCCGAGTAGGGCCGAGCCATGGCCGCCTCCAGCATGGATCTCAGATCGATTTTCGGGTTGGCCTGAAACTGGCTGCAGGCCCACCGCGTCAGGGTGTCCTGATGCTCCTCGCCGAGCTTGGCAATCTCCCTCGGCTTCATCTTGCTGAGTTCGGCATGCAGCTCGGCGATGATTTCCAGATAGGTGGCCAGCGTACGCAGCTTGGCCGTGGAGCCCAGCTCGAGCTTGCTGCCTTCGTTGATGTCGAGCGGCAGATCCAGGGTGTCGGTCTGGATCCGCACCATGTTGCCCGTTGGGGTCCTTTCGAACAGGGTGAAACTGTAGCTGAGTTTGTCGGTCTGGTCGCGGGTCAGCAGGTACGGTCCGATGATGCCGAGCTCTTCCGCCACCTTTGGCTCTGCAAGCTTCTTGAGGTAGTCGCTGACTTTTTCCTGGAGCGCGCTCTCCAGGGTGGTACTTACCGTGACGTCCATCCGGTCGAGATCGTAGAGTGAGGTGTCGAGCAGGCCGCTCAGGCGGTTGCGGACCACGTTGACCCCCTTGTTGTTGGCGATCTGCGGCGCGGCGGAGTCTTCGCGGAAATTCCGGAAGAACAGCGGCTGGACCTGGGCCGCGTCCGCCAGCTCCTCGGAGATCACCCCGTTCTGGGCCAGGAGCCTCACGTAGCTGTTGCTCAGGATAGCCAGATCCGTATGGCCGCGGACGAGATAATAGGACGGCCGTCGATGGGCTATCATCAGACTGATGACCTGTTTGAGGATTCCAGCCTGCCGTTCCAGCTCGACCGCGTCCTCGTCCTTTTGTGCGAGCAGCCGGTTCATCTCGTCGAAATCAGTGCCGTACCAGACGAACATGCCGTCGCCGAGGCCGTTGACCTCACCGGCTCCGGGCGCGGCCGACAGGGGTACGGAGTTGACGTAATCGAGAACCAGCTGTTTGCGGTATTCCGAGGTATCCTCGCCGAAGCGATAGGCCCGGACGCTGGCCGAGGCCATCTGGATCAGCTTGTCCTTGACCGAGGAGGTGATGCCGTTGTCGGAGTGGCGGAACTTCTCGGTCTGGGTTGCGAGCGTGCTGCCGCCCATGGAGGGCAGGTTGATGTTCACAGCTTCACCCGCCTTTATCAGCACCGCCTTGGAGAACCTGCCCCAGTCCACCGCGGGGTTGACTTTCGGAAATCGATCGCTCAGCAGGTCGCGATTCTCGATGAACAGCAGGGCCTGTACCACCGATGGCGGGATGTCGTCGAACGAGTTGTACACCCGCCTGGGGTTGATCATCCGGTACATCGTCTGCCGGTTGCAGTCCAGCAGGTGCAGTCCGGCCTGGCTCTTCTCGTTGAAGGGAATATAGAAGCCATGGGAAGCGTATTCGGCGAGTTCCGGGCTGAACCGGGCCTGCCGGGTGATCACCATGTTTCTTTCCCTGAGCTTGCCGAGGATGGTCGGCAATTGGACATAGCCCAGGCGGAAGTCGTAGGGGCCTTTCTTCGGGAAGACAATGGCGGGGCTTTCCCCGTCGCTGACCCAGTATTTCAGCTTAGCCGCATATTGGCTTATGTACTTGGCCTGCAGGCTGGAGGTCTGCGATTCGTAGTACCCGGCCGTCAGGCCGGCGGCCGCGATCACCACACAGACGAAGAGCAGGTAGGGCCAAAGGCGGCGACGTTTTTTTCTAACCTTATCCGGCGCCGGCGAAACGGCCTGATCCGGCGTCGCCGCATCCGGCGTCACATTGGGGAGCGGAGTTATCTTGCTTTCCCTGCTCTTGTCCTCGGGCGGAGCGATGGCGATTTCGCCAAGTTGTCGCGGCGAGTTTATGGCGGACCTGCCGGCCGATTTAGCGGTCGGAAGAGACTTGCGCCCCTCGCTGATGTCGATGATGGGGGATCTTTTCTTTGCGGAAAATTTACTCACAACAGGATGTCTTTAAAAACAATGATACTTGTTGGTTGCGCACATCGAGAGATCTTGCTCGATCCCCTGATAGGGCAACGGACCTGCGAAAAAAAACGGACCAATCTTTTTGTAGTTTTTTCATCGTACCAGCTGATAAAACGTCATGGCGCCGGCTGAAGGTGGACTTTTCAAGGACCTGCTCAGCACCTCCCGGGCCCGACCCGGACCGGGGTGGGAATTGCCTTCCCGGTTTGAATCGAGGGCCGGCAGCTCCAAGGTTCTTGATACATTTATCCTACCCCATTTGTCTGGACCGAGTCAAGACATCCCGGAAATTCTCTTTACGGCTTATGTATGATAGGAGGGCAAGTTGAAGAGAAGGAGCGGTCGGACCGGCATTTCAGGCTTGACAGGGAAGCTTCGGTGTCTTTATATTGACTACCATGGTAGATAATATGATCGCATACCTTCGGGAACTGGGGTTGAGCGAGTACGAAGCCCGAACGTATCGGGCCTTGTCCCGGGTGAGTCCCATGACTCCGTACGAGACGGCCCAGCAGGCCGGCCTGCCCACCTCGAAGATCTATCAGGTCCTGAACCGGCTGGAAGAAAAAGGGCTGGTGCTCTGTCTGCAGGAGCAGAACCGCAGGCGGTATGTCCCCAAGGAAGTTGAGGAGTTCGCCGCAGCCTGCCGTTTTCGGATGGAAAAGACCCTGGCCGGCCTGGAAGAGGAGGGCCGGAAGCTGAAACGGGAGAGTCAGGTCTCCTCCATCTGGAATCTCAAGGGGTACGGGGAGATTATGGAGAAGGCCCGGCAGATTGTCGCCGGCGCCCGGCAAGAGATCCTGGTTTCCCTCTGGCACGAGGAGCTGGTGCACCTTGCCGCGCCGCTGAGCGACAAGATCGAGGAGGGAGTCCGCGTCGGTCTCGTCCATTTCGGCGAGCTGGATCAGGCCCTGGCGGTCGGGACCTGCTTTTCCCATCCGATCGCCGATACGCTCTTCCAGGAAAAGGGCGGCCGGGGCCTGACCCTGGTGGTCGACTCGCGCGAGGCGATGACGGTGACGGTCTTCGAAGGCGGCGAGGCGGAGGGAGCCTGGAGCCGCAATCGCGGCTACGTCAATCTGGCCGAGGACTATGTGAAGCACGACATTTATATAATGAAGATCGTCGATCGATTCGATTCACTGCTGATAGAACGCTTCGGGAATGGTTACCGCAAGCTGAGGGACGTTTTCAAAGATGAGGAAGAAGGGGAGGGGTGAATATGACGGTATATCTGAACGGGCAATTCGTGGAAAGGGGGGCGGCCGTGGTCTCCGTGTACGATCACGGCCTGCTGTACGGCGACGGGATCTTCGAAGGCATTCGGATCTATGGCGGGAAAATCTTTCGGCTGGACGAGCATCTTCGCCGGTTCTCCGACAGCGCCAGAGCCATTATGCTTGAACTGCCGATCACGCCAGACGCCCTCGAGGAGGCGCTGCTCGAAGGAGTGAAACGATATGGCAGGGATGAAGGCTACATCAGGCTTGTGGCCACCAGGGGGGCCGGCGATCTCGGGCTCGACCCGGCAAAGTGTTCGGCGCCGACGCTCTTTTTCATCATCGACACCATCAGCCTCTATCCCGAGAAATTCTATCGGGAGGGAATCGCCGTCGTCACCGCTTCCTCACGGCGGTTGCCGGCCGACGGGCTCGATCCCCGGGTGAAGACCTTGAACTACCTCAATAACATTCTGGCCAAGCTGGAGGCCAAGCAGGCCAGCTGTATCGAGGCGGTGATGCTGAACCACCGCGGCGAGGTGGCCGAATGCACCGCCGACAACATCTTCACAGTCAAGGGCGGCGTCCTGGCTACGCCGGCCCCCCATTGCGGCATCCTCGAGGGCATTACCAGGCAGACCGTTTTAGAGCTTGCAGTCCGGGAGGGCATCTCCGTCCGGGAGACGGTTCTCACCCGTTTCGACCTCTATACGGCCGACGAATGTTTCATGACCGGCTCGGGGGCGGAAATCGTCCCCGTGGTGCGAATCGACGGCCGGACCATCGGGGACGGCCGCCCGGGAGAGGTGACGGAAAGGCTCCGCCTGGCCTTCAGGCAGCTGACGGGGAGCGGCGGCTGATCCCGGTGAATCGATGCGGTTCAGTCCGCCCCGCCGAAAGGAGGCCGGGGGACTGGTGTATTCGAATTTGCATTCAAAATGGCTTTATGTTGGAGGGTGTGCTCCAATGTCATTAACTTAAGCTTTTCCCTCCAAATCGAAATCGGGATCGGGATCGAAATCGGAAGGCCAAGTTCGATTCCGATAGCGATTTCGATTTCGATCCCGATATGAACAGCAGGCACATGCCTAAGTTAACGACATTGGAATGCACCCACTGTTCTGCTTCTCAACCGGACCCAGGTGGGTTAGCAATCCACCAGATTGACAGCCAGCCCGCCGAGGGCGGTCTCCTTGTACTTGTCGTTCATGTCGAGGCCGGTCTGGTACATGGTTCGGATGCATTTGTCCAGGGAGACGAAGTGGCTGCCGTCGCCCCGCAGCGCAAGCATCGCCGCGGTAACGGCCTTGACCGCGCCGAAGCCGTTGCGCTCGATGCAGGGCACCTGGACGAGGCCTTGCACCGGGTCGCAGGTCAGGCCGAGGTGATGTTCGAGGGCGATCTCCGCGGCATTTTCGATCTGTCCGTTGGTGCCGCCGAGTACGGCGCAGAGCCCTGCCGCCGCCATCGCCGCGGCGGAGCCGATCTCGCCCTGGCAGCCGACTTCGGCGCCGGAGATGGAGCCGTTGTGCTTGATGATCCCGCCGATGGCCGCGGCCGTCAGCAGGATGGTTCTGACCCCTTCGGGGCTCGCGCCTGGATGGCAGGCGAGATAATAGCCGATCACGGCGGGGATAACGCCCGCGGCCCCGTTGGTCGGGGCGGTGACGATCCTGCCGCCAGCGGCGTTTTCCTCGCTCACCGCGATGGCATTCTGCACCAGCCGTTCATTGGCCGAAGGAAACATCCGGCCATATTTCGGGGCATCCTCTTCCAGCTGCAGGTGCAGCGCCTTCGCCCGCCGATGCAGGCCAAGGCCGCCGGGCAGGCTGCCCTCCGCGGCCAGGCCCCTCTCGATGCTTTCGGCCATGACCTGCCATATCCGGTCGAGTCGCGCGTCGAGCAGCTTCCCGTCCATAAAGCTCAGCTCGTTGGCCCTCTTCATCTCGGCGATGGAGAGGTTTGCCTCGGCTCCAGCAGCCAGCATTGTGTCGGCTGTTTCGAACGGGTAGGGAACCGCATCGCCGCCGATCCTCCCCGGCCCCTGCAACCCGCCTGCCGCCAGCTCGGCGGCGGTAAGGACGAAACCGCCGCCGATGGAATAGTAGGTCTCGCCCAGGAGTTCCGCGCCGTCTTCGTCCAGGGCGGTAAAGCACATGCCGTTGGCGTGGCCGGGCAGGGACGGCCCGTAATCGAAGATCAGGTCTTCGTCCGGATCGAAGTGAAACGCCGGGAAGCCTCGCGGCTCGATTCGGCGGCGGGTCCGGATCTCGTCCAGCGCCGCAGCCATCTCCGCGGCCTCGGCGGTCTCCGCGGAAAAGCCGGCGAGCCCCAGGATAACGGCGCGGTCGGTGGCATGGCCGCGGCCGGTAAAGGCGAGCGAACCGTGGAGCCGCACCCGGATGCGGTGGACCGGCACCCCTTTTTCGGCAAGGGTCTTGAGAAACAGCAACCCGGCGCTCATGGGTCCCATGGTGTGGGAGCTGGAGGGGCCGATGCCGATCTTGAAAATGTCGAAGACGCTGATAAACATGGCTATTGTGTGAAGGATCGTTATTTTGATGTGCCGGAACCCGCTTCTACTTCACCCGACTCTCGAGGGCGCGGGCCTTTCCCCGATCCGGTTGCAAAAAATCCGCCATTGAGACGCTCATCAAAGCTCTTGCAGTTATGACCGGGGAGGAGGCAATACCCTCTAGGAGCCTATCGGATTATGCCCTTTTTCCCCATCTCTTCGTTAAACTCGAAAAAATTATCCTCGGAATATTATGTATATGCCTCCGGTAATTTGTCCGAGTTTGCCTCGATCTGAGAAAAAATTGCTATAACCCGACAGGCTCCTAGGAGTATGTCGGATTATGCCCTTTTTCCCCATCTCTTCGTTGAACTCTAAAAATCCTCGGAATATTATGTATATGCCTCCGGTAATTTGTTCCGAGTTTGCCTCGATCTGAGAAAAAATTGCTATAATCCGACAGGCTCCTAGGAATCTGTCGGATTATGCCTTTTTCCCTTCTCTGCGTTACTTTCGGAAATTATTGCTCGCCAATCAGTCATGTCCCAAATGGTAGCAGAGGATGCCAATTAGTGCTATAGCTATAGGTTAACATCTTTATAGTACTGGAATTAATCTGATCGGCAAGATATCGCGCCGGTGGTATCTGTTGGTACCGCCGAATCGCTGTCGAAATCGAAAAGTTTTACCTTTCTTTTCTTATCTTAGTGATTTTGAACGATCCCGATTTCGACAGCGATTTTGATGGTTCGCTCATCCAGGCTTAAAACCCCACAAGATCGTCGACCGGCAGGGCGAGCGGCGCCCCGGTGATTAGCGCAAGCGTCTTGCCGATGACTTCGATATTGTTGTCGAAACCGCCGTGCGATGCTTTTTCGCGATTTTCCGCCATACCGGAGTGGTTCCCGCGACGGGTCAGGATTTTTTCGTCCTTGTGGATCGTCAACCGTTCCTTCAGCGAGCTGATTTTTGCGGCAGCGGACCAATTGATGAGGGCTTCGCTGTTGCTCGGAGAGCCACCCCAGCCGGAATAATCGGAATCGAAGATTTTCGCCAGGCCGAGGATAGGCGTGCGCAGGTCCGCTTCCAATTGGAAACGAAGTAGAGCAGAGACTTTTTATAGATTTTCACCACGTCGTCTTCCTGTTCCCGCTGATCTGCCAGAATGTCCAGGTAAAGATTGCTCATGATATCGGCATGCGGCGCATAATGCCGGTTGGCAAAGGCGACCGTGCAGGCCGGAGCGTATAAATGGACGGATTTCACCTTGGCGGTCAGGTGTTTTTGGGCCAGGTTGTCCAGCAATCTGCCGAGGATGATCGACCCGGCGGAATGGCCGACGAGATGGAGTTCGAACTGCTCGCCCCAGCTGCTCGAAAGCGAAAGAATCGCATCGCTCAGCAGGTCGCCACCCCGACCGCTTTCGGCTGCAAGTACTGCATTCTCCTTCATTTCGCACCACAGCGGCCGGGCGTACGGCCGACCTATGGTTTTCTCGATCAGAGGATCGGATATGGTATCGGTGACCCAGTCGTAAAGACCCATAGCCTTGCCCGCCGCGAGAGAATTGAACTTCTCGGATAGTACGTTGCCGATCGATTCGAGCAGGCCGGTCTTCCACACCAGGAAGAGCGGATAACAGCCGTTCCCCAGGAAATATCGTCCCATCGCCCGAACGCGCTGAATAGCATCTTTTTCGCTGTTGAGACCGCCGTGGGCGTAGAGCACCAGCCGCTTTTTTTCCTGCGGGTTCAGCCGGAACCAGGCATCGGGCATGATGCACGCCTGGTTTTGCAGCGTACGGGTTACGCCATCCAGCTTGTCGAAGCGATTGACATACCCATCGTTGCCGAGCACGATACTGTGCCGGTAGGCAACGCTTTCGTCCCACCAGTTTACTCCTGCGGCGACGGAAACAGCGCCCGTCTTCGCCCTGCCGCCTGCGCTGAGTCGCCCCGAGACGATCCCGGGCACGCCCATTGCGGTTACCCAGACATCCATCGCGTTGGCCATCCAATCCGCATAGGTAATCACGGCGAAACCGCCGGCTCCCCACCTGGCTCCCCAGGAATTCTGAATGACGAAGCCGGTGCGGTTGAAACCGACCAGCGCGTAGGCGTGACCGCCGCTGCGTGAAGGTTTCCCGTCGAACTCGATCACCGGGAGATCGGCATGGCAGATCGGCGAGGCGGTCCTTTTCACCTCGTCCCAGCCCTTATGGGTATACGACGAAACGTATATTGCCCCGACCTCCATGATCGCCGCCTGCATGTCGGTTATGGCCAGGCGGTCTATCCGGTAATACACCCCCAATGTCTGTTCGACCGCTTCGCTGTCCCAGCCCGGTTGAGGCATGCCGTCGTCACCGGCTGTGTACGGCCATTTGCTCTCCAGGCAGACGCCGTTGTGGTACCAACCCTTGAGCGCGCCCCGGCAGCTGGAGCCGTTATAATCCTCACCCTCGTACTCGTCGAAGCGACGGGCGAAGTGGTACAGCATGCGTGGACTTACCGACTCGAATTCGCCCGGCATCCCAACGGCTTGCCATCGCAGGTAGTTGATGACGCAGGCCAGGCCGAACCCGGTGCATGCCCCTTCCTGTCCCTGGTCCAGAATGAGACCGGCCGTTGTATAAACGCCCATGAAACGCTCGATGTCGTTATCCGCCGGGTATATCTTCGGCAGGGAGCGAGGCGGCGGCATGTACAGTCGATCGCGCAGATCCTCCGGATCACGGGTTACATTGAGGCATTCGCGATGCATTGCGACGGGGATTGCCTCCCTGGCCGTCACCCCGACGAGCGGCATCGCGGTGGACCACAACTTTTGGCCCATCCTGAAGGTTTCGGAAAACCTGTCAATCCCGTGGGTTCCACCGTTGACGACTTTTCGCGCCGCCTTCAGGTCGTCCCTGGCGAGCGCCTTGTCCAGTTTTTCCCTGTTTGCACCCAGATAGGCCGCCAGCAGGCAGGCGGCAACTTCCGGGGCGCAGGCACAATCCGGATTGCCGTCCAGGGGAACGTCGAGGACCTTGCCGAATCTTTCGTAATTGAAACGTCCAGTCAACTGCACATAGCCCCGCCCTCGAAATCGTACGCCATCGCCAGGTTCCTTGTTGCCGAGAGATTTACCCAACTTCGTGTCGCAGCCATACCTGCTGAAAGCGGCCTGGCCTGGCAAGGTGTTGAAATGGGACGGCAGTTCGGCGATCGGCATGAAACTCTCGGTCTCGGCTCGTATGGTGCCCAGCGCGACGAGAATCATGTTTATGTCGGTCAACCCGAATGCCGCGAGCGCCGCGGTCACATACGGGAGATTTTGCGCGATACTTGAAGTTTTGGTGTAGGGGAACAGCTTGCAGACCGCTCCCGTGTCGACGCTGACGTTCAGTTTCGCGGGCTGCATGATGCCCAAGGCCGAAAAGGTGCGCGGTCCGGCGATGCCGTCCGCAACCATCCCGACGCTCGACTGCCAGGCGCGCAGGGCGGTCTCGGTTTCGGCGTCGAATTCTTCCCCTACTGCCAGATTTTGGATATATCCCGATGCGCGTTCCCCCAAAGCCTTGCCTAAAGCCTTCTTCAGTTTGACCACCTCCCGACCGACATTCCCCCTCATCAGCACCAGTACCTTGATTGCCTCGTTCTCCATTTTCGTCCTCCTGTCTGAAACGAATTCTCGTTCGATTTATTTGCTTTTTCGCTAAGTGCGCCAAAGAGTTATCTTCCCGTGGAGACGCAATGCCTTCTCCCCCGGACCTTCAGTCGAACACCTCATCCCCGGTCGGTTCGAGATGGGTGGTCCGATTCATCTCCAGACGGAAATTGGACAGCTCGTAATACATCCTCAGGCGCGCCCGGCTCTGGTTGCCGAGCGGGCGGTGCTCAGGCAGGCAGTGCCAGGGGTTCATCTTGAGCCGCCTGGCGAAGGCGAACTGGGCATCGGAATCGAATTTCTGCTTGGGAATATGCACGGTTGCCGCCGGGATGAAAGGCGAAAGTCTCTCAGGCCAGCGGACGGCGGCATTCTCGATCGGCATGAGATGCGGATCGGTCTGGAGTTGAATCATGAGATCGAACTCCACATCCTTTTCATTCAGGGTTTTGATCATGTTTTCCCGCAGGTAATTGAAAGACGGGGTGCCGAACGGCAGACCGGGGACCCTAGTCTCAACTTTCGTTTTCGGGGCGAACGAATACATCATCGCCTGCCCCTCGCCGAGCAGGTAGGGAACGCAACTGAAGTAACGCTGTCCCAGGGGGTTGTACTGGGTCTCGTTCCATAGGCTCTGCATGAGGAAGTCGAGGATATGCGGGTCTTTCGGGTTGATGAAGTAATAGAGCGGCATATCCACCAGGCTCCAATACTGCAGCTTGGCGTTCTCACGGGTGTTCGGCGTGACAAAGGTCGGGGTGCAGACGGTGATGAAATCCTGGGTGAATTGTTCCTCGTCCATGAGTTTCTGGCCCGGCACGTCCATGAGCTTCACGGCCATGCTGGCAAAACCCACATCCCGGATATCGGAGGGGACGTCCGGGCCGGGGCCGGAGAAACGGACATAGGCCGGGAAACTGCGGGGCGTGGCGAAAACGCCCCTGCGGCAATGCTCCGGCAAGTCGTCCCGGATGGTGACGGTCGCCCGGAGGATGCCGTGCGTCTTGGTATTCCCGCCCCGCTCGTAGGCGCCCGGCTTGAAATGGCCCCGCATCTGGTCGGCCATGAGATCGATGATCTTGTCGAGGCTTTCCTCCTCGTCTGGCGCTATCTTCTCTTCGGCCAGGCGCAATCCTTCATCCTTTCGCCGCCGGTTGATGAGATACTGGATGATTCCCGCGAAAAACTCACGGAACAGCCGGTTCCACTGGCGACGAAAGAGCGGCTCGAGCCGGCGTTCGATGTGGAGGAGTTCGAGGAGAATATCGTGAATGGATTTCAGTAACCGGGTCTTGGCGTTCATAGGGTTGTAGCGCTCTCGGCGGTATCGGTATGGGGTGAGGCGGCGATATACTGCAGCGCGCGGATTCCGGGCATGAAGAAATACCCGCCGCCGCGCACCGTGACGAATTGCGGCAGGTGACAGGTTTTCCGGCTGGGGCCGGCGGGGTCGGGGCGGGTGAAGGTGTCGGTTGCGCCGCCATCCGCCAGAGGCTCGCGGGTCCCCACGATCGGGTCCCGCTCGTGCAGCACCCCGCCGAAGGCGCCGTTCATTGCCCAGGCGTTCTGAACGAATTCGAATTGCCGGGAGATATTGGCAACCAGCACGACAAACTGCAGGCCGCGCTCGGCCGCCGGCGCATCCGGCTTGACGGCCTCTTCCGGCGGGAGGATGGGGCCGTAACCGCGTCCGCGCCGCAGCAAACGGTGGAACCGGGAGGAGGCGATAAGGTCTTCATCCTGCCGCCTGTGGCCAAAGCCGAAGATTCTTTTCAGGCGGCTGAAAAGGCCCGTTATTCCGGGCGGAAAGTCGCCCGTCCGCGGATTGGCCCTGCGGATATGGGCGCCGATCGGGCATCGATGCCCGGCCGGGTCGGTGTCGTAGTGGAAATGATTGGCCAGGTGGTTCGGTTCGATGCCGGGGATGCTCTCGCCGACAACAGGCACGAGCGGCGAGCCGTCGCGCTCCCTCCCCACCATGGCGGCGGCGAGCTTTTCGCGTTTTTCCGGCACGGAGCCGCACTCCTTGTCGAGAAACTGCCAGAAGCCGGGAACATCCTGGTGCAATTGCCGGATCACCAGGTAGGAGCCGTTGCGGCCGAAATCCTTCATTAAGGGCGCGTCTTCGGCATTCGGCAGGAGAGAGACGATCTCATCGTGCGGCTCGATCAGCGGCCTTGTCGTATACAACCCGTACTCATTGGGATAGCCGAGCACCACTTCGCCGACCGCCAGTCGGTTTGAATATCGATCGCGCTCATGTGGGTCGGTGCTTTGCTCTCGCGCCCAGTCGATGTCCGGCTGGCTGATGCCGTCGGCGAAGCCGAACGGTTCGATCAGCCCCAGATCGTTGGTCGGCAGGACCTTCAGCAGTTGAAAGGCATTGGCGAATGCCTCGTCTTCAATGGCATTCCGCAACGCCTTGATACCGTTACCCGCGGCATAGAGCATCAGCAGAACATGGGGCACCCGCGCGGGATCGCCTCCCCATTCCCAATACTCCGGGCTGTTGACGCCCGTGTCGCCCAGGCGGCGGGAACGGCCCTCGTCGCCGGTCATGCCGGTGATGAACTCATCGGAGAACCCTTCGATGATGGATTTCCCGACTCCGAGGGCGCGCAGCCCCTCCGCCGAAAAAGCGATATGCAGGGCGGTCGCGGGCGGCGGGGTGGTGACGACCGCGCGGCTGACCGGCGCGCCGGCAAGCCACTTTTTGGCGGCAGCCGGATCGATGACATTCAGCAGCATGAAGCAGGTATCAGTCAGTTTGCCGTGACCGAAGCGAAGCAGCGCCTGGAGGTCGTCAAATTCAAAGTCGGTTGAATCTTTCATTGCCACGCTCCTTTAGTACCTTAGAAATTCTATTCTTGTTTTTTGAAAAGAATTTCGTGAAGGTACTTATTCCCCTTTATCTGGGGTCAGATCAGGCTCAGCCACTCGCGGACTTCCGCGTCGCTCGACTGGCGGATTTCAACACCCCGGCGAATCCTGCTGTTGCGGGACAGGTCGAAGGCGGTCAGGTCCGGGTAGGCTTTATACCAGACCTCCGAAGGCAATTGATGCCGTCTCAGCGTGTACTTGTATTGCTGTTCCCGCTCCGCGCCGTCCTTGATCAACCACCGGGTGTTCGGGTACGCGACGCCGTTGCTGAAGACCAGGTTCAGGCCCCAGGCGACCTTGTTGATGAAATCGTCCATGTAACTCTCGTGGCTTCCGTCGTAATTGCTGGCGAAGTAAATCCTGCGATCGTTGTCCATGAGGACCCAGCGGGCGAAGTGGATGGTTCGTATCCGGGTGAGAAAGCCGCGGTTGTAGACATGCCTGGCCGAGTAGTCGAGGACAACGAGCAGGAACTTGAGCGTCAGCAGGCGAAAAAGTCCCGGCTTGACATCGCCGAATACATTGAACTGGTTGCTGGACTCCAGGTCCTCCCGGGCCGACAGTTCCCGCACGTGGCGGCGGTCCGGGCGGATGAAGATTTCCGGGTCCGAGCGTTCCGCCATCCGCAGACGCCAGGCAAAAAAAGGCGCGCCGATAAGTAGCAGGGGTGAGAGAAGCAGCAGGATGAGGGGGATGCCGATCATGTGCAGCAGATTACGGAGCCGCCAGCCAAGCGGTGTCCGTTCCGGCGCCGTCACGGTGAGCCGCCCTGCCTGCTTTTCCACTTCCACATGGGATAAGAGCTTCTGCCGGAGTGCGCGGCAATTTTCCCTGCCGACGCCGTCGACGATTTTCTGCAAATGGTTCGAGAGACTCTGGTGCAGGGCCTCCTCCTCGTGCACCTGCCGGACGGTTCGGCCAATCCAGTTGACATAATTGGCCTTGGGGCGGATATTGTGCTCTTTCAGCCAATCCAGCAGTCGATCTTCGGAGAAGCCTTCGCAGAAGGAAAAAATCTTTTTCAGGCCGGGGCCGGCTCGGGCCACGAGTTCCGCCAGGAATGAATCCCGGTCCCCGTCGCAGTCGCCGACAAACAGCAGGGTGGGTCGCCAATCGTAGGGCGCAAGGCCGAACACCTTGATGTCATCGGCGGTCTTGGCTTCCAGGATGACGAATCGGGCGACATGCAGGCGGTCGAACCGGCCGAAGGGCACCAGGACGTTCTCGGGGTCGACGCGGCCGCCGGTGCCGTTCATCGAGCCCAGGAGGTTCCGAAGGTTTTCCATTTGGCCGTCGCGGATGACGGCGCTTATCAGAAAAGTGGATTGCGGTGTCATGGGTTCACCCCTCCATATTTGCAGGGGATCATTCAAAATCCCGGGTCAGGGCGAAATCCAGCACACGTCTCTTGCCCCACCAGACCTTGCCGAGATAGACGCCCGGCTCGACCTCGCGGATTTCATCCCGGATCACCTTGGCGAGAAGCGAGGTCTTGGAATAATCGATGACGATGGTGTCCTTGTCGTCTATCCAGCTCTTGTCGCGGTAGACCTTGGCGACGATCAGCTTCAGGCTGAAGGGCGAGACTTTATTGACCAGGACACCCGACTGCCGGTCCGCGGAAAAGAGGTCGAAGACCTTTCCCTGCCAGGCAAAGAGCCGCGAGAAAGTGGCGACGAATTTGGCGAAACCGGAGCCGGCCAGGATCGCGGTGCCCTGGGTGTCTCCGAAAGGAATCTCTCCGGCGGGGGCGTCGCGATATATTTGATCGAGCTCCTCCCGGGACTTGTCCAGCCATGATTTGACGGTGGGATGCATAATCGTTACTCCTTGTTGCGCACCTTGGCGGCATGGGCATACACCAGTCGCCGGACCTCGTTCATCCTGCCGAGCGGCTCATGCGCCGCAAGGCTCTGCCAGGGGTTGAAACTGCTCCGCTCGCAGGCTGCCAGAGCCTCTTGCGTGTCGAACTCCTGGTTTTCGATGGTTATGGTCGCGACCGTCCGGAAAGGCGAGGCCTTTTCGTCCCAGATCACCGAGGCGTCCTCGATGGGCATGGACTCCGGGTCGGTCTGCAGCTGTACGCCGAAATGAAAACAGGCGGGTTCTTGCTTGAGATGCGCCTTGATCGCGTAGCGCAACTGGTTTTTGCCCGCATTGACCGCCTCGGTGGTCTTGTAGTTAGAGCAGGGGGAGAGTGAATATTTGACGACCTGATCCCCCGTCTCCCCCAGCCGGAAGGGGACTGTGCTAAAGTAGCGGATATCCAGCGGGCTCAGATGTTTTTTCCGGGCCATGAACCCTATCCAGAGCGATTTCAGGTGAAGGTCGAACGGATTGAGGAAGAAAAGAAGCTTTTTGTCTTCCTGCCTTGCCCGGATAAAGGCCAGGAACTCCTCGGGCGTGGCGACAAAGAGCGCTGGATAGCTGTTGAAGACGAAATCCTGCGCGCCGGGCTCGCCCCAGAGCACCGGCCCTGTGACGTTCGAGACCTTGATCGACACCCCCCGGATATCCTTCTTCGAGTCGTCCCGGTTGGTGGCGTTGGCGAACCGCAGCATGGCCGGGTATGTGGCCGGCCGGGAAAAAAAACCCTGTTTCAACTCTTTGGCAATGTCCCCATGCACCCTGAACTCGGCACTCACACAGCCAACCGTTTTCGGCTGATTGAATCGGGGAACGAGTCCATTTTCTTTCTCGGCCATGGTAATGGCCTCGATACGCCGGTTCATCTCGGCAACCAGCTGTTCGATCGATGCCTCGCCGGCATTGCTGTATGACCCCGACAGGGTTATTGCCGCCGCCATGAAGACGGCCGGCAGGATAGAATGCGGCGATTTGCTGCGCTTTTTGTTGTTCATTTTCCCGTCCCCGCTGATCATTTGGCAAATGCGGGGTCTGATTCCGCGCCGGGCCGCGGTTTCCAGGCCAGGCTGTAGTATTCGCCCCGATCCCGCGCCCAGGGATCGAAGGCGTTCTTCACGTGCATCAGCTCGTCCTTCAGCTCGGGGATATTCCGCATCAGGAGACGCTTGAGCGGCGAGACGGCCATGACATGGTCGTTGACCGTTTGCGGCTCGAGGCACGCCTGACTCCCATCCTCCTGCTTGGTCAGCGGATAGGGGCATTCGGACAGCGGGCCGTTGTTCATGACCCAGTTGTAGCCGAGCCTGGAATAAAACTCCGGACGGAAACTGGAAGTGAAAAAACGATCGCTGAACAGCCGGCGCGACGCGTTGATGATGAAGATATGGAACTGCGTCTCGGAAATGGCGAAGCCGTGAGGCCGCGTGTATTCGGCCATCCAGCCGACGACATTGTCGACGTCCTCGATATTGTCGACCACCGAGCCGTCCGCATGCCCCAGGCAGTCGTTGATGAAACTGCCGTCCTCGTTGCGCTGGACTTTCGAGATGATCTTGCCGGCATCGCAGGTGTGGGTGCCGTAGACCTCGCGCAGCCGCTTGACGGTCTCCACCTGATGCTTGCGCCAGGGGTCGTCCTCGGCCAGGCGTTGATCGGTGAAATCGTCGAAGCCGGACAGGTGTTTCAGGCCGATCTGCCGGCGGAATTCATTGAACCGGGGGATGCCGCGTTCGCGGTCGCGGATGATATCCAGCGCCACGATATCGAGTCTTTTGGTTGCCGAATCGAGGTGCGGCATGGGCAGATTCTGCAAAAACAGCGGCATGTTGCGCAGGTGCAGCAGGCCCAGGCGCTGACGCCCCATGCTGAGCGCCCAGTTGTCGATGCCGCGCTGCTGCATGTGGTGGGTGGCGCCGCCCCGGACGGTGTCGAGCACCGGGATTTTCAAGGTGATGGCATTGGGGTCCTTGTATTCCCTGAACTCAATCAGATCGGGCACCAGGGCGTGCAGACGGTAAACGGACGGGAACTCCTCCGGAAAATTGAAGGGCGAGCCGAAATGGTTGGTGCCGCCGTTGACATCCTCTTCGAGGTTGGCCAGATCCCAGCCGTCACGCTCCCACCAGAGAATGCCTTCAGGTTTCGTGTTGCCGAGACCGAAGATACCCGCCCCGGATGCGAGAACCGAGTAAATGGAATTTGCTTTCCTGGGGTCCGATACGCCGGAGATCCCGGTCGCCGCTTTGCCGGATAACCGGCCCAAAAAACTTTCATCCTTGCCGAACATGCGCCGCAGCACCTTCGAGACACGGTCTTCCTTCAGATTGAACAGCCCGAACCAGTTGGAGTTCATGCCGGCATAGAGCGGTTCGTTGTAGAGCAGCTGGGTGGTCCATTCTATGGTGTGGATCTTGGCGATTTCCGCGGCAACCACCAGCCTCGCCACCTGATAGAGCCGCTCGGCGTCGACATCCCCGTACGCTATGATTTTTTTCGGGTTGCCGGGGTCGCGGAGCCCCGAATCGGCGCTGGGCATCTGCTCCTGCAACTCGCGGAATCTCTCGACAAAATAATTATGCTCGCGGGCGAAAAGGTTGTGATAAAAGCTCTGGCCGATGTTCCAGTTGTCCGGGAAAGCGGTAGCCTCCTGGCCCTGCCATTGGGGCTGCACGGGACAATTCGGGGAATATTGTTCACAGCTCGGCAACAGGGGCAGGTAGTGGTTTGTCAAGAGCAACTTTGCCCGATCCTGCGGATCCCGCTGGACACGTTTCGCCGACCGAGTGTCATGGCCGTAGATCTGCGAGGCGTCCCACCAGGCGGTGGCAAGATTCGCGGTCGTTTGCGGTGAGCGTTTCTGATAGCTTTGCCCCGCACTCTCGAAAGACTCGGCCGGCGTGACCTTTTCGTACAGCGAAGGCTCGCGGCGATCGCCTTCCCGGCACCCGAGCGTTCGCGCCTCTTCCGATGAGCAGCCGACCGCCTGCAACTGCGGGGCGTTGCGGCCCTCATCGGTATGGGAGAACCAGTCATGCGTCATGAATTGGATCCAGAATGCGGCCAGCACATTGAAGAAGGGCGCTTTCAGGTAATCGCAGTTGGCCTCGGCTGAAAAATTCGGCAGGCCCATGCCTTGATTGCATCGATCGTCCGCCGTCTGTTCGCGGGTGAACAGCCTGCGGCTGATCAGCTGGGGGTCGGGTTTCAATAGATCGATCCGGCCGCTATGCCGGTTTTTGGTCAGCTCGTTCAGCTCAAGTCTTGGAAACGTCGTCTCGAACTGCATGTTCCGCCCGAACGGCATGCCGGTCGATCCCATGAGCGGATTGATCAAATCGTTGCAGATGCCGGTCAGCGTTCGATGGGTGATCAGCGGGCCCTTGCAGACCTGTTTGCCGTCCCCACCCACGTCCAGATAGTTTTCATGGTCGGGGGGCAGGCGCATTTCATCCCAGGATTTCAGGACCGGTCCCGCCTTGCCGTCTTTGCCTTTGACATATTCCTCATAGGTGTTTTGATCGAAAAGGTTGAACTTGATCAACTCGATGCGTTGATATTCCAGGTCAAGGAGCGCCCCGTCTATCCCGCGGCCGTTCGGGAAAAGGTGCTCCCCGAGCGGGGTGATGGCTTCACGTCCCTTGTGCTTCGTGGTGGCATCGCCCGTGGCATAATAGTTCTGCCAGTCCACCCAAGGGGTGTGGCGAAATTTCACGGCCTTCTCGCCGCCGCGGCACCGGGCGGTGTCTTCCTCGACCTTGCCCAGAAAACGCAGCGAACGGTCGTCAGGCACGTCCAGCAGGCCGCGTTTCACACTGCTGATACAGGCTTCTATCTCGCTGGGGTCGTCCGCAAAAACGACTATGGGGAACCCTATAGATAAAAATGCCGCCCACGCGAAAGCGATTATCCAAATTTTCGATGTTCGAGTGTGCCTTCTCATTTGACCTTCCTATTTATTTCCAGTTCGATCTTTAAAGCGACTCTTTCCGCCACTATCACGTGTTAACGGCCAGCCTTCATGCCTCGTCGTTTCAAAATGAAAATGGATGTGATTTAAATGAAAAAGGCCGGATTGCAGTAATTCAGTCATTTCGATGACTGCATTCGGCAATCCGGCCAACTAGGGAAAAATATATTAAAAACGTAAATATAAACGAACCCAAGTCCCGTAGACTTTCCGTCCCCTGATCGCTCAAGGTTTGGCTTTCATTAAATGGTATATAATTGCGTATGTTAGGTTGTCAAGATTGTACGCTTAAGCATTTTATCTTATATTTGTTAGATGTAGCTGTCAGGATTAAATCTCGAAAATGACCTGAATATACGCTTGAAAAGCTTGAATGTCGCGCAATGCAATGAAAAGATGCGCTGGCGTTCAAAGCGGTTGACGGCTGTTGCAGGCAGTCGTTTTTCTCGGAGAAAGAAGAAAGGGGCTGACGCCCGGACAGCATCGATGAGTATATCGGCAGGTTTTGCGGTATCGACTGGTACCAAAGAGAAATGAGAGCTAGGAGAGTTCCAGGTACATTTCCTCCATGTCGTCGTCCCTGTTGTTGAGTATCCGTTCGAAGCCGTAGCGGCAGCCGAGTCGGATCATCGGGGTATTGCCCTTCATGATCTCCATCAAGAGAGTCTTCAGGCCGATCTCCTTCGCTACCCGGATACAGAAATTCATGAGCAGGCTGCCGACCCGCCTGCCTTGCCATTTATCGGCGACGGTGAAGGACAGCTCGGCGCTTTCCAGGTCGGGAAACCGGTTCAGCCGCACGTCGCCGATGATCTCCTCCTCCCCGCCGACCACCGCCAGAAAGGCCAGGTCCCGGTCGTAATCGACCTGGCAGAAGCGAGCCAGATGGTCGTGGGGCATATTTATGCGCCGCTGGCCGAAGCGGAAGAAGACCGACTCCTCCGAGAGGGCCTCGAAAAACCGGCTGAGGGCAGGCTCGTCCTCGCCGCGGATCGGCCGGATATGGACGACGGTGCCGTCAATCAGGGTGAAGTCCTTTTCGTACTTGAAGGGATAGGGCGGGATAGAGAGATGGAGGGGGCAGAAATCGCCCTGCGCCCATTTGTAGCCCTTCGGCAGGCTTTCGTCGATCCGCATGGAGACGTCGCGGACCAGGCAAGCGTCCGCGGTGAGGATGAGGGGGTTGATGGCGATCGAGCCGATCTGGGGGAGATCGATCACCAGCTGGGAAAAGCGCACCAGCATCTCCTCCAGGGCGCGCAGCCCCACCTGCAGTGCCCCCAGTTGCTGCAGGTAGGGATAGATCCTGGTCTCCTCCATCATCCGCCGGGCGAGGGTCTGGTTCAAGGGCGGCAGGCCATAGGCGTGGTCGCGTTCCGCTTCGTAGTACTTGCCGCCCAGGCCGAAGAAGATCACTGTGCCGAAGTTCCGGCTTTTCTGCGCGCCGATCAGCAGCTGGTAGCCGCGTTTTTCCACCATCGGCTGGACGATGATCGCTGCCTTGCCGGCTTGGGGCGCCAGGCGCTCCCGGAGAGCGGCGTAGGCCTGCCGAACGGCGGGGGCGTTTTCCAAGTGCAGGACGATATCCTCCGGGCGGCGCTCCTGCTCTCCATCGATCTTCATCGCCACCGGATGGCCGAGGCGCAACGCGGCCTGCACCGCCTCGTCGGCGTCGTCCACCCGAATCGAGTCTATGACCGGGATGGAGTACGACCTGAGGATCTCCCCGGCCTCGTCGGCGTGCAGGGTGTAGCGCTTGCGGTCGAGACAGCCGCTGATGATGTGCTTGGCCACCGCAAGCTTCGGGGCGAAATCCCTGATGATGACATCCGGGGTTTCCTGGAGGAGCTTCAGGTTGTAGTCGTAGCGGTACATGTACATGAAGCTTTTGACCGCCTGTTCCGGGGTGTAATAGGTGGGAATCCCGTAATTATGGAGGAAATCGATATCGTCCTGGATGGTCTCTTCACCGAACCAGGTGGAGAAGAGCGGGATGGCGGGCCTTTTTGCCGCTGCGGCGACGATCACTTCCGCGATTTTCCTCGCGGCGATGCCGGGGAAGGGTGTGCAGATCACCATGAGGCCGTCGATCTCGGGGGCCTGCAGGCAGCTTTCGATGGCCGACCGGTAGTCCTCGGCCGAGGCGCCCGGCGGCAGGTAGAGCGGGGCAGGCCGGCCGAACGGCTTGCCCGGGGCGGGCAGGGCCGCTCCGATCCCGGTAAGGGTCTCCTGCCCGGGTGTCGCCAGCAAGCCGCCCATCGCCTGCAGGGCATCGATGGCCATTTCGGCCGGGACTATGCTGTTGGAAACGATCATGAGCCGCTTGCCCTTCGGACGGTTCTGTTTGGCGATGGTCTCCACCATGGAGAGCAGGTCGAGGATGTCATCGACCCGCAGGCAGCCAGCCCGCTTGAATACGGCCTCGTAGATCAGGTCCTCCCGGGCCGGGAGATGGGGCTCGGCGAACAGCGAGTAACCGCCGCCCTTGCCGGGTTTGACGACCACGATGGGCTTGGTCCGGGCGAAGTTGCGGACGGCGGCCATGAATCGCCGGCCGTTGTTGATCGTCCGGAGCAGCAGGAAGATCGCCCGCGTGCCGCCGTCCCCGCCGAGAAAGTCGATGGTATCGGCGATATTGATGTCCTGCTTAGCGCCAAGGGAGACGAAGTAGCTGAAGCCGACCTTCTTGCTGATGGCATGCTCGAGAAATTCCGTCGAAAAGATGCCGCTCTCCGAGATGAAGGCGATGTTGCCCTGCAGGGGAAGCTTGGGGTAGAGGCTGGCGTTCAGATTGATGGCCGGGCGCAGGAAGCCGAGGGAGCCGGGGCCTAGCACCCGGCAGCCGTACAGTGCGGAGAGCTTTCGGATCCGGTCGCTGATGGGCGGGGACCGGCCGATTCGGGACTCGTGGTCATGGGCGAGGATGACCATGCCTTTTATGCCTTTTCGGGCGCAGTCCTCCAGCACCGCCGGCAGGCTGCGCGGTTCGGTCGCCACCAGGGCCAGATCGACGGGATGGGGAATGTCGAGGACGCTCGGGTAGGCCTCAACCCCCTGCACCCCGCCCATGTCGGGGTTGACCGGGTGGACAATGCCCTTGAAGCCCTTGCCGATCAGGTTCCGGAAGAGATGAAAGCCGATCGACGCCTCGTCCTCGTTTGCCCCGACTACCGCGATCCGCCGCGGATTGAACAGGATGTCCAGGTTTTTGAGCGACATGTTCTCGCCTCCCGCAGAATTCCCGGCTGATGATTGCTGTCAGGAGCTGCTGGAATTGGTATATCACCCGGCAGGCGTATTGCCAAATATTTTCGTGTGTCGTACCTCCGCGGAAAGGTGCTGGTCCTGTAAGCCTTCTCGCTTGCGGCTTGATGTGATCCGCAGTATGCGCTTATAATTTCGTACCTTAATACCTTGCTGTCGAGCGGGGCCAGTCGTAATCGATTTCTGTTATGCACGGGCAGAAACGAGGACTATAGTTGCCTCAGAACCTTGCCGTCTCATCGCTGCGGCGCGATGAGATCGGCCGGCCTCCGTCTCCACCTTGCACTTATCAATGAGCGATGAATAAGAAAGAACATATCCTTATCCGCGGCGCCCGCCAGAACAACCTGAAAAACCTCGATCTGCAACTGCCGCTGGGCGAGTTGATCGTCGTCACCGGCGTCAGCGGCTCCGGCAAGTCCTCCCTGGCGTTCGACACCATCTATGCGGAGGGGCAGCGCCGCTACGTGGAGACTTTTTCTCCCTATGCCCGGCAATTTCTCGACCGCATGGACAAGCCCCAGGTCGACCGCATCGAGGGGATCCCCCCGGCCATCGCCATCGACCAGACCAATCCGGTGCGGACCTCGCGGTCCACCGTGGGGACCATGACGGAGTTAAACGACCACGTAAAGCTCCTCTTCGCCCGGGCGGCCCGGCTCTACTGCAGCGGGTGCGGCCGGGAAGTGCGGCGCGACACCCCGGATGCCATCTTTGAGCAGCTTCTGGCCCGGGCGGAGGGCGAGAGGGTGCTGATCACCTTTCCGGTAGCCGTCCCGCATAATTTCTCCGTTGATGAGGTGAAGGAGCTGCTGGCCGGCCAGGGCTACACCCGCATCCATGCCGAAGAGGGGAACATGCTTGAGGTGATCCAGGACCGCGTGAGCCTTGCCGCCGAAAGGCGGGGCCGCATCGTCGACAGCCTGGAAGCCGCGCTCAGGACCGGACGCGGCCGGGTGGACGTGCGCCCGGTTGCGGCGGACGGCGCAGCCGGAGAGCCTTGGCGTTTCTCCGCCGACCTGCATTGCCCGGACTGCGACCTGCACTTCGCCGACCCCGTGCCGAACCTTTTTTCCTTCAACTCCCCCATCGGCGCCTGTGAGACTTGCCGGGGATTCGGACGGGTCATCGGCGTCGACTACGGGCTGGTGATTCCGGACGAGGGCAAGACCCTGGCCGAAGGGGCGATCAAACCCTGGCAGACCGAGAGCTATCTCGAATGCCATGACGACCTGCTGCGCTTTGCGGCAAAGCGGGGGATGCCGGTCGATGTCCCCTGGCGGGAGCTGACGGAGGCGGAGCGTCGCTGGGTGATCGAGGGGGAAGGGAGCTGGGAGGACGGTCTGTGGTACGGTGTGCAGCGCTTCTTCGACTGGCTGGAGACCAAGAGCTACAAGATGCATATCCGGGTGCTGCTCTCCCGCTATCGGGCCTACAACCTCTGTCCCGACTGTCACGGGGCGCGGCTCAAGCCGGAAGCCCTCTGCTGGCGGGTGGGCAGCGGGGAGGGGCTGACCGTCCACGAGGTCATGCTGCTCGCGATCGACCGCTGCCTGGACTTTTTTACGCGTCTGCAGCTCCCGAGACCCCTGGATGAGGCCACGGACCAGCTGCTGGGGGAGATCCGCTCGCGCCTCAGGTACCTCGTGGAGGTGGGTCTCGGATATCTTACTTTGGACCGGCAATCGCGCACGCTTTCGGGCGGCGAGGTCCAGCGCATCAATCTCACCACGGCGCTCGGGACGTCGCTGGTCGGTACGCTCTTTGTATTGGATGAGCCGAGCATCGGGCTGCACCCCCGTGACATGGGCCGGGTGGCGGGCGTCCTGCATCGCCTGCGGGACGCCGGAAACTCCCTGCTGGTGGTCGAGCACGATCCCCAGCTCATGCTGGCCGCCGACCGCATCCTCGATCTGGGCCCCGGCCCCGGCGAGCGCGGCGGCGAGGTGGTCTTTTTCGGGACGCCCGCGGAACTGCGGCAGTCCGGGACTTCCGAGACCGCCGAGTATCTCTCCGGCCGCAAAGCCGTGCTGGCCCGTCCCCTCTCGGAGTCGCGGCAATCGACGGCCCGCTGCCTGGAAATCCTCGGGGCGGCCGCCCACAACCTCAAGGGGATCGACGTTCGCTTGCCCCTGGGCTGCCTCACGGTCATCACCGGGGTGAGTGGTTCGGGCAAATCGACCCTGGTGCAGCAGGTCCTCTTTCAGGGCCTGTGCAAGATCAAGGGAAAACCTACGGAAGCCCCCGGTCCCCACCGGGAGATCCGCGGGCACGAGCACCTTGCCGATATCGTTCTGGTCGATCAGACGCCCATCGGCCGGACCACCCGGTCCAACCCGGCCAGCTACGTGGGGGCCTTCGATGCCATCCGCAAGCTCTTTGCCGCTCTGCCCACGGCCCGCGACCGCGGCTATACGCTCGGCACCTTCAGCTTCAACTCGGGGGCCGGCCGCTGCCCCGCCTGCGGCGGCAACGGTTTTGAGCACGTCGAGATGCAGTTTCTCTCCGACGTCTACCTGCGCTGTACCGAATGCGACGGCAAGCGCTACCGCTCCGAGATCCTGGAGGTGCAACTCCAGCCGGCCGGAGGCGGTCTCGCCCGCTCCATCGCCGAGGTGCTGGAGATGACCGTGGCCGAGGCGGCGGCCTTCTTCGCCGAAGCCCCGGAGGTTCTGCGCGGCCTGGAACCGCTGCTTGCGGTGGGACTGGAATACCTGCGGCTCGGCCAGCCCGTTCCCACCCTCTCCGGCGGCGAGGCCCAGCGGCTGAAGCTGGCCGGGCACCTGGCCGAAAAGAAAAAGAAAGGCTCGGGGGCAACCGGCGGAAGTACCCTCTTTCTCTTCGACGAGCCGACCACCGGCCTGCACTTCGCGGATATCGCCCGGCTGCTGGAAGCCTTCCGGCTGCTGCTGGCCGAAGGTCATTCGCTGGTGGTCATCGAGCATAACCTCGACGTCATCGGGGCGGCCGACTGGATCATCGATCTGGGCCCGGAAGGAGGCGAAGCCGGAGGGGAGGTGGTCTGCGCCGGCACCCCCTCCCAGGTCATGGAAAATCCGCACAGCCATACCGGCGTGGCCCTGCGGGAGTATCGCGAGGCGCTGCAAGGGGGCTCCGCCTTCCTGATCCCACGGCCGCCGGCGGCGCCGGCGCATGCCGCCGAAGAGGCCATCCGCATCGTCCATGCCCGCGAGCACAACCTAAAGAACGTGGACCTCGTCATCCCCCGCGACCGCTTCACCGTCATCACCGGCATCAGCGGCAGCGGCAAGAGCACGGTCGCTTTTGACATCCTCTTCTCCGAAGGCCAGCGCCGCTACCTGGAATCGCTCAACGCCTACGCCCGGCAGTTCGTGCAGCCCGCCTCCCGCCCGGATGTGGACGCGGTCTACGGCATACCGCCCACCGTCGCCATCGAGCAGCGCACCAGCAGGGGCGGGCGCAAGAGCACGGTGGCCACCATGACCGAAATCTATCATTTCCTTCGCCTGCTCTTCGTCAAGCTTGGCACCCAGTACTGTCCGGAGTGCGAGCTGCCCATCGAGCCGCAGACGCCGGAGTCGATCCTCGCCCGGACCATCAGGGAGTATCGCGGCAGGCGCCTTGCCGTCCTTGCCCCGCTGGTGATCGCCCGCAAGGGCTATTATACGGATCTGGCCAGGTGGGCGGCCGGCAAGGGGTTTTCGCATCTGCTGGTCGACGGGCGGTTGCTCGCGACCGATGCCTGGCCCCGTCTCGATCGTTTCCGGGAACACGATATCGCCCTGCCGGTGGGAGAATTGCGGGTGACGGCCGAGGCCGAAGCCGAGCTGCGGGAGCTGCTGTCGCGAGCCCTGGACTTCGGCAAGGGGGTGGTGCAGGTTCTCCCCGAGGGTCCGGGGCAAGAAGGACGCCCCGCCATCTTCTCCATCCATCGTTCCTGCCCCGGCTGCGGCCGCAGTTTCGAGGAGCCCGATCCGCGCCTCTTCTCCTTCAATTCCCGCCACGGCTGGTGCGGCCACTGCTTTGGAACGGGGCTGGTGCTTCCCGGTTTCGACGCAGAGCAGACCGGGGAGGAGATCTGGTGGAACGCCTGGTGGGAGGGCTCAGAGCAGACCTGCCCGTCCTGCCGGGGAAAACGGCTGCGGCCCGAGGCGCTCGCCGTTCGCTTTGACGGCCGCTCCATCGCCGAGATGACCGGCTGGCCGGTGGCGCGGGCCGAGGAGTTCTTCCGGGAGCTGACCCTTTACGGCCGCGGGGCCGAGATCGCCCGCGATATCCTCGCCGAGCTGCGCGCGCGCCTGGCGTTCCTCCGCGAAGTGGGCCTCTCCTATCTTTCCCTGGACCGGGCCGCGCCGACGCTCTCGGGGGGAGAGGCCCAGCGCATCCGCCTGGCATCCCAGCTCGGTTCGAACCTGCGGGGGGTCTGCTATATCCTCGATGAGCCGACCATCGGGCTCCACCCGCGGGACAACCGCATGCTGCTCGATACCCTGAAAAAACTGGAAGGGAAAGGCAACACCGTGGTGGTGGTCGAGCACGACGAGGAGACGATCCGCCGCGCCGAGCACCTGGTGGACCTGGGACCGGGCGCCGGGACCTTCGGCGGCCGGGTGGTGGCGGCAGGGACGGTGGAAGATATCCTTCGACACCCGGAATCGCTCACCGGCCGGTTTCTCGCCCGGCCGTTGCGCCACCCTCTGGAAGGACGCCGGCCGGAGGCGCCCGCCCCCGACGCGCCCCGCCTGACGATTGTCGGCGCCAGGCTGCATAACCTGAAAAGCCAGACCGTCTCCCTCCCCTTGGGGCGTCTTATCTGCGTCACCGGCGTTTCCGGCAGCGGCAAGAGCACCCTCGTCCGCTCGGTGCTGCACGAGAATCTGCGGCTGCTGCTTGGCGCCCACAAAAAGAAAGAAGCGGGGCGCGCCGCTCCCCTGCGCGGCTGTGCCGGAATCCGCGGCTGGGAAAATATCGGTCGGGTACTGGAGGTCGATCAGACCCCTATCGGCAAGACCCCTCGATCATGCCCCGCCACCTATATCGGCTTCTGGGACGATATCCGGCGGCTCTTTGCCGGCAGCCCCGAGGCGCGGATGCGCGGCTACGGGCCGGGGCGGTTCTCCTTCAATGTGCAGGATGGGCGCTGCCCCGACTGCAAGGGGCAGGGTATACAGAAGATCGAGATGAGCTTCCTGCCGGACGTGAAGGTCGCCTGCGAGACCTGCGGCGGGTCCCGGTTCACCCCCGAGACGCTGATGATCCGCTACAAGGGAAAGAGCGTCGGCGAGATACTCTCGCTGAGCGTCGCCGAGGCGGTCGATTTTTTTCACGCCCACCCGAAGATTCACCACGCCCTGCGCCTGCTCCAGGATGTCGGCCTCGACTATCTGACCCTCGGGCAGCCGAGCCCCACCCTCTCCGGCGGGGAAGCCCAGCGGCTCAAGCTCGTCACCGAGCTGGCCAAGACGAGGGAAACACCGGCAGCGGATCCGCGCCGCCCCGCGCCCCGGCAGCCGAAATCCACGCTCTACCTGCTGGACGAGCCCACCATCGGCCTGCACATGGCGGACGTGGAAAAGCTCATCCGCGTGCTGCACCGTCTGCGGGGCGGCGGCAATACAGTCATAGTCATCGAGCACAACCTCGACGTCATCGCCGAGGCGGACTGGGTTGTCGACCTGGGGCCGGAAGGCGGCGACGGCGGCGGCAAGGTGGTGGCGCAAGGGACGCCCGAGGAAGTCGCCCGGGTGGAGAATGGCTCGCATACGGCTCGAATCCTCGGGGAGTTTCTGCGGGAGAGGGGAGGCCTGAGCTGACTCGGCCCTGTCAATGGAACCTCAGCAATCAGTTCAAAATCGTACCGGATTTTTCGCCTCTCGTGCAGATTCCTTTTCTAGAAAATCGCGATATTCGCACATATGACCCAATGCCTTGACTGCACGTTCGGGACTATTGAAGAAGACACCGTTAAATTTTGAGTTTTCAACTTCATAAATCGAACGTTTTCTCGGGTCGGAAGTCAGAGTTACACCAAGAATCGGTTTTCTAAACCTCTCCATCAATTCAACTGTATGCCTGATGTACCGATGCCCCCATTTATGCAGCCCTTGGAGAATTTTCTGCGAGTCTTTCGGATCACTCTCAGTGTCTACTGCATGAACGGAATCCAACAATGTTTCTAAAAGATATTCCCGTCCGGAAATTCCGAGATGTATTATTGCATCACATCCGTCCCAGGCCGCTAACGCTTCAATGGCTTTCATTGGCAGCTCAAGATCATTTTCACCGACCAGATCAACTGGATTGGTGCGACTCCAATAAGGTGGGAGCATTCCATCGAGCACGGCAACTATTTCATCGCTGAGTGGCTCCACACGCAAATTTTGATCACTGCACAAATCACTTGTGACAACCCCCCATCCTCCCCCAAGAGTCATTATTGCAACCCTGCGACCTTGAGGCATCGGCAGTGAAGAAAACGCCATCGAGGCATCCAGCATATCCGCCGGTTGATGGACACTTACCACACCGTTTTGCCGGCAAAGCGCCTCAAACAGCCTGAAGTCTGCCGCCATAGCCCCCGTATGGCTTGCCGCTGCGCGATCTCCGGCCTCTGTTCTCCCACCTTTGAGGACTATTACAGGTTTCTTCCTGCCTACTCTGCGCGCCGATTCGAAAAACCTTTTCCCGTCCTTGACACTCTCAAGATAGAGAAGAACCGTTTTGGTCAGCTCATCCACCTCAAAAGCTTCCATAAAATCCTCTATGGCGACCATTGCCTCGTTGCCACTTCCTCCGAAAGCCCTGATTCCCAACCCCTGAGATTCGGCAAAACTCAGCAACTGTACACCCATATTTCCAGATTGCGATATAAGTGCAGTGCCGCCCGGTTTGGGCCCTACATGAACTCCGGTTAAAATGATGCCGGCATGGGGATTCTGAATACCCATTGTATTGGGCCCAAGGAAGACAATTCCAGCATCACGTGCCTCCTGGAGAAGCTGTTTCTCTAAAATTCTGCCTTCTTCTCCGGTCTCGGAAAAGCCGGAAGATATCAGCAATACAGACTTAACCCCCTTCTGTTTCAAGTCTTTTATCAAACCGCATACCAATGCCGCGGGAATGGTTATAACGGCCAGATCAACAGGGCCTGGAACCTCGGATATACTTTTATAAACAGGCCTTCCCCACTGCGTTCCTCCTTTTGAGTTGATCAGATAGACATCTCCCTTGTATCCATGGGCCAAAAGATTGGCAGGTAAGGACTGTCCCCATTTTCCAAATACGCTTGACGCTCCAATAAAGGCAATTGATCCGGGATGAAATATATCACCAATGCGGGCAGGGGATATAACGGGTCGTCGTTTCTTCGGCGTCTCCTCCTGCAGCATGACGAGCCCGTCAACAGCACAGATCCGGCCTTCCGGGCCAACAAGCAGTGGATTGATATCAACCTCTGCAACATCCGGTCGTTCAGCTGCAAGTTTGGAGAGCCCCAGAAGACAATTGACTAAAGCTTTTCGATCTGCCGCTTGCTCGCCGCGAAATTCCCCTAACAATTTGGAAGCTTTTATCTCGTCAAGAATGGCTTCAGCTTCTATTTCGTCGATGGGTACAGATCTAAATACTACATCGTCCAACACCTCGGTATACACTCCCCCCAGGCCGAACATGACTATCGGACCAAAAACAGGGTCGCGAATTAATCCGGCGACAAACTCACGCTTGCCGCTCTGCATGGGCTGGATTAAATATCCTTCCAAGTCATTGCCTGCAGACTCAAGGATTTCCTTGGCTGCTTTCCGGACCTGCTCAATATTGGATAATCCCAGGCGCACTAATCCTCGATCGCTCTTATGCGTGAGTTTTGCGCCATGGCCCTTTATTACAATTGGAAATTTCAGCTTGACTGCAGCTCGAACCGCATCTTCCATGTCTTTGGCCACAATTTCCTTGACCACCGGAATGTGATAGCCCGAAAGAAGCAGTTTAGATTCCGATTCATTAAGACTTCTCATGAACATGTCCTTTGGGTTACTAAAAAATGTACTTTTCCGCCTGGCTTGTGGCTTCGGCAATGAGCCGTTTGGCCGCCAGCAGGCCTCCGGCCCTGTATGAAGACACCCCTGCCATTGCGGCGAGAGACGTATCGTCTCCAAGAAAGGAGGCGCATTTTTCGGCGGCGTCGATAAACTGCCGCCTCGCCGCAAAGCTGCACAGCGTCACCACCGCCCGATACATTTCCCGCTTCTTCTTTGTCGCCGCAGCCGAGGCCTTTTCCGCACGCAGTACGGGGCTTTCCAGGGCGAATATCTGAATTGCCGCGTCGGCCAGGGCCAGAAGAATTTCCTGTTCGGCGGCAACATCGGCGCCGAAGCGCTTGATGATATGACCGGTGAGCGCCCGACAGGTCTCTTTCATCGCCCGTATGAGCCGCTTTTCCGCAGCAAAGTCGCCGGTTGCGCCAGCCTCGGGCGCCGGATCGAGGGATTTCCCGTTTATACCTTTACGGATCAAAAGGTTTGGAATCAACAGGCGGTTGATCTCGTTGGTCCCTTCATAGATCCTCTGCACCCGTTCGTCCCGATACAGCTGCTCGATGGGATACTCGGCGATATAGCCATAGCCGCCGTGCACCTGCAGCATTTCATCGATGCTCCTGGCGGCCGCCTCGCTGCAGAAGACCTTGGCCAGGGCGCATTCCGCCGCGTACTCTTCAATCCCCTTCAGGCAATCGAGGTAGTAGTTTTCAACGCCTTTCTCCAGGGTCGCCAGACGGTCGTCGATCAGGCCCGCCAGCCGGTACACCACGGACTCGGAGGCAAACGTCATGGCCGTGACATCGGCGAGCTTCTCCCGGATGGCCCCGAAGCTGCTGATCGGGACACCAAACTGCCGGCGTTCATTGGCATAACGGGCGCCTTCGGCCAGGGCGTATTTCCCCTGCCCGACGCAGAATGCTCCAAGCTTGAAACGTCCGATGTTCAAGACGTTGAAGGCGATCTTATGCCCCCTGCCCACCTCCCCGAGGACATTCTCGACCGGCACCCGGACGTCGTCCAGGATGACCTGCCGGGTGGAAGACCCGTGCATGCCCATCTTCTTTTCTTCCGGTCCGAACGCAAGGCCGGCAAAGCCGCGCTCCACCAGGAAGGCGGTGAAGTGAGCCTTGTCGACCTTGGCGAAAATCGTGAACAGGTCGGCGAACCCGGCATTCGAGCTGAACTGCTTGGTGCCGCTCAGGATGAAGTGGCTGCCGTCCCCGGAGAGCGTCGCCGTCGTCTTCGCCCCCAGGGCATCCGAGCCGGAGTCGGGTTCGGTCAGGCAATAGGCGCCGATCATCTCCGCGCGGAGCAGCTTGCCCAGATAGCGATCTTTCTGCCGTCCACTGCCGTAAAACACCAGCGGCAACATGCCTATCCCGGTCTGCACCATATAGGTAAGGCCGAAATTTTTGGCGAAGGCCATGCGCTCCATCACCAGCATGCTGGTCGCCTTGTCGAGTTCCAACCCCCCGTACTCTTCCGGGGCATCGATCATCATCAGCCCGAGTTCGGCGCATTCTTTCAGTTTTTGCACCAGAAGATCGAAATTCTTCGACTCGATCTCCCCGTTGACCGGCAGGATCTCGCCCGCCACGAACTGCTCGGTGGTCTCGGCGATCTGCCGGTGCTCGTCGGTGAAATCCTCAGGGGTGAACACCTCCCGGCAGTCGATGTCTCTCACCAGGAATTCGCCGCCGCTGCCTGTTTTTCGATTCATGATCCTTCCTCCTCTGGTATCGGGATATTGGGGCGTCAGTTGAAAATGCCCTTGAAAGATTCCCTCATCTGCCGTTTCAGGATCTTGCCCGTCGGTGTCTTGGGGAGCGCCTCGACAAAGATGATCTTTTTGGGAACCTTGAAGGATGAAAGGTTCTTCCTGCAATGCTCCATGATCTCCTCTTCCGTGGCTGCGGCCCCGTCCTTGAGCTTGATCACCGCCGTCACCGCCTCTACCCAGCGGGGATGGTCCAGGCCGACCACGGCCACCTCCTGCACGGAGGGATGGAGGAAGATCGCCTCCTCGACCTCCCGGGAGGCGACGTTCTCGCCTCCGGTCTTTATCATGTCCTTTTTCCGGTCCACCACGGTGATGTAGCGGTCCTGGTCGAGGGCGCCCAGGTCCCCGGAGTGGAACCATCCGCCCTTCATCGCCGCTTCGGTCTTTTCCGGATCCTTGAAATACATGGTCATGACGTGGGGGCCCCGGCCGCAGATTTCGCCGGGTACGTCGACGGCGGTGATTTCCCTGCCCTCCTCGTCTTCGATGCGGCTCTCCATATGGATTCCGCCCATGCCGGCCGAACCGATCTTGGCCTGGGCGTCTTCCGCCTTGAGGATGCAGTGGTAGGGGGCGAGTTCGGTCTGGCCGTAGTAGTTGTAGACCCCGGCCCCGGGGAATTTCTCCAGGAGTTCCCGGAGGATTTCCCTCGGCATGATGGAGGCGCCGTAATAGCACTTCACCAGGCTGGACAGGTCATGCTTGCCGAAATCCGGATGCCGGAGCATGCCGATCCACACTGTCGGCGGCGCAAAGAACATGGTGGCCTTCCAGGACTCGATGGCGGCCAGGATCTTGCCGACATCCGGGCTGATGAGGACGTTGGTGCCGCCGACCCAGAAAATGGGGTTCAGGAACACGTCCCGCTGGGCGCAGTGGTAGATGGGCAGGGCATTGATGTTGATGTCGGCGTTGTCGTATTTGCCGTCGATAATGCAGCCCATATATTCGGCGATCAGGGCTTGGTTGCTGATGATCACCCCCTTCGGCCGGGACTCGGTGCCGCTGGTGTAGGTCATCTGGACCGGGTCCTCGATGCGCAGGATGACATCCGGCTCCGTCGCCGGGGCCGGTGAGTACCAGGCCTTGAAGTCGATGAACCCTGCGGGCGCTCGCTGGCCGGCCCCCTGATCGGACCAGATCAGGTGCTTGACCTGCGGCATCTTGTCCAAAACCCCCTTGACATTGTCGTAGAGGCTGTCTTCAACGATAAAAACAGTGCTTTCCGAATGGTTGAGGCAAAAAGCGATGTCGTCGTCTCTCAGCAGGTAATTGACCGCCAGATAAATTGCCCCGATCTTGGCGCAACCCAGCCAGGTCAGGACGTGATGGTGAGTATTATGGGCCAGGATGGCCACGCGATCGTATTTTTTCACCCCGAGGCCGGCGAGGGCGTTGGCCGCCTGATTGCACTGGTCTTCCAACTCGCTGTAGGTCAGGCTCAGGTCGTTGAACACCAGGGCCTTTTTGTCAGGGTAGTGATACCGGGTCCGGCGGATCATGTCGGCGATGACCCAGCGGTTGATCCGGTTGTTCCGGTTCATGATGAAGTCGATGTTTTCCTTGCTGATGGTGCTGTACCGAATCTTGTCCTGTTCCGAAAGTGGTTCATGGGTCATGGTCTAGCCCTCCGCAGAGAAGAATTGTCGTCCGGGGAAGTTCCCGGACCGGAATGCCGATCAGGGCTTCCCCTGATCGGATGTCGACAGGCGGTTTACCCTCCCCGTAAGGAGGGGCAGGATCCGCACGTGATTACCAGTCGAAAACGACAAGAAACGAGTTCGGCATCAGAGCATCTCGAGGGCGCAGGCCATGGATACGCCGCCCCCGCCGCACAGGGTCGCAAGGCCCAGGGTTTTCCCGCGCCTCTTCAACGCATACATCAGGGTGACCATCAGCCGGGCTCCGGTCGAGCCGACGGGATGTCCAAGCCCGATGCCTGAACCGTTGACGTTGGTGATCTCCCGGTTGAGGCCCAGCTCCTTTTCGCAGCCCAGATATTGGGCGGCGAAGGCCTCGTTGACCTCGATCAGGTCGAAATCATTTATGGTGAGCGAGGAGGATTTGAGCAGGTTGCGGACGGCCGGGACCGGCGACAGGCCCATGATCGAGGGGTGGCAGCCGCCCCTGGCAACGGCCTTTATCCTGGCCATGGGCTTGAGGCCCAACTCTTTCGCCTTATCGGCGGACATGATGACCATGCCCGTGGACCCGTCGTTGATGCCGCTGGAATTGCCGGCGGTGACGGTGCCGGTTCCAGGGACAAAGGCCGGCGGCAGCTTACGGAGCATATCCATGGTCATGCCCGGCCGGAAATGTTCGTCCTTGTCGAAAATGAGAGGGGGCTTCTTTCTCTGGGGGACCTCTACCGGTACGATCTCATCGGCAAAAGAGCCGTCCAGGGTGGCCCTTTCCGTCTCGTTGTGGCTTCGCAGGGCGACCTCATCCATTTCTTCTCTGGTGATGCCCAGGTGCTGGGCGACGAATTCCGCCGTATGTCCCATGATGTAGGGTTTGCCGACAAACATGCTGAGCGGGGCCTTGGTGGCGTCAACCGGTCCATCTTCCGGATGGGGGATGATATGGGAGCCGCAGTGGAGGGCATGGATCAGGTCGTCGACAAAGGCTTGATCCTGGAGGCGGCAGCCCCACCTGGCCGCCGGCACCGAATAGGGGACGCTCGACATGTGCTCGGTTCCGCCGGCCAGGATGATGTCGGCCATGCCGGCCTGGATCATGGCCATGCCTGAGATTGCCGCCTCCATGCCCGAGATGCAGACCCGGTTGACGGTGACGGCGGTAACTGTTTCCGGGATTCCGGCAAGCAATGAGCCGACCCTCGTCACATTGAGGGTGTCGGCCGACTCCATGCAGCAGCCGTAACGGATATCGTCGATCATGGCCGGCTCGATGCCTGCCCGCCGGATGGCTTCTTTCATGGTGATCCCGGCCAGCACGGCGCCGTTCAGGTCGCGGAGGGTGCCGCCGAATGCACCGATAGCGGTCCTGCATCCGGATACGATGACAACGTCTTTCATGGTTCTGTCCTCTCTAATGTATTCGATGTCTTCCCGCTGGTCGATCAGCGCAAGGCACCTGATTGAAAAAGCCGCCATTCGTCGACTTATCGTTTGATCCCGTTCAAGAGGAGATCCGTTATGATTCTGGCAGCTTCATTTGTCGAAACCGGTTCGTTGAAAATGGCCCGATTCAGACAGGAATGCTCTATCGTGCCGAAAATGGCATTGCGGATGTAGGCGGGGGGGAGGTTATCCCGAAATTCCCCGCCAGCGATCCCTTCCTTAATTATGTCGAGAAGGATCCGGTTGAACTGCCTCACCAGGCCATAGGCCTCGCTGTGGAAGTATTCTTCCGAGTTCCTGACTTCCAGCAGGATTATTCTGGCGAACACCCGGTGATTGGCGTAGCGTTCGATGGACGACCAGATGATTTTTCTCAGCTTGTTTACGGCCCCGTCGATTCCCTGCAGATCCCGGTCGATCTGAACCAGGAAATGCTCGTAGTGCTCCTTGAGGACGTGATGCAGAAGATCGCGCTTGTCCTTGAAATACTTGTAGATCAGTCCTTCGGTGACCCCGGCGGTGACTGCGATGTCCGAGATGGTGAGGGATTCGAAGGTCCGCTCATCCAAAAGGGTCCGCATCGCCTCGATGATCTTCAGCTTACCCGGGGGGCTGATGACGTCTGGGTTTCTCATTCAGTTTGGAAAATAATATTTACTATATTAAAATTGAAATATATAAAAATATTAAATCGTTATTAACATACACAGAAATATGCGATGCCTTTCCAGGAATTTTAGTAAAAAATATTTACCAGTAAAACCTCATTCCGTCAAGATCGTCGAACATCTTGAAAGCCGATGAGGCCGATTCGCTCATTCGGTGGACCACTTCGGGATGCACCCCAGGGAATAGCCAGGAGATCACGTACAATCTCACAGTGGATTAAGCAAGCGTAGCCGGGAAGGCGCGCGCTGGAACCCTGAGCCGCACACGTAAGGCATTGCGTGGGAGACACCCGGAAAGGATATTCCACGAGAATGAGAAGATCGCCTGCAGCCACAGGATTTCCGTCAGGCTCAGGCCTATTTGATCCTTCCAGAACAGGTGAATTATCCTGCATTATCGCATCAGAAAGGGAAATCCTCGCTGTTATCGACCTTCACTTCGATCGTCTGCACCACCGGTTTCTTCGCCTGCCTGTGCACCGGGTGGCCATCCACGAAGATCGCCTTGTAGGGCCTGGTGGGGCAGGCGTGCTCGCAGGCGCCGCAGCCGATGCAGTAGTCCGGCTTTACTTCCGGGATGGTCAGCGGCTTGTTCGCCGGATTGGCATAGTTCACCATACTGACCGCCTTGGTCGGGCAGTGCTCGGAACAGGCGCCGCAGGCGGTGTTGTCAGTGAAGACCACGCAGTTCTCCTTGATGAACTTGGCGGCGCCGAGCTGGGTGAGCTTCTTCTCTTGCTTGGCCAGCGGCAGGATGGCCCCGCTCGGGCAGATCTCCAGGCAGGCCGTGCACTCGTAGTTGCAGTAGCCGGCGCGGTAGTCCATCCGCGGCTGCATGATGCCGAGAAAGCCGAATTCGAGGAACGACGGCACCAGCACCCGCGACGGGCAGGCGCTCACGCAGAGATGGCAGGCCGTGCAGGTGGCGGTGAACCGGGCGATGCTGCCGGAGCCGGGCGGCGAGACCTGACTCGTCCGGCGCACGGGGACCGTTGTCCGGCGGTTCCTGATGATTCGCATCGTCTCCTCGGGGATGCCGGTGAAGCTCAACAGGTACAGTCCGGAATTGCGCAGAAAATCCCGCCGCCCCGGATCCGGTTGAGGGAGGGACCCGCGCCTGCGCCACCTGAATTGGAAGCGCATCCCTTGCCGGGGGCAGACGGCGAGGCAATTCCAGCAGCCGACGCAGCGGCTGAAATCCACCCTCTTCCGGCCGAGATCGATGCAGCCCGCCTTGCAGACGTTTTCGCACCGCAGGCAGTCCTTGCAGGAGCCCGAATCGATGGCGATGCGCAGCAGCGAGACCCTGGCGAGCAGGCCGAGCAGGGCGCCCACAGGGCAGACGGTGTTGCAGTACAGGCGGCCGCGCCTTGCGGCAAGCCAGGCGACGAGTGCAAGCATGGCCAGCGAGAAGCCGGTGGAGAACCAGGCGATTGTCGCAAGTCGCTCGCGGGGCAGCGCGTACACGCCCAGCTGCTCGAGGGCGACGGCGGCCGCATTGTTCGCCAGGAGGATCACGGGGCGGACCAGGTTGGTGAGGATTCGGCCGAAGACGCTGAAGGGATCGAGGAGGTTGAGCAGAAAACCGCTGCCGGCGATCAGCAGCAGGACGGTCATTGCAAGAATTGCGTGCCGCAGGACATTGTGCGGCATAGAGAAGCGGAAACCGCGCCGCATCACCTTTTTTCGGGCCGCAAAGCCGATTACGTCCTGGAAGGTTCCCAGGGGACAGATCGTCGAGCAGTAGACGCGTCCGAAGAGCAGGGTGAGTATGACGATGACGATGCATCCCGCCGCGCCAAGAGTCGCCGCGTCCATAAACTTGACCAGCGAGGGCACGAACTGCAGGTACAGCGCCTCCCCGGCGACGGGTCCCAGGAGGTTCCCGAAGTCGAGAAACAGCAGGGCGATAAGGGCGAAGAAGGCAACCGACACGCCCACGCGAAAGGGTTTCAGGGGGTGAAGCCGCATCGGTCAGAGCTTGATGCGATCGATCGCCAGACCGTTCAGGTCGATCCGGCCGAGCTGCATCTCCGCCGCCAGCTGAATGTGCGGAATGTCGGCCGGCTCGAGGCCGAAGAGCTTCGCAGCCGCGGCGTCGGCGGCCACCATGTCCGGGGAGACGATCAGCGACTTCATCTGCGCCACGTCGGCGGGGGAAACCCCGCGCGGGCCGTTCTGCTTCATTACGTTGTAGGCATCGACCACGGTGAGCGTTGGCCTGCGGTATGAGGCGAAGTCCGCGATGCACTGGTGCAGGTCGTTTCGGTGCCAGTAGCCTCGATCCCAAACCACGCCCATCAGGTTCTTCATGCCGATGGTCACCATGGAAGAGCTGTGATGCTTCAAGACCGGGACGTTGATGAACACGTCCGCCTCCAGGAGGAGCTCGTGGACCTTGGTCTCGGTGAGCCGCCGGCCCTTTGGCACTGCAACCTTCTGATAATAGCCCTCGCTGTCGCCGGAGACGATCTTGCCGCCGGCATCTTTCACTGCCCGCTCGATGCCGCTGTTTTTGTAGCACTCTTTCCAGGGGTCGCAGGTATGGTCGAAGACGGCAACTTCCTTCGCCCCGGCCTGCAGGCAATGCTCGACGATGCGGGCCACGAGCTTCGGGTGGGTGTTGCCGGCCCGCTCCGGCGTCACGTCCCAGCCGATGTTCGGCTTTACCACGACCTTGCCGCCCCTGGGCACGAAGCCGTTCATCCCGCCGAGCGAGGCCATGGCCCGGTCGAACATCGCCTCCGGTTCGCCTCCCTTGACGGCGACAAGATCATAGGCCGCGGGGGAACCCGCCTGTGCGGCCAGCAGGTCGGCGCAGTCCCCGAAAGCCATTGTCGATCCGGCAACGAGCGTGCCCCCGATTATTTTTTTAAGGAAATCGCGACGGTCCATAGTATCTCCAATATTTATGAAATAGGCGAAGTCGAATGTCGTCTCAGGCGCCGTGCAGTTTTGCCACCAAGGCTGCCGACGCTGCCCTTACTGTATCAGGATCCTGGCCGATCACGACAGAGATAAACCGCCCCGTCTGCTCGATCGCCACCATTTCCTGACCGCGGCCGATCATCGAATAGCGGTTTTCCTGCCGCTTGCCGTCTTTGAATCTCGGGCTTGCTGCGAGTTTGGCGACCGCCTGTTCGTAGGCCCCGGCGCTCTCGCTTTCATCCGGGTAGCGAAAGACCAGAGCCCGGCAATCGCCCATAGCGCCGGCCATGGCCTCGCGAATGCGGAAAATATTCTCCGTGTCGAAGAGGTAGCTGTTCATCAGGCCGAGGGAGCCGCGGATGTACCTGGGCCGGGAGAAGGCATCCGGCTCTCGGAGCAGCAGATCCGCCAGCTCCGGCCGTTCGCCCGTTGCCGCGATGCGGGCATCGAGCGCCCTGGCGATCTCGATAACCCCTTGCACAGTTTTCTTCTCCGCGTCCGCCCCGATCACCGAGACCTGGAAATTCCCTTTCCAGAAGTTGAGGTAGTAGTCTTCGAGGAGCGCCTCTTGGCCGATCGCCATTGTCTCGCCGCCGTCGCCGATCTTGAAGGTGTGGATGCCGTAAGCCGAGGCCGGGCTTTGCATCTCGTAGATTTCCAGCTTGATAGACTTGCCGCCTCCGTTCACATACTCCGCGCCCAGAGCCTGAATAAAGCCGTACTCATGGTAGATGTCGGCTCCGCCGTTGATCATCAGGTAGAGCTGGTCTCCGCGATAGCTTTTCGGCTCCTCGCCGAGGGTCCAGCCGGTCACTTCGTTGCCCCGGGGCAGCAATTCCGAGAGATCGCCGGGCTCGGGCGCGGCCGCCGCGCCTGCCGCGATCAGCAGCAGGAGCACCGCGATGAATTTCCCTTTGAGGGCCGCTCTCACAGGGCCACCTCCTGAATCCGCAGCCGCGTGAGATCAATCTCCCCGAGACCGTGCTCGTGCGCGAGGCGAGCCGTAAGCACTTCCTCGCCTTTCAGGCCGAGCAGGCCGGCGCCGTAGACATCCAGCGCCACCCGGTCGACGCCGGCGAAGACCTTCTGCGGTTTGAGCAGTTTCCCCGGGCCCCGTGGGCCGTTAGTCGCGAGCACCTCCGTTGCGTCAAAGATGCAGAGGTCCGGCTTCCGCACCAGATTCACATCGGCGATGCACTGCGCCAGAAACTCGATATCGTCGTACCAGCCGAGCTTGCCGGAGCCGTGGTGAAAGTACATGTTGGTGGAAAAGGACGTGGCGCCCATCATGTTCTTCATTGTGCCGGTGAAGCCTATCCCGCTGTGGTCCTTGGCGATCGGCAAGTTGATGAACACGTCGCATTCGAGCAGGCCCCGCGCCACCTCGGCGTCCTTGAGCGACCGGCCGCCGGCAATGGCCACCTTCGTGAAGTCGCCCTCCAGGGACGTGATGCTTTTCGTCTCCTCCCGGAATTTTTCGGTGAGCGGGCTGCGCCGCCAGTAGGAGGCGCCGATCTTCTTGAACACCCCTATCTCCCCGGCTCCGGCATCCATGCACATCCGGATCACCGCGAGAGTAATCTCGGGCCGCACGTAGCTACCCGGATTGTCCCAGGGAGAATTGATCAGGAGGCCCACTTTCGCCTGCTTCGGCACGAACTTCCCCATCCCGCCGAGGAGTTCCACGGCTCGGATGGTGCTGGCGAAAGAGTCCGCGCCCTGGACTGCCGAGATGTCGACAGCGTTGGCTGCGAGCGCGGGTTTCTGTATCCACTCGACGACACTGCCACCCAGGACCGACGCGACTCCCAGCGCAGTGCTGCCCTTGATGAACGACCTGCGGGTAATGGATTCCGTCATGACCGCCTCCTTATTAAGCACTGGAAAAGTTGAGGTTTTTCAAGGAAGATGGGCTCGTAAAAAGTCCGATCTACTTCGCTGTACCATATGTACTACCAAAGCGCCGTTTCAGACACTACGCCTCGTCTATCGAACTTTTTCCAGAGCCCATCTTCACGGGTTGAAGCACTTTTTACGGCTTTATCAAGGAAAGACCGAAGAATTTTTACTCCCTGTGATCGATGGGCATCAGTTTACCACGATCCACGCCATTCAAATAGACCGATCTTCCCTGATACTTGCCTGATTGTCCGAATGTGAGCGGATTTCTACGCAAGTTGCAGGCAGCCTCCACATTCCAGCTTTCATCTCGCTGCACGCAACACGATGCGGGAGATTTCAGCCGGGACTCCAAGGCGGCAGGAGAAGCCGCTCCACAGCCCGGTTCCGGGGCTGACATAGAGCTTCATGGTCCCCACCTTGTACAAGCCCTCGACCAGGCCTCCATTGAAGGAGGCCAGGAGCCACTTCAAAAAGAACAGCAGCCCTCCGTGGGTATGGCCGGAAAGCTGGAGGTCCGCGGCGGTGTTGTCCGGTGCCCCGTGGGGCTGATGGGCGAGAACCACCCGCACCGCATCCGGCGCGCCCGAAAGGGCCTTCCCGATATCCGGTCCCGGCCCTCCGAACCACCGTTCCGCATGGTCCGTCAGGCCGGCGAGCACCAGGTTTTCCCCACTTACGGATACAACCCGGTGTTCGTTAGTGAGCATGACTACCCCGAGGTTGGCAAAAGCCGGGAGCCAATGGTTGACCCGGAAATAGTATTCATGGTTGCCGGTTATGCCGTATACGCCATACCTTGCCCGGAGTTCACGGAGTGGGGCGACGTCATCCCGCAGGGCCTCCGGCGAACCGTCGATCATATCGCCGGTCAAGGCAATGATATCGGGGGCAAGGTCATTGGTCTTCGCCACCACTCCCGCCAGCCAATCCCGTTGCAGGAAGGGACCGATGTGGATATCGGAAAGCTGGACAATGGAGAATCCGTCCAGAGCTGTGGGCAGCCTGGGCAGGGTGATTTCAACCGTGCGGACATCCGGAACGCGCAGGGACTGCCATGTGCCGTATAAACCAAGAACCAGGGCGGCGAGGACGATGCCTCCGCTTCTGATCCCAGGGGTAAAGGGAAGATGCCAGGCGCTGCCCAATCTGCGGCTCAGCCACAACAGCAGTGCCAGCCCGTCCTTGAGCAGAAGCAGGAAGGCCAGGATCACCATGGAGGAGTAGAGAATTTCCAGGGTCAGCAGGAGCGGGCGCGGCAGGTCCGGGGCGATGAAGGAGCCGCCGATCTTTACGTAAATCGGGTACTTCATGCTGACGGCAAGAAGGGCAACGGCGGCGACCGCCTTGATCAGGGTGCGGCCGGGCAAAAAGGCGATCAAGCTCACTGCGATGTACGTGAAAATGATGAGGGAAGGAAATGCGAGTCGCATGGATATTTCATTCAGTGCAATATTGAAGGAACAAGTTAAAGGAGGAACCTCAGCAATGCGCCTGGTTCCCGTAAAGGTCGTCCTCAAAATTCCATCGCCTTGTGGTCACTCTATTTCAGATGCTCACCAAAAACAATGCGCGCAGTGTCATGTCAAGTCTCAGATGTTGGAAAATCGCACCGCAATTTTGGCTTCCTGCAAGGCACGACTGAGGGCGCATAGCAGCGCTTGCGCCGTCTTTTCCTTCAATGTTCAGCGCCCGCTCAATTTCAGCAGCTCCTCGCTGTACCGGGCCCCGTGTACGGTGATCTTGGCGGCGGCGCTGTCTATTTCCCGAAGATCCTCGGGAGTCAGTTCGACCGCGGCAGCTCCGATGTTCTCGTCCAGGCGGGTAATCTTTCGGGTGCCCGGGATCGGCACGATCCACGGCTTCTGGGCAAGCAGCCAGGCAAGGGCTATCTGGGCGGGTGTCGCCCCTTTGCGTGCCGCGACGGCGGCCAGCAGGTCGACCAGGGCCAGGTTCGCCTGCCGGGCCTCAGGAGTAAAGCGCGGGATGGTGTTGCGGAAGTCGGAATTATCGAAGACAGTCTTCTCGTCGATCTTGCCCGTGAGGAAGCCGCGGCCGAGCGGGCTGAACGGAACCAGGCCGATGCCGAGTTCCTCCAGCGTCGGCAGCAGTTCCGCCTCGGGATCCCTCGTCCACAGCGAGTACTCGCTCTGGACGGCGGTCACGGGCTGGACGGCGTGGGCCCGGCGGATCGTCTGCACACCTGCCTCGGAGAGGCCGAAATGCCTGACCTTGCCCTCCCGGATCAGCTCCTTCACCGTTCCCGCCACGTCCTCGATCGGCACCTCCGGATCGACCCGGTGCTGATAGAAGACGTCGATGACCTCAGTCTTCAGCCGCTTGAGCGAGGTCTCGGCGACCTGCCTGATATGCTCCGGCCGGCTGTTGAGGCCGACCGAACGCCGCTCCGCCGCGGGATCGAACCCACGGTCGAGATTGAAGCCGAACTTGGTGGCGATCACCACCCGGTCGCGGACCGGGGCGAGCGCCTCGCCGAGAAGTTCCTCGTTGGTGTACGGGCCGTAAGCCTCCGCCGTGTCGAAGAAGGTTACGCCGCGTTCCACGGCTGTACGAAGAAGGGTGACCATTTCTTTTTTGTCACCCGCCGGGCCGTAGGACATGCTCATGCCCATGCAGCCGAGCCCGAGGGCCGAAACCTCGAGGTTGCTGTTTCCCAATCTGCGTTTTTGCATGTTGATTCTCCTGTCTCTGTTGTGGATGAAACGACTCCAATAGCGATAAATTCGAGAAGCAGGGCGGGCGAGTATGTCATCGCCCGCTCATCACCAATCCCTTATAATGCCGCGCGCAGGATCTGCACCACCTCTTCCTTGCCAAGCGATGCCAGGGTGCCGATATTGCCTCTTTCCACGGCCCTTCCGGCGATGACTGCCAGGTCTTCCTCCTTGACGCCAGCCTCGCGAAGGTTCGCGGGCATCTTGATGGCGGCATAAAATGCCTGCAGCCGCCTGACGCCTTCCTCCGCTGCCTTGGCAGCGTCCTCCTCGCGTATGTCGAAGACATTGCGGGCGAATCGGGCAAAGATCGGCAGATGCCCGGGGGCCGTGCGCATGACATGGCGCATCCAGGGCGGGGTGAGAAGGGCGAGCGTCACGCCGTGGGTCATGTCGTACATGCTTGAGAGTTCGTGCCCCATGCCGTGCAGAGGGAAACCGGACGCGGGCTTGCCGAGCAGCAGCTGGAAGCCGGCCAGGGCCATGGAACTGGCCCACATGATGTTGGCGCGGGCGTCATAGTCTTCCGGGTTGGCGAGGATCTTGGGGGCTTCCTCCAGCACCGCCTTCATCAACCCCTCGTTCATGCGGTCCTGAACCGTAGCGTTCGCTGCCGGGGTGAAATACTGCTCCATCAGGTGGCAGAGGATGTCGGCGACGCCCGCCATGGAATGATACTCGGGCACGGTGTAGGTGTATTCGGGATCCAGGATGGAAAATCTGGGGTTGACGAGCGGGTGCATGAGGACCTCTTTCTTGTGATCCTTGCCGACGGTGATGACCGCCCCCATATCCATTTCGGAGCCGGTCCCCGCCATGGTCAGGATGGTGGCCAGCGGCGCCGCGGCGGTAATATTGGAGATGCCGAAATCCCGGCCAAAGATGTCGGTGATCGGCCCGTCATACATCACTCCGGCGGCAATGGCCTTGCAGGCGTCGAGAGCTGATCCGCCTCCCACCGCCAGGATGAAATCACAGCCGTTTTTCAGGTAAAGATCGATGCCTTCCTCCACGCTCTCGATTCGCGGATTGGGCTTGATCCCGCTCAACTCGACGTGCGCGAGACCGGCCTTGCCGAACTGCGCCAGGACCGCGTCGTAGATGCCGTTCTTCTTGACGCTGCCGCCGCCGTAGGCCAGCAGCACCTTCGAGCCGCCATGCGCCTTGATGGTCTCTCCGAGAATACTGATCTGCCCTTTGCCGAAGTATGCGGTGGTTGGAATGCTGTAGATGAAATTGTCCATGTGAGGTCTCCTTTCTTATGATTGGTCGAACGACTTCTTCGAATTTGTTCTCCCGAGGTGTCGCCTTCGAGATGGTCATAGAGTAAATCGGAAGGGCCGGAGACTGGTAGAACGATCCTGCGCAATTCTTGCCTGATCGTCCGGGTATGTCGATAATTGTTGTGTCGTGAATTGCTCCTGGCATTACTTGATGGACTCGTAAAAAGTCCGATCTACTTCGTTGTAGGTCTGAAACGGGGCTTCGCTGTACCATATGTACTACCAAACCGCCGTTTCAGGCACTACATCTCGTATATCGAACTTTTTCCAGAGTCCATCTCCACGGGTTGGAGCACTTTTTACGGCTTTATCATTACTTGCGAGGGGAATTAACTTTGAGACCATTCAGTAAGCACCCCACAAGGGGGTATAAGTGCCTTCACGAAAATCGTTTAAAATAACAAGAAATGATTTTCTAAGGCACTAAAGAAAATGGAGGACAACGGCATGGAAGCGGCGCTTGAAGATTTGAAAAAAAGTATTGCCCGATGGACCGATATCGGCGAGCAACGCGAGACCGCGATCCCGAGTTTGGCGCTGTTCCGGCGGGAGGAACCGACCGAGCCTATGTGCGGCATGTACGAACCGAGCCTCTGCCTGGTCGCCCAGGGGGCGAAACGCGTGCAGCTCGGGGACGACACGTATGTGTACGACGAGCAGCATTACCTGATCACCTCCGTGCATCTGCCGACCGTGGTGCAGATCATCGAGGCAAGCCCGGAGAAGCCTTACCTGGGACTCAGATTGACCCTCGATCAACGCGCGATTTCGCAGATGATGGTCGACAGCAACCTTCCCCCGCCGCGTCCGCACCAGTCGAGCCGCGGCATGGCGACCGGCGAGGTGACCCTGCCGCTGCTCTCCGCCGTTCAACGCCTGGTCGACCTGCTTGCCGAGCCGAAGGACATCCCGATCCTTGCGCCTATCATAGAGCGGGAGATCATCTACCGCCTGCTGGTGGGCGACCAGGGAACGCGTCTGCGCCAGATCGCTTCGGCGGGAAGCCAGAGTCATCAGATAGCGCGGGCCATCAACTGGCTGCAGGATAACTACACCCAGCCGCTGCGGATCGATGACCTCGCCAGGCAGGTCAACATGAGCACATCGACCTTCCACCACCACTTCCGGGCGCTGACGGCCATGAGCCCGCTGCAGTACCAGAAGAGGCTGCGCCTGAACGAGGCGCGGCGCCTGATGCTCGCCGAACCTGTCGATGCGACAACCGCGGCGTTCCAGGTGGGCTACGAGAGCGCCTCCCAGTTCAGCCGCGAGTACAGCCGCTTGTTCGGCGCGCCGCCGTTGCGGGATATCAATAGCTTGCGGCAGACCGCTGCAGTTGAGCGGGTGTAGATTGCTCATCTTGGGTGGATCTTATAATTACTTGGGAATTTGGCGGTATTGGCGCGAAGCTACTTAAATCTGTCCTCTTTTTCTTTTCTTCCTTTTTCTTTTAGGGGTCTACGGCTTCCATATAGAATTGCCGTTGACGGCCTAACAAGATGTTGGTATATTCGTGCTCTAAGCAAGTTCCAATCTCAACTCTCTCAGGACCTGATTTAAACCGATGGTTCTTCGTTTGCCGTGTGCAAACCCCGGTCGATCTCTCCCTATCTACCTTAATGGCAAGTTTTGATCATTGGTTTGACATTAACTTCCAATGAGGCCCATGCTCAACTAATGCGGCTGACGCCCGCAACCCAAGGGTTGTGATCCCCTCCCACAGCAGAGGGGATAAGTACCTTCACGAAATTCATTTCAAAAAACACGAAATGAATTTCTAAGGTACTAAAGCAGCTGACGGCTCTTTCGATTGGAGTTGACGATTGAAGAGAGCTGGCCTTTTCGGTTTGGTGGAATTTCTGCCCAAGCATAGCCTCATGAGAAAGCAATCGGCGGAATCGGCAAAGTGTCACGTTTGGTTAGTGTCGACAGGGTATTTGTAAAGATTTTTGGCGGCTGGAGAGCGTGGCGACGGTGCGTGGACCGAGACACTGAGCTACTACGACTTCCGCGCTCGCACCCCATCCGGACCAACAACGCCCATGAAAGAGTTGATGAAAGAAATCCGGCGCCCCGGCGCTGGGGTCAGGAAATAAGCGGGAAATTGGTTGGAATTGAAGGAGGAGGTGTAGAAATCAACCATTGATTGGAGGTAATATGAAAAAGAAACTTAGATCATTATTTCTGGTAAACTTTTTTGTTTTTGCCAGTGCATTGGTTGCGCACGCAGTCCCACTGACACTGACTATCGATGATTTGTCAACTGCATTAGTTAATGACGTGGTAATTACTAATAACTCTGGCCTTATCAATTTTAGCAATGCTGTCGGTGATTTTTCGGTCGTTGTCGCTACGGGTGTCAGTGAACCAGTGGTCGGCTCCCTCGCACTGCCAGAGCTTCATCTGAACTCCCTTCAGGTCTCTGGTGCTAATGCTGGAGCACTTTCCATTGCCCTAACAAGTACATGGGATGGCAATGCATTAGATCCTTCCTTTAACGGTGTTTTTTTTCGGTATAACGCATTTGCTGCTGGCGTCATGGATATTAATGCAACTGTAACTGCTCCGGGTCCGTCAGGAACCATTTTAGCCGATTTTACGGCTGCACCTACTTTCTCCGGCCTTGCTACTTTTGAGGCTGGTCAATTGTTTCCTTTTATCCCCGATGGCCCTTTTAACATGACGATCAGGGCATTCGTAAGTCACAATGGGGACACCTTCCAGACCAGTAATTTTGGTGCATCTCTTACTCCTGTTCCTGAGCCCGCAACCCTGGTTCTTCTTGGTTCCAGTCTGTTCGGCCTCGCATATCGCAAGCGGCGCAAATAAGCTTAACTTTTGACCCAACCAATTTCCTCAGGCGGTGCTTTGGTACCGCCTTGTGTTGTTTCTCTCCGTAGCAGGCAAACCCGGTCTGCTTAAAGGAGGAACAGTCGCTTCTAGCTTCTATTTTCTGCGGAGCCATGAGCAATGCACTTGGTTACGGTTCCCCGGGCGGCATGATGGTCTGTTCGCGGTCAGGTCCAAACCAGGGACGTATCCGACAGATGCTTGCACCCCCCTCGGAGAGGAGACAGTCCGTCATGATGCAGCCGTGAATCCGGGAGGGGGCAGAAATCTCGGCCGGGTGTAAATCGGCAGGTCTTCGTCGTGCAGGGAAAAGAGCGGCCTGCTGTCGGCGAGTTCGAGGTTGGCTCCCAGAAAGAGCCGATGGTGCCGATGTTTTTCTAGTAGCCGTCGAAAAAATACCCACTAACCGGGGGCTTTTTATCCCTCGGGGATGATATGGTGACCGAAGTCGGTACCGCATTTCTCAAACAATCCCTCAGCATGTCAAACTGAAGACGTAGATCTCCACGACCGGCCCCGCCGGCACACATGCCCGGAATGCAAAAAAGCAGGGAAGCGAGAACCGGCGGGAAGATCGTCAGGCGCAATATATTCTCGCTCGAGGGGTCAGGTCAGATCAGTCCAATATTCCTCCGGCATGTCCATGGCCAGCGCCAAAGCGCCATCCGCGCCGCTGTAGAGGGGATCCTGTACGACCTGCACCTTGGATCTGCCATACTCGCTGAGCACCTTTTCCAGGTAGCTGGCCAGGCCGGCTATCTGGCTGCCGCCGCCTGCCAGGATGACGTTGCTCCTGATGGCATCCTGGTATTCCGGATCGAACTTGGCGATCAGCTCCAGCATGGATTCCACGATCGCCGGAAGAATGCTCTCGCAGGCGCGTCGCATTTCTTCGGTAATGTTATGTTTGGTCGGCCGCCCGTCCACAGGGATGTCAACCTCGACCTGCTTTTCCGAGGCTCCGACGAAACTGAACTCTTCCTTGAAACGCCGGACCATGTTCAGGTTGAAGTCGGACTGCGGGTAACGCTCCTTCATGAAATTATACAACTGCTGGTCGATGTAGTCGCCCGCGGTAAGCACCGTCCGTTGATCTTCTTCCGTGGGCACGGCTCCATGCATTATACAGAAATCGACGGTGCCGGCGCCGATATCGATGACCATGGCATTGTCGAGCGCGTTGACCCCGTAGGCGACGGCGAAGGGCTCCGAAACCACGAGCAGGGATTGGGCGGCTTCGGCAACGGCTTTCTTGAGCGCCAGTTTGTTGGCCTTCAAGGATTCGGCGGGAACCCCGACCACCGCCCGTACTTTTCCCTCGGCGTCTCCCGATTGCACCAGCGACACGAGGTAGTTGATCAGTTCCTTGACGGCCTCCTCGTCACGCGCCGTTCCTTCTTTGATGACGCCGTTTTTCAGCGGCCGGTAGAGATCCAGGGAGAGGCGATGTTGAACCGCTTTTTCACCGAACAGTATCGGGGCGCCCACAACCTTCCTGGCGATGAAGTCCTTCGGCCAGCCGACATAGCTCTCGACCCATTTCTTTTTGTTGTTGCTGGCAACAATGGCGCTTCTTGAAGTTCCCAGGTCGATTCCCACAGTCAATATCTCTTCAGCCTGACTTGTCTCGTTTTTCTTTGTCATTTATTTCTCCTTTTGAAAAATGCAAATCTCTACTGGTAAGATAATGGACAATACCTTCCGCCAGAAATGACGTTATAGCGCTGCGATAGGAGGTTTGGTTCAGCTTTTCCTCTTCCTGCCTGTTCGAGATGCACGATATTTCAACAAGAACACTGGGAGCGTCGACTCCGAGCAGAACGACGAACGGCGCCAGCTTGATGCCGGCATTGCCGACTTTTTCATCGAACTTCTGGATGTTGGAGAACAGACTCTGTTGGATGGCCGCGGCCAGATTCGCAGACTCCTGTTCCTTGAAGGTGTTGCCGATCTTCTTGATCATGTCGGCGAAATCTTTGGTCTGAACCCCCGAGTCTTTGTTTTCCTGCTCCGCAAGCCGCAAGGTACGCTCATCGGAAGGCGGCCCGTAATAATAGGTTTCAATCAGGTTGACCTGTTTCTGCGGGAGAGCATTGACATGAAGAGAAATGAACAAATCGGTTCTGCCGGCATTGGCGAATTCCACACGCTCCGCGAGCGACAGATAGGTGTCCCCCTCGCGGGTCAGGAAAACACGATACTTCCCGGTCTGTTGGAGTTTATCGCGAAGCCCAAGTGCGATATCCATCACGATATCCTTTTCCTTTGTCCCCATTGCTCCTACGGCCCCGGAATCCTTGCCGCCATGGCCGGCGTCAATGACAATGGTCTGCACACCCAACCCGAAGACGGAACTGAGCCGGACATTGCCATCTTCGAGCATCAGGCTGTAGTTGAGCAATTCGTCGGTGCTCAGTTCCACGGGTTTTACGGAAGGTTTGAACAGCTCATCCGTGTTCCATTCCACTACGAAGGGGTATTGCGGTTCTTCGGTATTCTGTTCTGCCGGTTCTGCCGATACCGGCGGGGCAGTCAGTGTCACAGGGGTGGGCGGGCCCTTTACGGCTACGTCTTTCAGCCCGAGTCCGACCAGGAATACGATAGGAACAAAGAACAGGAAAAAAAGACGTATCGACTTGTTTTTCCGGGAAGCCTTTTGCTGTAATCTGGAAGCGGGAAGAGCACCTGCAATCCTGAGATTCTCTTGGTATATCTCCTTGAGAATGGCTTTCTTCAGCAGTTCGTTGGGTACTGGTTTAGGATTTTTCATAGCCCGCCTTCAACTGGAAATAAATACACTGGTCCTGGCTGCTGTTGATCAATATATCACACCAATGAAAGGCTTCTTGAGGCTCGTGGCCGGCATCCTGAGAGAAAATAGACTTTGTCACTGACTGAAAGAGTATGAACAGAGTAATAGCAGTGTTAGGCGAGTGTTCTGTTTTACCCACCCACCCTTTCTTTTCAGGAAAGTCTATCATATACGTTTTATGACGTAAATAGTTGGAGTTTACCATTTTTGAAACAGGCCGGAATGCGAAGTCCGCCCTGCGGCGGGAGGTGCAGCCGGAGGATGAAACCTGTTGACTTCGCATCCCTCTTCGCCTAAGTAACTGTTCATCAAAACGAATTTATCTGCCGATGGAAGCGATGCGGTTCGTAGCAAGGACCTGTGACGCCCGTTGCCCCCTCCATGCGGAATGGGCTCGGAAACGGATGGCCTTTTTTGCCCCGGCGATTATTCGCCGCCCGCGCCTAGAAGGCCTGTGCCAAGACTCATCGGACCTGAAAGCAACCGAGGACTATCGAAATGAAAAACACCGAAAAACGCGCGAAGGATCAAAATACTCCTCCCAGGACCACCGACTTTCTCGTCGAGACGGAGGATACCCTGCTGGCCTTCCTGCTCGCACATTTGCCGCAGAAGAGCCGCAGCTCGGTAAAGGCGGTGCTCAGGGACGGCCAGGTCTTCGTCGGTGATCGGGCGTTCACCCAGTTCGACCAGCCGCTGGTCCCCGGCCAGCGGGTCCGGGTGTACTGGCAGCGGACGGAAGCGCCGCGGGAGCTGCGCGGCCTGAATATCGTCCACGAGGACGACCAGATCATCGTCGTCGACAAGCCTTCCGGGCTGCTCACTATCGCCACCGACAAGGAAAAGCGCAGGACGGCCTACGCCATGCTGAGCGATCATGTCAAAAAGGCGGATCCGGACAACAAGATCTTCATCGTCCACCGGCTCGACCGGGAGACCTCGGGCCTCCTGATGTTCGCCAAAAGCGAGAAGGTGAAAGAGCAGATCCAGAAAACCTGGGAGACCACCATCAGCGAGCGCAGCTATGTGGCGGTGGTGGAAGGGGAAGTGGAGGCCGAGGAGGGAACCGTCACTTCCTGGCTGACCGAGAGCCGCGCTTTGATCGTCTATTCCTCGCAGAACCCGCAGCACGGCCGGAAATCGGTGACCCACTACCGGAAGCTCCGGGGGAACCGCGACTACTCGCTGCTCAGGCTGAACCTCGACACCGGCCGAAAGCACCAGATCCGGGTCCACATGCAGGATCTCGGCCATCCGGTGGTGGGCGACAAGAAATACGGTTCAACCCTCAACCCCCTGCGTCGCATGGGCCTGCACGCCCAGGTACTGGTCTTCACCCATCCCCAAACCCGCAAGCTTTGCCGCTTCGAGACGCCGATCCCCAAAAGCTTTCTCAAGCTGTTTCAGAAAAAGGAAAAATGAGAGATGATGATCGTTCCTACGCTCCAGCCTGGGACGCTCCAGCGTCCGAGTTGACGGAGAAATCAGCATTAGACGCCTCGGCCGGCAAGATACTCCCGGAGAATGGCCAGACCCTCGGCGAACTCCTCGGGTGGGACGATCAGGCTGACCACGATCTTGTCGGCTTCGGCAAAATCGTAGAAGAAGCCGGGATGGACGATGAGCGAGCGGTCTTTGAGGAGGGCAAGGCAGCACTCCTCGTCGGTGAGCGGATCCGGGAGTTCGAGGATCGCGTACCAGCCGCCTTCCCTGTGGATGACGGGCAGCCCGATTCCGGCCCGAAGAGCGGCTTCGTTGGCCTCGATCCGGGAGAGGATCTGGGGTTGGATCTCCTGTTGGCAGGCCAACAGGGCGGGGGCGGTCTGCTGGATCATGCTGCCTACCGAGAGATAAGTGTCGGTGACGAATTCCAGCCTGATTTTCGCCGCTTCCTTCTCCGCATCCGGTCCTCCCACATGGATCCAGCCCAGCTTGGTCTGGGGCAGGGCGAGGACCTTTGACAGACCGCTCAGGGTGAAGGTCAGCGCACCGCGGTTGTTGATGGCCGAGAAGGGCTTCTTGCTCTGGCCTTGCTTGATGTAGTCGAGGAAGACCTCGTCGATGACCAGGGCCAGCTCATGGATCCGGCAGAGGCTGTTCAACCGCTCGAGTTCGTCCGGAGTCAGATAGGAGCCGGTGGGATTGTTGGGGTTCACCACCACTATGGCCCTAGTCAGGCTGGAGATCATCAGCTCCAGGGACTGGAAATCGATCCGCCAGCGGCCTTTCCCGTCCAATATCAGGTCATAGCGCACCGGCTTGACATTTTCGAGCGTCGCCAGGAGGTCGAAGAGCGGGTAGCTCGGGGCAGGGATGAGGACCTCGTCGCCGGGTTCTGTCAATAACTTCAATAAGAAGCCGTAGGCCTCGCTGGTTCCCGCCGTGAGGAACAGGTCGTCGGCCGCGATCGAGCCGTGCCCGTTGCCCTGATAGTAGCGGCGGATAGCCTCCCGGGCACCCGGAAGCCCCTGGGCCGACGGCTCGTAGATGTGGGGGATTCCGCCCGGAGTATCCCCCGTCTGCAGGAAATCGAAGGAAAAGGATGCCCTGGTGGGATTGGATTGCGTCAAATCGAGGATCCGATTCCCCGCAGCCTTCGTGGCCTGCAGTATTCTGGTGAATTCGTTAGGCTCGAGATCTTCCGGCAGTCGTTTTGAAAACATGAATGTCTGATTGAGCAGATGGTGTATTTTTTTGAGGAGCGTTTTTCCGCGCTGTTTCGGGCAGCATGCACCATATAGGGCGATTGCACCACCGGCAACAACAATCATTGCCTCCGCAACTTTTCTTCCCGATCCGCTCGACAGGATACCACTTTGTGGTTAGTCTGTAGTCATGGTGCAACCCTAAAGAATTAAGAAAAGTGCCCAAGTTCCGATACCGGAGTTTAAGCGATATATCCGCAGGGAGGAGACGATGAAGACTCAAGAAGCGATCGGCATCCTGATGCTCAGTCCCGGTTATTGGCGAATGAGGCTGCCCGAACGAAAGGAACTGATTCGCGAGTTCATGGCGAACTATTCGGACATTGAACTCTGGCTCACCCCCGCGCCGGATAAGAAGCGCAATTAGTACCTTGGAAATTCGTTTCTTGCTTTTTAAGAACGAAATTTCGTGAAGGTACTTATACCCCTCAAGGGGGTACTGAAAAGAGTCCCCTCTGCTGTAGGAGGGGATGACAACCCCTTGGGTTGCGGGCGTCAGCCCGCATTAGGCTGCTCCCGTTCGCCGGCCAGCCGTTCGAGCCGGTCGGTGGTATCCTGGAGGAGGCTCGTCAGCTGTCGGGATATCTCGCTGGAAAATTCATGGACCTGACCGGCGAGGTAGCGGGTCCGGGCCGCGGCGTCGTTGACCTCGGCGATATTGTGCGAGACGGTTCGGGTGTTTTCCGAGGTGAGGCCGGCGAGCGTGGCAATGTTGTCGGTGACCGTCTGCTGGTCGGCGATCGCCCGGGTAATGTGGCCGGCCCGCTGATTGAGAACCTCCATCCGCCTGTCGATTTCCTTCAGGTGATCGAGAAGCACCGATCTTGCCTCTTCGATGGCCTCGACCTTCTTCAGGACGTCGCCGGTGGCCTTTTCCGTTTTGAGCGACAGTTCCTTCACCTCGCTCGCGACAACTGCAAACCCCTTGCCGGTCGCCCCGGCCCTGGCCGCTTCGATAGTGGCGTTCAGCGCCAGGAGCTTGGTCTGGTCCGTAATCTCCTCGACCGCGGCGATAATGGAACTGATGGCCATGATCGAGGAGTTCAGTTCGCCTATATGGCGCTGGGAGCGGGTATTGCTCTCCAGGATCGAGGCGACGATGCCGTTCTGGTCGCGGATACGGCTGTTGATGTCGAGGAAGGCGGAGCGCAGCTGCACGGTCGATTCCGAGACGCTGTCGGTGTGGGCCGCGGTCTCGCCGGCCCGGCGGGAGACGCTCTCCGCCTGGCTCTCCGTGGTTGTCGCCAGCGCCTGCATGCTGTCCGCCGTGGTCACCAGTTCTCTTGCCCTGCTCTCCAGTTTGTTCACCACGGCAGTGATGGCGGCGAAGAGTTCCTCGACGATCTCCTTTTCCCGGGCCTTGCGCTCGTTATCCTGCCGGATCTTCACCAGCGCCTCGCGAAAGTTTGCGACCGCCCCGGCGAGGATCCCGATCTGGTCCCGGCGATGCAGGCAGGGAACATCCGGGGATCCGCCGCCGTTGATGGCCTCGATGGTGGTGGTGAGCCGGTGGAGGGGCTGCTCGACCAGGAAGCGCACCAGGACGAAGAGGACGATCATATTGGCGAGAACCGTGAGCCCGGCCATCAGCAGGTTGAAACGCCGCTGGTCGCGGCGCAGCTCGTTCAGTTCCCGCTCCTTGGCCTGGATGCCCTCGACGTGCTGGAGGATCTCGTTGCGGGTGGTCTCCGCCGCAAGACCGGCATCAGCCACCTTGGCATTCAGCTCGTCGATCTTGCGGCGCAGACTGCTGCCGGAGGCTGCTTCCTTTTCCATGGCCGAGATCAGGGCGCGGAGCCTTTCGCCGTCTGCGGCCGGATCGCTGCCGCCGAGCGTCATGCGCAGGACCGCATCGGTGAAGCCGCCGTCCTCGCCGAAGATGCCGGTCGAGACGATCAGCCTGTCGTTTTCGGTCTGGATGATAAAGCCGCTTTTGGCCAGATCCCGCCGCTCGTTGCGGTCGAAGAGATGGCTGTAAGCATCGCGGCCGCGAAGCTCCTGTCGGTCCGTGACCTGAAAGTTCAGGGCGATCGCCTCGAGGATCTCCGCCTTGGGATCGACCTGGAAGAACCTCGGCAGGGCGAGGAATTCATCCTGCAGCCCGACGATCGCCGCCCGCAAATTGGCGCTGAGTTCGTCCTTGATGGTCAGAACCTCGTTGACCTTGCGTTCGACGGTGTCGCTCGACTTGAGGTTGGTGTAGAGCAAGGCCCCGATGAAGAGGTTTGAGGCGAGGGCGACGCCCGCCAGGATCTTGATGCCGACGGTGATGAAGCGGGCGCGGAGTGTTCGGCTGGAGTGCATGGTTGTTTCCCGGTAATCGTTGAGGTGCGGAAAAATCCTGCGATTTTGAGGGATTCAGCCGTACCTCGGAACATTGTAGGATGCCGAGAATAGTGGAGTTGTATTAGCGTTCTGTTAGAAGAAGATGAGAAAGCGATAAAGGGGAACAATTTGTCAAGGGTCAGGCGACACCAGGCGGGGTGCAGGGGTGGTCCTTGTGGGTGCGGCCGAGCGCGCGCAGGTTGAGAGCGATTCGGTCGGCCATTCTGCGGGCGAATACAAGATTCGCCCTTGCGGCCGCCACGCAGTCGGAAGTAAAGATATGCAGACTCCTGGCTATTTTCGCTTCATCACCGGCAGTCCCCGCCTCGTCATTTCTTTCGCGTATTCCTCGACGCCCATTGTCGAGATCAGCTGCAGGGAAGCCCTGCGGTCTGACCTGAAGACCAGGGCGAAGAGCTTGGCAAAGACAGTATTGAACTTCCGGCAGTTCTGGACATCGGCGAATTCCCGGCATTCGGCGCAGGTTGTATAGCCACTCTCCGCCGTGCAGGACCGCACCTTGCACCAAGTGGCCTTTACGTTTTCAGCGCAACCCGGACACTTGCCTTTCCTGTAGCGGTGGCACTGGCCGCAGTAGATGCCGCAGGCGGCGACCAGCTCACTCTTTGCTTCGCTTTCCATACTTTTCCCTCCTCGTCGTTGGTGATTGCCGATACCCTGTCCGGATGGCCCGGGGCAGTTCTGTGCGGCTTGGTAATCCTCTTGCCGAAGAAGTATCAGAGGGCTGTGACAACCCTATGTCAAGTTGCGTACATTTTTTCGATGGCCCGGCACGTTTTTCTGACCGCCTCACGCCAGCGGGCCGGCGAGAGGACTTCGGCATTCTCGCCGAGGCTGAGGAGAAAGGGCAGGATCCAATCGTCTTCCGGCATGGTGAGGGTTGCGACGAGTGAGCCGTCGACTTCCTCCCGCAGTTGGGCCGGAGCGACGTGCTCCTCGACCTTCATCCGGAGTGAGGGATCGAGCTTCAGAACGAGTTCGACGGACGGGCGGTTGTTCTGCTCGAAGAAATCGTCGAGGGGCGGCATCTCCCGGCGGACGAAATGCTCCCTGACCGAGTGCACATCCCGCATCCTCGACAGCCGGAAGAGCCGGAAATCCTCCCGGCTCCGGCACCAGGCGAGGATGTACCAGGTGAAGCTCTTGTAGAGCAGGGTGTGCGGCTCGACCAGGCGCCGGCTCTCGTGGCCGTCCGATCGGGTATAGGCGAGATCGAGGACGAGCGACCGGCTCACGGCCTCGTGCACGGTCCGAACCTTGTCCCGCTGGTTGTCCACCATGCCCCAGGGGCTGATGTCGATGACGAAGGAGTCGGCATGGGTGCGGTAGAGCGGCTCCTTCTCTTCGGGAATGAGAGCAGTGATCTTGTCGATGACCCGTTCGATGTCGTCGTTTTTGAGGGTCCGGTTGATGCCCTTCAGCGCGGTCAGCAGGGAGAGCATGTCCTCGAAAGTGAGGAGTTGCCGGCTGAGTTTGTAGTTGTCCGGGATGGTCAGACCGCCGGCGTGACCCTGCGTCGAGATGACCGGGATGCCAGCGCCGTTCAGGGTCTCGACGTCACGGTAGATGGTGCGCACCGAAACTTCGAAGTGGTCGGCAAGCTCCGGCGCGGTTACCCGCCGGCGGTTGAGGAGCATGACGGTGATGGCCAGCAGTCGTTCGATCTTCAACGGGCTCAGGGGAATCGTTCGCCAAACTTGGGTTTTGCGAGGATCCTGTTTTTAGTTTATTAGTGACGATGAGGTGTGCAGGGGCGATCCTTGTGATCGCCCGTGATAATAACTGTCTTTTGTCCGGGATGACAGGTTTTTTTGCTGCCCTTCAGAATCTGATCGGGTTCTGCCGCCCCTGCAGGGCCGGGGCCCGCCGGTCGCGGACGATGACCGAGCCGGAGGTATCCTTGGCCCGTTTCTTCAGATCGGAGGCGATGGAGGAGACCTCGGCGAACGAGCCGATGTGGTGGATCTCCGTGCTGACGATGCCGATCGACAGCGACAGCAGGGCGAACTGCTGAACCTTGCCGGTCCGGTCGCGGCTGGTGTACGACCCCTGCCGGCATTCCTCCTCCGTATGGAAGCGCGGCAGCATCCGGGAGAACTCGTCGATGATGTACCGGCAGATGGCGATGGAATTGCGGGGCCGGGTGATGAGGATGAAGTCGTCGCCGCCGATGTGCCCGGCAAAACCGATGGAATTTTCTCCCCATTTGTTCAACGCCTCCACCATCAGCTCCCCGACGGCCTTGATCACCCGGTCGCCCATCTCGAAGCCGTGCCGGTCGTTGAAGGGCTTGAAGCTGTCCAGGTCGATGTAGCAGACATCGAAATGGAGCGACTGGGACAGCATCTTGGCGATGCGCCGCTGGATATACTCGTTGCCGGGCAGGCCGGTCAGGGGGTTGGCGCCGCGGGCGAGCATCATGCTGTTCTCCGTCACCGCGTTCAGGATGGCGCTCACCGAGACCGTGCCGCAGTACTTGCCGCTGCGGGTGATGCAGACGTCGTCGTAGATGGAGATCCGCTGGCGGCCATGGATTTTCCTGGCAACCTCCTCGACCGAAGACCAGTGGGGGATCTCCAGGTAGTCGTTGTCCAGGATGTCTTCTATCTTTCTGTAATAATTGAGGCTCAGACCATAGCCGAAACGGCCCACCATGTGAGTCTCCATGAAGCGGTGGCGGTTGATCAGGCCGCACAGCCTGCCACCCCGCAGGACTGGCAGGCAGACCAGTTCGGGATTATCGTTGAATCTGTTGAGCGCCTCGAGGATCCGGTCGCCGGCGGCCAAAGGGGCGATGAAGGTAGCGATGTCGCCGACGCAGATAATCTCGTCGAAGTGGGTGGTGCCCGACTGGTTCGGTTTATGCTTCGGGATGTTCAGCGCCGGGGCCTCGACCAGTTCCGCCGAGGGTTTCGCCAGCAGATAGCCCTGCACCAGGTCGATGCCGGTTTCCCGGCAGATCCGCAGGTCCTTGTCGTTTTCGATGCCTTCGGCGATGACCTCGATGCCGATCCGGTGGCAGGCCGTGGCGATGGAATCGATCAGGTTGAAGTTGATGTTGCCCTTGGGGCTGTCCTTGAAAAAATGCCGGTCGATTTTCACGAAATCCGGTTCCAGCACGGAGAGCATCTTCAACCCGCCATAGCCCGCGCCGAAGTCGTCGATGGCGATGCGAAAGCCCTTGCTGCGGTAATGGTCGATGGCCGTCCGGAACAGCTTGTAGTTGGAGACCGCCTCCTGCTCGGTGATCTCGAGGACGATGTTGTTCTTCTCGATCCCGTATTTGTGCGCGAGAATTCCCGTGGTCCCGGCGCTGTGGTCGGGGTGGAGGAGACTGGTCGGGCAGATGTTGAGAAAGAGCAAGGCGTTTTTTCCGGCAAGCCCCTGGCCGGAGGCCAGCGCCATGCCGTTTTCGCGGCAGCGCATGTCGAGCTGCAGTGTCTTGCCGCAGATCCTGGCTTGGCGGAAGAGTCCCTCGATGTTGTCGAAGGGGTTGGTCCCCACCACCCGGCAGAGCGCCTCGTAGGCGAAGACTCTGGACTGCTGGAGGCTGACTATGGGTTGGAAATGGGCGGTCAGGCGGTTGTCGTCCAGGAGTTCCTTGAGTGCGGCGTCACCCGAGAGCCTGCAGGGTATCGAGGGCAGCACGGTAAGGTTCAGCTGGGGAATCTGATCTGTGAGCGGCATAAGAAACATGGTCCGGTCTCCGGAAGGGATGCCCCCTCCATTTCTTGTTCTCGATATTGAAGGGAAGTTCAAAATACAGCGATTTCATTTCCTCGCGTCTATGGCGGCGATCATAGCCTCGTTCTGTTTGGATTTCTTTAGAGACTGGTAAGAAAACCATGAGCGGTCGGCTGAAGAGCTTGCAAAGCCTCAACAATGATGGACTCGTAAAAAGTCCGATCTACTTCGTTGTAGGTCTGAAACGGCGCTTCGCTGTACCATATGTACTACCAAAGCACCGTTTTCAGACACTACGCATCGAACGTTTTCCAGAGTCCATCTCCACGGGTTGGTGCACTTTTTTACGGTTTTATCAACAATGTGTATCATGTATTTCGTGGAGGTGCTTTCCAGATCGACTGGGTCTGGATGGGCAGTTGCCCGAGAGGATCTGCCGGAGTAAAATCAGAGGATGAAATCTCTGCCGTCGGTGAACCGCTACGAATGTTGTTTGCGTAATTTCAACGTGCCGGCCGGCCGGCCGACTTGGAGCGGACCATGAAGAACATTCCTGACTATATCGACTATCTCCTGAAACCGACCGCCTATCCGCATGAAGCAGGCGATGTCGAGCTGGTGCAGACCCATATCTCCTTCGTCGTCCTGGCCGGCGACTATGTCTATAAATGGAAGAAGCCGGTCAACTTCGGCTTCGTCGACTTCTCCACCCTGGCGAGGAGAAAACACTTCTGCGAGGAGGAACTGCGCCTCAACCGGCGGCTCTGTCCCGGGATCTACCTGGGCGTGACCTGGTTGAGCCTGGAAAAAGGAGGCTTTCGACTGGAGGGGAAAGGCGAGGTCGTCGAGTATGCGGTGAAGATGGCGCGGATGCCGGAAGAGAAGATGATGAGCCGGATCATCGGCGCGGGCGGGGTCGGGAAAGAACATCTGGACAGGATCGTCGACCTCCTGGTGCCCTTTTACCGGCAGGCCGAGGGCGGGGAGCGGGTGCGGATGAACGGTCGGGCGCAGGCGGTGGCCCACAACATCTACGACAACTTTGCCCAGACCGCTCGATTTGTCGGCGGAGAGGCCTTAAGCACCGGGCGGTTCGCCAGGATCAAGGCCTATGCCGAGGGCTTCCTCGCTCGGGAGGAACTCTTCACCGCGCGCATAGCCGCCGGCCGAGTCCGCGATTGCCACGGCGACCTCTATTCGGGCAATATCTGCCTGGACGAAGGAATCCACATTTTCGACTGCATCGAATTCAATGATAAGCTGCGCTTCATCGATTGCGCCGCCGATGTCGCCTTTCTGGCCATGGATCTCGATTTCCACGGCCACACCGGCCTGAGCGACTATTTCATCGAACGTTTTCTCACCGCATCGGGCGATCCGGGCTTGCCGCAAATGCTCAACTTCTATAAATGTTACCGGGCGTATGTCCGGGGGAAGGTTGGCCTCCTTACCGCCGACGACCCGGCCCTGGATCCGGAGAAGGCGGAGGCCGCGATGGCTGCGGCGGCAAAATATTTCCAGCTGGCGGAGACCTATGCCGAGAGGCAAGGCTGATCGATGAAAAAAATAATGGTGTTCATGGGGATGATCGCCTCAGGCAAGAGCTATCTGGCGGCGGCCTGGGCGGCAAGGCATGGCTTTCCCTATTTCAACACCGATCTGGTCCGTAAGCAGCTGGCAGGCTTAGACGCTACGGAATCAAGGCCGGAAGGGGTGGGGCAGGGCATCTACTCCAAGGAATACACCCGAAGGACCTATGACGCCATGCTCGCCTCGGCCGAGGAGAAACTCCGGAAACCGTCGGTGTCCTGCGTGGTGCTGGACGGCTCATATCAATCCGAGGCAGAACGCGACCGGGTGCGCCGGAGGTTCGAAGGAGCCGCCGGGATCTTCTTCATCCTGTGTACCTGTAGCGAGGCGGTGACCAAGGCGCGGCTGGCGCTGCGGTCCGCCGACCCGACCGCCGTTTCCGACGGGCGCTGGGAGATTTACCTCGCCCAAAGAGAGATCTTTCAATTCCCGGAAGAACTTCCGGTCGAGCAGTTCCAGCGGCTCGACACCGACGCCCCGCTGGAAACCTTGCTGGAACGGCTCGATGCGTTGCTTTAAAGGCGTGAGGAGTGAGGCGTTAAGATCGGACTTTTTACGAGTCCATCAATAATTGAAATCGAAGGTCAGGAAGACGTCGCTGTTGGATTTTTCGGTCGCCTCTTCCGCCACTCCGTAAGTCGCAGTTCGTTTATCGTGCTTACCGATGATGCAGAACTGCATGTTGTCGGAGAGGTGGATCCCCAGCTTGACGCCCAGGTTCAGCGAACTGAGCATGTTGTCTTCGGACGGAGTCCCGAAGGTGTTGTCCTGATCCGAGTACTGCAGGAGCATGGACAACGACCAGCGATTATGCTCGGGGGCCAGCTGGGTGTTCAGGCCCAGGGTCCTCGTAGGGGCGTCGAAAAGGTCGGGATCCTCGAGGGAATAATCGAAATAGGTGATGGACGGAGTGATCATCAGCCATTCGCTGGGCTGGAAATTACTGGCGAGCTTCACCCCATGCCTCACTCCGGTCTCAGCGGAGCGGTCGTCCAGCCCGTAGCTCATGTTGCTGGTGTAGGCATCAAAACCCGGAATGGCGGTGGAACCATCGAAGGTCTCGTGAATGGCGGTAAAATTCATATGGAATCCGCCGGCCAGGGCATGGTCGTAGCCGACTTCATACAGTTTGAGGTGAGGCTGATCGCTGTTCAGAATCTGGGAGGGATCGTCGGTGTAGGTGTTGAAATCGACCTGCAAGTCGGTCTCATTCTCGATTTCGAATTCATTACGGATGAAACCGGTCAAGGCGCCGTTTTGATGGAGCGGGATTTCCACCAAGCTCTCAAACTTCACCTTGTTTGCTCCGCTGCCGGATTTCAGGGCCAGATGGCGCTTTGAGCCGACAAAACGCTTCCTCCAGTAGCGGTCGTCAAGACTTGAAACCATCACACCCTGGCTGCTGCTGGCGTGGATGAATTGTCCGTCGGACAGGTAAACGCCGACGTGGTTGATCCGTTTCTTGCCGAAGAAAATCAGATCGCCGGGCTGAAGATCACGGGTTGCGATCTTCTGCAGGTCGGAGGACTTGAACTGGCCGATGGAATTGTGCGGCAGCTCGATGCCGAACAACCGATCATAGACCATTCTGGCAAAGCCGGAACAGTCGATGCCTTTGGTTGAGGTCCCACCCTTGCGGTAGGGGATGCCGAGATATTCCTTGACTTCGTTTTCAAACTCCTTCTCGGTCAACCCGTAGGAGGAGAGGGAGGAGTCCAAATTCTTTGTACCCACGCCAAAGGCTGGGTTCGAGGAGAGAGTGATGAGTGTGCAAACGATGCAAACGATGCTTTTTGTGGACGAAAAGTGTCGAATTTGTCTTTGCATTGGCCCAGTTTGAATTTTTATCTACCTGGAGCGACCTTCCAGCTTCCGTAACGCCGCCTCTCTTGGTGTAAAACAGTTGGGATTATAACGTATCTTAACACAAAATAGTAGTAAAACTGCCTTCTCCGGGGAATGAACATGTGCCTTTTCACCGGCAGGTGTTTAATTCCACCAGGAGATAGTATATTTCGGGGGAGCTTGTCAACACTCAAATCGCTTTTCCTGTGAAGAAAAAGGAAGTGAATTCGAGCTTCTCGGGCTCTGGTTAGGCGAATACGGCGGTTGATCACACCGATTGTGCGGTGTTTTATGAAGAATGGCGAGTTTCGATTTGCCTCTTGATGGGAATAGTTCTTCGTTAATCAGTCTGACAGAAAAATGTCGTTTTTCCTGCATTGACAGGCAGACGACGCTCGATTTAAGATGGAAGGCATCGGCAAAGAGGGCTGCCGCTGAAGCGGGGGTTGTCTGTTCATCACAAACCTGAAAAACTGGAGGAGCGAAATGGATCGAGAGGCGAGGGATTTGTACGACAAGTACCGGGGTAATGAGATCGATCGCCGGCAGTTCCTGGAAAAGCTGGCTGCCATCGCCGGTGGAGTGGCAGCGGCATATGCCCTGCTGCCCCTGCTGGAGAACGATATGGCCCGGGCGGCAATCGTTCCAGCCGATGACACCCGCCTTATGACCGAGCCGACGACCTTTAAAGGCGAAACGGGTGAGATTCGGGGCTATCTCGTGAGACCGATAGGCAAAGGCAAGTTGCCGGGGGTGGTCGTGATCCATGAAAATCGGGGCCTCAATCCCCATATCGAGGATGTAACCAGGCGCATCGCCCTGGCCGGTTTCCTGGCCCTTGCCCCGGATGCGCTGTCCCCCATGGGTGGCTCGCCTCCGGATCCGGAGAAGGCCATCGATATGATCAAAAACCTGGATATGGGCAAGACCGTGAAAAATTTTGTCGCGGCCGCCGCCTATCTGAAGACCCACCCCCAATCCACCGGCAAGGTCGGGGTGGTCGGCTTCTGCTGGGGCGGGGCGATGGCGAACCTCCTCGCCGTCCATTCCCCCGACATCGTCGCAGCCGTCCCCTATTACGGCAGACCGCCCCAGACCGAGGATGTTGCCAAAATCAAGGCCTCGCTGCTTCTCCACTACGCCGGCAACGACGAGCGGATCAACAAGGACATCCCGGCGTTCAAGGAAGCCCTCACCAAAAACAACATCGACTATCGGATGTACATGTACGAGGGGGCGGAGCACGCGTTCAACAACGATACCAACTCCGAGCGTTACAACAAGGAGGCGGCGGAGCTGGCCTGGACCAGGACCATCGACTTTCTGAACAAGAAGTTGAAGGGCTGATAGGGATAAGCTGTCACTTTCAGCTTTCAGACCAGCAGTTCGCTTTCTTACTACCTTAGAAATTCGTTTCTTATTTTACAAAGCGAATTTCGTGAAGGTACTTATACCCCTCAAGGGGGTACTGAAAAGAGTCCCCTCTGCTGTGGGAGGGGATAACAGCCCTTGGGTTGCGGGCGTCAGCCCGCATGAGCTGAGAGCCGTCAGCTGACTTGCTGGCGGCTCAATCATAAAGATGAGGTTGTCGAACGAGGATAGGTAGGCTAGGGGCCTCGCCCGCAGCACTTTTTATACTTTCGACCGCTGCCGCAAGGGCATGGCTCGTTTCTGCCCGTGCCGCCGGCGACAGGTCGCCTGCCCTCCTCGACCTGCTGCCGCCATTGGCCGGCCACCGCCTGGATAAAGGGCATGCAGTGGTTGAAGAAGAGCCTGTAGCCGGCACAGAGATAATTCACCTTCTCCGCCTCGCCCTCGAACGTCGCAAAGCGATTTTTCGGGCACTCGCCGTTGCACATCAACAGCACCTCGCAGGACCGGCAGCTTCGTGGCAGCGTGGTGCGCTTGGCCTCGCCGAAGCGGACCAGATCGGGCGAAAGAAGGAGATCGGCAAGAGGCCTCTCCGCGAAATTTCCCACTCGAAAGGCCGGCTCGACATAATGGTCGCAGGCATAGACGTCGCCGTTGTGTTCGACCACTGGAATATTGCCGCAGGTGGGCCGGAAGAGGCACAGCGAATGCTCCTGGCCGAAGGCGATCCTCGCCGCCTCCTCGAAGATCTGGACCTTGACGGCGCCGATATCGCATGCCCGCCACTCGTCGAAAATCGTGCAGAGGAAGGCGCCGAAGGCTTCCGGCGGCACGCTGCGGTCGCTGACGACACCACTCCCCAAATGTTCGACGAGGGGTAGAAAGCTGAGGTGAGTCGCTCCTATAGACTTGAAAAAGCGATACACCTGCAGGGGAAACATGACGTTGTGGGCGTTCACTACGCAGAGGACGTCGGTGGGGATGCGGTGGCGGGCCAGCATCCGGAAACCGCGCATCGCCGCCTCGTGCGTTCCCCCGCCCTGAGGATCCCTCCGGAAAACGTCGTGGACTTCCGCCGGCCCGTCCAGGCTGATGCCCACGGCAAAGCCGTTCTCAGCCAGGAACCGGCCCCACTCCTCGGTCAGCAGCGTGCCGTTGGTCTGGATGCCGTTAGCGACCCGTTTGCCGGGAGGGCAATGCTTCTTCTGCAGTTCCACGATTCGGCGAAAACGCTCAATGCCGAACAGGGTCGGTTCGCCGCCGTGCCAGGAAAACCGCACGAGCTTTCCGGGATAGGCGGCGATGTGGCCGCGGATGTATTTCTCAAGAAGATCGTCCGGCATCCGGGGTGCACTATCCGGGAAGATGTCTTTTTTTTCCAGATAATAGCAATAACTGCAGTTCAGGTTGCAGCGATAGCTGACCGGTTTGGTGAAGATCTGGAAATCGGTGGCTTTGGGCATCGGCGGCTGCTCGCTCGGTGTTGTTTTCATTGCGGATTCTTGCTTCTGTATGCCGCCTCTTGAATTATTGATCAAGCTTTTTCCACTCCCTTCTTGATTTGGTCGCCGGGCCGGGGAAAATGACGTTGAGCCGGAGGGCCGAATGGACTACAATAACGGGCGTTTTTTGCAGGGTTGCCCGGATCGGCGAAAGGAGGATAACCGGCCGCGGCTTCCTCAGTTGCCTCCATAGCCGAAAATTGACCTCAATGTCCGTAGCATCCCCACCCAGTCACGACGAGTTGAACCGGATTTTCGCCCAAGCCTGCGAGGATTATGAGAACGGCCTGCTCCAGGCGGCTGGCGACGCCTACCGAAAACTGATCGGCTATTGCGGGGATGCGCCGATTCTGCACTATAATCTGGGCCTCGTCCACTTCCGGAAGGAGGAATTTGCGGCCGCCCGCGACTCATTTGCCAGAGCGGCAGAGCTTGCGCCGCAGGATCCCGATATCCTCTTCAATCTCGCCCTCAGCGAGAAAAAATGCGGCCATGCCGCGGCGGCGACCGCTGGGTTTTCCAGGCTCCTGCGGGACGACCCGGACAACCTCGACGCCCTCTACAACCTCGCCGGGAGCTACAAGGACAACCGGCAGCACCTGGAAGCCAAGCAAACCTATCGCCAGGTGCTGCGCCTGGCTCCGGAGCACCTGGCCGCGCACAACAATCTCGCCTACCTCCACCACCTGGACGGTGAGCTCGACCTGGCCCTCGACTGCTACCGCAAGGTACTCCAGCTCAACCCGCGGCATCAGGCGGCTGCCCATATGGTTGCAGCGCTGACCGGCGAAGGATCCTCCGGTTCGCCTGATGCCTATATCCGTGAGGTCTTCGACAGCTATGCCGACCGTTTCGAGGAGAGTCTGGTAGAGAGCCTCGAGTGTAGAATTCCCGATTTCCTCAGGACCCTCCACGACCGGACGGTCGACAGCGCAAAACGCTACGCCCGCGGCCTCGACCTCGGCTGTGGGACCGGACTCGGAGGCGCGGCCTTCGCCGACCTGGTGGAGGTCTTCGACGGACTCGATCTCTCGGAGAAGATGCTCGAGTTTGCCGCCGAGAAAGGCATTTACCGCAGCCTTTATCCCGGCAGCATAGTCGAGATCCTCGCATCTCTCGACGATACTTTCGACCTCTTCCTGGCGGCTGATGTCTTGAATTATGTCGGAGACCTTGAGGCGACCCTCCGCCTGCTGAAAGACAGAGCCCGTCCCGATGCCGTTTTCCTCTTCTCCACCGAAACTGCGGCTGGAGGCGGCTACCGACTGCAACAAACCGGCCGCTTCGCCCATTCCTCCGAATATGTCCGCCAGGCGGCGGAAACCACCGGCTGGCGGATCGTTGCCGTCCAGTCCTCCCAACTCCGGAAAGAACAGGATGCCTGGGTAGAGGGCGAACTTTGGCTTTTCCGGCCGGCGGAGTCGCCCTGACTCCGATAGAAGTTCAATTCCAGATCCCTCCTTAAATCTGAATATTCTTGGCTTGCTAGCACCTACACCTCGTTCCCGGAAGGAGAAACTACCAATACACCTTCTACAAGGAATATCTCTCTGCGGAGGCGCCACGGATGCAGATCACCGGCGGCTTATCCGGCGATTTCCTCTTCGGTTTTGTCCGGCATGACGAGATCTTTGGCGGCGACGGCGGCGACATCATTGTCGGCGTCATGGGTTTCTGGAATGGCAAAC
>JAEYNP010000140.1 GCA_023412495.1 Pseudomonadota bacterium
GGCGAAATCGGCGACACGCACGTTGGTTTGCAGGCCCGCCTGATGAGCCAATCGATGCGAAAGCTGACAGGCGCCATTGCCAAGAGCAAGACGGCGATCATCTTCATCAACCAGATCCGCGACAAGATCGGCGTGTCGTACGGCAGCCCCGAAACCACTCCTGGTGGTCGGGCGCTGAAGTTCTACTCGTCGTGCCGTATCGACGTCCGCCGCGTCAGCCAGCTGAAGGACGGCGAGGAAGTCGTCGGTCAGCGGGTCCGCACGAAGGTGGTCAAGAACAAGGTCGCCCCGCCTTTCCGGGTCGCCGAGTTCGACATGATGCACACCAACGGCATCAGCTACGAGGGTGACATCATCGACATGGGCGTCGAGCACAAGATCTTGACCCGTAGCGGCTCCTGGTTCAAATACGGGGAGGCGTATCTCGGTCAGGGTAAAGAGAAGGCTCGGGCCTATCTGATGGAAAATCCCGAAATCACCGCCGAGATTCGCGAGAAGATCGTAAGTGCGGGGGATGCATCGGTCGCAGCCGTCGTCGAAGACAGCGAAGAAGAGAACTCCTAAGCTCTTCGCTCGGAAGCCGTCTTTCGTCGCCGCCTGCCAACTACGTCCTCCAAAAGGCAGGCGGCGATGGACGGCGCAAAAATGACCAATGACCAAGCACCAATGGCCAAAGCAGAAGGTTGGATTCATCCCTTGGTCATTGGGATTTGGTCATTGGTCATTTTCTCTGGAGCATTTGGCCTTTCGGCGGTAAGGCCAGCGCTTGTCCTCGGCCAGGAACCTTCGGGGTTGCAAGCGCTGGCCGCGCTGGAAGGCACTCTCGTCGACGCGATCGCTCGCGGCGAGAAATCGGTCGTCGCCATCGGTCGGGTTCGCAAGCCTCGGCTTTCCAGCCCGGCGGACGTCACCGACCTGCCCCCGCTGCGGGGAGCATTTGAGACGGAAAGCGATTCCGATCCGACTCGCCCTGGCTTTATGCCTCATGAGTTCGGGACCGGCGTCGTCATCGATTCGGCGGGGCTGATTCTCACGAACTACCACGTTCTTGGCGAAATCGGCGAATCGGACTATTGGGTTTGGTCCGCCGACAAGCCGTTTCCGGCTACCGTGAAGGCTGCCGATCCCTGGCTCGACCTGGCGGTGCGCAAGCCCGACGCCGTCGGTTTGCAGCCGATGCCGCTCGGCAACGCCTCGACGCTGAAAAAGGGGCAGATCGTGGTCGCCCTGGGCAATCCGCACGGGATCGCTCGCGACGGTTCGCCGAGCGCTTCGTGGGGCATCATTTCCAACCTGTCCCGCCAGGCGCCAGCCTCCCCGGCAACCCGACCCGCCGAAGGACGCGAGACGTTGCACCACTACGGCACACTCATCCAAACCGATGCCCGGCTGGAGAATGGAACCAGCGGCGGAGCCCTGCTCAACCTGAAGGGGGAGATGATCGGGCTGACGACGTCGCTCGCCGCCCTTTCGAGCTCGGAACGACCCGGCGGCTTTGCCCTGCCGGTCGATGAAGACTTCCGCCGCGCGGTCGAGACGCTCAAGGCTGGGCGGATGCCCGATTATGGATTTCTCGGGGTGGCGCCGACGCACCTTTCGGCCGAGCAGCGTCGCGCCGGCAAGACCGGAGCGAGAATCTTGGACGTCGTCCCCGCTACGCCCGCCGCGAAGGCGGGGCTGCAGGTGGGGGACGTGATTACGCACGTCGAAGGGGAACCGATCCAGGACGAAGTCCACCTGATCAGGCGTCTGAGCGGCCTGCCTGCCGACACCACGGTGAACCTGACGCTCGAGCGAGGCGGCATGGCTTCGCGCACCGGGCGGACGATGACCACGAAGGTGACGCTCTCCAAAAAGCGTGTCGAGGGGCCTCGCCAGCCCTATGCCGAGGTCAAGGATCCCGCGTGGCGTGGAATTCACGTCGACTACTCGACCGCCTCTCCGCTGTTCCGCGAACAAAGTCGCGACCTGGACCCTGAGGGAAGCGTCGCGGTGCTCGATGTGGAGCGGGATTCCGCCGCCTGGAAGGCGGGCTTTCGTCCCGGGGACTTTGTCAGCCATGTCGGCAGGTCGCGCGTCGCCACACCGAAGCAGTTTCGCGAAGCGGTGGCCTCGCAAAAAGGCGCCGTGACCATGCGACTCACCGCAACGGACCCCGCCAACGCGGTCCGCACGGTCGAACCGGACTCGGCGAATCCCTGATCTGAACGAATGGCTGCCCTGTAGCTGAATTCGCCGGAATTCAGACGATCCGCCGGTGGAGCGACCACTCCAACGCCTCTGATGTCTGGCGAATTCAGCTACGGGGAGGCTGAGAGCCAGGTCTGCGAACTTCTTTGGCGCGGGCGATGTCTCTTGGCTGTTCTCCGGGCGGTGTTACCGCCCGGCTGCTGGGTTGTTGGTGGGCGAATTTTGCGTGGGCCCGGAGGGCTGGCGCGGGTTCGCTCGTATGGCCCAGTTTTCCTTACCCCGCTATGATGCACGGTTTACACGGATGGAAACCTTGCCCTCCCTACGGCTATGAAAACTGACGAGCTTCGCGAAAAGTATCTCGCCTTCTTTGAATCGAAGGGCCACACCCGCAAACCGAGCGACGTGCTCGTTCCCCGCTGGGACCCCAGCGTGCTGTTCACCCCAGCCGGCATGAATCCGTTCAAGGACCACTTCCTGGGGAAGGTGAAGCTGGAGTTCACCCGGGCCACGACCTGCCAGAAGTGTCTCCGCACGGGGGACATCGACAACGTGGGGCGGACCGCCTACCACCACACGTTCTTCGAGATGCTGGGCAATTTCAGCTTCGGGGACTATTTCAAACGCGATGCCATCCGCTTCGCCTGGGAGCTGCTCACCGGCGACCTGGGCCTTGACCCCGCGCGCCTCTGGGTCACCGTCTACAAGGACGATGACGAGGCCGCGGACATCTGGATCAACGAGATCGGCGTCCCGAAGGATCGCCTGACCCGCCTGGGCGAGAAGTCCAACTTCTGGTCCATGGGCGACACCGGCCCCTGCGGCCCGTGCACCGAGATCTTCTTCGACCACGGCGAGCACGTCCCTGGCGGCCCCCCGGGCTCCCCGGACGAGGAC
>JAEYNP010000148.1 GCA_023412495.1 Pseudomonadota bacterium
GGCGAAAGCGCCCGCACGACGCTCGTCCACAACACCAACGCGAACGGCTATGCGATTCGCGACGGCGACTGGGTCCAAATTGCGGCCAAGACCGGCGCGGTGAGCAAAGTGCCGGCCTGGCTGGACCGAGCGCGCGGCTACAAGCCTCACGACCAGCCAGGCGAGCTTTACAACCTCCGCTCCGACCTCGGCCAGCGCACGAACCTCTACGCCGAACATCCGGAGCGCGTGGGGCAACTGAGCGAGAAGCTGAAGGAGATCCGCCGGACGAGTCAGGTGCGCTGAGCGAAATGGATCGAAGGCTTCTTCCCTCGTAGCTGAATTCACCAGAATTCAGACGCCCCGCGAGTGGAGCAATCGTTTGTCTGAATTCTGGCGAATTCAGCTACGGGAGTTCGCTACTCGCGAATCTCCGCGCCGGCCGCACGCATTTCTTCCAGCGCCCGCTCGCTATCGCCCGGCTGCAGATCGACGCCCCGCACGCCGCAGCGGTGCACGACCACGCGGTAGCCATGCTCCAACGCATCGAGCGCCGTCGCGCGCACGCAGTAGTCGGTCGCGACTCCCACCAGGTGAACTTCCTCCACCCCCTCACGCTTAAGCACTTCGTGCAGCCCTGTGGCGCGGCGGCGGGCGTTGTCAAAGAAACCGCTGTAGCTGTCGATTCGCGGATCGGTCCCCTTCCGCACAATGTGCCGGATCGCGTCGCGCCGCAGCGCGGGCGAAAGTTCGGCGCCCGGAGTGTCCTGCACGCAGTGATCGGGCCACAGCACCTGATCGAGGCCGTCGAGGTCGATCACTTGACCGACCTGCCGCCCGAGATGTTGACTGGCGAACGACCGATGCTCGGCCGGATGCCAGTCCTGCGTCGCGATGACCAGCGGAAACTCGTCCATCAGCCGGTTGGCCACCGGAACGACTTCATCGCCGTGCGGCGCCGCCAACGGTCCTCCGGGTAGAAAGTCGTTCTGAATATCGATCAGCAGCAGCGCTTTCAACGGTTTGGTCCTCCGTCGTGCTACGCGTTCTCGGGCGTGGTGTCGCGTTTGCGCTCCCGCGCGGCCTGAATCATAGCCATCCGCAGTTCGTGCAGCCCCAGGTCGAGTCCGACCGGGTACTCGTGCGGGAACACAAATCGCCGCGAGCTGGGATGCAGCCGGCTGAGCTGGTCGAGCGCTCGCTGACGAATGTCGGCCAGCGGAACCGGCGGAGACACTCGCTTGCCGCGGCGGACGACGGGCGCGAGCAGGTCGTCGGCCTGGGCGTGTTCGGGAATGTGCTTGCTGCGGAGCGGGTCCTTGCTGTCGACGATCGTCCGCCGGTCGTCGACGCCTTGCAGCTCGTCCCAGATCATGTCGCCGATCATACCTTCGTCGGTCTCGAAACGGCGGACCTGCAAGATGCCGGGAATTGTGGTTTTGACAACCTGCTCCGACACCTTGAGCTTCGGCTGCCAGACGCCAGACTCGTCTTGTACCGCGCCGAGTTTATACACACCGCCGAGCGCCGGTTGGTCGTAGGCGGTGACGAGCTTGGTGCCGACGCCCCACATGGCGATCGTGGCGCCTTGCACCTTCAGGCTTTCGATGATGTGCTCGTCGAGGTCGTTCGTGGCCATGATGACCGCGTCGTGCAGGCCGGCGGCGTCGAGCATCCGGCGGGCTTCGATGCTCAGCCAGGCCAGGTCGCCGGAGTCGAGGCGGATGCCGATCATCCGATAGCCGCGCTCGCGGAGCTTCAGCCCCATTTCGACGGCGTGGCGCACCCCTTCGAGAGTGTCGTAGGTGTCGACGAGAAACACGCAGTTGTTGGGCATCACGGCGGCGTAGCTCTCGAACGCTTCCAGCTCGGTGTCGAACGACATCACCCAGCTATGGGCGTGCGTCCCCTTTACCGGAATGCCGTAGAGCTTGCCGGCGAGGACGTTCGAGGTGGCCGTGCAGCCGCCGATGAAGGAGGCGCGGGTGGCGGCCAGGGCGCCATCGACTCCCTGCGCCCGGCGGAGGCCGAATTCCACCACCGGCTCGCCGCGGGCCGCATGGCAGACGCGCGCCGCCTTCGTCGCGATGAGCGTTTGGAAATTGACGAGGTTCAGCAGCGTCGTTTCGAGCAACTGGCAGTGCAGGATCGAGCCGCGAACTCGCAGCAGCGGCTCGGAGGCAAAGACGAGCGTCCCCTCGGGCATCGCGTCGATATCGCACTGCAACCGCAGGTCGGCGAGATACTCGAGAAAGCCGTCCTCGAACAGCCGCTCGCCGTCGACACCGACGAGCGTTCGCAGGTAGGCGATGTCGCTCGCGTCGAAGCGACAACTTTCGACGTACTGCAGCGCCGGCTCCAGGCCAGCGGCAATCGCATAGCCTCCGGCGAACGGAGCCTTGCGAAAGAACAGGTGAAACACGGCCTCCTGATCCGCCTTGCCGAGCTTCCAATAGCCATAGGCCATCGTGAGCTGATACAGATCGGTGAGCAGCGTGAGCGATGGCGCAAGCGGCGAGTCAGTCATGGTGGCTCCTCAAGCCTGGCGGCCGACATCCCTCCAGACACCGTCCGGCGAGAAATGTTCAGGGCCCTTCGCGCCCCAGAAATCGGAAAGTCGGCCAACCGACTGACTTTCGATTCTAACGCAGGCGCGGGGGCCAGGTTGAGGACGCTTGGGCGACCGAAAAGCCTAGGCCACCTCCTCGTGGGTCGCCGGCTCGGCGGGCTCGAACCAGCGATAAATGGCCGGCAGCACTAGCAGCGTGAGGATGGTGCAGGTAATCAGACCACCGATAACGACGGTCGCCAGCGGACGCTGCACCTCGGCGCCCGCGCTGCTCGAAATGGCCATCGGCACGAAGCCCAGGGCGCCGCAGGTGGCCGTCATCAGCACCGGCCGCAATCGATCGATCGAGCCCTGCACGACCGAGGTCCACTGGTCGTTGCCGTGATGCCGCAAGTGGCGGATATGCTCGATCAGCACGACGCCGTTCATCACGGCGATGCCGAACAAGGCAATGAAACCGACCCCCGCCGAGATCGAGAACGGCATGTCGCGGAGCCAAAGGGCAAAAATGCCGCCGGTCGCCGCGATCGGCACGTTCAAATAGATCAACATCGCGAGGCGGACCGAGCTGAACGTCACGTAGAGCAGCGAGAAGATCAGGAACAGCGCCACGGGCACCGCGATCATCAATCGTCGCGACGCCTGCTGCAGGTTTTCGAACTGCCCACCCCAGGCGAGCGAATAGCCGGCCGGCAGCTTCACCTCGCGGGCCACAGTGGCCTGGGCGTCGGCGACAAACCCCGCCAGATCGCGTCCACGGACGTTGCACTGGATGAGCAAGCGGCGGCGGACCGCGTGCCGGCTGATTTCGGACGGCCCATCTTCGAGAATGATGTCGGCGAGCTGCGAAATCGGAATCTGCCGTCCTTGCGGATCGTCGACCTTGATCTGCCGCAACTTCTCCGCATCCTCTCGCCACTCGGGCGCCCGCCGAGCTTGCAGCGGAAAGCGGCGCTGCCCTTCAAAGACCTCGCCGAGCTGCGCGCCGCCGATCAGGCTGACGGCGTCGAGCACGTCGCTCGCGTTGATGCCGTAGCGGGCAATGGCGTCGCGGCGAATGTTGACGCGCAGATAAGGCAAGCCGGCGATCTGCTG
>JAEYNP010000028.1 GCA_023412495.1 Pseudomonadota bacterium
CACCTGGACCGCGGTCTGGTTGATGGTGCCGACGAGGGCACGCAGCTGGTCGATGGAGTAGTTGATCGAGTCAGCGATCGCACCGGTGAAATCTTCGGTTACCGTCGCAGCCACGGTGAGGTCACCATCCGCAAGGTCGCCGATTTCGTCGAGCAGACGCAGAATGGCCAGCTGGTTACGCTCGTTCTTTTCTGCGGTTTCGCTCAGGCGACGCCGCGCCTCACGAACCATGACCACACCGATCAGAACGATGGAAGCGAGTGCCAGTGCACCGAGCACATAGCCCACGATGGTGTTGAGGTAACGTGCATCGGCACGATCCTGCAGGCCCTGAGTCAGCGCAGAGGTCTTGTCGAGTAGCGTCTGGGAGACTTCGAAGATACTGTTGGACGATTCACGCACCTGGAACAGTTCAGGCGAGGTCTCGAGAATCTCGTCCACCGAGCCGGAAACGAACTGGAACAGCTCGGAAATCTCGGTCAGTCGGTCAATGGCTTCCTCGTCGCTTACCCGCGAGATACCCATGGCCTCGTTGCCTTCCTGCATCGCACGGAGTACGCGACCAAACAGGCTGGCGTCGCGACCGAACATGTCGGCGGCCTGTACCGAATCCTGGTCACCGGAAAGAACCTTGTTCACCGAGCCGAGAATACGCTCTGCCAGCAGCGACTGGCGCTGTGCCACCGACACCTGAACAGCCGGAGCGGCACTTTCCAGGAGAATGTCGACCACCTCCTCGTACTCGACCTGCAGCTGAGGAATGGTTTCGGCGAGAGTGGTAGCGACCTGGTGCAGGGATAGTACGGTCTGCTCGCTGGCCAGAATCGCATCGGTGTTCTGACGCAGCGTGTCCCAGTCCTGCTGAACCGCACTTACTTCGGCCTGCAGCGAATCCGGCACAGCCGGCAGACCGATCGCGGAGTGACCCTGGGACAGATAGCCCCAGCGCTGACTGAACTCGTCGCGCGCAGCCTTCAGCGAAACGAACGCCTCCGGCGTACCTGCTGCCGCTTCCACCGCGTCCTTCGCGATACGCTGCGACAGAACTCGCAGCTCGCCTGCGTGTCCGATGTATTCGTTGTCGTAGTCGGCCTGGGTACTTACGTATGCGAAGTTTGCAAACAGCAGCACCATAGAAACGAGCAGAAAGATAAACAGCCCAGCGATCAGCGTATTGCTACGCATACCGGCCAATAGTGCACTTGCGTTCATTTTTTTCATTATCTGGCCCCCGCCTGGACCGCCCGACATTTTCCTTTCAAGAACCAAAAGGCCGGCATGAGCCAGCCCCACCTACATCTAATACGCAACGTCGAGAAACGTCTGATGTGCCGCAAGCGCATGAGGACTGAACACCAGCCAGGGTTGCTCACGCTGGAACACACCGTGGATAAACGGCTGAATCGACGCCTCTACCGGCGGCAGCTCCTCGGAGAAAGCCTCTACCGCAAAATGCTGCATACCGAAGACTTCGTCGACCGTGAGCCCCGCGAACACTTCCTGGTGATCTACCACCAACACACGCCGCTGCTTGCGCAACGGCGAAAGCTCGAGGCCGAAGTACCCGCACAGATCCATGATCGGCAACAACCTGCCGCGCACGTTCGCCACACCCTTGACCCAGCTCTTCACGCCTGGGAGCAGCGTGTGACGCGGCTCATGCAGTATCTCGCCGACCTCCCCCATCGGCGCGACGAACAGCCGCCCACCCATACGAAAGCCGATACCGGCCCACATCTGGACGGCCTCCTGCTGCGAGGGCAGGCCAGCGGCCAGCGCCCGGCATCGACTGTCGATGCCCAACAGGTGCTGAAACGGCGTTTGCGTGTCCGACATGCCGGCCATATCCCTTGTCCAGATTACTGAAGCCTAAGCCTCAGCCCGCCAGTACGGCGTTAAGGGTTTTCAGCAAGGTTGCCTCGTCCACCGGCTTGGTCAGGTAATCCTTCGCACCCTGCCGCTTGCCCCAGACCTTATCGGTTTCCTGATCCTTGGTGGTCACAATGATCACGGGAATGTGACTGGTTTCCGCATCTTTGGTCAGCTGGCGAGTCGCCTGGAAACCGTTCAGACCGGGCATGACGATATCCATCAGGACCGCATCGGGCTTTTCCTGGCGGGCAATTGCCACGCCATCGGCACCATTCTCGGCCTTGAGGACGACATGGCCGTGCTTCTCCAGCATGGCAGTCAGCTTGTACATTTCAGTCGGCGAGTCATCAACAATCAGAACGCGAGCCATGATTTCTCCATTGGAAAGGCTTCGACGGCAACAGGGCCGGACTTCAGGACACTTGCTCTATCGGCGCGAAATCAGGGACATGAGCCTTGATGGCACCTAGCAACTCTTCTTTGCTGAACGGCTTGGTCAGGTACTGGTCAGAACCTACGATTCGACCCTTGGCCTTGTCGAACAAGCCGTCCTTGGACGACAGCATGATGACCGGAGTCGACTTGAAGGAGCTGTTGTTCTTGATCAGCGCACAGGTCTGATAGCCGTCCAGTCGAGGCATCATGATATCGACAAATATGATGCGGGGATGGGTGTCCGCTATCTTGGCGAGCGCATCAAAGCCGTCCACAGCCGTAATGACGTCACAACCCACTTTCTTCAATAGCGTCTCGGCGGTACGACGAATCGTTTTCGAGTCGTCGATGACCATGACCTTCAAGCCCTCGGAGTGCTGTTCCATTTCGCCCTACCATCGCCTCGGTGAGGCGTAGTTTATCGTTATGCCAGTGAGCCGAAGGCCCTGCCACCGATGGGCTGCACCCAATCGCGGGACCTTTTTAGCAC
>JAEYNP010000056.1 GCA_023412495.1 Pseudomonadota bacterium
TTCCTGCACCGGAACCGAGATAATCCAATCGACGAACTTCGTCGCCAGGTCGGTGTTAATTTGCGGGCCCTTGTCAGGATTGACGGCGATCACACCGTACGGATTCAGCAAGGTGCTGTCCTTCTCCACGACCACCTCCAGCGCCAGGCCGTTGAGCGTGCGTGCCAGGTAAGTGGCGCGGTCACTAAGCGTGTACCCCTGCTGCTCGGCAGCCATCGTCAGCACCTCGCCCATGCCCTGACCGGCAGCAACGTACCAGCCGCCTTCTGGGGTGATCCCGGCTGCTTCCCAAACCGAGAGTTCTTTGGAGTGCGTACCGGATTTGTCACCGCGGGAGATGAAAGTCGCCTCAGCGTCCGCGATCTTTTGGAAGGCTTCAGCCGCACTAGCCATACCCTTGATTCCGGCAGGGTCCGATTCCGGGCCCAGGATCACGAAATCGTTGTACATAACGTCTTCGCGGCGTGAGCCGTGGCCTTCGTCCATGAAGGCATCTTCCTGAGCGCGGGCATGCACCAGCAGAACGTCGGCATTGCCGTCTCGCCCCAACTGGAGCGCCTGCCCGGTTCCAACAGCGATCACATCAACCTCGGTGTTGAATTCAGCTTCGAAATCCGGCAAGAGGAAGTCCAGCAAACCAGAGTCCTGGGTGGAGGTCGTAGTAGCCAGGATAAGCCGGTCGGGCGTTTCCGCGCGGACGGTCGGTGCGGCCGTGGGGGTAGGCTCGGCGGGCGCTTCCGTAGGCTGCTCCGTTACCGCGGCCGGGGCCTCTGTCGGCGTGGCGGCAGGCGCGCAGCCGGCGGCGATGCTGACCAAAAAAACAGTCAGGAAAAACAAGGAAAACAGTTTCTTCGACATACAATTCTCCTCTTCCATTAGTAAACCATATCACCGCGCACAAACGCAGCTGTGCGCGGGTCACTGGGCCGGTTAAAGAAAGTGTCTGAATCGGTTACCTCGACCACTCTGCCATCCAGTAGCAGCGCAACACGCTGCGCCAGCCGTTTCGCCTGGAAAACGTTGTGGGTCACGAGTACCAGAGTGGTTTTTTGACGAGCATTGAGGTCCTTGACGATTTTTTCGATTAAGCCAATGTTGTACGGGTCGAGGTTGGCGGTCGGTTCGTCGAGCAGGAGCACTTCCGGCTGCAGCACAATCGCGCGCGCAAGAGCCACTCGCTGCGCCTCGCCGCCCGATAAAGTGCTTGCTTTTTGATGCGCAAGGTGCTGCAGCCCTACTTCTGCTAGGGCATTGTGTATCTGCTCCGGTTGGATATGATTTCCACGGATCTGCAAGCCAAACCGCACGTTCGACTCAATCGTACGGTTGAGAAGCATGGGCCGCTGAAAAACCATAGTTACGCGCCGGCGGTGCTCCAGCGGCATCCCTTTTTCGGCAGTAAAAATCTGATCATGAAAGCGGATCGTACCCGTGGACGGCGTTTCCAGAAAGTTGAGCAGCCGTAAAAGCGTGCTTTTCCCTGCTCCGCTGGGCCCAACCAGGGCCAGAATCTCGCCTGGGACAATATCAAGCCGGTCGACTTGCAGCACCTGGCGGGTGTTATAGATTTTGGTGACACCCTCTAAACGGTAAATGGGACTGCTCATCGCCGAATTATTCATCGAAGGATTTTCCTTGCAGGCGCAGCATGGCCACATTTACGATAAATGTGATCGCCAACAGAATGAGCCCCAATGCGATCGCCAAATTAAACTCGCCCTGACGCGTTGACAGGACAATCGCCGTGGTAAGCACCCGGGTGCGGCCTTCAACGTTGCCGCCGACCATCATTACGGCGCCCACTTCAGATATGATGCCGCCAAACCCGGCGATGATCGCGACGATCACGCCAATTCTCGCTTCCATTAGTACCGCGAGGGCTGCCTGGCGCTTGGTCGCTCCCAATGCCATCACCTGCTGGCGCAAATTGGGATCAACCCCCATCACAGCCGCCATCGTGAACCCTGACACCAGTGGGAAAGAGATAATTGTTTGCGCAATTACCATCGCCGCCGGTGTGAACAACCCCGGTATGAAGGATAAATTCATCGCCCCCAGCGGTCCGCTGCGCGAAAGCATCAGATAGACGAATAAACCAATCACAACCGGAGGAAATCCCATCCCCGTATACATCAAGGCGATCATCAACCGCCGCCCGACGAAACGGTTCAGACCCAACGCCACTCCAATTGGGATTCCGATGAGCGTGCTGAACAAGAGAGCGACTCCAGAAACCTGTAAGGACAGAATTATGATCTCTGCCAGCTCTGAATTCATGGTTGGTATTCTCCAGTCAGGGATCTGAAGCACATCAAAGTTTTCACGGTAAAAGTTATCTGCAAGCGCTGCTGCCCATTTATCTAGTGTAATCTTGTAGCGCTACAAGTATATAATCCGGTCCTATATTTGTCCAGAGTCAGGATTAACCCTTTTTGTTCGAAAACGCGTAAAATTCCGGTATTATGCGCGCTGCCAGGAATAACCTCCCAACGATCGGGTTCCTATCAACCTGGTCCGTTTATGAAGGAACGACCATTGACAGTTACACGCGCACGCTGCTGCGCGGAATGCTGGCCGCCGCGGCAGAAGAGCGCTGCAACCTGTTAATCGGGTGCGGAATTGCCCTGCCGGGCAGCCCGCGCGGGAGCTGCACGGCCTGGCCTGTAGCCGGGCAGCAAGCGAATTTCGTGCCGGTTGGTCCATGGAACTGCGACGGCCTAATCATTATTCCAGACGATCTGACCGATGATCAGTATGATTACGTTCAAGATCTGATCCGCCTGGGATATCCCGTCATTCTCACCACCGCCGAAAAATCTGGCCCGCTGATCGCGGTCGATAATTCCGGGGGCATTCGCGAGGCGTTTCGCCATCTCTACCGGCATGGGCACCGCCGCATCGCGTACATCGCCGGCAAGTCCGGTCGTGGCGGTGACAGCGCCGAGCGGCTAGCAGCGTACCGGCTGGCGATGGAAGAAGCCGGTATACCCGAGGATCCCCGCCTGATCGCCTTTGGCGAGCACCGCCTGGAAGACGGGCGGCTGGCGATGGAAAGAATTCTCCAAACAGGAGCCGGTTTCACCGCCCTGATCGCCAGCAACGATCTGTCGGCGCTGGGAGCGATAGAGGTGCTGCGCCAGTCCGGGCGGCGAATCCCAGAGGACGTGGCGGTGATTGGTTTTGACGATATCCTGGAGGCGCACTCGCAGAATCCCCCACTCACGACCGTTCGCCACCCAACATTCACATTGGGGTATCAAGCCGTTCACAGTATCATCAGGAGGGTGCGGGGTGAGAACCACGGGGAGAAAGAAAAACGCGTAGCTACCCGGCTGGTAATCCGCCAGTCCTGCGGCTGCCGGCCCGATATGCTTCAGGGATCTTCAATACTCGGAGCGCTTTCCGATGATTTAGAAAATGTTCAGGATGCGCTTACGACCTGGATGATTGATACTGCCCTGGCGGAAACGCGCCAGAGCCAGCGTGAAGGTATTACCGCCTTGTGCAGCGGCCTGACGGCCGGGCTGTTCGCGAGCCTGGCACAGGGAGCCATCAGCCCTTTCGATGACCGCCTCCAGGACCTGTACCGCTGGTTAGAGACGCGCCCGGAAGACGCTCCGGCCTGGCAAACGAT
>JAEYNP010000122.1 GCA_023412495.1 Pseudomonadota bacterium
ACATATGGCACTACCTTATATCAGGAAACCGGTGATATCTATCTTGTAGCTGATGTGCTTGGCCACAAGGATGTGAACACTACCAGAAAGCATTACGCTACCATGGAAGACAGTCGTAGGCGAATGGCAGCCAAGGTCGTAAAATTACGCAGTGAGGATTAAACTGAATAATATTGGTATATGGATATGATAAAAGGAGTGATGTAATTTTCCCTCCTTTTATGTTCGCAATTTATAAATAATGCGTAGATTATGATTATACTGTATACTTATATACAAATCGATTGTCATTTAAAAATCCATTAATCATTTCATGTTTATCACTAATTGTAAATCCAAGCTTTTCGTGCATAAATTTTGATATCTCATTATCATAATCAACATAGGTAAAAAGTTCTTTTACATTAATACAGGTTAATGATTCGATACCCTTAACAATCATATCTGATGCTATACCATTTCTGCGAAAATTATCAGAAACTATTAAATCACCGTAATACCATTGTTCTGCATTTACTTCATTTTCACAAAAAAATGCATAACCAATAACTTCATCATTGGCTTGTGCATAAATTAGTAAATGGTGAAAACAAGCAGTATTATTCCTCATGTGATTTTTCCATGCATCCAATTTAACCTGATTAAATCCCCATCTTAAAATAACTATCTTTCCTAAAACAATATCATCTAATTGATTTATATCCGTACAAACTTTAATTATATAATCCATGCTCAACCCCCACTGTAAATAATTTTTTTTAAGATAACAAACTAATGCGAAGCAAACCACAAATTTGCAAGAGAACTTATTATGCTTTTCATTATTCATCGATTGCAGTTGAATCAGAAATGCACCAAGTTTGGAGAATTAAACATAAAGAAGCCAGTTTACTCCAAATTTATCTACTAAACTAAATATGCATGAGGTCCATTCACAAGAACCTAATGAAAGTTCTATTTTTGCCCCGTCTTTAAGCACTTCATATGCTTTTCTAATAATTTCTTCATTAAGTTCCTCAAAACTTAATTGCATTGTATTTCCTGTAATACTTTCGGTATCTCTTTCCATAAATGCTATGCATTGTCCGAATACTTTTATTTCGGCATGCATAATTGCTTTACCTTCAGAATCACGATGAATTGCATCTACTGTTGCATCAAAAGCTTTTTTGTATAACTCAATAGCTTCATCGCAACCTTTTAAGTATAACTGAAACTTAGAACGCATTATGTTTATCCTCCGCATATTATATAATTTCGTATTTGCTAACTATTTTGAACCATCAACATGGTAATATGATTGAAGATGATAAGACCAAGTTACATATAGCAAAAAGAGATATTAACCATATTTGTAAACATCTTTACTAATTATCTTTGATTTATCACTATATTTGAAATAGTATCATCCTTCAAAGTAAAAATAATGTTGCTATGTTGGAATTCGTATGTAATTCTTTCTCCTTGGTCGATTTCATTGGAATGATATATTGTCCCATATAGCTCTTCCATTTTATCTTTTTTATCACCAATCTTAAGACCTCTTCCAGTTGAAACCTTGTCTGAGCTTGTATTTAAACACGTCACTAAATTTTCATCAGACAATTCTCCTTGCATAAAAATCTGACCTGAACTGTCATATGAATTCAGAGTATTATTCATATCATTTATTATTATTTTGTGTTCTCCATTATGATAATCTGTAATTTCCTTTTTAGTCATTGATAGAGAGAAATAATCACTATCTTCAGCTATTAGGACTTGATCCATGGATTGTTCTTGTGGAAATCCTTTATAGTCCTCATGATACAGATATATTTTATTTATTTTTGATAGATTTGCCTCCGTGGTTAGTATTTCTAGTTTATCTTTCCCAAAAGAATATATATATTCATCATATCTTCCCCTGTGATTAAAAACCTCCCATATATAGTTGTCACCATATAGTTGTTTCATATAAGGAAGTGACTGCTCAACAGTTAATCCTTTACTTGTTGACCATAGAGTGCCATCTAGTAGGATATAGTTTGCAATATCTGAATCGTCAAATCTGATTTGAATTCCGTCTGAAGTAATCGTTTCACTATTTTTTTCATACTTTATTAAGTTTTTATCAAGTATCGATATGATATCATCCTTTCTACTTCCTAAAGAAATCTGAATGGAATCATGAATAGCGTAATCATGAATTGTTACATCATTATCAGGTACAGGGGAATTACTTTTCTTTGTAGGTACTGGATTTTCCGTAACCAGTGGCTGCTGATTTTGGGATACTGGTGGTGACAAAGTTATATTCTTCGATTGATTAACTGACGTTGAATTGTTTGTTGAAATCACAGGGATTAAATGAAATCTACTAGCAATTACAATGAATATAATAACGCTTGATACAAGAATAACTGAAACCAATTTCCACTTTTTCATAATTAATTCACCTGCTTTAATTATTTTTTTGTACAGTGTTATAAGATATATGAAAAAGGTACCATTATATCGCCATACTGTTTTGGCAATGAAATCGTGAAAAAATGGATTCTTTAGTAATCTATATCTTACGCTTATTTATATATGATATTTTTTAATATATTATCATATTACGACCAAATATACTATATTATTACATTTGTAAAGTATATAAAACACATGTCTCATTTATTAGAAATTAGTCCATTATAAAATAAACTACCAACCTACATATCCTCCTGTATACAACTATTTGTTTTCCTCCAAATAAAGCTGCACCCGGTTCTGTATGATCTCTGTCACCTCATCCACTGTTTTATCTGAATTAAAATAGCTTTCGGCTTCTTCATAAACCATATTAAATAAATCATCTGATCGGTCAGGTAATGGAACTGCACTTTTAATATACTCTACATATTCATTTAAAT
>JAEYNP010000008.1 GCA_023412495.1 Pseudomonadota bacterium
GGATAAAGGTTGACGACAACCAGCTCGAATCGCTCGATGCCGTGCTCGGCGATGGCTTGCATGTCGTCGTCGCGGTCGTGACGGCAGAGGATGCCGCCAAAAACCTTGGGATGCAGAGTTTTGAGCCGGCCGTCCATCATCTCGGGAAAACCGGTGTAGCGAGCGATCTCGCGGGCTTCGATCCCCTGCTCTTCCAGGAACTTGCGGGTTCCGCCAGTGCTGTAGATGGCGACGCCGGCCTGGTCGAGGGCTTTGGCCAACTCGGCGAGACCCGTTTTGTCGCTGACACTGATTAACGCACGCTGGATTTTCGGATCGGACATGATGGCAGCCGAGGCGGTTGGAGAGTGAGGGCGGGTGAGGACGTATCCCTGGTTTAAGCCGCTGGGAAAAAGCGGTCAAGCGGCGTTGACTGGCTCGGTGGGCGCCGGGGCCGGGACAAACACCGTCAGGGCGGCGGGGACGATTTTGAAGGAGGCGGGCGTGCGGGTGGTCAACTCGCCGTCGGTGTTGATGCGATAGGGACGGCGGGTGATGATCTGGAACGACTTGCCTCGCAGGGTGCGGGCATATTTGGAGGTCTCCAGCGAACCGGTTTTCAGCCGCCAGAGGATGGTGAAGATCTGCCAGAGGTGGGTCAGTTCGAGGCTGTAGAGATCGAGGCGGCGATCGTCGATTTCGGCGTTTTCCGCGACCGTGAGGCCGCCGCCGTAGTGCCGGCCGTTGCCGATGGCGATTTGCAGCGTGCGGACGCGGAAAGTCTCGGTCTCGGTGCGGATTTCGGCGGGGAACAGGCGGGAGTGGAAAAGGGCCTGGATGGCGGCGATCAGGTAGGCGAACACGCCCCAGACCCGTTTAACTTCCTTGGTCAGCCGCTGGGTGATTTCGACGCTCCAGCCGATGCTGGCGACATTGAGAAAGTGCTTGCCGTTGACCTGGCCGACGTCGATCTGGCGGGTGTGCCCTTCGGCGATGACCCGGCAGGCTTCGGCCAGATCGGTGGGCAGGTCGAGGGTCCGGGCGAAGTCGTTGGCGGTGCCCAGCGGCAACACACCGACCGGCAGGCGGGTCTCGATCAGGCCGTCGACAGCGGAATTCAAGGTGCCGTCGCCGCCGGCGACGCTCACCAGTTCGGCCTGATCCGTATTGCGAAGGACGAGGTCCGAGCACGTTTCGCCGTCACAAAGCCGGTCTTCGAACGGGTCGATATCGTGCGAACGGAGGGCCTCGATAATAGCGTCTGCCGCTGCGCCACCCTGGCGGGAATTACGGTTAAGTAGCAGCAGCGCTCGTTTGGGCATGACGCTGAGTATATCGGGCCGGCGGGTTTCGGCAGGGGGATGGCCCGGGCGGAAAAATTGCCACCGGTGGGTGGTTTGGCGTAGACTGGCGGCCAGCCGCGTTCAGTTGTCTCTTCCGCGGTTATTTCGGAATTCATCTTTTCTGGTCGGGGTGGGTTATGGGGCGCTTCAAACGTCGACTTGCGTTGGTATGGGCGGCGGCGGTCGTGGTCCTGGTTTCTGGCCCGAGTTGCTGGAGCCAGGAGGATGATCCCTTCAAGGCCAATCCCACCGCCAAGCCTCTAAAAGAAGCGTTCGGCTCCGATGAAGGGTTCGGCGCTGCGGCGGGCGACGACCTGCGCATCCCCCTGCAGTCGAACAGCGCCATTGCTTTTGGACCGCTTGGTTGCCCGGTGGTGGTCGTCGACGGGAAGGTTTGGGGCGTCAAAGACGGCCGGTTGCTGCAGACCCTCGATGTGGAGCACAGGGATAACCATACCGCCGTTCTCTCCGACGACGGCAAGTGGTTTGCCTATGGTCGGGAAAGCAACAATTCTGAAAACAACCCAATCGCCATCTTCTCGACCGAAACGGGCGAGGAAGTTTTTGAGGTTCCCGGTCAGGTCGGTCGCTACACCGATTTTGTCGCCTTCTCGCTGAACAAGAATCTGCTCCTTGGCGGGCGAAGCTCGACCGACATTCAGGTGTGGGATTTCCAGGCCGGCAAGATGATCAAGCTGATCGAAACTGCCGGCAATGCGGGACCAAAGATCGAGAAAGGCAAGATTGCCTTCACGACGGACGGCAAGTACTACGCGGTCACCTCGGGCGGAGAGCTGGGAGTTTGCAAGACGACGACGGGCAAGCCGGTGGTCATCATGAGCCCGCCGAGCCAGATGGATCGCAACGGCGAGCGTCCCGCTGCGGCTGTGGCAACTACCATCCGGCCTCGCAACCCGAGGCTGCGGACCGGCATCCAGAGTGGTACGGACAGCACGTTTGTCTATGCCTGGCTGCAGGCGATGAAGTTCTCGCCCGACAACAAGGAACTGGCCGCCATCAGCACCCATCCGGTGCCGCGGCTGATGTGCTGGGACAATCGCGGCAAGATCATCATGGACGACAAGCTCGATCTGCCGCCCGGTATCGCCTTTTGGAATCACTCGATTCAGTGGCTGCCCGACAATAGCGGCTGGCTGGTGACGGGGCATTTGTACGATCGGTCCACGCGGCGAATCGTCCTCGGCTTCCGCAGCGAATTCGGCAGCAAGAATCACGTCTGGGTCATGGATAAGGATCATCTGCTA
>JAEYNP010000042.1 GCA_023412495.1 Pseudomonadota bacterium
ACGGCTGGGAAATGAGCGAGGGGATGAAGAAGTCCATGGAGAGCGTGGCGAAACTCGGGGCGCTGATGATGGCGGTGATCATCTTCTTCACCTGCTGGAAGATGATCGCCGGGGTGACCGGCAACCCACCCGGCAAGTACGAGTCGATGCAGACGCTGCTCTCCGGTCCCTACGCGGTCAACTTCTGGGTCGGCGAGATCCTGCTCGGCATGGCGATCCCCTTTTTGCTGATCCTGGCGGTGCGGGGTCGGAACATGACGGTTCTGTTCATCGCCTCGCTGGCCGGGATGATCGGGATCTTCTTCATGCGCTACGACCTGGTGATCATCGGTCAGCTGATCCCGTCCTTCCACGGCATGGGCCTGGTCGACTATCCCGAGCTGCTCACCTATACGCCGTCCCTGCATGAGAACCTGGTGGTCGTGGGCGGAGTGGCCTTCTGCGGGCTGCTGTTTCTGATGGGCGAGAAGCTCTTTCGCGGCCATCTCACCGAGCACCACTGAGGTGAGTGGAGGTCCGGGGGGATTTTCCTTCTCGTGGTGCGGTGCGAAATCGGGTAAGGTTGGCGGAAAAGGACAATTGAAGGAGATTTTCCGCATGGTAAGGAAAAAGCCGAATATCGAACCGATAAAAAATGATCTGCCTGTCTATCCGATCGGGGTCGCGGCCAAGCTGCTGGATCTTCATCCGCGGACTCTGCGGATCTATGAGGATGAGGGGCTGATCAAGCCGACCAGGGTCGGCAACAGAAGGCTCTATTCAGCCAACGATCTGACCTGGATCGGCTGCCTGCGCCGCCTGATCCATGACGAGGGAATCTCCATCCCCGGAATCAAGAAGCTGCTGCGCTACGCGACGTGCTACGAGATAGCGGACTGCCCGAAGGATGTCCACTGCACCTGCGATGCCGTGGTCGACCGGGCCATCCCCCGCAGCCCTCATCTGGCGGGGGACCCGGATGCCGAGCGCAAGGCCAAGGAGCGCGATGTGGCGGCCCGGCGGCAGGCCGCGGAAAAGGGCAAGGATGCCGACGATCGGAAGGTGCGCTGACCGTCTGCCAAGATGCCACCTAAACTTTAATGCCCGCGGCTGGGCTGATCTTGTACTGGCTGATCTTGCGACGCAGGGTATCCTTCGAGATCCCAAGCTCCCGGCAGGTTTTCATCTTCTTCCATTTATTGCGCCCGAGGGTGACTTCGATAACGCGTTTCTCGATCTCCTCGAGGGTGAGTCCCTCCATGGCCGGCAGATGGCCGTCGTCCTGCTTGCCGTGCACGATAAAGGTGTCGGGCAGGTGCTGGAGCTGGATGAAGCCCCCCGGGCAGAGGATGAACCCGTATTCGATGATATTCTCCAACTCCCTGATGTTGCCGGGGAAGTTGTACCGCATGAACAGAGCGATGACATCGTCGCTGACCCCGACGATGTCTTTTTGCTTTTCCGCCCGGAACTTCTCGACGAAATGGTCGACGAGCAGAGGTATGTCTTCCAACCGTTCCCGGAGAGGCGGCAGCAGGATGTTGACCACATTCAGGCGATAGTAGAGGTCGTCCCGGAAACTTCCCTGCTTGACCAGTTCCAGCAGGTCCTTGTTGGTTGCCGCAATGATTCGGACATCGGCCTTCACCGGGGTGTTTGACCCGAGCGGCTCGTAGACCTTGTGCTGGAGGACCCTGAGGAGCTTGACCTGCAGTGACTGCGGGATGTCGCCGATCTCGTCGAGGAAGATAGTCCCGCCTTCAGCCGCCGCAAATCGCCCGAGCTTGTCTTTCCTGGCGTCCGTGAAGGCGCCCGCCTTGTAGCCGAAGAGTTCCGATTCGAGCAGAGTGTCCGGCAGGGCGCCGCAGTTCACCACGACGAAGGGCTGGCCGTTGCGGGACGAAGCGTGAAACAGCGCGCTCGCCACCAGCTCCTTGCCGGTGCCGCTTTCCCCCAGAATCAGGACGTTGCTTTCGCTTCGCGCGATATCCGGCATGATCTGGAATATCCGCTGCATTGCCGGGCTCTTGCTGACCAGCTCGTCGAAGGTGTATTTCCGGGTCAGCTGCAGGCGCAGGCTCTTTTCCACGCTGAGATCGCGGAAGGTCTCCACGCCGCCCAGGACGTTGCCGTCGTGATCGACCAGAGGGGCCGCGCTGATGCTGATCGAAACTTCCTTGCCCCTGCGTGTCTTGATGGTGATTGACCTGTTGGTCACGGGGCTGCCGGTGTAGAGGCTCTCGGCAACCGCGCAGTTCTTGCCGCAGATGGAGGAGCAGAACACGTCGCTGCAGTATGAGCCAACCGCCTCCTCGCGGCGCCAGCCGGTAATGATTTCGGCGGAGAGATTGAACGAGGTGATGCGCCAGTCGCGATCGACGGTGAAGACCCCGTCGGCGACCGAATCGAGGATAAGCTCTTTCTGCAGGTGCTGGGTGTTGTTCCGGAAGGATTGCACTCCCCCGAGGATCTGCTGATCATGACCGAGCAGAGGCGCGGCGCTGATGCTCACCGGAACGGAATAGCCATTTTTGTGGGTGATGAAGAGCTCCTGGTCGATGATGGAGCGCCTTTCCCGCATGCTTGTGGTGAGGGGGCAGCTTTGGGCGCTGTTGCTGGAAAACAGCAGCTGGCTGCAGACCTTTCCCCGAGCTTCAGACTCGAGGTAACCGGTGATCTCTTCCGCGGCACGGTTGAAGGAGGTTATCCTGCCTTCCGGATCGACGGTGAAAACGCCGTCGGCCACGGCGGCGAGGATCAGCTCGTACTGCAGGGTGCTGGTGATGTCGACAAAGGTTTCCACCCCGCCGATAACGTTCTGGTACATGTCGAGCAGGGGGGCGGCATTGATCCTGATCGGGATCGACCGGCCGTCTTTGCTTCCGATATAGGCGATTCGATTCGAAACCGACGTCTTGTTCTTGATGCAGTCGAGGATGGCGCAGGTCGAACGGCAGATGGTGGCGTTGAAGATCTTGCGGCAGCTCAGGCCGAGCACCTCGTCCTCCTGCCAGCCGGTAATCTTCTCCGCCGCTGCGTTGAAGCTCGTCAGCCGAAAGTCCTTGTCTACAGTGAACACGCCTTCGGTGATGCTGTTCAAGGCGAGGCGGCTGGCGGCCAGGGGTTCGGTAAGGTCGGCAAAGCCGATCACCGCCCCGAGGATGGTGCCCGATGCGTCCGGGATAGTGACGACACGGATTCGTACCGCATTCTTTTCCCCATTCACCGGATTGCCCAGGGTCAATTCTATATTCCGGCTGCCCTTGCCCTTGGTCAGCGGCTCCAGATGGCTGCAGATCGAGGTGAATCGCGGATCGCTGTAAAACAGTTCCCGGCAGTGCCTGCCGATCACCCCGCTTTCGTCGACGCCGAGTATGACTGCGGCCTTGCGGTTGCATGCGGTAACGATCCAGTCTTTGTCGACGGTCACGAAGCCGCTGGCCAGATGCTCCGAGTCAGGTACGGTCGATGAGATCATTTCCTCTTTTCTCTCTTCTCTTCGATTTTATGTTTTTTTTGCCTGATGTATTATAGAATTTACTGAAGTATCTGGCAAGTCCCACGGAGTATACAGGCATTCGTGAAACGCTGCTGGCGAGCCGGAAAAGTCACCTGAATCTTCTTCATTGATCTTTTTGGGAAAAAACGGGAGAATGGAGCAGGTCCTTTGGCCCATCGGCGGTCAGGAAAGCCAAGGGGAAAAGAACTGCCGCGTTCGCCTGAGGCCAGCCATGCATAACGAGTTTCCTGCACATTTCGTTTCTTCGGTCAAGCCCGACTGCCTGATCAAACCGCGCACCCTCGACCGATGGGTGGGAGCCGAGCTGTTTCATTCCCATCGCGACCCCATGCTGGTGGTGACCCCGCAGGGCAAAATCGTCCAGGTGAACACGGCCCTCCTGAAAGCTGCCGGCAAAGCCCTCGCGGAGGTTGTCGGCAAGGGCGTCTGCGAGATCATCCACGGCGGCCGCTGGCCGCATATCAAGTGCCCCCTCGAGGAATTCCTGCTGACCAACGCCTACAAGATCGAAGACACCCGGCTGCCGGGCCTGGGCGGGGAGTACAGCCTCAGCATCGTGCCGGTTGAAGTGGGGGCGAAGGACAAGGCTCCCCTTATTCTCCTCACGGCGAGAAAGCTAACCCAGGACGAGGTGCGCAAGGTCGATTCCATCCGCACCGCCCAGCTCGCCGCCATCGGCGAACTGGCGGCCGGCGTGGCTCACGAAGTGAACAATCCGATCAACGGCATCATCAATTTTGCCCAGCTGCTGCTGGACGACTGCCCGAAGGACAGCGAGCAGGCGATGCTTCTGACGCGTATCGTCCGGGAGGGCGAACGCATCGCCACGATCACCTACAACCTTTTGTCGTTTGCCAGGGAAAACGAGAACGAGCAGACTCTTGTCGACCTGAACGAGGTGGTGCTCGACAGCATTTCGCTTGTCGAACATCAACTGAACAACGACGGCATTAAGATTGTCACGGATCTCTGTCAACCGTCCTGCCTCATTATCGGCAACCATCTGCAGCTCATGCAGGTGGTGCTCAACCTGATCAGCAACAGCCGGTTCGCCCTGAACGAACGGTGGCGGGAGCCATCCCCTGAGAAGACCATCCACTTTTCCAGCCGGCCTGTGGTCATTGACGGCAGGGATCACTTTCGTCTGGTCGTACGCGATCACGGTACCGGCATACCCCAGGGCATTCTGGATAAGCTGTTCGAACCTTTTTTTACCAGCAAACCTGCCGGACAGGGATCGGGACTCGGGCTCAGCATCAGCTACGGCATCGTCAAGAATCATCGAGGTATCCTGCGGGTCGATTCCATCCTGAAAAAGTATACCGAGATGATCATTGAAATACCCGCTTCGGAGAAATAATGGACGAGCCTTTGCAGGATATCCGTATTCTCATCGTCGACGACGAGGAAAGCATACGCATCACCTTCGAAATGTTTCTCAAGCGTGAGGGATACAGCAGGATCGTCACCGCCGCGACCTTGGAGGAGGCTCTGTTCGCCATTAACGAAGAGCGATTCGACCTGATCATCAGCGACATCGTCCTCGAAGGGGCGTCCGGCACCGATCTGCTGCGATATGTTCGACAGACCGGTATCCATTGCCCGGTGGTCATGATAACCGGCTTCCCCAACCTGGAGTCGGCGAGGGAATCGGTGCGGCACGGGGCTTTCGACTATATCTCCAAGCCCGTCAACAAAGAGACGCTGCTGCGGTTCGTCCGGCAGGCCCTGAAAAACTGGCAGCTGCAGAAGGAGAAAAACGCCCTGCAGCAGGAAAACGAAAAGTTTCGAAGATATCTGGAAGTCATTTTCAGCTCGGTCAGCGACGCCATCATCACCGTCAACGACAGGATGGAAATCACCAAGCTCAACGATACGGCGAAGAGTTGGCTTGAAGGCTGCAATGCCGGCAATTCCGGGAATCTCAAGGATGTCCCCGGAGAAATGGGCCAGGCCCTCCTGCTCGATGCCGGCCAGGTCATCAACAACGAAAGTGTGGTCCGGGAACACCAGATCGAATGCCGGAAACCCGACGGCTCGACCCGAATGATCAGCCTGAACGCTTCGCCGCTAAAGGATGCTATCGACGAATTCAACGGTGCGGTGATTGTCGCCCGGGACATTACCCCGGTGCTGCAGGAGGAGTTGAGGGGCGAGCGGACCCGGTTTCATCGATTCGTCGGGGTGAGCGATGCGATGCAGGATGTGTATCGACTCATCGAAAATGTCGGCCGGGTTGATACGGCGGTGCTCATTACCGGAGAGTCCGGAACCGGCAAGGAACTGGCCGCAGAGGCGCTGCATGCTGAAAGCAGACGGAAAGACCGGCCTCTGGTCAAGGTCGATTGCGCTGCAATGCCGGAGGATCTTCTGGAGAGCGAATTGTTCGGCCACAAGAAAGGAGCCTTCACCGGCGCGGATCGGGACAGGCCGGGAAGGCTGCTCCAAGCAGACAAGGGGTCTCTTTTCCTCGATGAGATCGGAGACATTTCACCGCGGATGCAGCTTCGCCTGCTTCGCTTTCTCCAGGAAAAAACCTTCAATCCCGTGGGTCAGGATACCCCAGTCAGGGTGGACGTCCGGATAGTGGCCGCCACCAATGTCGATCTGAAGAAAAAGGTCAAAGCCGGAACTTTCCGGGAGGATCTCTATTACCGGCTCAAGGTTGTCGAGGTTCTGCTGCCGCCGCTGCGGGAGAGAAAGGCCTGCATCGCCCTTTTGGTTCATCATTTCTTGACGATTTTTCGTAATGAGCTGGGCAAGAATATCGTAAACGTTTCCGATCAGGCAATGGAAATATTGAAGACCTACGGCTGGCCGGGAAATGTCCGTGAGCTGCGCCATGTTATCGAAAGAGCCTGCGTTCTCTGCAAGGGATCAACCCTTCTCAAGGAGCATCTGGCCGATGAGCTGCTGCTCGCTCCTCAGGCGCAGGCCGCCCGGGAAATCGATGCCGCACGCGGACGGGCGAATTCCGAACCGGGTGAAATCGTCCAACGGCATGGTCCCTACCTCAGCGAACAGCAACAAATCATCCAGGCCCTGCAGGCCACCGGCGGCAACAAGGCCAAGGCTGCCAAACTGCTCGGGTTCGACCGCAGCACCCTCTATCGAAAGATGCAGCGACACGGCATATAGTGCCCTGTCAAGCATCATCTGCTGTATCTTGCTCGGAGTCTCCGCTGCGCTTACCTGCCCTTTTGGCTTCCTGGCTTCGATTCTGCGCAATCTTTCAACATCTGTCACTTGACAGGACACTGGCTTCAATTGCTGAAAACATAGTTCATCCTCGGTTTTCTCCCTCTCTCGTCTTTGTAGCGAAAGTGTAGCATAAGCGTTGCAAAACAGTTGCAATGAAAAACTCTGGCGTGGTGCAACACGTGTGCAACATATCGAGCAGCGTGTTTTGTAGCTATAAAAGATGTGTTAATGCAATAAATTAATCGTGATTTAGCGGTTGCCGTTCCCGCTGGCATGCCACATGCAAATGTTATTGCAACAACGACTCGGGGTCGGAATGTCAGGTATGCATCATCCGCATTCCGGTAAGGCAATAAAAAAGCGGGGCAGGGAGAAACATAATGAAAACACAGACCACAGCAGCAAGGACCGGAAGTTCGTTGCGTACGGAAGGCAGAGTCGATGAGCAGATCCTGAGGGTGGGCTTCGCCACGCTTAGCCTCTCGTCAACCGCCATAGGCATCTGGGCATTCCTGAGTCTCTTTGGTGGTATGGCTGCCAGCGGCGGTCCGCTTGCTCTCATTGCCGACTGGTTGAAAGCGATTTGGGGCTAACTCGGGTAATTATCTCAAACAAAGAGGCGGAATACATGGCTAACAATACAAGAATTGGACGAAAGACCGGTACGGTGGTCGGCGAAAAGAGCAATGTCTCGACAGAGGTTTCCAAAGTGAGCATCACCTTCGTGGCTATACTGGGGGTTGCTGTCGGCGCATGGAGTCTTGCTTGTATTGTCGGCGGGCTTATCGCCAGTGGCGGGCCACTGGAATTTGTCGCTGATTGGTTCAAGGCAGTGAGCGGAATGTAGCGCCGAAAAAGCATCGGGAAGAGAAGGTTTGCGAGAAGGGCCAGGATGAAAATCCTGGCCCTTTTGGCGTTGTCGCCGATAAGCCGAACAGCAGGACATCGGCTGGGCAGGGCATCGAAGGACAGCGAGAAGAACCTTCAATTATTGCCCGAAGTACTGTATAAAATGAATAAGAAACCTTCCGTCTTAGTACCTGGTGTTCATTTCTGGTTTTTTACAAATGAACTTCGTAAAGGTAATTATTCGGCACAGCTGAGTATTATACCTTAGAAATTTCGTTTCTTGCTTTTTAAGAACGAATTTCGTGAAGGTACTTATACCCCTCAAGGGGGTACTGAAAAGAGTCCCTCTGCTGTTGGAGGGGATAACAAAGCTTGGGCTGCGGGCGTCAGCCCGCACTGGAATTTCAAAGAGCAATTTATGGCCATCCTTGTCAGGAATCTCTTCATCTTTTTTATCTTCTTGTCATGCGTGTTCCTGCTGGGATTCTTTTTGATACTTGAGACAAGGCTGCCGGAGCGAGACTACAGTGAATTCCTGCAAAACCTGCGGGAGAAGGAAATTACCGAAATAGATGTTACCGGCAATCTGGCAAAGGTGACCCTGGCGTCCGGTTTCAGGTACTCGGTCAGGGTTCCGGGCGCGGCGAGGCTTGTCAGCGAAACGCCCGAGGTATCCTCGAGAATCAATTTTCACGAGGATTACACCACCTATTATTTCCAGGGCGGGCTTTTCGCCATAGGGGTGGCCCTGGCCTTCGTCATCTGGATCTCCATAACGGCGGCGCGCAATGTTGATCGCAACGCCAAATTCGCCAGCGAACGGCTCATAGCCACGACTGGCAGCCGCGAGCCCGTGACCTTTAACGATGTAGCCGGCGTGCCGGAGGCGAAGGAAGAATTGCAGGAGGTCGTTTCCTTCCTGAAAAATCCGCAACAGTTCAACAACCTCGGAGCCATCATGCCGAAGGGGCTCCTGCTCCAGGGACCTCCCGGCACTGGAAAAACACTTCTGGCAAAGGCGATCGCCGGGGAAGCCGGAGTTCCCTTCTACAGCTTCAGCGGCTCTGATTTTGTCGAGATGTTCGTTGGCGTCGGGGCCTCCCGGGTGAGGGACCTGTTCAACGAGGCCAAGAAACATACCCCCTGCATCGTCTTCATCGATGAGATCGATGCGGTTGGCTCCATCCGTGGGGCGGGTTCCACCGACGGCCAGGAGGAAAGGGGGCAGACCTTGAACGCCCTCCTGGTCGAGATGGACGGTTTCGGCTCGACCGACAACATCATCGTCCTGGCCGCCACCAATCGCCCGGATATACTCGATCCGGCCTTGAGCCGGCCGGGCCGGTTCGATCGGCGGATCACCCTCCTGCCACCCGACATCAAGGGCCGGGTGAAGATACTCGAGGTGCACAGCAGGAAGGTGAAGATGTCGCCCGATATCGATCTTGAGGAAATAGCCAAGATGACCTCCGGTTTTACCGGCGCGGAACTCGCCAATCTGGTTAATGAAGCCGCTCTTCTCGCCGGCCGGGGCAAATGCGATGCGATCACCAGGGCTCACTTCGACCAGGCCCGCGACCGGGTGATGCTCGGCGTCGAACGAAAAGGCATCATCCTCACCGATAAGGACAGAATGGTCCTTGCCTATCACGAAGCAGGCCACGCCATCGTCGCCAAGATGCTGCCCGATTCCGACCCGGTGCATAAGATCACCATCATCCCCCGAGGGCGGGCGCTCGGCCAGACCCAGCAGCTGCCGGTGGGGGACCGCACTTCCTACACCAAGGAATACCTGACCAACCGGATAACCACGCTTCTCGGCGGCCGCGCCGCGGAAAAAATCATCTTCAACAGCCGGACCACCCGCGCGGAAAACGACCTGCTGCAGGCCACAGAGATCGCCACCAACATGGTCTGCCGCTGGGGGATGAGTGAGGCTCTCGGGTCCCAGGCCTATGCCGTCGCCGAGAACGGCTTCTTGAGCAGTGGGACGGCACGAAGGCTGATGATGGGCGCCGATACGGCAAGCCTCATCGATCGCGAAATCAAGAGCCTGTTGTCGGCCTGCTATAAGGATGCGGTCGAGATCCTGCGTCGGGAGATGCTTTTTTTGAAGACTCTGTCCGAGATCCTCTATCAGGTCGAAACCCTCGATGCCGAGGAATTCGAGATAATCTACCAGTGCTCGATCACCAAGAAGGCCCAGGCGAACGGAACCCTCGAACGGGAGTCGGAATGCAGCGTCTGTCCCGCCAAGAGCCACTGCCTGCAAGCCATGGCCTGATCGCCCATGTATTCACTGCGAAAACTCATCTGGTTGGCCTTCCTGGTGGTTGCTCTTCTGCTCGCCGGCATTGTCCTGCTCGGCGGCCACCAGTATCGGCTGGCTGACGCCTACAATAAGGTTATCAGCCGTAACGAGCGGGCTATCTTCCATTTCATGACGATCAGAGAGACCATTACAGAGGCCCTGATCAGCGGCAACTGGGAAAGACTCGATTCAATTATCGGCGATATTGAAAAGCTCAATTCGGAGCTCTCGCGGCTGAAGGAGAACGAGCTGATATCGGCCGAGTTGAAGCTGGCCCTGGCGGACAAGATCGACCTGACCGGCCTGGCGATCCTCGTCCGCCAGCAGAATGGCACGGCCGACCGGGTGGAGAGGGCCAAAAAATTACAGGAACAGCTTCGTTTCATTTCTGATTTTCTCATGCAATACGATAGAATTGTAGCCGGGCAGGCCCGGGAGAGGATCGTCAATTTCCAGATGGTGGTCATCGGCGCCCTGGGACTGATCATCAGTCTTGCCAGTCTGTCTCTGATCCTGCTGTATCGAAATACAGTCTCACCCCTGCTCAGGCTGTCCCGGCAGGTGCAGTCCCGGGAAACCCTGGTCGGAATCGATCTTGCGCAGCCCGTGGTCCGCGAGGTATCCGACCTGGCTGCGGCCATCGAACAGCTGGGCCGGCAACCCCAGGACAACAGGCAAGGGCTGAGCGGAAGGGATGCCGAGGCTTTGCTGGCGGAAGCGGTCAATGAAGCCACCAACGGTCTCAACGGCATCATGAATTACGCAGAGCTTCTTTATGACTCCTCGGATCAGAACCCCTTGTCCGAGGAACAGAAGGCGATGTTGCAGAAGATCATAGACGGCGGTGCGCGCATCGCCGGGCAATGGCAGAAACTCACATAGGAGGAATCATGACGGAAACGCAACCTGATCGGCAAGAAGACGATGTGACGAAAAAGACGTGGCTGGAGCAGATTGGCCTTTCGGCCAAAACGCCTATGGGGGCCTTTGGCATCGGTTTTACCACTATCTGCTTTACCCTGACGGTGCTGGGCCTTATCGGCCACATCAGCGGGCTGATCGACAATCCCTATGCAGCGATCGTCACCTTCCTGGTCTTCCCCGCCGGGGCGATCTTCGGCTTGCTGTTCATCCCAGCGTCGATCTATTTTCGCCGGAAGAAGTGGTTCAAGGATAACATCAACAAGGGCAATATCCTGATCGACTTCGGCAAAAAGACGCACAGAAGAATGGTCACGCTGTTCCTGGTTCTTTCCGTCGTCAATATCGCAGTGTTTTCCCTGGTGATTTACGAGGCCTATCACTTCACCGAGTCCGACTTCTTCTGCGGGGCAGTCTGCCACACGGTCATGGATCCCGAGTATACCGCCTATCAGCGGTCCGCCCATGCCAAGGTCGGCTGCGTTTCCTGCCACATCGGTTCTGGGGCCGAATGGTATGTGAAGGCGAAACTCTCCGGCCTGCGCCAGGTCAAGGCGGTTATCGACGGCGATTACAGCAGGCCGATCCCCGCTCCGGTGGAACATCTTCGCCCGGCCCAGGATACCTGCGAAGAGTGTCACTGGCCGGAAAAATTCCACGGGAAAAAGATCAAGCGCTTCGTCCGGTTCTCCAATGAAGATCAACTCAATCCGGAAGTCCAGGATATTGCACTGCATATCGGCGGCAGGAACCCTTCGACCGACACCTTTGAGGGTATTCACTGGCATGTCAGCAACAATGTCAAAGTCGAGTACGAATCCCTGAACGAAAAAAGAACCGCCATCGGCCGTATCAAGGTCACCAAGCCTACCGGTGTAACCGAGGAATATGCGCTGGAGGGAGCGGAGAGCCAAGGCAAGGGAGGTAAATGGCGGACAATGGACTGTATCGATTGTCATAACCGACCGACCCATGTCTATGACGATCTGGAGCAGCGGGTGGATTTCGGCCTGCAGAGCAAAAAGCTCAATCCGGAAATCGAGGGCATCCGTGAGGACGGCATCAAGGTGTTGACAACGGAATATGCAAGCCGCGAGGAGGCCAAGGAGAAGATTGTCGCTAACCTTCTCGCGTTGCAGGCGGAGCGGCACGGAGCCGATTTTGTAGCGAAAAACGAACAGGCCTTGATCTCATCCGGAGCGTACCTCCTCGACGCATATCTCGATAACGTCTGGCCTCGGATGAAGGTGACCTGGGGGACTTATAAGGGGCATAACGGGCATCAGCATGAAAGCGAAGGTTACGGCTGCTTCCGCTGCCACGACGAGGAGCACCAGACAGCGTTCGGCAAGACTATTTCCCAGAGCTGCGATCTCTGCCACGACGAGCCTTGATGGAGGTGTGAATCTGGGGGCGAGAAATCTTTCGCCCCTTCCTTGCGCGCCGGGCAGTAGGGGCGAATCTTGTATTCGCCCATGGATATGAAAGACACGCTATTGAATTGTCGGTCAGGATCGCCCCTCCTGCCTGCCTATTCTCGGGCGATCTCAAGGATCGCCCCTACACCGCTATTCAAAGCTTTAGTTTGCTCCGTATTCAGCATTAGGTATCCTTACTTTATAAAAAGGGAAATCGTGACCCAATAAAAAAAGGGAAGCCGGCGCGCAAAACGCCGGCTTCCCTTTTATGCGTTCGGTGCCGAGCGAATCAACCGAACCGGCCGGTGATATAGTCCTCGGTCAGCCGGTGTCTCGGATTGGTGAAGATCTTTTCGGTGGACCCGACTTCGATGAGATTCCCCAGGTGGAAGTAGGCGGTTCGCTGGGAGACCCGGGACGCCTGCTGCATGGCATGGGTGACGATGACGATGGAATACTGGGTGCGGAGTTCGGCGATGAGTTCTTCGATCCTCGCCGTGGCGATAGGGTCGAGGGCGGAACATGGTTCGTCCATGAGGATAACCTCGGGACTCACGGCGATGGCTCTTGCGATGCAGAGCCGCTGCTGCTGACCTCCGGAAAGGCCGGTGCCGGGCTCCCGCAGCCGGTCTTTCACTTCCTCCCACAGACCTGCTTTGATCAACGAGTTTTCGACGGTTTCATCCAGCTCGCTCTTGTTCCGGGTCAGTCCATGGATGCGCGGGCCATAGGCCACATTGTCATAGATCGATTTCGGGAAGGGATTGGGTTTCTGAAATACCATGCCGACCCTGGCCCGAAGCGGCACCACGTCCACGGAAGGATGGTAGATATCGACGCCGTCCAGGCAGATCTCGCCAACAACCCGGCAGGACAGCACGGTGTCATTCATCCGGTTGAGGCAGCGCAGGAAGGTAGATTTGCCGCAGCCGGAGGGTCCGATCATGGCCAGAACCTCATTGCAGCCCACGTCGATGCTGACACTGTTAATTGCACATTTCTCCCCGTAGTAGACATCGACATTTCGGCAGGTCATCCGCGGATTGTCGACGAACGGCGTGCCCACGGTCTTGCTGCCGGCATCATGTCGCTGGACCAGGTCCGCCTCCCGAACGATATCCTTCACCATAAGTCCGTGAATGGCGGTGTTAGCCAGATTGTGTGCTGCGAGTTCCATCATGATTAACCTTTTGTTATGGAGTTCTTATTACGTCTCGAGGGGTTGGCCGCCTTTTTTCAGGCGGCCAGCCCCGGGAGATGTCTTTACTGCTTTGTCGCCGGATGGACTATTTCATTGCCATGGGCTTGAGGGTGGCCACATCGGCGGCAACCTTCTTTCTTTCGGCATCGGGCATCGGAATCAGACCCTTGTCGGCCAGATATCCTTCAGGTCCCCATGCTTTCTCGCTGGCAAATTCGTCAACATACCCTTTGATTCCGGGAATCATGTCGACATGGGCTTTCTTCACGTAGAAGAAGAGCGGCCGGGATACCTTATAGGAGCCGTCGGCGATCGCCTCGAATACCGGTTCTTTCCCTTCGATTTTCGAGCCCTGGATCTTGTCGGTGTTCTGATCGAGGAAAGAGAAACCGAAAATGCCAAGAGCCTTGGGGTTTGCCTGGAGTTTCTGGACGATCAGGTTGTCGTTCTCACCGGCTTCCACATAGGCGCCGTCTTCACGCACGGACTTGCAGACTTTCGAATGGGCCTTTTCATCGGTTTTTTTCAAATCGTTGATAACATCGAAGGCCTTGCAGCCCTCTTCCATCACCAGTTCGACGAAGGCGTCACGGGTTCCGGAAGTCGGGGGCGGCCCGAGAACCTCGATGGCGGCGTCCGGTAGGGAAGAATTCACCTCTTTCCAGGTCTTGTAGGGATTGGCGACCAGCTTGCTCGGGTCTTTGGGGTCCGGCACCTCCTTGGCCAGCGCGAGGAAGATATCCTTGCGGGTCAGTTCCACCTGCGGAGCGGTCTTGGAGTTGGCCATGACGATGCCGTCATAGCCGATTTTCACCTCGACGATCTCTTTAACGCCGTTCTCTGCGCAAATTTTCATCTCGGAATCCTTGATGGCCCGGGAGGCGTTGCTGACATCCGGGAAGTCAACCCCCACACCGCCGCAGAACAGCTTGAAGCCGCCGCCCGTTCCGGTCGATTCGATTTTCGGGGTCTTGCCGCCGCCGGTTTTGCCGTATTGCTCGGCCACCACGGTGGCGAAGGGATAGACAGTGGACGAACCGACGATGGAGATGTAATCCCGGGCGGCCAATGCCGGGGCGGCCATGATAAGGGTCAGACCACTCGCTACCAACATGCTTTTCACTTTCATTTTTTTCTCCTGATGTAAAGTCGTGTTTTCCATAAACGCTATGGGGTTGACGTGGAACATTATTCCCATGATTTGTTAGCGTTCTGTTACCATTTCATTTCAAATTTCTTTCGCAGGAGCACGGCTATTCCGTTCATGGCAATAAGGAATCCCAAAAGGACCATGATCGCCGCGGAGGTCTTTTCGGTGAAGGCCCGCTCCGGACTGTCGGCCCAGAGATAGATCTGTACCGGGAGCAGGGTCGCCGGATCGGAAATGCTCCCTGGAATGTCGACGATGAAAGCCACCATGCCGATCATCAGAAGCGGGGCGGTTTCGCCCAGGGCATGGGCCATGCCGATGATGGTGCCGGTCAGCATGCCGGGCATGGCGAGGGGCAGGACGTGATGGGTGACGGTCTGCATTTTCGAGGCTCCGATGCCCAGGGCCGCTTCCCGGATGGAGGGCGGCACCGACTTCAGGGATGCCCGGCCGGCGATGATGATCGTCGGCAGGGTCATCAGGCTGAGGACCAGCCCTCCGACGATGGGCGTGGAGCGGGGCAGGCCGAAAAAATTGATGAAGATGGCAAGACCGAGAAGACCGAAAATAATCGACGGCACCGCGGCGAGGTTATTGATGTTGATCTCGATGATGTCGGTCCAGGCGTTTTTCGGGGCGAATTCCTCCAGGTAGACGGCTGCAGCGACCCCGACCGGAAAGGACAGGGACAGGGTGATGAGGAGCGTCAGAAACGAGCCCTTCAGGCCGCCCAGGATGCCTGCGAGTTCCGGCTCCCGTGAATCCCCCGAAGTGAAAAAGGTTTTGTTGAAACGCTTTTCCAGCCGGCCCTCCGCATGGAGCTCGTCCAGCCATTTCAGCTGCTTGTCCGATATCCTTCGTTCGGTTTCGGGGGCGTCGCGGTCGATTTTGCCCTTCATCAGCATATCCACATCGTCGTCGGCAAGCACCCAGACTTTCTGCCTGGTGCCGATGATGCGGGGATCGGCCTCGACCATATCCTGCAGTCTGTACGCCGCCGCGGGACTGGCGAGACCATAGAGGAGCCTGAGGTCGCTCCTGCCGGCCACATCCGGGAACATCTCGCGCAAAGCCTTCTTTACCAGGCCCGGATAGTCGGCGGCACCCAGGTTTGCCCCGGTGAACTCGGTTTCGGCAAAGTCCAGTTCGAGTTCGAGATAGGTTTGTTGAAACGCCGTATAACCGTCTTTGATTATGGTGAAGAACAGGAAGGCAATGAAAGCGAGGGCCAAAGTAATGGCGGTCAGGCCGAGTCGCCGGAACCATCTTTCGGCGCGATAACGTCGTCTCAGGTCGGCGGTGGGTTGCAGAAGGTTCGTCCGTGGCATTTTGTTCATATAATCAACCTGTGCTCTTGGCAAATGTTGTTAAGCTATTCATACTGTTCCCGATACCGGCGAACGACCCTCAAGGCGATGAAGTTGAGGGTGAGGGTGAAGAAGAAGAGCAGCAGGCCCAGAGCGAAGGCCGCCAGCGTCTTGGGACTGTCGAACTCCTGGTCGCCGACCAGCAGGGTCACGATCTGGACTGTTACCGTTGTCAGCGCTTCCAGCGGATTGAAGGAAAGGTTGGCGGACAGGCCAGCCGCCATAACCACGATCATGGTCTCGCCGATCGCCCGGGAGACCGCAAGGAGAATGCCGCCGACAATGCCAGGCAGTGCGGCGGGGATGATGACGTACCGGATGGTTTCGAACCGGGTGGCGCCGAGTCCCAGCGAGCCGTCACGTAGCGACTGGGGGACGGCGAAGATCACATCGTCGGACAGCGAGGAGACGAAGGGGATGATCATTATTCCCATGACGAGACCTGCTGCGAGAGCGCTCTCGGAAGAGACCGAAAGGCCGGCTGCCTGGCCGAGGTCGCGGATCATGGGGGCCACAGTCAGGGCGGCGAAGAAACCGTACACCACCGTCGGGATGCCGGCCAGGATCTCAAGGGCCGGCTTGGCCCAGGCGCGGAAACCCCTGCTGGCGTATTCGGAGAGATAGATGGCCGACAGCAGGCCGATGGGGATGGCGACAAGCATGGCAATGGTGGCGATGACGATGGTGCCGACAAACACGGGCACGGCGCCGAAGGCCCCGGAGGATCCGGCCTGGTCGGCCCGCATTGCCGTCTGCGGACTCCATTCCATCCCGAAGACGAACTCGGTGAAGGGGACTGCCTGGAAAAAGCGCAGGGCCTCGAAGACCACGGACAGCACGATACCCAGGGTGGTGAGGATGGCGACGCCGGAACAGAGGACGAGAATGATCCGCACGATTCCTTCGACGAGGTTGCGGGCGCGGAGATCTTTCCTGGTCATCACGAGGGACACTGTAGCGCCCGCCAGGCAGCAGAGCAGGACAACGCCGCTGACGATATTCCTGGTCTCGTTCTGGATGGAGAGATAATGCCCTGCGGCGGCGGTGATGGCGGGATTGCCGCTACGGTTCTCGAAACCGCTCAGGGCGATGAGCTTGATTTCATTCATAACCAGCGAAAACTCGCTTGCGGACGACTGCAGGAGTTCGGGCGGGAGGTGCTGGGACACCACCGAGGAGATGACGCTCCCTTCGAGGAATTTCCAGACGCCGAAGACGAGGAGCGCCGGGAAGGCGCAGTTCATTGCGGCGAACACGCCGTAATGGACAGGCAGGGAATGCAGGGCCCGCGCACCCACGGCAGCGGCCGCCAGCTGGCGCGCACGAAATACCCCGAGAAGATACGCTATCCCCGCGAGCAGCAGAATGCATGGGACGAGATACGGAAATATCATCACGAAAAATTTCCCTAGTTGTTGTGACGGGTAATCGTCCCTTCGACGGAATAGATGACTTCCTCGGCGATGTTGACCGCCCGGTCGGCGATTCGCTCGAGGTGGCGAGCCAGGAGATAGGTATTGATATGGTAGCCGGGATGGTCGGGGTCTTTGGTGATCCGCGTTTTTATGTCTTCGTAGCAGCGGTTCCTGCACTTATCGACCACATCGTCGTCGAGGAAGATCGATCTAGCCAGCTTGGTGTCGTTATTGACGAGAGCATCGATGCTTTTTTTCAGCATGGCCGTGACCTTCTCGGTCATTGTGGAAAAATCGTAAGTGATCGCCGCCGGATGATTGAATTTCGAAATGTTGTCGATGCGCTTGGCGATATTTACGGCGATGTCACCGATCCGCTCCAGCTCGTTGTTGATCTTGATCACGGAAACGAGAAAGCGCAGGTCGCGGGCGACCGGCTGATGCAGGGCGAGGATCTTCAGGCAGTCCTCCTCGATCTCGATCTCCATGTCGTCCACTTCGTAGTCCGACAGGATGAGTGCCTGGATGGCGGCACGGTCCTTGGTCTCGATCAATTTCGCCGCACGGCGGACGCGGTCCTCCACCAATGCCGACATCTTCAGCAGTTTTTTGTTGAGCTGTGAGAGTTCGTGGAGGAAAGTATAATGATGCTGCATAGATCACTATCCTGTCTGGGGTTGGAGCGTTCTTCCGGCGAGATATTCGCCAGGGTCAGGCACAAGATAGAGGTCGATTGTTCGAGGTTCGTTAAGTAAATATTAAGAAACGATTAGGAGCTTGGGAAGGGGTTGCCGAACCGGATAAAATGGTACAGGATATGCTCCGAATTGAAATCGGTATCGCTATCGGTATCCGAGAGAAACCAGGGTTGTCGCTTTCAGTGCCTCTGCCGGATCGGTGAGGAGTTCGATCCCGATCCCGATAGCGATCCCGAAAACACAAAAAAGCAATATACCGGATGGCTAGAGCATGGCAAAAATAAATATCCTGGTCGTTGAAGATGAGGCGGATATCCAGCAGCTGGTCAGCTACAACCTGATCCGGGCCGGTTTCCACGTCACCTGCGCCGATTCCGGCGAGGAAGCGCTCGAGCGGCTGCGGACCGAGGAGGTGCATTGCGTCCTGCTCGATCTGATGTTGCCGGGGATGAGCGGCATAGATGTCTGCAGGGCGATGCGAAGGGGGGAGGGGAATGCATACCGTTCCATTCCCATCATCATGCTCACCGCCAAGGGTGAGGAAGAGGATGTCGTGGCCGGCTTCGAGGGTGGCGCCGACGACTACATCACAAAACCTTTCAGTCCGAAGGTTCTCATCGCCAGAATCAAGGCGGTGGTGAAAAGGGCTCACGCGGACCGGAGCGAAAACGACGAGTCACGCAAAACGGTCATCGTCGTGGACGGTCTTGAAATCGACAAGGGCAGGCATGAGGTGAGCATAGGCGGCCAGGAGGTCCAGCTCACCACCACCGAGTTCAGCATCATTTCCCTGCTCGCCGGCAAGCCAGGCTGGGTCTTTACCAGGCAGCAGATCATCGATGCCGTTCGGGGCTACGATTTTCTCATCACCCCGAGGGCGATCGATGTGCAGATCTTTGGGCTCAGGAAGAAGCTGGGCGATTACGGCAGGATGATCGAAACCGTCAGGGGCATCGGCTACCGGTACAGATCGAGCATCGAGAATGGAGAGGGCTGATGAAACCGCCAAAGCTCTTCTGGCAGATTTTTCCGGCGAGCGTCCTGACGCTTTTGGTCGCCATCGTCGCCGTCAGCTGGTACGGGGCCAAGTCTCTGCAGGAATTCCATCTTCGGGAAAAGGAGGCCGACCTTGAGGCTCGGGCCAACCTCATCGCTTTCAAGGTCAAGGAATATCTGCGGGAGGACCGGATCCTCGGCCTGCGGGAATACTGTATCCGGGCCGGCAGGAGTTCCGGGACGCGGATCACGGTAGTGACCGCGGATGGCAGGGTCCTCGCCGATTCCGAAGAGAATCCGGAGGTGATGGACAACCATCGTCATCGTATCGAGATAGCCCAGGCTTTCACCGGTGCTGCTGGCAAATCGAGGCGGTACAGCCACACCGTCAGGGAAAACATGGTCTATGTCGCCATTCCATTGACGTTTGCCGACGTGCAGCCCGCCAGCGGGGGGCCGCAGGTAGATGCCGTCCTCAGGGCCTCGATTTCCGTTGCCTCGATGGACAAGACCATGGATCATATCAGGCTGCGCATCCTGTCCGGTTCCTTCGCAATCCTGCTGCTGGCCGGCGTGGGCAGCCTGATCGTTTCCCGCAATATCAGCAAGCCTCTCGAACAGATGACCCAGACCGCCGGGCAGTTCTCCCGGGGGGATTTCAGTGTCAGGATGCTCCCCCAGGTAAGGAAGACCGCTTCCCTCGAGGTTGTGACCCTGGCGGGGTCCATGGACCGGATGGCGGAAATCCTGGACGAGAAGATTCAGGCGATCATCACCCAGCGCAATCAGCTGGAGGCGGTTTTTTCCAGCATGGTCGAAGCGGTCATTGCCATCGATACCGAGGAGAGGATCATCAATATCAACGATGCCGCAGCCGTGATCTTCGCGGTGGAGGGGCAGGCGGCGAAGGGCAGGATCGTCCAGCAGGTGGTCAGAAACGTGCAGCTGCAGCAGAAGATCAGCCACACCCTGGCAACCAGGGAGGCGGTGATCGACGAAATTGTCGTTCAGGACGGCGGCGGCGAACGGTTCCTGCAGACCAATGTGGTTCCCCTCAGCAACGCCGTCGGCGAAAACGTAGGTGTCCTGGTGGTGATGAACGATGTGACCAGGCTGCGACGGTTGGAAAGCATCCGCCGCGATTTTGTCGCCAACGTCTCCCACGAGCTGCGGACTCCGATCACCTCCATCCGCGGCTATGTGGAGACCCTGCTCGACGGGACCCTCGACCAGCGGGACGATGCGATCGAATTCCTGGGAATAATCCTGAAGCAATCCGAGCGGCTCAGCACGATCATCGACGACCTGCTGGCTCTTGCCAGAATTGAGGAGGATTCCCGCCGGGGCACCATCGTATTGCAGGAGGAGGTCCTCCTGCCGGTGATCGAGGGAGCGGTCCAGGTCTGCCGGCTGAAGGCGGATCAGTCATGCGTCGCCGTGGACGTGGAATGCCCGGAGGATATCGTCGTCAAGATGAACCCCACTCTGCTCGAGCAGGCCGTGGTCAACCTGCTGGTCAATGCGATCACCTACAGCAAAAAAGGCGATCGGGTGACCATTCGGGCGGCTGCGGAGAAGGAAAAGGATGGGGAAGGGCATGTGCGGGTCGCTGTCCGGGATACGGGCTGCGGCATCGCCAGGGAGCATTTGCCGAGACTCTTTGAACGCTTTTATCGGAGTGACAAGTCGAGGAGCCGCGCCCTCGGCGGCACCGGCCTGGGCCTGGCGAAAGTCAGGCACATCGCCCAGGCCCACGACGGCGGCGTGGAGGTGCAGAGCATGGTGGGCGAGGGCTCCGAATTCACCCTCATCCTCAAAGGTCGCCGGCTTACCTGAGGAAATCATTACCACTTATTGTGGCTTGTTTGCCTGCCGCCGCTGCGAAAAGGCTTTGACAAATTTCCCGCCTGCTTTTATAGTTGTTGCGGCTTCTGCGGGATTAACTCAGTGGTAGAGTGTCAGCTTCCCAAGCTGAAGGTCGCGCGTTCGAATCGCGTATCCCGCTCCACGAATTTTCAGGCACTTAGCAGATATTCTGCTGAGTGCCTTTTTTTTATCCCTTTTTCTTTACTTCCGCAAGGACCGACTGATTGCAAAAGCAAGGTTGTTTCCTTGAACGCAACAACAAATGTTTACAAACATGTGGAGCATATATATCTTCTTGTAAAATGTTCAACGTCTCAATTTTTCAATATTATTTTAGACGTTGCGCTGAATGCCAATCGATATTTAAAGGAGGTCTTGAATAATGTATAGCAAAATTAAAATATTCGGACACCCTGTCCATCCCATGCTGGTTCCTTTCCCGATTGCGTTCTATACGGCGACTTTGATCTGTGCCATTGTTTACGGCGCCCAGGGAGATCCATTCTGGTTCCGTGCCGCGTATGCAGCGAATGTTGCCGGTGTAATCATGGCCTTGGTCGCAGGCACTTTCGGATTCATCGATTTTCTCGGGATTCCAAGCGGTACACACGCAAAGAGGCATGGCTATCAGCATCTTGTTTTTAACTCCGGGGCTCTGCTGCTTTTCGCTCTCAATATTTGGCTCAATTCCGGGCAATGGGATGCCGCCGCGCCGGTCATCAGGTTCGGGATTCTTCTGCCTTTGATTGGCGTACTGTTTATGCTCGCCGCTGGATATCTGGGATGGACCCTTGTTCAGACCGATCATGTGGGGGTCGAGACAATAACGCCTGAAGAGAGGTACGCGGAAACATCCCGAACGACCAGGCCGAGGTAGCCGGGAAGGTGTTGCAGGAGCCGCTAAGGGTTTTCAGGCCTGCGGCCCCAGCACCCTGAGGACTTCGGCGACGGTTGTCAGGCCGGCGTGTACCTTGTTCCTCGCGTCTTCAATGAGAAAGCCCATCTTTTCCTGGGCCGCAGCCCTGCGGAGGTTGACGATGCTCTGTCCGGAGGTGAGCATCTCGATAAAGAGATCGTTCATGACAAGCAGCTCATGGATGGGATACCGGCCGGCATAACCGGTGTTATTGCAGCGTTGGCATCCCATTCCGCGATAGGCTTTCAATTTTGTTACACCAAACGCCGGACCCAGACGCTTCAGCAACGCCGGATCGCCTTCCTCCGGTTCACGGCAATTTGGACAGATTTTCCGGACAAGGCGCTGCGAGATTATCCCCTTCAAAGCCGAGGCAATGATATAGGGGCGCAGTTCCAGGTCTATCAGCCTGGAAACCGTCTCTATTGCTGAATTGGTATGGAGGGTGGAGAAGACCTGATGCCCGGTCAAGGCGGCGTTGAAGGCAACCTTGGCCGTCTCGGGGTCGCGTATTTCACCGACCAGAATCACGTCGGGATCCTGTCGCAGGGCGGAGCGCAGGATCGAGGCGAAATCGAGCCCGATCTTCTCCCGGACCGCGACCTGGGCAGCGCTGTCGAAATAATATTCGATGGGGTCTTCCAGGGTGATGTAGTTTTTCCCAGGTGTTACCCCATGCTGCATCAGAGAGTAGAGCGTGGTGGTCTTGCCGCTGCCGGTCGGGCCGGTGGCCAGGATAATGCCCTGGGGAACATCGATGAGGTTGTGCACCTTCTCGAGATTGGCCTTGGAAAAGCCGAGTTCGTATACGCTTTGAATGGAGGCGTTGCGATCCAGAAGTCGCAGGACCACTTTCTCACCGTTCATGGTGGGCAGGGTCGAGATACGCATGTCCACGATTTTCATCGGCGTTTTTACCGAAATCCTGCCGTCCTGGGGCTTGCGTCTCTCGGCGATATCCAGATCGGCCATGATCTTGATCCTGGAAACCAGGGAGTTGTGATACTCCAGGGGAATATGGATCTTGTCCATGAGGATGCCGTCGACACGGTAGCGCACGACCACGTTCTTGGCCTTGGGCTGAATATGGACGTCGCTGACCTTGTTGCGGACCGCCTCGATGAGAATGGCGTTGACGAGACGGATGGCCGGCGGTTCCTCCGTACTGCGCAGCAAATCTGCCAACGGCACTCCGTCGTCCTCTTCGATGATGATCTCGATCGCATCGAATGGATCGGCAAATGTGATGACCGATTCGACATCCTTGAAGGCGACCGTGGTCGATTCCTCTCCGTATACTGCGTTGATCTTTCCCTCCAGCGCCGCCAGATCCGTGAGGACCACTTCGATCTGCAGTCCGGTTATGAACCGGAGATTGTTGAGCATTTCCTGATCGGTCGGATCGGCGGCGGCGAGCAGCAGCTTCTTTTTGCCGTGCAGCTTCAGCGGCAGCACTTGGTGTCTAATACAGAAGGACCTGGGAATCAGCTCCGTCACCCGGGGATCGACCTGGATCTCATGGAGGGCTACTTCCTCGAGCATCAGCTCTTTTTTCAACAGCTGTTGCACTCTTTTTTCGCTGACCCAGCCCTTTTCGATAACGAGCCGCAGCATCGAGCGTTTTTCCGTGGCATGGAGCTGGTACAGCTTCTGTGCCTGCTGCTCGTCGATGAGGCCGTGCAGATTCAGAAATACCGGGAGCTGGCTCTTGCTCACCAGCGACTTCGAAAGGGCCTCCATCTCCTTGCTCTGTCGCGCGTTGATGCTGAGGAGTTCCTTGTTCTTCTTGATGATGTCGAATTGTTCCAGAGCCAGGGCCACCGTTACCCGGAGATCGTCGTCCTGGGCCGGCTTGAGGATGAAGCGGTACACCGCCCCTTCCTTGATTGCTCCCATTATGGCGGCGGTATCCGCATGACCGGTCAGCATGATCCGGATGGTATCCGGATAGAGTTCCCGGACCTTCTGCAGCAGTTCTGCCCCCGTCATGCCGGGCATCTTATGATCGGATATGATGAGGTGAAAGCTCTTTCTCTGCATTAAGGCGAGAGCGTCCCTGGCATTTGCAGCGGTTTCTATCTGATAATTCTCCTTGCGGAAGACACGCTTTATCGAAGCGAGGATGTTCTGCTCGTCATCGACTATCAGGATCCGGTAGGAAAATTCCTGGTTGGCAGCCTGAGGCTCAGGTTTTGCCTCTCCTGTGAAGAACGAAGTATAATCAGTCATACCTTATCTTGTCGAAGGCACCACGCTTGCCAACCTCGGCATTTCGCAAGTCCTCCATCAAACATCCGCATCATGTGGCTCGATAGGCAGGAACACCGTAAAGACCGATCCTTTCCCCGGGTTGCTCTGCACCACGATTCTACCGTGGTGGGCCCTGATGACATCATGGACCACACTCAGGCCCAGGCCGGTTCCCTTGCCGACCTCCTTGGTCGTAAAGAACGGATCGAAGATGCGAGGCAGATCCGCTTCCCGAATGCCCGTTCCGGTGTCGGTAATGCTCACGCAGACGAAGCCGCCCTCGACAAAGGTCTTGATCGCCACCCTGCCCGTGCCCTCGATAGCCTGCGTGCCATTCTGGATGAGACTGTAGAAGACTTGACCCAGGTGGGCCGGGTAACAGGGAATGGCCGGCAGCTCGGAAAAATCCTGGAGGATCTCGATCCGTTCATCGATCTGGGGTTTCAGCATCTTCAATACCGCAGTCAGGCGGGCATTGATGTCGTCCAAATTCTGCTGCAGCTGATTGATGTTGGAGAAGACCTTGAGGTCGGAAATAATCGACGAGAGCCGGGCCACGCCATCGAGACAGGAACCGATGAGAACCGGGAAATCTTCACGGATGTACTCGATATCCTCCTTCCTCCAGGAATTCAGGATTGCTTCAAGGTTTTCGGCGTCTTGGACCGCGGTAAAAAATGACTCGAGGCCTGCGAGGTAGTCTCTGGCTGCCGCGAGATTGTTCTGGATATAAGCCAGCGGCGAGTTCATTTCATGGGCGACACCCGCGGCCAACTGTCCGACCGAGGCCAGTTTTTCAGACTGGAAAACCTTGAGCTGAGCGTCTTCTATATCCTTGACCTGGGAAGCCACTTTCTCTTCAAGTTTCTTTGACAGCTCCCTGTACTGCGCCTCCGATTTCTGGAGCGCCAGGTGCTTTTCCTGCAGGGACTCGTAATCGGCATGGACCGTCTCCAGGTGAAGGTCGGAGGCCATGCGATACCGTACGGCTTCTCTGAGTAGGAGCAGGAGGATTTCGACACATCCCCTCAGCTGCTCGGGCGTTGCCTGCCGGGAGTCTATGCAGGCTATCGGTTCCAGCTCCCACAGTACCTCGATGCGAGAGCAGTCCGACGGCTTGACGGTCCCCGGTTCGACAATCTCCACGTCGCACTTGAGGGCAAGAGACAGGCCTCGCTTGATCCGATCAAGTTGTTGTCTTGAAAGGATCTCGGATAACTGCAGCATTCTATCGAATCGACTTGCCATATTGATAGTACAGAACCTCAGCGATCGGTTTCCCGGAAAGAGACATCTCCCATTATCGCTTGGATAAATCTGGGACAGTCCATACCATGTTTGGTCGACAGCCTATGCTGTCCGTCGAGCCGGACATACAGCTGGGCCAGCAGTTGCCTGAACGTGGACAGAACGCCGTGGCCGGTCACGGCGACGGAGTAGACAATGGGCCAGGGCGCATTTTTCCACCGCGACCGAATCTCCTCCCGCGACAGGGTGTCGGGGAGGTCTCTTTTGTTGAATTGGACGACCAGGGGCAGGTTTGGGAAATCCAATCCCACACGCGCCGCATTCTCTGCCAGGTTTTGAAAGGACTCGCCATTGTTGATCGACTGATCGAACTGGGAGTCGGCGACGAAGACCACGCCGTCGGCTCTCGACAGGACGGCCTTTCTCGTGGAGTCGTGCTGGACCTGGCCGGGGACGGTAAAGAGCTTGATCTTGACCAGCAGGCCGGAGGCTGTCTTGAATCCCATGGGAAGGAGATCGAAGAACAGGGTCCTGTCGTCTTTGGTCTCCAGGCTCATCAACTCACCGGAAAGCTGTGGCTGCAGATTGTCGTGCAGACTAATGAGGTTGGTGGTTTTGCCGCTGAGTGCCGGACCATAGTAGACGATTTTTACCACCAGGCTGTTTTCATTTTCTTGGTGATTCATTTTCCCGCTTCCTCTCCTTGCAACCTCCTCTGACAATCGATCGAGACACAGAGTAACAGACACTGCTTTACTGTATCATCGGACGTCTGGAATCTGAAGGAAATTGGGAGAAATCGGCCACATTATCGAAGGAGGGGCCGGTTTTATCGCAGTGTCGGAATGCAGAGGCGGATAGGATCGCGAGATTAGAGAAGCATCCTGAAACGCAGAGGGGCTGGGTCGATAGACATCAACCCAGCCCCTGTTATGTTTACAGGATTTCGCATGGGAATCCTGGTAATTATCCAGATAAGAATCAGTGCTCCTTGCCGTAGCCTTTCATGACATCGGCCATCGTGCCGTATTCCTGTTCGGGCATTTTCTTGAGTTCCTGCAGGACCGGCTCCTCGGCATGATTCTTTTTGGCCTGATTGATCAGATCCTTCTTGTTGGCTGGAAAATCAATGCCTTTCAAATATTTTGCCACATTGGCGGGAGACCCGCCGCCTACTCCTCGTGCCATAATTACCCCCTTTTTAGATGAGGTGATGAATAATGAACATTTGCCACCACGGCAATGTTCCGGAGTAATTAATGTGATAGGTGTATTATTACTGGTAACCACCTGACAAACGAAGTCAACCTGGTGGCGTTTGGCTTGTGCCACTTGTTCGGAGGTGGCGGGGGTGGTGCGGATGAGAGGGATAATCTCGATGAGATCTCAGTCTTTGCGCCTGGACCAGTGCTCGTCAACAGTGGAGGTTGAGCCACTTGGCGAGGATCTGAAAAACGATCTCTCTTTTGATCGGTTTGGAGATGTAATCGTTCATGCCGGCTTCGAGGCAGAGTTCCTTGTCCCCTTTCATGGCGTTGGCGGTCATGGCGATTATCGGAATGTCCGCATATCCTTGTTGCCGAATCTGTCGGGTGGCTTCATAGCCGTCCATCTCCGGCATCTGGATATCCATGAGAATCAGGTCGAAATCCTCTGGAGCTCTGGTGAATGCCTCCACTGCGGCTTTGCCGTTGGGTGCCAAGGTAACCTTGTATCCAGCCTTGCCGAGCATTACCATCGCCAGTTTCTGGTTGACCGGGTTGTCTTCGGCCAGCATCAGCCGCACCGATTGTTTCAACTCTTCCCGGACCGAATACTGGGTGATGATCCTTTGCCCTTCCTCCTTCTTGGCATCGTCGACCGTGCCGAGGATGCGGGAAAGGGTGCCAATGAGCAGGTCGCGTCGCGCAGGCTTGGTGAGAAAGGCATTAAACCCTGCATGCTGGCATTTCTGCGCCACTCGTTCCGTGGACGAGGTATAGGCAAGGAGGGGTATGGCGGGATTGTCGAGTTGGGACGAACGGATTTGCCCGGCGAGTTCGTATCCGGAGAGGGAAGGCATCTGAAGATCGAGTATGGCCATCTGGAAGGGAGCCTTCTGCTGTTCCGCCCGGGAGAGTTCCGCCGTTGCCGCCGTGCTGTCGGTGATCGTCACCACGTCCATGCCGGCTTTTTGGAGCACCCCCTCGAGGATCTCGTTGTTGATCTGATTGTCGTCAACCACGAGGACTTTCACACCCTGCAGATTCTCTGCCGCCGGACGGCGAGGGATATGCGGGGAAGATTTCTGCAGAACAGATGTGAAAAAGAACGTGGAACCGGACCCAACAGTGGATTCAACCCGGATCTGCCCGTTCATCAGTTTCGCTATCCGTCTGCAGATCGAGAGGCCGAGACCGGTGCCTCCGTATTTTCTGGTTGTCGAGCCGTCAGCCTGCTTGAAGTCTTCGAAAATTGTCGAGAGCTGCTTTTTCGGGATGCCGATACCGGTGTCGCGGATTTTGGTAAGCAGGGTGAGGTGGGTTTCGCTTTCCTCCTTCACTTCGAGACTTAACTCCAGTTCCCCCTGCTCCGTGAATTTGGCGGCATTGCCGAGCAGGTTGACGAGCACCTGCCTGAACCTCCCCGGGTCTCCTTTGGCATTGGCGGGAAGATTGTCGTCGATCCGGCAAAGCACCTCGATGGGCTTGCCGGCGACTCGCGGCCTGATCAGGTCACAGACGTCGTGGGCGATGATTTCCGGGTCGAAATCGATGCATTCGAGGGACATCTCGCCGGCCTCGACCTTTGAAAAATCAAGTATGTCGTTGATCAAGGACAGGAGCGATTCGCCGCTGCGCTTGATCGCCAGGGCGAAATCCTTCTGCTCGTCATCCAACTCCGTGGTAAGCAGCATATCCGTGAAGCCGATTACGCCGTTCATCGGCGTTCGTATCTCGTGACTCATGGAGGCGAGAAACTGGCTTTTGGCGATGCTTGCCTGCTCGGCGGCTATTTTCGACTTGCGGAGTTCCTTGGTTTGGCTTTCTATCTCCGATTGCAGCATCTTCGAATAGATTTCCTGCTGCTCATGCACCATTCTGTAGCTGCGTTGGGCTTCCTCGAGCATTTCCCGTTGTTTTGCCTCCAGAACCTGGAACTTGCGGTTGAACTGGTTTTTCTGGATGACGATCTTTTTCTGGAGTTGCTCGGTTTCCTTGCGATCCAGATAACCCCGTACCATCAGGGGCATCAAGGCGGCGAGCCCTTTCGGGCTGAAGTCCCTGTAGTCTGTGGCGAGCAGCAGAGTCGCTTGCAGCGACGGTACTGGAATGCTCAGGTAATTTGTATCTGAAGATAGCCACCAGCCTCTGTCGTCGGCAACATGGATGGCGGGATCGACAAGATCGGCTATCGACCCTTTTGACAGGCCTTCGAGACCTTCTTCGGGAATGAGACGGCCTTCATGGGTGACGGCAAGAACGGCGATATCCGGTAAAATCTCCTGCAGGTAGACGAGCAGGTCCTTGATCAGGGCCTCCGGGGAGGCCGCCTTGTTGAACAGGCTGGTCATGGTCCTAGCCGTAAATCGACCGGGCCTTGGTCATTTCATCCGGCAAATCCTCGAGAAGTACGGTGTATTCATCCAGGTTTTCCTGGAGGTGATCGAGGAGCGGCGGAGAAATCTGCGTGGCCATATCGGGTAGGGTGGCGTGGCCCGTCTGGGCGGCGAGGTATTCGGCAATCTGCAGAATGCCGGTGGCGCTCGAAGGCTCGACGTCTGAAGAAAGACGGTGATGGTCGCGGATCGCTTCCTGAGTGGAAATGGCCATATTCCAGTCAAGCGTCATGATATAGCAGATTTCGCAGTGGTCGGTGCCGAAGGCCTGCCGCTCCATATCGACTAACGATGCGGAGTTGTTGCATGTCGTGCAGATCCTATGAAATGCCGCCTTCTTGACCTGCTCCTCCACCAGTAATCCGAAATCGTGAAGGATGCCGCAAAGAAACGCGTCATCGCCGTTTATTCCGAATATCCTCTCGGCCACCATCTTGCTGCAGATGGAGACCGCGGCGCTGTGGAGCCATAACCGTTTTTTGGAAAAGACGCTTTCTTTCTCCGGTGCCATGAAAATATTCTTCAAGGCATCGGCCACCACCAGGTTGTGCAGGTTTTTCATGCCCAGGAAGGCGACCGCCCGACTTATGGAATCAACAGTCTGTGCCAATCCGTAAAAGGGGCTGTTGACCAGCCGTAGCAGCCTGCTCACCAGGACCGGATCCATTTTTATCACTTCCTCGAAGTCCTTCATGGTCGACTCGTTGTCGGCTATGAGGCGCGAGAGGGTCGTGACGATATGCGGAAGTGGGTGGATGTCTTGAAATCTTAAAATAAAATCTTGAGCCGCTGACATGAGAATTTTCAGTCTTGTTGGTGACTGATTCCTTGTCTGGAGTTTTCCGTAATCCCGTAGGAGCTACTTTTGAGTACGGGAAGGTGGAGAGCTTATGGTCGCCTCAGCCGATCAGGAACTTTTTCCTTTTTTACCACTGCTTCGGATTTTATCCTCTCGAGGAGTTCAGACAGGACAGGCTTGACATGCTCTCGAATATCTCCGGCAACAACGATGTGCAGAAGATCGTCGCCGGGCCGCAAAATCCCCGACTCCGCTTCTATGAGGATCTCAAAAATGCCGTCGCAAAGGAGAAATTCCTTTCGCAAGGCCTCGATTTTCTGATAGTTGGGCGAGACTTCGAGAGACTCGACATCCGCACGGTCTTTTCTCGACCAGCCACGAACGACGCCGTTATGGATGAGAATCATCCCGACCCTGTCGGCAAAATCGGGCCGGGTTTTCAGTTCTTTGATTTTTGCTGTGATATCCATGGAGTGCAGGGAAAAGATAACATTTGGCGGATCAGATTCAGGTTCCTCGTAAAAAAGTGAAAAGAGTTTGTTGCAATGTATGTCACGACCGGAACCCTCATCACGATAGATTCGTCGACAACCAAAGCTCGGGCGTGATCAAACCGGAGTGAGGCCCAAGCCTGCAACCAGAGAGCAGGTGGATTAGGCCCCGGCTGCAGGTTTGGCATCGGGTGTTGCATTCAGCACAGTCTTCCGTTTCCCGCCGTTGTCGATGCTGCCTACAGTCGGCGATTTGGCAGGAATGATGAGTTGCTGGCTGATATAGATTTTGGCGGATTTTTCGAGGTTGTTGGCCTGCAGCAGGCTCTTTGCGGATACTCCGTGCAGACGCGCTATGCTGCTGATGGTATCGCCTTTCTTCACCTTGTGGTAACGGCTGGCCTTCTGCGAGCCCTTGTAGATTGTCGGAGAAAGCGAGGCGATCTGCTGTTTGGTGTCTTTTCCTCCGGGCAGGCGGAGGCTGTAGCCTTTCGGAATATGTTTTTCGCCGTTGATAACAGGCGACATCAGGGCGGGGTTGAGTTCCTTCACGGTTGCCACGCTGATCCCGATTTTTTTTGAAATGTCCTTGATATGCACATATCCGGGAAGGTCGAGATAGTGGAAGTTCAGCTCCGGGTCCAGCCGGATGCTGCCGCTCGTTTCCATCCTCTTGGCAACCTTGAGGGCGGCAAGGAATTCGGAGTAGAAATTTCTCGAAGCGAACTTGAAATAGCCTTTATTGTAGTGCTTAAAAATCTTCTCGTAGGAGTCGAACTCCTTGGTCGCCCTGATCATGCCGGGCAGGCCGTAATTGTAGGAGGTAATGGCCAGCGGCCAATCCTGAAGCGACCGATGGCTGTTTTGCAGATACTGGGCTGCGGCATACGTGGAACGAATGGGATCCAGCCGCTCGTCCACGGTATAGTCTATGGTCAGATATCGTTTCCCGGTGGACCGGGTGAACTGCCAGAGGCCGGCCGCGCCAACCTTGGAATAGGCTCGGAAGTTGAAGGAGGATTCGACATGGGCGAGATAGGCGAGGTCCTCCGGCAACCGGTAGGAACGCAGGATCCTTTTTACTTCCTTCATATATGCGCCGGAACTCACGACGCCGGCGAGAAATCTTTCCTTCTGGCCGCATTGGCTGCGGACGTTTTGTGCGGCCCTGACCATGTCCTGCCTGCAGTTCGGGCCGGAGAAGAGGGCGGCGATTTTCTTCTCTTCGGGGGTGGACGGCTGTTGTTGGGCCAGTTTGGTGAGAATCGCCTGATACTTTTCCTTGGCCCGTTGCTCGGCCAGCTCATTCGGCCTCCGGGACCCAGGGAGGTTTCGGTCGAGCAGTTTGATGACTTCGTAGATCTTTGACAAATCCTCCGAGTCATGTATAACTGCCTCGTTCAAAGAATAGTGGCCGTAGATCTTTTCCCAGAACTGAACATTGTTTTTGATAGCCGGAAAGAGAGGGAACTCTTCGGTATCCTTATTCGCAGCGAGACACTCTGTCGTGGCGAAGAACGACCACCACAAGGTGTAGCTGAAGATCAACATTTTCAGGATGTTCGGGAATCCGACCGGTTTTGGAGCCATCGTTTCGAGCTGGAATTGGTTTATGGATGCAGCAATAGAGCAGCCTTGGCGGTTCGACCTCTACAAAAGTTATATCACAAGAGAGACAGCAGCGGAATATGATTAATCGTACTACCCTCAAAATCTGGAATCAGCAATGTACACACCAATAGTCGCCACACTCGGTTATATCCTGTCGGCGGACGGAAAGCAAACCCTCCTTGTTCATCGGAACAGGCGGTCCGACGACCAGCATCTTGGAAAATACAACGGACTCGGCGGAAAGATGCTGCCGGATGAGGATATATATCAATGCCTTGTCAGGGAAATCATGGAAGAGGCGAACATAGTGTGCGAGAAGGCTGTATTGCGGGGAACGATCAACTGGACCGGCTTCGGGCCGCACGGCGAGAATTGGTTGGGTTTTATTTTTTTGGTCGAGCGGTTTCGGGGAGTGCCCCGATCGTCAAACGACGAGGGCGACCTGGTCTGGGTCGATGTGGACGATCTGCTCAAGTTGCCGATGTGGGAAGGGGACAAATATTTTCTCCCCCTGGTGTTCGATGATGATCCTCGCATCTTCCACGGATTCATGCCGTATCACAACGCCAGGCCATTAAGCTGGAGCTATTCGCGAATGTGATTGAGGTTGCGGACAATCTGCCGCATGGTATATTCAGTTTATGAGGAGTCGTCAAAAATTCCCGAAGCCATCGCAGGAAGCGCACATACGTTTTAGTCGATAGGTTGGAGGGAGGATAATACATGGAAGGAGCAAAGGATATGGGTCAGGAAAGCGAGCTTCAGCGTCTTGAGCGTTTTGTGGCGAAGTTATTAACGAGTTTTTCCGAACTGCGGGCGGAAAAGGCCGGACTGGTGCGGGAACTTGGTGAACGTGAACAACAGGTCGAAGAACTGCGCAGCAGGTTGGCTACCGAAGAGGCGGAGCGGGGGGAGATCGGTCAAAGAGTCGGACGGCTCGTCGAGCAGATCGAGGAATGGGAAAAGAGCTTGGATGAGACTGCAGCCGTTGAACCGCTTCCGGCTTCCGCAGAAGACTCGAGCGATACCGGGGAAGCGGTGATGGACGCATATGAGGTTGAAGAGGAAGAGGAGGCAAACATACCGGAGTCACGCGGCGACGAGGAAGGGCGGGTCCAGCACAACCTGTTTTCTCTAACGGGTTCCCAAAGATTTTAGTGCCTTGCCGGCTTCTTGTTGTTTTATCGCAGAAGGCTTGTACTCCACAAGGGGTACTGAATGAGGGTCCCCTTGCGGGGGCCGGTAGCCAGGCAGGTGTCGGACAAGGGATAGGGCAGGTATGGCGGAAAATGAAAGGATGGTCACATTCGAGTTATTGGGGCAAGAATATAAGTTTTATACAGCCGCCTCGGATGACGAATTGCAGGCTGTTCTTTCACTTGTTCGTCAACTGCTCGAGGTGGGACCGGGCCAGAAAACCGGGTCGATCCCGGTCGGAAGAGTGGCCATAATGGCCTGTTTGAATATTGCTTCAAGATATGTCAAGCTCGAACAGGAATTTGCCGAATATAAGATGGACTTGGAAGAGAGGATTTTGAGACTGAACGAAGACATCAGAGCGAAGTTGCTGGCTGATTGAGAACATCGGTAGAAATTGTTTTCGTTTGTCGGAAAGTCTGCTATAATCCAATGAAGAAATGGCACTTTTCAGGTATTTATTGCGGGTTTGCCAAGAGTATTGCCTGTTTACGTGATAGATATTTCCCTGCACTGTTGGTGATCTTCAGTGTGTGTTGAGCCAACTCCCATTAAAAGGGTAGCTCCACTGGTCATCGAAGGAGAATCGTATCGACGAATTTCCAGAAATGGCTATGAGATTGCCCACCTATTTCGATAGGTTTAACTTTCCTGGTGACACGGCAGTGTGGGGAAGATCTTTTCGGGCAGAGCTTCTGCCTGTGTTTTTACTCATCCGGCGTGAGGCAGCGGGAAAGCTCATTCCGGTCAAACATATAAAGAAGATTGACTTCAGCAGGGAAGGTGCTGTCGGAACGAAGAACGAATACAGGGAAGCAGGACTGCTTTTTTAGATACTCTTCCAGATGAATCGACAAAAGGTGGTGATCTGGATTAATTTTATTCCCATGTCAGAGTGGAATAACTCCTTTCCAAAGGGAGCGGTATAACAGGAAATCCAGTATTTGCTGGTATATCATATCTGCGCGATTAACTGATTGTTCGGTTTCATCTTGGTGAGGAAAAAGGCCGCAAATGAATCTTTGCGGAGTGTCGCCAAGGCTGTAAGGTTGTCAAGGTTTTACCGGGGTTTTACGACCCGATTGCTTCTCAAGGAACTCCTGTGCTTGGGAAGAATTCCGGGAAAAGGCGGATTGGTGTGTCATTCATCCGCCGGCGTCAAGCCATCACAAAATAAGGCAGGCAACGGTAACCAGGTACCTCCGAGCAGCGATAAAGGCCCATCCTTCAAGTAATCCCCCCTCGTCTTCAAGTTTCCACCGTCATACCTCCTGTCCTGTCAGTCGCCACCACGATAGGATACTTTATGGGATTCGTGAGCCATTCATACTTGTTTGCCGGTTTCGGAGTTTTCCTCGGCGTGTTGCTCGGTTTTTTCCTTCGACAACGAATTGTTGAGGGACACGAAAAGAATATCAAGGTACAAAGCAAACAGATTATTGAAAATGCCATTATCGAAGCCGAGCAGTTAAAAAAAGAATCTCTTCTGCAAAGCAAGGAGGCAGCGTATCAGGTCAAGCAGGCGCTGGAGGAAGAACTTAAGGCAGAAAGGGAAGAACTGAAAGACGAGCAGCGACAGCTGAAGCGGAAAAGGGAAGGTCTGAAGCGGGAGTGGGACAGCTTCGATCGCAAGCAGACGGAGCTTCTCGCTATCGAACGGAGAGTTGTCCTGCAGGAAGACGAGCTGAAGCAAAAGCACAAGGAGATCGACGAACTGGTTGAAACCAAACGTTCCGAGTTGGCAAAGATTGCCGGGATCAGCCAGGAGGAGGCGAAAAAGCTGCTCATGGACACTCTGGAAAGCGAGGCGCGGATGGATGCGGCCAAGAGGCTTGCCAGGATAGAGAATGAGATGAAGATGGAGGCGGATCGGAAGGGCAAGAATATTCTCGCCCTCGCCATTTCCCGCTATGCCGGCGACTATGTTGCCGACCGGACGGTTTCGATGGTGCCGCTGCCGAACGATGAAATGAAGGGCAGGATCATCGGCCGTGAAGGGAGAAACATCAGAGCCATAGAGGCGGCGACCGGAATCGACATCATCATCGACGACACCCCGGAAGCGGTCATTCTCTCCGGTTTCAACCCAGTCCGGCGGGAGGTGGCGCGCCAGGCTCTGCTGCAGCTCATCAACGATGGTCGGATCCATCCCGGCAGAATAGAAGAGGTAGTCGAAAAGGTCACCAAAGAACTGGAAATCACCATGCGGGAGGCCGGCGAACAGGCAACCTTCGATGTCGGCGCTCACGGTGTGCACGTAGAGCTCATTAATTTGCTGGGCCGGTTGAAATACCGGACCAGCTATGGCCAGAATGTCTTGCAGCATTCCTTGGAGGTTTCGTTTCTTTGCGGCATTATGGCCGCGGAACTGGGAGTGGACGTGAAGATGGCCAAGCGGGCCGGACTTCTGCACGATATCGGCAAGGCGGTCGATCACGAGGTGGAGGGATCACACGCCATCATCGGTCGCGACCTGGCCAAAAAGTACGGCGAGCCGGATGAGGTTGTTTATGCGATCGGTGCCCATCACGAGGAGCAGCCGCCGCAAAGTGTGATCGATATACTCGTCCAGTCTGCTGATGCCCTCTCCGGCGCCAGACCAGGGGCGAGGAAGGAAATGTTGCAGAGCTATGTCAAGCGCCTCGAGGATCTCGAAAATATTGCCAACGAGTTTAAAGGCGTAGAAAAATCATACGCCATCCAGGCCGGACGAGATCTCAGGATCATCGTCGACTCCAGCAAAGTCAGAGACGACGAAGCGACGCTGCTCAGCCAGGACATAGCCCGGGCAATCGAGAACAAATTGACCTATCCCGGTCAGATACGCGTTACTGTGATCAGGGAAACCAGGGCCGTCGAATACGCAAAATAACACAGGCAAAGGATACGTTGAACGACTATGGCTTCACTTGAGGAACAACTTGAACTGATTGAGCGGGGGGCGGTCGATATCATTTCCCGCGAGGAATTGATCAAGAAACTGAAAAAGTCGCAAAAAACCGGTGTTCCCCTGAAGGTGAAAGCCGGTTTCGATCCCACTGCGCCCGACCTCCACCTCGGCCATACGGTTCTACTGCAGAAGCTTAAACATTTTCAGGACTTGGGCCATGATATATATTTTCTCATCGGGGACTTCACCGGTATGATCGGCGATCCCACCGGCAAGTCGGAGACGCGCAAGGCCCTCACCGTCGAGCAGGTGGCACAGAACGCCGAGACATACAAGGAACAGGTTTTCAAGATCCTCGATCCTCAAAAGACCCGTATTGCTTTCAACAGTACCTGGCTGGGGAAGCTGACCTCGATCGATATGATCAAACTGGCATCCGAGCTGACGGTCGCCAGGATGCTCGAGCGGGAGGATTTTCGCACCAGATTCGATTCCGGGCGGCCCATATCGATCCATGAATTCCTCTATCCCCTGATCCAAGGTTATGACTCGGTGGCTATGCAGGCCGACGTCGAGTTGGGCGGGACCGATCAGTTGTTCAATGTCCTGATGGGCAGGGACCTACAGCGCTCACGGGGCCAGGAACCGCAGGTGGTGCTGACCATGCCGCTTCTTGAGGGTTTGGACGGCGTCAACAAAATGAGCAAATCCCTTGGCAATTACATTGGTATCAGCGAATCCGCCGATAACATCTATGGCAAGGTACTGTCAATCTCGGACGACTTGATGTTCCGATATTACTCCCTGCTCAGCGACCTGAGCAGCAGTGATATTTCGGTATTGAAGCGACAGGTGGAATCCGGCCAGGTACATCCGAAAGAGGCCAAGAAGCAGCTGGCCCGGGAATTGACGGCACGTTTTCACGGCAAGAAAAATGCTTTGGCAGCCGAAGAAAATTTTGAAAATGTCTTCAAGAAGGGGGGGGTGCCCGACGACCTTCCGGAATATGTCTGCAATTCCGTCCAGCCTGTCGCTCTTCCTCAGCTGCTGGTCGATGCCGGCCTGGTCGCCTCGACCTCCGAAGGCCGAAGGATGATTCAACAGGCGGCGGTGACAATCGACGGTGAAAAGGCCGGTGATGTCAATCAGGTAATTTCACCTGCCTCGGTGGGAGGGATACTGATCAAAGTCGGTAAAAGGCGGTTCTGTAAGATTCTTTTTCCCGCCGGCCGATAACTGGCAACGTTACAAAATTACAAGGGGATAACGATCCCCTTGCATCTTCTCTGAGCCTCACGTGTCAGTGGGGGGTATCCTTCTTTTGCTCCGAACAGACCGGGCAGACACCTGAAAATTCGATATGATGGCCGAGGATCAGATAGTTGCTGGCATTTTCGGCAAGCTGATTGATCTTGCTCTGAACCTCTATGGCGATATCGTCCACCTTGCCGCATGAGGTGCAACGAACGTGGTAATGAGGGGCTACGGTAGCATCGAACCTTTTCTGGGTGCCGCCAACCTCGAGCTTCAGTATGATCCCGCTGTCGGCCATGAGTTCCAGATTCCTGTAGACCGTTCCCAGGCCAATGCGCGGCAACCGCTTTCGTACCATATCATACACCTCGTTGGCCGTCGGGTGCGAAGTGACCTTGCCCAACTCTTCGAGGATGATCTGCCGCTGCGTGGTCAAACGCATATTGGGTAACTGTTCCATATCATACTCCAATTAGATATTAGTAAGCTTTATCAAATAATACTATATCCTATCAGCAGGCAAAGTGCAATCAAAAAAATATGCCACTCCAAGGAGTTATGGAAAGGACAACCTTTAAACCGGTGCAACCTGAGGATTGAAGTAACCGAACCTCAACGCGGGGAATTCCTCTCTGAGGAGAGCCAGCCAGCGACGCATGCCGATAGCCTGCGTTTTTTTCGGAAAATTCAGGCTCTTCAAATACCATTCTGGGTCCATGTTCAGGTTGCGCAGCTGGATGAAATCGGGTGAGTGGAGTCTCAGGAAGTCACAGAGTGCCTCGTACTCCGCAGGGGAATCTGTCAAGCCTGGAAAGACGAAATAATTGAGTGATACGAAGCGATTGGCGGCTTTCATTACATCAACGGATCGGGCTACGTCCGAAAACCGGTAATTGCGGGGCCGATAGTAGAGGTTATAGTAGGTTTCCTGGACAGAGTTCAGACTTACCCTGATACTGTCCAGTCCTGCCTTAGCCAGCCGATGCACCTGCTCCGGAAGACTGGAGTTGGAGTTGAGGTTGATGGTTCCCCGCGGGGTTCTGCTGCGTATCAGGCTGATTGCTTTCTCTATAACCTTCGATTGCAGCAGTGGCTCTCCCTCGCAACCCTGACCGAAACTGACTATCGGATTTGCAGCCGTCTCCAGATGGGGGATGGCCACCTCCCCGATTTCCTGGGGGCTCGGGACAAAGGTTATCCTTTCCTGACTGGAGAGGCAGCAGCCGGAAGCCTGCAAGGAAATGCAGCCGAGACAACGGGCGTTGCACTCCGGTGAAGTAGGTAACGGGGCCTCCCAGCGGCCAAGGAAATAGTTTCTCGCGGCGGGGCAGCCATAAGTAAGGCAACATTTGCCAAGGTGCTGAATGAGCCTGTTCGACCTGTGCGTTTTCAAAGCCTTCCGAGTTTTACGCTCCACGTCGCTTTGCAGATACTGATCGGCGTCCTGGCGCTTATCGTTGTCGCTGCGGAAGCCTGCCACCCAAAACCTGTCCAGATACCATCCTACCGCGGTGTAGGCAAAAAGGGGTAAGTGCGGAGCGCCCGGCGCGCTCTGGTAGGCGCTGGTAAAGATGGCGGTGTGAGCAGGGGCCATAAAGGCCGCCACCCCTTGCACCGGGCCATGGTCATGGGGATTTTCAGCGAGAAGGACCGGTTCATCTGATTCAGAGTCCCAGCCGACCGGTAGCCGGCCGGGAAGGGCGAACAACTCGCTGCCAAGCGGCAGGGGGATGAGATCTTCCGGTTGCGGCCGATAAAACTTCCCGTTGCTCATGCCGGCCATCTGCAAATCGGGAAAATCCATTATTCTGCCCTGCTTGTCGGCCACGAGCAGGCAGGGGACGGCATCGGGATGTTCCATCTATTCCCTGAGGACCCTGAATACTGAATCCACGGCGCGGTAAATGTCGAGATCGTCACCAAAAACGTCCTGGATTGCGGGATTATCGATCAGATCTTCGACAATATATTGGGTGAAGTAGAGGCTTACCACATTGGGATCCTGGGCAATGGTACGAACCGGCGCTATCTTCATCTGGAGTTCGAACTCTTCGAGATAGGGGATCTTGAGCAATTGCGCTTCGAAGGCCTCCCTGACCGCCGTCACTGAGGTCGTTTCTATGATCTCCCTGTCTATGAGGCGCTGGGCTAGTTTCGCGGCAAAATCAGCAGCATGATCCTTGGCTCGCAGAAACATTTTGCGGCGCTCCTGTTCACGCTTTCGATCGATGGTGCGGATGGTCCTGTCTGTTGCTCGATTGGGGCTTATATTTGCTTTGGCCATTAAAATCTCCAATTATTTTTCACGCTTGGGGAAAAACGGTGCTGGAAGCAGGATCTTCAGTATGTTCGCTTTATAATCTGAAAATATAATTATCACTAGGGTAATTTTACACTCGCCGGCTAAAAAAGAAAGTCATGGGCGTAGGGCCGGAATTACTATCAATAAGTGAAAAAAAGCCTGGCGATCGAAAGGATTTTTTGGACGACATTGTTTGTCAGGTGTCGGGTATGGCGGAAAAAAGATATTGAAAATGCCAAGGATTTCATTTATAAAGAGTAGCTTATCAAAAAAAAGGTGGACGGTGGGATGTCACCGTATATCTGTCATACATGTCTGTTGTCAAATCAATTGAACTACTGGAGGTTGTACCATGGAGAAGAGAGCGAAAATGTTGTTCCCTGCATTGTTATGTGTTTCCCTTCTGACTCTGTCCGCTTGCGGCGGCAAAAAGGAGACCGATGCAGCGATGAAAGTTGAGCCCAAAGCTGAAGCTATGGGACCGGTTGAGTCCCTCGATGCCAAACCGCTCGGCATCAGCGAAGGCCGTACCTCTGAAGGCATGCTGCCGGTTTATTTCGACTTCGATTCTTCCGACATCCGCAAAGACCAGACTTCCCGTCTCGAGGTGAATGCTGAGTTCATCAAAAACAACCAGAAGTATAATGAGATCAGGATCGAAGGAAACTGCGATCCCCGCGGCACCAACGAGTACAACATGGCTCTTGGTGAGAGACGTGCCCAGTCAGCCAAAAAATATCTTGTCAATCTTGGCGTACCCGAGGCCAGACTCAGTACCGTCAGCTTCGGCGAAGAGAGAATCCTGATCCACGGCCAGGATGAGCTCTCTTGGGCGCAGAACAGAAGAGACGATTTCGTGGTTGTTCAGTAAGTGGCATTTCAGGAGAATGTAATGGTGTACAAAAGAATCCTACTGACTGGTGTTTTTCTTCTTTTGGCCTGCTTCACGGCTCGGAATTCTGTGGCGGCGGACCCGAAAATCGGGGTCATCAACGTCCAGAAGATCATTGTTTCCTGTGATGCGGGCAAAGCTGCAAAGGAGCGTTTCGATGTAAAGATGAAAGAGCTTCAGGGGTCCTTCAAGAAAGAGGAGGAGGATCTCAAGATGATGCAGGAAGAGATAAAGAAGAAAAGTTCCGCCTGGAGTGAGGAGAAAAAGGCCGAAAAGGTGCGCGAGTACCAGAAAAACGGACGGGAGCTCCAGGCCAAGACTGAAGATGCCAGGTTCGAGATGAAGCAGCTGCAGGACAAGGAACTCGAGCCGATCCTCAAGGCCCTTGAAAAGGTCGTCGAGAAATATGGCAAGGAAAAAGGCTTCACTGTTATCCTGGATTCCAAGAACGGCGTCATCTATTTTGATGACGCAATCGAAGTGAGTGATGAAATCACAAAAAAACTGAATGAGGCAATGGCTGCGGCTAAGTAAACTTCGAACGTTCATTGTATCACCATAGCCGTTTCATAAAACGATGTGGAAGGGAATCCCTTCCACATCGTTTTTTATTTTATTGATATTTAGGGCATTTACCATGACATTGAAGAGCATGACCGGCTTTGGCCGGGGAGAGTTGACGAGCGGCGGCAGGGTCTGGACCGCCGAGGTCAGATGCGTCAACAATCGTTATCTCGATATCAAAATGAAACTCCCCCGGGCCTATTCGGCCCTGGAAGATCGCATCCGCCGAAAGGTGGGCAACGTCTTCCAGCGTGGGCGCGTCGACTTATTTCTTTCAGTGAGTGGAGATTTTTCAGATCTGCAGGAAATCCGAGTCAACAAGGCTCTGGCAGCAGGATATAAAAGGGCTTTACAAGTCCTGGCGGAAGAATTTTCCCTGTCTGGGGATCTTACTCCGCAGTTGCTTGCTTCCTTTCCCGATGTGCTGGAAAGGGAACAGAAAGACGAGGATGTAGATGCCGTATGGCCTCTGGTGGAGAAGACAGTCGATGAGGCGCTGGAACAGTGCGATGCGATGCGATTCCAGGAAGGGGAAGCGCTGACTGCCGATCTCACGGTCCGGCTCGGTTCTTTTGCCGATACTGTCAAAGTGATTGAGCAGAGTATCCCGCAACTGCTGGAACAGCGACTGCTCAGTCTGCGGGAACGTGTGGAAAAGCTTTTGGGGAATGTCCAACTCGATCCGGTCCGCCTTGCCCAGGAAATGGCCTTGATGGCGGATAAAACCGATGTCACCGAGGAAATCGTCAGGTTGCATTCCCACATCGGTCAGTTTACCTTGTTCCTCAAAGAAGAAGGCGGAATCGGGAGGAAACTCGATTTTCTCATCCAGGAATTCTTGCGGGAGGTCAATACCCTGGCCTCGAAGATTAATGATGCCGCGACCGCCCATCTGACCGTTGAATTGAAGAGCGAACTGGAAAAAATGCGGGAACAGGTCCAGAATATCGAATAGGTATCCGGATCGTTGTTCTATAAAAAAGACTTGTTATGCAATTACTGAATATCGGTTTTGGCAATACGGTTATGGTGGAACGGATCGTCGCCGTCATCAACACCGGCTCTTCGCCGGCACGCAAGCTCAAGGAAGCGGCAAAAAGTCAGGGACTGCTTGTCGATGTGACGGAAGGGCGCCGGACAAGGTCGATTCTGGTGATGGATTCCAATCACGTGATTCTCTCTTCCGTGCAGCCCGACACCATCAGTCAAAGAATACAGGCGCTCAACCCGAGCTACCATCTGGCCGAAGTCTTCGGTCAGGGGCAAAAAGGTCCCGCCGGAGAACCATTATGACCACAGGACGGTTGTTTGTCATTTCAGCACCTTCCGGGGCTGGCAAAACCACCCTTCTCGGTCGGGTCATGGCCCGGATCCCGCGGCTTGTCTTTTCCGTATCGCATACCACCCGCGCCCCGCGACCTGGCGAGAAGGAAGGCATCGATTATTATTTTGTTTCCCAAGCCGAATTCCTTCGGATGATCGAAGCCGGGATGTTTCTCGAGCATGCGGAGGTACATGGCAATCTCTATGGAACATCCGAATCGGATATCCGGCAGCAACTGGAGGAGGGGGTGGATGTCATTCTCGATATAGATGTTCAGGGAGCCCAGATCCTGCGCAGCACCGGGCAGATGACGGCGGCCTTTGTGTTCATTGCCCCGCCGAGCATGGCCGAACTCGAGAAGCGTTTGCGCGGGAGAGGCACGGAGAACGAGGAACGCATTCAGCTGCGCCTGCAGAATGCCCGGCAGGAAATGCAGGTCGCAAAAGAATACGAATACCTGGTCATCAACGACGATCTGGACGAGACGGAGAACCTTCTGGCCTCGATCATCCTGGCCGAAAGGGCCAGGGCCCACCGGTTGCCTTCCGGTAAACCCATTGGGAGAATTGCAGGATGAAAGGGCAGGAAAAATCGGGCAGGATGCAGGGGGAAAAGCGCATTCGCCTGAGTGAGGATATGCTGTGGGGCATCCATCCCGTCTTCGAAGGCCTGGAAAAGGAACCCGAACGGTTCACTGAGATCATTCTGCAGAAGGACAGGCGGGGGGGCAAAATCGAGGAGATTGTCGAGATGGCCCGCCGCCATGGTGTCAAACTCAGCTTCACCGATTCCCTGCGGTTAGCAGGGGAGGGAGCGGCCCAGGTCCGACACCAGGGGGTCGTCGCCCGGATAAGCGAGCGGCCGCTGATCGCCCTGTCCGATCTGGTGGCAAAATTGCAGCCCCGCATTGCCGCGGGGGAGAAGGTGCGGCTGATGATCTGCGATAGCCTGCAGGACCCGCACAATCTCGGCGCCGTCATTCGCTCGGCCCTGGCCTCGGGGGCGGCGGGCGTGATCGTTACCCGCGAACGTTCGGCTCCGGTCGGAGGGACGGCAGCCAAGGCTTCGGCCGGGGCGATGGCCCATATCGATATCTGTCAGGTCACCAACCTGGTGACCGCCTTGAAGGAACTGAAGGAGGCCGGTTTCTGGATCTTCGGGGCGGTCAAGGACGCCGAGGTCCAGTCACTTTATGACACAGACCTCGCCGTGCCGGCCTGTCTGGTTGTCGGCAGCGAGGGCAAAGGCATCCGGCCGCTAGTGAAAAAGGAGTGCGACGTGCTGATTTCCATACCTATGGCCGGCACCCTCGATTCCTTGAACAGTTCGGTGGCCGCGGCGGTCATCCTTTTCGAGGCGATGCGGCAGAGCCTAGTTTCCGGCAAGGTCACGGATCCGGTCCGCAGCCGCGCTTGATTTCTCACCTTGATCATTGCCGCACGTTTTGGGGTCCGTCCCATTTTGCGGCTGCACTGGCGGCAACCCGAAAACCACTGCCGTCCATGATAGTCGGTTCGCGGTCTTCCTCTGTTGCCTTGGTTGATGAAGAGAGGTGATCTCAAGATAGGTGCTGCGTGCACCGCTATGGAGAAACCTGTCCTGGCTACTCTGTGATGCTCACGAATTCTTCCTGATAGAGCTTCCGATAAATCTCTATGCTGTTGGGGTCAAGCCATCTTTCATAAGCTGCTCTGTACCTCTCCGTAGGACGCAGATCGATGAGGGCTTTGTTGATTGCCTCGATGGTCTTCTTGCCCCATTCCGTTTTCGAGCAAGCAACGTAGCTCCGCCAGCTCTCCTTGTTCACCTGATTTTCCTCTACGGCAAGGGTCATGATCTGATCGCGAATGCCCATGGTCTCCGCGAGGTACATCGCCTCTTCCGGCAATCCCGGCAGGGCGTCGATACGGCCCGCCTGCAGCATCTTGAAGAGGTTCAGGGAAAGCTCGGGGCCTTCGTATTGGAAGATGTTTTTCGAGGTGCCGTGAGTGTTGAGGACTGTATCGAATTCTATCCCGTAGGATCGGTTGTTGGACCGGCCGATGACCAGCTTGTCCTCCTTGAGAACTTCGGCCAGGCTGACCGTCGTCTTGCCGCCGAATGAGGCAAATTTGTCCTTGTGGATGATCAGCACCGTCGGCAGCGTGAAAACGCTGGGGATGGAGAAGTATGTAAACTCCAGCCGCTCGGGAGTCTTGAACATTCCCACGCTGCAGGCGTTTTCCCCTTGCTTCCACTGCTGGTAGTGGCGGGAAATATTCGCCTGCATATGCGCGTGCTCATACTGCGTCAGGCTTTCCTTCAGAATTTCAGTGATAATGTCCTCGTATCCCTGGCCTTTGTAGGGTCCTTCATGAATGAAAAACGGAGGGGCGACGGCTTCCATCCATGCTAAAATTTCTTTGGCCTTTGCTTCGTTTGGCAACAGCAGACATGTCCAGCAGAAAAGATAGAACGATAGACGGATAGCGAATACCATAGCGCCTCCTAAAGAAATTTATGAAAATCACAAACACCTGCCCGGGGATCTTTCCTGCTTGCCGCGGAACAGCCGGGCCTGAGGGAGTGGAGCAGGGTCGATGAAACTCCTACAATGTGAACTCAGTCAACTTTATCATGAGTGGAGGGTTTTGTATATGGCCGAGCCGATTTGTTCCAACGTGTAAGGCTTGGACACAAAAGCGCCGGCCCCCATTTCCAGCGTCTTCCTGACTTCGCTGTTCTCGGCGAATCCGCTGGCGATCACCGCCCTCTGGCCGGGATGGATTTTCAGGATCTGTTTGTAGGTTGCGCGGCCGTTCTGTCCAGGATCCATAATCATATCGAGAACGAGGATATCGGCGGAATGGCTTTGCAGATATTCCACAGCCCTCTCGCCGGAAGGCACGGTAGCCACGCAATAGTTGAGCGAGGCCAGCAATTTGCTCGCTATTTCGCGTTGCCTGGCCTCATCGTCGATGACAAGAACTTTCTCCCTGTTGCCCTTCAAGGCATGCAGATCCTTCACCGCCATCTCGACCATCCGGTCGGCGACGGCGGGAAAGAACAGCTTGAAAGTGGTGCCGTGCTTGTCACTCGCCACGGAGACGACCCCGCCATGGTCACGCATGGTATTCCAGACCACAGCCAGGCCCAGACCCGTTCCGCTTCTGCCCATTACTTTTTTAGTGAAAAAGGGTTCGAAGATATGGGCGATCTCGTGGGGAGCGATGCCGGAGCCCGAGTCCCCAACCGTGATCATGACATAATTTCCTTCAGGCAGAATCTGGCTGTTATATGGCGCTGCCTCACTCTGGAAATGGTTGGCTGTGGCGATGGTAACGGTGCCTTTCCCTTGAATGGCCTCGACGCCGTTGGTGATGAGATTCATCAGGCACTTGCGGATATGGATGGGAGAACAGGAAATATTACTCAAGTTCGGATCCAGGAAAGTGTGGAAGGTGATCAGGGGGAATCGGGAACGGGTCTGGAGGAAGTCGGGGGAGGCGAGATAGTCTTCAACCATTTTGTTGGGGTTGGTTACTTCCCGGTTGGCTGCTATGCCTCGGGCGACGGTCAGGAGGTCTGAAACGACTTCGGAGGCATCAAGACCGGCCTGGCGGATCGACTCCAGGGGGCGTCGCAGTCGGTTGCCCTCTTCCAGGTCGAGGAGCAGGAGTTCCGGGTAGCTGATGATGCCGGAGAGGATGTTGTTCAGATCGTGGGCGACGCCGCCGGCCATGAGGCCGATGGCTTTCATCTTCTGATCTCGCCGCAGTTGTTCCTCCAGACGATGACGTTCGGTGATGTCGACAATAATCATGCGGGCTCCGGTTGTATCATCGCCTTTCATTATCGGCGCGGCGCGGAGCAGTACCGGGAAGGTGTGGTCTTCCCGGTCTCTGACCGTGAATTCCTGCAAAGCCTGGGGGCGCTCGAGCGAATCCCGGAAGGCCTGGTTGAATCGTTCCCTGTCTTCGGCGTCGATAAAATCGGCAAATGCGGCGGAAGCCGACTGAAAAGCGATCCCCAGCTGATCTTTCGCCGCCTTGTTGGCATAGAGAATGCGGCCGTGCAGGTTCGTCTCCAGTACCATCTCGGGCAAAAGGTCCACCAGATCGTGAAACCTTCGCTCGCTTTCCCGCAGGTTTTGAGTGCGTTCTTCAACCTGCTGTTCGAGATACCGTCGGTTGAGGAAAAGGTGGGTGACAAAAACGGTGGTAAGCAGGACAAAAAGAAGAAAAATGAGAATATTGAACAGCGGAAAAATTACCCGGACATATTGCTGGCCGTAGAGAGTGCCTATGTTCTGGTCCTCGTGCTTTATGGCGGTGGACAAGTCCTTGATTCCGATAAGTCCCATCCTGAAGAGAACTTCGGCCAGCCCGCTCAACGGGGGGCTCGTTGTCTTGTGAAATTCTTCATCGCCCGGAATGGCGACACCGAGCGACTTGTAATGGTTGGCGTTTACCGCCAGTTGCAGATAGGCCTGCACCCCTGCCTCGTTCAAGGCCCAGACGTCGTTGGCGATGATGACGGCGTGAGTTTCAAACTGTTTGAGATCTTGGTGGCTTGTACGATTAGTGTAGATCAGGGCAATGCTGTAGAATATGACCAGAAACAACAGCGATATAATGAAGTAGCGACATTTTCCGGCAGAGAGAGGGATCATTGCCCGGCCTATTGATGCAATGGTTGTTGCAATCCTCGGAAGATAGCATACAGAACCTCCACAAGTGTCAGTTCATTCGCCACTTGGGGGGATACGTATTTTCACGAAATTCATCTCCAGAAAAAAAATGAATTTCTAAGGTACTAAAATCTCTGTTACAGAGCTGAAAGATGTATCTTCAGCGGCATACGGATGTCAAGCAAGTTCCTTCATCGGCAGCAAAAAGTCTTCAGTTTCAGGAGGGCCGCGGAAAGAGATTGTCAGCGAGTCGAGATCGGTTCCTGTGGCTTCGTTACGAAAAGGTCGACCAGCGGCGGAATTGAGAGGATCAAGGGCTGCGGCGGCGAGGGGTGGTGGGGAGGAAGGTGCGGCTCCTGCGGCGGCGACGACAGCCATTCGCTGCCGCCGCAGGTTCGAGTGCATTATTTCTTTTTCTCGGCGATCTTCTTTTTCAGCAGGGCTCCCAGGCTGCCGACTTCTCCCGCCGGTTTTTTCTTTTTCTCCTGGGACATAAAGCTCTTGTAGTCCGCCCGCTCCGCCTCGTCTTTTGCCTCCGCCGAGACATAGTCGGCGGGCAACAGGCTGATCCTCTTTTCGGTGGAATCGATGCCGTCTATTTTCACCTCGATATTTTGGCCCACTTCCATGACCTCGCGGGGGTGATGGATGCGCCTGCCGCCGCCCAGCTTGGATATGTGAATGAGGCCGTCGATGCCTTCGGCAAGGGTCACAAAGGCGCCGAACTGGGCAAGTCTTGCCACCACTCCCACATGGGTTGATCCTTGTGGGAACCGGACCGGCACCTCGGCCCACGGATCGGCCGTAGTCTCTTTGTAACTGAGTGAGATCCTGTTATTCTCCCAATCAAGTTTCTTGATCACCGCCTGCACCTCCTGGCCTACGGAGAAATGCTCGGCCACCTTTTCGACGCGGCTCCAGCCGATTTCCGAGATCGGGATGAGGCCGTCGACCCCGCCGATATCGACGAAGGCCCCGAAGTCCCGTATCGAGGTTACAACGCCCTCGACCGTCTGGCCTTCCTGCAGGGTCTCCCGCAGTTTCTCGCGGGTTTCTTCCCGTTCGGCTTCTTGGATGGCCCGGGCGGACAGGACGATATTGCGGCCGTTCTCGTCGTAACGGGTGATCTGAAATTTCATGTGGGTCTCGAGGTAGGTCGCCGCCGGGTCATCGAGGCGGCGCAGGCCCATCTGTGAATAGGGACAGAAGGCCCGGACATTGCCGCCGAGAGTGACCTCGAAGCCGCCCTTGATCTCAGCCTTGACGAAGCCCTCTACCGGAATGCCGCTCTGGAAAGCCTCTTCCAGGTAAGCGTTGCCGCCTCCTGATATGGAAGTGGTGAAAAGCTGTTCCGATGATTTGGAGCGGAGGAAGTAGACGTCGATGGTGTCGCCGACTTTCTTGGTGAAATTGCCTTCGCTGTCTTTCAACTCGGCGCTGTTGAGAACCCCCTCGCTCTTACTGCCGACATCGAGAAAGGTCGACTCGCCGGTGATCCCGACGATGGTGGCCTTGATCTTTTGTCCTGGAGTCAGGTGTCTGATTTTCCTTGTTTCTTCAGCCTTGAATAAATCCTCGAAATTGTCGCTGGTTGTGTCTGTCATGTCGGTGTGCAAGAAGCTCGCGGGTTACGGTTATAGTCCGGCAGGAACTGATACCGAACTGAGTTATTACTATCCCTACTCTCGTATAGGTTTGTCATCGATCCGAATACCCTGTGTCCTCGCGCGGACAAAGTCAAGGTTTCTGCCTCATGTCGGAAGCCGATGATATTGCCGTAATAAATTGATTACAGGGCGGCAATTGACCACAGGAGAACTCCTCACTGCCGGTTTGGAATGATTCTCCTCCGGCCGCACTGCCGCTTACCTCCAGTCGCTCCGGACCGCCAGCGACAGCGCCCGGTCCCCTTCCTCAAACATAAGACGTTTGGCGGTCATTTCGGAAAGGAACTTCTCCAGCATGCCTGCGGAGACGGCGGGGAACTCGCGGAGTATGTCAGCCTTTCGCCTCGGTTCCCGGCAGAAGAGGTATATTTCGCGGGACCGGCCGCGCAGCCGGTGCAGAAGCGGCTGACCCGCCGGCCGTTCCTGACGGATGATGAGAAAGGTTCCGCCGTCTTGCCAGGAGAGGGGATAAGGCTGCTCTTTCCCCCTCTGCCGGTGGTATTCACTCCAGAAGCTCATCTTTTCGGTCACCGGTCGCCAGAGACGTCGCTGCTTCTTGCGGTCGCCCCGGTAGTCGGAGATGAGCATGGTCATTTCCTGCAACAGCTTTTTGGGCATAAGCCGCCGGTATTTCGCGTGGGGCACGATGGAGCGGATGGAGAATTCCCTGGCCCTGGTATGGACGGGCGAGCCGTAGCCCAGGAAAAATCGGGCAACCTGCAGCGGGGGAAATGGAAAGAGGTAGTCGAGACTCTCCAGGGTCTCGTCGATCTCCGCTTCGGTCGTGGCGGGGAATTCGGTGATGATGTTTCCTTCGATCCGGATCCGATTCTCGCCGGCCATTTTCATCATCGCCATGGTGTCCATGACCGTGGTGCCCTTCTTCATTTTCCGCAGCAGCGAGTTCGACAGGGCCTCGATACCGACCTGGATCGTCTGCAGTCCGCCCCGCCGATAGAGTTGCAGGCGGTCAGGTTCCACTATCGTTCTGATCTCGGCGAAGAACTGAAGATCCAGGTCCTTCTCACCGGTCCGGGCAAAGAAGCGGTCAGCCTCCTTCAGGGGCAGGGCGTTGTCAGCGAAAGTGAACTGCAGCGATTCGTGGGTTTGGGCGAGGTGCAGGACCTCCGCGGCCATCTTGTCGCCCTTCTTGCAGCGGTAGTCGCGCCATTGCAAATTCAGGTTGCAGAAGGAGCACTTGTTCCACCAGCAGCCGCGGGAGAACTCGACCGGCAGGGTGGGGATGAAGGGCAGCCCGGGGAAGTGGTTGTGCATTTCCTGGAAATAGGGAGCGTAATCGGGAAAAGGCAACCCGTTCATGTCGATGCCGGAGTGTTTTTCGTCTTTGGCGACGGGCTTTCGCGAGAGGACATTGGCCGGCAGCGAACCTCTTTCTTGCCCAATGAATCGGCAGAGTTCTGCCAGGGCTTCCTCGCCTTCGCCATCCACCAGATAATCGATCTCCCGAAAATGCTCGATGAGCGAGGCGCCCGCCGCCCCGGCGCAGGACGACCCGCCGAAGACGATCGGCAGCTCCGGCCGCTTGTCCTTGAGCAGTCTTGCCAGATAGAGCGAGGAGAGCAGCTGGAAGAAAGAGACCGAAAAGCCGAAGAGCCGGTAATCGTCTATTGAGAGGGCGGAGAGCCAAGCTGAACAGGTTTGCTTGATCTGCTCGACAAGCTCGGCAAAATCCGGAACAGGCTGGTTCTGACCGGCAAGGCTCTCGCGAAAGAGTTTCTCGGCCTCGCTTCGCATCCCGGGGAAGAGCAGCGGGGCGAAAAGGGCCTCACCGGCCCAGCCGCAGCGCGCGATTCGGGTGTAGCGCTCGATGCCGATGGCTGCGGCGACGGCCAGATAGAGATGGAAGGAGTCGACCCGGGCAGCGGTCTTTTCCTCCACGTAACTTTTCAGGGTTCCCAACTGGAGCGAAGGCCGGTTGAAGATCGACCACGGTGCGGCGACAAGCCCGATTCTGATCCCGGATGGCGGTGCCGTCATGTTATTGCCGGATGATCTCTGTGCCTTCCGGCGGGGTGAAGGCAAAAATCTTGTCCATTTCGCCAGGGCTTTTGCCCGCCAGGGTGTCGGTTTCGATGTCGCTCAGGTTGAGCACGGTGATGGTGCCGAAATGGTCCTGGATCTTGATCCGGCGGATCAGCGACTCGGGCGTCACCCAGACATGGATGTCCTGGACCTGGGACTGCGGGGTCTTCGGGATGAGCTTGATCACCTTGAATTCCGCCTCGTCTTCCGGCTGTTCGTCCTCGTTGGCGGGACGGATATGGAAGTCCCGCTGCAAAAGCCCTTTTCCGGTGAAGAAGGCGTAAGTGAGATCGGCATCGAGGTTCTCCGCCGGGGTGACGATCAGCTGCTGCTGGTTTTCCACATACATGGAGAAGGTCTCGCCGTCGCTGATCAAAACCTGGCGGTCGGGCTGGGTGTAATCCCAGCGCATCCTTGCCTTGCCGTCGTGCTTGTAGAAGACCGCCTGGCCCGATCCCTGCCGGGGGCGGCCGCTCATTTCGCCGCGGATGTCCTGATAGAAGTTGAAGGTGAGGCTTTTCATGGCGTCGTAGCGGCGCTGCAGCCGGGCGGCGACGTCTTCCGGATACTCCACCGGTGCCTCGGCTCCTTGAACGGAGGCGGAGAAAAACGACAAAACCAGAAAGAACATATAAATAGGACGTATTATACGCATTGATTACTCGACAGGTTGGAGATCGATCGGCCGGGCGAAAATCTTCTCGGCCATGAACTTTGTGGATTCGGTGAGATCTGTGACAAAATATCTGTTGCTGCCAACTTCGTGCCGCGCTGACGGGGCGAAATCCGGATTGTCCTGCAGGTATCTGCGGAGATACTCTGCGGCGGCGAGCGACGAGTCGATAAGAGCGACCCGTTTGCCTATCCGGGGCTGGATCAGGTGTTTCAGCAAGGGATAGTGGGTGCAGCCCAGGACCAGGGTATCTACCTGGGCTTCCTTCAGGCCGTGGAGATACCGCCGGAGGATCATCTTGGTTTCCCGCTTGTTCGTCCAGCCCTCTTCGACCAGGGGCACGAGCAGCGGGCAGGGGATGGAAACGACCCGGTACTCGGGTTGTTCCGCCAGGATCTTCCGCTCGTAGATGTTGCTGCGGATGGTCGCCTTGGTGCCGATGACGCCGATCCTGCCGCTCCGGGTGTCGCGCAGTGCCTGCTCGACCGCCGGGGTGATGACCTCGATGATGGGAATGCTGAATTCCTCGCGGAGGCGGTCGGTGGCAACGCTCGAGGCGGAATTGCAGGCGATGACGATGGCCTGCGCCCCTCGCTCGATCAGGAATTTCGTGTTCTCGATCGAGTATTCGACGATCGTCCTATCGCTCTTGGTGCCGTAGGGGGATCTGGCGATATCTCCGAGGTAAAGCAGGGGATAACGCGGCAGTAGCAGTTCCACGGCCCTGGCCACGGTCATGCCGCCGACGCCTGAATCAAAAATACCGATCATTGGTGAATCGTAGAGAGTGTAAGTACCATCCGAGGGAGGTAAAGGGGTGAGCCTGGCGGCAGACACGCTTCCGTAGTTTGGCTTTCAAGCTCTTTAAAGGACTATCCCTTATCGGGAGGAAAATGTTCGGATACTCTACCAGAAAATTCCGCCGCCAACAAGCGGGCATCGTCCCCGGCCCCGCCATAACAATTTTCAGCCCGGCCGATTGCGATATTGACAGATGGAGAGGCGAGAATTATTTTGCTGATGCTTCTTGGGTGAAAGTCCGGAGTAACAAATACTTACAAAAATGTCTCATTCTTTTGGGGAGATAGCCGCTCCGCGAAGGAATGAGAACTTGTTAGTGGAAAGAGAAGATTCTTGGCGATCAGCTTAACCCACTGTTTAACAATTCATAATGCGGTGCAAGAGGTGACCAGCAATGCCAGTGTACGAGTATGAGTGCAAAGAGTGTGACAGGGTTTTCGAAGTTCAACAGAAAATTGCCGATAAACCGTTGACCAACTGCCCAGAGTGCCAGGCTCCGGTAAGAAAACTGATGTCGAGGTCTTCCTTTCAGTTGAAAGGCGGCGGCTGGTACGCAGACGGCTACTCATCGGCTTCCTCGAATGGCGCGGCAAAACCCGCCGCTTCTCCATGCCAGTCGGGCGGCAGTTGCGCCGGTTGTCCGGCGGCGGCAGCAACCTGATCTGTGCCTGCGCCCTTTCTCCCGTTCATTCGGACCGGCCGGTAATGACGGCCATCGCATCGCCGTAGGAAAAGAAACGATACCCCTCCCTGACTGCCGTCGCATAGCAGTCAAGGAGGGTTTTTCGTCCGCAGAGGGCGGATACCAGGAACATCAGCGACGAATCCGGCAGGTGGAAGTTGGTGATGAGATTGTCGACGACCTGAAAGCGAAAACCCGGATAGATATAGAGATCGCACCAACCCTCCATGGCCCGCAGCTCTCCCGTCTCCTTTGCCGCATATTCCAGTGCCCGCACCGTTGTGGTGCCTACCGCCCAGATCTTCCCCCCTCTTCGCCTGGTTTCCATAACCGCCTCGACCGTCTGAGGGGGAATGGAGAGGTACTCCTGATGGATTTGGTGGCGGGTGATATCCTCCTCCCGCACCGGGGCGAAGGTGCCGTATCCGACATGGAGGGTGACCTGGCCAAAGAGGGTGCCCCGGTCGGTGATGCTGCGGAGCAGCTCGTCGGTGAAGTGCAGACCGGCCGTCGGGGCGGCCACGGCTCCCGGCGCGTTGGCGTAGACCGTCTGATAGCGGTGCACGTCCTCCTCGGTGCAGCCGTCTTGCCTCTCGATATAGGGTGGCAGGGGGACCTGACCCGAGAGTCTGAGCGTCTCGGCCAGCCCCGCCGACGGGTCGAAGCTCAGCCGCAGCCTGGCCTTGCCGTCGCCGTGGTCCTCCATGACCGTAGCATGAAAGGTTTCGGAGATGTGTATTCTGGTCCCGGGTTTTGGGCGTTTCGAGGCCTTGATGAGGGCGGTGGCGACCGCCGTCCCAGGAAGTTCGGCGTCAATTACGGGGAATTCCAGAAGAAAAACCTCCGCCTTGCCGCCGCTCTCCTTCCTGCCGAGGAGCCTTGCCGGAAAGACCCTGGTGTCGTTCACCACCAGCATATCCTCTTTGCAGATGAAGGAGGCGATATCGCTGAAGCGGTGGTGGCTCAGCCGGGTCTCGCCGCCTTTCATGTCCACCACCATCAGCCGGGAGTTGTCCCGCCTGTCGGCCGGCTGCTGGGCGATGAGCTCGGGTGGCAGGTGATAGGAATAGGAACTGAGGAGAAGGTCCTGATGCATGATGCTTCCGGTCGATGAAAAATGAACGGCCCCGAGGTAGGCGATGCGGAAAACGGGCGAATACGTTAAGGTGTTTGCCTGGCGGTGTTGGGATGTGCGAATCCCGCTCGCGGAGCGGCGCCGGCCGCAAAAGATAATTACAGTTACGATGAAATAACAGCAGAACTGATGTAGATACCATGATCCTGGCCGTTGCCGCAACCGAAATAGAGATGCAGCCTTTTCTGGCGGAGCTCGCCGGTGCCTCTCCCTGCCTGTCTCTTGTGGCGGGTGTCGGCCCGGTGGAAACCGCCGTCCGTCTGACCCGCTTTTTCGCCGGGATGGACCACCCGGTTGAGGCGGTGGTCAACTTCGGAGTCGCCGGCGCTTACCTCCAGCTGGCCGGGACGAGTCAACCGGCCCTTTTGGATATCTGTCTTGCCGAACAGGAGGTTTTCGGCGACTTCGGCATTTCTCTGCCGGAGGGAATAATCCCCCTGGATGCTTCGATTGCCGGGGAAATCGTCTATCCCCTGGATGGTCGTCTGCTTGAGGCCGCCCGCTCGGTGCTCGGGGCTCATGGCCTGGCCTGCCAGGCCGGCGTCTTCGTCACGGTCAACGCGGCGACCGGAACCCTGCGCCGAGGCGAAATGCTGCGGGCCCGGTGGCGGGGGCTCTGCGAAAACATGGAAGGCGCGGCCCTCGCCCGGGTCTGCCGGGAATTCGGCCTGCCGTGCCTCGAGCTGCGCGCCGTTTCCAACTACGTGGAAGACCGCAACCCGGCCAACTGGCGCCTGCAGGAGGCCTGCCGCCAGGCGGCCCGAGCCGCCGCCCTGGTCATCAAAGGACTTGAATATGAGCAATGAACTCTCTTTGGGATTTTCGCCCTGCCCCAACGATACCTTCATCTTCTACGCCCTGGTCCACGGCAGGATTGCCCTGGAAGGCCAGGCCTTCCGGGAGCCTTTCCTGGAGGACGTGGAACAGCTCAATTCCTGGGCGCTCGCCGGAAAACTTGACGTGACCAAGCTCTCCTGCCATGCCCTGGGGCACGTCCTCGACGAGTACTGCGTGCTCTCCGCCGGCAGCGCCCTGGGCCGGGGCTGCGGCCCCTTGCTGGTCGCGCGGGCGGGCGGCGAAGACATCGAGCTTTCCGGGAAAAGGATCGCCATCCCCGGCCGGCTGACCACGGCTGCGCTGCTTTTGCAGATGTTTCTCCACGAGCGCTGCAACCTGGTGGAGATGCGCTTCGATCTGATAATGGACGCCATCGGCCGGGGCGAGGTGGATGCAGGGGTCATCATCCACGAATCCCGTTTCACCTACCGGGAGCGGGGGCTGGTCTGCCTGCAGGATCTCGGTGAGTGGTGGGAGAAGAGCTTCGGGCTGCCGATCCCGCTCGGCTGCATCGTCGCCCGACGCAGTCTCGGAGAGGCAAAGATCAGAGCGATCGACAGGGCCATTAAAACCAGTGTCGACTTCGCCTTCCGCTATCCGGAAATGTGCCTGCCCTATATCCGCAGCAAAAGCCAGGAACTGGAAGAGGCGGTGGTGCAGAGCCATATCGGCCTCTATGTCAATGATTTTTCAAGAGGTCTTGGGCAGGAGGGATGGGCGGCGATCGGAGCCTTTCTCGACAAGGGAAGAAAAGCAGGAATCCTGCCGGCGAGCGGCCGCCCCCTGTCATTTGGTTGAGGGTGAAGGCCGATGGCGGAGAAGAAAAGGACAGGACGGCATGCCGACTCGGGGCAGCCGGCGTTCGATTGGAACAGGCTCCCGATCTTTTCCCTGGTCGGGGGGACGGAGGAATTTCGTGATGCATTCGTGCAGGCCCTGCGGGCACAGCTGGCACAAAGGGGACTCGATCCTGCCGTTCTCCGTGCGGAAGGACAACGGAGACTGCATACCCTGAACCTCCTCGCCCGTCTGCACGACCTGGTGATCGTCAATGGCCGGAGTTCCTTGCCGCTGCAGAGGATTTGGCTGGGCGAGCCGGGGAATGAGTCTGCGGGGGAATTATCCTGCCACGGTCCGGAGGCAGTGGAGAGTTTTTCCCGGCGGCTGGCGGTCAGGCTCGATGATCTGGCGAGCCGAACGCCGGTGTGGGCCTGCGTCCTCATCGGCGGAAAGAGCTCACGGATGGGGAGGCCCAAGCACCTGATCGAAGGCGACGACGGGCGCACCTGGCTGGAGCGGACGATCGATCTCCTGCGTCCTCTGGTGGATGGCATCGTTGTTTCAGGAAAAGGACATCTCCCCGAGCCGGTGGCGGAGACCGTTCGCCTTGCCGATATTCCCGGGGTAATGGGACCGCTCGCCGGGATCCTCTCGGCCTTTCGTTGGCAGCCCCAGGTGTCGTGGCTGGTCATTGCCTGCGATATGCCCGGGATGACGGTCGATGCGGTGCGATGGCTTCTTGCGGGCCGGAGGGCGGGATGCTGGGGGAGGGTGCCGCGGCTGGCGACAAGTGATCGTCCGGAACCCCTTCTGGCCTGGTACGACTGCCGCGCGGGCCAGCTTTTCGAAGAGCAGTTCTACGCCGGCAATCTGCGGATCGGCGAGGCCGCCAGGCATCCTCGGATCGAGACCCCGACCGTGCCCGAGCCGCTGCGCCCTGCCTTCATGAACGTCAACACCCCCGACGAGCTGGCGGGCGCAAGATCTTGACCTATTTGATATTTTTCATCACCACGCAGTTCTTGCAGACCAGGATCTTCTTCTCCCAGTTCTTGCAGGTGGCGTTTTCGCAGATGGTGCCGTTGATGAACCAGCAGAATTCTCCGGCATCGTATTCCCAGGCCGGGCATTTCTCCCTCTTCTCCCCCGGGCATTTACGCAGGTCCCAGCATTTGGGGCTCGTCTTGTGACGATGGTCCCGCCGGGCGAGGAGGAAGATGAGCTGCCGTTCCACGTGGGCGGGGATGGAACGCCAGCCCTGCTCGTAACTGCAGACCGCTTTGAGGGAAATGCCGAGAAGGCTGGCTATTTCCTTCTGGGTCTTATCGAGTTTCTTCCTGATTTCGGCAAATTCGGCGCTGTCCATGGTATTCCCCGAGCAGTGAGGCGAGCGGATGTTTCCGGAAAATTGGCCTGTCAGGCAAAAAGTGCTTTAACTCTTGGTTGTCAAAGGATTAATCTAAGTGAAATGGACACTGCAGACTGTGGACAACCAAAGGCATCCGAAAAATGCCCGATCCGGCGCATACCACAGTGTAACATATCGAAAGGGCCTTATGCAATTGCCGAAACAACAAGGCTCGAAGGAATGCTCAGCCACATGAAGAAACGTCTGCTCAGTCGATGGATTCCGTTAGTGCTGGTTTTTGCCTGCCTGCTCCACACTGGCTGCAGCCGGGAGGATGAACCGAGAGGCTTGCGGCTGGGCGATCCGGCCCCCGATTTTGCCGCCAAAGGTATCGACGACAAGGTCGTCGTCCTCTCCAGTCTGCGGGGAGGTCCCGTGATACTGCGCTTTTTCGAGACCAACTGCCGTTTCTGCAAGGCCGATACCCCGGTCTTCAAGGAATTTTATCGGAAGTATCAGGAGAGAGGATTGCAGGTAATTTATATCGGGAGTTTTTACGAAAAACGGGACACCCTGCAGAAATTCGTTAAAGAAATGCAGCTCGATTTCCCGGTGGTCATGGACACAGAGGCGAAACTGGCCGACCTGTATGATATCCGGGCCTACCCGCAGACGCTGTTCATCGGGCCGGATCAAAAGATCCTGGCCGCCCTGCTGGGAGGGGTGGGCCGGGCCGAAATGCAGGAAATCCTCGGCAAATATCTCGAAGAGAAACCGTCGGCGAGGAAATCCGCCTTGGAGGAAAGAAAATGAAAAAGTGGACGCTGGTCATACTCCCCTTGGTCCTGGCTCTTCTGCGGCCCTGGCCATGTCCGTCGGTTGCAGCCGAGGCGGTTGAGCCTGTCATCGCCGGGGATGCCCGCTGCCCGGTCTGCGGCATGTTTGTGGCGAAATATCCGCAGTGGGTAACGCAGCTTGTCCTTTCCGACGGCCGGATAGAGCCCTTTGACGGCGTAAAGGACATGATGGTCTATTTCTTCTCGCCCGAATCGTATGGCGCGGCAGCAGGGGTCACAGTGGGCGAGGTCCGGGTAAAGGACTATTACAGCCAGAAATGGATCGACGGTCGTAAGGCTTACTATGTTCTCGGCAGCGATGTGCTCGGACCCATGGGACATGAGCTGGTCCCTTTTGCCGAACGATCCCATGCCGAGAGCTTTCAGAAGGATCATAAGGGGAAGGAAATCCTGCTCTTCTCGGACATCACCCGGGAGCTGATCGACTCCCTGCGGCAAAGGCACAAGATGCTCGGACATGGCAAGAAGCACTAAAAATAGAGAGTATCTGAGGATGCGGCCTTCTTTTGTCCTGATGCTGGTACTGACCGGCTACGGGGTGCTGTATGCCCTGTCGCTGCAGTTGCCGGGAATCCTGGAGAAAAACGAACTTCAGGAGGAGATCCGGCTCATGCGGGAGGCGGTGGCGCGCCTCGGCCTTACCGATCTTTCGCTTTCCACCGAGGCCCGCTACACCCGTCATCCGGCGGTGAGCGATCCGGCGGTGGTCACCATGGACCACCCCGGGGCGCTCGATCATTTTCCCTCCACCCTGTTCTGGGCTCCACCCCGGTAACCGCAATGCCCCCTTTCTTCGGCCGGATCCTCAACATTCTCGATTACGCCCTCGCCTACTTAGCCCGTAATCTCGGCAAGAACTGCTCGATCTTTCTCCTCTTCACCCTGGTGATTTTTCTCTTCGCCTCCTTTCAGCTGATGACGGGAAGCCTCAGCCGGCTTGCCGCCGAGGTCCTCGTCGCAGCTCCCGACATCACCGTGCAGCAGATGTCCGCCGGCCGACAGGTACCCATTGCCGTGACCGCGAAAGAAAGGGTAGGGAAGATCCTCGGCGTGAGCAAGGTGGAGGAACGGATCTGGGGCTACTATTTCGATGAGAAGAACGGCGCCAACTACACGGTGATCGGCCTTCCGCCCGGGGCGCTGGAAGGCGGGGACGACGGGAGCAGGTGGCCGGGGGGCGCTGAGGGCCGGCTGCTCGAGCCCCGCGACCGGGGCAAGGCGGTGGTCAGCCGCGACATTCGCCAGGAGCTCGGCCTCGGCGACCGCCGCCATTTTTCCCTCTTCCGGCCGGATCTGACCATGGCCTCCTTCGAGGCGGTGGGGACCTTTGCCGAGGAGCTCGACCTCCTCACGGCCGACGTCATCCTTATGACGCTCGCGGACGCCCGCGACCTCTTTGCCGTCGAGATGGGTTATGTCACCGACCTCCTCGTCGGGGTGGCAAATCCCGTGGAGATCGATACCGTCGCCGGCAAGATCGCCGCCATGCTGCCCGGCGTGAGGGTCATCACCAAAAAACAGATCGGCAAAACATACGAAGTGGTCTTTTCCTGGCGGAGCGGCCTGGGGGCGATTTGCCTGCTCACCGCCCTCGCTGCCTTTGCCATCTTCGCCTGGGACCGGGCCTCGGGGCTCTCCCGGGAAGAGGTGCGGGAGGTGGGCATCCTGAAGGTCCTCGGCTGGCAGACCGAGGACATCATCCTCCTCAGGTTCTGCGAGTCAGGCGTCATCTCCTTGCTTGCCTTTTTGACCGGCTACCTTCTCGCCTGGCTTCATGTGGCTGTCTTTCAGGGTTCAGTCCTGCGGCCGATTCTGCTCGGCTGGTCGGTGCTCAGGCCCGGCGGGTCGCTCAGGCCGGAGTTCGCCTTCGGCGACTTTCTGCTCGTTTTCGCCATTTCCGTTCTGCCCTATCTCTGCGCCACGGCGGTGCCGGCCTGGCGGGCGGCGGTGGTCCGGGCCGACTCGGTGATCTGACATGCTCATCAACCTCGAAGCGGTCAATAAGATCTACAATGTGGGGGAACCGAACGAGGTGGTCGCCCTGCACGATATCGATCTTGCGGTGGGGACAGGCGAGATGGTCTGCCTGCAGGGGCCGAGCGGCTCGGGGAAGACCACGCTGCTCTCCATCATCGGCTGCGTCTTCGGGCCGACCAGCGGCCGGGCGGCCATCGGCGGCAGGCGAATCTCCCGGCTGCCCGATCACATTCTCACCCGCTACCGGAGAGAGTTGATCGGCTTCGTCTTCCAGCATTTCAACATGCTGGAGCACCTCACGGTGCTGGACAACGTCACCCTGCCGCTTCTGCCGCTCGGGGTGAGTCCCAGAGAGCGGGAGAAGAGGGCGGACGCCCTGCTCGTCAAACTCGCCGTCGCCCACCGCCGGCAATTCCCCGCCCGGCAGCTGAGCGGCGGGGAACTGCAGCGGGCGGCGATCGCCCGAGCCCTGATCAACAACCCGCCGATCGTCGTCGCCGACGAACCCACCGCCCATCTCGACAACCGGCTGGCGCTGGAGATTGTCGACCTGCTCGCCGCCTTGAAGGACGAAGGTCGGACGATCATTCTCTCCTCCCACGATCCCCTGGTGGCCGGACATCCCAAAGTCGACAGGATCGTCGTTCTGCGGGACGGCCGCATCGCGGACAGCGGAGGCTGAGCGGCCGATGTTGCTCAACCCTTGGTCAATTGCCCTCCTCGTCTGCAGCGCGGCAACCATCCTTCTCGGGGCCCGGGTGGTGGCCACGGCCCTTCGAGTCATCAGGTTCTGGGACCCCGGGGCGGACACCGCGAGGCAGATCCGCCTGGAAAACGAGACCTGGCTGTCGGCGATGCTGGTGCAGTACGTCCTGATTCTCCAGATAATCTCGCTTGTGCTGCTGGTGCTGGCCGCCGACAGCTTTTCCAGGATATTGGTCGGTGCGATGTGCGCCACCGGGGCCTTTCTGGCCAACGACTTCGGTATTCCGGCCCTGGCGGTCAAGATCGCCGGTCTTTTCCTCTACGGCTTCTGGATCCTCCTGCATCGACTCGATCTGCGGGCGGAAGAGTCGCCGCTCACCCGCCTGAAGTTTTATTACCTGCTGTTTCTGGCGCCCTACCTGCTGGCCGATGTCATCCTGCTGACCGCCTATCTTGCCGGTTTGCAGCCCGATATCATCACCTCCTGCTGCGGCGTGATCTTCGGCGGGGCGAGCGGCGACGGCCGCAACCTGGTCGGCCCCCTGCCGGCGGCGCAGTTGATGGGCCTGTATTACGGCTTTGCGGCCTTGCTGTTTTTCGGCGGCCGACGGCAGCTTACGGAGCAGCGGTCCCCGTCGACCTTCCGCCACCTGGCCCGGAGCATCGGCCTCGCCGGGGGCTGGCTGCTCTTTTTCCTCCTCTCGCTTCTGGTCATCACCGCGGTGATCTCTTCCTATATCTATGGCATGCCGTCCCACCGCTGTCCGTTCGACATCCTTCTGTGGGAGTATCGCGGCGTTGGGTATCCCATCTACTTTCTCCTCTTTGCCGCGACCTTTGCCGGAATGAGCGCCGGGGCGATCGCCCCGGTGGCCCTCCTCCCGGACCTGACCTCTGCGGTCGCCGCCTACCGCGGGCGGGCCGGGCAGCTTTCTCTTCTCCTGCTTGTTCTCTTTCTCATCGTCATTACATGGTATCCGGCGATGTACCTGGTGTATGGCGGACAGTGGTGAAGCCATTTTCATTTTCGCCAAAACGGCTATACAATACTAGGATAAGCTTCCCTCGTTGTCGTTGTCGTAATCGTAGTCGAAAAGATGCTCGTGAGAATCGTTTTCATGGTAACGAAGCTTGGACAAGAAATCACGAATTGGGAAGAGGTCGCTCCTTAGGGCAACTACGATTACGACAACGACAACGAGATGGAATTTTAACCACGGCTTAAAGCGGGACAAGAAAGCCGGGCGCTTCTCAAGCTGGAAGCTGCAACGGACGACTCCTCAACGATTCTCTGGGATGGTGCGAGATGTTTCAGGACGGAAACGAGCAGTTTTTAGGTTTTGACCCGCACTTCAAGATCTTCCACGATCTCATGCCGTTCAAGGTGCAGGACATTCTCCTGGTCTCGAGTCGCTACGACGCCTTCATCATGGAGGAGGACGGCAGCCTCGCCACCCGGCTGATCAATGAATACCACGGCCTGAACCTGAGCAAGCCGCCCAAGATAACCCGGGCCTCCTCCGCCGGCGAGGCGCTGGAGATCCTCGGCCGCAAAAAATTCGAGCTGGTCGTCACCATGCCCTACCTGGGCGGCATGGACGCCTTCGCCCTCGGCGCCGCGATCAAAAAGATCCAGCCGCAGGTTCCGGTGATCCTCGTCGCCCACAACATGCGTTCAACCTTTCCCGAGAGAATCGACAGCTACGGCGTCGACAGGTCTTTCATCTGGTGCTGCGAGGCCGACCTGTTGCTGGCCATCATCAAGAATGTCGAGGACCACCGCAACGTCGATTCGGATACCCAGCGGGCCATGGTCCGGGTGCTCCTCTATGTGGAGGATTCGCCGCTCTACCGTTCCCTCTTCCTGCCCCTCATCTACCGGGAGGTGGTGCGGCAGACCCAGTCGGTGCTGGAGGAAAGCCTCAACGAGCGCCACCGTCTCCTGCGCATGCGGGCGCGTCCCCGCATCCTCATGGCTACCAACTACGAAGAGGCGATGGCCCTGTACCAGGCCTACAAGCCCTATGTCTTCGGAATCATCTCGGATGCGAGGTTCCGTCGGGGCGGGGTCATGGCCGACGGGGCGGGGATCGACTTCCTACGCCTGGTGCGCACGGAGATCCACGACCTGCCGCTCCTTATGGTCTCGAACGACCGGCAGAACCGCTGGATCGCCGAGCGGATTCCGGCGGTCTTTCTCGACAAGAATTCGCCGATGATCAAGGAGGAGCTGCACAGCTTCTTTCTGAACCACCTCGGTTTCGGCGATTTCATCTTCCGCCTGCCCGACGAGACGGCGATCGGCAGGGCGGCCAATCTCCACGAGTTCGAAAAGCAGCTGCGGGTGATCCCGGAGGCCTCGCTCCGTTATCACACCACACGCAACCACTTCTCCAACTGGGTTATGGCCAGAGCGGAAGTGACGCTGGCCCGCCGGCTGCACAAGGACTATGTGCTGAATATCAACGATCTGCGGTCCATCCGGGAGGATCTCGTCTACAAGGTCCATTCCCTGCGCAAACTTCGGCAGAAGGGGGTGGTGGTCAGGTTCTCCGCCGAGGACTACGACAGCGATATCATGGACTTCGTCAAGATCGGCAGCGGCTCGATGGGCGGCAAGGCGAGGGGAATCGCCTTCATGTGGGCTCTGCTCCAGGAATCCTATCGGGAGAATTCGGTGCTCAACTCCCATTCCATCACCATCCCCAAGACCTGCGTGGTCACCGCCGATTGCTTCGGCGCCTTCGTCCAGGAGAACTCCCTGTTTTTCAGCGCGCCGATGTCCGACGAGCAGATCGCCGACCTGTTCCTCGATGCCGCCCTGCCGGACCGGCTCCGGCAGGAGCTTCGCTCGTTTCTCCTGAAATGCGACCACCCGCTGTCGGTCCGCTCCTCCTCGGTACTCGAGGACGGCCATTTCAAGCCCTACGCCGGTCTTTATTCCACCTACTTCCTGGCCAACAATCATCCGGAATTCGATGAGCGCCTGGCCCAGCTGGAGAGCGCCATCAAGCTGGTCTATGCCTCGACCTGGTTCGAGAGCCCCCTGGCCTTTTCCAAGGCCACTGCCCAGGGCCGTGAGGACTCCATGGCGGTCATTATCCAGGAACTGGCCGGGGGACGGTACGGCGATTACTGGTATCCCGCGGTATCGGGCGTGGCCCAGTCGCGGAATTTCTATCCGGTCATGGACATGCGGGCCGACGAGGGGGTTGCCCACATTGCGGTGGGCATCGGCAAGACGGTGGTGGAAGGCGGCAAGACTTTGTGGTTCTCGCCGGCCCGGCCCAAGAAGCTCATGCAGTTCTCGACCGTGGAGAACACGCTGAAGTCGAGCCAGCGCAAGTTCTACGCCCTGGACATGACTTCTTCCTGCCTCAACCGCGAGACCTCCAATCTGGTTCTGCGGGAAGTCCACGAGGCCGAGAACGAGCCGCCAATAACCATGCTCGCCTCCACCTACATCGCCGAAGAGGATCGAGTGCGGGACGGCTGCCTGCCGGGGCAGAAGATCATGACCTTCGCCCCCATCCTTAAGTATTCCGCCTATCCCCTTGCCGAGATCCTGACAGAATTGCTGGCGATCGGCAAGGAAGGCATGGGCGGCGAGGTGGAGATCGAATTCGCCGTGCACCTCGACCCGGATCTCTCCAACTCGGTATTCCATTTCCTCCAGATACGGCCCATGGTGACCGGCGGCGAGCTGATCGATGTGCAGATCTGCGACCACGAGATCGGCGAGGCAGTCTGCTATGCCGGCCAGTCACTCGGTCACGGCAGCTTTGGCGATATCTCTGACATTGTCTACGTCTGCCCGGAGAGGTTCAATCCGGCGAAGACGCGGGAAACGGCCCGGGAGATCGGCGCGATGAACCGCCGGCTACGGCAGGAAAAGCGGCATTTCCTCCTGATCGGCCCGGGGAGATGGGGCTCAGCAGACCCATGGCTGGGCATCCCCGTGCAGTGGGCTGACATCTCCGGGGTGGCGGCGATAATCGAGGTGAAAAGCAAGACCATCCGCGCCGACCCCTCCCAGGGGACCCATTTCTTCCAGAACATCACCTCGCTCGGCATCCCCTATTTGACCTTGGACGAGGGGGGCGATGGGAAGGGCCGGCGGCACGTGGATTTCCTGAAGTGGGAGTGGCTCGACCGGCAACCGCTGGTGGAAGAGGGCGAGCATGCCCGGCGGGTGAGGCTCGACCGGCCGCTCACGCTCAAGTGCGATGGCTTGCATTCGGAGAGCGTCATCCTTCAGGCCGGTGCTACACCGTGCAGGATGGTATGTAAAATGAAAGGAAAAGAGGTCTGGATTCAAAAGGGCATAACCTTACAAGGAGACTGCGGTGGACGCGATCGAGCACATCAGGGAGAAGGACCCGGAGCAACGTGAGTTTCATCAGGCGGTCGAAGAGGTGGTGCAGAGCGTCAAGCCGGTGCTGGACCGCAACCTGGAATACCGGCAGCAGGCGGTACTGGAGAGGATTACAGAACCGGAGCGGGTGATCGTTTTCCGGGTCCCCTGGATGGACGACGAGGGCCAGGTCCACGTCAACCGGGGCTTCCGGGTGGAGATGAACAGCGCACTCGGCCCCTACAAGGGCGGCCTGCGCTTCCACGCCTCGGTCAACCTCGGGATCATCAAGTTCCTGGCCTTCGAGCAAGTCTTCAAGAATTCCCTGACGACGCTCGCCATGGGCGGCGGCAAGGGCGGCTCTGATTTCGACCCCAAGGGCAAGTCGGACAACGAGGTGATGCGGTTCTGCCAGTCCTTCATGGGCGAGCTTTTCCGGCATATCGGCCCGAATACCGATGTGCCGGCGGGGGATATTGGGGTAGGCGCCAGGGAGATCGGCTACCTCTTCGGCATGTACAAGAAGCTGAAGAACGAGTTCACCGGCGTTCTGACCGGCAAGAGCCTCGGCTGGGGCGGAAGCCTCATCCGGCCCGAGGCGACCGGTTACGGCAATGTTTATTTTGCTGCGGAGATGCTGGCGACAAGGGGGGAGATCTTGACGGGCAAGCGCTGCCTGGTCTCGGGATCGGGCAATGTCGCCCAGTTCACCATGGAGAAGATCCTTGAACTTGGTGGAACCGTGCATACCCTGTCAGATTCATCGGGTTACATTTACGATGAAGAGGGTGTGGATGCGAAGAAACTTGAGTATGTAAAGATGCTGAAAAACATCCGCCGGGGCCGGATCAGCGAATATGCGGAGGCGTATCCCGAAGCCGTCTATACCCCGGTCAATCCTGCACTCGGCTTCAATCCGCTCTGGGCGCATCAGGCCGACTGCGCCTTCCCCTGCGCCACCCAGAACGAGATCAACGGCGAGGACGCCGACCATTTGGTGGCCGGAGGGGTGCGGCTGGTCAGCGAGGGGGCCAACATGCCGACGACCCATGGGGCCATGGAGATCTTCCTCGACGAGAGGCTTCTCTATGCACCGGGCAAGGCCGCCAACGCCGGCGGCGTGGCCGTATCCGGACTGGAGATGGCTCAGAACTCCATGCGCCTGTCCTGGCCGCGGGCGGAAGTAGACAGCCGACTCAGGCAGATCATGAAATCGATCCACAAGACCTGTTTGGACGCGGCCGAGGAATACGGCTCGCCCGGTAATTATGTGGCGGGGGCAAATATCGCCGGTTTTGTAAAAGTAGTGCATGCCATGCTCGATCAGGGTCTGGTATAATACGGTTTTGTTTTTCGGCTGATTATTTTTGACAGGCTACCCGTATACCATGAGCAGAACCATGAATCCCACCTATGACGAACGTTGTCGTCAGGAATTCTCATCGTTACTCATGCGCGTGGAGCATCTCTTCGTCAATATCGACATAGGGTGCCCATACGGGTTGCCCTATGTCGCAACCTTCCATCAGGCGACCTTCGGCCCCTTAAGCGAACGGGCGATGGAACTGTTCCTTGCGTCCGGATACCGGCGCAACGGCAACTGCCTCTACAATATGGCCTGCTCCGCCTGTTCCGCCTGTATCCCGATCCGTCTGCATATTTCGGCATTTCATCCCAACCGCAACCAAAGGCGGGTGTGGGCGAAGAACAGGGATGTGGTCAAATCCCTGCTGCCGCTCCGGGTGACGGAGGAGGATTTGAATCTCTGTGAAAAATTCCTCCAGGCCAGGTATCCCAGGGAAAACAATACCGCCAAGGGGTATTACCGTGATTTTTTCCTGAACCGGGTCGTGAACACCATCCAACTGCAATACCGGGTCGGAGACCGGTTGGTCGGGACCTCGATCATCGACCTCGGTTTCAACTGGATGAATGCCGTCTATTTTTACTTCGATCCCGACGAGGCGAGGCGCAGCCTCGGGACCTACAACATTCTCTGCCTCGTCGATCTCTGCCGGGAATGGGAGATCGAATACCTCTATCTCGGCTACTATATCCGCGCCGTACCGGCGATGAGCTACAAGGCGAAATTTCGGCCCCATTACCTCCTGTGCGGCAATGAGTGGAGGCGGGGAAAGGATTCCACCGGCCCGAAAGCTGCGTAGGTTCCGCCGGCCGATTTCACCTCTCATCTTCCTGTCGACAACTCCCCTGGACGAAATTTATTTATAAACCAAAATAAAATTCAAAGATACTAATCTCTGCCATTTCAAGAAGTTGACATTGCACTTTATTTGTGATAGGATTTGAACATTGGTAAGTTGGTCTGAAAAGACTTATTCCGGGGGGGACCAATGAAAAAATGGCATATGGAAGGCATTATCGACAGCGCGAACAATCTGCAGAGAAAGGTGGTCTTCGGCCAGGGAAATAAAATTTTTCTTTATGCCGGTAATTATCCAGTAGTCGAGATCAGAAGGAGATCATCGCTGCTTGGCTGCTTCAGATTTTTCTCGACTCTTCTTTCACGCAAAAGTTAAATTCGACTTATAGTACTTGAGGAAGCCGATTTACAAGCTTTGCGAAAAGATTCCTTGACGCGGAATTTGAAGGAATCCTCAATGAGGAGCGAGTGACCTGTTGACGAGGTCGAGGCCATGGCTGGTACTATATCGAAAAGTGACGGGAAGAGGACCTCCTTGTCGGTTGCCCTGGATGACGGCACCGTCAAGTGTCTGATCTGCGGCCACGGCTGCAGACTTCATGAAGGCCAAAGAGGGCTGTGCGGGGTCAGAGTCCGGCGCGGGGACCGGGTGGAGAGCCTCGTCTATGGCCGGGTCATCGCCGAACATGTCGACCCCATTGAGAAAAAGCCCCTCTTTCATTTTCTGCCCGGCAGTCTGTCCTATTCGATTGCCACCTACGGCTGTAATTTTCGCTGTCTGCACTGCCAGAATTATTCCATCTCCCAGGTTTCCCGCGACATGAGTGTTGAGTCGTCCGGCACCTTCAGAAAACCCGAGGATATCGTCCGCCTAGCCCTTGACAACCGGTGCCGGTCGATCAGTTATACCTATGTCGAGCCGACAATCTTTTACGAGTTCGCCTACGATTGCTGTGTTGCGGCGGCTGACGCCGGCCTGAAAAACGTCTTTGTCTCCAATGGCTACATGACCGAGATGGTAGCCCGGGAACTCGCCCCGGTGCTGACAGCGATCAACATCGACCTGAAGGCCTTCACCGACGGCTTCTATCGCAAGGTCTGCGGCGCAAGGCTGCAGCCGGTGATGGACAACATCGTCCGCTTCCGGGAAATGGGCGTCTGGGTGGAGGTTACAACCCTTCTCATCCCCGGTCTGAACGATTCCGAGAGCGAACTGACCCGGATAGCCTCATTTCTGGCAGGTGTCGACAGATCCATTCCCTGGCATGTCACCGGCTACTATCCCACCTACAAGATGTCCGGCGCAGCGGCGCCGCCACCCACCAGCGAGCATGCCCTCCAGGCTGCCCGGCAGATAGGTCTCGATCAGGGGCTTTATCATGTCTATGCCGGCAACCGGCCTGGTTCGGGGGGAGAGGACACCATCTGTCCGCATTGCGGTACGGTCGTCATCTCCCGATGGGGGTTCCGGATATCCGCCTTACAGCTGAAAAACGGCAAGTGCCCGGACTGTGGGAAGGACCTTGCCGGCGTCTGGTCCTAGGAGTCTGTCGGCTTATGCCCTTTTTCCTCATCTTTTCGTTATTTTCGAAAATTAATGCTCGTAATATTACTTATATGACTGCGCTTAATTTTCGAAAATGCCTCGATCTGAGAAAAAATGGCTATAATCCGACAGCCTCCTAAGCTTCCTTTCTGACTGTGGTCCTCCTGGCGAACAGAGACCGGCTGACATAGGTCAGCGAGATGGCGAAAACTGCCGCGGCAAGGCCCAGGAGAACATTGTAGAAGGGTGGCGCCGCCAGGGCAAGCCGTATGATCAGCGTCGACAGCGCATATCCCGAGTTACGGAACACCGCATAAAAGGACGGCTGAAAACACTGGGCGATGAGAACTACCAGGATATCCGTGAGAATCAGGATGGTGTAGAAACTATGTAAAAAGTCGGTATGGGGGATGCCCGCCACGGTGGCGTAGGCACTGTGCAGCCCCATGGCGGCGAAAACCGCGAGGAGTATGAGGGCTATTCCTTTCTTGGCGGCGACGAAGCTGTAGAGGTCGGTGGCTCGCATCTTTTCCTCCGAGGTCCTGGCCTGGACAATATAGTAGAAGCCAAGCGCGGCGAAGATCAGGAGGGCGCCGAAACCGTCGGAAAGGATGTGCAGTACGGCCTGTTCAGCACCGTCAAAAGTGATGGGCTCGGGGAAATCGGAGAGTTCCTTGAAGGCATTCCGCATAAGGATGAGAGCGAGTATTTCGAACTGTTTGCCCACCGACTTGCTGAAAGAACAGGGGAGGGTAAAAACCAGGCTGATCACCTCGAGTATAAGAACTACCGTAAAGGCTGCCTGAACCCCATAAAAGTGGTTGCGGGGCACAAACGACGCAAGGGAGTCGGGCAGCAGTTCACAGCGGTTGAGTTCGATGCAGACGAGGCTGAGGAGAAAGAGCAATACCAGGGCAATGGATATCTTCCGGTGCATACGCTCGTGTTCCCAGAGGTGATGCAGGGGGTCGAAGATATACGTGATTTTCTCGTAAATGGAGCTCATTTTTCATTTCTGAGGGGAGGGGCAATAATCACAAACACTTATCCTGCAGGTATGTACCATAAATGAAAGCCCCTGGCAAAGGGGGCAATGATTTTCAGCGGGGAAAGAGGGAAGAGGGGCGGAAGGGACTTCCGGCCGCTCAAGCGGTTTTGCAGGGTCATTCCAGGTGCCATCGTTACTACTTCTTTTTATTCTCTTCGTTCAGTTGTTCCTTTTTCAGGGACTGCCACCAGTCGAGCCGCTTCTTGATCTCTTTCTCAAAGCCGAACTGCGAGGGCGTGTAGTAGGTTTTCTCCTCCATGTTGTCCGGAAAATACCTCTGGTAGCTGTAGTGATTTTCGAAGTCGTGGGAGTAGCGATACCCTTTGCCGTAGCCCATCTCCTTCATCATTCGGGTCGGCGCGTTGCGGATAACCGGGGGGACCTTGTAGTGGCTGGTCCTGACGGCATCCGCTCTCGCCTCGTTGTAGGCCGTTTCCAGGGCATTGCTTTTCGGGGCGCAGGCAAGATAGACCGTTAGCTGGCAGAGGGCCAGCGCCCCTTCCGGCATCCCGAGGAAGTGGACCGCCTCCTTCGCCGCCATGGCCTGAACCAGGGCCTGGGGGTCGGCAAGGCCGACATCCTCGGAGGCCACCCGGACCAGCCTTCTTGCCAGGTATAGGGGATCCTCCCCGCCCTCCAGCATCCTCGCCAGCCAGTACAACGCCGCCTGAGGGTCGCTGCCGCGGATCGACTTGTGCAGGGCGGAGATGAGATTGTAGTGTTCCTCCCCGCCTTTGTCGTAAAAGACGGAGCGGGTATTGAGAGCTTTCACCAGGCTTTCAGTGGTGATATGGTCGCCACTTTCCGCCTGGCGCGCGACCAGCTCCAGGTTGTTCAAGGCTTTTCTGGCATCGCCCCCGGCGCTTTCGGCCAGCACGTGCAGGGCGTCCGCCTCGATCGTCAATTTCTTGGGCAAGGCTGGCATCGCTCGCAGGAGAATGTCGTGAATGTGGGAATCGGTCAAAGGCTCCAGGACGAAAACGTGACATCGGGAAAGCAGGGCGGGGATGACCTCGAACGATGGATTCTCGGTGGTTGCACCGATCAGGATGATGGCACCCGATTCGACGTAAGGCAGAAAGGCGTCCTGCTGCGATTTGTTGAAGCGGTGTATCTCGTCGATGAAAACGAGTGTCTTGCGGTTTTCGTTCTGGTGGGCGAACTTGGCTCCTTCCATCAATTCTTTTACCTCGGCGATCTTGCTGAGGACGGCACTGCACGACCTGAAGGTATGTCCGGTCTGCCTTTCGATGAGCCGGGCGATGGTGGTCTTGCCCGTTCCCGGCGGACCCCAGAGAATGAAGGAGCTGTAGTCGTCCAGGGCGATCATTCGGCTTAAGGAGGAGGAAGGCGCAAAGAGCTTTTCCTGGCCTTTTATATCATCGACACTCTGCGGTCTCACCCTTTCCGCCAGAGGCATTTCGACGGGTCGGTGAGTTCCTGCAAATACCGAGAGCTGTTTCATGGCGATACCTTTCAGGGAGATTGACGGAAGCGGGTGCGGCAAGAGTCGCTGCAGCCGCGGGAGACCTTATCGTTCAGCAATCCATAGGTACATTCATAATAAATATCGCTTGATGTCGAAAGTGGTTCATAAAGTTATTATTGAAAGAACCGTATCCCTTCCGGACTTGATGTGGAAGGGGGGCGTGCATTGCTCGGCACCTTCGTGAAGGAGGATACATTTCCGGGGAGACCTCGACCCGTCTACATGCGGACCTGTCCCGGAAAGTAAAGCGACAAAGAATGATCTGAAGAAGCCGTTCATCGCCATCGACCCAAAAAGTGGGCTGGATGAATACCGGAATACGTGGGTTCTGACAGGGGCGGTCCTGATTTTGCTGGTGGGGAAACCGAGATCAATATTGGCATGAACAACCAGAGAATACCGGCACCACCAGCCGCAAAGGGGACTTTTTTAGCACCCCCTTGATGTGGAATAAACACCTTCGAACATCTTTTTTAAAAAAAGAAGAAAAGAATTCCTAAGGCAAAAAAGGACGATATGGTATGGTACCGGGATTCATTTATCCGCCGGCGGAGGTTCCTTGACCTCATCTGCCGGTGGCGATCTTTTGGCCGGTCAATTCAGAGTATTTCATTCCATTCGTATCTGGAAAAGTGGTTCGTTCATCAAGTTTTTTCTTCATCCCCTTGCTACTGTTTTTCTGCGTTCTCGTGCAGCCTTGGCAATCCGTCGAAGCGACGGAAAGCGTGAGTCTTTTGCAGACTGTCGATCTTGCTCTTTCCCAGAGCGACGCGGCCTTCGACCTCCACGATAACCTCCTGTTCAGCAAAATGGACATCAACAGTGCCGAGCACCGTTTCGACACCAAGCTGGTACCGTTGACCAATTTCGGTATCCGCCAGGGGACCGGGTCACAGCAGATCGGGCTGGAGATGCGTAAAGAGACCGCCATCGGCAGTTCGATAGCCTACGGGATGGTCGGCAGCAGGATCGACGACAATGCGGGCTACGTGGTCGAAAATTCAACAAATGCCAGAGCCTATGTACGAGTTTCCCAAGGGCTTTTCCGCCGCTGGGGGGCACGGTACAATCTCAGTGACTTGACTGTCGCTCAGTTGCGGCTCAAGGAGGAGGAGATCAAGACCGAAAGGGCCAGGCAGACCCTGATTCTCTCCGCGGTAAAGAAATATTACGATCTGGCTCTTGCCGAGCAGCTCCTTGCCAAGGCGGACAAGGCACTCACCCGCAACCGGGAGCATTTGAACTCGGCGGTTTCGCGGCAGTCGGTGGGGCTGGTCTCCAAAGTCGATGTCTATCGGGCGGAACTCGCCCTGCTCGATGCCGAGAGTGCCAGGGAGAATCAGCTGCGCCAGAAGCAGCGGGGCGAGGATGCCTTTCGGGAGATGGTCAGGCTCGATGATGACCAGGCCCTGCAGGTGGCGGATGCCATCGATAAGATGGTGCCGGTCATTCCCGACACGTGGGAAAAAGACCTTTTTCTCACCCGCCTGGACTGGCAGGCGTACCGGGTCAATGTCGAGATCAACGAGGCGGAGACCCTGAAAGCGAAGAAAAACCTGGCTCCGGATGTCGGCCTCAGTTTCGTTGTGGAGCAGCGGGGGGAGGGCAATTCGGCCGAGGATGCACTCTCTCTCAATGAGACCAACTGGGCCGTCCAGCTGGAGATGATGTCCACCTTCGACAGATTCCACGAGAGAAGTGCCCTGTTGCGGAAAAGGGTCGAAAAGGCGAAGCTGCAGCGGGGCAAGGAGGCGCTGCAGCGCAGGATCACCCGGGAGGCCCGGGAGGCCTTTCAGGATTTGCTTTCCGAGGAACGGAACCATCAGATAAACGTCAAGCGGCTGGAGCAGGCCAAGATGGCGCTCGATCTCGCCAACACCCGCTACGAGAAAGGCCTTTCCGACAACCTCACGGTGATCGATGCGGAAACCGCATATTCCGATGCCGAGGTCAATATTTCCAGGTCGATGACGGCGTACAACATTGCGGCGACTACCCTGGCGTACAACCTGGGGATCCTGGACCGACAATGGGTGGCGATGTCGCTTGAATCCATGGCTGCCGCCGCCAATCCTGAACCGCAGGGGACAGACGATGGCATTCCACGGTAAATTTACCACCTACAGGATCGTCGCGGCAGGGCTTGCCGGCCTGGTCGCCGCTTCCTGGTTGAGCTGGCAGCTGCTGTTCGGGGCGAGGGCAGGCGAAAAACAACCCTCGCGACTCGTCACGGTGGAAAGAAAGTCCTTTCCCCTGCAGATTGTCGAACGGGGGGTGATCCGTCCCGCCATAATTTCGCCGATAACTTCCCAAATTTCCAGCAACCAGGCGAAGATAGTCTGGCTGGTCAAGGAGGGGGCCGAGGTCAGGAAGGGGATGCTGGTGGCACGCTTCGATGCCAAGCCGTTTCTCGACAACCTGCAGAAGGCCGAACAGGCCTATGCCGACGCCAGGGCCACCTCGGCGGCGGCCGAAAAGATGCTGTCCCTGCAGAAGGAAGAAGAGGCAGGCAAGATCGAAGAAGCGGCCAGGAAGGTCGAGATCGCCAGGATCCAGGCGGAAAATATCCGCAGCGGCTCCGGCCCGCTCAAGCGCAAAACCCTGGAGCAGCAGGCCCATCAGGCCCAGAGGGCCCTCGATCTGGGCCAAAGCGAGCTCGCCGATCTCGATGTCCTGCTGGAGAAGGGCCATGTCAGCCTGCGCGAGCGGGAAAAGGCGGCGGATAAGGTCTCCACCGCCAGGGAGCAGCTGGCCGTCGCCCGGGCGGAACTGGATAATTTCAATACCTACGTCTGGCCGCAGATGCAACGGGAGGCGCAGCTTCTGGTGGACGGTGCCGAGAGCAATCTCGAGCGGGTGAAACGAACGGCTGAATTGCTCATCCAGAACCGCGAGGCGGAGGTGGAAAAGAGCCGGCGCAACGAGGAGAATAAGTTGGCCGCCTTTAATCAGGCCAAGACGGAAATCATCAACTGCGATGTCCAGTCGCCCACCGACGGCATTCTCCTCTACCCGGAACTGCCAAGGGAAAATGGCCGCAGAAAGATCCAGATTGGGGACTCGGTTTGGGTCGGGCAGACTTTCCTGGAGGTGCCGGATACCAGCGCTTTGACTGCCGAGATCCATATCCGGGAAGTGGACGTGGCAAAAGTCGCCGCCGGCATGCCGGCAGAGATCGAGGTCGACGCCTTCCCCGGCAGAACGTTTGCCGGAGTGGTCGATTCTGTCGCCTCTCTTGCCAGAGAGGACGCCGATGATGGGCACCTCAGAAGGTTCTACGCGCGAATCCGCCTGCAGGGCGATACCGGCAACATCCATGTGGGGATGTCCGTCACCACCAGGATAGTCTATCGGCAGGTCGAGGATGCGGTGGCTGTGCCGCTCAGTGCTCTCTTCTACAATGGCAATCAGTCGATGGTTCGCCGGAAGCTGCCGGATGGTTTACAGGAGGTGCCGGTCAAGGTGGGCGACCGCGGTCAGTTGTGGGCGGAGATCACCGGCGGCATCGCTGAAGGGGATGTGCTCTATGTCGAAGGGCAGTAGTCGCTGATGGCATTGCTGGAGGCGGAAAAAGTGTGCCGGTACTACGAGGCCGGGAAAATCAGGAGCCTTGCCCTGCCGGAAACGTCCCTGGCCGTCGAGCCCCATGAGTTCCTGGTTATTACCGGACCATCCGGCGCCGGGAAATCGACGCTCCTCAACCTTCTCGGGGGACTGGACCTGCCGTCCGGGGGAGAAGTCCGCTACGGCGGCCACAATCTTTCGACGATGCCTGAGAGCCGGCTCGCCCGGTTGCGAAACAACTCCTTCGGCTTCATTTTCCAGACGCCCCATCTGCTTATCGACCGGACCGTCGCCGAAAACATTGCCCTGCCCTTTCATTACGGTCTCCCGGCGAGCGGCAGTGAGATCCATAATCGATGCCGGGAGCTGCTTTCCTACATCGGCATGGCGGAGATGGCCGACCGCTATCCGGACACCCTCTCCGGCGGGGAGATGCAGCGGGTGGTCTTTGCCCGGGCCCTGGTCCGCAGGCCAACCGTGATCTTTGCCGATGAGCCGACCGGAAGTCTGGATGCCGACAACTCGGAGAGACTCCTTGAACTCCTGCAGAGTCAGGCGCGGCAAGGCTGCACCGTCATCATGGTGAGTCACGAACTGAAGGCGGTCGGTTACGGCAGTCGCGTGCTGCGGCTGGAAAAGCCGCCATCTCTTAATTAGTTACGCCATGCTGCCGCAACATTTCTTACTCGATATCGATGATGCCTGGAAAAATCTGCGCCGGCGGCCCCTGCGATCGCTGCTCAGCAGCCTGGGTATCGGTATCGGCGTCACAGCCCTTATCGCCATGCTTTCCATCAGCGAGGGGGCGAAGCAGGCGGCTTTCGAGAAGATCGGCTCGATGGGGATCAACACCCTGCGGATCGAGGCGGTGGACCTGCGGCAAAGTGGCAGCGCCATAAACCTGTCCCAGGGGATAAGCCTGGAGGATAGTCTTCAGCTGGAACAATGGCTGGGAGGCAGGGGCATCGTCGGCGCGTATGTTCGAAAAGACAATGTCCCGGTGAGAGCGGGGAGCAAGACCGTCCCGGCGACCGTGGTGGGGGTCAGCGAGGGGTGGTTCGCGGCGGAGCGCCTCTTCGTCGAGCAGGGCCGGACGCTCGATGCCGGCGATATCGCCTATCGGGGAAATTCCTGCGTACTCGGCAGCAGTCTTGCGGCGACCCTCCGGGCCGAAATCCTGGCTACCGTTCAGCTGGGTTCCATGCCCTCGACTGTCGTCGGTGTTGCTGCTCCGCGCGGCCGACTGCTTACCGAGGGCACCGGGCTTTCCACCCTGGATTTCGACAACGCCGTCATTCTGCCCATATCGAGCATGCCTTTTGCGAAGAGCGTGGCCGGGCGGGCGGTGTTGGATGGTCTGGTCGTCTCCCTCGGCGCTTCAGAGGCAGAGGCGATTCTCTCCGTTGCCGGGCAGGTAAGGCAGCTGCTCATACAGAATCACCGGAATGTCGAAGATTTCAAAATGGTTGTGCCGGTAACCCTGCTCCGGGAAGCGCAGGAGAGCCAGAAGGTTTTCTCCATCATCATGGGGGCGATTGCCGGGCTCTCGCTTCTGGTGGGCGGTATCGGAGTGATGAACATCATGCTCGCCCATATTGCTGAACAGACTCGAGAGATCGGTTTGCGGATGGCGCTCGGCGCGCCCAAGGGCAGGATCGTCAGCCTCTACCTGTGGAATTCTACCCTGTTGACGCTGTCGGGAGGTCTTTGGGGGATGCCTGCCGGTATGCTGCTGGCGCTGGGTATCGAAAAGATCGCCGGCTGGGATGTGGTCTTTTCAACCTTCAGCCTGGTTGCGGCCCCGCTTTCGGCCATAGTGACGGGGATTGTTTTCGGGCTTCATCCCGCCCGGAGGGCCGCGGCCCTCACGCCTGCCCTCGCCCTGAGGGATTCGTAAGCTATCAGCTGTATCGGCTGTCAACTTTTGGCCGGCTTCCTTCAATTACGGTTACCACAATCGCCAAAAACCTCGTCGCACAAAGCGCCGACCAGCTCGGACGCGTCTTCCTTGGTTTCAGATGCGCCGATCAACAGACGGGTCTGCGGCTGATTGGTTGTGGTCTCCCGTGCGTAACCTGGCATAATAAATGAGAATATAGTCCGGGTGCACCGGGTGGCCGGGACAGACTGATGATGACGGTGCAGGCTTTGTAATTTTCGATCTGCCGAGCCAGCTCATGCTGTCGAACAATATGAGATTGACGTCACATTGTTCCATGCCCCGCAACAGGATACATCGGCCAAAACAGCGGCACCATGATCAATATAACAATCATGAGGATGATGCTGAGCAGCAGGCCGGTCTTGATGAAGTCCAGGAATTTGTACCGACCCGGCCCGTAAACGAGGATGCAGGAGGGTTCGAAGGGGGTGATGAAAGACACTGACGCGGCGAGCATTATGCCGATGGCAAAGGTCCTCTCGTTGGCGCCGATTGCCTGGGCGGCCTCGAGAGCCACGGGCAACACGACGAGCGCGGCAGCTGCGTTCGACATAGGCTGGGTGAGTATCATGGTCACCAGAAAGAAACCGGCCAGGATGACGATATCGCCGAAGGGTCCCAGGTTGTCGACCACCAGCCCGGCCAGATACTGGGCGGCCCCGCTGTGGCCATCGTCCATGGCGGTTCCGAAAGCGGTCATTCCGCCAATCAGTATGATTATCCGCCAATCGATAAATTCATATGCCTCTTCTGCGGTTATCGAGCGCGAAAGAATGGTCAGCAAAACTGCCCCCAAAAAACATACGGACAGCGGGAGCCAGCCCAGTCCTCCCGCAACGATTGCCAGGGTGAAAAAAATAAGCGTGAGCAACCCCTTGCTCTTTCGATATGCTGAAGGATGAAACTCCTCGATTATCCACAGATCGGACTGCCGCCTGAATCCCGGGAGGCGATCGACGGGGCCCTGGATGAGCAGCATGTCGCCCATGCGCAGCCTGATACGCCCGATCTTTTCCCGCAGTGCTTGCCCCTGGCGATTTATCGCCAGGGCAGTCATACCGTAGCGATTGCGAAAGTTCACTTCCTTCAGGGTCTGGCCGATGAGGTCTGACTGGGGTGTGACGATAACTTCCATTATCTTTATATCCTGGGCCTGAAGATCCCGGTCGCCGAGTTTGATGTCCGCAAGAATCTCCACTCCGGCTGTGTCTTTGATTTTGATGACTTCCGTGACTTTTCCTTCGACGAGCAATGTGTCGCCAGGTTGAATCGTCATTCGGGCATTGGTGAGAAATTTTTCGCCACCTCTTATGACCTCTAGGATGCGAAATCCCATTTTCGAGAGGTCTGACTGGTATATTTTCTGCCCGATAAGTTTTGATTTGGGAGTGACGATTATCTCGCTCAGGTATTCGCGTATGGCATATTCTTCGGTGAGACTCTCTTCCTTGTGCTCAGGGAGCAATCGCTTGCCGATGGTCATCATGTAGATGATTCCGATTGCCACGATGGCCAGACCGACCGGGGTCACTTCGAAAAGAGAGAGTGGCTCCATTCCCGAACTGGCGATGTATCCGCTGACGGCAACATTGGTAGATGTGCCTATCAAAGTGCATGTTCCTCCCATGATCGAGGCGAAAGCGAGAGGCATGAGCACTTTCGATACACTTATTTTTGATCTTTTTGCCACTCCTATCGCCGGGGGCATGAACATGGCCGTTGCGGTCGTGTTGTTCATGAACGAGGAGACGCCGCCGACAAAAACCATGATGGAGAAAAGCAGTCTATTCTGATTGCCGCCCGCCAGTTTGTAGAGCCGCGCACCCATGGCGTCGATGAAGCCGGAACGCTGCAAGGCGCCGCTGATTACAAAAATCGAGATAAGAATGACTATGATTTCGCTGCTGAAGCCTCGAAAGGCTTCCTCCGGAGTGAGTATGCCTGTCAAAATGAGGGCTGACAGGAGCAACAGTGTGATGATATCGACAGAAAACTTCTCCGTCGCGAACAGCACGATGGCGAGAACGAGCAGGCCCAGGACTATTGCAATCTGCATATGAAAATAAGGTTATACCTTGTTTTTCTTTCAGAAATCTATCAACAGGGGACTGTCTTTTCTCTTGTATGGATTGAGGGGAGCAAAGTCAAGGTGAGTGTGATCGTTCGAAAGCCTGCGTCCCTGTGGGTGCTTGCTTTTTGCGCAAATTAATATGCAGGGCCCGACGGGGGTGATTACATTGAACCTATCACGATGTGGAGGTAATCTTCCCTCCCTGCCCCTCACAACAGAGTCTCGCTTTCCGAGCGAGTTACCATTCAACAAGTCAGCTAAAGGAGAAGAACAATGAGATCGAATTTGGATATACAACAGGGAACCGGGCGGCATTCTGAAGGCAAACTGGCCAAAGCCATTGAACGGCAGACGGTAAAAGTGCCTTCGGATCTTTTCCTATGGGCGGCCTTTGGCGCGATTGCCGTAGGATTTTTCCTGGAAGTCACAGGGCATGAGGAGAAGGGGCACTGGGTCGGGCAATGGGTTGCGCCGATTCTCCTGCTTGGTCTATACAACAAGCTGGTCAAGGTGTCGGGGTCTGAAGGCACAAGCGAGCTTTCCACCTATCCGTAAAAGTCCACTTCCCGGCCTCCCTCTTTCCCGAGGGAGCACCGAGCTTTTTTATATCGGGCTGGATCGATGATAGATTGTCACATCCATGCCCGTTCTTTTTTGTTCATCCGGCAAACGAGCACCTTGATTGACAGAAACCGGTGGGTGGCCTTTTGAGGTCTCCTTGCTATGCGATCATCAAAAACGAAAAACCGGTGAGAGAGCAAAAAGCTATTTCTCCACAATTTCCTGTTTTTACGCGGATACACTGAAAATCCTAGACTTTTCCAGGAGGATCGTCGCTCGCTCGGCACCGGACACGTCCGGATGATGCGTTTCTCCTTGTGGTCCTGCGAATGACTTGCTATAAGTGGTGCATTTAAATCTTCCCCGAGTCGCACCGTTTCATGAAAGCAAGTACATCCGCAGAGACTCCGGTCTTTGAGTTAAAAGGCAGTGTTCTTACGGTACTGGTTCTGCATGTCAAGCAGGCCGATCCCGACAGGCTCTATCCGCAACTGGAAAAAAAGATCGGTCAGGCACGGTCCTTCTTCAGCAGCGCCCCGGTATTGCTCGACCTGAGCGCCGTAGACGAGGAAGGGCAGGCGGCGCTGGATATCAAGTTCCTGGCCGATACACTCCGCGGATTGGGAGTGGTCCCGGTCGGAGTCCGGGGCGGTGCGGCCAGCCAGTGCGAACGTGTGCTTCGGGCCGGACTGGGGCTGCTGCCTTCCGTCAAGATCGAGAAGACCGTTGCGGCGTCTCCCGACCCGCAACCTGCTGAACCGGAGTCAACCGCAAAAGAGCGCTCGCCAGAATCACCGGCAGCTGCGGTAAGCAAAAAATCCGCAGCTGTTGCGACCAAGGTGATCGCCCACCCTGTCCGCTCCGGTCAGCAGGTCTTCGCCCCGGAGGGAGACCTGGTCATTCTCTCATCGGTGAATGCCGGAGCGGAAGTCCTTGCCGCCGGCAGCATCCATATCTACGGCGCCCTTCGCGGCCGGGCAATGGCCGGCATCAACGGGGACGTGACTGCCCGGATCTTCAGCCTGCAGTGCAATGCCGAGCTGGTGGCCGTCGCGGGTGAATACGCGGTGAACGAATCTCTGGATGCGGCGCTGATCAATCAGAGCGTGATCGTTTCCCTGAAGGACAATGCCCTTAATTTTCAGGCAATCGGCTCGTTCAAGCCCCTCTCATGAACGAGATTTTCTTATAACTCAACCAGATGTGAACTCACATAGAATATGGCGACAGAAAAGCTTCCCCGAAAAGAGGAAAATGGCTTGGCCAAGGTGGTGGTCGTTACCTCCGGCAAAGGCGGAGTAGGGAAAACGACGACCAGCGCCGCCTTTGCCGCGGGCCTGGCGTTGCGCGGCTACAAAACGGTGGTCATCGACTTCGATGTCGGTTTGCGCAATCTCGACCTGATCATGGGCTGCGAACGGCGGGTGGTTTTCGACCTGCTGAATGTCATTCACGGCGAAGGATCGCTCAATCAGGCGCTGATCAAGGACAAGCGGGTGGATAACCTTTTCATCCTGCCCGCTTCCCAGACCCGCGACAAGGATGCCCTGTCCCGGGAAGGTGTCGGGGAGGTCATCTCGGCTCTTCAGCGGAACTTCGACTACATCGTCTGCGATTCTCCGGCGGGCATCGAGAAGGGAGCGATGATCGCCATGTACTTTGCCGACGAGGCCCTGGTCGTTACCAACCCGGAGGTTTCCTCGGTGCGGGATTCCGATCGGATTATCGGCATGCTGGCGAGCAAGACCCGCCGTGCCGAACAGGAGCTGGCACCGGTAAAGGAGCATCTGGTGATTACCCGTTACGACCCGGTCCGGGTCGATAGGGGTGATATGCTGAGCGCAGGCGACGTACACGAGATTCTTGCCATCCCGTTCCTCGGCGTGGTCCCCGAGTCCAAATCGGTGCTTGCCGCATCCAATTCCGGGGTGCCTGTCACGCTCACGGACGAGAGCGATGCGGGCGAGGCGTATTTCGATATCGTCGACCGCTTCCTTGGCCAGGATCGTCCATTCCGATTCCTGGATGTCCCGAAAAGAAGTATTTTTTCACGTATTTTCGGAAATAAGGGGTGATATGAGATTCTTCGATTTCTTCCGATCAAAACGGCAGAGTTCCGCTTCGATAGCAAAAGAGCGACTCCAGATAATCGTTGCCCACGAACGTCGGCATTCGTCTACGCCCGATTTCCTGCCGAGGCTCCAGAAGGATATCGTCGAGGTGGTGAGAAAATATATCCATATCGAAGAGGATCAGATCAAACTGTCGGTCGACAGGAATGAGGACTGCGAGATCCTCGAGCTGAATATCTCTCTTTCCAATCCGGCGGCGCCCGCGAATTCTGTGGCGGGGCAGTGAGGAATCAAGGGCGGCAGAAAGGGAGCGTCTGTCCGGCTGGCCAGCCTCTCACAGAAGCGATGGCGATGGAATGCTGTGAATCGCGTTCAGAAACACAAAAAGCACCTGAGGCAACCGCCTCAGGTGCTTTTTACCCATTCCTGCGATACCCTCAAGGCATCGCCTTTGAACCCCAGGCTGATGTGCAAAATGCAGCACGCCCACGTGCAAGCCGACCCTGGATCCGATGAAGCCTCACAGATTGAGATAATTGAGAAGCAGGCCGTTAATGTAGAGATTATCGGGGCTTATGCTTCCCAGGTCCACCTCTCGCTGTTTATCCTTTGGCAGGACGATGCCGTTCTTGAGTTTTGATATGCACACTCGGGGGCGCTCGAGGCGATTGCCGACGCCGGATACCATGCCGATGCTGCCGTCGGACAGCTCGACATATGTTCCGGGAGGATAGATGCCGATTAGCTTTATAAAGAGGCTGAGCAAGCCGGCGTGAAAGGCGCCTTTATCGTTGATCATTATCGAAAATGCCTGTTGAGGGGTCAACGCCTTTTTATAGGGGCGAACTGCGGTGAGGGCCTCGAAGACATCGATAATCTGCAGAAGGTCAATGACGGGATTGGTGAGGACCCAGGCCGGGCGTTGCGGATAGCCTCTGCCGTCATGTCGCTGATGATGTCCCCAGGATGCGGCGATATCCAGGGCGGTAGCATCTTTTTGGGCGAGCAGCAGCTCCGCGCCTGTGCGGGGATGATCCTTGATGAGGCTGTATTCCTCGTCACTGAGGGCGCTGGTTTTATAAAGGATTTCGGGCGCAATCTTGCTCTTGCCGATGTCATGGAACATAGCTGCGGTAGCCAGGGCGAGGATATCCTCCTGAGGCCAGTTAAGTTGCATCCCCATATAAACGGCGATAGAACTCACCCTGACGGAATGGCCAACGGTATAACTGTCATAATCCGGGTAGTGGATGTACTGCATCACATCGGCAAAATTGGTCCGGGTAAAATGCAGCATGAATTCGCTGACCGAGCGGGCGCTGTCAATATCGAGTTCGCGGTTGTAGGCGGCATTGCCATGCGCCTGGGTGACCACATCGAATATTGCCTGATAGATAAGGGCAGGTGACTGCAGGAACCCGCCTGTCTCTTCTCCTTCCCACGGTTTCTTGCCATCGGCGAGGCCTATCGCCGGTTGGTCGTTATAATGGCCGGCGAGGGTAATGGTTTCGATGCCATGTTTTTTGAAGAGCTCTCTCGCCTCTGCAAGACCCGAGAGTTGGTTTTTTAAACTGTCGCTGAGATCCATGAATCGGTTCACGGTGTCGATGGTGACATTCTCTGAGAAGGAGATGCCTCCGCAGCGAAGAAGCTTCATGAACGACATGAGTTGTCGTCCGACTACGGTTGGGCCGAATAACCGTTTTCCGTCAAAGACAAAGTGGTTGTCGATGATGCCAAGAAAAAACTCCTTGCGGTTATTTGCCTTGAAAAACTCGACAAGATTTTCGACGAAAACCTCGGTGTAATTAAGTACTTTGGGGTGCTTGGAGAAGTAGAGCCTTCGGTTGGCTATGCCTTTGCAGAGCAAGATAATGATATCGTTGACTGTGTTGTCCATAATCAGCCCAATGGCTTGCGTTTGAGACGTTTCAGGGTTTGCGTGGCCGCTTCGCGGCAAGGCGATGGCCATTTGGGGACGACGATCATTTTCTTTTCGGTCAGTATCTTTTCGAGCAGGTCCCGCGTTCCGTCAACCTGTAGCTGCGCCGTCGCCTTGATGGTTTGAACCACCCAGTTTAGGTTTCTTACCGCCTCATCGATCATCGGCAGTCGCTCGACCACCAGTTTCCCCGCCATTATATGCAAACTGACTGGATATCGCTTTTGCTGTGCAACAGCCAGGTAAGATTGGAGAAATTGCACGTGTTCAGGCAGGGTCAGGTCCATGAGCGGGGCAACAGCCTCGATCAGCCAATCGGGCGGCGCCGCCCTGAGGCCGGCAAGCACACGGGAAGCGACCTGCATTCTCATCGACGTTTCCAGAAGTACCGCGTAGAGCGGGTAGGCTATTCTTAACTCCGGGGCAAAGATATCATCGGCTATCTTCCGCTCCCTGATCGATTCGATGACTTCCAGTTCCAGCAATTGATCTCGCATAACTTTGCCGGGAATTCCGGCTGCAATACTTGCAAGCTCGTTGAATAGTCGCTGTTGCTCTGCCTGACGGCCCACTGCCAGCAGTTCGTTTATCATCGTTGGCCAGAGGCGTTCGATGAAGATTGGCTGGAGCCGGCGACAGAGCATGACAAGAAAAGGCAGTGACGAAAAGATATTCATGCCGCGAAGTTGCAGGGCCACGAAGTCGACCGCTTCACGCAAGCGTATGGTCTCTGTGCACTCCGCCAGGTGAACAATACCCTTGACCAGCACGTCGACCATTTGAAGGGAGAAGGACGTGGTGAGGATAGCGCGAAGGTTACGGCGAATATTTTCCCCAGCTTCGGCATCCTGAGGGTATTGCAGCAACTGCAGGAGAACAGCCAGTTCGTCGTATTGAATATTCTCATTAAATGAATCGAGCAGCCTGTCTTCCGAGTAATTGTCCTGGACAAAGGACTCGATTTCACCGATTGTCATATAGGTGCCTTTGTCCCTGGATGGCAAACTCGTTTTTCCGTCTCCTTCTGTCTTTTGTGGCCTTTGAGCATGGCCACGATTGAATGCCGTCACCAAGAGATTGATGGTCTCCCGGGATTCATTGTCATCCAGCTCTTGTCTCAGACCGTTGAAGATTGCCGACAGGGCATTCAAATCGTTATGGGAAAATACCTTTGCTTTTCCTTCTCCGAAAAAGGCACTGGCTACCACTTTGGCCATCAGCTTGCGGACATCCTGCCAGCTGACGGCTGGCATTCCCCGGAGTTTTATTGGATTCTTCTCGAATCTCCGGGCCAGGGTGTTGATGAATTCCCGGCATTTGGCAATCTGCTGACGGTCAAGTCCCTGCTCTTCGAGCATACCGAACATGGAATCAAGATTCTGTCCTTCTTCATCGTTTCGGAATTCTCCAAGTATCGAGGCCTCATCGACAAGAAACTCCTTCTGGTTGATACGGATCGTCGACGGAAGACCAACTATCGCTGCCTTGGTGAACTGCTTGACGCTCAGCAGTTGAGAACGATGCAGTAAGACAGTCCTGGCGAATTGCAGCAGATCTGTCAAGTTGACGGTCCGGTCGATTTCAATCCGTCCAATGCCAAGATCTCGAAAAAGCCTTTCTACCTCGGAGACGGGAGGGGAGACGGCTGTGATTTCCTGGCCTTCTACCAGCATTACCGTTCCCTTCAGTTCGATATCGGCCGATCTTTTTGCCTCGGTGATCTTTTGGAGATTTTGCTGAAAAAGATGTGCCGCCCGATCCAGCACCGCATGACCTTCGGGGTAATAGGTGCCGATTTTGAATATGCGATGCAAGGATTCGAGAAACTCGTTGAGTGTCTTTTGCGGCAGCTGTTGTGATGCCTCTTCTGCCGATCGTAGCGGGTTGTCGCTCATGACTCAATGAAACCAATGCATGATCATGTCGGAATGGTCACCTTGATGCTTTCACATATGTAGAGGGTGTCTGCTTGTGGTTCTTGAAATTGCGCAAAAACTGTAGCTTCCGAAGGGTTGGCATTGGTCCGCATTATACCGATTACCGTTGCCGCCGTGGAATGCACTCCACCTGAGGACAAACGCATGGCGATTTTGAGGGAGCTGTGCAGTTGCCTGTAGATTTTTTCATTATCTTTTACCGGAGCGAGATACATCAATCCGCCCTGCAGTTTTTGAAGGATCGTGGCTTGTTTGTCGGGCCCATTGGTTCTGACAAACTGCACCCGCTCCTGGGGCGACAATTGTGGACCGTTCAGTTTCCTGAGCATGCTTGGCAGGATATCATTGGCGGAGCAGTAGCTGAGAATCTTGTCGGCAAGCTGTGGAAAGTGAACGTGTGTTTGAATAAGATCCTCGAGATTGAAAACATGCGCGCTCAATTCCTTCCCAGCATAGAGGGAGACGTTCCATGGTTCTCCCGATAGGAAGATATCGCTACCGATCAGATCTCCTGCGCCCATGTCCTTGAAATACGCTTCTTCCCCTGCCTTGACCCGGCCTAGGCGGACGGTTCCGGTGTCGAATAGATGCAGGCAAGGGTCCGGGTTGCCTCGAGCTACAACCATTTCGCCTGGCTGATAGGTGCGAAACTTCAATACGGCACGAAAAGCCCTGGTCTCTTCTTCGGTCATTGCCGCATAAAACCTGCTCCACACCTTGCTGTGTCGCTTCATTTCCTCGGTAATTGGCGGCTCGATGACGACTTTTTTTGCTTTATTCGTTTTTGGCGGCGCGCCATCCGTTTGACTTGCCTCTTGATTTGCCCCAGAATTTATTGATTTCGAATCGTTATTCGCAGCCTCTTCATCCCGCAGGAGCCGGTCAAATTCCTCCTCGTTGGCCACTGGTACGATGAACAGGTCGGTTGCCATGGGCGCAGGGGGTGGCTGTGCCGGCCGACTCTCGACCTCACCCTCCGGAGAGATCTTCAGCTCGAGACTCAAGAGTGCGTCCTGGGCAGCCAGCAGAACTTTTTCACCTTCATCGACCTGCTGTTTACGCTGGGACACGAATTCCTTGACCACTTTCAAGGTCCTCGGCGATGGCTCAAACTTGATCCTGTTGAAGATGGTCAGCAGTAATTCGTCCCGGACGTGAACGGCGAATTGGTCGCGTTTTTCAAGCAGTTCACACAGAGCATTGCCGACTTCTCTTCCACCCAGGTTGCCAAGTTGTACAACCACCTGTTGTTTCAGGTCATCACTGATATGCTTCAAGGCTTCGATAAGCCTATCGCGCATTTTTGGGCCCCCAAGTTTGGTTATGCAGTTCAGGATCTGCATTTGTACGCGGATATCCTTGTGGGCTAAGTGCGGTCGCACCAGGTCGTACAGATTCGGGTCGCCCAGGCGGGAGATAATGATGATCAGGTTTCTTAACACATACCAGGGTGGATCCTGCTTCAGGCAATACTCACAGATCGGCACGACAGCTTTGCCGGTAGCCGGAATGAACTCTATCAGATTGAAGCGCTTGTCCTTGTCCTGGCAGTCGATCAAGGTCTGGACCATTACTGCCGCCGCCTTGCTGCCGAGGTGCAGCAGCAGACACCGCGCGATATCCCGACGATCCTCCTTGGTGTCAAGTATAATGTCGACCAATTTCCGCAGGAAGGTTTCGTCTGCCAGGTCAGCATAGATTTGGCAAATGATCTTGCGAATGATATCCGGCTTTTGGATAACACCTTTTTGAACTTGGGAGAGGATGATGATGAAGTTCTCCGTCTGGTACCAAAGACCCAGGTGGAGCATACTTCGAAGCATCGACTGCAATTGTTGACAAATGAAGTGGAAGCCGGCGAGAAACTCGGTCTCGTTTTGCAGCCAGTTGACCAGGTGGAGAGATATTACCTCGAGAAATTCAAGATAGTTGTCTGATTTCAGTATCTTGTCGGCGATGATCGAAAGAATGAAGACAGCCCTCTCTCGCAGTTCCTTATTGGGGGAGCAGGCGCATTCTCCTATTTTGTCGATAGTTTTGCGAACGGAGTCTGTGGAATGCTCTTGGTATTCACTGTGAAGATAATCGATGAGGGCTTCGACAAACTCGCTGTTGAGGAGGATATTGAACCGGTCGTTCTGCAGTTCTGCAATCCCCCGCTGGAGCCTCAACTGTCTCCGCTTGCATTCGTTGGAATGCATGAGGCTCTGGGTGCTGGCAATCGCCTCCTCATGCCTTTTCTTATCAATCTTGATCACCATATCGAAAATAGTAATTTGAGAGGAGGGCAGATCGTAGAACGGTCTTCAGAGGTGTTTGGTCAACGGCAGTCTGGGGTACGGAGTTTACAAAAGGTGCTTGAGCAGTGTCTTTTTTTCGAGCCCGTCTCATATGACCTTGTTTCTGCCATTCTGAACCTCCTAAGCTCTTTTATGCTTTCGCTCTGTCCCGCTTATATTCTGCTGATAATCTGCTCATCCAAGGATTACTAGTTTGGTATAAAGGATGCAATAGGTATAAATACCTATTTTTAGGAATTGCTTTAACAGTGGAATGGTGCAACATCTACATTAATTGATGCAGTTATTATCCAAAATGGCCGTAACACGGCCTCAGCACTAAAGTTTTTAAGAGCTGGGGTTATAGGTGAAATTACCTAGGACTCAATGATAGAATCGTAAAAAGTGCTCCAACCTGTGGAGATGGACTCTGGAAAAAGTTCGATATACGAGGAGTAGTGTCTGAAACGGTGCTTTGGTAGTACATATGGTACAGCGAAGCGCCGTTTCAGACCTGCAACGAAGTAGATCGGACTTTTTACGAGTCCATCAATAAAAAAAGCGCTTAAGGATGATACCTTAAGCGCTTCTTAATTTTCTTGGCGCACCCGGAGGGATTCGAACCCCCGACACCCGGCTTCGAAGGCCGATGCTCTATCCAGCTGAGCTACGAGTGCATGCGGTGCCAATGGATACCATGTTCGCTCAAGTATAAGGTATTCAAAGTTTATTTTCAACAGGATTAGCGTTGATAATAAATCCCAACAAGTGAAAGCGACCTCAAAACACACTTCAAAATCAGCAAAAGTTTCCTAATAGTTTCCTTTAGGAGATGCTTAAATGCCAGTGTACAAGAGGTGTGGAAAGTGCTACGCGGACAATTCATTGAAAAATCGTCTTTGTCAGGATTGCAGGACGGCGCTTGGTTCGAAGTTCAGTGTCAAGGTCAGGGACGCCATTACAGGAAGATGGCAGACAAAGGTTGTCCCATCCCTAAAGCTTGCGCGTGAGGTGGAAGCTAAGTTCAAGGTTGGGATAATCGAAGGGAGTCTGCTACCGGCAAAGCAGAAGCGCACGAAGGATGTCTCCTTTCCGGCCTATCTGGAGTGGGCCAAATCCAGCAAGAAGACGTGGAAGGACGATGAGCAGAGATGGACAACACACGTTGAAAAGCATGATCACAAAACACCGGCTGGCATACTGCGAATTATCCAGGAGATGCACGGAACCGGCGATTACAAACCAGGGACAGTTGATCACGTCCTGAAACTCATCAGGCGCGTCTATAACTGGCACATCAATAACGGGCTATGGTCTGGCGTCAACCCCTGTGACGGGGTAAAGCTTCCGAAGTATGACAACCGGATCAGTAACCCATTGTCAACTCAAGAGGCTGCAAACCTTATCAAGTACCTTGCGACCCATCACAATAGGCGCTCCGCTTTGGTTGTCCTCTTCGCCCTGTTCACCGGCAGACGGAAAGGGGAGATACTGAACCTCACATGGGAAGACATCAATTTTGACCTTGAGATAATCACGTGCAGGGACACGAAGAACGGGGCGAGTTTATCTTTTCCGTTGAATGGCGGGGCGCTGGCGGTGCTGGATGAGGCAAGGAAATTGCGCACAGGTAAATACGTCTTCCCGTCTTCATCCGGAAACCATTATTACAACGTTTTCAATCACACATGGGCGAGACTCAAGAAGCGCCTATTGAAGGAAGGTGTTGTCGAGAAGCCTTTCAGGTTCCACGACTTGCGGCATACCTATGCTTCTCATCTGGCGTCTTCGGGGAAGGTCGATATTTACACCTTGAAGAAGCTACTGGGACACAAGGACATCACCCTTACAGAAAGGTATGCGCACTTGATTGACGGGAGATTGAGGAAGGGGACAGAGATTCAGGACTCCCTGTATATTTGACTCGGATCTGACAATCCAGGCGGGACGGGGGATGACAACAGATGTCTCCCCCCCTGTCCACCGGTTCACAATTTCTGTTCTATTTCTTTGCGGCCTGGAGAACACCGCGCAGTTCATCAAGTTTAAGCCGGATGTCTGCCACCAGATTTTCAATTACCGGAATTTTGGTATGTTCAATGTCTTCCCATTCAATGAACAGATCGCCAGCTTCTGCATACACATGACTTCCGACAGACACCTCAACTTCGCTCCCTTCGTCAAAACGTGCAACCAATTTCCAAGTTGGGAGGTTAAGGTCGTTCCGTCTACCTTTTCCCCTTGTTAATAGGCAAAATAACGGTGAAGGTTGTTCCTTTCCCTACTTCGCTCTCAACCCGGATATCTCCCCTGTGGTCTCGTACGATGCCGTGGCTGATAGACAAGCCCAGACCAGTTCCCTTCTTGCTGGATTTCGTGGTGTAAAACGGTTGAAATATACGGGATAATTGCGCTTCACTCATACCCTTCCCGTTATCTTTGATCGAAAAGGCGATGTGTTGATCATCACGCCAGGTTTTACATTCAAGCACTCCGCCCTTTGGCCCACAAGCATCTATAGCATTCTTCAATAGATTGAGAATGACCTGTTTGATCTGGTCAGGAACAGCTGAGATCTTCGGCAGTTTTTCATCAAAAACAAGTACGGTAGAGATGCGCTTCTTCTTCAATTCGTTTTCGCATAGCAGTAGCAATGACTCAATAACATTGGAAAGATCTAACCGAGTTCTGGTGCCAGAGGATGGCCGATTGAATTCCTGAAGGTTTTGGATCAGATTCCTCATCCGAATACATTCGTCGATGGCAAGACCAAGCAACACCCGATCTTTCTCTTCGTATTTACCATACTTTTGGAAGCCCTTGAGAATTGTAGTAATACTTTGCAGAGGATTGTTGAATTCATGAGCTATGGATGCAGAAAGTGGCCCTATCGCAGAGAGCTTTTCCAAATGCAGGTATTGTGCTTGCTTTTCCTGAAGCTCGACAGTGCATTCATCAACTTGTTCCTCCAACTGCTTTCGTGCTGCTAACTGTGTACGAAGTTCAATTTCAGTCATTACCGATGCGGCCAAATCATTAACCACCGTCACTTCTTTGTGGCTCCACGTCCTTGGCTTCTTGTCGATGACACAGAATGAGCCTAATGCATAACCGTCCGTGGTTATCAAAGGAATTCCGAGATATGCAATAACATCCAGGTCGTGAATTGCTGGATTGTCCTTGAATAGTGGGTGTTTTCGGGCATCCTCAAGGAGAAGAGGTTGGCCCGGTATGCGGTTGTGCTGGCAGAACGAGTGAGACAAAGGCGTCTCTCGGCGGGAGATCCATGGCTCAGGAAGCCCGATGCAGCTTTTGAAAAACTGCCGGTCAGCATCAACAAGAGTTACAAGAGCCACTGGTGCGTCTACAAAGGTCACAGCCAGCCTGGAGAGACGATCAAAAGCCTCTTCTGTGGGCGTATCCAAGAGTGCAACTGCGTGGAGGGCGGCAAGTCGGGCGGGATCTTTAACATGTGAAGAAAGATCATCGCTCACGGTTAGATACCTCAGGTGGTAATGGTTTGATCGTCGAATCTCCGATGCTTTTGATTCGGCACGGATTTTAACATGTTTGTAAGAGCGAAAACAGGGTAATTATACCCAAAATAGCAAATGTGACAGGACGTTACGACATTGTGGGATCGCTACTATTGGCCGGGAGTTCACCCTTCCGTACCCGCATGAAGTCGGACGCACCAATGTCCGGATAGGTCACCCTAGAGATGACCAAGGTATCCAGGATCTCCCCTTTCGGTTCGAACCAGTGGTACAGCTTCTTCAACATGGGGACGTCATAGGCGATCACGTTGTGTCCGCAGATTCCATCCGCAGCCATCAACAACTTGACGCCATATTCAATAGGAAGGTTGTCTGGATCGCAGACATAGGTTCGGTCGGTCTTGTCGTCATAGAGAACGAGGCAGTGAACCTTGGTCACTGTGTCCAGTAGACCGTCGGTTTCTGCATCGAAGTGTAGCAATGTTTCTCCTTATAATTGTTAGGCATTAGAAATCAGATGTCTCATACTTGAGCGGATCAACGCGCTCCATGAGGTGGGCCTCAAGGCACTTCGCGTGTACCACATGTTTCCATGGTTGTCCTTCTACCGGTACTCCATAAGCTGGAGAGTTTCCGTTGATGCGGTAACCACAATGGGCGCATATCCTTTTGAACTTGTTGGTGAATGCTCTGTATTCCTTCCGGACTTCATCCTTCTTGTGGAAGGCAGTGTTCTCCTTCTCGAACTTTGCGGCCTTCTTGGTGGCGGCACTGGCCGTACCCATGGCGGACGCCTCCCGCTTCTCGGAGATGTGGGCCTTGGTACGGATGGCCGCGTCCCTTTCGGCCTTTAACTGCTTCACCTGCTGGGCCAGACCAATGATCAGGTCGGGATCGGCCAGGATCTCCTCGGCCTTCTGGGCAGTCATGTAGACTCCACCGGTCTGCCGGATGGTGGGCAGGACTTCCTCGTAAACCCACTCCTCGAACCGTTCGGCGGCTGGGAGCCTGGAGCGCATAACCAGACGGAAGACATCTGACTCTGGAACGATCACGGTCTGTGGATGAAGGGAGGCGATTTGTCCCCCTTGTGCAACTGCCCGTTTACAATGCATTTGTACTGCACGTTTGGTGTCCTCGTATCCCAAGGTCAGCGCAACGTCCTTCGCCACAAACCAGGGTTCACCCTGGATCACTACAGTCCGCACTTGGCGGCTCTCGAATTCAAATGGAATTATCTCGTTCATCTCTTCACGCCTCCTGTTCCTTTCGGTTGCTCATCCCGTAGGCGGTTCAAGGTGTGCATCAGTTCACCCTGCCATTCCCCAGGCGGGACAATGTCTGCCTCCATATACCGGAGCATCGCCTGAAGGATCTCCTGGCAACGCTCCTTGTCCAACACGGCACGCGACCGTATACCAAGAGGTGTCTTGGACCCGCCTTGGGTAGGTGCTGATGCTAATGACGGCCATAAGTCTGTGTTCATCAGAATTCCTTCACCTCCCTAAGTTCAAACATGACGACCTCGGCATCCCCTACCTTGATCGAGTGAGGGAAATTCCTCTCCGCGTTGTGCTTCCGTATCCATATGCTTACCGCACCGTTACGGAGGAACTCCCCGGTCTGCTTATTGCGTACTCGGTATACGTATTGGGTTTGTTCGCTCATCTCTTGAACTCCCACCAGTATTGGAAGGCAAACACAGCGCAGAGCAGGATGACTCCTACGCCTATGCCAATGAATCCACCTATAATATGGCTCATTCGTTATCTCCTATTGTTTGGGCAAGCCTCACAAGGCTGGCTCGGTTCTTCCATGGCGCACTCGGCGCAGGACAATATTCTTTCAATATCGATGGGATCTGGAAGCAGATGCAGTATCCCAGGTGTCCGTCATGGTCACACTGAGTACAGCGTGTGTCATACTCATGGCGAGGGACAAAGCAGATACGGTACGGTTGGGCCATGCGTGGCCATTGTGGACGGGCATGAGAAAATAATACCCTGCATCAGAAATGGAGTTCGCCCATTCTTCAGCAGGGTACGTTTTGTCCGAGTCAGTCGGAGCGAGAGTCAGTTAAGTGAAGGCCAAACGCAAGGAGGGAGACCACAGCATTCAAAAGTTAGTGGACATTTCCCATATAAGGTGATGCAACTGGAATTAAACCTTGCGATCGAGTCGAAGGGCTAGGATCGGATCCAACTCCTTCCATCTGTCCGCCATGGAATCTCAGGGTCAGCATCAACGATTTCGGATGCTCGGTTCCTCAACTTCACGTTCACCTGGGTCAACTCTGGAATACCGGCATAGAACTTCCTTTTGCTGATCATTCTCTCCTCAGCGGCAAGTTCCATCAGCCCGGCTGTGATGGCATAAACAGCCATTTCAACTTGAGTGCGGACCTTGAGTTTGCTCGTTTCGTAAAGCTTGTGCTCGATGTCCGGCATCACGGTTTTCAGGTCATTAACCAGATCGTCTGTAAGGTAGGTGTAGTAGGCCGTTACCGGATGAGTGGTGTCCCCTGTGATGACTCTTCCCGCTCCCCTGTTGATTCCTTGATGCGCATCGGTGGCATGGCAGGCGACTTTCAGGCGGGCCTCGTCGGCTCTCGTTATGGAGGTTGTGAGGTCTCTGGTCTGGGCAATTGCCTGTGCCCGGTAAACCGATTGCGGCTTGTGCAACAACCCCACGAAAATCATGACTGTGCAGTGGGAATATCTGTTGCTTGCTGTGTAATTGCCGTGCGTCATCCAGTTGAACCTTGGGTGAACGCCATTGACAAAGGCATGGATGTCATGGCCCTTGCCGACAAGGAAATCCTCTATCAGCTCCTGTGAATCAACCCCCAGTTTCTCCTTGAAAGTGAAGAACAGAATGGATTCGTCAGGATGTTTACAGACAATTTCTTCGATAGTGTCCAACAATCCGTGCTCATTGCTTTGCAACTCGCTGGTCACTTTCTGGCGTCCGCTGTTGAAGTTAATCCGAAAGATTTTTGTCCCGGCGTAGCTAAGGCTCGGCCTGATCCCCTCTGGAATTGCAATCGATCTGTCGAGTTTCATCAACTCGTTAATCCAGGTCGAAGCGTCGAGGATAACGATATTTTCCGCTGAGTCAGGCAGGACAATGTCAAAACGGACAATCATGTGGTCCTTCTGATTCTCGCTCAATTCGACTGATGCCTCATGCATTGTGATCCTGGCGAAAGTTCTCAGTTCTGCAAGGAGTTCCTTCGTCTGCATGTTCTGCTCTTTCCTTATCATGGCAGAGAGGAGATCAATCATCTCGCCGTGGGGGATGCTGGTATCGTTATCGAACGAGAGCACTTCCTTTGGCAGGCCATTTCCCTGCCTTTCGATCTCCAGCCACACCTTCTCGGCGCATGCCTTTAGATACCCAGCTGTTTGTGATAGCGCCTCTTGTTGAGGCATTCTGCCTGACAGAAAATCAACATCTCCAGTGAAGCACCGCATGCTTCGTGCTGTACTCTCCAGGTGGGCAATGGCAGTGTCAATGTGAATAATATCGACCGCTCCCGCTTCAGTGCTCAACAACGACTCGTCCCATATCAGCATCGTTCTCTTCCCTACCATGCTGTCAAAATCCGTGCCATCTGCACTCTTCGCCTTGTTGTGCGTCAAGAGCAGAATTGGTCGATCAGCGTCCACTATGGGTTTTCCCGTAGAATCAACCATCGGCAGACCTGTGGACGGATCAACCTTGTAAGTGGCGGGCAATTTTGCGTAACCTGCTTCCCCGATTTTGTCTTCTCGGAATTTGTAAGAGTGGCAAAGAGATATCAGGCTCTCATCAACTCCGTAGTGGAGCAAAGCTTCATACAAGTCACACAACTCATCGACCTTGAATGCCGTGATGGCAACCGAGAAGCAAGAGTGCCTCTCGTTGTGGCCTATCATCCCCATTCGACTTGCCCGTGCGAGAAAAGCGATTATCGAAGTGGTTTTGCCGTATCCAGTCGGTAACGGAAACGCGATCCTGCCTTGTATTTTTCGGTTCGCCATCGCCGAATAGGTCCGGATCAGCATTTTCAGATCCCGAAGCCGCTGTGGACTCACCTCGTTGTCGTGCTCGTTCAGTAGACGGACAAGATCCCGCGTGGCATACTCCGCTAATGTCCTATACGCTACGTCCAGTTCCTCGTCTTCAGGAATGACCCTCTTTCTCCATTCCTTGCCGGTAATTGAATCCTGCTCGATTTCATCAGCTATTCGCTCAAAAGCCGCATCGATTGTAGTCTCAAGGTAACTGTATTTGCTGGCTCGCTCATCAGATGCAGTTCCTATCGGGAATTCCGTAAAGATCCACATAACCTGTGCGTCACTGCAACCAGCCTTGAGAAGTTCGATTATTACGCTGAAGTCAACCTTCGAGCGATCAGAGCCTGCCGGATGACCTTCTGTGATAAGCAACTTCGTTTTCTCCGGCAACCGAAGCTGTGAAATGTCCACTTCGACCAGATCGAGGTCATCGGATTGTGAGTTTTGAGAATTTCGTTTTGCACTGGCGGCACGAATTTTCTCCATGGCTTTCGCGTTTGCCCTGGATACATCCAGCAACCATTCCGGCGCGTCTGCCAAACGTGTATTGTTCGCGACTACGTATAACTTTCCTGAGTGATGCACTGATCCTGGAGCAACGACATATCCCATTGTTGCCCTGATGTCGTAGGAACCTTTGGCTCTGTTCCTGTAAATGTTCCCAGATTCAGCGGGCATCCTGAAGTAATAATGGAATCCCTTTCCCGTCTGAACAGTAAAGGTTACGGGAACTTCAAGTCCCAGCTTTTCGAATTCTTCTGGATCATCGACATCCAGGACGATCAGGCTTGCCTCTGGTCCGGTAATTACGCCAGCGTTCATCGAAGGTTGAAATCCCATGCTGTCGTAGGTTCTGCGGTGAAGTTTATTTCTCCATCGCTTTTCAAGAGGCACTTTACCTGTGGGTTCTAGCCTGATTAGGGAGAATCCCCTGGAATCGACAAGATCTTTCCACAGCGCCTCGGTCGCTTCCCAATCCCTATTTGCAAGAGCCAGGTCCGCAGCAGTGAGGTATCCGTCTTCTGATACTAGGTTGATAATTTCTGTCGGTTGATACATTTTGATCCCCTTCGTTTGCTCCCCTTCCGTTGAATTTGGTTCGTAAATAGAAAAACCCTCCTTTGCCGCTGTCTGAAGGGGAGTGAAAAGACAAAGGCTCAGGAGGGTTCTTGTGAAAACCGAGATGTACGGTCTCGGCTGGTTGGAAAATGTGGTAGGCGAATAGTCAAACAGCCGTTAAACAAGGTGCAAGGAAACCGAATGCCCAGGGAGACCATTTCCTGTGATTATGTCTTGATGGTCACAGCGTGGGGTCAGACTTGCTGTGCCGATGTTCTCCATATACGTTCCACCGGTCCCGGCATTGTCTGGCGGGCGAATTTTCCCTGTTAGTCGCCACCGATCATGACTGGCGGTTTTGCTGGCGTTTCTCCACATAGGGGTCACCGATCCTAAGTAGCTGTAATTTAATGTTCCCCCTTTGCATCGTTCAAACGCTGAGAGGGGAGGCAGTGGCAGGTGCGCCAGTTTCCCTGTTAGTCGCCAGTGGTCCATGCCATATTGTCTTGACGCTCTTTCCTTTTCTGTGTTACATTTCGTCATACGAACGATTTATGGATTGTAACAAACCAGGGAGGCAATAGAAAATGGAAGGCCGATTCATCACCTACTATCGGGTAAGCACCGCCAAACAAGGCAAGTCTGGATTGGGCATTGAAGCACAACGGGAAACCGTTTCCAGGTACCTTAACGGCGGAAGATGGGAAGTGCTGGGCGAGTATGTCGAGATTGAAAGCGGCAAGAATGATGCCCGTCCGGAACTGGCCAAGGCAATCAGGGACTGTAAGTTGAAGGGCGCACGCTTGTTGGTGGCCAAGCTAGATCGCCTGTCCAGAGACCTTCATTTCATTACCGGCTTGCAGAAGGCTGGTGTACCTTTCACCATTGCCGAGATGCCAGACGCCACAGAATTGACCATTCACGTATACGCCACTATGGCCCAACATGAACGTAAGCTCATTTCCCAGCGTACAAAAGCCGCCCTACAAGCTGCAAAGGCTAATGGCACAATCAAGGGGCAAGGGTTTTTCGGGAATCCATGTTTGAAGCGTGGAGAACGAATACCCGGCAGCGGTGCACCTGCCAATGCAAATACTGCCAGAACCAAGAAGGCAGATACCTTTGCTCTTGAAATCGCTGAAGTCCTCAGAGAAAGTAGTGGCGGTTCATTGCGAGAGATTGCCGAAGTATTGAACAACGCAGGGTATCGCACACGGAAAGGCGGCGAGTGGCATGCAACATCAGTTGCAAGGATATTGAAGAGGGCAGGAATTGACCGCACAGCAGGCGGCGGAAAGCCTTAGGCTGGGGTACCCACTGGTCAACGAGCGAGGCTACCTTGCTGGCTTCCCTTGGCAGCCCCCCCTCCACCCTCATTGAAATTCGAAGGCCCGAAAGGCGGGGGCCGGGTACGGGGGATGTTCGGCAGCGGACCGCTTCGCGGTGGTCTTTCACAATTTGTCGTCAGATTTCACGAGTATGTGCCACCTGATATAATGGTCATTTTCCTGACAGCCACGCACCGTGGCAATTGGTGGGCCGATGGAGCAACTGGATTTTCAGTGAGTTGCTCTTTCCCTGTAAATGAGGTAAGCAAAAGTGTTACTGAGGGGACCAAGCTGGAGGAAATTCAAAACCACAAAAATTTCCTAATAGTTTCCTCGGAGCAAGGTAAATGTCAGGAGAAAACTGAGGCTGAAGTCAAATCGATGGGAGCAAGTAGCTGATAAGACGTGTAAATTGAGTCGAAAAACTTGGCGCACCCGGAGGGATTCGAACCCCCGACACCCGGCTTCGAAGGCCGATGCTCTATCCAGCTGAGCTACGAGTGCATGCTGTGGTGGCCAATGGATACCATGTTCGGGATTCGAGGTCAACGGTATAGTCAAAGGAATGGAGCTTTTGACGGAGGGACCGGACGAGCTTTAGAACTTATCCGTAAATAACACCTGCTTTTCTGTATGCAATTATCGCCGCTGCAAAATGCAATAAAGCCAAGTAGGTGTCGGCGAGCTTTTCGTAACGGACCAATATCTTACGAAAACGATTGAACCATGAGTGACTTACCTCGACCACCCATCTTCCTTAGGAATGATTTCCTGCGCGATTTGGGCAGGAAATTATCTCGTGAAGGTACGTATACCCCTCAAGGGGGTACTGAAAAGAGTCCCATCTGCTGTGGGAGGGGATAACAACCCTTGGGTTGCGGGCGTCAGCCAGCATTGGCTACTCCTTCAGAGGTATTGTGCAACCAATGGTCTGAGCCTGCTTCAGGAAGAAATCGTCTGTCATGCCGGCGATGAAGTCTCGTACCTTCTCCTCGGGACTGTAATTCTGCAGGTCGGCGAGGGTGACGTCGGTCATGAGGTCGATTCCTCCGGAAACCTGGTAGGGGAATGTTTTCAACACCTGCAGATAGTGTTCAAACAGGTGCCGGTAGCAGTCCTTTATCAGCGGGAATTTGGCTTTGGTTCTCGGGGCCAGGTAGATCCGCTCGTAGTTGAAGGCTTTGAGCTCGGCCAGGGCGCCGGCGACCCTGTCGCTGAAGCCGATGAATGAAGTCTCGGGCGTCGCGATGCGGCTGGTGGTGATGAGATCGGTGACCAGGCTGTAGACGATGGTGCCGTTGGTTTCGCCCAGGATTTTGCGGCAGTTCTCGGGGATATCGTCCCTTGCGATCAGGCCGAGGATGATGGCGTCCTCGATGTCCCTGCCGATATAGGCAACCGTGTCGGCCAATCGGACCACGCAGCCTTCCAGGGATCCCGGCACGAGCGAGACCTTCGGGTCAGCCTCCTTGGCTCGCAGCTTTCGGTCGAAATCGCCAAAGGATGAGATGACCTGCGGACTGAGCCGTCCATCGTGCACTTCGCCGTCATGGCAGAGGATGCCGTCCAGCACCTGGAGGGTCAGATTCCATCCCCTGCCTTTTTTCTCCAGCTTGTCCAGAAAGCGCACCGACTGGATGTTGTGTTGGAACGGCGGCAGGCCGTGCTGGACGCAGAGTTCTGCAAGATATGTTTCCCCGTCGTGCCCGAAGGGCGGATGGCCGATGTCATGGCCAAGGGCGATGGCTTCGATAAGATCCTCATTGAGCTGCAGGAAACGGCCGATGGTCCTGGCTATCCGCGAGACCAGCTGGACGTGCAGGACCCGATGGGTGATATGGTCGTTGGCCACCAGGGAAAAGACCTGAGTCTTGTCGATGTAGCGGCTGTAGGCCCGGGAGTGGAGAATCCGATCGGCGTCGAGGGCGAACTGCTGCCGGTATCCCTCTCGTTCTTCCGGTCGTCGCCTTGTTCCCTCGACCGAGCGGGTGGCGGCCGGCGCCAGGAAAAGCGTCTCCATGTCATTCAATTTTTGCAGGGGCTGCAGCAGCGAAGGGTGGGAGGTCATTTTACTCTCATACGTGTTGATATGATGGTTATAAATGGCTACACTTTGACTCTGTACAGCCCACTATAAAACAGGTTGGAAGAGAGTCACGAGGGAAGTCGGTTCTCAGCAAAGCGAGCCTGCACAAGACCAAAACGATTACAGCACAAGGAACAGCCATGAAGATTTCCATCGAGTACTGCACGAAGTGAAACTACGAACCGCGTGCCTCCGGTCTGGGGGCCGAACTGAAGAAAACGCTGGGGGCTGAAGTGCAGCTGGTGCCATCCTCCGGTGGGGTGTTCGAGGTGGTTGCCGACGGCAACGTGGTGTTTTCCAAGAAAAGTCTGGGAAGGTTTCCGGAAGAGGGCGAGGTTGCGGGCCTCATCAGGGCGACGGGCCGCGGCTAGGAGTTTGTCGGCTATAAACGACAAGTCCTCGAGTGGCTGATCAATCCTTCTGCGGTTGCGGGTCCTGACAGCTGGCGACGCAGTTCTCGCAGTTGTCGCTTTGCTTGCCCCGTCTGCAGAATTCCGCGAAGCCCATGATCATGTCCTCGCCGCCTCTCGGGCAGACTTGCATGAATTTGGTGAAATCGATCATGCGGGAGATGATTTCCGGGGGGGCGGCGTGTTCGATGCGGCAGGCCCCTTCCTCGGCGATAGCCGCATCGATGGAAAGGACCTCGATAAAGAACCGCTTCAGGGCATCATGGCGGAAGATGACGTCTTCCGCCGCTTTCTTTCCTTCCTCCGTCAGGGTTATTGCTTCATATGGCGAGTAGTTGATAAGTCCTTTCTTGGATAGGGCCCGAAGCGCCTCGGTGACGGACGCCCGGCTCACATGGAGGCTTGCGGCAATTTCCTTGCTTCTGGCAACCAACTTGTCTTCAATTATGTGATATATCGCCTCGATGTAATCTTCCAGACTTGCACTGAGGTCTGTTTTCCCTTTCATAAGGCTCGTGAAAAATGGCTATGGAAATCTCGACCGGTTGGTTGTAGACTCGACTCGCTTAACAATTGGAACCCTCGGTTAACCTACTTTTCTTTTCCCTGGGAGTCAAGTAAGGACTGCTTAAAATAACATGACCAAATGCGATGCTGTGTGAATTGCGAGTAAAAAACCTGGCACTGATTGAATCCCTCGAACTGAACTTCGATCAGGGTGGAACTCCCGGCCTGATCGTGATGACAGGGGAAACCGGGGCAGGAAAGTCCATCATGCTGCGGGCCGTGCAACTCCTCACCGGCAGCCGGGCGTCGGTCGACTGGATCCGCAACGGCGCGGAGTCCTGCGAGGTCGAGGCGCTGTTCGAAGTCGATCCGGGCCATGAACGCCTGCTCCGGAAGCTGGCTGATTGCGGCTTCGGCAGGGATACCACGGTGGTCCTGAAACGGGTCCTGACCAGTGCGGGGCGGAGCAGGTTTTATGTCAACGGGTCGCTTGCCACCGCCAAAAATGTCGCGGAACTGACCGCGGATATGCTCAATGTGGCGAGCCAGCACGACCACCAGCAGCTCCTCCAGCCGAGTCTGCATCTCGATTTCCTCGACACCCTGGGCGAGCTGTGGCCGGCCAGGCGGGAATTCGGGAAAACCTACGGCAATTGGCTGGAGAAGAAGGAGACGCTGACGGATCTCAGACGGCAGGAGCAGGAAAAGGAGCAAAGGCAGGATTTCCTGAAGTTCCAGATCCAGGAAATACGCCAGGCGGAACTGCAGCCGGGTGAGGATGAGCAGCTCGCCGCGGAGAAAAAGCGGCTGAAAAACGCCCAGACCCTGATCAAGGTGAGCCAGGAGAGCTACCGGCTCCTTGCCCACGATTTGCTCGACATGCTCACCCAGCTGCGGCAGAACCTGGGGCAGCTCGCGGCCCTCGATCCCGGCGTGGTGAAGCTTGCCGAGGACATCAGCGGCTATACCTTCCTCGCCGAAGACTACGTCAACGAGCTCCGCGACTACCGCGACTCCCTCGATGACGACCCTTATCGGCTGGAGAAGGTCAGCGAGCGGCTCGATCTCATCCACCAGCTGAAGCGCAAGTACGGCGAGACCATCGAGGCCGTCCTCGAGTTCGCCGGGCAGGCGGAGGCGGAAGTGCACCACTACGAGAACATGGACAAGCTGATCGAGTCCCTGGAAAAGGAGGTCGCCGGCCTGGAACGGGAAATGGTGCGGCAGGCCGGAGACCTTTCCGCGCGCAGGCGGGAGGTAGGCAGCGATATGGAGAAGGCCATGGCGGCGGAGTTGTCATCGCTCGCCTTCGACCGCGCAGCCTTCGTCGTGAACTGGCAGGAGGTTGAACGCGTCCCGGAAAAGATGCGGGAGAGCGGCTGGGAAAGAGGGGAATTCTTCTTTTCCGCCAATCCCGGAGAGCCGGCCAAGCCTCTTGCCAAAATCGCCTCCGGCGGAGAACTGTCCCGGGTGATGCTCGCCCTGAAGTGCCTGCTCGCCCAGAAGGACATGGTCGATACCGTCATCTTCGACGAGGTCGACGCCGGCATCGGCGGCCAGGCCGCGGAGGCGGTCGCCCGAAAGATCAAGGAGCTGGCCGGGCATCACCAGGTCTTCTGCATCACCCACCTGCCGCAGATCGCCGCCCGCGGCACCCAGCACTTCCAGGTGTCGAAGAAGGTGGACGGCGGCCGGACCCAGTCGGCGGTGGTGCGCCTGTCGCCGGAAAGCCGGGTTCGCGAGCTGGCCCGGATGCTGGCGGGCGATTCGGTCACCGGCCAGACCGAGGCCTGGGCTAGGGAACTGCTCATGAAAGGGGCGGTTGCATGACCAAAATCAAGGCGCTCGCCCTTTTTTCCGGCGGGCTCGATTCTATCCTCGCCTCCCGGCTGATCATTGCCCAGGGCATCGAGGTGCAGGCCATCCAGTTCGTCACCCCCTTCTTCAACTACGGCATCCTGGCGGATCCCGAAGGCCACCGGGAGCGGATCCGGCAAAAGTACGGCATCGAGGTGCTCGTCGAGGACATCAGCGAGGGTTACCTCCGGCTGCTGCACCGGCCTGCCCACGGCTTCGGCAAGAACTTCAACCCCTGTATCGACTGCAAGATCATGATGTTCTCCCGAGCCCGAGAGATGCTCGCCGAACGGGGGGCGTCCTTCCTCATCTCCGGGGAGGTGCTTGGTCAGCGGCCGATGTCCCAACGGCGCGACACCATGAATGTCATCGAACGGGATTCGGGCACGCGGGGCCTTCTCCTGCGGCCGCTCTGCGCCCGGCTCATGAGCGAAACCCTGGCCGAGCAGCGGGGCTGGGTGGACCGCAGCAGGCTGCTTGCCATGAGCGGGCGGGGGAGATCCGCCCAGATTGCCCTGGCGGCCGAATTCGGCATCACAGACTTTCCCGCTCCGGCGGGAGGCTGCATCCTCGCCGATCCCATTCTCAGCCGCAGGGTCGAGCGATTGTACAATGGCAACTCTCTGCTGCAGACAGTCGAGATTTCCGTGGCAGACGTCCGCATGCTGCTGGTCGGCCGGCAGTTCGTGCTGCCGGGCGGCGGCTGGCTGATCATCGGCCGAGACGAACGGGAAAACAATAAGCTCATGGAACTCGCCGATCCGGAGGATGCAGTACTCCTGATGGAGGAGTGGCCGGGGCCGGTGGGGGTGCTGAAAAAGGCGGCGGCCAGCTATGCCGATCCAGGCGACCTGGCCCTCGCCTGCCACCAGGCCGCGGCGATCGTCGTCCGCTACGGAAAGAAGCAGCCCCCGGGGAAGAGGCAGGGCGAAGTTACCTGCACCTTCGGCGGCGCCAGGCAACTCATTGCCGCCGAGCCTCTCGCCGACGAAATCTTCCAGCCCTGGGCGATGATGTAGCTTCGGTCCCCCCACAACCAGGGCGAACCTTGTTCCCTCGTTGAAAGTGAAGCGATAGCGAAACGGTTGTCGTTGTCGTAATCGTAATCGCGACAACGATTACGACAACGACGACGATAGTGAATAGTGACAACAAATTGTATCCCAGCCACAACTTTGAGAGGGGACGCAAAAGCAGGCCCCCTAAGCCTGCCGGCTGGTGAGCAATCCGGTCATGCCGAGAAAAGCTGATCGACAGCCCTTTCGTACCTCTCGAGTTTGTTGCTCTTCAGGATCTTCTTCAGCGTTTTCTCCTGGCCCGGAAAGGAGCCGATGAGATAGGTCCACAGCTGCTTGACCCGTCCCAGGACGTGCCCAGGCCCTGATAATTTGTCCTGATAATGGGCGTAGAGATCCTCGTGGAAGGCGAAGATCCTCTCCCTCCGTCTCTCCGCCGATTCTTGAGGGTATCCTTTGATCTCCTCGGCCAGAAAGGGATTGGCCAGGGCGCCGCGGCCGATCATCCACCGGGTTACCGAAGGGAAACGCGCAGCCAGGGCCCTGAAGGTCTCAAGGTCGGTGATGTCGCCGTTGTAGACCAGGGTGTGCTTGCTCTTCTCCAGGCAATCGGCGAAACCGTCCGGATAGGTCGGACCCTTGTAGAGTTCCCTGCCGAGCCGGGCATGGATGATGATCTCCTTCAAGGGGAAAGCGTCGAGGGCGGGGATCAGGGCGGGGAGCTCGCCCAGGCCGTGGTATCCGAGCCTTGTCTTGATCGACAGTTCCATTCCCAGCATGGGCATGATCCTGTCAAGAATCTCTAGGATCTCATCCGGATAGGGCAGGATGCCCGAGCCTCTCTTCTTCTTCGCTACCATCGGCATGGGACAGCCGAGATTCCAGTTGACATGGCGATAGCCGAGCTCGGCCAGCCGTTTGGACAGGACCAGGAACTGCTCCGAGTCGGTGTGCAGCAGCTGGGGCACGAGGGGCGGGCCGCCGTTGTGCTCCGGCAGGACGTCGCGGAGCATTTTGTCGTCGTAGAGCGACTTGCGCTGGGGATTGATGAAGGGCGCCATTGCCGCGTCGAAGCCCAGGAAGTGGCGGCACAGCGTCTCCCGGAAGAGTGAGTCGGTGAGCCCGCGGATGGGAGCCAGGTAGATGAAGGGGGAGTTGTTGGTCATGGTATACGTCCGGATGAATGTGAATCTTTTCAGTATTGTGGTATGTTTAAATACTTGACACGACGGATTTCGTGTCAACCGTGGTATCGCCGGATATCGAACAAGAAAAGTGCAGATGAAGCTATTTTTTTGATATCCGGGATGATTTTTTGGAGAGCGGCAGTGGTCTGAACGGCGCCTGGCCGGGGGACAATGTCGCAGATCATCGGAATATAGTCAAGAGCGGAAGGAAAGGGTGCAGCAGGTAACGCCGGAAAAATTGCAGGAGTTTTGGGGGAATTCACCCCCGGAGGTACTGGCCGCGCTGAAGCGGGTGATCAAGAGGAGGGGTGTTCGGCTCTTTCTGGTCGGCGGCACGGTGCGCGACTGGCTGTTGGGCCGCGCTACCCACGATCTCGACATCGCGGCCGCAGGGCCGGTGCGGCCTCTCGCCGAACTGCTGCGCCAGGAGCTCGGCGGGGGGGCGCTGATCGACCTATCCGCGACGGACGACGAGGTGATCCGGGTGGTGTGGCACGGAGAACAGGTTGATTTTTCGAGTTTCCGCGCGGGCGTGGCCTCCATCGAGGAAGACCTCGGCTTACGGGACTTTACCATAAACAGTCTGGCCGTGCTCCTGACGGAGAATGAAGCCACCGAGATCCTCGATCCGACGGGCGGGCTTGCCGATCTGCAGGCCAGGCGTATCAGGCATTGTCCGGGGGCCTTTGCCGCCGATCCGCTGCGGATGCTGCGCGGCTATCGGCTGGCTGCGACTCTCGGCTTCGATATCGAGCCGGACACGGCGGCGGAGATCGGCAAGAAGGCCCAACTCATCGCCAAGGCAGCGGCGGAGCGGATCTCCTACGAGCTGCGGATTATCTTCGGCTCCACCCGGACTGCCCAGACGCTTGCGGAGATGCACAGGGTGGGCCTGCTGCGGTTGCTGCTGCCAGTACTCTACGAGGGGGAAAGGGTCGAGCAGCCGGCCTTCCATCACCTCGATGTCCTCGACCACAGCTTCCTCGCCCTGGAGATGATGGAGAAGATCATCGCGAAGCCGGATTCACACTATGGCCCCGATGCCGCGATCGCCCGCTATCTGGAAGACGGGGATGCGCGCATTTCCCTCAAATGGGCGGCCCTGCTGCATGATGTCGGCAAGCCGGCGACGCGGGAATATCCTGCGGAGGGCGAGGGCCGGGTGACCTTCTACCGGCACGACGAGGTCGGCCGCGAGATTTTCGAGAGATTCGCCGAGCGCAGCCGGTGGAGTAATGCCGATACCGAGCGGTGCGCGGGACTCATCGCCATGCACATGCACCCCTTTCATCTCGTGAACCTGCAGATGGAGAGGGGCCGGATCACCCGGCGCGCGGCGGTGAAACTCTGCCGCCGGGCGGGCGAAGACCTGCCGGGCCTCTTCCTCCTGGCCATGGCCGACAGCCTGGCCAGCCAAGGAGAATTGAAACCGGCGGGAATGGAGCAGGAGCTGAAACTCCTGTACGATACCGTCCGGGAAACCTACCGGGAATTCATCGAACCCATGCTGCGCGGGCCGAGGCTGATTACCGGCCGCGACCTCATCGAACATTTCGGCCTGACCCCGGGGCCGCTCTTCTCCGAGATTCTGTCCGAGTTGGAGATCGCCCAGGTCGAGGGGGCGGTGGTCGACCGGCAGACGGCGCTTACCTGGGTGGGGGCCTATCTCAGCCAGGCCAGGCCGGAAGATACGGCCTGAAACGCGACGTTCGAGTCGGAAAAGCCGCCGGTTTTCGGCTTGTCAAAGAAAAATAAATGGACTAATACGTGCGTAAAATAAACGATTACTATGCAAAAAAGGCGAAAAAGGATAAATATCCCGCTCGCTCGATATACAAGCTGGAGGAAGTGCAGCAGAAGTACAAATTCCTCGGCCGTGGCGACAGTGTGCTCGACCTCGGCTGCTATCCGGGCAGCTGGTCCCTCTTTGCCTCGGAGGCGGTAGGCCCCAAAGGCATCGTGGTCGGCGTCGACCTGCAGCAGGCCGATCAGTCGCCGCGGCCGGGAGGGGCGCCGATCCACTGGCTATGCCAGGATATCCTGTCTCCGGAGATGATTGCCGAGGTGCGCAAGATCCGTCCGGCCTTCCGGGTCCTGATCTCGGATCTGGCCCCGAAGACCACCGGCAACCGGTGGTCGGACGCCCAGCAGTCGCTGAACCTGGTGCGCAAGACCCTGGAGCTGGCCGAAGAACTGCTGCTGAACAAGGGGCACTACATCTGCAAGGTTTTTCAGGGAGAGGATTTTCCTGAGTTCGTGAACCGGATGAAGGAACTTTTCGCCATGGTCAAGGTGCTGAAGCCGAAGAGTTCCCGCGTTGAGAGCAGAGAGGTTTTCGTTTTGGGAATGGAGTATCGCAAGCCGGTTCCCGAAAGAGCGTTGCAGCAAGAATAAATGATGAATCTATAGGTGTGATATATGTCAGGACATTCGAAGTGGTCGACAATCAAAAGGAAGAAAGGGGCGATCGACGCCAAGCGGGGCAAGATCTTCACCCGGCTGATCAAGGAAATCATGGTGGCTGCCAGGGCCGGCGGCGGCGACCCCGACGGCAATCCCCGCCTGCGCACGGCCATCACCGCTGCCAAGACGGAGAACATGCCCAAGGACAACATCGCCCGGGCGATCAAGAAGGGAACCGGCGAGATTGCGGGCGAAATCTATGACGAGATCATGTACGAAGGCTACGGACCGGGCGGCGTGGCCGTGCTGGTCGAGTGCATGACCGACAACCGCAACCGGACGGTGGCCGACGTCCGTCACTTCTTTGCCAAGAGCAACGGCAATCTCGGCGAGTCCGGCTGCGTCTCCTGGATGTTCGACAAAAAGGGTCTGATTCAGGTGGAAAAGGAAGGCACCTCGGAAGAGGAACTGATGGATATGGCCCTTGAAGTCGGGGCCGAAGACGTCATCGAGGAGGAGAGCGAGTTCCACATCCATACCGCCCCCGAGGATTTTGAGACGGTCCGTAGCGCCCTGGAAGAGCGGGGAGTGAAATTCATTGACGCCCAGATTTCGATGATCCCGAAGAACACCGTGGAAGTCACCGACGAAAAAGTCGCCCGCGCCCTGATGAGACTGATGGAAAACCTCGAGGATCACGACGACGTGCAGAATGTCTATGCCAACTTCGACATAGACGATGCCATGATGGAGCAGATCTCTTAAGCCGACGGCAGTGGCCAGGATAATCGGCATCGATCCGGGCAGCAGGGTGACCGGCTACGGCGTCATCGACATCGACCGCGGCCGGCTCTTTTTCGTGGCCTGCGGCGTGGTGAAAACCACCCCCGAATATCCTTTTTCCATCCGGCTCAATGAAATATTCGACGGCCTCAACGAGGTCATCCAGATGCACGGCCCGGCGGTGGCGGCGATCGAGGAAGTCTTTCTCGCCACCAATCCCCGGTCCGCCCTAAAGCTCGGTCACGCCCGGGGAGCGGCGGTGGTGGCGGCGATGCAGAACGGCCTTTCCGTCTATGATTACAGCCCCCGCGCCATCAAGCAGGCGGTTGTCGGGTACGGCCAGGCGGCCAAGGAACAGGTCCAACACATGGTGCAGGTCCTGCTCGAGCTGTCCGGCAGCCCCAGTCCCGATGCCGCCGACGCCCTGGCGGTCGCCATCTGCCATGCCAATCAATTTCATCCGTAAACGCTTATGATTGCCACCTTATCCGGCAAAATCCTATTGAAATATCCCGACCGGGCAGTGGTGGACGTGGGCGGGGTCGGCTATGAAGTCATTCTTTCCACCGACGGGGTGGCAAGGCTCCCGGAGAAGGGCGGCGAGGTCTTTCTTCATATCCACACCAATGTGCGGGAGGACGCCATCACCCTCTTCGGCTTTCTTGACGAGCGGGAAAAGGAGCTCTTCCTGGTGCTCCGCACCGTCTCGGGTATCGGCCCGAAACTGGCGCTGGCGATCCTCTCTGGCATGCCGGTCGAGACGATCTGCCAGGCGATCGTCGCCGGCGACATCAAGCGGCTCGCCACCCTGCCGGGTATCGGCAAGCGGACGGCGGAGCGGCTCTGCGTCGAGTTAAAGGAAAAGGTCACCCACCTCCAGCATGGGAATGTGCTGCCCCTGCCCCAGGGGGGGCGGGAGATTGTTGCAGCTGAAGGGTCGGCGGTGGCCGACGCCCTGTCGGCGCTGGCCAATCTCGGCTATACTGACGTCTTGGCGAGAGGGGCTCTTGCCGCCGTCAAGAAGCAACTGGGCGATGAGGCCTTTGCCGGCCTCAAATTCGACATGCTCATTCGGGAGGCGCTGAGGACACTGGCATGAATATAGAAGAAAACATTACCGGCAACCGCCTGGTCGGTCCCGAGCGGCAGTCCAGGGAGCCGGCGAGCGACAACGTCCTGCGGCCGCAGCGGCTGTCGGAATATATTGGCCAGGAGCAGGTGCGAAAGAGCCTCGCCATCTTCATCCAGGCGGCGTTGGCCCGCCGGGAACCCCTCGACCACGTGCTCTTTCACGGCTTCCCGGGACTTGGCAAGACCACGCTGTCCTACATCATCGCCAATGAGATGGGGGCGGGGATCAAGGTCACCTCCGGCCCGGTCATCGAGAAACAGGGGGATCTGGCGGCCATCCTCACCAGCCTGCAGGAGGGGGATGTCCTCTTCATAGACGAGATCCACCGTCTGAACCATGTGGTGGAGGAGGTGCTCTACCCGGCCATGGAGGATTTCCAGCTCGACCTGATCATTGGCCAGGGGCCGGGCGCCCGTTCAGTGAAGATGGACCTGCCGAAGTTCACCCTGGTTGGGGCGACCACCCGCACGGGGCTGCTCACTCCGCCGCTCCGGGACCGGTTCGGGGTGGTGCTGCGTCTCGAGTTCTATACTCCGGAGGAACTGGTGACCATCGTCCAGCGCTCCGGCAGGATCCTCGGCATGAATATCGACCGGAGCGGCGCCCTGGAGCTGGGCCGCCGCTCCCGCGGGACGCCGCGGATCGCCAACCGGCTGCTCCGCCGGGTGCGGGATTTTGCCGAGGTCGGCGGCCATGCGGTGGTGGACAGTTCGGTTGCCAACGCGGCCCTCAACCTCCTTGGCGTCGATCAGTTCGGACTCGACGACATGGACCGCAGGATCATGTTGACCATTATCGACAAGTTTCACGGCGGACCGATAGGCCTGGAGACCCTTGCGACCGTGGTCTGCGAAGAAAAGAATACCCTTGAAGACGTCTACGAACCGTTTCTCATCCAGTCGGGGTTCGTCAAGCGGACTCCCCGCGGACGAGTGGCGACAGCCCGGGCCTACGAGCACTTTGGCCGCAAGGTGCCCCGGCAGGCGGCTATCCAGCAATCCCTTTTCGACGAGGAATGAAAAGGGCAAACATCAGACCCTCTGATACAAAGGATACGACGATGCGCAAAACAGTGACGGAGATACGAGCGATGAAGGCGAAGGGGAAGCGAATCACGGTACTGACGGCCTACGATGCCTCGATGGCAAGGCTGCTCGCCGAGTGCGGCGTGGACATCCTCCTGGTCGGCGACTCCCTGGGGATGGTGATGCTGGGCTACGACTCCACCGTGCCGGTGAGCATGGACGAAATGCTGCACCATGCCAAGGCCGTGCGCCGCGGCGCCCCGGAGAGCTTCGTGGTGGGGGATATGCCCTACGGCTCGTATCATACCGGGGGGCGCGATGCGGTGGTAAACGGTCTCAGGTTTTTGAAAGAGGCCGGCTGCGATGCGGTGAAGGTGGAAGGGGGGCTTGCCATGTGCGAGACCGTGCAGGCCCTCGTGACCGCCGGCGTCCCCGTCATGGCCCATATCGGCCTCACCCCGCAGACCGCGAGCCAATTGGGCGGCTATAAGGTGCAGGGAAAGGGCTTCGACGAGGCGAAAAGGCTGCTTTCCGAGGCAAAGGGCCTGGAAGCGGCGGGGGCCTTCGCCATCGTCCTGGAGTGCGTGCCGGCAAAGCTTGCGAACATCGTGAGCCAGTCCATCGCCATCCCCACCATCGGCATCGGCGCCGGGGTGGACTGCGACGGTCAAGTCCTGGTAATCCACGACATGCTCGGCATGTTCGAGAAGTTCACCCCGAAGTTCGTGAAAAAATATGCCGACCTTGCGCCTCTTATGAAAGACGCCATAAAACGGTACGATGAGGAGGTGCGGGCGGGCCTTTATCCCGGACCCGAGCACGGCTTTGCCGGCGAGGGCGACTATCTCGAACTGCTAGCCCAGTAGAACCTCTCCTCTGCTTCTCCGCTTTCCAGAGGTGATCCTGTTTCCGGGGTCACCTTTTTTCTCTCCCCTTTTTCTCCGATACACGGCAGCTCCCCGGCTTTACCCCTCTACTGGAACCCTTTGAAAATACGCCGGTTGTCCGGTGGTCTTGTCGGCAGACGCTGATCGTCGTCTGTCTAGGGGGAGATGGATGTGTCCCACAGGTGGTGTTGTCCTGTTTGTCGTACTCAATATCTTGGTGGATGCTCCATTTGTTATCAAATGGCTTTTATCATACTGAAGTCACTTATTTTTCGCTTGACGTTACAGGGTTGCTACGATAAAAAGGGGAATAGTGGTGTAAAGTGGGGCAGAGAGGTGCAAAGTTGGTTGTGGTGGTTCTCGGGGGACATCGGTGGCGAAAGGCAGATTTCGGAGCAGGTCGGAACACATCCTCGATGCGAAGGGGAGGCTCAATTTCCCCAGTCGCTTCCGTGATGCGTTGCGGCAGAGCGGCTCGGAGATTCTGATGGTCGCCCCATGGAAGGATCACCTCCGCGCATACCCCCTGGCGGAGTGGGAGGACCTGGAGACCAAACTCCTGACGCAGAACGGGGATGGGGATCCGGACATAGTCAGTCTGGTCCGCTATATAGTGGGCGGTGTCGTAGAGTGTTCCCTCGATAAGCAGGGGCGAATTCTTCTGACGCCGGAGTTGCGGTCAGATGCCAACCTGACCAAGGAAGTGATGCTGACGGGTATGATTGACTGGGTGGAGATCTGGGACAAGACAGCCTGGGCGGCGGAAAACGATACGGGCCGGAACGGTTTTGACACGTATAAGGCGAGCCTTTCCAAATTGGGGATCTTGTAGTGAGTGATCATCTTCCGGCTGAGCAGATACATCGCTCGGTGCTGCTGGATGAGTGCATGCGCTTCCTGGACCCGCGGCCGGGTGGGGTATATGTCGACGGCACCCTGGGCCTGGGCGGACACACCCAGGCGATGCTGGAGAGATCTGCGCCGGACGGTCGCGTGATCGCCTTTGAATGGGATGAGAGTGCCCTGCAGCGAAGCGCCGAACGTTTGCAGCCCTACGCCGGGAGGCTGACCATCGTCAGACGGAACTTCGCCGAACTGGCTGAGGGTCTGGTAGAGCTTGGGGGCTTGGAGATAGACGGCCTGCTGATCGATGTCGGGTTGTCGTCACTGCAGCTCGATCTCGGCGAGCGCGGTTTCAGCTTTCAGCGGGACGAGCCCCTCGATATGCGGATGGACAACCGTAAGAAGATCTCCGCCCGGGACATACTTGCCACCGGCTCGGAACAGGAGCTGGCGGACATCTTCTTCTATTACGGGGAAGAACGGCAGGCCAGGCCGATAGCCGCGGCGATCTGCCGGCACCGGGCGCAAAGGAGGATCGAGACCACCAAGCAGTTGGTCGAGATCGTTGCCCGGGCGGTGCCCAGGCGTTTTCACCCGAAGAAGATTCATGTGGCCACCAAGGTTTTTCAGGCGTTGCGTATCGCCGTCAACACCGAATTGGACAACCTGGCCGCGATACTTGACGACGGGGTGCGGTTCCTGAAACCGGGGGCGCGGTTTTGCGTCATCTCCTTCCATTCCCTGGAAGACAGGCTCGTCAAGAGGAAGTTTCTAAGCAATGAACTGTTGAGTGTATTGACGCCGAAACCGGTAGCGCCTTCGGCTGAAGAGGTTGCCGAAAATCCGAGATCGCGCAGTGCTCGTTTGCGGGTCGCCCAGAAAAAATAGACAAAATGAGGGGAGCATGAACTATTACAATACACAGGAAGCATTTTTACGTCCGGCCATCAATATCGGTATTCGTCAACACCTGCGGGAGAGGGATACCCGTGATCTTTTGGGCGGCCCGGTGATGAAGGCTGTCGGCAAGGTGGCGCTGGTTTTGCTGTCCACGGTTCTAGCTATCCATATGGTCATGGCCTCGATAATGGGTGATTTGGACCGGTCGATAACGGCGGTAGACAACCAGCGCCATGAGCATATGGATAAGAATATCGAGTTGTTGGCCAAGAAAGCCCGGCTTTTGGCTCCTGATAATATCCAGCAGTTGGCAGGGGAAAAGTTGGCGCTTTTTATTGCAGCCGGCGATCAGATCGAAAGGCTCAACTGAAGCGGAACCTTGTTCGTAATGTATGCAGTCCCGCCTGAGGGTACAAAATACAAAGAGGGGCAGGCGGATCCTCCTGGGTATCGCGCTGGCAGCTATTGTGGGAGTGGCTGGTTTCTACCTGGAACGGGAACTTCGGTTCATCTCCTCTTTTTCGGAAACTCTCGCCTCGATAACAAAAAGCCTGCACTCCAAACCACTCCGGCGAGGTGAGTTTTATGACCGGAATCTGAAGCAGATAGCAGTCAACAGGGAAAGAGTCTCGGTTTATGTCAGGACGCAGGAAATACATTCCATAACGGAAACGGTCATGGAACTTGCGCCGGTACTGTCCCTTGATGAAGAAACGCTGAAGGGCCAACTCGAAAGCGGCGCACTGCGGCTCTGGATAGCGGAGGATATCAGCCGGGACCAGGAAATAGCCCTGAAAGCGAAACGGTTGCCCGGGGTCTATCTGCAGCGGGAAGAAAAGCGTTTCTATCCGAACAGGTCCCAGGCAGCCCACTTGATAGGTTTTGTTGAAAATGGCATAGGACTTGCTGGGGTAGAATTTTATTACGACCGGATGATGGCATCCGGCTTACCCGGAAAAAGCAAGGCTCATTTCAGCGCGCCGCAGGATCTGGTATTGACTCTCGACTTGAAGATCCAGGATGTCTTGGATGGAGTGGTCCAAGAGATCAAAAAGAGTCATAAGACCAGCAAGGTTCTGGCCTATGTCATGGACAGCCAGTCGGGTGAGATAATCGCCGGCGTTCAGTTGCCCGATTTCGATCCCAACTCTTTTATCCAATATCCTCGGGAAGTACTTGAAAACCAAGTCGTCCAATCCCTGCCGCTGCCGGATAAATTTCGGATATTCCTGCGAGATGCGGCAATCCTCAAGGAAGGGACGGATGCCTCCGATTCCTCTGTTCCCTGGAGCCTGCGCTCGGGAGAGAGTGCTCTCGGCAACCAGGTGCAGCTGTGGGACTGGTTGGGATTGTACGAGAAGACGGTAACGGATTTCCGATCTTCGACCCAAGCCGACGACATCGTACCGACAGATCATCGCGTTCTAACCGATTCTCCGACGCCTCTTGAAATGGTTCCGGAGCAGACGACGCCTCTGAAGCTGATGACGGCGTTTTCGGTGCTTCTCAACAACGGCCGGATGATCAGGCCATTTGTGGTGAAGAAGAGCTTCGATATAGAATCCGGAGTCGAATTCCTGCTCTCCGGCAAGGAATGGGAGAAAGGAGGCAAGTCGGCAGATTCTCATTTTTTGTTTCATGATATCGATCAGTTGTTTTTCAGCCAGGCCAGGCAGGGAGAAGACGGTTCGCTCTTCTTTCGCGACAACGTCCTTTCAGCTGGCCTTGAGAATGACCGGGAAAGGATCAGGGTCAACGAGTGGCTGTTGGTCAGGATTCCGGCCGGAGGCAATGAAATGACGCTCTTGGTGGTGGCCGAGTACGACCCGGTCGGGCCGAATCCGAGAAATGCAGTGTTGCAGAGGTCCATCGAGGAAATTGTTGAAGAAAAGGTGGAGCGCATAACCATCCTGCAGGAAGTTGCCAAGACCGTCGCCGACGTGGTCGAGCCGGAATTTTCCGATGATGGTAATTACCAACGACAAAATAGAAATTCGGGGCGCGAAAATGTACAGGAGAGCAGGCGAAGGGAAACGGCAGCAGCGATCATGCCGGACCTCCGCGGCCTGAGTCTCAGGAAGAGCCTGCGCCTGCTGCAGGGTGTCCCCGTGAAGATAAGCATCAAGGGGACCGGCAAAGTCGTCTCGCAGAAACCTTCTCCAGGGACTACGCTGGAAGAAGGTGCGGAATGCCTCCTGGTTCTTGAAAGAGGTGAGGACATTACCCTTGAAAAGCTTTCCGGGAGTTCGCTCAAAAAATAAATATCGGACATACCCGCCTAATGATTTTCAACCTCCGGGGGAAGAAGTTCATGTCTGTCAGTAATAATTGTAAAACGCTTGCATCCCTCCTCAGAGGTGTAGATTGCAAGATTCTCTCTCCAATCGAATCCCCGGTTGAACATCTTGTCACTTCGGTCTCCTCGGATTCGCGTACCGTCACTCCTGGAGGGCTCTTCGTCGCCCTGTCCGGTACCGGGACGGATGGCCACAGGTATCTCGAGAATGCCGTGAACAACGGTTGCACGGCGGTACTGTGCCAGACCGGCAGGGTCGGCCCGGATTTTCTGGCCGGCTTGAAGGCGGTGGTTCTCGAAACTCCGGATACGAACAAGGCCTATGCGGCGGTCGCCGCCAATTTCTTCGGCCGGCCGGCGGAAAAGCTCACTCTCGTCGGCGTGACCGGCACCAACGGCAAGACTACGGTCACCTATCTGCTCGAGCATGTGCTGCTGCGCGCCGGGCACGGCGTCGGCGTCATCGGCACGGTGAACAACAGGTATGCCCTCGCCGACGGCACGAAGAGGATTAGCGGTACCCGATTCACTACTCCTGAGGCCATGCTGCTGCAACAACTGTTGCGGGAGATGGTGGATCGCGGCGTGGAGTATGTAGTCATGGAGGTCTCCTCGCACGCGCTTCACCAGCGTCGGGTCGGCGAACTCTTCTTCGACGTCGTCGCCTTCACCAACCTCACCCGGGATCATCTCGACTACCACCTCGATATGGATGATTACTTCCGGGCCAAGACCAGGCTCTTCGCCGAGCATATGAAGGCCGGGGGGGCGGCAGTCCTGCCGGTCATGGCCGGACCTGATCCGGCCTGGCTGTCAACCCTGCATGATGTCTGCAGCGAGGGGACAAAGGTGGTCACCTGGGGGGAGAGCGAAGCCGCCTCGGTCAGACTGGTGGAACATATGCCCTCACTTACCGGCACGGAGTTGGTCATCGAGACGCCGTCCGGGCGGCAAAAGCTGTCCACCCCGCTGGTCGGACGCTTCAATGTCGACAACATACTCGTGGCAGTCGGCATGGGCAGCGCCCTGGGCATCGACGAACAAAAGATTTTCGATGCTCTTTCGGTTGCCACCGGGGCCCCCGGCAGGCTCGAGCGGGTGACCATGGGCGACCTGTGGCCTTCGCGGGGGCCGGCGGTTTTCGTCGATTACGCTCACACGCCGGATGCCCTGGAGAAGGTGCTGACGACGGTGGCTGCCCTGCCTCACCGCCAGCTTATCGGTGTCTTCGGCTGCGGCGGCGACCGGGACAAGGGCAAGCGTCCGGTGATGGGTGAGATAGCGGTCAGGTTGTGCGACGTGGCCATCGTGACAGACGACAACCCACGGACGGAAGATCCCGATGCAATCGTCGAGCAGATTCTGGCCGGCATCCTCAATCGGGCGGAGCAGGTCAAGGATGTCGCCTGGCTCAGCGGCCGGGCGATTACGGAACAAGGCTGCACGGTGATTCGTGACCGGAAGGCGGCGATTAACAGGGCGATAAGAATCGCGGGTCCAGAGGACGTCGTGGTGATCGCCGGCAAGGGCCACGAGCCCTACCAACTGACGATCCAGGGCAAGAGATTCTTTGACGACCGCATGGAGGCCGGCAATGTCCTGCTGTCCTGGACCGACGAACTGGCGGCCGAGGCGGTCGGGGGCACTCTGCGGCCGGGCAGCGGTGCCGGCAGGCTCCTGGGGCCGGTGACGACGGACAGTCGCATGGCTTCCGAGAACGGTCTCTTCGTTGCTCTCAGAGGCGAAAAGCACGATGCGCATGATTTCGCCGGGCAGGCCGTTGAAAACGGCGCTGCCTGCCTGACGGTCGAGCGTGTGCCGCCGGCTACCGCCGATTCCGGCGCAAGCCATATCCTCGTAGACGACACCCAGAAGGCTCTTGGCGATCTCGCCGCTTTCAGGCGTCGTCGCCTGGCGAAGATAACCGACCAGGTGGTCATCGGCATCACCGGCAGCTGCGGCAAGACCACGGTCAAGGAAATGATCGCGGCGATCCTGGCGAGAAAATGGCCGGAGGGACCGGATAACCCGCCGGGCTGCATCCTCAAGACAAAGGGAAATTTCAACAATATCATCGGCCTGCCGCTCTCGCTCCTGCCGCTCGATCTCAGCCACCGGGCGGCGGTCATGGAGATGGGCATGAACATGCCCGGTGAGCTGACCCGCCTGGCGGAGATCGGCGATCCCGATATAAGCATCATCACCAACATCCATGGGGCCCATCTCCAGGGTCTGGGCTCCATCGAGGGAGTAGCCAGGGCCAAGGAGGAGCTTTTTGCCGGGACCAGACCGTCCGGCACGCTCATTATCAACCTCGACGATCCCTGGGTGCGGTCGTTTGCCGACAAATACCCGCACCGGAAGGTCACCTTCGCGGTAGGGCGGGCGGACGGCGTTTCGCCCGATTTCCGGGCCTCGCAAATCGTCCAGGAGGACGTCGGGGCGATCGGTTTCACCATGCACCATGGGGACGAGACGGCCGAGATCCATCTCTTCACCGCGGGGCTGCACAATGTCGCCAACGCACTGGCCGCCGCCGCCACTGCCGCGACGGCCGGCGCGAGCCTGGCCGAGATCGCCGCGGGTCTCGCCGATTTCCGGCCGACCGACAAACGAATGGAGATCCTCTATCCCAAGTCCGGCTATACTTTGATCAACGATACCTACAACGCCAACCCGGCCTCCATGGCCGCCGGCCTCAGGACGCTCAAGCAGATGGCGAGGAAGTCATCGACGGCGATCATTGGCGACATGCGGGAACTGGGCGATGCCTCGGCCTCGGCCCACTTCGAGATCGGCCGGTTGATCGCAGAACTGGCCATCGACCGCGTGGGGGTGGTCGGCGATTTCCGGGAAGATGTGCGGCGGGGAGCGATAACCGACGGATATCCGGCGGAGAACATCCGGACCTTTGCCGACAAGGACGCGGCGGTGGGATGGATAAAAGAAATAATAGCCGCAAAAAGGATTGGTAAAGACGACCTGATCCTGATAAAAGCATCCCGTGGTTTGCGGTTCGAGACCATCGTGGCAAAGCTTGTCGAATAAGGGGGATGCGGGTTTCCGCCCCCTAAAGGACATCAATCAGTAATCTCTCATGAATTGAAAATATGCTGTATCATCTTTTGTATCCCCTGCACACGGATCTGATCGTCTTCAACGTTTTCCGCTACATCACCTTCCGCTCGATCTGTGGTGCGCTCACTGCCTTCTTGATCGTCCTGGTCCTCGGCCCCGCCTTTATCCGGACCATGCGGCGTTTTCAGATCGGCCAGGTGGTCCGTGACGACGGTCCGGCCACCCATCTGGCCAAACAGGGGGTCCCGACCATGGGCGGGCTCCTCATTCTCTCGGCCATTTTTTTCGCGACCCTGCTCTGGGCCCGTCTCGACAACGCGTTGGTCTGGCTGGGCCTGTTCATTACCGTCTTTTATGGCGCAATCGGCAGCATCGACGACTTGCGGAAGATCAAAAAGAAGAACTCCAAAGGCCTGAGCGCCAGGGGCAAGTTGATTCTGCAGGTGGTCGGGGCAAGTGTGGTCGGCTGTTTCATTCTCCTGACCCCCGGCTTCGACGGCCACCTGAGTTTCCCGTTTTTGAAGAATATCCGTCCGGATCTCGGCTGGTTCTATGTGATCTTTGCGGTGGTGGTCATCGTCGGTGCCTCCAATGCGGTGAATCTCACCGACGGCCTCGACGGCCTTGCGGCAGGACCGACCGTGGTGACCGCCGCCGTTTATCTGGTCTTCTGCTATCTGGCGGGCCATGTGGTCCTGGCCGAGTATCTGCAGATCCCCCATGTTCCCGGCAGCGGCGAGTTGTCAATATTCTGCGCGGCGATCGTCGGGGCCTGCCTGGGTTTTCTCTGGTTCAACGCTTATCCGGCCCAGATGTTCATGGGCGATGTCGGCTCGCTCGCCCTGGGCGGGGCGATCGGGTCGATCGCCATCATCATCAAGCAGGAATTCCTGCTGGCGATCGTCGGCGGCATCTTCGTCATGGAAGCACTGTCGGTCATCATGCAGGTCGGCTACTTCAAGCTGACCAACGGCAAGCGGATTTTCCTGATGGCCCCCTTCCATCACCACTTCGAGAAAAAGGGCTGGCACGAGCCAAAGGTCGTGGTCAGATTCTGGATCGTCTCGATCATCCTCGGCCTCCTGGCCATAGCCACCCTGAAACTGCGATGATGAAGATGCTGAAAATGGTGAGCGACCCCTATACAATCGGTCGCGGGACAAAAGTCGCGGTAATCGGTCTCGGCATCTCCGGCCGGGCCGCGGTCAAATATGCCAGGCATTGCGGCGCCGAGGTGCTGGTTTCGGATAGCCGGGCAGAGGAACGATTCCTCGCCGAGGAACAGGATTTTCTCGATATCAACCAGGTCCTTTGGGAAGCGGGTGGCCACACTGTGGAATTTCTGCGACAGGCCGATATCATCCTGGCCAGTCCGGGGGTGAATCTTGCGGCGCCGTGGATCCGGGAACTGCGGGCCCTCGGCAAGCCTGTCGCGGGCGAGCTGGCGGTGGCGAGCGGGCGGATCGGCGTACCGGTGGTCGCCGTCACCGGCACCAACGGCAAGACCACGGTGACATCGCTGATCGGCGAGCTTTTTGAAAAATCGGGCAAAAAAGCTTTTGTGGGAGGCAACATCGGCACCCCGCTCTATGAATACCTCTGCAATCCCGAAGGGTACGAGGTAGTGGTGGTCGAAGTGTCGAGTTTTCAGCTGGAGTCCGCAGGAGGGTTTGCCCCGACTGTGGGGGTGCTGCTCAATATCACTCCCGATCATCTCGACCGGCACGGCAGCATCGAGCACTACGCCGAAATAAAAATGCGGCTGTTTGCGCACCAGCGGCGGGGGGATGTGGCCATTGTCAACAGCGACGATCCACTCTGCGCCAAGGTCCCTGAAGGTCTCCAGTCCCAACTCGGGCCCTTCGGGACGGGCGAAGAAAATGCCGCGGTGATCCGGGACCGGACCATCCATCTGCTGGTGGATGGCAAAATTGAAGAGTATCCCCTGCAGGGGACGGCGCTCGACAACAGTGTCGGCTTGCAGAACGGGGCGGCGGCCATACTCGCGGCACGGGTCCTCGGCTGCCCGAGAGACGGGATCCTGGCCGGCCTCCGGGACTTTCGCCTCGGCCCGCACCGGATCGAGCTTGTCGCCGAAGTGGCCGGCGTCTCCTATTACAACGATTCCAAGGCCACCAATACCGGCGCGGTTATCGCCGCGCTCCAGCAGTTTTCCGGCAATGTCATCCTTATCGCCGGCGGGCGGGACAAGGGCGACGACTATCGCCTCCTGCGGGACAGCGTCGCCGGCCGGGTCAAACGGCTGATCGTGATCGGCGAGGCCACGGGCTTGCTGGAGGCAGCCCTTGCGGATGTGGTCGACATCGTCCGGGCCGGTTCGATGGAGGAGGCTGTCGGGCTTGCCGCCGAGACGGGTGTGCCCGGCGATGCGGTATTGCTTTCGCCGGCCTGCGCCAGTTTCGATATGTTCACCAGTTACGGCCATCGCGGCAATGAATTCAAAAAAGAGGTCCTCGGGCTGCAACTGGCGGCAACGCCGGGAGTATTAAGGAATTGAAGGACGATCGCAGAGAAAAAGGCATTCGCCTTCTTTTGACCGGGGGCGGGACCGGCGGGCATCTCTTCCCGGCGGTGGCCGCCGCCCAGGAATTCCGGCGGCAGTTCCCGGAAGCGGAGGTACTCTTTGTCGGCACCAGGCGCAAGGTCGATACCAGGAGCCTCTCTGTCTACGGCTTTGCGAGCGAGAACATCAGATGCTATGGCCTGAAGGGGAAGAATCCGCTGGAACTGCTGAAAGCCGTCACCTATCTGCCGGTGTCTTTTTTTCAGGCGCACCGGATCATCCGCAGCTTTCGGCCTAACCTGGTCCTCGGGGTCGGCGGATATGTCACGGGACCGGTGATGGTCGCCGCCAAAAGCCTGGGTGTTCCCACAGTCATCCATGAACAGAACTCGGTTCCGGGCCTCGCCAATCGCCAACTCGGCAGGATCGTCGACCGCATCTGCCTTTCCCTGCCAGGCAGCGAGGCCAGATTCCCGGCGGGAAAAATCGTCTACACCGGAAACCCGGTGCGCAAGGAGATCCTCGCCCTGGCGGAAAACCCGCTGCAGCGGGAGAAGCAGATAAAGACCCTTGCGATACTCGGCGGGAGCCAGGGGGCGCAGGCCGTCAACCGCCTGGTGGCGGAAGCCCTGCTGACACTGCCGGAAACGGTGCTGAAGCAGCTGCGGGTGATCCATCAGACCGGCGAGCACGATGCGCCATGGGTCCGCGAGCGCTACGAGAAAAGCGGGATAGATGCCCTGGTCAAGCCATTTTTCGCGGATATGGCCGGAGTCTACGCGCAGGCGGACCTGCTCGTCTCCCGGGCCGGGGCCACTACGCTCTCGGAGATTGCCGTGGTCGGCCTGCCGGCGATTCTCGTCCCGTACCCCTTTGCAGCCGACAATCATCAGGAAATCAACGCCGACTATTACGTGAAGGGCGGCGGAGCCGTAATGTTCCGGCAGAGCGAGCTGCGCGCGGCCCGACTTGCCGAAGAGATAGTCAGCCTCATCCAAGACGAAGAACGGCTTACAGCCATGGGCAAGGCTATAAAGGCGTTGTCCTTTCCGGACGCCGCTGCCAAGATCGTGGCCTGCTGCCTGCAGGTCGTTGGAAAAAAAAGCTGAGGAGAGCGCAGTAAGCAGATATGCAACACGCGATGCACAGAAAAACCAAACACATTCATTTCGTCGGCGTCGGCGGCATCGGCATGAGCGGGATCGCCGAGCTTCTGCTCAATCTCGGCTACAAAGTCTCGGGCTCCGATCTCGGTTCCTCGGCCATCACCGAAAATCTGACGCGCCTGGGCGGCATCATCTACCAGGGTCATCGGAGCGAATGGATCGACGGGGCCAACGTGGTGGTGACCTCCTCGGCGATCCCCAAGGACAATCCGGAGGTCATCCGCGCCAGGGAAACCAACGTGCCGGTGATCATGCGGGCCGAGATGCTGGCCGAGCTGATGCGGCTGGCGAAATACGGCATCGCCATCGCCGGCAGCCACGGCAAGACCTCGACCACCTCCATGGTCAGCTGGATGCTGGCCCGCGCCGGCCTCGACCCGACCATCGTCATCGGCGGCAAGGTGGATGCCCTGGGTGGAAACGCCAAGCTGGGCGCCGGGGAGTTCCTGGTGGCGGAGGCGGACGAGAGCGACGGGTCCTTCCTGAAACTTTCGCCGGTGGTGGAGGTGGTGACCAACATCGACCTGGAGCATCTCGATTACTACCGGGATCTGGACCACATCAAGGCGACCTTCCTGGAGTTCATCGACAAGATCCCCTTCTACGGCGCGGCGGTTGTCTGCCTCGACGACGAGAATATCGCCGACATTCTCCCGCTTATCAAGAAACGCACCATCACCTACGGTCTAACGCCGCAGGCGGATATCTACGGGGAAGGCATCTATTGGCAGGGCGGACGGGTGCACTTCACCGTGAAGAGCGCCGCAGGGGAACTCGGCCAGATAGACATCGCCCCGCCCGGGATACACAACGTCTACAACGCCCTGGCGGTGGTCGGGGTCGGTCTGGAGCTGGATCTGCCGTTTGCGAAGATCAAGGAGGGCCTGCACACTTTTGCCGGGGTGCAGCGGCGGATGCAGAAAAAAGGCGAAATCGCGGGGATCACCGTGGTGGATGATTACGGCCACCACCCGACGGAGATCCGGGCCACGCTTGCCGCCATCAAACAGGCCTGGCCGGAAAAACGGCTGGTGGTCCTGTTCCAGCCCCACCGGTATACGCGGACCCAGGGGCTGTTCAAGGAATTCCAGACCTGCTTCCATAAGGCGGACTACCTGGTGATGACCGATATATATGCGGCAAGCGAGAAACCCATCGAGGGGGTGACCAGCGAGTCTCTGCTGGAAGCGACGGCCCGTCACGGCCAGCGGCACACCCGCTATATCCCCCGGGTGGATGAAATGGCGGAAGAACTGCTGCCCATGCTGGAAGAGGGCGATCTGGTATTGACGCTGGGCGCGGGCAATATTGTCAAGGTAGGCGAGGAGCTGCTCGAACTGCTGGACAGGAGAAACTGACGGCATGAACGGCGATCAGCGGCAGAGACTTGCGGCACTCGTTTCGCAGCCGGTGAAGTGGGACTGCCCCCTTGACCGCTACACCTCCTTTGCCATCGGCGGCCCGGCCGAGGCGATCGCCGTGGTCGATTTCTGCCGGGAGCTGCAGCCCCTGCTTGCTTTCCTGGGCAGTGAACGGATCCCCTGGCGGGTAATTGGCCGGGGCACCAACCTTCTGGTAAGCGATGCCGGCTTTGCCGGGGTCATAGTGATCCTCGGCGGAGAATTCGAGCAGTTCGGCGAAACTGCGGTGGACGACGAGATGGTTGTGGTTGCGGCCGGCGGGGCCTGCGGCCTCGCCAGGCTGGCGATGGAATGTGCGGCAATGGGCCTTGCCGGCCTGGAATTTGCCTGCGGCATCCCCGGCACGGTCGGCGGGGGAGTCATCATGAACGCCGGTGCCTGGGGGAAAGATATGGCGGCCATCCTGAGAAGCGTGACGGTAGTGACGCCGGACCGGGAAGAGAAGCTCTTCAGGCAGGAACTGGATTTTACCTACCGTGCCTGGCCGGGATTCGCCCGCTATCTGGGGCAGGGGGTCGTTGCCCGTATTGAACTGACTCTGGAGCGCGGGGAAGCCGCCACCATCCAGGCGCGGTGCAAAGAGTTGCAGGACCGGCGCAGGGCCGCGCAACCGCCGGGGAAAAGCGCCGGGTCCTTTTTCAAAAACCCGCCCGCAGACAGCGCCGGCCGCCTGATCGAGGCCAGCGGCCTGAAGGGGACGAGAATCGGCGGGGCCATGGTTTCCGAAGTGCACGGCAATTTTATCATCAACACCGGCAACGCTGCGGCGGGCGACGTCCTGCGCCTGATGCAGTTCGTCCAGGAAAAAGTGAAAAAAGACTGCGGCGTCATGCTCGAGCCCGAAGTGCATTTTATCTGAAAATGATCATGAGACCCCACGGACTCAAAAAGATCGTTGCGCGACTTTCCGGCAGGAAGCAGGTTCGGAGCACCTACGTTAAGACCGAGGTGCGGATACATGCCGGACCGGTGAGCCAGGACAGCCTCCAGGCCAGGCGCCGGCGCCTGGCGCAATGGAAAAAACGGTTCCAGAAAAAGAGACCGGCCAACGAGCCGGAAGGGTACGGCCGGCCCACAGGCCCCAAAAGCAGGGTGAGATGGTATGCTGGACTGCTCGCGGCCCTGGCCGCGGCAATCGCCCTCTTCTGGGGGATGAATGTTCCGGAAATGGTGCTCAGGGAGATGCAATCCATCGCTTTTTTCAAAGTGGGCGGGATGGAAATTTCTGGTAATCGCATGGTGCCGAAAGAGAAGTTGCAGGAGGCCTCTGGCATAATCCCGCGCCAGACCAGCCTGATCGGTCTGGACACCGCCAGGATAGAGGCGCAGCTGGCGGCTGTGTACTGGGTAAAACGGGCGGAGGTGACGAGAGAGTGGCCCTCGGACGTGCGGATCACCATCGAGGAGAATATCCCGGTGGCCATCCTGTGCACGCCGCAGGCCCAGGATGGGCCGCTGCAGTATATCGACCAGAAAGGAACAGTCATCATGCCGGTTCCGGCCGGGGCGGATGTGGATTTTCCGGTGATCACCGGACTTATGGAGCTTGCTGAACCGCAGCAACGGGAGAAATCGCTGGCCGATGCGCTGATCTTTCTCAAGAAGGTCGCCTCCAACGATCCCCACTTGCCGGCCCCGTCGATCTCCGAGATCCACGTGAATCAGGTTGGTGAAATCGTAGTGTATATGGTGGAATATCCATTCCCAATTTTCTTCGGAAGTGGTAACACTAGCCAGAAATATTCCCGGCTGGTCCAGGTGCTGAGAGCGCTCTACAAAAAGCCGAATGCCAAGGAACTGCTGTCGCAGATTGAATATATTCAGATGGATTATTTGAACGACAAGGTGCTCGTTGCCCAGGGCGGCTCGAGCTGATGATACCATGGATGATAACAGCGTAAAAACGGTAGCCAAAGAACTCGATATTGTCAGTCGTCCGATGGACGCCGGCCAGGAACAGGGCGAACTGGTAGTCGGCCTCGATATCGGCACGACCAAGATCTGCTGCGTGGTGGGCGAGGTCTTTGATAACCGGGTCGAAATCATCGGAACGGGCACCGTCCCGTCGAAAGGTTTGAAAAAGGGCGTGGTCGTCAATATCGAGAGCACGGTCAACTCGATCAAGCAGGCGGTGGCGTTCGCCGAAGAATCTGCCGGTTGCGACCTGCGGTCGAACTACGTCTACGTGGGGATCGCCGGCAACCACATCAAAGGCTTCAACAGTCCGGGAATTCTCGCCATCAACAATCGCGAAATAAAACAGGCCGACATCGACGAGGTCATCGCTGCCGCCCGGACCGTGAAGATCTCCGAGAACCAGCGGATCATCCACGTGATGCCCCAGGAGTACATGGTCGACGACCATACCGGCATCCAGAACCCTATCGGCATGACGGGCGTGAGGCTGGTGACCAACGTCCACATCGTTACGGCCGATATCGGCGCCGTCCATAACCTCGTGACCTGCTGCAACAAGGCAGGCCTCGAGGTGGCGGAGCTGGTCCTGGAATCGATCGCTTCCGCCCATGCCGTCCTCAGCAAGGACGAGATGGAACTCGGGGTGGCGCTCATTGATATCGGCGGCGGCACCACCGACCTGGCCGTCTTCTGCGACGGCACCATCCGCCACACATGCGAGATAGGCCTCGGCGGCCATAACCTGACCAACGACCTGTCGGTAGGCCTGCGCACTCCCCTGCAGGAGGCGGAGCGCCTCAAGGAAGACTTCGGCGGGGCGATCTCTTCGGTCATCAAGCCGAACCTGGTGGTCGACGTGCCCACAGTGGGCGACCGGGAGCCGCGCAAGGTCACCCAGAAGGTCCTGGTGGATATCCTCGAGGCCCGGATCATCGAGATCCTCGAGATCATCGATCGGGAGCTGATCGCCTCGGGCCAGAAGACCAAGATCAACGGCGGCATTGTACTGACCGGGGGGACGGCGCTCTTGACAAATCTGGCGGAGCTGGCCGAGCAGATCTTCGATCTGCCGGTGCGGATCGGCTACCCGACCGGCTTGACCGGCAAGATCGGCGAACTGCAGAATCCGCGCTGTACCACTGCGGCCGGCTTAGTCCTTTTTGGCAGGAAAAAGCAGGCAGTCATGGGCCGGCAGGATGTCAATGTGATGAGCCGGGTCAAGGAATGGTTTAAAAAAATGATGTGAGAAATGAGTTTTCTGTTTGCGAGGCATTGGCCTGGTGATATATTCATTTGAATGTGATATTCATGCGTTATCACCGTAATTCGGTGGAAACAAAAGAATCTGATAGGGGGTTGACATGCCGTTCAGGATGGCGGAATCGGAAAGTGTTGCGGTCGTAAGAGTTATCGGCGTCGGTGGCGGCGGCGGGAATGCCATCAACACCATGGTGGACAATAAGCTGCAGGGGGTGCAGTTTATTGTGGCTAATACCGACAAACAGGCATTGAACCAGTCGAAGGCGGACGTCTGCATCCAGCTCGGCCCGAACATCACCAAGGGGCTGGGGGCCGGCGCGGATCCGGAAACCGGCAATATGGCGGCCATGGAGTCCCTCGAGGATCTGCGGGATGCCCTGAAGGGCAGCGATATGGTCTTCGTCACGGCAGGCCTTGGCGGCGGAACCGGCACCGGGGCTGCGCCCATCGTCGCCAAGGCGAGCAAGGAGCTGGGGGCGCTTACGGTCGCGGTCGTCACCAAACCTTTCAGCTTCGAGGGTAAATTTCGCTCCCGCAACGCCGAGGTCGGTTGGCAGGAACTGCAGAAGTATGCCGACACCATCATTACCATCCCCAATGACCGGCTGCTGTCGATCATGCAGAAGAACAGCAAGCTGACCGACATGCTGGCCATGGCCGACAGCGTCCTTCTGCAGGCGGTCAAGGGCATCACCGATCTGATCAATGTCCCCGGCTTGATCAATGCCGACTTCGCCGACCTGCGCACGGTCATGCGGGAAGTCGGTCCGGCGATCATGGGGACGGGGTCGGCCTCCGGTGAGAACCGGGCTACCGAGGCGGCCAAGAAGGCCATCGACAACCAGCTTCTCGAGGACTCCGGCATCGTCGGCGCACGCGGTCTCCTGATCAATATCTCCGCTACTCGGGAGAGCTTTACCATGTCCGAGTTCATGGAGGCCTCGGCGCTCATCCAGGAAAAGGCCGACGAGGATGCCAAGGTGGTTATCGGCGCCCTCTACGACGACTCTTTGGGCGACGAGATGCATGTGACGGTGATCGCCACGGGCGTGGGCGGGACTATCAACAGGAAAGAGACCATCAATCCGGTGGCGGAAACGATAAAAAAGAAGCCGGCCCCCAAGGATACCGATGACCTTATCAAAGGGACGCCGGCCACACCCAATCGTCATTCCCGCATTTCACGGCTGCCCGGCTCGAACTTCGAATCCTTCGACAACCTGGGTTCTTCGAATCCGCCGGAAGGCAAGACCGGGATTCACCACTTGAACGACGATTATCTGGAAACTCCGACCTACCTGCGGAAAAACGCCAATTGACTGCCCTCGGCATCAGCCGATGACGGCAGGAACTCCGGCACTGGTAAATTATGGTGCCGGAGCAAGGCCTTGGGTACCCGGGCCATAAATTATTTGAAGAAATTGTCCATACCTCGTGGGGATGTCATGGTTAGATCTACAAAGACAGCCCCGACTCTCGATTCGGCGCGCAGGCAGAAGGTCGAAGCCGGCCTGCAGCCGTTCAAGCTGGTCAAGTATTTCTCCTTTTCCAGCCTCGCGGCCATCCTGGTGTTTACCCTGCTCCTCTCCTGGATCATTTCCGACAATGCCAGGAAAGTCATGATGGAGCAGAACGAGGAGTATTCGCTGCTGCTCGCCGAGAACATCAACCAGCAGGTATTCCGCCGCTTCGTTCTGCCCACCGTCATCCGCTACGGCGGCATCTCCCTGCGCAATCCGGAACAGTTCGAACTGCTCGACAATATCGTCAAGGGCGTCATTCAGGGCCTGGAGATCAACTCGGTCACCATCTACGACTCGAGCATGAACATCATCTCCTATTCCACCGTTCCCGAGGTGGTGGGCAAGAAGGACCTCGGTGCGGAGGAATACTACACGGCGCTGAAGGGCATCTCCAACTCCCGGCTCAACTACAGCGGGACGGTCCTCAGTCTCTTGAATATCGCCACCGATGTCAAGTGCGAGCTGAAGACCTTCATTCCCTTCCGCCAGGTGCGCCAGTCCGGGGAAGGCGAAGACCTGATCATGGGCGTCATCGAGATCGAAAAAGACCTGACGGGCAACTATCTGAACATCATCAAGCTGCAGGGCCGGATCATTCTCGTCTCCGGCGTGGTCATGGCCATCCTCTTTCTCGTCCTGCGATCGATCGTCTCCCGGGCCGGCGAGATCATCGAGAAGCGGGCCATCGAGCGGCTGAAGCTGGAAGAAAAACTGAACGAGGCCGAGCGGCTCGCTCATCTCGGTACGATGGTGGCAACGGTCAGCCACGAGATCAAGAGCCCCCTGGGGATCGTGCGCAGCACAGCCGAGATCCTCGAGAAACGCATCGGCAAACTGGCGCCGGGCAGCGAACATCTGGCCAAAATCGTGGTCGATGAGACCGTCCGCCTCAATAACATCGTTGTAGAATTCCTTGATTTCGCCCGGCCTCAGCAGCCCAAGCTGGCCCGGGGCAACATCAACCAGGTGGTGAGAAAGCTGCTCGAATTCCTGGCGCCGGAGCTGAAACGGCAGCGTATCGAGCTGGTGGCCGATCTGGCCCCGGACCTGCCGGAGGAATACTTCGATCAGGAACTTGTATATCGAGCGCTCCTGAACATCCTCATGAATGGTCTGCAGGCCATGAGCGAAGAGGGGAGGTTGCAGGTCGCCACCAGAATTTCCGCCGAAGGCAGGACGGAGATTGTCATTGGCGATACGGGGATCGGCATGTCTCCGGAAAAGATCGAGCAGATCTTTCAGCCCTTCTTCTCCGACAAGAACAAGGGCACGGGCCTCGGGCTTGCCATCGCCAAAAACATTTTCGACATGCACGGGGCGCAAATTGCCGTGCAGAGCGAAGAGGGACATGGAACGCAGTTCACCATCACCATGCCGGCCGTCAGGTAACGGCGTTCGCCTTCAGGTCAGGGATCTCCGCTTTCTCGACAAGGGGCCCTTCTCCTTTGCAGTAGCACGGGGTGAATGCGTCGGGCTTTCCGGCCGCTCGGGGATCGGCAAGAGCCAGCTGCTCCGGGCGATTACCGATCTCATCCCCGCGACCGGTGTGATCCTGCTGGATGGGCGGGCGATCAACGGTTTTTCCGCGCCGGTCTGGCGCAGCCGGGTGACCATGGTGCCGGCCGAATCCTTCTGGTGGTACGACACGGTCGGCGCGCACTTTGCAGCGGGGGTAAAGGGCGATGGCTTGACAAGGGACCTGAAGGCTCTTGGCCTCGATCCCCAGTCGGTAGACTGGGAGATCAGCCGGCTGTCGACGGGGGAGAGGCAGCGCCTCGCCCTCCTGCGGACGCTCCAGAGTGAGCCTCTGGTTTTGCTGCTCGATGAGCCGACTTCGGCCCTCGATGCCCACCATACCGGCCTGCTCGAAGATTTTGTGCGACGATATCGGGAAAGGACCGATGCGGCGGTGATCTGGGTGAGCCACGATCCTCTGCAGCTGCGGCGGGTCGCAGCCCGGGTGATGCGGATGGAGCAGGACGGTCTCACGGAAATCGCTGTTTCTCGTTCATCAAGCAAAGGAGAGGGGGAATGAACGTCATCAGTCTCAGCAGCTTCGATCTGGTCATCGCCGCCTCTCTCCTGATCGTCCTGTCTTTCTTCAGCCTGCTCCTGAGCCTGGGCCTCGAGAAGAAGATCATCCTCTTCAGCTGCCGAATGACGGCCCAGCTCCTCCTTATCGGCCTCGTCCTGCGCTATCTCTTCGCCAGCGGCAGCCTTTTCCTGGTGCTCTCCATGGCAACCGTCATGCTCTTTGCCGCCGGCCGGGAAGTCCGGGCCAGGCAGCAGCGCAAGATCGCCGGCATCACCGGCTTTTCCCTCAGCATCGCCGCGATGTTCGTCTCCTCCTTCTCGGTAACGGTTCTGGCCCTCACGGTCATTATTCGGGTGGAGCCCTGGTATACCCCGCAGTACGCGATCCCGCTGCTCGGCATGCTGCTCGGCAACACCATGACCGGCATCTCGCTGGCCATGGACAGGATGACCGACCAGCTGTACAGGCAGCGCGGCGTGATCGAACAGCGGTTGCTGCTCGGCCAGACCTGGCAGGAGGCAAGCCTGGACCTCCGCAGCGACTGCATGCGGACCGGCATGGTTCCGATCATCAACTCCATGGCCGCCGCCGGTCTGGTCAGCCTGCCGGGAATGATGACTGGCCAGATTCTCGGTGGCACGCCTCCCGTCGAGGCAGTCAAATACCAGATCCTCATCATGTTTCTCATCGCCGCTGGCACCGGTTTCGGCGTTATTTCGGCAATCTGGATGTCCAGCCTGCTCCTCTTCGACAAGCGGCACCGGCTGCGCCTGGAGATTCTCACCACCCACAGGGGGGATAAGTAGATTATTTTTAAGGTCCTACTGCGGACTGGAGCCCCTGAATTACTCAGGCATTCAAGAGCCCGCCGAAGTAAATGTTGTATCTTTGGTCTGGATAGTGTTCATATGTTTATAACTGCGCCGCTCCACCTGTCCATCGGGCGGAGGGTATATACGTTCATAATCAAGATTGCTGAGAATTAGATGGAGAAAAAAATGGCTAAGCAAATTGTCATAGTGGGTGGGGTGGCCGCCGGACCAAAGGCGGCCTGCAGGGTAAAACGTCTGCTGCCGGATGCCGAGGTGACGGTTATCGATCAGGATAGCCTCATTTCCTATGGCGGCTGCGGCATCCCCTATTACGTTTCCGGTGACGTGGCCGACGAAAAGGAACTGAGGTCGACGAGTTTTCACATGGTGCGCGACGAGTTCTTCTTTGCCAAGGCCAAAGGCGTCAAAACCATGACTTCGACTAGGGCTCTGGCTATCGACAGAACCAAGAGGACGGTTCTCGTCCAGGATCTGCCGACCGGCAAGCAAAGCGAGATTCCCTATGACACCCTGCTGCTCGCCACCGGTAGCCAGCCGGTGACGCTGCCCATCCCCGGCAACAACGCGGACGGCGTCTTCACCATCAGCGACCTGCATAAGGCCGTGGCTATCAAGGAGAGACTCGGCCGGGGCGAGGTGGGCCGCGCCGTAGTGATCGGCGGCGGTGCGATAGGCATCGAGATGGCCGAGGCCCTCACCGATTTGTGGGGTATCGAGACCGCCATCGTCGAATACATGGATCAGCTCTTGCCCCGCATCATCGACTGGCCGCTGGCGACGATCCTCACCAAACACCTGCGCGACCACAATGTCGAGGTTTACTTAGGCGAGGCCGCGGAAGAAATCATCGTCGAGGACGGCAGGGCAGTGGGGGTTCGCACCGGCAAACGGACGCTTCGGGCCGACCTGGTGATCATGGCGGCCGGGGTCAGGCCGCGGTCCGAGCTGGCTAGGGAGGCGGGACTGATGGTTGCCAAGAAAGGCGGGATCGTGGTCAATAACAGGATGCAAACCTCAGATCCCGATATCTATGCGGCGGGCGACTGCGTGGAGATCGCCCATCTCGTTTCCGGCAAGCGCTTCGTCGCACCTTTCGGCAGCATGGCCAACAAGGAGGGCCGGGTGGCGGCCGACAACATGGCCGGCATCCCTTCCACCTTCAAGGGCGGGGTCGGCAGCTTCATCGTCAAGGCCTTCGAACTGTCCGTCGGCTCGGTGGGACTCTCCCTTGAAGCGGCCCGCGCCGAAGGCTTCGCCGCGGATTTCACCCTCTCCTCGCCCTCGGACCGGGCCCATTTCTTCCCCGGCCAGGACATTGTCTGCCTGGAGCTGGTCTTCGACCGCAAGACCAGAAAGGTGCTTGGTTTCCAGGGCACCGGGCCGATGAACGATGCCCTCTCCGCCAGGATCGACGCGGCGGCCGTGGCGCTCGCCAGCGGGGCCACCATCGATGACTTCGGCAATATCGAGATGGCCTATTCACCGCCCTTTTCCTCGGCCATCGATCCGATCAACGCCGCGGCCTATATCGCCGACAACCTCTGCGACGGCCGGATGCGGCAGATCACCATGGAGGAATTTTACGACTGGATGGAGGATCCCTCGACCCGTCCCAACTGGCAGGTGGTCGACGTGCGTCACCCCAAACAGGCGACGCCCTTTGTCGAACGATTCGGCAGCGGTCAATGGTGTTCGCTGCCCTACGAACAGGTGCGGGACAGGTACGAGGAACTTTCAGCCGACAAGACATTGATCCTCTTCTGCAACGCCGGTTCGCGATCCTTCGAGATACAGGTCTTTCTCGATCATGTGGGCCTCACCAACAACCTGGTGCTGCCGGGCGGCTTCAATGTCATTCGGCGGATGGGGGCGGACTGGCTGCCGGTGAAGTGACGGCATCTGAACTTTCAGGAAAATCAAGATATGCGCCGGCTCGCCGGCGAGTCGGCGCACTTTTTTGGAGAGATGCATCGAACCAAAAATTCGACAAATCGATTTTCCGCATGGTAAGATGAACCTGTTGAGAAATCGGGGAAATCGCCTGTTCGGCTTATTGAAGAGTTAAGGAAATAATTATGGCAGATCTGAACCCCCAGCATATGATCGAAGAGATCCAGGACAACATCAGAACCGGAGACCTGCGCAAGGCACAGCTCGTTCTGTCGCACATCAAGGAGGTCGATCAGAAGACCCGAAACCGGTTGCTCTACTTCTTGATGCGCGCCGAAGCCGAGTTTTCCGTGCCGCTCTTCATCTATCTGCTGAAGCACCAGGGCGAGGTGGCCGAGGAGATGCCGATCATCCGCGAGACCATGCTCTCGATTCTGCTTGCCTACCCGGATAAACTGGTCGCCTTTCTCGGTTCTTCGAGCATCGAGGACAATACCGAACTCATCCGGCTGGTGGGAGAGTTGCGCCTCGAGGCGGCCACCCCGGTGCTGCTCGAGCTCATTTCGGCATCGGAAGACGATGCGGAGATATTGATCATCATCGAGAACCTCGGCCTGATCGGCGATCCGGAAGCGATCAACACCCTGACCGACTATCTCTATGCCGCAAATCGCGAAATCATCATGGCCGCCATTCAGGCGCTCGGACAGGTCGGAACACCGTCAGCCATGCACCGGCTGGCGGAGAGGATGGGGACGGACAACGAGATCGACTACCTGATCCTCTCCATCTTCTCCCAGGTTCAGGATCAGGTTTCCCTGGAAAAACTGAACGACACGCTCCGCTCCCACTACGCGCACATGCGCACCTTCGCCAAGAGCGAGCTGGTACGGATCGGGCCGAAGGCGGTGCCGATCCTGATCGACAATCTGCTGCATCACGACCCAGATCTGTGTATTCATACCTTGAACATCCTCGGTGAAATCGGTGACGAATCGGCCGTGATGCCCATCCGCAAGCTGCTCGGTACCGAGCCCAAGAGTGCCAATGTTCGCTTTGCTGCATACGAAGCCCTCGCCCTTTTGCCCCTTAAGAAGGGCGCTTATACCCTCACCGCGGGCCTCACCGATCAGGAAGATCATGTCTGCATTGCCGCGGCGCGGGCCATTGACCGTAACTTCTCCCCGATTCTCGGGGCGGGGATCAAGAACCTGCTGCGCGGCCCGGACAAGGAGGCGAGACATATCGCCAAGATCCTCGTCAACGCCCAGGTTGACAATATCTTTTTCTTTCTTGCCGACGACGAGGTGTTCCAGGAACTGGCCTTGATCTATCTCCCGCACACCCATAAGGACATTCGCGAGCATTACCACGAGTTACTGGTTCAGGCGGGGAAATCCGAGTTTGCCAGGAAGATCACAGGCGAAGAGGAGCAGGGCGTACGGCCCAAGGTGGTGGCGGTGGACGACTCGCGGATGATCCTCAATATCTACAAGGCAACCCTGCACGAACTGGGCTACGACCCCGTGCTGTTCGAGTTCCCTGCCTCGGCATTGGAATGGCTGCAGACGGAAAAGCCGCTGCTGGTGCTCACCGACCTCAACATGCCGGAGATAACCGGTATTAAGCTCACGGAAAGAATCCGGGAAAAATATGACGCGAAGATCCTGCCGATCATCATGGTCACCACCCAGAACGAAAGCCAGGATAACGAGGCGGCTCTGGCCGCCGGGGTCAATTTAATCCTGCACAAGCCGTTCAACGCTAAGAGCCTTGGCGCGGCTATGGGCAGGCTCTTGTCCCCAGAAAAAATAAGGACTGAGGACTGAGCGATGAGGACTGAGTTGGCGCGGAAACAACTCACCTCTGCTGTTTCTTGAGCGGAGCGCACGGAGTGCCCCCCTGCGCCGAGAAACCGTTCTGAAAGATTATTGGAATAAGGTCCTTAAGGGATGATGAAGCCGTAAAAAGTGCTCCAATCGTGGAGATGGACTCTGGAAAAGTTTGATATACGAGGCGTAGTGTCTGAAACGGCGCTTTGGTAGTACATATGGTACAGCGAAGCGCCGTTTCAGACCTACAACGAAGTAGATCGGACTTTTTACGAGTCCATCAAGGGATGAAACGGGCGATATCGGTAAAGTGACGCCCAACCTCGGCAGGGCTGTGGGCGTCCGAACCGAGCATCAGGGGAATGCCATGGTCAAGCGCCATCGTAAGAATTCGCCTGGTCGGAAACGGTTCGCCGCGGATGGGAATACCTGAGGTATTGACTTCGATGGCCATCCCCTTTCCCTTTACGGTGCGGAGGAGCGCATCGATCAGCCGATAATGGCCGTCGGTGAGAACGGCTTTCGGGACATGCCGCAAGGCGCCGTCGAGATGGCAGACGAAGGTTCCCGGCAGCTGGTGGACGGCCTCGTGCAGCGCATGGAAGTAGCGGTCGAGCAGCATCTCCGGGTCGAACCGGCTGGCCAGTTCCACATTCCCCGCCTTCCTGCTGAACATGTTGAGATGCTCGGCCACGCCTTCTAGTTTCAGAAAGTGGCAGGAGATCCCGATCCGGTCCCACCGGCGCCTGGCCAGGCGCGAGCGCAGGGCGTCGGCGCGTTCCGCATTGTAGCCGCATTCGACGCCCAGCCCGATTTCGATCCGAGAACCGTACAACTCCTGCAGCCGCTCGCCTTCCCCAAAATAGTGATCGAAATCTTCCTCGGAGAGCCAGGTCTTGTAGGAACTCAGGATGCCTTCCTCCATGTGTTCGAGAAAGATGATCTTCCTCAGCCCCCGGCGGATGGCCGCTTGGACGTACTCCTCCATTTCTCCTGTGGCATGCCCGCAGAATCGGGTATGGACATGGCTGTCGCAGTGGATGTCGGGGAAGGATCTTGCCCCTTTGGCCTGCATGACGGAAGAGTATACGGGTGAAAAAGCTGGTCTCAGGCGTTGCCCTTGGGGAAAAAGTGGAGCACACCGTCAATGTCGGAAGTATCGCAGACATGCCCGAGCTCGAGCTCGAGATCGAGATATTCCTCGATCCCTTCAATCTTCAGGGCGAGTGCGGGACCATCTGGAAGGTGATACACAACGGTGCTGACTCCGGTTAAGTCGATCGGACGGGTAAATAATTTCATTCTCTAAAACCTTCTTCTACCGGCTGCCCGGCGTACTGAATAGAAAAACAATAAGAGTAAACCACGAGTTTTATATTAAGAAAAAAGCAAAACCGCAAGAATTAAGCTGGGAAGACGTGCGAATCCTGCCTGATGCGGGCTGACGCCCGCAACCCAAGGGCTGAGATCCCCTCCTACAGCAGAGGGGACTCATTTCAGTACCCCCTTGAGCGGTATAAGTACCTTCGCGAAATTCATTTCTGAAAAGCAAGAAATGAATTTCTAAGGTACTAAACCGCTCCTGCAAATTCCGTGATAAAGCATGTCCGAGACGGTGAAATAAGTTTACACATCAGGCTGCGATGTTTAATATGGAACACCGCACCAAGACAACTTTCCCCTCTCCGGGGATTCGATTTAATAATTTTTCAGGTGATGTACATGACTAAGGAAGTAAATAGCACCAAGGAACAGACCATCTTCGGCAAGGAAAGAAATCCCTCGAACATCGTTCCGGTAAAATTGACGATGGACAGCAAGCTCAAGTTTCGCTGCCATCCCGGGGTACGATGTTTTACGGCCTGCTGCGGTGGAATAAAGATCGTGCTTACTCCCTACGATATTCTGCAGCTGACCAAGCGCCTTGGCATCCCTGCCCATGAATTCCTCCACAAATATACCCAGCCGACCTACCTGGAGAAGACCGACATGCCGGGTGTCATGCTCAAGCTGCGGGAGGAGGACAACAAATGCCCCTTCGTTACTCCGCAAGGCTGCACCGTCTACACCGACCGGCCGACAGCCTGCCGCTACTATCCGGTGGGGATGGCCGATTTCCACGAAGGTGGCAGCAGAGACGCCGAAGGCAACGAGCAGACCGCCCAGGAAGAGAAGTTCTTTTTCATCGTCAAGGAAGACCATTGCAAGGGCTTCGAAGAGGACAAGGAGTGGACCATCCGGGAATGGCGCGCCGATCAGGGTGTCGATGTCCGGGACGAGATGAATAAGGAATGGCTGCGTCTGGTCATGCGACGGAAGTCCTTCGGCCACCAGGCGACCCTATCGGAGCAGGCTAAGAGGATGTTTTTCATGGCTTCCACCGATATCGCAACCTTCCGCAAGTTCGTCTTCGAGAGTTCATTCCTCGACACCTACGAAATCGATCAAGAGACCATCGACAAAATCAAGGAAGATGATGTGGAGCTGATGCTCTTCTCCTTCAAGTACCTGGCGGCAACTCTGTTCGGCGCTCAGCTTTTGAAAATCAGACCGGAGAAGATCAAGGCCAAGGTCGCCGAGATCAAGGCGCGGCAGGATCAGGCCGTGCTGCAGTCCATCAAGGAGTACGAGGAGCTGAAGGCGGAGAGGGAGGGAAAGCCGGCCGAGACGAAATAGCTTGAGAAGATCATCCGGATCGAAATCGTATCGGTATCGAAAAAGGCAGGTTTCGATTTCGACAGCGATCCCGATACCGATAAAATAGCAACAAAAAGGGCCGGGTGGCGTGGAGCCACCCGGCCCTTTTTAAAGCGGATTAGCCCCAGGCGAACGGG
>JAEYNP010000131.1 GCA_023412495.1 Pseudomonadota bacterium
TGTCGGCTCTCATTCAAAAAGCGGAACGCCCGCTTCTATGATGGTTTAATACCGGTCTCCGACCACGGTGATCTGGGACATGGCATTGTCGATATCGCTTAGGTCTTGGGTGGTTAAAATGATGTTGACCGATCCGATGTTTTCATCCAGCCGCTCCAGTTTACGTGATCCTGGGATCGGTACGATCCAGGGCTTTTGCGCCAGCAGCCAGGCAAGGGCGATCTGCGCGGGCGTCCCACCCTTTTGCGCTGCGATACGTTCTAAAAGGTCGATCACCACCCGATTGGCCGTGATCGCCTCAGGGGTGAAGCGTGGGTTACGGCTGCGGATATCGGTGCTGTCGTAAGTGGTGGTCTCATCGATCTTGCCGGTCAGGTAGCCGCGGCCCAGCGGGCTGTACGGCACCAGTCCGATGCCCAGTTCTTCCAGGGTCGGTAAGATATCCTGCTCGATATTCCGCCACCACAGAGAGTACTCGCTTTGTAGAGCCGTAACCGGCTGCACTGCGTGGGCGCGGCGGATCTGATCCGCGTTCGATTCTGACAGGCCAAAGTGCTTCACCTTGCCTGCCTGGATCAGGTCCTTAACTGCACCGGCAACCTCTTCCACCGGCACGCTCGGGTCCGGGCGGTGCTGATAAAACAGGTCGATGACCTCCACGCGCAAACGCTTAAGCGAGGCTTCCGCCACGCGCTTGATCTGCTCAGGGCGGCTGTCCACGCCTACGCTCGGGTGCGGTCCTTGCGGTCCATGTTTCCAGCCAAACTTGGTGGCGATTACCACTTTCCTTTTATAGGGCTCCAGCGCTTCGCCCACCAGCTCTTCGTTAGTGAACGGTCCATACACTTCGGCGGTGTCGAAGAAGGTGATGCCACGGTCTACTGCCGCATGGAGAAATTCGATCATTTCCTGTTTATCGGTGGGCCTGTCGCCAAAGCTCATGCGCATGCATCCCAGCCCGAGGGCTGAGACTTCTAATCCACTTTTACCCAGTATCCGTTTTTGCATTTTCAGTCCTCCTGATTGAAATCATCCTTAGGTGTTCCGTTTTGCCTGGCTCAACATTTTTACCATGGTCGGATCGCGGTGATCGAAGAAGCTGCTCATCTTCGTGTCCAATGTGGCAATCGCCGCCATGTCTTCGGGGCTGAGCTCAAAATCAAAAATATGGAAATTCTCCGCTATCCGCTCCTGGCGAACGGACTTCGGGATCGCTACGACGCCGCGTTGGGTCAGCCAGCGCAGAATGACCTGGGCTACGCTTTTCTGGTGTTTCTCCGCCAGTGAAAGGAGCAGCTCGTTGTGGAAAATGTTGTTCCTGCCTTCGGCAAACGGTCCCCAGGATTCGATCTGCACCCCGTTCTCCTGTAAGAACTTCTGGGTTTCAATTTGCTGGTTGAACGGGTGGGTCTCGATCTGGTTCACGGCGGGTACCACAGTATGATGAACGATCATGTCCATTACCCGGTCTGGCTGGAAGTTGCTGAGACCGATGGCGCGGATGCGGCCTTCGTGATACAGTTCTTCCATCGTCCGCCAGGCGCCATACACATCGCCATAGGGCTGGTGGATCAAGTAGAGGTCTACGTAATCGAGCTGCAGCCGTTGCATCGATCGTTCAAATGCCTTTCTGGCGCTTTCATACCCGGCATCCGTGATCCACAGCTTGGTGGTGATAAACAGGTCTTCGCGAGGGACTCCGCTCCGCTGAATGGCTCTGCCGACCGCTTCTTCATTGCCATACGAAGCCGCGGTGTCAATCAGGCGATAGCCAGTCTGGATGGCATCTGACACGCTCCGCTCGCATTCTTCGGCATCGGTGATCTGAAAGACGCCGAACCCGAGGATGGGCATTTCTACGCCGTTGTTCAGTTTGACGGTTTGCATCATTTCCTCTTTCGTTTCTAGGGTTACTGGTGTGGCTCTGGAGTCAGAAGTCTAGTGAACGAGAGCGAGGCAAAAGCCCAGGTCCTGTTTTGCTGCACATACACTTCGGTCACCACAAAGGGATTCACCACCTCATTGCCGCCCACCACCGCAACAAGTCTGATTTTGTTCAACAGGATGGCGGTTGTCGCATTGATCAACGGCACGGACACTTCCTGGATCTCTACATCCTTGTAATGGATCCCGCCGCTGCGGATGACTTCTAGCTCTTGCTCCTTCGTAAAAGTTGCGCCCATGTGGACAAAGACAGCCTTTTCATGAAAGAGCGCGGCCAGGGCATCAACGCTGCGCTCTGACATCCAGCGCCATTTCTCTTTTGAGAGCTGGATGATTTCCAGTTCGGGATTGGCATTTTCCATCATCTTCTCCTATGCACACAATCGCTTTACGATGTCATTGTACAGTTCTTCTTAAAAAAATGATTGCAGGATCATGCAAGATGATTGGACGATACTGCTTCTTGTCTTGTTTGCAGAATTGAACCAGGCTTTTCAGAGATATAATGTTACTTATAAAGACAGTCTTGAACCTCTTAAAAGCATCTATGTGGAGGTTTGATCATGGTGTCTTGTTTCAAATGGGTATCTTGCGGGCTGGCGCAACCGGGTGGCGGCTAACGCGATCGGGGGGCAATTTTATCGTTGGATAATTCTGCATATACCTGTTGTGATGCTTTGCAGAAATCCAGAAAGAGGTGTAGGAA
>JAEYNP010000146.1 GCA_023412495.1 Pseudomonadota bacterium
GTCGTATACACCACAAACCCTTCCGGGCGGGAGGCAAGGCCGCCTATGGCTTCACGTAACATGTCCTCCGCTTTGTACTGCTTGCCAAATAACCACAGTTCATCAATCAGCGTCCCCACGGACTTGATACCGGATACCGTATTCGGATCGGCAGCCACCACCTTAAGGGTGGTGTCCGTCACCCTGTGGGTGATGGTCCGGATATGTGTCTGCACCTGGCAGAGGTCATCCAGATCATCGTCCCGTCGTACCATATCCCGCGCAGGATTAAAGGCGTTAGCCGCCACCTCCACGGTCGGGGCCAGAATGGTGTAGCCCGCCGCCTGCCGCCAGTTCAGTAACAGCGCCGTCATCATGATCCCGGCAGCCAGCGTGGACTTGCTGTTTTTCTTGGGGATAAGGATAAAAACTTCCTTGATATGGCGTACACCGGTCTGCGCATCGTAGGAGCCAAACAGGGCCGCCACCAGGTCAAACACCCACTGTGCGCAGGACTCCCCGAACGTCGGGCTGCCCGGTGCATCCACAATCCGCAGTTGTTTAAAAATCGCCAGTGCATGTGCAGCCTGATCCGAATAAATCGGGGCCGGAATAATCGACAGCCCCTTTTTCAGGCGCTCTGCCCAGTCCGGGCAGGCCGTGCTCCACACAGGTATCATCCGTTGCCCTCATTATCATTATTCACCACCAGTCGGGGTGGTGGTGGCACCGCAAAACGGTTAGCCGCTTTTTTCGCCGCGTCACCTTTTGCCGATTTTTTACCGGCATCCCCTTTTTTGTGGTGCGTGAACTGCGCCAGCTTATAAGCCGCATCCAGCGCCAGCCTGGGGTCGGTATTAATGTTCTCCACCAGAAGACGCCCCATCGCTTTCACCGGATCGGGAAGACCGTCCTCCATATACTCAATACCAGGAGATATCACCACGGGCGGTGGCATCTCCGGATTTGTTTCGTCCGGCTGTGGTATTGCAGCCGCCTCACGGCGACGGGGTTTATCCTCCTGCTCTGATTTTTTCTGCCGGTAAACAGGAACCTCATCCACCTCCACCGTCTCGCACTGTTTACGGGCTATAAACGCAAGCACCTCCGGATCTTTTGCCAGCTGCGAGCCTTTAACCCTGGCTGTCTTCGCCGAATAACCGGCGGCAATGGCTGACGCTGTTTTGTTTTTCCCGGACATGAGCGCCAGCGCAAATTTTCGTTTTTGCGTTGTCAGCACAGCCTCCTCCCGGGTCCAGAACGCACTCAGCCGGGTATGGTTCAGCCATTTTTCCCGGCGTCTCATGCCGCAAATGTTAACTGCTGCCTGGTTAACATTTGCTGAAAAAGCCTGTTAACATTTTTTCCACGCAACAAACTGAATAATAAAGATAAAAACCGCAAAAATGCCCGGACAGCCAGTTAACATGTTAACTGCCCTGAAACGGGAATTTTTTCTCTGCGTGAGAGGGGGCGCGGTGTCCGGAGCGATCGTTTTTTACGCCGAATGATACCCCCCCCGGTCGGGTTACAGTCCGATGATGTCGTCCGCTCTGCCACTACCTCCGGACACCTCCGGCAGCGTCGGGTCCGGCATACCACCCGCCGCTTCACGAGCAGACTTTTGTCGATGGCATTCGGTACAGAGCGTCCAGAGATTCGTCTCCTCATTACCACCACCGAACTGAAGTGCAATTCGGTGATCGAGTTCACTGTCACAGAGGTCAACCACACGACCACAGAGACAGCACTGCCCGGCATCCCTGAGCCAGATATGACGCTTGAGGGAAACACGTGCACTGCCACTGACACGACGCTGTTCACCCTTCAGAATATTCACCCGTCGGGTATTCAGTGTTTTGATTCTGCTCTGGAGTGTACGAAGCTCAGCCATGTAAAATCCCCGTCATATGGCAATCAGTAAAGGAAATAAATATGTCATCGAAAAACCGGACCCGCAGAACCACAACCCGCAATATCCGTTTCCCCAATCACATGATTGAACAGATCAACATCGCCCTTGAGCATAAAGGGTCCGGTAACTTTTCAGCGTGGGTTATTGAAGCCTGCAGGAGAAGGCTGGCAACAGATGCAACGCATCTGCGTCCGGCCAGCATGACAAATAACGAGAAATGAACGTTCGGTTACAGGAGCAGGTACCCACTGTCCTCCAACAATATTTCATCTTCATACCCGGCGGAACAAGACTTACCCAGTCGGGATGTACAGAATAACAACAGAGTGATAATTAATTTCTGATGAAATAATCAGGGTGCAGAAGGACTAAAGATAAACGTTTTCTTCACGCCTTTACGCGGCCTGTCCTTCTCAAATCGCCATTTTGCCATCGCCTTTACAACCTGCTCATCAAACAGATGGTGCGGCTCTGAACGGATAAACTCAATTCGGGTGACAGTACCATCAGCACCAATATCAAACTTCACATCAACCCGTCCCTTTATATAATTTGCCGCTGCATAGGCCGGATATTGTGGTAATGCCTTAACCAACTGTCGGGGCATATCTGTTTTATGTTGCGTACAGCCCATAACCAGAGAAGACAACAAAATAATTAACGGAAGATTTCTTTTCATTTTCATTCCCGGCACAGATAAGAATAAGTCTTATTCTAACAATGCCACCCTGTCGGCCATCAATCCTCTGCTTAATGGCAACGACAATTATCCGACTTAAATCACAAATCAGACACATGACATAACAGGTCATGCGAGGTAACACATCGTCCGGTTTCTTCCACCATCGCACCGGACCAGCGACTATGAGGGGACAACGCCGCGCTCCGTTAACGCGGTAAACCCCGGTGTGTATCGTTTTTGATTATCCCCGCACACTCTCGCAGAGGAGTCTCGCTGTCGGGCTGCGGTCTCTGTTAATGCAGGAATACGGCGACGATACGGCGCATGGCTATGTCAGGCTGAAATGCCTTTATCCGTAAAAAAGGATATCAATTAAGTTATCCCGTGTAGGGT
>JAEYNP010000149.1 GCA_023412495.1 Pseudomonadota bacterium
GATAGAGGTTGTAGCCGGCTAAATCGCTCTCCCCGTTTGCCGTCCAGCCGAGCCCCAGGCTGGTCGTACCGGGGTCGCTGACGGCAAGCCCGGTCGGCGTAGCCGGGGCCACACCGTCGTCGGGTACGTATGCGACTATTCTGATGTCGTCGATCAGCCAGCCCTCGTAGCTGTTGTCGAACGCATCGCCTGTGTCGAAGAAGAAGCGGAGGTAGATTGTCTTGCCGGCGTAGCCGGAAAGATCGACCTCTACCTCCTCCCAATTGGTCGAAGTCTCGACCGCCTGGTACAGGGTTGCAAAGGTTATATTATCTTCCGAGACCTGAACCTTGCCGATATCGAATGGCGCATAATTCTCGGTCTTCAGAATGTATTTGAATTTCAACGCGGGATTGGCATACGTCAAATTGATGCCGCTTTTGCTGGTAATATGGCCCCAGTTCCGATAACCGGTGTTGTAGGTCTTGCTTGAGTCCAGACCGTAATACCAGGCATAAGAAGAGGAGCTGGATTTATAGGTGGAAATGTGCCAAAGGCCGTTCTCGCCGGCACTGTTGGAACCGCCTGAGAGAGCGAACTGCGAAGTGCCGCCGGCGATGGAGTCGGAAAGCGCGACCACCTCCATGTTGGTGAAGAAGGTGTAATAGTTGCCGCCGTTGTCGTCGACGCTGGTATTGCCGGCGGAGTCGTTGGCGCTGACCTTTACCTGATAGAGGGTGCCGTGGCTGAGACCCTCCAACTGGACGCTGTGGCTGGTCTTCGCAGTCGTCGTGACAGTGCTCCAGGTGGTCGAGGCCGAGGTTTTGTACGAAAGGACCCCGCCGGTGGACTCGTCGGTCTGCCAGGTCGCGGTGGCGGATTTTTCGTTTACTCCACTTATCGTTACTGCCGAAATCACCGGCGGTGAACTGTCGACAAGGGCTGTAGCGGTTACCGTCTGATTTCCTTCGCTGGCATCGATATAGCTTGCGGTAATAGCATCGCCCTCGGCGGCCTGCAGGATCCCATTGATGACGAAACTACCCTGGAAGGTTCCGGAGTTCACTGAAGTTTCCGTCAAGACGATATCCCCTCCGGCATCGCCCGGAGAGGAAACATGCACCGTCGCCGTATCGATTCCGCCGGAGACATTGAGGTCGAGATCGTTGAGACTGACGATGGCCGTGGAGGAAGCGCTGTATGCCGGCTTGTCGAAAGATATCGAGCCTACCGTCGAGCCGGAAGTAAGCCCGGTCACCACCAGGGCATAGGGCTGTGGCCCGTTCGGAATATTGTAAGCCGAAATCTTGACGGTATAAAGGCCCTGGACGGGTGAGGTAATGAGCACATTCTCCTCGACGTTGAGACGGTCGGCGGAGCCGCCGGTGGTCGATGCGCCGCCGGAGAAGACGTTGCCCCTGTAGGTTACCGAAGGGCCGATAACGGTGAGGTCGAGATCGTTGACCAGCTGCACTCCGGCACTAAGCGACGGGTAATAATCGGTCCAGACTAAGGTGACCTCGATCGGTTCGGTACCGCCCGAGAAAAAGGTGTACTCCTTGCTCTGGCCGGTCGCAAGGCCGGCCTGCCGGTCGTCGACGAAAAACTTGTGGCCGTCGCCCGGAAAAAAGAGGGTCTTATCTAGCACAATACGGCCCCAGCCTTGGCCGGTACTGGGCATCGGCCCGTCGATGTAATTGCCGGTCATGTTCGATCCGCTGTTGACCATGACGGCCTTAATGAGAGCCGCACTCGGCGTCAGTGCATTGCCGGGAACCGCACTTCCGGTCGGATAATAGCCATCGACGAAGTACTGCCGGACGAGGGCCGCGCTTCCCGCATGGGCAGGGCAGGACATGGACGTGCCGCTCATGGTCCGGATGCCCGAGTTGTAGGTGGTTATGCTGCCGTCGCTGTCGGCGGAGGAAATGTAATGTCCGGGAGCGGTGACCGTCGGTTTGATGCGGCCGTCGTCGGTGGGGCCGTTGCTGGAAAAATAGGCGACGTTCTGCTGGTTGTAGCCGGAATGGGCATTCTCGCTCGCCCCGGAGGTGATGATGTTCTTGGCTGTGCCGGGCGAGCCGACGGTGTTGACGTGCGGGCCAGTGTTGCCGGCCGAGAAGAGGACCAGGAAGTTCTTGTGGTTCCACATGAACTCGTCGACATCCTGGGCATAGGAGGTGTAGGCGCCTTCGACCGCGGAGCCCCAGGAATTGGAATGGATCCTCGCGCCGGCGTTGTAGGCCTGTTGGAAATAGGTGTTGAGGTCGCTGGGTATGCCTGTCAGGGAACCGCCGTTGCCGATATCCTGAATGACGAGCTTGGCGTTGTAGGCAATGCCGTTATAGGCGGCATTGGTGGAGAGCGATTTGCCGGCGATGGTGCCTGCCACATGGGTTCCGTGATCATGCCCGTCCCAGTCGCCGTTTCCTGCCAGGTCATAGTAGGCGATGACCTTGCGCTGATTGTGGTTGACGGTGGCAGTGGGTACGCCCTGGCTGCCGTCCCAGAAGAAAACCATATCGGAGTCGAGGCCGGTGTCGCCGACGCCGACGATCTGGCCGGTGCCTGTCAGGCCCTTGTTCCAGAGCGGAGTTGTGCCGACGGAGTTGTCCTGGACGACCCATTTCATCGCATCGTTGTTTATCGCCGGCGGCACAAAGGGCTCGACCCACTCAATCTCCTGAGCCTGAGCCAGCCTCGTCAAGGCCGAGTCAAGCCCGGCCAGCGGAACTTCGAGCAGGATTCTGCTTTTTCTCCCGTCGCTCGATTCGATCACCGCCACCCCGTCGATAGCTTCCGCCATCTCGAAGAGATGGGGCAGCATGCCGCTTTCGAAGGTTTGCACCATGAGCAGCACGGCACCTTCCGCGGTTGTGACCGGCTGGTCCTGGAGTGTCTCTCCTTCCGGCGAGATGGCCGAGGGCGGATTTTCGCCGGCCGCTGTCGTATCGCTTGGGGTTTCGCCGACAGCAACCTCGTCTCGGCGGCCCCCCGACCGCCTGGCTTTTTCGAGGACTTCAGGTTTTTCTAGACTCTTCGCGAGCTTATATGCGGGATGAAAGTAATCTATCCACTGCACGTACGGGAGGGAACCGACCACCTCCTTGGTCTGCTCGGTCATGGCCACGATCAAGGTATTGTTCGGGATATAGTTGCCGATGGTGGCGCCGATGCCGCTGATTTCCTCCTTCCACTGGAGCTGCACCGGCCCGGTAAACTGGACGAGGAAGCGTACGGCCTGGCCGGGACGGATGCCGGCCGGGTCGAGACGCAGTTCCTGCGGGATATTGACCCGCCCCTTGCGGGTGTCGAGCCCGCCTGCCTGCAGCACTATCCCGTACGGTTTTCCCACCAGTTCTTTCGGGTCAACGAGGTCCTGGGCAGGCCGATCCGGACTGGCGGAGGTTATCATGGTCAGATCGTTGGTGGCCCGGCCCTTTGCCGCCTCAGGCTCCCGGCTGTCCGGCTGAGCCTGGGCGATTGCGGCGATTTTGGTTGTTTTCTCGACAGGCGAAGGGGCAGGTTGAGAGGAAACAGGGAAACCACCGTCCGCCGCCCGCTTATCGCCCGGATCGCTTGCCGCAGGGGGCGGGATGCTCTCCGCCACAAGAGATGCATCATCCGCGTCAACCCACATGAAACGCACCAGCAGGAGAAATAGAATAACCAACAGCGGCAAGATCGTTTTTTTCAGCCCGTTCATCGCGATCTCCTTACAGTGCCTGTCCAAAACTGGAAAAATCTTTTCAGTCACTGCAATGTAACTCAAATTACATTTTGTGAATGAGCGCAGTTTCTGCGTCTACAACGTAGTATATCATGTGTTAATGGAAATGGACTAATGCTTTTTACCTATATTTAACAAAGGTTTTTAAACTTTTGTATTTTTGCAATGAAGGACCACATTTTGGTAATTGCCTCTTTCCTCCACTGGATTGCAGGAGTCTGCGCCGAGTTGGCCCTGTGCACGTTGCAAGGAGCAAAAAAACATGGTAGTGGGAACTGTTACGAATACTATCGCGGGTACGCGCGACGGAGAGGGATACCCTGCAGAAAAATCAGAATCTACGGAGGGAGCCGGTGCTGTTACATCAACACTTCATCGACAACGCCAAGCGGTTCGGCAGGAAGCTGGCAATCAACGATTTCACTACCAACAGGCAGTTGACCTACCACCGTTCGCTTATCGCCTGCCTCATCCTCTCCCGATTTTTCCGTAAGCTAGACCGGGGTTTCATCGGCATCATGCTGCCCACCTCCGCCGGGTGCATCCTGGCAAAGACAGCGGTGCTGATGAGCGGCCGCACCCCGGTGATGATCAACTACTCGACCGGCGCCGAGCAGAATGCCCGCTACGCCCAGAAGAAGTGCGACTTCCGGACCATCGTCACCTCCAGGGCCATGCTGGAGAAGATCGAATGCCCCCACGTCGACGGCATGATCTATATCGAGGACATCATGGCGGCCATTACCTCGCGGCAGAAGATCATGGCGGCGGCGACCGCGGCGCTCCCCGCCTCCCTCGTCAAGAAGCTCGTCCACCAGGGGCACGAGGATGACAACGCCGTCATCCTCTTCACCAGCGGCAGCGAAAAGGATCCGAAGGCGGTCCAGCTCACCCACAGGAACATCCTCTCCAACATCGCCTCGGTGACCCCGATCTTCGGTTTTCGAAATGAAGACACCTTCATGTGCACCCTGCCCTTCTTCCACGTCTTCGGCCTGACCACCAACCTCTGGCTTCCGATCTATCATGGCATGACCATGCTCACCTACGCCAACCCCCTCGATTTCAAGAAGGTCTGCACCATCGTTCGGGAGCATAAGGCGACCTTCCTGGTCGGAACGCCGGCGTTTTTCTGGGGATATCTGCGCAAGTCGGAAGAAGGCGACTTCGCCTCGCTCCGCATCGCGCTCACCGGGGCGGACAAATGCCCGGACGCCCTGCGCGACGGCTTCAAGACCAAGCACGGCATCACCCTCTACGAGGGCTACGGGGCCACCGAGTGCTCCCCGGTCATCTCCACCAACACCCCGGAATTCAACCGTCCGGGCAGCGTCGGCAAGCCGATTCCTGGGGTCCAGGTCCGCATCGAAAACTATGCGACCGGCGAGGAGTGCGGACCCGGCGAGGACGGCCGCATCCTGGTCAAGGGCGACAGCGTGATGAAAGGGTACTTCAACGACTTCGAGCAGACCTCCCTGCACATCCGCCGGGGTTGGTACGACACCGGTGACATGGGCAACATCGACGAGGACGGCTATCTCTGGCATGTCGGCCGGTTGAAGCGATTTGTGAAAATCGCCGGTGAGATGGTCTCGCTGGTCAAGATTGAGGACGTGCTGGAAAAATTCCTGCCCGAGGACAGCCACTGCTGCGTGGTCGAGATACCCGACGCCATCAAGGGTGCGAGAATCGTGGCGGTGGTGACCACGCCGCTCGACGAGAAGACGGTGCTCAAGCAGATGGCGGAGCATCTCCCTCCCATCGCCCTGCCCAAGATCTTTCTCGTCTGGGAAAACCTGCCGAAGATGGGCAGCGGTAAGATCGACTTCCGGACCATTTCGGAAATGGCGCGGGAACAGCTGACCCGAAAGGTCATTGCCTGACGAATCCGCCCGTCCCGCTCTTCGCCTGATCCAGAAGAAGTGCCCGGCGGACCGCCTTGGCCAACCTCACAAAAAAAGGACATGGACAGAGAACCTCCATACAGGGCTGGGCGCAGCCGGCTGCGCAGCTTTTTCCGCTCCCCGCTGCTGGATGTCCTGCTGTTTCTCCTCCTTCTGGCCGGCCTCGGCTGGCTTATCCTGAGGAGCGCCGAGAATATCGGCTACGGCTGGCAATGGTACCGGATCCCCAAATACATCGTCATCGCCACGGAAGACGGGCTGCAGGCCGGGCCGCTCCTGCGGGGTCTTGCGATCACCCTCGCCATCTCCCTGGCGAGCCTGGTTCTGGCCCTTCTCATCGGCCTGTGCACCGCGCTGCTCCGGCAGTCGAGTTCTTTTGCCGGAAGGGGCCTGGCCAACCTCTATCTCGAGACCAGCCGCAATACACCGCTGCTCATTCAGATCTTTTTCATCTACTTCGTCCTCGGCCCGGTCTTCGACCTCGACAGGATGGCCGCGGCCATCATCGCCCTGAGCCTGTTCGAGGGGGCCTATGCCTCGGAGATCTTCCGCGCGGGGTTTGCGGCGGTGCCGAAGGGACAGATCGAGGCGGCCCGCAGCATCGGCCTCACCACCATGGCCACCTACCGCCACATCATCATCCCCCAGGCGGTCCGCAAAGTCCTGCCGCCGCTCACCAGCCAGGCGATTTCGCTCATCAAGGACTCGGCCCTGGTCAGCACCATCGCCATCTACGACCTCACCATGCAGGCCCAGGCCCTCGTCGCCGAATCGTATTTGACCTTCGAGATCTGGTTCACCGTGGCGGCTATTTACCTGACAGTCACCCTGCTTCTCTCACTTTTTGTCGGCATTCTTGAAAAACGCCTTAAATTGCCGTAGGATGAGCGCGGCAGACAAAGAATTCCAAACCATTAAATGGAGATCGGCATGAAAACACGGACCCTGAGCTTTTCCCTTATCGCAGCCATCCTGACCCTCTGTTTCGCAGGCCTCTCCTTCGGCGCCTCCGTCCAGCAGGAGATTGCCGCCGGCAGCGCCGTCGAGGCGGTGAAGAAACGGGGCGTTCTCAAGGTCGGCATGGATATCTTCCAGCCCTGGGCCATGAAGGACAAGAACGGCCAACTCATAGGCTTCGAGATCGACGTGGCGACCCGGCTGGCCGAGGATATGGGGGTGAAGGTCGAATTCGTGCCCACCGCCTGGTCAGGGATCATTCCGGCCCTTCTCACCGGCAAGTTCGACGTCATCATCGGCGGCATGGGCATCACCGCCGAGCGGGCCCTGCAGGTCAACTTCTCCCAGCCCTACGACTATTCCGGGATGAGCATCGTGGCCCACCGGCAGCTGGCCGCGGGCTTCGATACGCTCGAGAGCTTCAACAAGCCCGAGGTCCAGATCGCCGTGAAGCTGGGAACAACCGCGGCGGCCGCCGCTAAAAAACACCTGCCCCGCGCGACCCTCCGGATGTTCGACACCGAGCCGCAGGCATACCAGGAGCTGCGCAACGGCAAGGTGCACGCGGTGGTCGGCTCCGCCCCCCGCCCGGCCTACGAGGCGATGGACTACAGCGAGACGCTCTTCATGCCGATTGCGGGAACCTTCACCAAGGAACCCATCGGTTTTGCCGTGCGCAAGGGCGACCCGGACAGCCTGGCTTTTTTCAACAGCTGGATCACCCTGGTCGCCCTGGAGGGTTGGCTGGAGGAGCGCCATAAATACTGGTTCGAGACCAAGGACTGGAGCAGCCGGGTAGAATAGCGCGTTCTCACCACACCCCCTGCCCTCACCGCCGCCATGCACGCGAAAAAACCGGCCGTCACCGTTCTTGATGGACTAATCCTCATGGCGGCCGCCGGTTTTTTCGGCCTGCTCGGTTACCGCCTCTTCTTCTCCCTCAATTACAAGTGGAACTGGTCGGTGATCCCGACCTACCTGGTCCGCTTCGACCCGGAGCAGCAGCGCTGGGTGGCCAACATCCTCCTCGAAGGTTTTTTCACCACTATAAGGCTGAGTTTCTGGGCAATGTTATTCGCCCTGCTGCTCGGCTTTCTGGTCGGCCTCATGCGGATCTCGCCCCGGCTCTTCTGCCGGCTGACCGGCCGCACCTACGTGGAGGCGATCCGCAATACCCCGCCACTGGTACTGGTCTTCATCTTCTACTATTTCGTGAGCGATCAGCTCTTTTCCTGGCTTGCCGTCGAGGATCTCTTCCGAGCCGCCCCGTCAGCGATGCAGGAACTGCTCGCCCTGCTCTTTTCCGGCCCGGCCCTGATCGCCCAGTTCCTGTCGGGGGTCTTGACGCTCACCCTCTTCCAGGGTGCATATATCGCGGAGATTGTCCGCGCAGGGCTCCAGGCTGTCGACACCGGCCAGTGGGAGGCGGGAAAATCCCTGGGACTGACCCGCTGCCGACTCCTGCGCTTTATTATCCTGCCCCAGGCGGTGCGCATCATGCTACCCCCTTTGGCGAACGAATTTATCAACACCATCAAGTGGTCGTCGATCGTCTCGATCATCTCCATCCAGGAACTGACCTTCCAGGGTCTGCAGGTCATGGCCTCGACCCAGGCGAGCATCGAGGTGTGGCTGACCGTCTCCGGCCTCTACCTAGTGCTGTGCCTTACCTTGTCGCTCATCGTCCGCAGGCTCGAGCGCCGGCTCGCCCGGGCGGACCTGCCCCATGCCCCTGAAACCCGGTGAGGACGCCCATGAGTGCCGATTCCCCCTTTTCCATCAAAAATATCCGGCTCTTCATCGCCTTTCGGGTCTTCTTCAACGCCCGCTTCTATTACCCGGTCTTCACCATCCTCTTTCTCGACTTCGGCCTGACCATCGAGCAGTTCGCCCTGCTCAATTCCGTCTGGGCCCTCACCATCTTCTGCGCCGAGGTGCCCTCCGGGGCTCTCGCCGACATGATCGGCCGAAAGAGCTTGATCGTGGCCACCTCCCTCTGCATGGTGGCGGAGATGAGCCTGCTCGCCTTCGTGCCTCTGGGCGACACCACCCTCGTTTTCTCGTTCTTTCTCGTCAACCGCATCCTGAGCGGCCTCGCCGAGGCGATGGCCAGCGGCGCCGACGAGGCCATCACCTACGACTCCCTGGTCGCCGAAGGCAATCCCGAGGACTGGCCGAAAGTGCTCAGCCTGCAGATGCGGCTCCATTCCGTGGCATCCATCCTCACTCTGGCCATCGGGGCCTTCATCTACGACCCGAAGGTCATGAACAGTCTGCTCGCAGGGCTGGATCTGCCCCACATCCTCACCCAGCAAGCCACCATGCGCTTTCCCATCTATCTGACCCTCGGGATGGCCCTGCTGGCAACAATCGTCGCCCTGAGGATGGAAGAACCCCATTTTGCGGCAAGGCCACGCGAAGACAAGGTGACCCCGCTTGCCGCGCTGAGGCAGGTGTGGCGGGCCGGGCGCTGGATCGTCCGGACCCCATTCGCCTTCGCGGTGATCCTCTTTGGCATGGGTTTCGACCACGTGCTGCGCATGATCGTCACCATGACCAGCCAGTATTTCCGTGAAATCGAGCTGCCGGAGGCCAGCTTCGGCCTGATCGGCTCCGCCCTGGCCCTGCTCGGCCTCGTCATCCCGAAGCTCGCCGAGAAGATGGTGGCGGGCAACAGCCCCGCCGCGAACCTCGCCTGGCTGGCGGCCTTCAGTCTGCTCGGGCTGTTCGGTTTGACCGCCTTCACCCCCTACTGGGGCCTTTTGCCGATGGCGCTGGTGTTTACGTCCATCATGCTGGTCTCCATGTTCACCAGCCACTATCTGAACCGGATTACCGAATCACATCAGCGGGCCACCGTCCTCAGCTTCAAGGGCATGGCGTTCAATCTGGCCTACGGCCTGATCGGGGTCCTCTTCGCCCTCTTGACCACCCGCTTGAGAGAGAGCGGCGAGTTGCAACATCCTGAATGGCCCGCGCTCATCCAGGAAAGTTCCGCCTTCCGCGAAGCATTAGCCTGGTTTCCCTGGTACACCCTTGCCGGCCTGGTACTCGCCGTCGCTTTCTGCGCCATCTATCTCCGGAGAAAAACAGGCGACCGGACGACCAGCGCCGCTGAAAGAGAGTGATGCCTCCCCCAGTTGCAACTTGCAGTTCTTCAGGCGAATCTATATATTTGTGAATCCGAAAAGGATCAACAACCGGGGAGGTGACATAACATGCTGAAGAGATTTTCCATTTCGCTTGAAGACAAGCTGCTGACGATATTCGACGAGCATATCAGGGCCCACAGCTACAACAACCGCTCGGAGGCCATCCGCGACCTGATCCGCAAGGCCTTCGTCAAGGAGGAATGGCAGGCCGACAAACCGGTCATGGGCGTCATCAGTCTCGTTTATGATCATCACCAGCATAAGCTGCAGGAGAAGGTCACCCTGGTCCAGCATGATTATCATCACCATATTGTCTCCACCACGCATGTCCACATGGACCACCACAACTGCCTGGAGGTGATCGTGGTACGTGGCAAGGCGAAGGAAGTCCAGGAACTGGCCGACCGACTGGCCGCCCTCAAAGGCGTGCGGGACGCCAACCTGGCCATGTCCAGCACCGGCAAGACCCTGCACTGACCGGCAATGATCCCGTCTCAGCAATCGGATAAGGCCACAGCGATGAAAAAGATATTCCCCGTTTCCGTTCATGGCGGCCACAGCGGACAGTTCTGCCATCATGCCACAGACATGCTCGAAGAGATCATCGAGCTGTACATAGAAAAGGGCTTCCCCTGGGTGGGAATCACCGAGCACGCCCCGGGCATCAGCCTGGAACTGCTCTATCCCGACCAGAAGGCGGCGGGGCTCACCCCGGAGTTCCTGCTCGAGCGCTTCGACAGGTATATGAAGGAATGCCGACGGCTGCAGGAGAAATACCGCGACAGAATCGAGATCTTTGCCGCTATGGAGAGCGAGACCTACAGCGGCTACCGGGAATTCATGCCTTATCTGATAGAAACCTTTCGACCGGACTATGTCGTTGGCTCGGTCCATTTTGTCGACGACATGGGTTTCGACTACTCCAGGGAGCAGTACGATCAAACAGCCGCGGCCGTGGGCGGCAAGGATGAGCTCTACTGCCGCTATTTCGACCTGCAGTACGAGATGATCGAACTCCTGCAGCCTTCGGTGGTCGGCCACTTCGACCTCGTGCGGATCTTCGACCCCGATTATAAGACCAGGATCGAAAAAACTAAGATCATGGAGAGGATCAAGCGGAACCTTGCACTCATCAAGGAGCTCGATCTCATCATGGATTTCAATCTCCGCTCGCTGTTGAAAGGAGCGGACGAACCCTACATCTCAAGGGTGATTCTCGAGATGGCCGCGAAAATGGAGATCGCCGTGGTGCCCGGCGACGACTCCCATGGCCTGGCAAACATCGGGGTCAATATGGACCAGGGGATCGCCATTCTCGCCAAGATGGGTTTTGCCACCGACTGGCCGAAGCCCAGGCGGATAGTTTACTGACTCAAACCCCGTTTTTCGCACGTACCGGGTCCCTCTCTCCCCCCTTTTTACAGACGCTGCGGCAGGCAAACGAGACTCGCAGGCCTCTTTGCCGCCGATTTTCTTCAAAATCTCATCAAGCTGGCATCTATATTGCTTATCATCCTTGAAAACACGAAAGAAAGGATAGTCGGATGCCAAAATATGACATGATCGATACAACCCTTCGGGAAGGCGAACAGACCCCTGGCGTTCTATTCTCCCTGGCGGAGAAGCAAAACATCATGGACGGTCTGGTGAGGGTCGGTGTGAAGGAGGTCGAGTTGGGCATTTCCTCCCGCTTCCACCCCTGCACTGGCGAATTGATCGCCTACGGCCGGAGGGTTCACCCCGGCCTGCGGCTGTCGCTGTGGAGCAGATGCCGGACGGAGGATATCGAATGGGCTGCAAACCTCAAGCCGGATCTCCTCTCGCTCTCGATTCCTGTCTCCGACATTCATCTGGAAAAACGGCTGCGGAAGACGAGGCAATGGGCCCTCCGGACCATATGCGAGTCGATTGCCTTCGCCGGGCGGCTGGGGATGGCGGTCGCCATCGGTTTCGAAGACGCCACCCGCGCCGACATCCAATTCCTGACGGCCATGGCCATAGCGGCCAACGGGCGTGGTGTGGTGCGGATACGCCTCGCCGATACCGTGGGCATCGGTTCACCTGGCCTCATCACCCGGCTGGTCACCTCGTTGAAGCGTGAAGTACAATGCCCGATCGCCGTCCACACCCATAACGATTTCGGCATGGCCACCGCTAACGGCATCGCCGCCCTCGAAGCCGGCGCCGAGGCGGTCGATACGGTGGTCCTGGGCCTCGGGGAGAGGACGGGCTGCGCCCGGCTGGAGGAAATCGCCGCCTACCTCTGCCTGGTTAAAGGGATGAAGACCATCAGGACAGAGCACCTGAAGACGCTTGCCTGCTATGTTGCCGGCATCACAGGGAGAACCGTCGAGGGGAATAGGCCGGTGGTGGGCGAGGATATCTTCACCTGCGAAACCGGTCTGCACCTGCAGGGGTTGCAGAATGACCCGAAGACCTATGAACCCTTTGCTCCGGAGAAGGTGGCGGGGCGGCGAAAGCTCCTTATCGGCCCGAAAAGCGGCCGGGGGGGGGGGGGGGGGGGCCGCGCCCCCCGCGCCCGCGCAGCGGG
>JAEYNP010000047.1 GCA_023412495.1 Pseudomonadota bacterium
TGGCCCTTATTTTTGGCTCAAGGAGATGAGCCGACAATACGATTGAATTTTGAAAATTTCGCCAAAAACCCTGTCAAGAACTATTTTTGATGCAGTGAAAATAGTTTGATGCTGAACAGTTACAAAATTTCATCCTCGGAATATTCATTATATGCCGCGGCAAAATTTTTCGCATGCCTTGATCTTGAACGAAAATCCTCATTTTGCACAAGGCTCTCCAGTATTTGATAGCATTTTCAGCAAATTCTTCACCCTTTTCTGTACCTGCAAAACATTGTTCGCTTTAGCGTTTTTTCAACAAATTAAACCTGATAAAGCCGTAAAAAGCTCAACCCGTGGAGGACTCTGAAAAAAGTTCGATATACGAGGGCGACGCCGCTTTGGCATACATGGCACATCGAACCGCCGTTTCTGACCTACACGAAGGAGATCGGACTTTTTAGGAGTCCATTAATAGTATCATAAAATTATCCCGCTCAATATCTTTTCCTGCAGGAAGATGCCGAGCTGGTCAAGGCGATTTGCTGTAATCCCGGTTTGTTGTGGCATGAGAGAGGTTGAGGTCTGCAGGAAAATTTCATCGAGCACTTGACGAATGTCCCGCTTTCATTTAGCTTGTTGGCTAACTATGTAAGTGCGGAAGGAGGAAAACATGAACAGGATACTTTCCATCTGCCGGGCTCTTTCGGATCGTAACCGGTTGCGCGTCGTCGCGGCCCTGGCCGTTCACGAGGAACTTTGCGCCTGCCAGCTCAGCGAAATGCTGGAGGTGAGCGGGGCCACGGCCTCGCGTCATATGGCGATTCTTATCGGCTGCGGCCTGGTCGACAGCCGCAAGGCGGGCCGCTGGGTCTTTTATCGGCTGCAGGAGAAATCGACTGCCGGGGAATTCGCGCAGGTTCTCGCCTGGCTCCGGGCGGAACTTGGCAGCTCTGAGGAAGTCGCGCGGGACATGGAGCGGCTGCGGGCGATCACCCGCTGCAGTCCGGAAGAGTTTTGCCGGGAGTATCGCGGCAGGAACTCGGTAAAAGACAAGAAAGCCGAGAGCGAAGCGTGAGGGCGGCGAGAGCAATGATGGTTGAAAAAATGAAAATTCTCTTTCTCTGTACCGGCAATTCCTGCCGCAGCCAGATGGCCGAAGGCTGGGCCCGCCACCTGTACGGCGAGGTGATCGAAGCCTATTCGGCCGGGATCGAAACCCACGGCCTGAATCCTCTGGCGGTGAAAGTCATGGCCGAGGCCGGCGTGGACATATCAGCACACCGTTCCAATCATCTGGACGAGCTGCGGGATGTTCCCTTTGCTGCTGTGGTAACGGTCTGCGATCATGCCCATGAGCATTGCCCGCTCTTTCCGGGCAGGGTCGGGATGATCCATGCCGGCTTTGCCGATCCGCCGCGGCTCGCAGGGGAAATCGCCGCAAGGGGCGGCTCGGAAGAGGAGCAGCTGGACTGTTATCGCCGAGTCCGGGACGAGATCCGCGATTTTGTGAAGACCCTGCCCGAAAGACTTTAAATTTAGGAGATAAGAGCAAATGGAAACCCAAACACTGGACAATCCAGTCTGTCCCGCCGACGAGCGGAAAATGACCAGTATTTTCGAGCGCTACCTGACCCTCTGGGTGGGGCTCTGCATTATCGGCGGCATCCTGCTCGGCAAGGCGGCCCCGAATCTCGCCAAAACCCTCGACGCGATGTCGATCAACGTTGGCGGCGCGCCCGTCGTCTCCATCCCCATCGCCATCTGCCTCTTCTTCATGATGTACCCGATTATGGTGAAAATCGATTTTGGCAGCGTCGTCAAGGCCGGCAGAAGCGGCAAGCCGGTCCTGCTGACCCTCTTCGTCAACTGGTGCGTCAAACCCTTCACCATGTACGCCATTGCCCTGCTGTTCCTCGGGGTCCTGTTCAAGGCCTTCATCGGCGCCGAGGCGGTGGATCTGGTGAAGATGCCCTTCGGCCTCGACCTGCCCGTCGGCGCCACGCACGGGGCGGGAACGGTCGTCCTGGTGGAAGGCATCAAGATGCTGGAGGTGCCGCTCTGGCGCAGCTATTTCGCCGGCTGCATCCTCCTGGGCATTGCCCCGTGCACCGCCATGGTGCTGGTCTGGGGGTATCTGGCCCGGGGCAACGACGGCCTGACCCTGGTGATGGTGGCGATCAACTCGCTGACCATGCTGGTGCTCTACGGCGTGATGGGCGGCTTTCTCCTCGGCGTCGGCAAACTGCCGGTGCCCTGGCAGGCACTCCTCCTGTCGGTGGGGGTCTATGTGGCCCTGCCGCTGGTGGCCGGTTATTTCTCGCGCCGCTGGATCATAAACGCAAAAGGCGAGGCGTGGTTCAAGGAAAAGTTTCTCCACGTGCTGACGCCCATCACGATCAGCGCCCTGCTGGCGACGCTGGTCCTGCTCTTCAGCTTCAAGGGTGAGGTGATCCTGGCCAACCCCTTAACGATACTCTGGATCTCGATCCCGCTCTTTCTGCAGACCGTCCTCATCTTCGCCCTTGGCTACTGGGCGGCGAGAATATTGAAACTGCGCTACGAGGATGCGGCCCCGGCCGCGATGATCGGCGCCTCCAACCATTTCGAGGTGGCCATCGCCACGGCGGTCATGCTCTTCGGCCTCTCCTCCGGGGCGGCGCTGGCGACCGTGGTGGGTGTTCTGATCGAGGTGCCGGTCATGCTGATGCTGGTCGGCATTTGTAAACGTACGACCAGCTGGTTCGACTTGAAATAAAGGCGTCCGGCCGATTGAAGGGCTCCTCTGTCTCAATAGCATGTTCTGGCTCCGGTCCTTGGGGCGAACCTATTGTTCGCCCCAAGAATCTGGAGGTACGGAATTGACACGAACGGGAAACCTCGTAAAGGGAAAATCCGGCTAAGCTCACTTTTCTGCTGGTTTTGCGGGCGAACACAAGGTTCACCCCTACAACCCTATCCCGTGCCTCTCGATGGTAATTCTTCAACCAGGATCGGTTCAGAAACACTAATAAAATGAGTTCTGGCCCTATCAAGCAAGCAGGCAATTCTGGTCGATCTGGAAAACCTGCATCATGATGGCGTGGTCGATCATGCCTACCCCCTGGGCCAGGGCATCGACCATGTCCCGCTCCTCGTATCCGAGTTCCTTGAGCTTTTCGATATCGCCGGCGGTGATCGAGCGCGGTTTCTTCATGCCCCGGATGACGAAGTCGAGCATGGCTGATTCGTTTTCCTCCAGCATCGATTTGCTCGAATCCTCTTCCATGGCTCGGATGGCATCATCGTCATATCCTACCTTTTTCAGGAAGTGCCTGTTGAGATCGACGCAGTAGCCGTAATCCAGCGTTTTCGCCGCGAGATAACGGATATGGGCGAGCAGGGCGAAGCTCAGCCTGGGGTGCTTGCTGAAATACCGGATGCGTTGCAGCTGTAGCTCGAAGAGCGCCGGGCTGACGCTCATCAGCTGCATCGGCTGGGGGATGGCGCCTACGTTTTTCATGAACATTTCGTATCCTTCCTTGATGATGCCTTCCGCTTTTTCCGGTGCAACCGTCGTTACAAGTGCCATGTTTTTTCTCCTTTTGCGATTTTCAATAATATAGCCCGTTGCCTGACTTCAATCGCCGGGCCGTAGTATCCTGTCAAGCCTCGTCTGTCGCATCTTGCTTGCCCTTTTGGCTTCCTGACTTCGTTGCTTCTTCGGTTACATAGCGCTGCTATGCGCCCTCAGTCGCGCCTCGCAGGAAACCAAAATTGCGGCGCAATCTCGCGACATCTGAGGCTTGCCTTGACACTGCCGAATTGTCTTGGAAAATACCGGACGATTATATATAAATAAAATTAATATATATAATCGAAACGATAAGAAGGGGTAATCGAATATCGATGAATAATCTTGAAATCAAGCACTTGCGCATGATATGCGCCCTGGCGGATAGCGGCAATATGACCCGGGCGGCGGAAAAATTGTGCATCACCCAGTCCGCGCTCAGCCAGCAGCTGAAGGATATCGAGAACAAGCTCGGCACCGACCTGTTCTTCCGCACCCGCAAGAAGATGATCATCACCGAGGCGGGCCGGCAGCTCCACGGCACGGCCGCCGAGGTGATCGAGACCCTCGATTCGGCCGAACGCGCCATCGCCAGAAAGATGAAGGGCGAAAAGGGCGAGCTGCGGGTCGGAACCCAGTGCATTTTCTGCTACAGATGGCTGCCCCAGGTGATGCGGCGTTTTCAGGCCAAATTCCCCAATATCGAGATAGAGATGGGCAGCTCCACCGACCTTGTCGAGGAGCTCGAGGCAAAGAAGTACGACATCGTCATCTCCGGGGCCATCTCTCCCGATGAGGTGCATACCTCCGTGCCCCTTTTTGCCGACCAGCTGGTCTGCGTCATGCCCGAGGGCCATCCTCTTGCCGCCTGCAGCTTCGTCCAATTCGAGGATTTCTCTGGCGTAAATCTCATCTCCCATGCCGAACAGTCCAGGAACCGCTTCTACCAGCAGGTCCTGAAGCCTCGAGGCATCGAGCCGAAGAAAATCATGAATGTCGGGGCACCCCAGGCGATCATCGAGATGGTCGTGGCAGGCTTCGGCATCACCGTCTTCCCCCGCTGGGCGGTGGCCGAGGCGGTCAAGACCTGGCGCATCGCCGCCCGGCCGATCACTCCGAAAGGATTTCCCCTGACCTGGCACGCGGTCTATCTGACCCACAGCAACATCCCGGTTTATCAACAGGAATTCCTGCGCAGCATCAGCCGCTTGAACGTCACCGAGCAGACGATCGCGGCGGACCGGCCGGCGGCAGAAGGGGCTGACCTCCGAGGGGGCTGCGTATCATTGATTTCATAACGATGGAGAACGACAAATGCACGGCAGGGCAGAAGAATTGATTCGCGGTTTGAATCTTACGCCGCACCCGGAAGGAGGGTACTTCAAGGAAACCCATCGTTCCGCCTTGACCTTGACCTTGCCCGGCAGCGGGGCGAGGCGAAATGGCATGACCGATATCTTTTTCCTGCTGGTCACCGGGCAGGTGAGCCGGCTGCATCGGGTCCTCCATGATGAAATATGGCATTTCTACGAAGGCGATCCATTGGAACTGGTAGAAATCAGGGCGGATCTGACCGAAGTCCGAAGAGTTGTTCTGAGCGGGGCGGGCAGCAGTCCCAGGTACAAACACTGTGTGCAGGGCGGCAATTGGCAGGCGGCCTATTCCCGTGGCGAATATTCGCTGGTCGGTTGCACGGTCGCTCCCGGTTTCGATTTTGCCGATTTCGAATTCATGGATCCCGGAGTTGCCGGAACATCGGCGCTTTTCGTCGAAACACCCGAACTTGCAAGATTGTTGTGATGGGCTGCTTCCTTATGGGTGTTAAGGCATTGGTTGGAAATGCGGGGGTGTCCGTCTCCACGCTTCTCAACCGGAGCATTATGGTTATCCTCTTAGGAAAAAGCAAAGCCGATCGAGATCGAATTACTTTTTCTCTTCCGGCAGGGGATGCAGGACGAATCCGTCGAAAATTTTTCCGACAACCCGATGAAGAGGTGCGGTCATGTCAATAATCACCATTTCGCGAGGTTCCTACAGCCGTGGCAAGGAGGTCGCCGAGAAGCTGGCGAAGGCTCTCAATTATCAGTGTATTTCGCGGGAGATAATTCTCGAGACGTCGGAGCAGTTCAACATCCCCGAACTGAAGCTGATCCGCGCCATCCACGATGCGCCGACCATCCTCGACCGCTTCACCTCCGGCAAGGAAAGGTACATCTCCTTCTTCCGGGCGACCCTGCTTACCTATCTCCAGCGGGACAATGTTGTCTTTCACGGCCTGGCCGCCCATTTTTTCCTGCAACAGTTCCCCCATATCCTGAAGGTCAGGATCAGCGCCAATCTCGAGGACCGGGTCCGGGAAGAAATGATCCGGGAAAATATCCCGGCCGAGGAGGCCCGCATGATTCTGGTGAACGATGATGCGGAACGGCGGAAATGGGGGATGCAGATTTTCGGCCAGGATCCCTGGAACGCCCAGCTTTATGATATGATTCTCCATATCGACAATATGAACGTCGATCAGGCCGTTTCCATCATCCTGCATACCGTGGGGCAGCCCTGCTTTCAAAGTACCCCGGAGACCTGCCGCATGCTTGCCGATGAGGCTCTGGCCGCCCGGGTCGAAGCCGAGCTGATCAAGGCCTTTCCCAAGGTGGTGGTGGAGGCCGGCGACGGGGAGGTTTTCGTCAATGTCCGCGGTTCCCGGGCCGATGAAAAAAGCATCACTCAAAAGGTCCAGCGTCTCACCGAGAAAGTAGAAGGGGTGAAGAACATCCAGGTCAACATTATTCCCTTCATGGTGGACTGAATGGCAGCTATGCCCTTTCCCCCATATCTTCCTTAAAATCGAAAAAATTATCCTCGAGAATTAAGTAGATGCCTCTGGATAACTTTTTCGAGTTTGCCTCGATCTGAGAAAAAATTGCTATAATCCGACAGACTCCTGGAAATTTCGATGCATACGAAAAAAACATTCAACGTGACGGAAGGAGGGATAACGAAGCATGATGACGAGGTATAATCTTCAGGCTCGATCCATGGGCGCCAAGTCATGGTGGCGCCGGGTCTTTCCTTTCCTGCGCTGGATGAATGCCATCGGTTGGGACACCTTGAAAGCGGACCTGCTGGCGGGACTGACCGGGGCGGTCATCGTCCTGCCGCAGGGCGTGGCTTTTGCCATGATTGCGGGACTGCCTCCGGAATACGGACTCTACACGGCAATTGTCCCCCCGGTCGTGGCGGCGCTCTTCGGCTCTTCCCTGCATCTCATTTCCGGTCCGACCACGGCGATCTCCATCGTCATCTTCAGTACCGTCAGTTCGATCACGCCGCCGGGTTCGGCGGAGTATGTCCGGCTGGTCCTGACCTTGACCTTTCTCGCCGGCGTCCATCAGGTGGCTTTTGGCCTGGCCAGGCTGGGGACGCTGGTCAACTTCGTCTCCCACTCCGTCGTCATCGGCTTCACCACCGGTGCGGCGATCCTCATCGCCACCAGTCAATTGCGGCATGTCCTGGGTCTCGACCTGCCCAGCGGCCATTCCTTCATCGATGTCTGGTTGCATCTCTTCGGAAAGCTGGGTCAGGTCAATCTCCATGTTTTTGCCGTGGCGATGGCGACCCTTGCCGCCGCGGTCTTTTTTCGCGCCAAGATGCCCCGCTGGCCGGGAATGCTGTTCGCGATGATCCTCGGCAGCCTGCTCAGCCTCCTGATCGACGGCAGCGCTCATGGAGTGAAGCTGGTCGGGCAGATGCCGTCCCAATTGCCGCCTCTCTCGCTGCCGGACTTTTCGTTCGAGACCATTCGGGAACTCGCGCCCAAGGCGCTGGCCGTCGCTCTTCTCGGCCTCATCGAGGCCTTGTCCATCGCCAGGTCCATCGCCGCCAAATCGCATCAGCCGATCGACGGCAACCAGGAATTCATCGGACAGGGACTGTCGAATATCGTCGGCAGCTTCTTCTCGAGCTACGCCGCCTCCGGCTCCTTCACCCGCTCCGGCATCAACTTCCAGTCGGGGGCGGTCACCCCGCTGTCCGCCGTCTTTGCCGCGATACTGCTGGCGCTCATTTTGCTGCTCGTGGCCCCGCTCACCGCCTACCTGCCGATTGCGGCGATGGGCGGCATCATCCTGATGGTTGCCTATTACCTCATCGACCTGCATCACATTCGCACCATCGTGAGAACCAGCAGGGAGGAGACGGCGGTGATGCTGGCCACCTTCCTGGCCACCCTGTTTCTGGATCTGGAGTTCGCCATTTACATCGGGGTGTTCCTGTCGCTCATGCTGTACCTGAACCGCACCGCCCACCCCCGGATTGTCAATATGGTGCCGAACACCGGCGCAACCGGTCCTCCGCTCATCGAGCAGGATACCGAATGTTCCTACCTGAAGATTATCCGCATCGACGGCCCGCTGTTTTTCGGCGCGGTCAACCATGTGAGCGAATATCTGTATAACATTGACAGGAACCTGGTGCGGAAACGCAACGTGCTGATTATCGGCTGCGGCATCAACTTCATCGATGTGGCCGGAGCGGAAATGCTGGCCCAGGAAGCACGGCGCCGTCGCGCCCAAAGGGGGGTGCTCTATCTCTGTGAATTTCAGCCCAAGGCGTATGGTGTTTTGGAGCGGGGCGGATATCTTGATGCGATAGGCCGGGAGCATATCTTCGCCACCCAGAAAGAGGCCATCGCCAAGATCATCCCCGAGGCCGACCGGATGATCTGCCGGTACTGCAAGCATCCGATTTTCAAGGAGTGTCGCATCGCGGGCAAAATGGTTTTCGGGGGAGACACGTCTCTTGCTCCGCCTGCTCCGTAAGGTTGGCGTTTGGGAAAACCTTTCTCCCGTCCAGGTTTTGCTTGTTGTTGTCGAAGTTGTCCGGTAAGTTCATCCCGCTCCGTTTTTGCCCGAGATAGACTTACGCAAAACGGTGTTTGATGTAATTCCATTGCCTTTCCGTAGGATTGCGGGGAATGAGTGCCGGTTCCCGCCAAGCTATACCAGCCTGTTGCGACGAAACCCATGGTGAAATTCCTCCACACCGCCGACATCCATCTCGACAGTCCGCTCAGGGGCCTCGAAGCCCATGACGGGGCGCCGGTGGCCGAGATCCGCGGGGCGACGCGCCGGGCCTTCGACAACCTGATCGAACTGGCCGTCGAGGAGCGGGTCGATTTCCTCCTGATAGCCGGCGACCTCTACGACGGCGACTGGAAGGATTACAATACCGGCCTCTTCTTCGCCGCCCGCATGGGCCGCCTCGCCAGGGCCGGGATCAGGGTTTTCATCGCCTCCGGCAACCACGATGCGGCAAGCCAGATCACCAAATACATGCCCCTGCCGGAAAATGTCACGCTGCTGGCCGCGAAAAAGCCGCAGTCGGTGCGGCTGGACGATCTCGGGGTCGCCATCCACGGCCAGAGCTATTCGACCCGCACCATGACCGAGAATCTCGCAGCCGGTTTCCCGCCCGCCGCGGCCGGCTTTTTCAACATCGGCCTGCTGCACAGCTCGCTCACCGGTAGGGCGGGCCACGAGGAGTACGCCCCCTGTTCGGTGGACGATCTCCTGGCCAAGGGGTACGACTACTGGGCCTTGGGGCATGTCCATCAGCGGGAGGTCGTCGGGGAGGACCCGTGGATCGTCTTTCCCGGCAATATCCAGGGCCGCCATATACGGGAAGGCGGCGCCAAAGGCGCGACGCTGGTGACTATTGTCGACAGTCGGGTCGCCGAAGTCGCCCCTCGAGAGCTCGATGTCCTGCGCTGGGCCGTCTGCCGGGTGGACCTCTCCGATTGTGCGACCGTCGAGGGTGTCTACGATACCGTGCGCCTGGGCCTGATGCGGGAGCTGGACCGGGCGGGCGGCAGGACCCTGGCGGTGCGCCTTGCGCTGACCGGGAAATGCCCTGTGCACCACCGGCTGCTTGAACGCACCGCGGAATGGATCGAAGAGTTCCGGGGGATCGCGGCGGGGCAGGGCGAGATCTGGCTGGAGAAGGTCCTGTTCGAGACCAGTCGGGAGACGGGGGGAGCCGGGCTGTCGAGTGACGATTCGCCGATCGCGGGGCTGTTGCAGGCGATCGAACGGCTGACCCTGGACAGTGAGAATCTGCTCGGCATGGTGCCGGAACTGGCAGTTTTAAAGAGCAAGCTGCCGCCCGAGCTGCATTCCGGCGAGGATGCTCCGCTTGGCGGAGCGGCGAACCTCCGCGCGGCGGTGCAGGAGCTCCTCATCGCCAAACTGCTGCAGCACGGAGGACCCGGATGCGCCTGAAGCGTCTCGAGCTGAAAGCCTTCGGCCCCTTTACCGACCGGATTCTCGATTTCGACGGCGCGGCCCCCGGCCTGCATATCATCTACGGCCGCAACGAGGCCGGCAAAAGCAGCTCGCTCCGGGCGCTGAAGGCCCTGCTCTACGGCTTTCCGCAGCAGACGCCGGACAATTTTCTCCACAGCTACGACCAGCTGCTGGTCGGCGGCTGTATCCAAGGCGCTTCGGGACAGGAGCTGGTCTTCCAGCGCCGCAAGAAGCGGCACGATGATGTGCTAGATGGTTCGGGCAATCCCCTCGATCAGGGGGTGCTGACACCCTTTCTGCAGGGGATCGAGCCGGAGATCTTCGCTTCCCTCTACGGGATCGACCATGATTCCCTGGTGCGCGGCGGGGAGGAGATTCTTGCCCAGAAGGGTGAGGTGGGCCAGGCCCTGTTCGCCGCCGGGGCGGGCATCTCATCCCTGCGGGAGGTCATCCAGCAGCTCGAGACGGATGCCGGCGAGCTGTTCAAGGCGATGGGAAAAAACCAGGAAATCACCAGGGCAATCGCCAGATATAAGGAGCTGCAGGCGGAGGCCAGGAAAGCCTGCCTCTCCGCCAGGGAATGGCAGGAGCTGACTAGAGACCTGGAGCAGGCCACCGTCGAGCGGGCTGCCCTGGAAGCTGAACGTGATACAAAGCGCAGGGAGGTGCAGCGCCTGCAGCGCTTGATCCAGGCCATCCCGGAACTGGCCGTGCTGCAGTCACGGCGCGAGCAGCTGGCGGCCCTGGGCGAGGTTGTGGCGCTCGATCCCGGCTTCGGAGAGCGATATCATGACGTCAGCCGGGAGCTGCGCGAGGCCGGGCTCCAGTTGCAGCGGGATGCCGACCGGCTCGGGAAGCTCATCGAGAAACGGCGGGCTATCTCCCTCAACCGGGCGCTGCTCGACCAGGCGGCCCGGGTGGACGATTTTCACCAGCGTCTCGGTGAATACCGCAAGGGCCGGAAGGATCGGCCGGAGCGCAACGGCATGCGGATCAGCCTTCGCACCGAAGCGGGCCTCCTCCTGCGACAGGTGCGGCCGGATCTCGACTTGAGCCGGGTGGAGAGTCTGCGGCACCTGCCGGCCGGCAGGAAAACGGTGCAGAACCTTGTCACCCGGTACGAGGCGATCCGGCAGAAGCTCGAGTCGGCTCAACAGCAGGGAAGGGTTGCCGAACAGGAGCGGCTGGCGGTGACGCGCGAACTCGAGGGGCTTCCGGCGTCCTCGGAGTCGCAGAATCTCCTTCAGGCGGTTCGGCTGGCGCAGAAGGCGGGCGATCTCGATGCTCAGATCGCCAGGGGCGAAAGTGAAACGGGGGCGATCGGAAGGCAAAGTCTTGCGGAGCTTACGCGAATTGGCCTGTGGCGGGGCGATCTTTCCGTACTCATGGAGCTTAGCCTGCCGCTGCCTGCGACGCTGCAGCGCTACGACCAGGGCCTCGGTAGTCTTGCCGAAGAACGGCGCGAGCTGGAAAAAGAGCGTCGGAATCTTACGCGCGAGTTGCGGGCGGCGGAAGCCGAGCGGAAAAAACTGGAGTTTGGCGGGCAGATCCCCTCCGAAGAGGAACTTTTCGCCGTTCGAGGCAAAAGGGAGGAAGGGTGGCAACTGGTTCGGCGGCAATGGTTGAACCGGGAAGATGTCGATCGAGATACTGCTGCATATGCTTCCCGACCGCTGGCCGAGGCCTACGAGGGCTATGTCCGTCAGGCGGACGGGCTGGCCGACCGGCTGCGCCGCGAGGCCGACCGGGTGGCAGGCGCGGCGGGAGTGCAGGCCCAGCTCGACAGCCTGCGGGATTCCCTGGCGGCGAACGACCGGGCGCTGCAGGCGGTGCTCCGGCGGTCCGAGGCCATGGATGCAGACTGGCGCGGCCTCTGGCAGCCGCTCTCCATCGTGCCGCTCTCGCCCAAGGAGATGGGCGGTTGGCTGGCCGAGATCGACAGGCTCAGGTTCAGGGTGGGCGAGATGGCGAAGAAGGAGCAGGAACTGGTCCGGAATCGCCAGCGGCGCCACGAGCTCCGGGAGGGAGTTGTAAAAGAGCTGCGTCAGGCGGGGGCAAGCATTCCCTGTAGCGAAGACCTCGGCCCCGTCCTGGTGCTGGCCGAAGCCGAACTCGACCGGCTCGCCCGGCGCAATGCGCTGCATGAAAAGTTGCAGGAGCGTCTCCGCCGGGCAGAGGCCATGGTCCGGCAGGCGGAGGAAGACCTGCAGCATGCCCGTGAGGCCCTGGCAGGGTGGCAGGAGGAGTGGCGGGCGGCGACAGCAGGGCTTCACGACCGTGGCTTTCTCTCCCCCCAGGACGCCGTCGACCGGCTGGAAGTTCTGCAGAACTGCTTTGACCGCCTGGCCAAGGCCGACGAACTGCAGAAGCGCATCGACGGCATCGATCGGGATGCGGCGGCCCTCGACCGGGAGGTTCGGGCATTGCTTGCCCAGGTGGCGCCGGGCTTGGCGGCGATGCCGCTCGATCAGGCGATCCTGGAGCTGCGCGGCCTGCTCGCCCGGGCCCAGCAGGAGTCCACCCTCGATGTCCAGCTGGCGGAAGAGATCGACGCCCTTCAGGATGAAATCGCGGCCGTCGAAAAAAACTTCGCGGCAGGGCAGGCGCAGATGGAGGAACTTCTGCGGCTGGCCGGCTGCAGAAGCCCCGAAGAGCTGCCCGCGGTGATCGAACGGCACGCTGCCTGGCGGAGACTGCAGGAGAAGATTGCCGACACCGAGGCGAGTCTCGCCCAAATCGGCGCAGGCGTGAGTGTCGCCGAACTGGCCGGGCAAGCGGCGGAGGTGGATGTCGACGACGATCTGCCAGGTCTGGTGGCAACGCTCATGCGGGATGTACAGGAGCGTATCGATCCCGGAATCAACCGGATCTCCCAGCGCATAGGCGAACTGGGCGTGCGTCTTGCCGCCATGGACGGCGGCGGCCGCGCGGCGGAACTGGCCGAGCGGACGGAGCAGGAACTGGCCAGGATCCGGCGATTGACCGAACGCTATGCGGTGGTCAAGCTGGCTGCGAAAATCCTGCAGCAGGAGATCGAGCGCTACCGGGAAGAGCACCAGGCCCCGGTCCTGAAGCTCGGTTCCCGTTATTTCCGAGAGCTGACCCTCGGTTCCTTCACCGGGCTGCGCGCCGATGTGGACGACAAGGGCGAGCCGGTGCTGGTCGGCGTCCGCTCCGGCGATCGACGGCTCACCGTGGACAAGATGAGTTCGGGCACCCGGGATCAGCTCTATCTGGCTCTACGCCTCGCCACCCTGGAATGGCGCCTCGCAAAAAACGAACCGATGCCCTTCATTGTGGACGATATCCTCATCAACTTCGACGACGAGCGGTCGCGGGCGACGCTGGCGGTCCTTGCCGGGTTGGCCGAGAAGAACCAGGTGATCCTCTTCAGCCATCATCGCCGGATCGTCGAGGAGGCGAGAGGGCTGGGGCAAGAAGGACTGATCCAGATCCACGAGCTATAGGATTTTTCCGACAGCGGATTTGGTTCCCGCCATCTTTTCATATATAATCCTAATACGATTTCATAGAGCTGAACAAAGCAATAGGAGTTGTTCCTTACGGAAAAGGCAATGCAAAAAGTACTCATAGTAGAAAACAATCCGACAGTCACCAAACTACTCTCGCATCACTTCCAACTTGCCGGCTGCGAAATACGTCTTGCCGAGGATGGCCTGCAGGCCATGAACATGCTGGAATCCTTCGTTCCGGATATCCTCTTCACCGACATCATCATGCCGAAGATCGGAGGGGACGTCCTGTGTCGGGTAGTCAGGGACACACCCCGGTACAAGGATATTTTCATCGTTGTCCATTCGGCGATCGCCTATGAAGATGAAAACCGTATCTTCGATCTGGAAGCCGATCTGTATATAGCCAAAGGGGGGAGTATTGCTATCGGCAATCACATCCGCCATGTCCTCGAACAGTTCCGTAGCGGCAAGCGGAGGGAGAATTTCCTGTATGGCAAGGAGCATTTGAGTTTCCGAAGCATCACCAAAGAACTCCTGAGAGTCCGCCGGCATTATAACACCATGCTGGAGAATCTCGGCGAGGCGGTCATCGAGATGGACAGTACAGGACGGATTGTCCAGATCAATCAAGCCGCACAGAAACTGTTGGGCCACGAACCGGCAAAACTTCTCTCGAGCAGATTAACGGATTACCTGGCCGGGCCGGAACTCGATCTGGTCAAGCAGTGGTTCGGTCGGGTCTCCACCGGGGATGCCCCTCTCTTTCAATCCAGTTACGGCAGCCCTCTTATGGCAGGAGAAAACCAGGTGCTTCTCAAGCTCGTTTGCGTTACCGATAGGGATGAATGCTTCTCTATCGCCATACTGCAGGATATCACCGAACGAAGGATGGTCGAAAAACAGCACCAGATCTTCAGTGACGAGTTGGAACGAAGAGTCGAGCAACGCACCCGCGAGCTGCAGGAAACCCAGTCCCAATACCTGCACGCCGAAAAGCTCTCGGCGATCGGCAAGTTGTCGGCCTCCATCGCCCATGAGTTCAACAGCCCCCTGCAAGGTGTGATGACTATCCTCCGAAGCCTGCAGAAGACGGCAGTTCTGGAAGAAGGGGACCGGGTCATGCTGGATCTGGCGATCAGCGAAAGCGAACGGATGAAAAATCTCATTCGCAGCCTCCAGGATTTCAATCGTCCCTCTTCGGGGAGGAAGGTGCCCATGGACGTGCACGGGGCGATCGACGCCCTGCTGCTGCTGTGCAAGAGCGATTTTCAGCGCAAAGGCATTGTCACGAAATTGAACTACGACAGGCGGCTGCCCCAGATTCAGGCGATTCCGGATCAGATCAAGCAGGTCTTTCTCAACCTGCTGCATAATGCGGCGGATGCCTGCCCGAAAAAAGACGGGGTGATCACGATCACTACCTCTCACGAAGAGGAGAGAATCGCCGTGACGATCCGGGACAACGGCATAGGCATCGAGCCCAGCAAGATGGATATCATCTTTCAGCCGTTCTACACAACCAAACCCGCAATCAAGGGAACCGGCCTCGGCCTGTCGGTCTGCCACGGCATCGTGCAGTGCCACGGCGGAGAAATACGAGTCGAAAGCCAGCCTGGTGAAGGCGCAAGCTTCACGGTCGTGCTGCCTATCAGCTAATAAAACAGGACTGAGGACTGAGTGATGAGGACTGAGTAAATTCTCTTTGCAATCGATACATTGTATCGTACGCTTCCTCAGTCCTCAGTCCTCAGTCCTCAGTCCTCAGTCCTCAGTCCTCAGTCCTCAGTCCTCAGTCCTCAGTCCTCAGTCCTC
>JAEYNP010000071.1 GCA_023412495.1 Pseudomonadota bacterium
GAAGCTTCCTTCTCTGTCAAACATCCCCTACCTTGTTTGCCCTTGTCTTTGCCGAATTAATTCCTTTTACCACGCACCATTTGGACAGCAGCGCGCCGGGTTCATTTATCCCGGTGAACGGTTACGGCTGATCAACCCAGACGGTTTTTGTCGCCATCATCTTCATGGCCCTGCCAGCATGACCAGCGCACCGCTCATGCGCCTGTTTCTGGATAAGAAAGTCCGCTGACACCTGCGCCTGCTGCTTCAGCGATCTTCTCAACAGCGCTATTTTCAACTTAAACTGGCCTCAGGTACGGGTGTGCAGAAAGATGGTATCTTCTTGGTCGTCAACGAGAACTCACTGTTGTACTTTCAACTCCAACGGCTCTTTTCTTGGTTCCTGTTCTTGAACAACTTCTTTTTTGGCTTTGAGTGTGGAAAGACTTTCTGAACAATGACGCTTGACCTTTGAACTGTTTGAATTTTCTACCACTTTTACCAATGATGGTTCATATTTGTCTAATCCTGATGCCGCTAATGTTTTGCATATCCAAGCAAGTTCGTCGAATTGGTTTCTATCACCTTCAGCCATATAGCTATCCATGAGTTTCGTGTTTAAGAAGTCGTAGACTTCTATATCGTCAGTCGGCGATCTTTCTAGAGATTTCAATGCATTAATTCTTGTTTTGAAATCTGTTGAACGAAGTGCAGAGTAATCTGCCTGTTTTTCGACCAGTTTCATAAAGTCTGGAGCCGTTAATTCAGGAATGGCGCTAGAGTCTATCTCGATGTTTGCTAGAGCTTTATACCGTGAGGAGAAGGCCGGAATATCATCGGCGTGGTTGTCCAAGATAACAATTTTAATTGTCGCATTATGAAATCCTGACGCCTTCAGGACAAAACTACTGATGATTCCTAAGCCATCAGATGATTTAGTCAATTGGCTTAGCGCTATCGGTTCATCGTCTGATCTTTTCTCTACAAATGACGCTTTAAAACGGCCAAGGTAGTGCACGACACCGGCGCGGGCAGTAAACGGAGCTTTAAAGTCGTTTGTATAGAATCTTGGGCTTGCACTCCCCACGCCTCCGGAAAGGATGCCGGGACCAAAGGCTTGAATCGAGAGTCCACCGGTAAGGCCGATGATTTCGTAGCTCCCAGGCTCGAGATAGAAATTTAAAAAGGATAAAGTAACCCCTTTTTTTGCAAGTTTCTCTGGGGTAACAATGAAGGGCATTAAAAAAGGCTTTGGCGCACCACTTGGGTCGTCAACTCTAACAAGTTCAATCGCTTCTGGGGTAAGAAGCGCACCAGGTTTGTATTCGTTATCGAGTTCCACGGCAATAAGGACTAAAGCCTTGTCGTTGATCTCGATCTTCTGGGTGTCGGGACTCACTGCCAGACCGCCGGCGCATCCCCAAAGGAGTAGGCAAGAAAGGAGTAGGGAGAGCAACGACACTCTTACGCAGACTTCATGCAAAAAAGAATAAATCGGGTTTTTCAACAAAGTTTCCATAACTCCTCCTATGTGTTTTATTGTTACTGGAAAAGGTTAAAACCCCCGCCTTTCAGGCGGGTAGCATTCTGCTAGCAGTTGGCTTATAATCGGCGGCATGGATTATCGCCAGGGCAGTCATACAAAATTCAAGATAGAGTACCATTTCGTTTGGGTGACCAAGATCCGCTACCATGTGCTGCAGGGAGACCTCGCCCTGAGGTTGCGCAAATTGGTTCGGCAAACATGTGAACAATTCGAAATTCAGATTCTGCGAAATGTTGTCAGCAAAGATCATGTCCATATTCTGGTTTCTGCACCACCGGATATTTCTCCCGCTGAAATCATGCGAAGAGTGAAGGGGAGAGTTGCACGAAAGATTTTCGAGGAATTTCCGGTGATAAAGAAGCGGTACTGGGGTCGACATTTCTTGGCGAGAGGGTATTTCTGCGTTACTTCCGGAGAACTCACGAAAGATTCAAGAATACCTGGCCCATCATTTTGAAAAAGACCCTAGTCATGTTATTTTGAAAGACATTCACAATTTTCCCGTTATCATGTTCACTATCCATGCCCATATTGTGGTGACCCAGAACCCCTTAAAGAATTAGTGAGTCGAGAGCTAATTAAGCAATGGATAGGTTGATTATTATTATTGTTTCATGTGTCGTATTTTAATCTTTATCACGATGGGGCTAAAATTTATGACGAAGGCTTCGGTAAAAAAGAGAATGAAGTAAATTATGAATACACATCTGATAAAACAAAAGCAACAAATAATTCAGACTATCCATATAACATAAAACAAAATATGCCGTAAAAGAAGTTGTATATGACGTGGCGTGATTTGATGGAAAAAAAGAACCTTAATACTTATCCCAACGGGAGTATTGGTAACCGTTCTTGAACAATCTCTTTGAGAAGATCCCTTTTGTAGAATGTGAAGAGGACTACAAGGCGCTGCTGCCGATGAGTCTCAATGCAGAGCAGGTGGTCCTATCCGACAGGCCTACTGGGGATTAATGGGCGCTTGCCGGGACAACAAAAGTTTGACGGATCCAGAAAAATGATGAAGCCTCCGATCTTCGTGGACCGCTCAAAGTCACGAGAAAGGAGGCTTCATGAACGACATACAATGTTTAAGCCACAAATGGGAATGCAAGTACTATATCGTGTGGATAACGAAATGCCGCAGGAAAGTTCTCTATGGGGAACTTCGGAAAAATTGATTTTTTATTTGATGGGCTGCTGGTGCGCTGTTGATATCAAATTTTGATATCGAAGGATCTTTTTTTCTGGCTATTTCGAGATCCTGATTGGCGCGATTTTCAGTCACAAAGTAACCCCATGCGAATGAAGTCATTCCAAAACTGTTTTTGGTGGGTATTGAATTAGCCTGATAGTTCCCGATGTAAGTGACCTGATTTGGTTTGATAGTAAAAGGGATTGAAATTGGCGTTCTTGAAGAGTAATGAATATTATTAAAATCAAATAAGTCGAAGTTAAAGATGTCATAGTCTCCAGAGGGCAGTGATGAAATGAGAATTACACCATTTTCCTTATCATTTATATAGTCCGGATCCTGAGAATAGAACAGATTTCCTTGAAAGTAGATTAGGCGGCCTGTAGCAAATTGGGATACCTGATCGATCCTTTTTTTAAATAATAATGAATAGCTTGAATAGTATGTCTCTTTAGATGCACCTATTGCGATCACGAGTTTTCCTGCATCTGCTCCTCTATAGTCCGTAGGAATAGTACTAATGGAGACACATCCGGATAACAATAAAACTGAAATAATTACGTATTTCATTTTATCTCCTTTGTGACATAACGAGTCTGCAGGAAAATGTCCTGTCTTATACAATTCATATTCTTAGGTTCATTTATGCCAGGGATTTGGTTTATTGGCCAATATATTGATACTGATGGTTATGAATTTAAAAACTCTCGTATATCGCTCCTTTTTTACACTAGATAGCCTATTTTTCAAGTAGTTAGGTTTACTTTTGATCTAGTTGAGCGGTTTTTTCCTTTTAATTTTCGAACATGATTAAAAATTGCTGTGGTCGTTTAATTAATCACTTATTGTCGAGATTGTCGAGAGTGGACATACTCCGCACCGTATAACAAGTGATTGAGCAGAACTGTATATCTTCCCGAATTGGGATGATATACAGAAAACTGACATCATTTTTAAACCTTTGTCGAGATCCTTACAAGAGGAGCATATTTACAAAACATCATAACCAAACCCAGTGGTTAACGACAGGATTTTTTCAGATATTTTGAGGGGACACTGAGTCTCTTAGGAAGTGCAGGTGTCCACTGGCAAGAATTTGTTTTTGCTGAATTTCACAACTTGAGACTTTTCCTGAATCGCCAATGCCGGAAGCTGTCCAGAGCTACAGAGTCAGGGCGAATTTCTACGATTAGATCCATGGCCCTGGAGAGTCCATTTCCCGGCCACTGGGGTACCTTGACAAATAGCGGATGCGAGCGGGGCCAGGAATGCCTCTACCGATAAGACGATATCATGAAATGAGTCGGGGACATGATCTTGTTGGAGGCGTTGCCGGAAAGCCGCCCATTGGATCTGCTTGGCATGTATAAAGATCTCTTCAAACGCTTCGACCTCGGCCGGGACTGCTGTTTCGCGCCGTTCGAAGGTGAGCCGGATTGCCTCGGCAAGCTTCGAACCGTCAAAATCGAACTGACGGGAGAGAAGCCAGATGTCGTAAAAATCCTTCATGCGGCTGTTTAGAACGCCGAGCTTCACCATGGTTTCGAACTTTTCGGCAATGGCGCTTTCCCGACTGTAACAGAGGAGTCGAGGTGCGGGGAAATCCAACATGGTCGGCAAATCCGATTCCTCTGGCCCTGGATAGATGATGTCACCAAATCCGATATCGACCTGCAACGTTACTCGGGCTGAATCTAGATTTCCACGGAACCGAATTCTGATCCCTTCGTAATCCGCATCCTCGGTGATTCGCTCAGATTGGATCGAATCAGGGGTGAATGTCAGTCCATCCGGCTCCACACGCACTGCCATGACATCTCGAATTTGCGAGACGATATTGGCTTCATCGTTGCTCGTTCTGCCCAGCATGTCGATATCCATCGTCGGTCGGAATTCAGGAGAACGCCAGGCTCGCAACATCAGAGCGCCTTTGAGAATGAAGCGATCGGCATGGGCAGATTGAGATAAGCGGAACAAAAACCTCTCCATTGCGTAGTACTGGAGCAGCTCGTTAAACGGTCTTTTGTCACTCCTGGCTCGGTTGAGGAGTCGATATCGAACCGAAGCCGCTACATTCCTTGCGGACTTCACACACTCACCTCCAGATAGGGTCGCATCACCCTTTCAACCCGGCAGATTTTCGCATACTTGAGCAGCCTCCCTATATCGAAATTCAAGTGAGCCTTATAGAGCTTCAAGGCCTCCAGTACCACGTCCATACCGATTTTGTTTCGAAACTTGAAACAGTCGGCGAGTGTTTTTTCAGGGTTGTAGATTTTGACCGGCACTCCGTCGATTTGCTGTTCCTCAATGCCAGCACGATACGCCGAATCGGAAAATCGATGCACGTGGAGCGGCGGATAATCAAGCGATGGCAGGCGTGAATCCCTTAAAACCGCAACGGAAACTTTATGCGGAATCTGTGTGGTGATGCCGTAGTAGGAAAGTGCGGAGATCAGGCAGATTACAGCGTTCGGAAAACGCAGGGCGATAGTCACTAGGTCGGGGTTGCTGATGGGCGGAAGGTCAACCAGGCGGTAGATCCCTCTGCTGACCTGTTCAATCACCCCTCTGTCTCTAAGTGAATAGAGCATGTACCGGGTGATACCACACTCTATTGCCTCGCTCATTCGCAGTTGGCCACCGTGTGAGCGGAAAATGTCTTCTGGTTTTTCTTTCACTCTTGACTCCAGACTAGATGTCACCACATGTTCATATGTGGTGACAATATGTCTGGTTGTGGCCAAAAAATCAAGGGGCGATTCAAGACCAGGCTTTGAGGATACCACTATTTCAGAATAGGTCTTCCTGCCTCTCGGGATAAATTTGAGATACCTTTTGGCAGTTGTAAGCAGAGAGATAAGCTCATACCTTTAGATTTCCTGAAATATCTACAGCATATGAGAGCCAGTAACTGACTGGATGGTGTAGTTGGGGGGAGTTGAAGCGGTTTGATGTCAGATTGGATTTTTTTTGCTATCGAAATAGTCGGCCAGAATCTTCGCATGATCAAAAGCCAACTGCGGCAGATCGTCTTCTCCGAACAATTCCGCCCGAGCCGCATCGTCGCCGGCCGTGGGCGGGCGGTCCGCCTGGCCGATATAGACAGTCGAGGCGGTGTGCATGCGGGCGTCGCGGGTCGGGTCGGAGTAGGTGTGGAACTGGCGGAGGTTACGCACCTTGAGGCCGGTCTCTTCCTCAGCCTCCCGGGCCGCGGCGGTCTTGAAGTCTTCGCCGTAGTCGACGAAGCCGCCGGGCAGGGCCCAGCCGGGAGGTGGGTTTTTGCGTTCAATGAGGACGATCTTGTCGCCGATTTCGATGATGATGTCGACGGTCGGCACCGGGTTCCTGCTTGGCACATCACCACCGCAATGCGGGCATTTCATGGCTGCTCCTTTGTTTTTGGGGTGACAAGCGCCGCGATCTCCTGCCAGTCGGCCACCGTCGGCAGGGTGTGGCGGTTCCTGTTCCAGGGCTGGTTGAAAACATAAGGGCTGATCGCCTCTTTGGCCAGCTGAATGCAGGTCTCCGCCCGGTCGTCGATGAAGTAGCGCAGGCCGTGGTCGTGGATGTAGCGGAGCTTGTCGTTGTGGTCGCCGGTGGCCACAACCTTGATCTTATCGCGGCCGGGGCCGGTGAAGTAATGATCCAGCCAGTCGAAGACCGGACGACTGAGAGGGCGGGCGGTGATGATGGTCACGGCCGACTGCCCGGCAAACTGGGTGAGGCAATCCACCGCCCCCGGCATCGGCGCAAGGCCAGCCCCGAGGGAGTCGATCATGATATCGGTGAATATCTTCTCCACCATGTCGCGGGGGATGTCGAGGCAGTTTTCCAGCTCGAAATTGGTGATATCGGTCAGGGTGAAGCCGCAGTAGCCGTATTCGCTGCAGGCCAGCCGAATGAAGGCCTCGGCGGTATCGGCGATCACCCCGTCGAAGTCGAAGCCGATCCGGTCGACGGTGATGGTCATGGCCGGGATACCGCCCGCTGGGGGAAGGCCGCTTCGATCTCCTTCACCTGTTGGCAGAGGAGGCTGTTCTCCGGCGTTGGGATACTGTTGCGCCGGCCGAGACTCTCGACAGCCCCGTTGATCGCCTCGATCTCGGTGCGGCGCCGGTTGCGCACATCCTGAAGCATGGAGGACACGTTCTCCGCCGTTTTCTGGCAGACGGTCCGGGTCGCGAGATGCGGGTCGTCCATGATCTCGATGCCCTCCGCCTCGGCGACCCGGGCCGCCTCGGCAACGGCGTCCCGCATGCGCGTGTCGACCCCTGCGCGGGTCAGCAGCTCACCGTTTTTGCAGCCCAGGGTGGCGGTGAGGGCGTTGATCCCGACATTGATGAAAAGCTTCGCCCAGATCCGGGCGACGATGCGGTCGGTAACCTCGGCCTGGAGGCCGCCCTCGGCAAAAACCTCTCGCGTGCGGTCGAGGAGCCTGGCGAAATGCTCGGTCTGTGGCGCGGGAAAACCGAGATAGGTGACGCCGCGCCCGGCGTGGCGCACATGGCCCTGGCGGAGCAGGGTGGCGCCCTCCGTCGTCGTGCCGTAGGCGGCGGTGGCCGGGGCGAGGCGCTCGCCGAGCCCCAGGTGGCTGATGCCGTTCTGGAGGAAAACGAGCAGGGTCCCTTCGGAGAGCAGCGGCCGGCAGAAATCGAGGCTCGCCGCCACGTCGTACGACTTCACGCAGAGCAGCACCACGTCGACCGGGGCGAGCCCCTGCGGGTCGAAAACCGCCGTCACGCCAATCGTCTCATCCGTGTCACCCAACCTGTAAAGGATCCCCCGGTCGGTCAGGTGCTTTGCCCGGTCGCGGTTGTAGTCGAGGACGGTCAGACGATCGCTGCTGCCGGCAACGCCTTTGGTGACGACGGCGCAGAGGAGGCACCCGAGGGCGCCCGGACCTACCAGGAGAAAGTGCATGCTTCGCCTTTGCTGTGGTTAGGACCTTTAGAAATTCGTTTCCGGCTCTTTAGAAACGAATTCCGTGAAGGTACTTGTCCCCCCCTTGTAGGGGTGTTATTTGATGAGGGCGGCCTGCTCGACGATGGCAGCATACTTGTAGCCGGCCCCGAAATCCTTGTCCTTGGCGAGGGTCCCTTCCAGGGTGACGATACTGTTCAGCTCCACCGTCTCGCCGGTGGTGACCACCAGATCATGGGTATTCTGCATGGGATTGCCGGTGCCGTCCTGAAGATGGACCCAGTTCGTGCCCATGATGTTGGGGCTGAACTTGACCACCTTGCCCTGCAGCCGGACCTTCTTGCCGTTCAGCTCGCCCGCTTTGGCGAAAATCTCTTCGACGGTGTAGCCGTTGTCCCCAGCGGCTTTCGGCACGGAGATGCCCTCCTGCAGCGGAGTGACGGCCCCGGTGCTGCCGCCGGAGGCGGACATGGTCGGTTCGGCGGCGGTCTTCTTTTGTTCCGACTGGACCGCGGACTCGAAGGAGTCATCCACCGCCGGTTTCGGTTTGGCCTCGGCGGCTTCGGCCTTGCCGCCATCCTCGACCAGTCCCGCGGAAAAGATGATGGTCTCGAAGGTCTTGTTGACAGTCTTGCTGGTGAAGTTGTTCATGGTCATGTCCGCGGTGTAACGGACCTTGGCCCCGGTCGTGACCTTGGTTTCCGGGATCGCCACCCAGCTCTGGCCGGTCCCGTGGTCGACCAGCATGTAGGTGTAGCCCGGAACCTGCATGGTCTCGACCACAGTGCCGGTCTCCGTTCTGGCGGAATCATGGTTTTGCGGCATGGCTGTTGCCTCGCCGGTAAAGAGAGCGGTGCAGAGCAGCATGGCGGCCGACATCGTCGACTTGATAACGCGGCGATACATGGGTACCTCCTGAATATACAGATTAATTAATAACTCATTCGGGCCTACTCCAGCAACCCAGGGGCTGTCATCCCCTCCCACAGCAGAGGGAATAAGTTTCCTAGTCGTCATCCTTTTCGATGAGGAAGGCGAGGTGTTCCGTAAAAGCCCGAGCCCAGAGAGAATAGGCGGTGGCGGTGAGGTGCACTCCGTCATCCTGGAAGAGTTGCTTGCCCGAATTGAGAAAACGGCGGTGAGTATCGAGATAGCAGCAGCCGGTTTTCGCGGCCAGGGCCTCTATGTGGCTGTTGAGATTTTCGACCGCATCCGCGGGAAGGTGCGGCAGGCTCATGGGGAAGAGGCTGTTGATCAGGATTTCGGCGGTCGGATAGTCGTGTCTCAGATGGACCAGGATCGATTTCAGGTTTTCCACGACGATCTCTCCCAGGCCGGAGAGCAGATCGTTGGTGCCGATCATGATCATGATAACATCGGCTGAATCGGCCTTGTTTTTGATTGTCGGCAGGGAGGCCAGCAGGTCGGTCGAAGTGGCGCCCGGAACCCCGAAATTGCGCACCCGATAGGTCGACAGATGAGCCTGCCAGTCGTAATCGGCGACCAGCGAGTCTCCCAACAGCAGGATTTTATACATAGTTTCTTTTCCAGAAAGAGACAGGCCGCGGGCGGAAGCGCGGCTTCAGAAATTAAAGGGTCCAGCACACAATTAGCTCTCAAAGTAGCACAAGAAGAGGGGCCTGCCAAAGAATTTCTCTCCTGTACCGGGGTTTTCATTCCAGGGTCTAACAGGTGGTGCTCATGGAAATCCCCAGGGCTGAGATCATCGCGCATGCCTGAGTCAATGCCGAGGAAGAAACAGGAGTCAAAAGAGTTTCGCCTCAGGCATCTATTTTATCTGTCTTCTGTCCTCTGATTTCTGACTTCTGAAATGTGGACTGCAGAACAATGCAGGCGAAGGGTTGCACCGCGATTTTCTTGCCTTCGGCCACGGTATCGGCCTCTGTCGGCGGAAGAAAGTCAAGGGGTGACTCAGCGGCGCTGTCTATAATGCGCAGCCAGGTCTTGTCGGAGCCTTTCAGGCTCGGCGCCTCGAAATGCAGGATCTGATCCCGGCCGCCGTTCAGCATGACGAAAAAATCGCCGGCGGTATTGTCCGTCCGGTCCGCCCGCAGGAAAAAGGCCAGGCCATGGCAATCATGCCCCCAGTTCTGTTCACCGGGCGACAGATACTGCCAGGCGATCTCCGGCGGCCCATTTCCGTCTCCGTTCTCCGCCTCGAAAAACTCGCTGCGACGGAAAACCCGGTGCGTTTTCCGCAGGGCAATGCAGAGCCGGAAAAAACGGAAGAGCTCCCGGTTGGTTGCAAGCAGCGACCAGTCGACCCAGGAGGTCGGGTTGTCCTGGCTGTAGGCGTTGTTGTTGCCGCCCTGGCTGCGCCCGAATTCGTCGCCGGCGAGGATCATGGGCACCCCCTGCGAGAGAAAGAGGATGGCGGCGAAAGTCTTCATGCGCCGGAAGCGGAGCCTCTTGACCGCCGGATCCTCTGTCTTGCCCTCATGGCCGCTGTTCCAGCTGATGTTGTGGTTGTCGCCGTCCCGGTTGGCTTCGCCGTTCTGCAGGTTCTTTTTCTCGTTGTAGCTCACCAGATCGAAGAGGGTGAAGCCGTCATGGCTGGTGACGAAGTTGATGGAGCAGAGCGGTCCCCGGCCGCTCGCCTGATAGAGGTCGGAGCTGCCGGCGATGCGGGTGGCGAGCCGGGTCACGGTGTTCTCGGCCCCGACCATGAAGGCCCGCACGTCGTCCCGGAACCTGCCGTTCCATTCCGCCCAGCGGGGGTCGGTGGAGAAGCTGCCGACCTGGTAGAGGCCGGCGGCGTCCCAGGCCTCGGCGATCAGCTTGATGTCTCGCAGCACCGGGTCCTCGTTGATGATCTCGATCATCGGCGGGTTGGCAAGGACGTGGCCTTGCCGGTCGCGGCCGAGGATGGAGGCCAGGTCGAAGCGGAAGCCGTCGACGTGCATCTCGGTGACCCAGTAGCGCAGCGATTCCCTGATCAGGCTGCGGACGATGGGGTGGTTGCAGTTCATGGTGTTGCCGCAGCCGGAAAAGTTGAGATACTGGTGGATCTGGTCGAGCAGGTAATAGATGGTGTTGTCTAGGCCACGAAAGCTGCTGGTGGTCCCCTTGTAGCCGCCTTCTCCGGTGTGGTTGTAGACCATGTCGAGGTAGACCTCGAGGCCGGCCTTGTGCAGCGCCTTCACCATCCTTCTGAACTCGTCGACGGCCTGATCCGGGTTTTCGGCGTAGCCGGTATTGAGGGCGAAGAAGGACACCGGGTTGTAGCCCCAGAAATTCTTCAGCCGCTCCCCGGTAAGGGGATTGAAAAAGATCGTGTCGTTCTCATCGAACTGGGTGACCGGCATGAGTTCGACGGCGGTCACTCCGAGTTCCTTGAGATAGGGGATCTTTTCGATGATGCCGAGGTAGGTGCCGGGGGCCTTCGCCCCGGAGCTGGCATCTCTCGTGAAGCCCCGCACGTGGAGCTCGTAGATGACGGTCTCGGAGAGCGGGGTCTTGAGCGGCCGGTCGTCCTCCCAGTCGAAGTCGTGGTTGACGATCCGGCAGCAGGGTTTCACCCCGTACGGGGCCGGCTCCGCCCATTTGCGCGGGAGCAACTCATGACAGAAGGGGTCGATGAGGATCCTGCGGTAGTCGTAGAAGAGGCCGTGGCCGGTGGGGCCGTCGACGCGGTAGCCGTAGCTGAAATCCTGGCGGTGGGTCAGAAGCAGCATGTGCCACATGTCGCCCGTCCGGTTTTCCACGGGATCGAAGGGGATTTCGTGACGCACCGGTTTGTCGACCCCCTGCGGCAGATGCTCGACAACCAGGGTAACCCTTGTCGCATGCCGGGCGAAGATGGAGAAATTGATTCCATCCTTGAAAATGGTCACGCCCGCCGGCAGCGGTTGGCCTCTTTTTTTGATCTGCAATTTTTTGGTGGCGGACATTGTGAGAATAGTTATTAATAATAGAAATTGAAACGTGCCGTCACGCGAGTTGATTTTACAAGTAAACGTTACTCCAGCTACAATGAATTTGGAAGGCTTGAGTAATCCACCCGCACAATGGAGGAAAATATGGGGATGTTTCACAAAGTCAAGGTTGGCAACCGGGTCATCAGTCCTATCGATTGGGAAATGAACCCGGATCTGTCCTTCGGGACGTTCGAATCCTGGGGAGGTCGCGAGAGGGTGCGGAACAACGACGAGTTCGTCTACTACTTCTTCGTCGACAACTGGGGCCCCGAGCCGAAGCTCTGCCTGATGGAGAGGGCGGTGAAGCATGCGCGGATCATGGCGGAGATCAAGGCGCCGCCGGAAATCATCGAGAGATGCGTGAAGGAGCAGGGCCGGTCGTCCATTTTCGAGAAGAGTTACGCCATCAACGAGCAGCTCAAGAAGTGGCTGATCGACCACGTGCTGGACGAGACCGGGGACCCGGGGTTGGTGGTGCCGCGGCAGGAACGGGTCGTCAAGGAGGATATGGGGCCGCAGCTGCCGAAGGCGTCCACCCGGCCGTTCACCGGCGAGAAGATCGCCCTGCCCGCGGAACCGTCCGTGATCAACGACGGCGAGATAGAGGGCGTCCTGAGGAAGTGGAACTTTTTCGAGGCGGAGCTGAACCCTTCCGGGAAATTCGTCAATTTACTGGCCGCTGGGGACGCTCCGGGCGTGATTGTTGACCAGCGGACCTCGCTCATGTGGCAGCAGGGCGGGATAGACATCGGCTCGCTGCGCCATATCCAGAGAAACATCGAGGAGCTTAACCGCAGGAAATTCGCTGGCTTTGCCGACTGGCGGCTACCCACCATGGAGGAGGCCATGTCGCTCATGGAGCCAGTAAAGAACGCCAAGGGGCTCTACCTCCATATGGCCTTTTCCAAAGAGCAGCCCTTCATTTTCGTTGCTGCGCAACGGCGCCCGGGAGGCTACTGGTTTGTCGACTACAAGCAGGGCCGGGCCTTCTGGTCCTCCGGCACCATTCCCGGCGGCTTCGGCCGGCTGGTCCGGGCTATCGGCGGATAAGCGGATTCCCATCCTTCATCCGGCCCGTCATGTTCCCCGGCATGACGGGCCGCCAACTTCCCGGCTCCTTCCTTTCTCTCTCCACACACTCTTCTTCGAACGCGAAAGCCCCAGTCGCTTCGAGCGCATTGGATCGTCCAAGCGCGCGGAATCGCCCGTCTCCCGCCAGACTTATGGATAGCCTTGTGCAACATTTTTTCCCAAATATCGAAACACTGCCTCTGGCGTATGAAGTCGGGGGAAGGCCGGGCGGCCGCCGCTCGTTACGCCACCCCGGCCTTAAAACTTCGATTCCCGTTGCTTGACACAGATGAACTCTTCTCAACTATTGTCAGCTGTTGTACACTCCCAAGCATTGATCAATTTTCCTCAGGTGCAAAAATGAAGAAAGCAATTGTCTTGTCAGCAGTTTTCTGCGGCGTATTTGCAGTCTCTGCTGGAGTTTCCGAAGAAGTCGCTAAGAACTTCAGTTGCGAAAGCAAAGATTTTTCCTTGCGAGAATGCGCGTATCCTTCGAGTCCACGTGATATGGAAATCAAAGACGTAAGGCTGACCCGTCAGAATTCGTCAAAACCTTGCATAGAAGGCCAAACCTGGGAAGCACGGGAATACGGAGTCGTAGTTTCAAACGGTTGCCGAGGCGAATTCCAGGTGGTCTTCGAAGACGCGCGAGGCCCTGAACATTGGAAAAGACGTTACGACCGTCATGACCGTCATGATGGTCCGGATAAGTCATACGAACATCGGGACAGACATTCCGACGGCGATTACTCTCACGACCGTCACTGGGACAATGATAACGAGCATTATGCAACCGATATTGTTGTGCACGTGTTCCAAGACCTCCTGGGGCGATATCCTACGAAAGGAGAACTTCGCACGTACCGTCGGCTGATTCATGAACGAAACTGGAGCGCAGGTGACGTACGAAGAGATGTCGAACGGCGGTATTTTCAATAATGCTTTGAGTACCGTCTTTTCCTTTCGTTTCGGCTTCTTCAAGTTTTTTGAGCAGCGCTCGATTTCTGCATTTTTCTCTGCACTTTCTTTACTATTCGATACCATTTTTGTTACTGTTCGAGAATGCAAATTCGATGAGGTGTCGGAGCGTCTTCTGAAGGGTCTAATCCATGGCAAATGAGCAAAAATCGGAATACGGGGAGATCGCCTCGCTGCTGCTGCGGGCGGGCATGGTCAGCGATAAGCAGCTGCGGCACGCCGAGAGGATCAGGGCGAAACTGGCCAGTCCCACGCCCCTGATCAATGTCCTGAAAGAGCTGGGGGATGTCACGGACGAAATGGTGCGCAAGGCCCTCACCGAGACCCAGCTGACCCTCCGTATCGGGGAGTTGTTGCGTGAGCTGGGCTATATCTCGGAAGACGACCTCCAGGCCGCCTTCAATATCCAGAAGGAGCGGGAACAGGACCTGCGGCTTGGCGAGATCCTCATCAAATACAACTTCATCGACGAGAAGGTCTTCAACCGGGTGCTCTCCATCCAGCTCGGCTTCCCCCTGGTGGACGTCAATCTCTCCCTGGTGGATCGAACCGCGGCCGGTCGGATTCCCGCCAAGGTGTTGGCGGAGTACCAGTTTTTGCCGATCATGCATGGCGACCATACCAACTTTGTCGCCTTCGCCGATCCGCTCAACAGGAAATCCCTCGATGTCGCCAGAAAATTCCTGGGCGGGCAGATCAGCCCGGCCATCGTCGAAAAGAAGGCCCTCGCCGAGACCATAGGCCTCCTTGCCAACAAAGCGGCCGGCAAGACCATCAACGTCGATGGCCAGACGGTGGTCGGCATTGTCAACTCCATCATCATCACCGCCATCAAGGAAAACTGCTCGGACATTCACATCGAGCCCCTGGCCGACCGGGTGCAGGTCCGTTTTCGGGAAGACGGGGTGCTGCGCCACTTCAAGGATTATCCGCGGGACATCCTGCCGCCTCTGACCAGCCGGATCAAGATCATGTGCGAGGCCGACATCGCCGAAAAAAGGCGGCACCAGGGCGGCCGGATCCTTTTCGAATACGAGGAGGGCCGGGTCGACATACGTGTCTCCTTCTACGTCACCGTCCACGGCGAGAAGATCGTCTGCCGGGTGCTGAAGCAGAAACGTGAACTCATGGACATCCAGTCCCTCGGCATGGCCCCGAAGATGCTCACCAGGTTCCTCGAGGATGCGGTCTACCCGCCGAGCGGCGTCCTGCTGGTTACCGGGCCCACCGGCTCGGGCAAGACCTCCACCGTTTACAGCTGCATCAACCACATCAAGAATCCGCAGATCAGCATCATCACCGCCGAGGAGCCGGTCGAATACGTTATCGACGGCATCGCTCAGTGCTCCATCGATCCAGCCATCAACCTGACCTTCGAGGAGACGCTGCGCCATATCGTCCGCCAGGACCCGGACGTCATCGTCATCGGAGAGATCCGGGACGGAGGCTCGGCGGAAATGGCCATGCAGTCCGCGCTCACCGGCCACAAGGTGCTCTCCACCTTCCACACCGAGGACAGCATCGGCGGACTTATCCGTCTGCTCAACATGAATATCGCCCCATTCCTCATCTCCTCGACCGTGGTGAGCGTGCTCGCCCAGCGCCTCCTGCGCCGGGTCTGCGATGCCTGCGCCAGGGAGACCGCGGCCACCCCCAGCCAGCTGCAGCGGCTGGGGGTCTCCGCGGCGGAGATTCAGGGCGCGCGGTTCAGGAAAGGCCGCGGTTGCACGGAATGCAAGCAGACCGGCTACAAGGGGCGGATGGGGGTCTTCGAGCTCCTGGTGCTCAACGAGCGGGTCAGAAGCGCCATCCTTGAACAGAAGACCAGTTACGAGATCCGCCAGATCAGTGTCGAGCATTCGGGTCTCGTGACCCTTATGGAAGACGGCCTGGTCAAGGCGGCCGCCGGCCTCACCAGCCTCGATGAAATCCTGCGGTGCCTGCCGAAGCTGAGCAAGCCCCGCCCCTTGATGGAAATACGCCGTCTCTGCGGAGAATAAAGTCCAACACCCCACAAGGGGGGTACTCAGTTCAGTCTCCCCTTGAGGGGGATAAGTGCCTTGGTGGTATTTGGGTCATCTGTTTTCCCGAACTTATTTTCTTGTTTTTTTATGACAGCTTTTCAGGGAGTAAGGCACTAATGAATAAGAGCCGTTCGTTACTTGAGGTCATAACCGGGCACATCGAGTCCGGGAATATCGTCCTGCCGGTCTTCTCTTCCGCCGCCCTCCGGGTTCAGGAGGAACTGACCAAGAAAGAACCGGATATCAGGAAAGTGGAAAATTTTCTGGCCGCGGACCAGTCGCTCTCCAGCCAGGTCCTGCAGATGGCGAATTCCGCCTTTTACCAAGGGCTGGTCGAGGTGCTGACGGTCCGCGCGGCGATCGTTCGCCTCGGCATGCAGGAGGTGGGGCGGATTGCCCTGATGGTGGCCCTGCAGAACCAGTTCAAGAGCCGCGACAAGGAACTCAACCTGATCATGAAAAAGCTCTGGCAGCATTCCGTGGGTTGTGCGCTCGGCGTGCGATGGCTGGCCAGGCGGTTGCACTTCGAGGAACTGGAGAACCATGTCTTTTTTGCCGGGCTCTTCCATGATGTCGGTAAACTGTTCGTGCTGATGGTCGTCGACCAGTTGCGCCGGAAGAACAACGAGTTGCCGATCACCCAGGCCCTGCTTCTCGAGGCCATGGCCGGCCTGCATGCCGAACAGGGCTACAAGCTTATGAAAAATTGGAATATGCCAGAGGAATATTGTATTGTCACCAGGGACCATCACCGGAGCGACTACGATACCAAGAACTACATGCTCCTCCTGGTCCGGCTGGCCGATATGGCCTGCCTGAAACTGGGCATCGGCCTGGCCAAGGACGATTCTCTGGTGCTGTCCGCGAGGGAGGAAGCCCACCTGCTGAACCTTACCGAAATCGATCTCGCCGAACTGGAGATCCATCTGGAAGACACCTCCATCCTCTTTGGCTGAAGGAGCGGCCTGCAAGAATGCGAAAGGCAAGCAACTCGTGGAAATCGCGGCTGTCGTGGGCCGCTCGACTGTCGCTGGTTTCTCTTCTCCTGCTATTCCCCCTCGCGGCCCGCGCCGAACAGGTGTCCCTGCCGCTCACCTTGGACCACCGGCTGCTTACCTCCCTGGTCATCAAAGACACCTTCACCGGCAAAAATCAGAGCGCCGCCATCGTCGGCGGCCCGGGCGAATGCATCTATATCGGGCTTTCCGAGCCGAGATTCACCACGGCCGGGAGTTTTCTCCAGCTGGAAATGCGGCTGTCCATCCGGCTGGGCACCGAGCTCGGCGCGGAGTGCCTCGTGCCCCTCGAGTGGCAGGGCTATGTCACCCTGGTGCAGCAGCCGGTCTTCGACAACCAGTCCCTGGCCCTCGCCTTCCGGACCGTCGATTCGAAACTCTACAATCTCAACCGGCAGCCGGTGTCCGTCGCCTCGGTGCTCTGGGATTTCGCCAAGCCCCGGGTGATCGAGCACTTCGGCCGGGTTCGCATCAACCTCGCCCCGCCGATCCGCGAGATGCGCGACTTCCTCGCCCCGCTCTTTCACGACCGGGAGGCGATGCAGGCCATGCTGGACAGCCTGCGCGGCGGGGCAACCCGGGTGGAAAAGGATGGAGTAGTGGTCGAGCTGACGGCCGAGGTCGAAGAGGTTTTCTCCCCGGAAGAAAAGCCGGAGAGCGCCGAGCTGACCCCCGAGGAGCACCGCTGGCTGATCCGGCTGTGGGAGACTTGGGATGCGCTCTTGGTGCAGCTCATCACCACCATCGCCATCGACTCGCCCCTGCGGCCCGAGGATCAGGAATTGCTCATCGATGTTCTGCTCGACACGCGTTATGCCTTTGTGGCGACGCTGGAGGATGAGGACCTGGACCGGGATTTCGTGCGGGAGCAGTTCGTCCAGGCCTGGCACGACCTGGGCCCGATCTTCCGGCGGCAGCTCTTCGCCCGGCTCGATACCAACAGCCTCGGCTATCTGGCCTTCTTCACCGCGGCGGACGCCCTGGCGGTATTCGACAGGATGGGTCCGACCTTCGGAGTCGAGATCAGCGAGCAGGGACTCCTGCGGCTGGCCACCATGCTGACCGGCGGGGAGACAACACTGCCCTATACCCTCGATGTCGACGACCGGCTGCGCAAGCTCCTGCAGTTGCCGATGTTGAAAAATGACGGCAGCGCCCCGGCCGTCGAAAACGAACTGGAGGAGATCGATCTGCCGATCGAAGAGAAAAAAGAGGAGGAAGACCCCTTCTCCCGGCTGTCGGATATCCTGTTTTCCCCGGCGTATGCGGCGGATTCGCCGCCCCGGGACGACATTCTCGAGTGGCGGGTGCCGCAAAAGAACATAGCCGGCTATGTGGAACGGGTAAGGAAGGTCCTCGACGAGGTCTCCCTGTCGATTGTGGCCCGCCAGCAGCTTCCCGACCAGCTCCACGGGATGTACCAGAAGATGGTCATGGCTACGGCCTGGCAGGAAAGCTGTTTTCGGCAGTTCACGGAAAAAGGCAACAAGCTTACCTACTTGTTGTCATATAACAACTCTTCGGTCGGGGTCATGCAGGTCAACGAGCGGGTATGGCGCGGCATTTACGATATCCGCAAGCTGCGCTGGGATATCCGCTACAACGCCATGGCCGGCGCCGAGATCGTCGATCTCTACCTGCGCCGCCACGCCCTGAGCGACAAGGCTTCGGCCCGGCTCGATCCCGCACAGCTGGCCAAGGGGGTCTATGCCATGTACAACGGCGGCCCCGGGCAATACAAGAAGTACCTGGAGCGGGCCAAGACGGGCAAAACCTACCTGAGTGACCGGTCCTTTGCCGAAAAGCTGGAATGGGTGGAGAAGCGGGATTGGGAGAAGATCTCGGAATGTCTGGGGAGTGGCTGAGAAATCGGCCGGAGGAGGGTGCCTTCCGGGGTCGTTGTCGTAGTCGTTGTCATTGTCGTAATCGTAGTCGTAATCGCCATAAGGCCGACCTCTTCGTGGTTTGAGCGAAACATCCAATTGCTCTGATCAGTCCCATCATTTTTTCGATTACGATTACGACAACGACAACGTTCCGCTACCGCTTCACTGACCACGAGGGAAGCTCATATGGCATCGCAGGGAGTCGTTTCGGTAAGTACATTGACAAAACAGAATGTGCATGTATATTAGAGAAGAATGTACATGCACATTATCACGAGTAATTCCATTTCCAAATCAAGATGAGAACGCGAAGGCAAGCGATCATGGTGCTCACCACCAAGCAGCAACAGTTTCTGGAGTATCTCACCGAGCGCATGGACGACGAAGGGCATATCCCCACTCTGCGGCAGGCCGCCCTCGACCTGGGGGTCAGTCATACCGCGGTAGCCCAGTTGATGACCCAGCTGGAGAAAAAAGGGGTGCTGGCGCGGGAGGGCCGCTACGGCCGGACCATCCGCCTGTACTCCGATTACGGCGAGCGGCGGCGGGGCGAGCGGCGGGACATCCGGCAGGGGAGGGAGCTGCCGCTCATCGGCCAGATCACCGCCGGGCTGCCGATGTATGCCCAACAGGAATGGGAAGGCACGGTGCTGGTCGACCCCGACATCTTCCCCGGCGAGGGTCTCTTCTGCCTGCGCATCAAGGGCGAGTCGATGCGGGACGCTGGGATTCGCGACGGCGATGTGGTGGTCTGCGAACCGCGCCAGTACGCGGAAAACGGGGAGATCGTCGCTGTCCTCATCCGAGGCGAGGAGGCGACGGTGAAACGATTTTTTTTATACTCCGATCATATCGAGCTGCGGCCGGCGAACGAGGCCTTCTCGGTGATGTGCTACCCTTTCGGCGAGCTGCTGGTCCAGGGCAAGGTGATCGGGGTGATCCGGGGCAAGCATGCGGAATTCGATGGCAAGGCAATGGAGTGACGGCCCCGGCCGGGTGGAGATCCGCTGTCCGGCGCGAGATGGCCGGCCGGGCCGGGTCTGCCCGGTCTATGTCGGGACCTGCGGCTACTCCTATACCGAGTGGGTGGACAGCGGCTTCTATCCTGAAGGGACCAAGAGCCGCGAGATGCTCGGTCTCTACGGCCGCTCCTTCTCCATGGTCGAGCTGAACTACACCTGGTACCAGATGGCCCGGGCGGAACCGCTCGCCCGGATGCTTGAGGGGGCGCCGCCGCACCTGCTCTTCGCCGCCAAGCTCACCCGGACCATGACCCACGAGCGGGACGACAACTGGCGGGAACAGCTCGCCCTCTACCGGCAGGGCATCGCCCCGCTGAAGGAGCGCCTGGTCGCGGTGCTCGTCCAGCTGCCGCCGGATTTCGACCGCAGCATCGCAAACCGCAGCTATCTCGCGGGCTTGCTCGACGGCCTGCAGGACCTGCCGGTAGCGGTGGAATTCCGCCACCACAGCTGGGCGGTGGACTCCGTGTTTGCGGAGCTTGCGCGGCGGAAGGTGACGCTGGTCACTGTCGATGCCCCGGCCCTGCCCGGATTTGCGGGTCTTTTTCCCGCCCTTGATGTGGTGACCAATTCCGCTCTTTTCTACGCCCGTTTCCATGGCCGCAACCGCGAGGGCTGGCGATCGTCCAACATGCAGAAGAAGTTCAACTACGACTATTCCGGCGAGGAGCTGCGGGCCTGGTGCGCGAGCCGTCTGCCCACCCTGACCGGCCAGGCCGAAATGGGGATACTCCTCTTCAATAACCATGTCCGGGCCCAGGCCCCGAGAAACGGCCTGCGCCTCACGGAGATCCTCGGAGAATTCGGTGAGGGGGAAGGGTGATGGGCCAGGGCTTTCGCCTGCAGGAACGCTCGGTGCTCCATTTCAATGTCGCCGATTTCGCCGTGGCTGTCGAGCAGGTGAGCGATACTTCGCTCCGCGGGCGCCCTTTGCTCATTGCGCTCCAGGCCTCGCGGGCGGTGGTTTACGACATGAGCGAAGAGGCCTACCGGGAGGGGGTGGAGAAGGGCATGGCGCTCAGAGATGCCGTGCGGCTTTGCCGGGGCGCGGCGGTGCTGCCGCCCCGGCTGGGGCTCTACCAGAAGGCGATGGCGGCTTTTTTCAAGGAACTGCAGGGCTATTCGCCGCTCATCGAATGCGGCCGGGCGGACGGCCATTTCTTCGTCGACGTCACCGGCACCCATCGCCTGCACGGACTTGCCCCCGACATCGGCTGGCGGGTGCGGCGGGAGACCCGCGCCGCCCTCGGCATCAACCCCATCTGGACGCTGGGCACCAGCAAGCTGATCGCCAAGGTCGCTTCCCGGCTGGTCAAGCCGGTGGGCGAATACATCGTTACGCCGGGGGATGAGGAGGCCTTCCTCGCCCCCCTGCCGGTGACGGTCCTGCCCGGCCTCACCCCCGGCGAGCTCGAGAAGCTTCGGGATTTCCGGCTGACCACGGTGGGTGCCCTGGCCGGGCTCAGCCGCCACCAGCTCATGGTGCCCTTCGGCGGCCGGTCCGGCTTTCTCCACGACCTCAGCCGCGGCATCGATGAAACCCAGGTCAGGCCGGGCGCGGCGGGGGAATCTCTCGATTACGAGGAGATCTTCGCCGAGGATACCAACGACCGGCGGGAGGTGGAGAGGGCGCTTTCGGCCTTGGTAGGCCAGGCGGGGCGCGCCCTGCGCGAGAGGAAGCAGGTGGCCAGGCGGGTAGGGATCTGGCTGCGCTACTCGGACGGCGCCCAGGTGGTCCGCCAGGCCTCCTGCAAAAGCGGCGCCTCTGGCGACTTTCTCCTCCGCAAGCTGGCTATCGAGGCCCTGCAGCGGGCCTGGCACCGGCGGACGAGGATCCGCAGCTGCCGCCTGGTCTGCGACCGGCTGCAGCGCCAGTCGCCGCAGCTGCCGCTTTTCCCCGAACCGGGTCGGGATCCCGGCCGAACCAGGATGCTGTCTGCCATGGATACTTTGCGCCACAGGTTCGGCCACAATATCATAGGGATAGGACTGAGTACTGAGTGCTGAGTGCTGAGTGCTGAGAAAAGGAAGCCGGCATGCGTAAGGTTGAAAAGTTTGAGAATCTCATAGCTTGGCAGAAGGCGCGAGAGCTGACGAAGCAAATTTACAACATTACTCGGCAGGGCGGTTTTGCCCAAGATTTTGGGCTGAAAGACCAGATACAACGGGCATCCGTTTCCGTCATGTCGAATATCGCGGAGGGATTCGAACGTGGCAGTCTGGCAGAATTTCATCAATTTCTTTCAACAGCCAAAGCTTCGTGTGCGGAGGTCCGATCACAACTTTATGTCGCTTTGGATGCAGGATATGTCTCGCAACCTGCATTTGATCAGCTTCGGTCTTTGGCAGAGGAGGTAGGCAAAGTAATCGGAGGATTGCGTGTTTCAGTGCAAAAGCGTCGCGACGAAGCACGCATTAAATTGCCTCAACCCTCATAACTCAGCTCTCATAACTCAGCCCTCAGTACTCAACACTCAGCACTCAGCACTCAGCACTCAGTACTCAGCACTCAGCACTCAGCACTCTTTTATTGTCGATGTTTCCCTTACGCCTAAGATCCTACTATTCCCTGCTGCAAGGCACCGCATCCCCGGCCGCGCTGTGCCGCCGGGCGAAAGAACTGGGGTACCCCGGTCTTGCATTGACCGACCGGGACAATCTCTACGGGCTGTGGGATTTCCTGAAAGCCTGCCGACGGGAAGGCCTGCGGCCGGTGGTGGGGGCAGAAGTCTCGGAGCCGGGTTCGGACCGGGTGGTGACCTGCCTGGTGCGAGGTCAGGGCGGCTACGCCAATCTCTGCAGACTACTGACCCGGCGGCATATGGAAGAGGGGACGTTCAGCCTTTCCGGGGACCTGTCGCCGTTTGCCGACGGCCTGCTGCTGCTCTGCCGCGATATCCCGCTGCTCGAGGAATACCGGCGGCTGGGTCTGACCGTTGCGGCCGATCTCGGCGCCGTACCCGACGCTGAAGCCCGGCGTCTGCGGGCCTTCGCCGGGGAGCATGACCTGCCGGTTGTGGTTACGCCCGACAGCGATCTCTCGGAGGAGAGCGAGGCTGACCGGCGCCTCCACGCCCTCCTCCAGGCGATCCGCAAAGCCGAGACCATCAGCGCGGCCATGCGTGACGGAGCGGCGGGGAAGCATGAGGTTCATGCCTTCCTCGGACCTGAGGCCTACCGGCAGCGCTTCGCCATCTGGCCGGAGGCGGTGGCGGAGACGCTGCGTCTCGCCGAAAGCTGCGCCTTCAGCGGGCCAGAATTCGGCATTGTCATGCCCCCCTGGCGGGCCGGGGAAGGGCGCGATGCGGCGGCCGTGCTGCGGGAGAAGGCCTATCTCGGAGCGCAGGCGCGATACGGCGAGGACCTGGGCGAGCCGGTGGTCGAGCGGCTCGAACACGAGCTGAAGATCATCGAGCAGATGGGCTTTTCCTCCTATTTTCTCGTGGTGCGGGACATCGTCCACCGCCGGGGGCCGGACGGCCGCCGGAAAAAGCGGCGGATCTGCGGGCGCGGCTCGGGGGCGGCGTCGCTCGTCGCCTACTGCCTCGACATCACCAATGTCTGCCCAATCAAGTACAACCTCTACTTCGAGCGTTTCCTCAACCCCGGCCGGACCGACCCCCCGGACATCGACATCGATTTCGCCTGGGACGAGCGGGACGAGGTGCTGGCCGAGGTGCTGGCGGACTTCCCCGGTCATTCCGCCATGGTCTGCAACCACGTCTTTTTCCAGCCCCGCATGGCCATTCGGGAGACTGCCAAGGCCTTCGGCCTGCCCGGCTACGAAATTTCCCGGCTGACCAAGCGGATCCCCTGGCTGCACGCCGGCGACGATCTGGCCGAGAGCCTCTCCGAGCTGCCGACCCTGAGGGACCAGGACCTGAGCCCGCCCTGGCCGGAGATCCTCGCGCTCGCCGGCCGGCTGATCGGCCTGCCGCGCCATCTCTCGGTCCATCCGGGCGGGGTGATCATTACCCCAAAGCCCATCCACCAATACGTTCCCGTCGAGCGGGCCGCCAAGGGGGTGCCGATCATCCAGTGGGAGAAGGACGGGGCCGAGGAGGCGGGGCTGGTGAAGATCGACCTCCTCGGCAACCGGAGCCTCGGGGTGATCCGCGACTGCGTCGCCGCCGTTCGCGCCGCCGGCAAGCGTTTCGACGAGAGCCGCTGGCAGCCGGAGGACGACCCGGCCACCAGGATGCTCCTTGCCGAAGGGGGCGCCATGGGCTGTTTCTACATCGAGAGCCCGGCCATGCGGCTTCTCGAAAAAAAGGCCGGGACCGGCGATTTTGAGCAGCTGGTCATCCAGTCGTCGATCATCCGCCCGGCGGCCAACGAGTTCGTCCGGGAGTACGTGCGGCGGTTGCACGGCGGGGCCTGGCAGCCCCTCTGTCCCGAAGTGGGCGACGTTCTCGACGAGACCTTCGGGATCATGGTCTATCAGGAGGATGTCTCGAAGGTCGCCGTGGCGCTCGCCGGCTTCAGCGCCGCCGACGCCGATGGCCTGCGCAAGATCATGTCCAAGAAGGACAAGATGCAGCGTCTGGAAAACTACCGCGCCATGTTCTTCTCCGGCTGCGCCGAGCGAGGGGTGTCCGCCGAGGCGGCGGCAGAGGCCTGGCGGATGATGCTCAGCTTCGACGGCTACTCCTTCTGCAAGCCCCACTCCGCCTCCTACGCCCGGGTCTCCTTCCAGGCCGCCTACCTGAAACGGCATTATCCGGCCCCCTTCATGGCCGCGGTGATCTCCAACCAGGGCGGCTACTATTCGACCTTCGCCTACGTCTCCGAGGCCAAACGGCTGGGCCTGAAAGTGCTGCCGCCGGATGTCCGCGCAAGCGGCATCCACTGGACCGGAGCGGGCAGTCAGATCCGGGTCGGCCTTATGGCGGTGCAGGGTCTGTCGGCGGAATTTCTCGCCCGGTTGTTCGCGGCCAGGGAAGAACGAAAATTTGCCGATCTCGGCGACTTCTTCCACCGCACCCGGCCCGCCGACAACGAGGCCTGCGCCCTCATCCATGCCGGTGCCCTGGACGGCTTCGAACCCGCTCAGGGCAACCGGACGGTGCTCCTCTGGCAGTGGGCGAGTTTCCAGCGGGCCCTCCAGGACAAACGGTGCCTGACCCTTTTCGGGGTGAAACTGCCGCCCGCGCCGCCCCTGCCGCCCCCCGACGCCAGGAGCCGAGCCCGCCGGGAATTCGCCATCCTGGGATTCCTCTGCGAGGGCCACCCGTTGCGGTTTCTTCGATTGCCGGCGAAGGGTCGGGTGGAGATTGCGGACTTGCCCCGCTGTGTCGGCCGGCAGGTGAGCCTCGCCGCCTGGCTGTTGACCGGCAAGCTGGTCTCCACCAAGACTGGCGAGGCCATGGAGTTCCTTACCTTCGAGGATGAAAGCGGCCAGGTCGAAACCACCTTCTTTCCGGAGGTCTACCGCCGGTACGCCCACCTTCTGCGGAGCGGCCGGGGGTATCTCCTGACTGGCCTCGTCGAGGAGGATTTCGGGGCGATAACGCTCACCGTCGACCGCTTGCAGCCGCTGGCGGCGTAGATCAGAAGCCAGAAGACAGAGGACAGAGGACAGACAGTATGGTCGCCGGAGGCGACATTCGATTCCGGCTTTTCAACTTACACGAGCGGGCGGGAGTGAAAAATCCGGTTTGAAAATATCGCGAGTGACGGTATAAAGGCAAAAAGTCGCTTTCTTTTTCCGGATTAGGACGACCACTATGGATAGAGTCAAACGCATTCTTATTATAGACGACGAACCCGCCGCCGTCAGTCTGCTGCGCCGGATTCTGGAAATGCACGGATACGAAGTGCTGGACGCAGCCGACGGCATCGAAGGCGTCCAACTGTTCCGCAACAACGTCTGCGATCTGGTCATCACCGATATGGTCATGCCGAGGAAAGACGGGCTGCAGACCATCCTCGAACTGCGCGATGGCTATCCCGATCTGCCGATCATCGCCATTTCCGGCGGCGGGACGATCTCCAAGGAACGCTACCTCACCGTTGCCGGCTACCTGGACAAGGTGCTCACCGTCGCCAAACCCTTTTCCGTCGAAGATATTCTGGGGGCTGTGAAAGAGCTCCTGCCGGATTGAAATCCCGAGCTCGGGGCAATTTTTCGGTTCCTTCAGTATCCTCTCTCCGGCGTCGAGTCCGGAAGCGCCTGATTCCACTTCCTGAGAATTTTCCGGTGTTTTCATTGCGCCCGGCCGATTCCCGAGATTGACCTGAATAGTCGTTTTAGGTAGAATACCCGAGTATTACCGCAGGTTGCGACAATAAGCCGGAAATCCGGGCAATGCCTGAACGGACAGGGGCAACAATGACAGAGGTGCATATGAATTCGGCTGTTGAGGTCGGCATGACCCTCAATTACGTGATCGATTCCAGTTGTTCCAAATACAAGGACTTGCCAGCGATAGGCATGGCCATGGAAAAGCCTCTTACCTACGGTGAGTTCCACCGTTGCATTCTGGCTCTCGCCGCCCGACTGCGGGAGGAAGGGGTGGGGAAGGGGGACCGTATCGCCATTCTCGGCGAGAATTCCCACAACTGGGGCATGGCCTATCTGGCCACGGTCCGCCTTGGCGCTGTCGCCGTGCCCATTCTGCCCGACTTGCCGGAGGCCGACGTCCACCACATTCTAGGCGAGATGCGGGTCAAGGCCCTCTTCACCACCCAGAAACAGATCGAGAAGATTTACGAATTGCGCCCGGAATTAACCGGCCCGATCATCACCCTGGACGATCACGAGGGCGATCTGGCCGTGGTCGAGGTGCAGGCCTTCTCGGTTTACCTGCAGGTGGCCCTGGAAAAATTCCAGGCCATGTCTGAGACGCCGGTCTTCGAACCGGCGGGAGAAGAGGATCTGGCTTCCATCCTCTATACCTCCGGCACCTCCGGCTACTCCAAGGCCGTTATGCTCAGCCATAAGAACCTGACGTCCAACGCCTATGCCGGGTCGAGCCTCATGGCCATCAAGCCTGGGTCGGTCTGGCTGTCCATCCTGCCCATGTCCCATACCTACGAATTCACCTGCGGCTTCATCCTGCCGCTCTTGTGCGGGGCCCGCATCGCCTACGCCGGTAAGTCGCCGACGCCGGCAATCCTCCAGAAACTCTGCGAGCACGAAAAACCTTTTGCCATCTTCGCGGTCCCGCTGGTGCTGGAGAAGATTTACAAGAAGCGGGTCCTGCCCCAGGTGGAAAAGAGCGGCCTCCTGAAGCTGGCCTGCCGATTTGGGCCGAGCCGGCGGCTCATCTACCGCAAGATCGGCAAAAAGCTCCGCGACTTCTTCGGAGGGAAACTGCAACTGATGGGGATCGGCGGGGCGGCCCTCAACCCCGAGGTGGAGAAGTTTCTCCATGAGGCAGGGTTCCCTTATCTCATCGGCTACGGGATGACCGAGTCGGCGCCCCTTATTTCCGGGGGGCCGTTCGGCGACAGGACAATTGCCATCGGCTCCGCAGGAAAGCCGCTCCCCGGCGTCCAGGTCAAGATAGCCAACCCCGATCCTGAGACCGGCATCGGCGAGATCACCGTCTGCGGACCCAATGTCATGCAGGGCTACTTCAACGACTCGGAGGCCAGCGCGGCGGTCCTGAGCGCCGACGGCTGGCTGTCCACCGGCGATCTCGGGCGCTTCGACGACCAGCACAACCTCTATGTCTGCGGCCGCTCGAAGAACGTCATCGTTCTGCAGAGCGGCGAGAATGTCTACCCCGAGGCCATCGAACATAAGATCAATACCCACACCTGGGTGGTGGAGAGCCTGGTGGTCGAGAACAACGGCCAGATCGAGGCCTGGGTTTATCCCGATTACGAAGTAATCGACGAGGCAACCGCCGGCATCTCGCGCAGCGAACGGCGGGCCTATATCGAAAAACTTCTGGAAGACCTGCGGCTGGAATTGAACGAGCAGCTGGCAAAATCCGCCCGGCTGAGCAGGATCTTCGAACGCCGGGAACCGTTCATCAAGACCGCCACCCACAAGATCAAGCGCTATCTGTACAGCGGCGGCACGATGATTCTATAAAGACAAAATAAGTACTGAGTGCTGAGTACTGAGTACTGAGTAAAAACAAGATGTTATCACTCAGCGCTCTCAGGGACCTCGGGTCTCCCGTTTTATTTGACTCTGGTGCGCTTGCGCATGATAACTCAGCACTCAGCACTCAGTACTTAAACATAAGAGATATGTGCACTGAATATAAAAAAACCATCTGTCCTTTAGACTGCCCGGACAGTTGCGGGATGATCGCGACCGTCACGGGCGGCCGGGTGACGAGGCTTTCCGGCGACAAGGAGCACCCGTACACCAACGGCTTCATCTGCCGAAAGATGCAGGGGTATCCGAGGCGGGTGTACGGGGCGAACCGGATTCACTTCCCCCAGCTGCGGGAGGGGAAGAAGGGGGAGGGGCGGTTTCGGCGCATCGGCTGGGACGAGGCCCTCGATATCCTCTCCGACCGGCTGCGGGAGACTGCCGCCCGCTTCGGCGGCGAGTCGATCCTGCCTTACGCCTACGCGGGCAACATGGGGATGGTCAGCCGCTTCGCGGGGTTTCCACTCTTTCATAAGCTGGGGGCCTCGCAGCTCGATCAGACCATCTGCTCGGCCACGGCCGGGGCAGGCTGGGCCGGCCAGTGCGGCGAGATTCCCGGCTGCCCGCCGGAAAACGCCGGAGAGGCCGAGCTCATCGTCGCCTGGGGCATCAATATCCGGGTGACCAATGTCCATTTCTGGCAGTACGTGGCCGCCGCCCGGAAGAAGGGGGGACGGCTGGTGGTGATCGATCCATACCGCAACGAAACGGCCAGGTCCGCCGATTTTTACTTTCCGGTGTTGCCGGGCGGCGACGGGGCATTGGCGCTCGGCATCATGAAGTCGCTTGTCGGACGTGGCCTGGTTGACCGGGAGTTTATCGACCGCGAAACGGAAGGTTTTCCGATTCTCGCGCAATATCTGGCCTGTCTCGATTGGGGCGAGTTGGTCACGGACAGCGGTCTTTCTCGCGAGCAGATGGAGGAAATGGCGGATCTTGTGTCCGGCGTGAAGAAGACCTTCTTCCGGATCGGCATCGGCCTCTCCCGCCACAGCCGGGGCGGGATGGCGGTGCGGGCCATCGCCTCGCTTGCCGCCTGTCTCGGCCTCTTCGCCGGAGGTTCGGGCCGGGGAGTTTTGCTCACCAGCGGGGCCTTCCGAGGCGACAAGGGCAAACTTACCTGGCCGTCCCTTGCAACCGGCAAGACCCGCACCGTCAATATGATCCACCTGGGGCATGCCCTGAACGCCCTTCAGCCGCCGGTGAAGCTGCTTTTTGTTTACAACTGCAATCCCGCAAGCGTCAATCCCGATGCCTCGATGGTCCGCAGGGGCCTGCTGCGGGAGGACCTGTTCACCGTGGTCCACGAGCTGGTGATGACGCCCACCGCCCGTTACGCCGACCTGCTGCTGCCGGCCACGACCTTTCTGGAGAACCGGGATCTGTATACGGCCTACGGCCATTTTCATCTCGGGGTGACGACCCCGGTCATCTTCCCGGTGGGCGAGTCGCGGTCGAATTTCGACCTGTTCCAGGACCTGGCAAAAAAGATGGGATTTGACGATCCGCCTTTCTCACAGAGCTGCGAGGAACGGATCGCCGACTATCTGGGAACCCTGCAGGGGCTACCGGATGGCTGCGACATCCAGGAGATCATGGCCGGCCGGTATATCCTCTCCAGCAACCACCGCAAGGACGGTCGGGTCCTGGACGAGAAGGGCAAGTTCCGTTTCTCCCCGGGCGGCGCATCCGGAGAATCCGTCTGCCGTCTCACCCGGGCCGGAGAAAGCGCGGATCCGGATCTCCTGAGCCGCTTTCCCTTCCGGCTGATCGTCCCGCCCCACGCCGATCTGTTGAACAGCACCTTCGGCGAACGCTATCAGGGTTGGCCGGGCGAGGTGCTCATCCACCCCGAGGACGCGAGGCGCTGGGGGGTCACGGAGGGGGAGCTGGTGACCCTCAAGAATCATCGCGGCACCAGTCCCAGAATCGCCCGGCCGACCACTGACACCCGCCCCGGCGTGCTGGTTGCCGAAGGCATTTTCTGGCCGGTGGGAGAGGAAGAAAACGGCATAAACGACCTCACCTCGCAGAAGCCCTCCGATATGGGCGGCGGCGCGACCTTTCACGAGTCGCTGGTGACATTGGCCGGAAAATCGCCTGTTCAGGTTTGAGCCATCTGGATTGTTTGCACTCCCTTCAGTATTGCCCGAGCCTCCGGTAACATTGTATTTGGAATGAAATTTTAAGGTGGAGAGATGTTATGAAGAAGAAAATCGTTACGACCACTATGGCATTGGCTGTCGTGGCCTCCCTGCCCCACACGGTGCTCGCCGCCGGGTTCGGCACCGGCATCAAGGTGTCGACCTTGGGTCCCGGCGTCGAAATCGAAGGACGAATGAATGACAACCTCGGTTTACGCGCTAATGCCAATTACCTGCCGTTCAGTGTCTCCGTAACAGCCGACGATGTTGACTATGACGCAGATTTTTCATGGAAAAGCGGCGGGGCAATGGTCGATTTCTACCCCTTCTCAGGCATCTTCCGCATCACCGGCGGTCTGTTCTACAACGGCAACGATGTGGACCTCTCGGCGACTCCGAGCAGTAACGTGACCGTCGGGGACAGCACCTACACTCCTGCCCAGATCGGCAGTATCGACGGCAGCCTGGATTTCAACACCATCGCCCCCTACGCCGGCCTTGGCTGGAGCGGTGGCAAGGCCGCCAGCGGTAATTGGACGGTCAGTTTCGATGTGGGCGTGCTGTTTCAGGGGTCGCCGAGCGTGGACGAACTTACCGCTTCGGGAGACTTGGCTGGGAACGCGGCCTTTATTGCGGATCTGGAAAAGGAAAAGGCGGAAATCGAAGATGAGATGGAGCCGTTCCAGTACTACCCGGTTTTGGCCCTGACTGTCTCATATTTCTGGTAGGCAGGTAGGTGAGTCACGCTGCTTAGCAAAAACCGCAACGGGTATAACGGGCGAAGCTTTGCACGGGCGAACCTTTGCGGCAAAATTCTTCCGGCAGTTGCATGAGTGCTGTCGGAAGAATCATCCGGCTGATCCTGTCCCCTCGGCGGTGAGATGTTCTTCGAAAGGTGAAGGGAATTTTTAGCACTGAGCCGTATCCCTTCAAATATCCAGCACCACTGTCGCGGTCCATCCTTCCGCCGTCTCTTCCACCTTGAAGCGATGCATGGTCACGGCCTTGACATCCACCAGAAGTTCGTGCCTCTCCCGATCGATCTCCTCGCCGTATGCTTCGGCGGTCACGATGGTCCGGCCGCCCTCGCTGGTTATCGTCACCTTGGAGAGCCGCAGCAGCAGCTCATCCGCGTCCTTGTAGTAGATCAATTCCTGGAGCAGGTCGAACAGGGCCATGTCCAGCGCAGCAGCCTGGACCCGAATGTCCTTCGTTTGCTGTCCGGCGATGGCGGACAGATCCTCCACCATGACGTTCATGGTGGCATCGGCGGCGGCTATCATGAGTTCTTCCGGCGTCCTGCCGTAGGCGGTGAAGCCGATATCGGCCGTGAATTCGTCTTCGAAGAATGTGTGTCCCATCTCACCGCTCACATTGTTGCAATCCCTGGATAATCAGGTCCATCTCGTTCCTGACCCGCCGGCCGATGAAGACCAGTTCCGTGTTCTTTGCCGGGAATTCTTCCAGCTCCCACCGGCCGGCCACGGCGTTGAAGAGATATCCCGTCCCGTTCAGCCGCAGAAAACCCTTTGCCCGAAAGACCTGCGGCGGCAGACTGTCCGCCCAAACCTCGAAGGAGCTCCTGTCCATCTCGCGTGCGGAAGAATAGGTGAAGGACTGCAGCTCCGCCTCCTCGGTATGCGGGCGACCGGCGGCGGCCCGGGGTCTTGTCGTGGCCGGCCGTTCCGAAAGGGCGGTCCACAGCTCCTCCACACCGGCGCACCGCTCGGTCGCCAGGATGGCCGCATGCTCGTTGTAGCGGCGGATCTGGCCGGTGACCGCGGCGGTCTCTTCCTCGGAGATGAGGTCTCTCTTGTTGATCAGGACGATGTCGGCCTGCTGGAGCTGGACCCGGCCCACGTAGCCGACCTGGGGGTACTTGATGCTGGCGTAGCCGTCGACGATGCAGACCACGCTGTCCAGGCGCGCCCGCGTAAGTTCCTCCTCCACCTCGTAGACCAGGGCGTCGGCTTCGGCCACACCGGTGGCTTCCAGAACTATCAGCTCGGGCCGGTACCTGTCGATCAGCTCGTTCACCGCCGCGACGAATTCCCCGGCCAGCTCGCAGCAGACGCAGCCGCCGGCCAGCTCGACGATCCGGGTGTGCTCGCCCTCGATGATCCTGCTGTCGATGGCGATTTCACCGAACTCGTTCATCAGCACGGCGAGCCTGCGGTCGGCCATGGCAATGAGCCGCTTGACCAGCGTGGTCTTGCCGCTGCCCAGGGTTCCGGTGATCAGTGCGATGGGGGTGCGCGTGCTCATGGTGCTTCCTCGTCATCCCTTGATGTTTCCGACGGGTGCGAAGCGGCAGACAGGTCTGCTGATTTCCGCCTGCGCCGCCGCCCGGATCACCTCGTCGATGTCCTTGTAGGCCCCGCCCGCCTCCTCTGCGAGCCCCGACCACGAGGTGCTGCGGACATAGATGCCGCGCTTCTCCATTTCCGCCTGGAGCTCTTTGCCCCGGTACATCCGCTTGGCCTTGCGGCGGCTCATGGTCCGGCCGCTGCCGTGGGCAGTGGAGTAGAAGGTCGCGGCGCCTCCGGGCGTGCCCGAAAGCAGGTAGGAGCCGGTTTCCATGCTGCCGCCGATGATCACCGGCTGCCCGGTCTTGCTGTATTTTTCCGGCACTCCTTCCATGCCGGGGCCGAAGGCGCGGGTGGCGCCCTTTCTATGCACCAGCACCTCGCGCATCGTTCCGTCAACCTCGTGCCGCTCGAGTTTGGCGGTATTGTGGGCCACGTCGTAGACCTGGTGGAGGCCGAGGTCGGCGGGGTCTCTGTGCATGACGTCGGAGAAGACCTCGCGGATGCGGTGCAGGATCACCTGGCGGTTGGCGAACGACATGTTGATGGCGCACTTCATCGCCGCGAAATAGTCCTGGCCCTCCGGCGAGCGGAACGGCGCACAGGCGAGCTCCCGGTCGAGGATCCTGATGCCGTACTTGGACTCCATGACATCGAGGAAGAGGCGAAGATAGTCGGTCGCCACCTGATGGCCGAAGCCGCGGCTGCCGCAGTGGAACATGATCACCACCTGGTTGGGGATGTGGATGCCGAAGGCTCGCGCCACTTCGGGATCATGAATGTCCTCCGGCCGGGCGATCTGGATCTCCAAATAATGGTTGCCCGAGCCGAGGGTCCCCAGCTGCTTGTAGCCCCTCTCCACCGCCCGGTCGCTGACCTTCGCCGCGTCGGCGCCCAGGATCCTGCCGGTCTCCTCGGTGACCGCGAGGTCTTCGGGCCGGCCGAGCCCCCGTTCGATGCACCAGTGGGCGCCCTGCTCGATCACCTCGCGGAATTCATCGGGCGAGAGGCGGATGAAGCCCCGGCAGCCGACCCCGGCAGGGACCCGCGCAAACAGCCGGTCGACCAGCTGTCGGAGGTGCGGCAGGATTTCGTCGTAGGTGAGGTTGGTGGTCACCAGGCGCATACCGCAATTCACGTCGAAGCCGATGCCGCCGGGGGAGATGACCCCGGTCTCGGCATCCATGGCGGCCACGCCGCCGATGGGAAAGCCGTAGCCCCAGTGCCCGTCGGGCATGCAGTAGGCGTATTTCTGGATGCCCGGCAGGGTGGCCACATTGGTCACCTGGTCGAAGACGCCTATATCCATCTCCGAGACGAGTTTTTCGGTGGCGTAGATGCGGGCCGGCACGCGCATGCCCTCCTTGAAAGAGGTGGGCAATTCCCAGACGGTGTCGGAGATTCTGATGAGTTCGGGTGGAATCGGCATGGCGTATCTTCCCTGCTTGCGGAAATCGCTCTTTTCCGGGCGATCCCCGGAATGAGTGTTTCTTGCGTCGCAGAGAAAAAGCTAACCACAATTTGGTGCCGATTCAAGCACGATCGCTCGCGGGAAGACCGCCGTCGATTTCCGCAAATCCGTTTGGAGCAACTACGACAGCAGCAGGCTGTGGGCGAATTTGATGATCGGCAGGATCACCTTGGAGAGGATGCCGGAGAAGGCGAGGATCAGGATGAGAATGAATCCGAAACGCTCGAATTGCAGATAGGAGGCCGCCAGCCTATCCGGCAGCAAGCCGGTCAGGATCCGGCTGCCGTCGAGCGGCGGGATGGGCAGGAAGTTGAAGATGCAGAGCACCAGATTGATCCAGACGCTAGCGACCAGCATGTGACTGAAGGGCACCAGGATGGCCTCGGCCGCAATCGAATACGGCATGACCTCGGCGATAAACCAGACAGCCTTGGCGGCGATCGCGCTCACTACGGCAAGTCCGAGATTGGTGACGGGGCCGGCCATGGCCACCCACAGCATATCTTGCCGCGGATTGCGGAAATAGACGGGATTGACCGGCACCGGCTTGGCCCAGCCGATCTTGATGAGAAAGAAGGCGATGGTCCCGATGGGGTCGAGGTGGCTGAGCGGGTTGAGGGTCAATCTTCCGGCCCGCTGCGCCGTCGGATCTCCCAGCCGGTACGCCACCACCCCGTGGGCGAATTCATGGAGGGTCAGGGCGAGCAGGAGCGGCGGGGCGAGAATGATGAGTTCCGTGATAAAGTCTGTCATTGGCATTGAAGCAGGATGAATGAAAAACCGGGGCAAGATGCCGGGGCCGCCCCATATCCTAAGTATAATCTGGCTTTTTACAACTTGAATTTGCGCGGGGCGCCTCTTTCGAGCCGGATCGTGTCGGGTCGGCCGGAGAGTTTTGCCCATCGGCGGGGAAATCCAGCGATTCCTGTCTGCAGTCTTGCCCCGTTTCTCTCATGCGAGCTAACGCCCGCAACCCAAGGGTTATTAGCCCCTCCCACACCAGAGGGGACTCTTTTCAGTACCACCTTGAGGGGTATAAGTACATTCACGAAATTCATTCTCAAAAAACAAGAAATGAATTTCTAAGGTACTAGTGTCCTGTAAGCATCATCTGTTATATCTTGCTTGTCCTTTTGGCTTCCTGGCTTCGTTACTCTTTCGGTCACATAGCGCTGCTATGCTCCCTCAATCGTGCCTTTGCAGGAAGCCAAAATTACTGCGCAATATTACAACATCTGAAACTTGACATGACACTAGGATGAAAAGGATGAAATGTTGAGACGACGATCAGCAAAAAAATTGCAAAATTTGAGATGAAAGGGTAGCCTGACAGCCGTGGATCATGCGGCTTTCAGCGTAGGATTTTCCGGGTGGCCCTTGGAAACTGCACTAATCCGATCCATTCATTTGCCCGACGAGCAGCTATGTACAAACGGTATTTCGGCCTGAAAGAGAAACCCTTCCGCATCGCCCCGACCCCGCGCTATCTCTATCTGAGCGATCTGCATCGGGAGGCCCTGGTGCATCTGCTTTACGGGATCAACGGCGAGGGATGCATCATCCTGCTGACCGGGGAGGTGGGCACGGGCAAGACCATGATTTGCCGAAGCCTCATCGAGAGACTGCCTGAAACGACTGACTTCGCTCTTATCCTCAACCCCATCCTGACCATCACCGACCTGCTGCAGACGATCTGCGAAGAACTCCACATCGCGATCGACGAGAATTCGCCCTCGGCGAAGATCTATATCGACAGGCTCAATCGCCATCTGCTGGAGGCGCACGCCCGAGGGCGCAACACCGCGCTCATCATCGATGAGGCCCAGAATCTGGATATGGAGATTCTGGAACAGCTGCGGCTTTTAACCAACCTCGAGACCGATACCCATAAACTGCTGCAGATCGTGCTGATCGGCCAGCCCGAGCTCTTGAAGACGCTGAGCGACCCAAAATACGCACAGATAAATCAGAGGATCACGACCCGGTACCATTTGTCCCCGCTCCGGCCGGACGACGTACCTCCCTACATCCTGCACCGGATCGCCATGGCCGGCGGCGAAGGTTATGCCCGGATCTTCAGCAAGGCCGCTCTCCGCTATGTGGCAAAAATCACCAAGGGCGTCCCCAGGAGAATCAACATCCTCTGCGACCGCGCCCTTCTCGGTGCCTACGCTGAAAACAGGGATCACGTCGATCTGAGAATAGTGCGCAAGGCCGCCCGGGAGATCGACGGCCCCCTCGACCGTTTCTGGTGGGCGCCCAAGGCCGCCCTCGCCGTGGCCGCTCTTCTTCTGGCCATCGCTTTGCCTGCCACGATCTACTTCGCGCCCCGCGTGCCGGGACTGGCGGCGATGAAAGCTAGTTTCCTCTCCATCGTCGGTTTCGAGACCACTCCGCCGCCGGCGTCCCCGGTCGCCCAGGCGGATCCCGTCGGGTCCCCTGAGACAAAAATTTCACAAAAAAAAGATTGAGACATGTCCTACATTCTCGACGCTTTAAAAAAATCCGATCGGGAAAGGCAGCAGGAGCCTGCCCTGCACCTGCAACCTCTCTGCGAGACCTCGCCGTCATTCAAGGCGGGTAGCGGCCCCCGGAGACGCCGTTGGGCTTTTTTATTTATCTTCGGGCTCTTGTGCATGGGTATGCTGCTGAAATGGTCGGATTGGAGTCCTTGGACCGGAAAAAACGGGCAGGGGCCCGAAGCAAACACGCCCCGGCTCGAGCCCGCGGAGTCTGGTGGATTGCCTGCTGTTGCCGAAACCGATAAAAGCCTTCATCCCCTGAAGGTTCAGGCGGAGCGGTTCGATGACTGGGCGCAGCACTTGCCGAAAAATGACAGCCCGCTGCCCCCGGAGAAAAACGTTTCGCCGGATGAGGCGGAACCGGAAGGACTCCCGCCGGTGGTGAAGCTTGCCGCCATCCCGGGCAAAAAATCCACCGGTCTCGTCAGGATAAAAAGGGAACGGGAAAAAGTTTTCATGGCCCCGCAGGAAGGCTCCACCGTCATCAGTCAGTCTCCGCCCGCCGCTGTCGTCCAGGCCGAACCGCTCGTAGCCGTCACCTCTCCGACTGTTTCGGGGTCGGCCGGGCCCGCTTCGACCCCGATGGCAGAGCCCCGGCCCTCCCAGCCCGCGCGACAGCCTCAGCCGGTCGCCTCCGCTTTCGGTCAGCCGGAACCCGCCCCGTCGAAAAAGCCCGGGAGCAATCTTCCCTATTTGCAAGATCTGCCGTATCAGGTGCGGACAGAGATACCGAAACTGCAGTTCGCCGGGCACGCCTATGCTGTCGATCCGGCACAGAGGTTGATCGTCGTCAACGGGACGATCATGCGGGAGGGCGACCATATCGATGCCGTGACGAGACTCGCGGAAATTACCTGGGAAGGGGTGGTCATCGACCGAAAAGGCGTCAGATTCCAGGTGAAGTGCTACTGAAGACGGCAGGCCCCTGGTTGCTTGTAATTGCCATCCCGGTGGGCTTGCAGCGTATATACACATGGCCCGGCGTACCTTGGTTCCCGCCTTGGAGTCTGACGGATTATGCCCTTTTCCCCCCAATATCTTCGCTAAACTCGAAAAAATTATCCTCGAAATATTAAGGGTAATTTTTTTCGAGTTTGCCTCGATCTGAGAAAAAATTGCTATAATCCGGCAAACTCCTCGACCTTATAACTGAAAAAGCCGCATGCCTGACAAGATGAAGGCTTGAAGATATGTCTCGTTGCCTGTACAACTAACCCAGCTGATTTGGATGCACCTTCGCGAAAATTTTCCAAGGTACTGACATCAGTAAGCAGTATACGAGGCCGCCAGAAGACAGTTCCCCAGGAACTGCGGCTTCTTCCCTCGTCCCCACAACAAAGGAGCATGCCATGACTGAAGATATCCGCTTCACCCTGAACGGCGAGCCACGGACCATCCCGGTGGACGGCGAGCGTCCGCTCTTGTGGGTCATCCGCCAGGACTTGGGCCTGACCGGCACCAAATACGGCTGCGGCGAGGGGGTGTGCGGCTCATGCACTGTGCTGGTCGACGGCCTCGCCGTCCGTTCCTGTCAGACGCCTGTCCGGGAGGTGGAGGGCAGGGAGGTCGTTACCATCGAGGGGCTGGCGGCGGGCGACAAGCTTCACCCGGTCCAGCAAGCCTTCATCGAGCACGACGCCCTCCAGTGCGGCTACTGCACGCCCGGCATGATCATGCAGGCGGCCTCCTTTTTGAAACAAAATTCCCAGCCCGGCAGGGCCGAAATCACCAGGGCCATGGAAGAGAACCTGTGCCGCTGCGGGGCGCACAAACGCATCGTGGCGGCTATCGAGGCGGCCGCGGCAACCATGAAAGGAGGTGGCTGAAATGGCAAAAGATCATGAAAATCTGTCGCCATCCCCTGCGTTCTCGCGCCGCGATTTCCTGAAGGGCGCCTGCGGCCTGTTCGTTTTCTTCGTTGCCGGGGACTTCCTCCTGTTTTCCGGGGAGGGCGAAGGCGCCCCGCTGCCATCCGACTTCAACGCCTTTCTGAAAATCGGCGCGGACGGCCGGGTGGCCTGCTACACCGGTAAGATCGAAATGGGCCAAGGGATTGTCACCTCGCTTGCCCAGATGCTCGCAGACGAACTGGACGTGAGCTTCGACAGCATTGACGTGGTCATGGGCGACACCGACCTCTGCCCGTACGACCGGGGGACCTTCGGCAGCCTGACCACCCGGGCCTTCGGTCCGGCCTTGCGCCAGGCCGGGGCCGAGGCAAGGGCGGTGCTCCTGGGGCTCGCCGCCGAGCGTCTTCACGCGCCGGTAGAGAGCCTGGCCGTGGAGAGGGGCCGGATCTTTGTGAAAGATTCGCCGGAAAAGCGCATCTCCTACGCCGAGCTGACCGAAGGAAAGCGCATCGAGCACTTCGTGCAGGGTCAAGCGGAACCGAAGAACCCTGAAGTATTCAAGCTGATGAACCGCCCGCGCCTGCGGGCCGACGCCCTGGCCAAGGTGACCGGGCAGGCCCAATACGCCGGAGACATCCGGCTGCCGGGCATGCTCTGCGCCCGTATCCTGCGACCTCCCGCCCATGGAGCGAAGCTGCTCTCCGTAGATTCCAGCGAGGCGGAGCGTCAGGACGGCGTCAGGATCGTCCGCGACGGCGAGATGGTGGCGGTGCTCCACGAGAAATGGGATGTGGCCGATGCCGCACTGCGCAGTATCAAGGCCACCTTCGACAGGCCCGAGCCGGCCGTCGATACTGAAACGATCTTCGACCACCTCCTGAAGGTGGCCCCGGCAGGGTCGACCATCGCCGAGGGCGGCAATATCGAGGACGGGGCGAGGCAGGCCGGGGCCGTGATGGACTCAACCTTTCTGGACGGCTACGTGGCCCACGCCCCCATCGAGCCCCACACCGCCACGGTGCATCTCGAAAACGGCAGGGCGACCGTCTGGCCCTCAAGCCAGACACCCTTTCCCGCCAGGGATGAGGTAGCCGGTGTGCTTGGGTTGCCGCCGGAGAAAGTACATGTCGTATCGCCCTTTCTCGGCGGCGGTTTCGGCGGCAAGACTCGCAATCTTCAAGTTGTGGAGGCCGCCCGGCTGTCCAAACTGACCGGCAGGCCGGTGCAGGTGGCCTGGAGCAGGGAGGATGAGTTTTTCCATGATTCCTTCCGCCCGGCGGCGGTGGTGAAAATCCGCTCCGGGCTCGCCTCCGAGGGCGGCCGCATCGGCTTCTGGGACTATCACGTCTATTTCGCCGGAGATCGCGGCGCCGCCCACTTTTACGACATCGCCAACCACCGCACCCAGATGCACGGCGCTCTCTGGGGCGTCCCGCCCGGCGTCCATCCCTTCGCAGTGGGGGCCTGGCGCGCTCCGGCCAACAACACCAACACCTTCGCCCGCGAGTCGCAGATCGACATCATGGCGGCCGGTGCTGGTATCGACCCTTTGGCCTTTCGCCTGCAGAACCTGAAGGACCAAAAAATGAGGCGGTTGATCGAGGCAGCGGCCGCCAGGTTCGGCTGGAAAAGCGCACCCGGGCCGAGCGGCAGGGGGCAGGGCATGGCCTGCGGCATCGACGCCGGGACCCTGGTGGCCACTATGGCCGAGGTGGAGGTAAACAAAAATACCGGCGCCGTGGCGGTAAAACGCGTGGTTTCCGCCCAGGACATGGGCCTGTGCGTGAATCCCGAGGGCGCCGCCATCCAGATGGAGGGCTGCATAACCATGGGGCTCGGCTATGCCCTCTCCGAAGAAGTCGAATTCCGGGGAGGCGAGATTCTAACCCGCAACTTCGACACTTACGAAATCCCGAGGTTTTCAGACCTGCCGGAGATCGAAACGGTCATCATCGACAACACCGGGTCCGCTCCGCAGGGAGGTGGCGAACCGGGCATCGTCACCATGGGCGGAGCCATCGCCAATGCCATCTTCGATGCCTGCGGTGCAAGGCTGTTTCGGCTGCCCATGACGCCTGGGCGGGTGAAAAAGGCGATTGAGGCGGCTGGGTAACGAGGCCCTTTATTGCGGTTCTGGAGATCCGACAAGAATGGGGATCTCTGAAAAACCTTGTCGAATCCGGCGGCAGAGAGTACCTTTTGCCTCCGTTATGTCAGCGGGTAGGAGCAAAGGAAACGCGAACCCGAATATACTTTTTCCATTTCCCCATTGTCATCATCACCTCGCCTTTTCATGAAAAATCCCGCTGCCGAGAACCCATCGCATCAATATCTTCCGAGTATCGATGGACTCCGGGCAGTGGCTGTTCTGTCCGTCATTTTTTTTCATCTGAGTCCCGCTCATCTCCCCGGAGGTTTTCTCGGTGTCGATATCTTTTTCGTCATCTCCGGGTATTTGATAACCGGCATTATTGTCAGAGAAAAACTTTCGGCTCGTTTTTCCTACGCAAATTTTTATGCCCGAAGGATAAAGAGGATTTTCCCGGCACTGTTCGTCGTTCTTTTTCTCTGCGCTCTTGTCGGAATTGCTCTGCTGACTCCGGAAACCTATGTCAATTTAATGAAATCGGCCCGGTATGCCTCGGCTCAATTCGCGAATTTCTTTTTTTTCAGGAAGGTCCGTTATTTTGAAGAAGGATTCTCGGGGCAACCTCTTCTGCATACCTGGTCATTAGGCGTAGAAGAGCAGTTTTATCTGTTTTGGCCGATCCTCGTTGTTGGTTGTATTGCCTTTTTGGCACGATTCGGAGCGGATGCAAAAACAACAGTTCAATCAGCGGGCAGCGGGACTGCCACGGAACAGGATTCTTCGCTCAACCTGGATGCAAGAACCAACCTTTCGCTTCTCTTTGTTTTTCTGACCGTCATCTCCTTTTCATGGTGTTCGCTCTTGTCGAAGACCGATAGTCACCTGGCCTTTTATATGTTTTATGCGCGGGCCTGGGAGTTTTGCGTCGGCGGCCTTGTCGCGTTGCGTATAATACCGAGACCGGAAAAAGCATGGACTGTGAATGTATTGGAATGGACCGGATTTTTCCTGATACTCGCAAGTGTTGCGATTGTTGCTCAAGAGTGGCATGCCGTTTCCTTTCTTCGTTTCGGAGTTATCCTTCCCTGCCTTGGCACGGCAATTCTTCTGCATTGCAGCGGCCGGAACGGAATCGTCACCTCTTTTCTGTCGACTCAGGTTCCTGTTTTTCTCGGCAGGATATCGTACTCCCTGTACCTGTATCACTGGCCGCTCATTATCTTTTTCAAGATTGTCTCAGGCACGCAGGAGTTGAGCTTCGGGATTGCGCTGGTGATTCTCTTGCTCTCGTTCTTGCTTGCGATACTTAGTTATTTCTTCATTGAGCGCCCGGCGCGAAGGACAGGGGTGTCGGACCGGACTGTCCTCATTATCGGAGCCGCCGTCAGCCTTGTTTGCGTTGTCGCCTTCCGCAATCTGGAGCAGTTCGCTGAGGCTTCCTGGCGCATTACCCGGTATGCGAACGGGCAGAATGCTCCTCCTGACCGATTCCCTGCCGAATGTTCCGGATATGTGAAGAATGGCGTACAGTACTGTGATTGCAAAATGGCGGAACCCGATGCGCCGATGGTTGCGTTGGTCGGCGACAGCCATGCGCCCCATTATCTGCAGGCGGTGGCAGCCTGGGCAGGCCGTAATGGATATAATGTCAGGCACCTTGGGGTTCAAGCTTGTCCGATGCTTCTGGGCGACATCCGGATCGACAGCAGAATCGAAGATTATCACAACAAGGAATGCAGCAGCGCTCTTCCGTTCTTTGCTGAGGAAATCGTAGACAATCCCAATATTCGTTTGATCTTCCTCGCGCAACGGTTCGATCTTTTTTATGACGGGAAGGGGTATCTCAATCCAAACAGAGTGTTCTTTTTCAAGGATCGGGACGGGGAGAACATCGTCGACCACACCGCGTATTATAAAGAACAGCTGATATACATGGCCGAGAGGATGAGAGAGAAAGGCAAGGATTTTATCGTCCTCGGACAGGTTCCGATCTTAGGCAATGTCAATGATTGCGAATGGGAACCTCTTTGGAAGAGGGTGTTGTCGATGGAAAGGAAGTGCGCGTACGATTATGGATTTATAGAAAAGTGGCAAAAACCGAGCATGGATTTTGTCAATGAATTCGTAACCACCCATCATATTCCCGTATTTGACCCGACTCCATTTTTCAAGGAGCCTCTCGACAAAGGCATAAGCCTTTATCAGAACAGGGACCATCTCAATTCATATGGCTACCGGTTTCTTGTCCCGTATTTCGTCCGGGAAATGGATGGAATTATGGCGGGATCTTCTTCGCAGCAATCCCGCCTTCCGAATGGATCCGGGCGGCAAGATAAAATTGTTGCTCATCCGTAGAAGATTGTCGGCTGCATTTTCAGCAGCCTTTTTAAGGCTCTACATCAAATATCCACCACTTCCGGGGTGGTGCCGGGATCTTCGCCGATGTCTGCGCCGAAATGCTGTTCAGGCTGCCGCCATGCCTCCGACCAAAAGAGCGTTGGAATCTGACTGGATAGCCGCTTCTGTAAACGGTCTTACGGGCGGATCAATAGAGCCGTGAGCCCTGATGCCGGCCCCTGCTGCGGCCCATCAGGTAGCCGATCAGCCAGGTACCGAGGACAACTCCGGCACCGCTCAGGAACCACTTCAGGTAGGTATTGTTTCGAAGTTCCTTATTCTCCTGGCTGATACGTTCCAGATCGGCTTCAGCCTTCTGGAGTTTTTCCTGGGCCTCGGCGTGCTGTTGCTTGATCGTGAGCACATCGGCGGCATCGGACTCGAGAGTCGTATGCTTATCCTTCAGTTCCTGATGCTCTTTTTCGATACTCGCCAGGGCTTCCTGCAGGGAAATTTTTTCCTTCTCCAACGAATCTATCTGACCGGAGGCTCCGCCCGACAATGCCTCCAACTGTTCGTTGCGCTTCGTCAGTTTCTGAATCTGCACGCTCTTCGGCGTTTCCTGGGAGACGTATCTTTTGAGCACCCAGCCCTCGTCTCCCTTCCTGGTGCGCACCCGCAGCCAGTTCTCCTGTTCTTCCAGCACCTCCAGCGGTTCATCCGATGAAATCATCTTTGTGACTCTGTGGCCGCTGCTCGGGCCCGTCCGCAGGGTTATCTCGACAGTATCGGCGACATAGAAAGTCTGCCCCCATGCTTGCTGCATGCCGGGCAGGAGGAGTAAGGTCAACAGGGCAAGTGTAAGGAATGTAGTTTTCGTCATGCGTTTCTCGATGTGTTGTTCGTGTTGCAGTCGTCCGCAGGGAATCCCGAAAGGGATCCATTTGCTGCAAGGATTCCTGTAAAATCGTATTCAGCAGTAGCCAAGGGGCGGGTGCCGACTTTGCGCAAAAAGGTGGCACAAAAGAATGTGAGCCGGCCGGCTGGAGAAAGCTGGATGTTTCAGGTCGTACCTGTCGTGCACAAAGCTGGTATCGCTGAACGCTTATTTAACAATCTCCCATGGTAGCCTGTTCCGGGAATCGAGACAACCCTAAAATCCTAACCCAGCTGAGTTGGTGAAAACCCAAAACAGTATGCAGGTCTTTGTCTTGAGCCATTCCCGGATTGATAATGGACGGCAACTCGCGCTCCCTGGCGCTAATGAGGTACAAATAGCTGCACCGCCACCGGAATCGCCACTTGTGACGAACGCGATTTTGTCTTGGATGCGGGGATCGATCTTTTTCTACTGAATGTGTTGCCTGCCGGACCAGCTACTGTGCCGCCAACTGACCGCCGCCAAGCGGTGCAAATTTTAACCGCGTGGTTGCAGATCCGACGTGGAACCATACGTCTGCTGAGTTTATAATTCAAGCATACCATCATAATGGATGAATGCCATGTTTCCGGAGATCTTGCACCTCATAGGCATTCCCAACTGATCAAAAACAGCCTTGATTTCCGCTATATCTCTCGCTATCACTTCACCTGCATTTTCCCATGCCTTGAGGTACCTGTCAGCAATACGGTTGCTTCGGACCAGACTGGTCAATGTTATTGAACCGTCTTCCGTCAATACATGCTTCAGCCCATTCAAGGCGGTCGCCACATCATCCAGAACGTGCAAGAGGTTTAAAGAGATGATTGTTTTAAAGCTTCTTGGTTTGAACGGCAACCGGAGAGCGTCACCATGAAGAAAAAGCATATTGGGAGGAATGCTTCCATGCATTTTTGTTAATCTCGATTTGGCTATCCTGAGCAGTTTAAGGGATTGATCCAGGAAGATCACAGGCCGATCGAGATACGTGCTGTACGTGCCTGCGGTAAAAGCCAGGGAGCCGCAACCTGCATCCAGTACGAATCCGTCCTTTGATGATCTCAGGGCTTCATGGGTGGAAACGGCAAAATCGCTGATCGAATACCCCCAGACAAGTCGGTTATAGAAGCGGTTGCATGCTACCCAGTCGTAAATATTCCCGAATCTCCTGTCATACGAGTTCGAGTTTTCAAGGTCCTGGCAAACCGAGTAGATGTGCGACTCTACGAGTTTGAGGCATGTATCATTCTTGAGCAATGCCGATAAACTGCCTTCGTTGATTGTTGCCATCGGTTTCTCCATTGTGTGAACAGCCAAAGAGAGTTCGGAATAAAAAAATCGGTTCATCCGGCAAACGAGTACCTGAGGATGTCATCAGCGTCTAAAAGATGCTCCGCGAGCCAAGTTCGAAGACAACTTTTCTCTTCCGCGAAAAAGCCTATCAGGTTCAGTGAAAGCGAGGCTTTTAGACGAAAGAGAAAAATTGGAGAAAGGGGGTTAGTTCCAAGAATGCACGCTTTCCTTTTAACCAAAGCCCTGACGTCTGGGTACGCGGTTTCCGGATGAGCCAAAAAATCCCTTTATGCTCCCCGAAGCTACATGCTGATAGGCTTTGCTAATCCTCCTGACAAATGAGGCTTTCAGGGTTGTCGACAATGATGTCGACCCTCGCCTGATCAAGCCGCAGTGTCCGGTTGGCTTCTCTTGTGAGAGTCGCCCTGCTCGCCCTGTCGAGAACGAGAAAGGGTCCGGACGAGGCATCCAGATCGCGATAGAGCGCGGGGGTCCGCAGTGTCGGCGTCAGAAAAACGAGAACCCTCCAGCAATAAGGAGGCAGCCAGAAATCTCTTTTCATTCATCCCGATGGTAGGCACATCCTGCCCTATCTGGCTAATGGTCAGATTGCCGAAACGGGAACGCCAGCGCCCGGATTTTCAGCGCCGGTTAAGCCGGCTGCACTATTCTCCAAACCGCGCTTTTTGATTACCATGTGTCCCACCCCCGTGTCCCAATCAAAACTATGCGCGACCAACGTCGAATTAAGTGGCGCGCTTGGGATCATTAAAAACAGCTAACTTAGCCACGTCCGCTTGAAGGGAGTTGTTGAATATATAATAAAAAAGTTACTAATCCAGTTAGCAAAAAGAATTTAACGTTTCGTCACCATAATGTTCTTTATCAGCAAAAGATTGGGATTTGTGACTATAGAATTTATTGCAAGACATATTGAACATGTCTCTATAAATTGCAAATTGTAACGGAATTCGCATAATAAGAATAAAATGCTCAAAAGGACAGTACTTTGAATACTTTGAATAATACTTTGGATATCAACATTATCGTCTGAAATGTTGTTTTCGGAAATAATACCATGCTTTGCGCATAATAATGTACCAATTCCATTTAAAATGTTTAAAATCGGAAAAGGATAAAGCCAGATATTATTATGGTTAATAGCTACTGCGCCAGCTCCTATGGCAATCGCACAATTCGAAAGTACTGCAAATAGTAACATAGGCGTTTTTTCGATTTCCCATTTCTTTCTTTTTGAGAAAGCATGGTAAATATTTAAAGCCATAATTGAAAAAGATATGAGCAAAACCAGAGCTACTTGCGGAACTTCTTTTGATGTGTGATCAGGAAAAACTAGCTTTATAAAATCTCTAAATTTGAATATTATACCGAGCAAGAAACAATAGGTAATTGAATATAATGAAAGTTCATCATATTTTGGATTAAAGAATATTCTTAATATTCCTTTAAAAGTTTTGAAGCAGTTCATTTTCTGTATCTTTGAATCCAACGTCAAATTCAGCGGCGCGCTTGCGACCTTTGAAATTTAGAAGCAGGATCTTCCCGCGTCCGCTGGAAAGTACTTGTGTACGCCCGGCACGGGCGTGATCTTATGGGGTGCAAGTCCCCTGTTTGTAAACCCCTGTTACTGTCGTGATGACAGGAACATAAATACTAGCCGAAAGCAAGGGCGATCCCGTGAGGCCTCGTCCGGAGGAAGCTGGAGTGCAAACCTATGAGCCGACGGACAGAAATGGCATACAAGGCCGAGTCTCCGGGTAAGTCAGCACGACATGACAAAGCCTTGGGTTGAGGAGATACGGTAAATGCCACTGTTGCATAGTGAAAGATTACGTTCTTATCCGGGAGGTCTGTTCAACGAGCGGTCATTGTATCGGCAGCGCATTGTGTGGCAACATGCAGGGAGTTTGGGGCAGGAGCCAGCAGAGGCCATATTAGGCGAAGGAAGTCACCATGCAGGGGCAATGGGGACTGGAAACGAGCCCGGCGAATAGAAAAGCCGGGAGGTTCACCCCGCTGAAGGGCCGAACTCATAGAGGAAAGTGAGATTTTATAAGCTCTGCCGCGCGTCTCGCCGGACCGGGGGAGCGAATCGGCAGGTGCGATGCAAGCACTATCACACTTTCAGGTATTATTTGCAGTTGCCGCCTTCTTGCTGTCAAAGAGTTGCGGATATACTTCATCCGATTACGTCCGATGTTCTTTGGGAACCGCCTGGTGCGGACCCGCATGCCAGGTGGTGTGGGGGATCCCCCGGCTACCCGATTGAATCTTTTATTTTATAAATCCCTGTATATAGCTCAACAATTCGTCGTGTTTGCCAGAATTGATTTCGTTTGTCATTAAGCTAAAACCCAGGACGGAGTCTTTGGAAAGGCGAACCATACCCCTAGTTAGATATTTGAATTGTTTGGGAGGTATTGTTTTAGCAGATGCCAAAGTAGAATCTGTGAGAATGCAATAGCTTCCATACTGACCTTTCCAGTCAATATTTACCAACTTCACATCCTTTTCAATTACATAAGGAAGGTATTTTCTTGACGATCTGATCACAGAGTTTTGAATCTTTGTAGGATTATCAAACTGTGAAAGATCTTCTGTGTCACATTTGAAATATAGCATCATATTGAAACTATCATCATTTCTTGGTGTGACTTTAACGTCTGCGAATCTTAATATTAGCTCCCTCTCTACTTCAATCTTTATATCATTGGTTTCTTGTATAACATATTCGTCCCCAAGTGATATGAGGAACTTAAATTCTTTTGAGAGACAAGGTGTTGAGATCAACAGTAGCAATAATAGGAGAATATGAGTTTTCATTTTTCTTGAGATTTAAAGTGGAATACACAGGAAGCCGCGCTGTTTGCGGCTTCCTGTGGAATGACTTGTTAAGCAAATTATATTATTTCTAATTTCACTACTGTGATTCACAGGGGACACCATCGTTATTCCCATCGATTTGTACTCGGGCTGTTTGCGTGGTCCGCGTGGAGCCTGTCGTTATGCATTTTTTAATATTGATATGTAGTATTTCAATAAACTCTCAACATTATATCCAAAGGATTTTTCAAACTGTTTTTCGAACTTTCTACCGTCTTGCAATCCTTTTAATAATGTTTCAAATTTTTCCGGATATTCATTGGCTATGAATGTCACGAACATGCCACTTTGGCTATAAAACATTTTAGGGCCAATGTCTGCAGTTGATTTTAGATTTCTATTTAATATTGTGCCTGTCGACTCAGGCACAAAATGTTTACCATCGAGAAACATAGATTTAGTTTCTTGATCATAATTTCCTTTAGGTAAACCCCCGGCTTTGCCGGGGGACTACAAAAAGTTTGACGGTTCCAGAAAAATGAAGAAGCCTCCGTTCCCGTGGACCGCTCAAAGTCACGAGAAGGAGGCTTCATGAACA
>JAEYNP010000108.1 GCA_023412495.1 Pseudomonadota bacterium
AATACCACATTTCTGCCTGTCTCGGGGGCTCGGAGATGTGTATAACACACAGCGTAACCAACACACGGCCCTGTTCTTGTCTGCTTGGGGCGAGGGTCACTATTATCCGCCGTAGTTGTAGTCGAAAAGGACCCCGGAGGTATCGTTGTACTTGACGTTCAGTTCAGAAAATTTAGCCCTGATCTCTTCCTGATCGGGCCGCCATTCGGTCGGGCACTCCCTCCGCAGTTTCTCTATTCGCTCTTCCAGTTCGCTCATGAGAATGTGCAGGCCGTTCACCTCTTCGTACATCCGCTGCTTGTTGCCGGTGGGCAGACGGTCCATACGGCTCATCACATCGTACAATTTGGCCTTCCACATGGTGAGTTCGATATCGACTCCTTTACAATAATCAGAAAGTTCCATAACAAGCTCCATTGATAAACGGTGGGACGGGTGAGATAACATCTGACTTTTCCATGGAACATCATAAGGGTAAGTCATCGGTTTTCCCCTTTACTATCCCGTTTTCCCCAAGAGGCATTACCAGAAAAATATGAAGGAACCAACGTCTCTTTTCCGGATTGCCCGCTTCCTTGGGACGGTGGTAGTGTTCAATCTGCCAAGGAAAACTATATGCCGGCTGCAGCGAAAACTAAACTGCAGCGGAATACGCCTTTTGTGGGGGATAAGTACCTTTGACGAAATTCTAACGCATCAGTCGGGGACGGAATTTAATTCCGTCCCGGGGACGCTCAAAGACAGGAAGTGAATTTCTAAGATACTGAACCTTTGTTTGGTACTATAAGTTGCCCGCTCTGTATGGCAACCTGTCCGCTCCCCATCCGCCCTTGACTTTGCCTCCCCGAGTCCATACTAAAAAAGAAGAACCAAGGCCAAAACTGATGAGCTGGGCGTAAAACCGGTTTTCAGGGCATACCTAGAGTACGTTAGTACCTTAGAAATTCATTTCTTGTTTTGTGAAATCCTCTTGAAGGGGGTAGCTCAACTGCGTGCATCATGAATACCAAACCATTGAGTCATTGCCCGGGTTTTGAAAGATTCCGGGACCTGAAGTCCTTTCTCTGCAGATGCCACCGCTGCGGCGCGGAGGTCGAAATCTTCTCGGATGAGTTCGATCGCCCGCACAGGTGCAGGAGTTGCAAGGAGCAGCTCGATTTCACCCAATGCAGATACGAGGGCGGCGGTAGCGATCCGTCACCCAGGTAACAATCCTGCCATTTGGTTGTTCCGGCGAAGAGACGGTCGGGACTATTTCCTGTTATAAGTCCGGCATAGTCCGGCGAAAAACATTCTCTCCCTCGGAAATTATGGAGGTCACCGGATGACGCTTCGAGACAGGCCTGACATCGATAGATCTTCTCTCGATCCCGAGTCTCTGGCAAAGTTGATGCAGCTTGCCGGAACGGTGAGACATCTTCTCGTCGCCACTGCGAACGAAGGTGGCGTCCCCCATCTGGCCACGGCGGAACACATAACTCTGGAAGATTGGGATCTTGTCAGCATTACCGCCTGGTTTTGTCCCCAGACCGCCAAGAATGTTCAGACAAATCCGGCCATCGCGGTGGTCGTGTGGGACCGCGACCGGGATCTGGGGTTTCAGTTGGTCGGTGAGGTGGAACAGGTGGTGGAGACAACCATGCCGGATGGTTATATTCCCGGCGAAACGGTGGTTTATTCGCAGATTGAAAGAAAATTGATGATCCGGGTCCGGCAAATCCTCGACTTCAGTCAAGGCTCGCACAGCGACACCGCAAGTTTATAGCGGGCATAACAGAAGCCAGAAACCAGAAACCAGATTGTGGTCGCCACAGGCGACATTCTGTTCTGGTTTCTGTCCTCTGTCTTCTGGCTTCTGATTCCTATTTCTCCGCCGTTTTGCCACAAGCCGCCTTGGCGCCCTCCGCAATCTCTTCCGGGGAAAGATCCTTGACGTGGGTGGCAAAGCTCCAGCTGTAACCGAAGGGATCCTTCACGGTACCCATCCGGTCTCCCCAGAACATCTCCGTAACCGGCATCTGCGCTTCGGCGCCCTCCTTGACTGCGGTTTCAAAGGCCTTGTCCGCATCGTTCACATAGACATAGAAACTGATGGGGGAGTCGCCCAGGGTCTCGGCACTCTTGCAGGCCCATTGCGGGTTCTCTTCGCCCAGCATGATGAGTGAGCTGCCGATCTTCAGCTCGGCATGCATCACTCCCTTGCCGTCCGGTCCCGGCATGACGAAGCGCTCTTCGGCGCCGAAGGCTTTCTTGTAAAAATCGATCGCTTTTCGGGCATCCTTGAATACGAACATCGGAGTGAGGGTTTGGTATCCCTCGGGAATTGGCTGAGTCATGATAAACCTCCCTGGTTTGCGGGAAAATGGATTCCCTGGAAGCCGTTCCGCCTCCGGGGTATCCGGCTGTCTTAAAAATGTAGTCTCCATGCGCAGGAAAGCAACCGGGGAAGCAAAAACCACTCGGATATGGAACGCTCAATAGTCCCACTTGAACTGAATTCCGGCCTTGTTGTCGATCTCGTTGCTTTCACTGGTGGCTCTGATATGGGGAGTGATCTCGATCTCGACTTCGACGCCGGTGGTATCGGCAGTCGTTCCCCGCTTGGTGCCCACGTACACACCTTCGGTCAGGTACTTGCCGACCTCGACCCCAGCGCCCCCCTCGCCACCTTCCACCCGCAGCACATCAACGCGAAGCAGCTTGCGGAAGGATCCCAAAATATCGAAGCCCTCGGTCGTACCGGTCAATTCCGCGGCCACGCCGGCGAGCTGAACGGCCTCGTAGGCGCTGAGTTTTCCCTGGGACTTGCCGAACAGGATGCGCGACAGGATTTCGTCCTGGGGCAGGGCGGGGTTGGAGGACAGGGTCAGCTTGGTCTTGCTGGCCGTGCCGGATACGTTTGCTGTCACCTCCAGTCCCCCGGAGGCATGGATCCCGACGATATCGAGCTGCGGATCAGGCGGCTGGCCGCCCAGGAAGGTTATACGGGAATCGCGTATGACGAAGGTCTTGCCTATCACTTCGAGCTGGCCGCGCCGGGCCTGCAGCTCGCCGACGAGCCTTGGGTCGGACGCCGGCCCTGAGATTTCGAGATGCCCTTCCCATTCGGAATCGAGACCCTTGCCCCGAACGAAGAGGCGGCCGGGAATGTCAACCGTCATGTGCAGATCGGCACTGAAACCCTCCTGTTCATCCTCCTGCTCCTCTTTGGCTCGCCCGCGCCGCTTGCTGTCGGCCGCTTCGCCCGGCTGGGGGAGGTTCTCGACCTCCAGCTGCGGCACCGAGGGCGGGAAGGCCACTGCCAGATCAACCTCGCCCCGGTTCACCTTCGCTGCCCCCCGGATGGCTGCTGTGCGGTCGTCGCCGGTAATGTTCAGGTCGATATCGCCGGTGAGCCGCAACTCGTCCATGCGGGTCAATGCCATGTCCCGCATGGTCAATTCCGCGCGGTAACCGAGAGAAGGCCGGTCGCCTATATCGATCTCGGCCTTGCCGGTCAGGCTGCCCTTGCCGCCGTCGTTCGCGGTGATCACCGGGATGTGCACCCCTCGGGAGTCAAGGCGGCCCTCCATGCGGATATCCTGCAGGAGGGTACCGAACAGCAGGTGTTCGTAGCGGCCGTCCGCAAGGCGTACCGTTCCCTCTAAGGCCGGGTCGGCGATACTGCCTGAAATGGCTGCCTTCAGCATGAGCCGGCCGGCCAGGCTGTGGTCGGGCAGGGGCACATAGGGCCAGAACCGGGCGATATCGCCGTCGATATCGACGTTCGCGGAGAGCGGCGCGCGGGGATCGACCCCGAACTGCCCGGCGAGGAAGGAAACGTCGAGCGGCAAGGTTGCCTCGGCGGCCAGCACCTGCAGCTCCGGCCCCTTGAACGACAGCTTCCCGTCTAGCCGGCCGTCGCCCAACCCCGCTTCCAGCTCGAGGGCGAGCGGCGGCAGCCGGGAGGACCCCGCAACCGGAGCGAGCTGGGCATGCCGAATATCGTCGATCATGGATGAGAGTCTCGCCTGCGTCGCCTGTCCGGCCTGTTCGTTCAAGGTCGCGGAAAGGGACAGGACCCCTGTCATGTCCTGGTGGGCGAACATCTTGTCCCACGGGCCCAGGTCGATGGAGGAAAGATCGGCCTGGGCCGAAAACGCCTTGCCGGGCACCAAGGTGATGGAGCCTTCCGCGAGTCCCTTCGCACCAACCGTAATGGCGGCCGAGCCATCGACGGCGCCGGCCGCCGTCCTGGTAACCTGCATGGGTCTCTGCAAGGCTATTTTTTCGGTGCCGAGGGAGGCCGTGAGCTTGCCCACCTCCACCTGCATCTCCTCGGTCAGCTTCATCTCCGCCGAGGCGGACAGGGACACCGGCAGGGGTTCGGTTGCCTGAAGCCGCCCTGAGGTCTCCAGTGTTGCCTGCAGCCTTCCGAGAGGGCCGCGCAGCGTGGCTTGCAGCCGGGTGAGGAGAACCTGGGAATAGGCAATCTCCGTCCCCGAAAGCTGCAGCTCAAGCGCCGGTTCGCCGAAGGCATCGGTGACATGGCCGCGGAGGGTGAGATTCTCGATGCCGTCCTGCATGGCTCCGCCTGCCTCGGTAAGCCGCAGGCCTTTTGCCGTGAGATCGAGGCCGATCCGCTGTTTCGCCTGCTCGGGAAGGAAGTCGAACTTGCCGTCAAGCTGCCCGGCGGTGAGCGGCGCATCCCAATCCTGCAGCAGTCCCGCGTCGAGCCGCTTGAGGCTTACGGTCCCACGCAGCGGCGGCTGGTAATCCGGCAGCTCAAGTTGGCCGGCGACTTCGAGTCCGTCCCCCAGGAGAGAAAGACGGGAGAGCTCAAGTCGATCGGGGGGCAGGGTGAGGTCGGCCAGTAGACGGTAATTCTTCCTGTGCCAGATGAAGTCCCCCCGGTTCGCCACCGAAAGGACATTCTCGTCCGACCACTGCAGGGCCGAGGTAATGGCGATCGCGTCGAATTGTTCCCTGCCCGCCGCAAGGGTCTGCATGGTGAGAGTGATGTCGCCGGCGGGGGCCTGGGGCGGGCCTTCCAGATTCACGGTCAGCCGGGCAGCCTGCGGCATGGTCACACCCGCCTCGGGCGGCAGTGCGCCGGGCAGGACGGCCAGATCTCCGGAGATCCTCATCCTGGTGAACTCTTCGGCAAAGGCCAGGGAAATGGTCCCGTCGGCCATGGCCAGATCGACCCGGTCGAGTCTCAGGTCGAGCTCCTGGCGGGGCGACCATTCGAGGCGGCCGGCAAGCGCCGGCTGCGGCCCGACGATCCGGTCGAGATCCGCCTGGCCCAGGCTCAATTCCCGGGCAGTGACTTCGACATCGGCCTCCCCGCCGCCGGTCGGGCTCCAGGCGCCGTTTTTCACCGCCACCCTGCCGGCGCCTTTCAGCTCCATTCCAGCCAGTGGCGCAAAAATCTCAAGGTCGGTAATATCGGCGGCAAGGGCGATGGCGGTGCCGGCTCCATGGTCGTCGAACCTGCCGCGGCCGGTGAGCTGCAGGCCCGCCGCCGCGATCTCGAGTTTATCGATGTCTGTTTTTTTAAAGTCCTTGGCTGTTTCCGCCGTCAGGGCCAGATCCAGCCGGTCGCCGAGTATCGTCGCAAGCTCGGCCTCGGTCCACCCGTTGCCGAGGGCCGTCCCTTTGACCTCGACTCCGAGTCGATCGCCCCGTGTTTTTGTCTGGATCGCGATGGCGAGCTCCCGGCTGGTCACGACCGGCATGGCGACCGAACGACCGGTGATGTTGAGATCCAGCTCGGGCATCGAGAAATCGCCTGCCGCCTTGCCGGAGAGCTCCAGGTTCTGCCATTGCACGGTATTTTCGAGGAGGGCGCTCGCCGCGGGCTCGATCCTCGCCTGCAGCTCCATGGCCAGCCGTCCGGCCGCGAGATCAAGATCGGCGCCGGCAATCAGGGAGAGGAGATCCTCCTTGCTCAGCTCGAGCCTGGTGAAGGTGAGCCTCCCGTCATCCATCTCATAACTGCCGTTGAGGCCGAGCCCGGCCGTTCCCTGTAGTTGCGCGGGCAGTCGAGCGGCGAGACGGCCCAGGATGGCGGCGGTGCCTGTGAAGGTGAAGCCAAGTCGCCGACTGTCCAACCGCAGTCCCAGGTCTCCACCGAGTTCGGCCAGGTCGGCGGCGGCAACCCGAAGATTCCCTCGCCACTTCTCGGCGGGGCCTTCCCCCTTGAGGGAGATGCCGATGTCGGTCGCCTCCTCCGGCGGCAGGCCGGCCAGGGTCATGACTATCCCGGTGCGGTGGAGGCGGCCGTCGATGGCGGCGTGCAGTTCCCGGCGGTCGGCGTCGAAGGCGAAATCCACGTCCAGCCGGTCGAGATCCTCCCCCTGGGGCACGAGTTGCAGGGCAAGTTTTGCCGCTCGTTTATCGACGGCGCCCGAGGCCGACAGGGTGTAGAGGAAGCGGCGACCGCTTTTAGGATCCTCGATCTTGATCCGCGGCAGGTCCAACTGGTTCAGTCTGAGTGAAAAGGGGAGGATGGGGGGACCTTCGGCTTCATCCGGCGCCGACTCGGGGCCGGGACTGTGAGGAAGCATCACCGCCAGCTTTCCCGCGGCCAGGCGATCGACATGGATTTCTCCACGCAGCAGGGCAAGCGGCGACCACTGCAGTTCCAGTCCAATTGCCTCCACTTCGAGACCGGTGGCAGGCATGGCCAGGGCGAGGCTGTCGAGGGTCAGGCCGGTCCACAGGCTGCCGTGGATTTCCCCCGTCGTCAGGCTGCCGTCGATGGACCTCGAGACCGACCGTTCCACGGTGGGCATGGCCAGCCGCAGCACAGGGCCGGTCCCGGCCAATAGCACCAGCACGGCCACCAGCAGGAGCAATACCCCGATGGCGTACGTCAATCCCTTCAACAATCGGAAATATTCGGTTTTTTTCTTCGGGTTGGTTCCCCCGCCGGGAATCTCGTTCATCTATTCATCAACCCAGCTGAGCTGGAAGGTATTAAAATGCCTGCCCGATACTAATATACATCTGGAAGTCGTCGTCGATATCGCGCTGATCGAGCGGCACCGCGAAATCAAAACGTATGGGACCCACGGGGGTGTAATAGCGGAGTCCGAGACCGGCCGCCCAGAGCAACTCCAGATCCTCGGGTGTCGAGTCCTCAAAGACGTTGCCGCCCTCGAGGAACGGCACCACGCCGATCGTCTCGGTCACGCGGGCGCGCAACTCGATCCCCGCTTCCACCAGCGACCGGCCGCCGATCGGATCGTTGTCCGCATCCAGAGGGCCGACCTTCTGATACTCATAGCCGCGGATCGAACCGCCGCCGCCGGCGTAGTACCGCTTGTTGGAAGGCAGGGAGGAGCGGTCGTCGCCCCAGACCGTGCCGACTCTGGCCCGCCCGGCCAGGATATAGCGGTGCGCCTTGTCGAGCGGCAGATAACCGGAGCCGTTGAGCAGCAGCGTGATGAATTGGGTGTTGGCCCCGGCGAAGCTGGTAAGCGGCGATAGGGTCAGTTCCAAACGGCTGCCGTCGGTGGGGTCGAGGGGATTTTCGGTGGTGTCGCGGCGTAGCCTGCCGCGCAGGCCGCCAAGGAAGAAATACTCTTCGGGGGAATCGGGCCCGGTAAGGTCGGAATATTCCGCCGTGACGCCGAGGGTCGCTGCCCAGTATTCCCAAAATTGGCGTTCGATGCCGACGAAACCGTCGGCCAGTTCCCCCTCGTAGGCGTCCGTGGTGAACTCCTTGCCCTGGCCGTCGGCGACCAGGGTCTGCCGGCGCCTGAGGAACTGCGGTTTAGCAAAAGCGGTCTCGAAACCGTACTGCAGTTGCGACCCCTCCAGATGCACCCGCAGTCTTTCTCCGGAACCGAACAGGTTGCGGTGCTCCCAGAAACCATTGGCGCCGAAGCCGTCGGCGGTGGAGTAGTCGAATCCGCCGCCGATGGTGCGATGCTTGCGCTCGGTGACAACGATCTCGATGGGGATTTCTCCTTCTTCGTTCACTGCCGCAGCGGGCCGGACATCGGCGGCGAGAAAGAGGTTGGAGGCAACAAGCTCGCGCCTGGTCCTGTCTATTTCCTCGGGCGAATAGAGGTCGCCTCGCTGCCAGGTGCGATAGCCGGCGATGAAGTCGGAATCGACCTCCGTCGCACCCGTCACCGTTATCCGACCGAAATTAGCCTTCTCCCCGGTAAATATCTCATATTTGACCCGGAGTGTTTTTTCCGCCGTGTTGGCGGTAACCCTGCGCTCTCCCGCATGGGCCAGGGGATAGCCGCCCGCCCGGATGATTTCCACCGTCTGCTGTTCCGCCTGGATGATGACTTCGGCCTCTGCCGGCCGGCCGGTGGCGAGGCCGGCCAGTGTCAACTCTTCTTTTTTCATCGGCCGGCGAACCGTCATGTCCGGGCGGACGACCTCCAGAAGGACTTCAGAGAGCAGGTAGGGCGGCCCGCTGTCGATTTGAAAAATCACAATCGCGGAAGAGCCGGGGGCGATGGCGGTATCGGCCGGCCCTTCTTTCGGCCGGATGGCAAAATTTACCTTGCCGTCGTAATAGCCGAAGGACTGGAGGACTGCGGAAAATCGTCGGACGTCTTCCTCGGCCCGTCGCTGCAGTCCGGCCAGCGTCGCCGTAGGCCGGTCCCGCAGGCGCAAGCTGGTACTGGATTCATTCAGAAGGTCCTGAAACCGATTGTTGTCTTGGGCGGGGCCGGAAATCTCCACCTCGACCTCATAGCCAATCGTCGGCCCGACATCCTCGAGCGCCCTTCGGTCGGCATCATCTTCAGTGAAGGGCTTGGTCAGGGCGGTAAAGGGTTTCTCAAGGGCCGCGCAGCCAGCAAAAAAAAAGGAGCCAAACAGGATGGCGAAAAGCGCCAGCCGGATTGTCAACACATTCTTCTTGTGCCGCCGCTTCCCCATTGCTCATCCCTCCCTGAAAAGCTGACCACCTGCCTGTCTGATTGCCGAGAAACGCTATGTAGGCAGAAACTATGCATTCGCGACGATTTTATCAAGTTCGGTCAAAAAATCGAATAGATGCCATGCAGAAACGACATCGCATGTCTTATGCGGAATAAAATACCCTTGACCATAAACAATAATTAATTACATTTAGGATTAATTATTAAAAGAGGACCGTATGCCGTTACGAATGACCAATCAGCGGGAGATTGTCCTGCGTGAGCTGCAAAAAAGCAAAAGGCATCTCACAGCGGACGAGCTTTACGTGATCGTGAAGAAGGTGATGCCCCGCATCAGCCTGGCAACCGTCTATCGCAATCTCGAAATTCTTTCCGAATCGGGTTTGATCGGCAAGCTTGAGATCAGCGGCAGGCAGAAGCGCTTCGATTACGACTTTTCGGAGCATGATCATATCTATTGCGTCATCTGCCACAGGATTGATAATCTCGATATTGCCCGCGAGGACTGGAACAATGAGCAGTTCCGGAGCGTCGGCGGCTATACCATAACCGGGTATCGCCTTGAAATAATGGGGGTATGCCCGGATTGTCAGAAAAAACAAAATAAAAAGGAGAACTCTAAATGAGCGGATGTGGCTGTGGTTGTGCAAGCAAGGTTGTCGGATCGGCCGACGAATCGAAGAAAATCCTTCAGGCGCTGGCCGGTTTCAACGGTCCCTGCGGGTCGAAGGAGATTGTCGAAGCGACGGGCCTCGATAAGAAAGTGGTGAGCGATCAGATCGCCGCCTTGAAAAAGAAGGGCCTGGTCGACAGCCCGGTGCGCTGCAAGTACGGCATCACCGCCGAAGGAAGGGCGAGCCTGTAACACTTGGTTTGCCGCCGTTTGGGCAAGGTGTAAAAAATACCCGCGGAGGGAGGTTCCGCGGGTATTTTTTTGTCTTTAGTTCTGGCAATCGGCAAAGGGACAATGATATTATGGCGTCTTGAACGAGTCATCGAATCATCGTCATCCATATATGGTGAGACATGCAGGAAATCATCGCGAAAACAAGGACATTTCGACGTTTTGTGCAAAAGGAACAGATCAGCTTGGCCACCCTCGAGGAACTGATCGACCTGGCCAGGCTGGGAGGGTCGGCCCGCAACAGCCAATCATGGCAGTATATGCCGATCAACACGCCGGAGCTGTGCGCCAAAGTGTTTCCCTACCTCGGCTGGGCCGGCTATCTCACCGACTGGAAGGGTCCGGTCGAGGGAGAGCGCCCCAGCGCCTACATTCTCTGCCTCCTGAACAGGAATTGGCTGAAGGGTTCGGAACTCGAAGCCCAGTTCGATCTGGGGGTGGCGACCCAGAATCTCCTGCTCGGGGCCATGGAAAAGAGGATCGGCGGCTGCCGGATCGGAGCCTTCAACCCGCAGCTCGCCTCCCTCTTCGTCATGCCCGACCACCTGCAGCTCTCCCTGGTCATCGCTCTCGGCAAGCCGCGGGAAACGGTTATCCTGGAAGAAAGCAAGGACGACCAGGATATCCGCTACTGGCGGGACGAGCACGGCGTCCACCATGTACCGAAAAGAACCCTGGAGAGCTGTCTGGTCCACCTCGAACTTCGGTGACCGGCCGCTCGTGACGGCACGACCGGCGGTAAACATGGCTGAGAGGGACCCGCCCCTGATCCGGACCTTCAGTTACCACTGCCGTCAAAAATACGGCAGAAGCATGGGAAAGATTCCCCTGGATGCGGGGGTGGTCTGCCCGAACCGGGCCCGAGGCGGCTGCATCTTCTGCCGTCCGGCCGGCTTCACCCCCGCCTGTCTTCGCAAAAGCGACGACATCTTCCTCCAGGTGGCGGCGGGAAAGGCAGGGCTCCTGAAGGGTCGGTTCAGGGAATATTTCGCCTACTTTCAGCAGGAGAGCTGCACGGCCATGCCGGCCGAACAGCTGCTCCCGCTGCTGCGCGAGGTGTTGAAGGATCCAGGCTGTGCAGGCCTCATCCTCTCCACCCGGCCGGACTGCATCACGAAAACGCTTCTTCACCCCCTCGCCGAGCTGGTCCGGCAAACGGGCAAGGATTGTCTGTTCGAGCTCGGTCTCCAGAGCGTGCACGAAAAGAGCCTGACCTTTCTCAATCGCAACCACGGCTTTGCCGATTTCCGTGGGGCGGCGGAAAGGATACAGGCGGCGGGCGCTTTCGAATTGGGTGCTCATCTCATTTTTGGCATCCCCGGCGAGTCGGAGGCTGAGATGCTGGCCTCGCTTGCTGCCGTCTGCCGGCTGGGAGTGACCCATCTGAAACTCCACCATCTCCAGGTGATCCGGGATACGGCCCTTCACGACCTTTACCGGCTCGGCAAGGTCCCGCTCTTTTCCCGTGAAGGGTATCTTGAATTCCTGCTGCGGGCTCTGCCGATGATTCCTGCTGATGTCACGATTCACCGGCTGTGGTCGACCGCCCACCCCGACCTGCTGGTGGCGCCGAAGTGGTATATCCTGGCCGGCCAACTGAGCCGCGAGTTGCAGGAGAGAATGGCGGAACGGGGAATATGGCAGGGACAGCGGGCGGAGCTTCTAAATTCCGGCCGGACTGGACGGGGCGGGTCAGCTGAATTATGGTGAAGGGAGTCGGAGAGGGCCGTGTTGCGCGGTGATTCGGGAAATCAATGGGAGGCGGTTATGGGCAAGAAAAACAAAGATAAAGAGAAGAAATGTTGCGGCAAACACAAAAAAGACAAGCGGTGCAGCAAGTGCCCGAAGAAATGAGGTGAGATGACGCGGCCGGTTGATTCCACAGCTGTGCGCTCCCGTTTGCCGGGCCAAAGCAAACCTGATTGGCAAAATGAGGAGGGAGTGGTACGATTAATTTTTCTGCAAAAATAATAGCGTTGCACAGCTTCAACAGAAAAGGATGACCATGGAACAACAATTCAAGATCCGTTTTGCCGAACGCATGAACCAGCTGCCGCCCTACCTCTTCGGTATGATCAATAAGATGAAGATGGAGAAGCGCTGGAAAGGTGACGACGTCATCGACCTCGGCATGGGCAATCCGGTCGACCCGACCCCTGGTCCGGTCACCGACAAACTTTGCGAGGTGGCGGTCGATCCCAAGGCCCACCGCTATCCGGTGGCCGGCGGCATGAAAAATCTCAAACGGGAGATCGCCCTCTATTACAAGCGCAACTACGATGTCGACCTGACCGGCGAGGACGACGTGATCTGCACCATCGGCTCGAAGGAAGGCATCTCGCACCTCTGTCTCGCCCTGCTCGGGCCCGGTGACACGGTGCTCACGCCGGCGCCGGCCTTCCCCATCCACGTCTACGCCGCGGTGATCGCCGGCGCCAACGTCCTGCGCATGCCGATCAGCTCGGAAGACGGCATGCTCAGCCAGATCGTCAACATGTGCAAGTCGCTCTTTCCGGGACCGAAGCTCCTGATGCTCAACTACCCGCACAACCCTACCGGGGTGCTGGTCTCGAAGGATTTCTTCGCCGAGGTGGTGAAGCTCGCCAAAAAGTACAACTTCATGGTCATCAACGACTTCGCCTATGGCAAGATCACTTATGACGGCCTGGTGGCGCCGAGCCTGCTCGAGGTACCGGGGGCCATGGAGGTCGGGGTCGAGTTCAGCTCCTTCTCCAAGTCATACAATATGGCAGGCTGGCGGCTCGGCTACTGCGTAGGCAACAGAGAAATGATCGGCGGCCTGGCCAAGATCAAGGGCTACTACGACTACGGGATCTTCTCCGCCATCCAGGTGGCCGGCATCGTGGCCATGCGGGATTGCGACGAAAATATCATCGAACAGGTGTCGGTCTACCAGAGGCGGCGCGACGTGCTCTGCGAGGGACTCGCCAAGATGGGCTGGGATGTCGAGAAACCGAAGGCGGGCATGTTTCTTTGGGTGAAGATTCCCGAACCGTACATCCGGATGGGATCCATCAGGTTTTCTATCGAGATGATGGAGCGGGCCAATGTGGCGGTGGCCCCCGGCGCCGGCTTCGGTGTGGAAGGCGATGGTTTCTTACGGCTTGCCCTGGTCGAGAACGAGAATCGCATCACCCAGGCTCTGAAGCAGATGAAAAGGGCCATGAAGGATATTGACGGCGAGATCGCCGCCGGCACCTTCACACTCAGTCCCTGAGATGTATAAGGACTGAGGACTGAGCTATGAGGACTGAGCAAAGTTTTTTTAAATTTCTATCAACAAGCTATCTTTATTGTTCCTCAGTCCTCACGTTTCATCCATTCGGGTGCGTCTGAGCAAGACAACTCAGTCCTCAGTCCTTGTATCCTTCCGTGACCCTTGCCAGAAACGCCTTCAGGTACCTGGTTTCGGGTATCGCGGGATGGACCGGGTGATCCGGTCCCTGCATCCCCTCCGCAAGCAGCTGGACGTGCCGGTTCAGGCGCCGGCCGGCCACCCGCAGGACGTCCTGCAACTCCTCCCGCATGAGATGCATCGAACAGGAGGCCGAGATGAGGATCCCGTCAGGAACCAGCAGCTGCATGGCCAGCTCATTGATGCGGTGATAGGCCTGCAGGCCTTCCTTGTGATCTTTCTTCCGTTTGATGAAGGCCGGCGGATCGACAACCACCACGTCGAACCGCTCGCCCTCCGCCTTCAACCCCCTGAGCACGGCAAAAGCATCTCCCTGGAGGCAGTTGAAGCGGTCGCCCGCCCCGTTCAAGGCGGCATTTTTTTCAGCCAGTGTAAGAGCGGCAAGCGAGGCATCTACGGCCAGTACCTCGCGGGCGCCGAAGGCCGCCGCCTGCACGCCGAAGCTGCCGACATAGCTGAAGACGTCGAGCACCCGCGAATCCCTGGCGAATTGCCTGAGCCAGGCACGGTTCGATCGTTGATCGTAGAACCAGCCGGTCTTCTGCCCGTCATGGAGGGGGGCGAGCATCTTGACCCCGTTTTCGATAAGCTCGACCTCCCGAGGCACGGGGCCCAGGGCCTCCTCGACCGTCTGGGGCAGCTCCTCCAGTTTCCTCACGCTGCTGTCGTTGCGCAGGAGGATGGACCGGGGCTGGAGTGTCTCGCGCAGAACATCCATCACCTCGCCTTTCATCGCCTCCATGCCGGCGCTGTTCAACTGGACCGCCAGATGCTCGCCGAATCGGTCGACCACCAGGCCCGGCAGAAGATCGCTCTCGCCAAAGACCAGGCGATAAAAGGGCAGATCGAACAGCCGGTTGCGGAGATGGAGAGCCTGCGCAAGCCGCTCGCGGAGCAGCGAAGCGTCAAGGACCCGTTCGTCCCCGGAGACCAGTCGGCCGCAGATGAGGGATCGGGGATTGACGTAGGCGATGCCCAGCATTTTGCCGGCCTGCGTTTCCACCCGCACCTGTTCGCCCGGCGCGAATCCCGTAAGAGGCGTCTCCCGGGTGTCGACCTCGTTGCTGTAGATCCACAGATGGCCGCCCAGCAGGCGTCTTTCTTCTTGACGTTTCAGGCGCAAAGTTTTCAATTAAATAATCCTCTATTCAGTTAGGGTATCGCCGGAAAAGCTTCGAGGGCGGTCTCGGATTCTCGTGTGCGTCCCACTATCACACCGCCTGCCCTGAATGTCAATGGATCGGGAGCCACCAAAAGAAAAGATGATTATTGAGAGGTGACCATGGATGTCAGGACATTGACGCATCGACACGCTGTCACGCACACCCTTTCCCAATTCTCCGAGTATCTCGTCGATCGCTGCCAGCGGACAATACTCTTTTGGGACATCCTGAGGAAGCGGGGCAACGATTATCTGGCCCATCTCGGGGCCGGCATGCCGCCTATCCTGATTTTTGATTATGAAATGATCATCGACGGCAGGAACTTCGAAAAACCGGTCAACTACGCCATGGTCAAAATCCACGACCGGCGGCGCCGGAAGCCGGCAAAGGTGGCCGATGCCGACGAGCGGCGCCTCACCAGGAAGGGGGAGATGATCGACCACACAGGTCTGCCGTCCCGCCCCATCGTCATCATCGATCCCCGGGCCGGGCATGGACCGGGGATCGGCGGCAGCAAGCTCGACTCACAGATCGGCATCGCCCTGGAGTTCGGCCATCCGGTGTATTTCATCCTCTTTTTCCCCCATCCGGAGGAAAACCAGAAACTGGTCGATGTCCATCAGGCTGAGGTGAAGTTCCTCGAAAAGGTCGCGGAACTGCATCCCGACGCTCCGCTGCCGGCGGTGATCGGCAACTGTCAGGCCGGCTGGGCCGCAGCCCTCATCGGGGCGGATCGGCCGGACCTGACGGGTCCGCTCATTTTCAACGGTTCGCCGCTCTCCTACTGGGGCGGCACCGAGGGTCGCAATCCCATGCGCTACCGCGGCGGTCTCTTCGGCGGCATCTGGCTCACCTCGCTGGCCTGCGACCTCGGCAACGGCGTCTTCGACGGCGCCCACTTGGTGGCCGGATTCGAAGACCTCAATCCCGCCAACACCTTCTGGGCCAAGTACCGCCACCTCTTCGTCAATGTCGATACCGAGGAGAAGCGGTTTCGCGATTTCGAACGCTGGTGGGGCGGTTTCTACCGGATGAACTGGGAGGAGATCCATTTCATCGTCGACCGGCTCTTCATCGGCAACGAGCTGGAGCAGGGCAAGCTGCAGCTCGAGGACGGCCGCCTCATCGATATGAAGAATATCCGCTCGCCGGTTTTCGCCTTCGCTTCCGCCGGCGACAACATCACCCCTCCGCCCCAGGCCCTCAACTGGATCAAGAAGGTCTACGGCTCGGTCCGCGAGATGAAGCGGTGCAACCAGATCATCATCTACATGGTTCACGAGAAAGTGGGACATCTGGGGATCTTCGTCTCGGGCAGCGTCGCCCGCAAGGAACATCGGCAGATTCTCGCCAACCTGGGCTGGCTGGAGTACCTCCAGCCCGGCCTCTACGAGATGGTGATCGACGAACCTCCCCGCCGGCCCGGGCAGGAGGACTGGCGGGTGCGCTTCGTCAGCCGGGATATGGAGGACCTCCTCCGGCTGGACGACAGCCGTACCGACGAGCAGGCCTTCTACCAGGTCAACAGGGTGTCGCGGCTGAACGATGCGATGTACAGCCTCTTCCTGCGCCCCTGGCTGCGCCTGGCCATGAACGAGCCGCTGGCGGACATGCTCCGCCGCTTGCACCCTCTGCGCATGCAGCGCTACCTGGTTTCCGACATGAACCTCTTCCTCATGCCGGTGAAGATGCTGGCCGGGCCGGTGAAAGAGCAGAGAAGGCCGGCGGCGACCAACAATCCCTTCGTGCTCATGGAGAAGCTCTGGTCCGACACCCTCGAATGGAGCCTCAACTTCTTCCGGGATCTGCGCGACCAGAATCAGGAGAGTGTTTTCAATAACCTCTACGATAATCCCCTGTCCGCCGCCTTTTTGCGGGAGAAAAAGGAGAAAGGGGAGGAAATGCCGGCGGCGCCGGGCATCGGCGCCCAGCGAGACGCGGAAAAAGCGCGATTGCGTCAACTCGCCGAGAAGGGAACCTTTGCCGAGGCGGCCATCCGGGTGATGACCGCCGTGGCCGGACGGGACAGGATGATGGATGTCAGGAGTTTACAGGTGGCGGAGGATATCGCACAGGGCCACGAGAAGCTTCGAAAACTCACCCCGGGCGAATTCAAGCTGATCGCCCGGGAGCAGGCCAACCTTCTGGCAGTGGTGCCGCAGCAGGCCCTACGTGCCCTGGCCAGGATGGGCCTCAGCCGGGAGGATCGCCGCGAACTGCTGCGGATCGCCGGGACGGTCGCCACGGCTGTCAAGCAGGAGATGGGGGAAAAGGAGCGGAAATTCCTGGCTTCCTTGCAGCAGATTTTACAAAAAGAGGATATAATCGGCAAAACCGCCGGGAAGGTATGACGGCAATTTCCCTGTTACACTAGTGTCATGTCAAGTATCAGATATTGTAAGATGCGCAGTAATTTTGACTTCCTGCGAGGCACGATTGAGGGAGCATAGCAGCGCTATGTGACCGAAAGAGTAACGAAGCCAGGAAGCCAAAAGGACAAGCAAGATATAACAGATGATGCTTGACAGGACACTAGTCACTCAATGCACAAAGGAGGAAAAATGGCGACCACCATTGAAAACCTGAAGGAAGCATTCGCCGGCGAGAGCCAGGCCAACCAGAAGTACAGAGCCTTTGCCAAGAAAGCGGAAAAGGACGGCTTCGCCAATATAGCAAAGCTCTTCCGGACCACCGCCGAGGCTGAGCGGATCCATGCCGAGGGCCATCTGAAGGCCCTGGACAAGATCCTTTCCACCGCGGAAAATCTGCAGGCGGCCATCGACGGTGAGACCCACGAGTACAAAAACATGTATCCGCCGATGGTGGAACTGGCCCAGGCGGAAGGGCACAGGGCCAAGACCATGTTCAAGTTTGCCGTCGATGCCGAAGAGGTCCACGCCAAAATCTACACCAAGGCCCTGGAGGCGGTGAAAAAGGGTGTGGATCTCGATGTCAGCGACTTCTATCTCTGCCCGATCTGCGGGTATATCGAGGTCGGCTCCGCCCCGGAAAAATGCCCGGTATGCGGCGCCCTGAAGAAGGTTTTCTGCCAGATCGACTGATTTCCTCTCCCCCACGTCTCGAAAATGAGCGGCAGGTTCAGCTCCTGAACCTGCCGCGTCAGCCCGCATTAGAGGGGCAGGGAGACTTGACGGTCTCCCGGGTCGCCGGCCTTTTCCGGCGAAAGTTGCCGCTTCACTTCGAAATTCCATTTCCAAATCTCGTATATCACCGGATACACCATCAATTCCATGAGAAACGAGGTGAAGATCCCCCCGACCATGGGAGCGGCGATGTGCTTCATCACGTCCGAGCCGGTGCCTGTGGCCAGCATGATGGGGAACAGCCCGAGGAACATGGTGGCCACGGTCATGACCTTGGGCCGGATCCTCTTGACCGCCCCCTCGAGAATCGCCCGGTGCAGCTCCTGCCGGCTGCCGAGCCGGCCCTCCCGCTTTGCCTGGGCATAGGCGAGGTCCAGATACAGGAGCATGAAGACGCCGGTTTCGGCATCGACCCCCAGGAGGGCGATCAGACCGACCCACACGCCGATGCTCATATTGTATTCGAGCAGGTACAGGAACCAGATCGCGCCCACCGCGGAGAAAGGGATCGCCAGCAGCACGATCATGGTTTTTACCAGGGAGCGGGTATTGAGGTAGAGAAGAAAGAGAATGCAGAAGAGGGTCAGGGGGATGATCGCGGTCAACCGCTCCTTCACCCGCTGCATTGCCTCGTATTGGCCGCTCCAGGTGACTGCATAGCCTGGGGGAAGTTCGATCTTTTCCCGGAGCAGCCTGCCTGATTCCTCGATGTAGCTGCTCGGGTCGCGGTCGGCGATGTCCACATAGACATAGCCGGTGAGCAGACCGTCCTCATCCCGGATCATCGACGAGCCGGGAACGATGCGGATCTCGGCCAGCTGGTCGAGGGGGATCTGCGTTTTGCCTCCCGCGACGGGGACCAGCAGGCGGCCTATGGCGCCCAGATCGCTCCGGAAGTCGCGCATGTACCGGACGTTCACGGGGTAGCGCTCCCGGCCCTGGATGGTGGTGGTGACATTTTCCCCGCCGATGGCGCTCAACACCACCTGCTGGGCCTCGTCGACGCTCATGTTGTAGCGGCCAAGCTCCTCGCGGTTCCAGGTGATATCGAGAAAATAGCCCCCGCCGGTGCGCTCGGCGAAGACGCTGCGGGTGCCCTTGACCGGGCGCAAGACAGATTCCACCTGCGTGCCGATCTCCTGAATCTTCGAGAGGTCGGCGCCGGAGATCTTCAGGCCGACGGGGGTGCGGATGCCGGTGGTCAGCATGTCGATCCGGCCCTTCACCGGCATGGTCCAGGCGTTGGACAGCCCGGGGAGGTTGAGGGCGTCGTTCATCCTGGCGACCAGCTCCTCTCGGGATATGGTGTCGGGGGTGATCCGGCGGAAAATTGCCTTTGCCCACTCCGGCGCCAACGACGAGTACCAGGTCTCCCTCTTGGTCCATTCGGATTTGGGTTTCAGGATGACTACGGTCTCGAGCATCGACAGCGGCGCCGGGTCGGTGGATGTCTCGGCGCGCCCGGCCTTGCCGTAGACGCTCTCCACCTCGGGGAAGCTCTTGATGATCCGGTCGGTCACCTGGAGGATCTTCTGCGCCTCGGTGATGGAAATGCCGGGCATGGTGGTCGGCATGTAGAAGAGCGACCCCTCATCGAGCTGGGGCATGAATTCCGACCCGAGCTGCCTGTACACCGGCAAGGTCAACAGGATCAGCAGCAGAGCGGTGCCGATGACCAGCCACTTGCGCCTGAGCGCCCAGGCCGCGGCGGGTTCGTAGAGACGGATCAGCAGGCGGCTGACCGGATGTGTCTTCTCGGAGTGAATTTTTCCGGCCAGCACGGCGTTCGCCGTCCGGCACAGCCACAGGGGGCGGAACCGGAAGTTCCGCACATGGGTGAACAAAAGCCGGAGGGCGGGATCGAGGGTGATGGTCAGGACGGCGGCGACCACCATGGCAAGCGTCTTGGTGTAGGCGAGCGGCTTGAACATCCGGCCTTCCTGCGCCTCCAGAGTCAGCACGGGCAGAAAGGAGACCGCGATCACCAGCAGGGCGAAGAAGCTCGGGCCGGCCACCTCCTTGACCGCGCCGATCACCACATCCCGGTAGGGGCCCTTCCGCCCGCCCTGTTCCCACAGCTCCAGCTTCTTGTGGGTCTGCTCCACCACCACGATGGCGGCGTCGACCAGCGCCCCGATGGCGATGGCGATCCCCCCGAGCGACATGATATTGGCGTTGATTCCCAGGAGCTTCAGCGGGATGAACGAGATGAGGACGGCGACGGGGATGGTGATGATGGGGATGATGGCGCTCGGAATATGCCAGAGAAAGAGGAGGACGACCAGCGAGACCGTGCAGATCACCTCGATGATCGTGCGCTTGAGGTTGGTTATGGAACGCTCGATCAACTCGGAACGGTCGTACACCGGGACGATCTTCACCCCGGCCGGAAGTCCCGGCTCGATCTCCTTGATCTTTGCCTTGACCTCTTTGATAACGTCCAGGGCGTTCTGGCCCTGGCGCATGACCACGATGCCGGAAACCGCCTCCCCCGTGCCGTCCAGGTCGGAAACTCCCCGGCGCAGGTCCGGCCCCAGCACGACCTTGCCCACATCGCGGATGCGTATCGGCGTGCCGTCAACGCTTGCGGTCAGGACGATATTCTCGAAATCTTCGATGGACTGGGCATAGCCGCGGCCGCGGACCATGTACTCGGTGCCGGCAAACTCGATGAGACGGCCGGCGGCGTCGCTGTTGCCGCCGCGGACCGCCTCGACCACGCGGGTGAGGCTTATGCCGTAGGCCCTAAGAAGATCCGGGTCGAGGTTCACCTGGTACTGCCTGCTGAAACCGCCGATGGGAGCCACCTCGGCGACCCCCGGCACCGATTTCAGGTAGTACTGCAGGTACCAGTCCTGGTAGGAGCGCATCTCCGCCAGGCTGTGCCTGCCGCTGGTGTCCACCAGGGCATACTGGTAGATCCAGCCGACGCCGGAGGCATCCGGCCCCAGCTCCGTCGTCACTCCCTGGGGAAGACGCTGCAGCACTCCGGAGAGATACTCCTGGGTGCGGGACCTGGCCCAGTAGATGTCCGTCCCCTCCTCGAAAATGACGTAGACGAAGGAATAGCCGAAATCGGAAAAGCCCCGAACCGTCTTGACTCCCGGTGCGCCCAGCATGGCGGTGACGATCGGGTATGTAACCTGGTCCTCGATGATGTCCGGGCTGCGGTCCCAGCGGGAGTAGATGATCACCTGGGTGTCCGACAGGTCCGGAATGGCGTCGAGAGACAACCTGTGCATGGACCACCAGCCCATGAGAGCCGCATAGGCGACGAGGACCAGGACGAGCATCCTGTTGCGGGCCGAAAAATCGATTATCCGGTTGATCATCATTCCCCCTTCCCGGCCAAAGGGGAGCCTGCGCTGCGTCCTGCTCCGCGTGGCGTGTTCATCGCATTTTCATGCTGTTCCGCTGGTGCGGTTGCCTGCATCTTCCCGGCTGGCTCCGCAGGTTCGGCGGGCGTCTCCGGCGCAGATTCCACCTGCCCGCCTGCCGCGGTGCTTCCAGGCTTCGCCATTCCGTGAGTTCCCCCGGCGGCATCCTGCCCCTGCGGCATCTGTCCATGGCCATGCTGTACAGGCATGTGGGTCTGGTCGTGGGCGGAATCCAAGTGGCCGCCAGCTTGCATTGCGGACCCGCCCGCCCTCAGATGGCTCTCCGGGGCGCTGTCGCACCGGTCCTTGCACCACCTGGAGCAGAAGAAATAGGTTTTCCCCTGGTGGTTTGAGGTGAGGCCGAACTCGGCCGCCTGCTTCTCATTCACGGTCATCCCGCAGATAGGGTCGACGTTCGTCGCCTCGGCCGCCCCGGGTCCACCGGGCATGGGCATCTCCCCTTGCATTGCCCCGGCAACATCCTGCTTCGGATGCTGCATCTGTCCGCCGCCATGCGTGTGCTCGGGCATGTCGATGTGATCATGGGCGGAATCGGCGTGATGGCCGTCTCCAGTCATTGCGGTTTCGCCCGTAGGCTTCTCCGGGGAACTGTCGAACCGGTCCTTGCACCACCTCGAGCAGAAGAAATGGGTTTTTCCCTGGTGGTCGGAGGTGAGGCCATAAGCCTTGGCCTGCTCCTTGTTCACCGTCATCCCGCAGATGGGGTCGACCTCCGTCGCCTCGGCCGCCCCGGACCCGTCTGCCGGGCTGGCCGTCTCCACATGGGTCCCACCTGCGACCTCATGTCCCTTCATCTGCTCGTCACCGTGCATATGCTCGGTCGCGGGAGACTTGAAGCGGCTCTCCGAATCGATGAGGAAATTCCCCGATATCACGATCCGCTCTCCCGGTATCAGCCCCGTCGCTATCTCCACCCGGTCGCCGATATACTTGCCGGTTTCCACCCTGCGCGGCTCGAACAAACCGTTCCCCCGGTCGATGAACACCGTCTTTCTCAGTCCCGAATCGAGCACGGCGTCCACCGGAACCGTCACGGCCGAAGGCAAGGCCACGGGATATTCCACCTCGACGAACATATCCGGACGAAGGGCATAGTCCGGATTGTCGGCCACCAGGCGGACGCGCAGCGTGCGGGCAACCGGGTCGAACTGCGGCAGCACGTCATCGACCCTCGCTTCGAAGGCATGGCCCTGCCGGCGGATCTCCACTTTTTCTCCCGGAGGGAAGTATGCGGCGTCGTCACCGTAGGTGTCGAGCAGAACCCAGACCCTGCTCAGGTCGGCGATGCTGAAAAATTCCTTTCCCTTATCGAAGGTCAGGCCCGGGGAGACATCGCGCGACAGGATGAAACCGGTGGCCGGAGCCTCGATGTCGATGTTTTCGATGAGTTCGCGGGTGCGGTCCAGGGTTCTGATCTGTTTCTCCCCCATGCCGATAAAGCGCAGGGTGTCTTCAATCTGCTGCAGGCTCTGCTCGGCCACAAAGGCCTGCGTGCCGCTGGTTCTGACGGTCGCGCGAAGATTGTACGAGGTCAGGGCGCTGAGATAGGACTGCTCGGCGGCAAGATATTCCGGGGTATAAAACGTGGCGAGGACGTCTCCTTTTCTCACGATGCTCCCGGTGGAAAACGGGCCAACACTGCGCACCCAGCCCGCAACGGCCGAGTTGACCTTATAGATCCGGGTTTCGTCCGCGGAAATTTTTCCGAGCAGGCGAATGGTGCGGGACGCGGGGCTCATTTCCACCTGCTCCGTACGCACTCCGATGAGCTGCTGTTTTTCGGGGTTGATCATCACCATTCCGGGGGGCAATGAACCGGTGGACATGTTGACCCCGTCTTCGTAGACCGGCTCCAGAGCCATGCCGCAGGGGGCGATTCCCGGCTTGTCGTATTTTTGCCAGGGATTCATGGGATCCACGTAATAGAGGATTTTCCTCTCACCGCCGGCTTCCGCTGCCGATCCTCGGCCTTTGCTGTACCAATATCCCGCAAAAAATGTCGTTGCCATTATAGCGACGACGACAGTTACCCAAGCGATCTTTTTCATTGCCGGTTTAGACTCCACATTTCATTATTATGGACTATTGCCACGCCGGGTTTGACTCTCTGAAATTCGTAAACCGTTTCGGTGGGATCGGAAGGAGAGCTAAAACAAAAAGTGTGTTCCCCTATTCTCCTGCCGGCAGGCGAAATTGGTTCAATTAACTCTACTTGTGCGGGCTCATCTGACGAAATGGACATTTGAATTACACCCGTGTTTTTAAGAAATTGAAGCATGTTTCCGGAGTGATAATTATTCTTTAAAACGCATTTCATCCGCTTCGTCAACCTATATGGCGGGTGTTAAGGCAAAAGTAGATTGAGCAGGTCTGCGATATTCGAAAAATATCGAAGTGGGAAAAATTTGCACTTCGGTACAAAAATTGTTTTGTCCTTTCGGAAATTGATGATATTCTCTAACTGAGAATGACTATTAATAATGATAGGGTGATCGGTTAACGGGGGGATGGCTGATTACCAATTTGTAACAAGGTAGTAGGTTGAGGGGCTGACTTCCTGGTAATACGTATGTTCGAGCCGATCTCCGGCGGGCATGTCGGATGGAGGTGGCGCAGTCGCAAAGAACAGGCTGAGCGTATGGAAACTTTGAAAAAAAGTAAAAACTTCGTCGTTTTTTGTGTCGGCCTCAGTTTCTTCCTCTACCAAGTGGCCATGGCGTATTGCTCCCTCCATGACCCCTCGACGCACATAGATGCCGGTGATATCATCTTTATCCACACCGATGCTCAAAAGTCATCGTTACCCTTTCTTCCGCAGTCGAAATATCAGGTTTCTCCTCCGGAATATACCGGCAGAGCCACTTTTCCGGCGGAAACGGAACCATCTCACGCGAGGATCGTCCCTCGAGGTCTGTTGTCCTCGAGGGCCCCACCTCAATGATGCTCACTCCCGTCGCGGCGCCATAGCAAGAGGAAATACCGGTTTTTGAAAAGCCTGTAAACGCTCGGTATTTCTGTTGCCGCTCATCAAGTTCGGTCGTCAGTTTTTGAGAATAACCAAATATAAAGAGGAAGATGCCGTGAATAGACGAGAATTCTTAAAATTGGGCTCAGCGGGGGTCGCGACCATTCTGATAGGCAACAGGCTTTCATGGCTGGGCGGAACCAACGCCTTCGCCGCCGGTCAGACCCTCAACTTTGTCATCACCGATGCCGTCAAGCAGATGGCAACCTACAACATCACCAACACCGGTGCCACATGCTATTTCTGGGTCTACGAGGTGACCATACCCGGCAACCCCAATACGATCCTCCCCGTCGAAAGTCCGGGGCCGACTATCTGTGCGGTCAAGGGAGACTCTATAACATTCAACGTCACCAACAACCTTGATGAAAACCATGCGTTTTCCATACCCGATTTCAATTTCAGTATCGGGCCTATCCCTCCGGGTGGGACCATGTCGGGTACCTTGACCGTCAATAAATCGGGCGCGTTTCTCTATTACGACGACCTGAATGCGCCGGTAAACAGGGTAATGGGACTGCATGGCGCCCTCGTCGTCAGGCCGGATGTGCCGGTCGGCAACAACAAATTTACGCCCTACGACCAGCCGACCCAACACGTTCAGGATCTCTATAACGCCTTCGGTGATCCGGACATTTTCCCCGGCCTCGCATGGGAAGAGGGCGACCCAGACCTGAATATCCACTATTCGACCCCGCCTTTTCGCCAGTATGTCTGGTTGACGCACCAGGCGAGTCCCAGACTCTTCGCCGAGGTGGGGAATCACCCGGCCGGGCAGGATTATCCAGCCGCGGATTTCCTTCAGAAGTTCTTGAAATCCCCGTTCAGCCCGACCAGGAACAATTACAATCCCGAATATTTCACCATTAACGGTCAGTCGGGTTTCTTCGGTCATTTCAGCCCGACCATCACCCCGATGAACCGTGTGGGGGAACCGGTCGTGGTTCATATTCTCAATGCCGGGTTGTGGACCCATTGCATGCACCTCCACGCCAACCACTTCTTTGTTACCAGCGTCAACGGGGTGGTATCCGACAATCCCATATGGGTCGACGTTTACAGCGTTCGCTCTATGGATCGGGTGGACTACACCGTACCATACATGCGGCCGCCGGACGTCCCGAATGTCCGCGGCATCGGACTGCCGGACACCCCGCTTGTCAGCCCCATCACCAACCAGCCGGTCTGGCCCCCGATAGAGGAACTGGATGTATTTATTCCGGCACAGGGGACAAAGACAAACACCGGGGTGCTGCTGGAGCAGCGCCTCTCCCCGCTCTGCTATCCGATGCATGACCATTGCGAGCCGAGCCAGACCGCCCAGGGGGGTAACTACAACATGGGGCTCATCTCCGGGATGTACGTAACCGGCGATAGGAATACTCTGATGGACTTTCCCATGGAGCATGATATGGAGATGATGTGCCGGAACATCCGCGGCATCAGCGTCACCGGACCGGCGCCTGGCACCGATCCCAATGCAACACCGGAGAACCAGGGCGGCAAGAAAATTTCCCCGGCCATCCCCCTGCTGTTGCTGGATCCCGAGGGATGAGCCCGTGGAAGTGAATGCAAGACAGTTTAGCTTACAAGCTACAGGACCTATATATAAAAGGGAGCAAAAAATATGACAGCCTCAAACCCGGTTCATACTATCAAGCGGTGGTCGGTCGTCGGCATGGAAGGAATGTTCGCCAAGATGTTCGACCCCCCCAAGGACAGCCCCGCCACCCCGGATTGGGTGGACCCGACTAATCCAGTGCCGGAAGTCATGGCAGCCAAGGGCTACCAGGACGAGCCGTCGACCCCCCATACGGTCCAGCGTGACCTGATGCACAAAATCGAAATGCCGACTTGGGACGGCAAGGTTTTGAATTTTTTCGTTTTTCGTGACAAGGACAACGACGCCACCGGCGGAGGCAACTGGCCCGGGGCCGCCATCAGGGTCCCCAGGGGGGTTGTCTTCCACTGCGAGACCTCGGGACATACCCAGACCCCCCACACCATTCACTGGCACGGCATCGAGCCGACCCCCATGAATGACGGCGTGGGGCACTGTTCCATGGAGATCGGCAGCTATACTTATCAGTGGCAGCCCAACTTCATCGGCACCTATTTCTACCACTGCCACCGCAACACCATGCAGCATTTCGAGTTCGGCCTCTACGGCATGCTGCTGATCGAGCCGCCGGACGCCTATTTCGCAACCCAATGGGACCCCACCATCCCCATTGGCTGCTGTCGGGACCGCAAGAGGCGGACCGCAGCTAACCTGACAAACTTCCCCGAGTTTCCCGATTTCATCGGCGGCGACATCCGGGAACCTGACCCGGAGGCGAACAACCCCGCACTTCCGGCCAACCTGAAGTTCCCCACCAATCCCCACGCCATGACTGTGGCCTACGACGTGGAGGCCCTGTGGGTTCTGGATGATCGCGACTCCGTCTGGAGCAACCTCGCAGAGTCTGGCATGGCCACCTATCCCAAGCATGGTCAAAATCCGGGAGTAGACGATTTCTTTCGAGAAAACCCCGGCCGTGATGGTTTCTTCGCCTTCAATGACTTCAACGCCGACTACTGGTTCGTCACCGGCGTTCCGGTCAAGGCCCATAAGGGCGGGACGGCGGCGATTCCGACAAATCTGGTGATCCCTCCGGAGTTGAACAGCGGGGTCAGCGACACGCAGGTCTCGATCACTGCCTCTGTCAACCAAACCATCCTGCTCCGCTGCCTGGATGCCGCGTACAACTCCCTGGAGATAACCTTTCCTGTGGACATCGTCATCATCGCCTGGGACGGCCGCGCCTTGGGCGTTCCGCCCTTCGGCTTCAACCATGCCTACAGGATAACGGCAGGCACTCCCTTCAGGATCTGTACCGCCCGGCGTTTCGACGCTTTGATCAGGTCGGCTGTGCCGGTCAACGACTTTGCCACCGTGAAGTTCATCAACTCTCGCGGGGAGGGCGTGGAGGGTTTTGACGAGGTTCTGGTTACGGCCCGGATCCCGATCACGATATCGTAAAGATTGATGGACTCGTAAAAAGTCCGATCTACTTCGTTGTAGGTCTGAAACGGCGCTTCGCTGTACCATATGTACGACCAAAGCGCCGTTTCAGACAGCTACGCCTCGTATATCGAACTTTTTCCAGAATCCATCTCCACGGGTTGGAGCACTTTTTACGATTCTATCAATTTTCTTCAATGAATTTCTAAGGTGCCTATTCGCCGATGGAGGAGCATCCGCTTCCGAAATCGGCCGCTTTTTTTTCGCGTCCCATTTTATCACTGGCAAAGCGAGCATCGTATTCCGTATACTCAAGCTTGAACCATGCCGGAGATTCCCAAGAGGGGAATGGACCTGTCAAGTAACTCAAATCATTGACCAAGAAGGAAGGAACCACATGAAATACCGGCCAAGACTAGTCTTGCGACAGCTCATTCTATTCGTTCTTGTAGGTATGCTGGGAGTCGTATCCTCCGTGCGGGCGGAGGAACTCAAAGCCGGGGCGGTCGGGGAGCCGCTTCATCTGGCCCAATCGATTTTTCGCACTGGGACCTTGCCCTCCGGAGAACCCGTACAGGCAAGAGTTTTTGGCACTGTGGCGGCCGGCAGCAAAGTGGCCTGCGTGAACTGCCACCTCCGCAGCGGCCTCGGCACCATGCTGGACGGAGAAATCCTGGTGCGCCCCGTGAGCGGTGCCAGGCTCTACGCCCCTCTCTTGGTTCAGAAGGAGATCCCCGGCGATGCCATGAAACGGACGATGTTCGAAAATCCGCGCCCGGCGTACACCGACGAAACCCTTGCCGCGGCTTTTCTCACCGGCAAGGATCCGACGGGGAGATCACTGAACGAGGCGATGCCGCGCTTTCTCCTGGACTCGAAGTCCGCGCAGGCGATGGTAGCCTATCTTAAAAACCTCTCCACGACACCTTCGCCGGGAGTGACCGAGGAGGAGATCAGATTTGCCACTATCCTCGCCGAGGATGTGAGTGCGGCGGACCGGGATGCGCTGCTGCGGCCGCTGAATGCCTTTCTGGAGGAGGAGTGGAACGCGAGACTTTCGGTCTTTGCAGAGAAATCCCGCGACGGCTTGATGGTCCTTGGCCAACCAGCCGACATGAGTCAGTCGCAGAAAGGCCTGCCGCTCGAGGAAAAACGCTATCGCAGGGCGGTCCTTGACGTATGGCAGCTGAAGGGACCATCGTCAACCTGGACCGGTCAGCTGGAATCGTTTTACGGCAGACAGCCGGTCTTTGCAATTCTCTCGGGGCTTGCTCCGGGAAAATGGACGCCTATTCATGAATTCTGCGAAAAAAACAAGATCCCCTGCATCCTGCCGGTCACCGACCTTCCCGCTCTTGCCGAAAACGACTGGTATACCCTCTATTTCTCAAAAGGACTCCATCTGGAAGGAGAGGTTGCCGCTCGTTTCCTGGCACTGGATGCCGGCCTTCCATCAGACACCCCGGTGATCCAGATATCAAGAAGCACCGATGAAGGCAGCGTCCTGGTCCGAAGCTTTGCCGAAACCTGGAAGACGGTCAGCGCGGCATCCCTGAAGACCGTCACGCTGAATCCGGGAGAGCGGACGGGCGGGGATTTCTGGAAAAAACTCGCCGCTGCCCATCCTAGGGCCGTGTTGGTTGCCTGGCTCGGCGGGGTGGACCTTGCCGGTATCGAGGCGATCGCCGAGGCAAACCAGTCTCCAGCGCTCTTCCTGTCCGCAACCCTGCTCGGCGAGGATTTGCCGGCTCTGCCCGAAGGGATCCGCGAGTTTACCTACGTAGCTCATCCGGGTCGATTGCCCGGGGATGGGGATTACACCGAGTCGATCGTATCAAGCTGGTTGCATTTCAAGGGAATACCGGTCTCCAACATGAGGATCGCCTCCAAAGTATTTGTTCTCAAGAGCCTCCTGTCGAGCGCTCTGGTCGAGATGGCGGACGATTACTATCGGGATTTCCTTCTGGATATACTGGATAGCAACATGGAAAAGCGAACCGCCTCCGTCACCTACCCCGCGCTCAGCTTCGGTCCTGGTGATCGCTATGCGGCCAAAGGGTGTTATGTAGTGCAACTCGCACCGGGGGATCGGCCTCGCCTGATCAAGAAGGCCGACTGGTTATACTACGCCTCAAAGAAGTGATTTCTCCTGCCGGGGGGCCTGAGGCTTCCCCGGCACCCTAAGGCTTCAGACCGCGTATTTTTCCCTGAGCAGTTTTTTGTCGGTTTTGCCGACGCTGGTCTTGTCGATCGCCGTGACGTAACGGAACTGGACGAGCAGCGCCGGCTTGCCCATCAGGCCCCGTTCGATGAAGGCCTTGACGTGATTCACCATTTCCTTGGGCTCCGGCTCGGCCTGGTTCTCCTTGACGACAACGAGGGCCAGGGGCCGCTCGCCCCATTTTTCATCAGCCGTGCCGATCACCGCCACTTCGGAGACCGCGGGGTGGAGGTTGATGATGTCTTCCAGTTCCAGGGACGACAGCCACTCGCCACCGATCTTTATCACGTCCTTCTTCCGGTCGGTGATGTTGACGTAGTTGTCGTCGTTGATCTGGGCGACATCGCCGGTATGCAGGTAGCCGCCCCGCCAGAGGCTCTCCGAGGTTCGGCTGTCTTTCCAATACCCTTGAGTCAGCCACGGCGATCGGACCACGATTTCGCCGACGGTAGCGCCGTCTCTCGCCACGTCCGCCATCTGTTCGTCCACCACCCTGAGCTGCACGAGCGGCAAGGGGCGTCCGGTCTTGCAGCGGATATCGACTTCCGCCTCCTTCTCCAGCTCACGGTTGCCGACCTGGCCTAGAGTTAATACAGGGCAGGTCTCAGACATGCCGTAACCGGCGAAGATGTCTATGCCTTTGTCGAGTGCCGCCCGGCACATCTTTTTCGGCATGGCCGCGCCGCCGATAACCACCTTCCACTTCGACAGATCGACGCGGGCGAAGTCGGGATGGGACATCAGCATGTGCATGATGGTCGGCACGCAGTGGGAGAAGGTCACACCCTCCTTTTCGATCAGCTGGAGAAGAGTCGCTGGGGCGTATTTCCCCGGGTATACTTGCTTCACGCCGACGGCGGTGGCGATGTAGGGGAAGCCCCAGGCGTGGACGTGAAACATCGGGGTGATCGGCATGTAGACGTCCCCTTGATGAAACCGGCCCTGCGTAGCAGAAGTGGCAAGGGCGGCGATCACCCCCAGGGTGTGCAGGACCAGTTGCCGGTGGCTGAAGTAGACGCCCTTCGGCAGTCCGGTGGTGCCGGTGGTGTAGAAGGTGGTGGCCCGGGTGTTCTCGTCGAAGTCGGCGAAGGGGAAATGATCGGCCGCCCGGGCGAGCAGGGCCTCGTATTCGCCGGCGAGCGGCAGTGAGGTCTCGGGAACGGTCTCGTCATCCTGCAGGAGGACATAGCCTTTCACGGTGCTGATCCGGCCCTTTATTTGTTCGAGGATCGGCAGGAATTCGCCGTTGACGAGAATGAAGTCGTCCTCGGCGTGGTCGATGGTATAGATGATCTGTTCCGGCGACAGGCGGATGTTGACGGTATGCAGCACGGCGCCGAGCATCGGCACGGCATAGTAGCATTCCAGGTAGCGGTGGCTGTCCCAGTCCATGATGGCCACGGTGTCGCCGGCTCTCACCCCGAGCCTGGTGAGGGCGTCGGCCAGACGGTGGACCCGGAGGCGGAAATCGCTATAGGTGCAGCGGAACTTGTCGCGGTAGACGATTTCCTGGGCCGGGTCCTCGGCGACCGGCGCCAGAAAGAGATTCTTGATGAGCAGCGGATAAGCGTAGGCGGAGGCGGTCTGAAAAATGAGGTTGTCGGTCATGGAAATCTCCGAAAGTGAAAAGCGCGATGATCTGATTAATCTTTGAAAATTGACGGCTTCAAGGTTCTTACCACGCTGCGCCGCAAGGGACAAGTCCAGGTTCTTGGCGAACTACAGGGCGGCGAGGCGAGACCTGGCCATGCCCGACACTTCACCGGTCATGGACAGCACCTTTTCGGCCAATTCCGGGGTAAGCGAGCCGGTGCCGCAGGAAGGGGCGATAAAGGTTTGGGCCATGAGCCGGCCTTCACTGAAGCCGAAGGAGGCGAGCGTCGCCAGCTGAGCCTGCCATTTGGCAAACAGCGAACCCGCCGTCTCCCCGGCCACCGCCGCAGGGTCGCCGGTGGGGACAATGCCCCAGGCGAGGACTCCGCCGCGGGAAAGGAAGCGGATGAGCGGCTCCCGATAAAGGATGAAGTTGTCGAAATAGAAGTAGGCGTCGAAGCTGATGATGTCGGCAGCCGAATCCAAGGCCGGGCCCCAGTCGCCGTTGGCGCAGATGTGCACTCCGGCAAGTCCTCCGGCGGAATGGATTGCGGCGATCACCTCGGCCACGGCCTCGGCCGCCATTTCCCGGCTCACCCCGGCAAAGCCGCTCGAGCCGAAACTTACCAGGCCCGGCTCGTCGATGAAGATGATCGGCGGCGCGCCGGCGGCAAAATTCTTCAGCTCGGCCACCTGCCAGGCGGCCTTGCCGGCGAGGAGCTTGACCAGCATATCCCGGAGATCGTCGTGGTAAATGATCGCGTTGCCATGGTCGTCCCTCACCCCGATGCCGGCGGTAACCGGGCCGGTGACCTGGCCCTTCACGGTGAGCGGGGACGTCTGCCTCGCGGCGAGAACATCGCGCAGGGCAAAAAAGCCCGCGGCAGTATCCGGTCCCAGGGCGAAGCGGGAGTCAGCCAGCAGTGCCGGCTCCGCCGCCACCGCCAGGTATTCTTCGTAGAAGGCCGCCATTTGGTCGGCGAAGCCGGGGCCTTCGCTGTCGACAAAGGAGCGGCTGCCTTCGTCGATGAGACCGGGGAAGCCGGTGAGAAACTGGCGGATCATGCCTTCCTTCGGCCTCTTCGGGAGCTGCGGCCAGAGGGGGATCTCTGGGGTATGGGCGAGGATGAGCCGCACAGCCCGGGCATGGTCGGTCAACGGCAGGCTACCGATCAGGATGGGACGACAGTCGGGGGTGAACATGTTCGACGCTCCTTTTGCTTTTCGTAAGGTGCACCCATGCGCACCGCAGTATTGCGTTACCTGAGATCCTGGGATCGGGGGATGGTCAAGGTAAAGGTGGTCCCCTGGTTCTTCGTGCTTTGGATGTGAAAAGTTCCCCCGAGAACGATGGTCCTCTCGCTGATGGTCGTCATGCCCAGACTGCGGCTGTCCCCATGGTCTGCAAGGGCCGGCCGGGGATCGAAGCCGCAGCCGAAATCGGTGATCTGCAGGGTCAGATATTCCGAGGTGATGGTTGGTTCCACGCGAACCTTTTGGGTGCCCGAATGCTTGCCGATATTATTGAAAACCTCCTGCAGGATCCGATACAGCTGGTGCTGCTCGGCCGACTGGAGAAAATGGCCGATATGCATCTCCGGGGCGAGCACCTCGATACCGTAATTGGTCGAGAAACTGTCCAGGAAGTCTTTCAGGGCCAGATCGAAGCCGAATTCCTCGATGATCGCCGGGCTCAGGTTCTGGGAGAGGTTTCTGGTGTTGTCGATCGTCTTCTGCATGGCCGTCTTGAAGATCGCCATGGTTTCCGCAGCTTCGCTGTTGTTGGTGAGATCGACCTGCGAACAGAAGTTGCTGAACTGCAGTTTCAGGGCAATGAGGTTCTGGCCGATGTCGTCGTGCAGGTCCATGGAAATCCGCCGCCGCTCGTCCTCCTGGGCATAGATCAGCTTTTGCGACAGGAGCTGCAGGCGCTGGTTGGCCTGGCGCAGCCTCTTGTTGCTGCGTTCCCGTTCCTGCAGGAGCCGCTTGTTTTCGGAAATGAGACGCCAGGTCTTGAAGCCCTGTTCGAGGACGATGCCGAGCTGGGTTCGTTCCCAGGGTTTAAGAACGTAATGGTAAATATGCCCGCAGTTGATGGCATCGAGGATGTTATGAAAATCGGCGTAGGCGGTGACGATGATGCGGATGGTGTCGGGGCTTTTCCGATAAACCTCCGACAGCAATTCGACGCCGCTCATCCCCGGCATTTTCTGATCGGTGAGGACTATGGCTATATCGGGCTGGGATTCGAAAATCCCCAGCGCCTCGGCGCCCGATGACGCCCCGAAGATAGTGTATTTGTCGGAGAAATTGAGCTTGAAAATTTCCAGATTGATGGGTTCGTCATCGACAAAAAGAATCTTCTTCTCCGCACGTTCTCTCTTGGGCATCGATCCTCCGAATCCGCCAAACCTTCACATCCTGAAAAGCTCACGAAAGGGGTTAGGGGCCGTTACAAAAGCCTTATCCAGCTCAGCCGGGCCAAGTGAATATAATCGAAAACCGGGTGAAAGTGGAAGGGCGATGTTTCATTTTCACAGGCAGTTTGGTTTCTTGGGAGAAGTCTCCGAGGCGTAGGCGGCACCTGCGCTATCGATTGGGGGAGGCGAATATTTCGGCAGTTTGATGGTGAAGACCGTTCCCTTGCCCAACTCGCTCGTTACTTCGATCTTTCCGCCGTGCTCGTTGATGATGGAATAGCAGATGCTGAGGCCGAGGCCGGTGCCCGAGCCCGTTTCCTTTGTCGTGAAGAAAGGGTCGAATATCTTTTCCAGGATTTCCGGTTCGATTCCCCGGCCGTTGTCGGCAAAGACGATGACGACGCAATCGCCCTCGACGGCCGTGCCGATCCGGATGCGTCCCCGGGTTTCGATGGCCTGGATCGCATTGAGCAGGATATTGAAAAAGACCTGGGCGATCTGGCTTTCATGACAGAGGACCGGATGAACCCTGCTAAAATTCTTCACGAACTCGATCTCCTTGCCGGAGACTACGTTCAGCAGACGCAGCGTCATCTCCAGCTCGTTGTTGACATCGATCAGCTTCCAGGTTGAGGGTCCGGGCCTGGCAAAGGTCATCAAATCTTTCAGCAGCCTGGTGATGCGGAAGACCGCGGTGTCGATGTGGTGAAAGAGTTCGTTTACGGTCGTTTCGCCGGGTTCTTTGCCACCGGACGTCGTATTCTGGCGGCAATTGGCCTGCAACTGATCGATGGCCTTCCTCAAGGGGAAAAAGGATCCTGTGATCATTACCAAGGAGTTGTTGATTTCATGGGCGAGACCGGTGGCCAACAGACCGAGACTCGCCATCTTTTCCGTGTGAATGAGCTGCATCTGGGCCTGTTTGAGCTCGACCACGGTGTTTTCGAGATTGGCGTTGATGCGCTGCAGCTCCTCGGTCCGCTCCTTCACCTTCTTTTCCAGCTGGTTTTTCAGGGACTCTATGGTTTTGAAGGCATCTTCCAGCTCGCTCAGCATGGTACTGAAGGTGTGATCGAGGGAGTCGATGTCGGTGGTTTTCCCGTTTCGCGGCGGCAACTTGCTCCTCAGGCGTAACAGCAGTTTTTTCAGGGGCCGGGTCGATTCATTGACGATGACGAAGGTAAGCGGCAGAAGAATCGCCAGAAAGCAAAGACAGATGACTATGCTTTGGGTGAGGAGAGCCTGCTGCCTAGCCAATAGCTTGTCCGCCGAAAGCCTGATCAGGACCTTGCCGATGGCCTGCTGCGTCTGCCGAAGATCTTTCGTGTCAGTGCCATAAAACAGGTCGCTGTTGACGGCTGTGGAAACCGTTTCCTGAAAGACCATGCTGCCCTCTGTGCCGAACTGCGAGTCGTCGATAATTTCCGGATCTTTCCGAATATCGCAGTCGTTGTTTGCGCCGACCCTGGCTGCGAGCGGATTTTTCCGGGCATGGATCAGTTCGTTGCGGTCGTTGTAGATGCAGACGGAGATCAGACCGGGCTGGCGAAGCAGCGACTTGACGGGAGGATCCAGCAATTCGATGCTCTGGCTGTAGACGCCCGCCCGGATATTCTCGGCAAACAGGGATGTGATGCTTTTACCGTGGGCAAGCAATTCCGTAACCATCTGTTTTTCCTGGATCTTGTAAAAAAGAAAGTTGAGGGCGACGGCGGCGACGATGATCGCCGCGGCAAGGTAGGAAAAAATCCTCAGGCCGATATTGGTAAGGAGTACTTTGCTGAGATTTTTGATGATCACGGTACGGGCAGCTGTTCTCCGAGCTGCTCCTTCGTCAGCTGTTCCTGGTTGTCCATGAGCCCCGGCGGGGTACCGAGACATGCCGAAGATTTCCAGTTATCATACTCACGAGCGGGGAGCAATAGAAGTTGCACGGTTGGCGGTATTTCCCTCCGGCCGAAGCCGGAGGGTTAACCCGGATTTTTCGTGATCATCACGGGCGATTTCCAATAAAGAGAAAGCCGACGCATTGGAATTCGGGTTAGGGAGTTGCGGCGAGGATTTCAAGCACCAGCTCGATATCCTTTTCGGTATGAGCGGCATTGACCTGGAAACGAATGGTCTCGTCGCCCTTCGGCACCACCGGGAAGGTGAGACCTACGACCAGCACGCCGCGGGCAAAGAGGTGCCCCACCAAAGCCTGAGTCTTGGCGGTATCCCGCACCAGCAGCGGTACCACAGGATGAGGGCCGGGGATCGATTCCAGCCCGAGCCTGGCGAGACCTTCGCGGAACTGGAGGGTGCGTCGCCGCAGATTTTCGAGGAGTTCGAGACCTTCTTCGCTGTCGCAGATGTCAAGGGCCTTTGTGGCCGCGGCGCAGTCGGCGACGCTCAAGGGGTTGGTGTAGATGTAGGTGTCGGCTTTCTGGCGGACGGCTTCGATCACGGTCTTGCCCGCGGCGATGAAGCCGCCGTTCACACCGAAGGCTTTGCCGAAGGTGCCGATGACGATGTCGGGCGTCCGCCCTGTGAATTCCGCCGTCCCCCGGCCGGTCGCGCCGTAGGCGCCGATGCCGTGGGAATCGTCGACCACGGTGATCACCCCTTCCTTGAACCTCCCGGAATGGCGGTCGGCGATAGCCGCGATCTCGTCGATCGGGGCGTAGTCCCCGCGCATGCTGAAGATGCCATCGAAGATCACCACCACCCGGTTGATGTCGTCACCTACCTCGTTCAGGCATCGCTCGAGATCCGCCATGTCGTTGTGGGCGTATATGCCCTTGTTAGCGCTCGGCACTCCGGCAATGCGCATCGCCCGGATGATCGAGTTGTGATTGAGCTGGTCGCCGATCCAGTGGGTCTTCGCACTCCCTATGGCCAGGGCCAGGCCGCAGTTCGAGGTGTAGGCGGAGTTGAAGATCTTGGCGGCGTTCTTGCCGACGAAGCGGGCGATGCGCTCCTCCAGCGCCACGTGATAGCTGAAGGTGCCGTCGATGAAGCGCACCGCCCCGGGGCCCACGCCGCAGGCATGGGTGGCGGCATCGGCCGCGGTGATCAGCTCCGGGTGGTTCGAGAGTGAAAGATAGGAGTTGGAATTCATCCGCAGGTAACGCTGGGTTTGGCCCGCCAGGCTGTAGCGGGGTCCGAAGCCGCCCTCCGGCGGGTGGTAGGCGGTGATGATCCGCTCGGGGGGCTTTGCCCGCCCTTCCTCTTTCAGCCGGTCGAGTTCTTGCTGCAATGCCGCGTCAAGTCGTGTCAGCGCCATGGTCTACTCCCTTTCTGCCCAGTTGAGGATGACTTTGCCAGACTGGCCCGAACGCATGACGGAGAAGGCCTCGGCATAATCGGTGTAGTGGAAGCGGTGGGTGATCAGCGGGCTGATGTCGAGTCCGGTCTGGATCATCGAGGTCATCTTGTACCAGGTCTCGTACATCTCCCGCCCATAGATGCCCTTGATGGTGAGCCCGTTGAAGACCACTGTGTTCCAGTCGATGGCGGTGGCGGCGGGCATGATGCCGAGCATGGCGATCTTGCCCCCATGGCACATGTTGGCGAGAATCCCGTGCAGGGCTTCGGGACTACCGGACATCTCCATGGCCACGTCGAAACCCTCCTTCATCCCCAGCTCCTTCTGGATGTCGGGGAGTTTCTCCCGGCTGACGTCGACGGACCTAGTGGCCCCGAGCCGTCTGGCCAGCTGCAGCCGATAGGGGTTGACGTCGGTGACCACCACGTGCCGGGCCCCGGCGTGCCGCGAGATGGCTGCTGCCATGCAGCCGATGGGTCCGGCGCCGGTGATGAGGACGTCCTCGCCCAGGATGTCGAAGGAGAGGGCGGTATGCACCGCGTTGCCCAGGGGATCGAAGCAGGCCAGTACATCCAGCGGAATCGAGGGGTCGCAGTACCAGACGTTGGTCACCGGGATGACGAGATACTCGGCGAAGGCGCCCTGGCGGTTGACGCCCACGCCGCTGGTGCTCCTGCACAAATGGCGGCGGCCGGCCAGGCAGTTGCGGCAGTGGCCGCAGACCAGATGACCCTCGCCCGACACCAGATCGCCCTTTTTGAAATCGTGGACATTGTCGCCGACGCTGTCCACCACCCCGACGAACTCATGGCCGATCGGCATCGGCACCGGGATGGTCTTTTGAGCCCAGGCGTCCCAGTTGAAGATATGGACATCGGTGCCGCAGATCGAGGTGCGGAGAATCTTGATCACCACATCGTTTTTACCCGGTTGCGGACGGGCCACTTCCTCCAGCCAGAGTCCTTCCTCTTTTTTGGCTTTGACCAGCGCCTTCATTGTATCCATCGGCATCCCCTCCGGCTGATGAAGATAGTGAAACAGACAGTGCGGACGTGGCTCGAGATTCGGGTCGGGATTGCTGTCCCGTGACGGAATCGGTTTCCGCTTCTCGGTATGGTTTGTTTCGGAGTGTATCATACTGGCTGGAAAATTGTATACAATAATCGGAGCCAACCCCGGCGTCATCGATATTCATGTTAACCCGCAACCCATCTGGTGATAATTTTGGTTGTGCTTATCGTATCCCGGGAGGATCGCCGCCTCGGCGGCTATCGCTCTGCAGTTTTCTCGAAGTGTATCCCACAGGGCTTCCAGGAGGAAATCATGGAAAAAAGACATTATCCGCGGATTATGGTCAACAACCTCACGATCGATGTCTCCGACGGGGTTGGTTTTTTTTACGGGCAGATATCGGATGCTTCCCGATTCGGCCTATGTCTGATGGATGTTCCCCGGAAAGTGGACGAAACCGCCGGAAAGATGACGGCCATCGTCAACGGGCCCGAGATGCATTTTAAGATGATCGTCATCCCGAAATGGTCTGCCGCGACCGACAGCCTCAACAAGTCCGTCGGCGTGGAGATAGTCGATCCGCCCCGGGATTGGATCGACTTTGTCATGAATTTCGAGCCGGAAGACGACTCCTGGGGGGTGGCGAGCTGAAGGGGCCGCCCCAAATCTCCCCCACAAGTTGATTTACTGCAGAAAGCCGCGGAAGAAACACACACCGAGCATTCCCGCCGCCATGGTCAACAGCAGGTTTTTCGTGCGGAAATAAACGATCAGGCACGCGCCGAGGCCGATAACGCCCTCGACCCCGGCATGCAGGGCCCCGGGCACGGTCAGCGACAGCAGAATGGTGCCCGGCAGGCATTCGAGGAAGCGGCGGGCGGGGCCGGTTCGAGGCAGCCGGTCGGCCAGCAGCAGGCCGCCCAGGCGCAGGGCGTATGTTATTCCGGCGGTGAGCAGGATAGCCTGGACGGCGCCGTCGTGGAACAGTTCGTTCATCCTTCCGCCTCCTCGCCCATCCGGGGCATCGTTTCGTCGCTGTTCTCCTTATCCTTCCAAGACTTGACGTATTCCAGGGCAACCGCGGTCAAAGCGCCGCCGATACCTCCAAGGGCGATATAGAGCTTGCCCGGCAGCAGCCGTTCTCCCGCCACGGAGAGGCCCGCAGCCACCAGCCAGGGCAGGAGGTCGTCACGATCCCGCCAGAGGCTCATGGAAAGGGCGGCAAAGACGGCGACAAAGGCAAAGTCGAGGCCCCAGCGCTCCGGCTCGACAATTCGACCGCCGAGCAGGTTGCCGGCGAGAGTCGAGGCGGTCCAGGCGGCGAGCAGCAGGAGCCCTCCGCCGACCAGGAAGGCCGGACATGTCCCTCCGTTGCGGTGGGCGGCGATGGTCACCGCCCAGTTTTCATCGGCCACCAGATGCATGCCGAGCACCTTCTGCCAGAGAGGCCGGCCGTCGAAGACCGGCTGCAGCGACGCCCCGATCAGGAGGTAGCGCATATTGACGATCAATACGGCCAGGCCTATCTCGAGCACCGGCAAGGGGGCCTGCCACATCTCGATCATAACCAGCTGGGCCGAGCCCGCGAACATCAGGAGATCCATACCCAGCATCTCGGCCCAGCTCACACCCTGATTGCCGCTCAGCACCCCGAAGACCCCGCCGTAGGCCATGGCGCTGACCGCAAGGGGGATGTTGGCCCGCATTCCTTTGATCCATTCGTTCATGTCGATTGTCTCCTTTCTTGATGACATTGTCTGTGAATAATGTCATAATCGACTGAAATTGTACCAGTCAATCTGTATATTGTTATGATAACAATTTTGCTGAATCATATTTCCCTCGCCTCAGGCCGCAAATACCGGCGGATCAGCGAGGGAATCCGGGAGGCCATCGTCGCCGGCGCCCTGCAGCCGGGGGACCGGCTGCCGCCCCAGCGGGAATTGGCCGATGCCCTGGGTGTTACCCTGGGAACGGTGACGAGGGCCTACCGGGAGATGGACGAACTGGGGCTGACGCGAGGGGAGATCGGCCGCGGGACCTTTATCGCCCGGCGGGAAGAGGATGAGTTCAACCTGCATAGGCTCCACAATCGGCCGGACCGAGACAGTGGCGACTGTATCCGTTTCGACCTGAATTTCCCAGTGCCGGAAGGAGCTCCCGATCTCGCCGCCGCACTTGCCGAGCTGTCGCGGCGGCAGGCCCTCGACGAGTTGCTCCAGTACCAGCCGACCGCGGGACTCATGCGGCACCGCCGGGCCGCCTGTCGCTGGCTTGCCCGTCTCAACATGCCGTCCGTTCCGGAAAATCTGGTGATCACAACGGGAGCGCAACATGCCCTCTTTGCAGCGCTTGCCGCCCAGCTGTCGCCGGGCGACAGTCTGGCCGTCGATTGCTATACCTATCCAGGACTGATAAATCTCGCCGGGGTGCTCCATATCCGTCTCGTGCCGATAGACGGTGACGGCGATGGGATGCGGCCGGACGCTTTGGCCAAGGCCGCGGATCGGCACCGGTTGAAGGGTGCCTATCTGATCCCGACCATGCACAACCCGACGACCATCACCATGCCGCCGGAGAGGCGCAAGGAGCTGGCGGCGGTGTTGCGCCGGCAGGATCTCCTGCTCATCGAAGATGATGTGTACGGCGGCATGGAGCAGGAGTCCGGGACCCCCATCGCGGCACATATTCCGGAACGGAGCCTGTATCTGAGCAACCTCTCAAAGACACTGGCCCCGGGCCTGCGGCTCGGCTTTCTGGTAGTACCCGATGGGGTGCGCTCGGCAGTGGAGCGGGTAATGGCCGCTTCCATCTGGGTGAACCCTCCGCTGATGGCTGAGATCGGTGCTGGATGGATCGATGACGGTACCGCGGATCGGGTCATCGTATGCAAACGCCGGGCAGCGGAGCGTCGGATGGAGATCCTTGCCGGCAGTCTCGCCGGCCAGGATCTCCAGTTCCGCCCCGGCAGCCTTCAAGCCTGGCTCCGGCTTCCGCCCGCCTGGTCCGGCGAAAACTTCGCCCGCCGGGCCGCTGCCCTGGGCGTTCAAGTGATTCCCTCCAGCAACTTCTATGCCTGCAGCACGTCCGGCACAGGCAGCAGCCCTCTCGAGGCGGTGCGCATCTGTGTTGGCCCGCCCAGAAACGATGCCGAAGTGTCTCGCGGCGCTGAAATCCTGGCAGCCATCCTGGCAAAACCGGCTGAACGCCGCGAGTTGTTTATGTAATCGCCTGGCCAGGTGATCGACGGCGACCGATCCGGAGAAATTACCGGCCCGTCGCTTGGGACAAGCGGGGAAGGAGGTTTTCTGTGGGGTGAACCGGCCTTCTCCGTGGGGGGAGGGAAGGCCGGCCGGAAAGGAGATCAGAAGGCCATGGACAGGGTTATGCCGCCGTAGAGGAAGTCGGAATCGCCGCTCAGGCTGGTCGACTCTATATATTCCTCCGCCTTGTCGGTGAGCGGGAAAGAGTAGGCGAGCAGTGGTTTGACCGAAAAGTATCCGCCGAAAGGTACGGTCATGCCGATCGACACCAGGCCGTTGTGGAGTTGCCGATATTTTTCCGACGGGTCATTGGCCTCGGCGAAGGCGTCGTCATCGGAATGGTAATAGCTGACGGAGGCTGCGGCATCGAGGGTGATCTCTCCAGTGATCGGCTGGGAATGCGAAACCCCGACATTTATGTACCATGAGGGCAGGTGGGCAATCTCGCGGTAGACGGTGATGGTCGGACTGAGAATGGTGTCGAGGCTGACCGAACCGTAAACCTCCTGAGAATCGGTAAGGCCGTCAAGGGCGTAGTAGATGTAGCCGCCGGTAAGTCCCACAATGCCTATGGAATGGGAGTAGGAAAGGGTAAGGTCGGTTTCGTTGTACTTCGCTCCGTCGTAGGCGTCGTTGTCGGTATCGAGGTTGCCCCAGATATTGAAGCTTACCCCCTGATAACCGACGGTCATGGATGGCTGAAGGACGATACTGTCCTTGCTCAGTTCCAGGCCTCGCCAGATATACTGGCTGAAAACTCCCAGGTCGACTCCGGCAGTTGGTTTCGCCTCTTCCGCCTGAACTGCGGATTGGCCTAACAGGAGGGCTGCAATACTCATCATTACACATCTTTTCCTGCTCGTTTTCATCTTCTCTCCTTGCTCCTTCAGTGCTTCTTGTCTAATTTTCGTTGGTTGCGGCGTTCATGCCGGATCGCCAGCTGCGGTGTCCGGTGCTCCGTGAGGTATCGTCCTTGCGTACGGCTCGAATTCTCTGCTGCAGATATAAGCAAATTGTGAGCCAGAAGATAACCTTTAAGATAACAATATTAATAACAATATCTTACCAGTAGTAGTCGAGTGGGAAATTTTTTAATTAGAACAAAAATGTTGTTAAAGAAAATTGTTTATTAACAATTATGTATATTTTGGGGGCGAATCGACAGCCAAGGCTTGTGTCTCTGAGGTAAGCGATTCAGCTGCAATTCGTGGCAAGTTGCTCTTTTCGTGGCAATCAGGGGGCGAGGAAAAGTTTTTCAGACGAATGGGTACGTGCGGGATGATGAGGGATAAGGAGGGCTTCTGGCGGTGAGTTCTTGTGTTATGGTGAAATTACGTAATCACCTCTGTCGATTTGTCATTTCAGGAGCGATTTCCACCACTCTTTTTTAGCGGTCCAGCGCCGGCGATAATCCAGGCTATTCATGGCAGGACTTTTGTGAGCAGGTGGAAGGACGGGTGTGGCTCTCAGATATAAAAGAAGGAGGAAGTGAGATGAGTACAGAAATAGAAATCAGTTTTCCAGGAAATCTGAAGGTGAATGCGCAGGTAGGCGAGTTTATCATTCCCACCGACCAGCCGGAAAAAGCAGGCGGGGACGGCTCGGCGCCTACGCCCTTCAATCTCTTTGCCGCCTCGATCGCTGCCTGTGCGGGTTTTTTCGCAGTAAAATTCTGCCGGACCCGTGAAATCCCGATCGAGGGGATGAAGCTCAAAATGTACTACGATTGGGACAGGGAAAAGAAAAAGTACCCGAAGATGACCATGCAGCTGACCTTGCCCAATAACTTTCCCGCCAAATACGAAACAACCCTTCTTCGCGCCCTGGACCAGTGTCTGGTCCTCGATCACATCCGCAATCCGCCGGAGTTCGAGACGAGCATCGTCTCCCCCTGAGAAAGACTCGGCAGCCATGCAGGCAATGGCTGCCGACGAAAATCAGCATGGGCCCGAAAAAGGCGGCTCTGCCAATTCTGATGGACTCGCAAAAAGTCCGATCTACTTCGTTGTAGGTCTGAAACGGCGCTTCGCTGTACCATATGTACTGCCAAAGCACCGTTTCAGGCACTACCCTCGTATATCAAACTTTTTCCAGAGTCCATCTCAACGGGTTGGTGCACTTTTTACGACTTTATCAATTCTCATATGCCGCCCTTCAGGCAAGGCGGACGCACGGCGTGGGTACTATGCGTCGGCGCCCGGCGCGGCAGGATCGTGGCCTAGCCCTTCGAGCCTAGCCGCAGACCGCCGTGGATGAAATACGTCTCACCGGCCAGCGCTTCGTTCCGGTAGATGTCGCAGGCAAGCGTGGCGACCTCTTCCGGCTCGATGAGTCGGCCGATCGGCACCTCGGCCAGGATTTTTTCCAGAGCCTTCTGGTTCATGTTTTTCACCATCGCCGTCCCCACATAGCCGGGGGCGATTGCCACGCAGCGGATCTTGTCGGCCAATCCGCGGCGGAAGAACTCGGCAGTGATGACCTTCGGCATAACGCTCATGGCCGCCTTGGTCGAGGAATAATTGATCTGACCTGCGGTGCCCAGCGAACCGGTGGAAGAGACTAGACAGATCAGGCCCTTGCAGTTGTTGTTGACCATCTGCTCGGCACACTCGCGGACCGTGAGGAAGACACCGGTGAGATTGATGTCGATGACTCTCTGGAAGTCGGAGAGCGACATTTTCTTCGTCACCTTTCCAGTATCGCGGTCTGGGGAAACCAGCATGGCGTCCTTTATGATCCCGGCGAACGGGGCTACCATGTTGATAGCCCCCATCTTCTCGATGGCGAAAGCGGCGAGTGCCGCATTGTCTTCCTCTTTTGTAACGTTGCAGACGAAAGTTTCGACGTTCCGGCCCAGTTGATCTTTGGCGGCTGCCAGGGCACTTTCATCTATATCGGCGATTACCGCCCTGCCGCCTGATTCAACCCACTTTTGGGCAAGTGCCATGCCGATACCGCCGCTCCCCCCCGTAATGACCGCAACAGATCCTTTGATGTCCAGCATCTTCTTTCTCTCCTGGTTATTGTATTGTTACTGTACTGCCCATCCGGTCTCGGCCCTGATTATACACCCTTTTCCCAATTTTTTCAGGATTTAGGCTCGGGCGGCTTTTTCTTCTCGGCCTGCTTAACCGGCGGCTGTTCGGATTTTTTTTCGTGTGGTTCGGAGACGGCTTTCTGAGGTTCGATTGCTGCTTTGGCGATGTGTTCTGCTTGCTTGGGTGCCTCCTTTTCCGCGGGCTGTGGTTTTTCGGGCGCCTGCTTTATTTCCGGAGTCTGCTTCTTGGGGCTCATCGCCTGCCCGGGTTTTTCCGTTGGTTCGGCGGCCGGCCTTTCTGCCGGCTTCGACTTTTTTTCGCTTCTTTCCCCGGTGGACGTAAGACGTTCCATGGTGGCAAGATTCTTGTCGACCAGTTCACTCACGCCGGTCAGGTTTTTCCTCCAGATCCCGGCGAAGAAGAGACAGGCATCCTTGCTTTCGCCGGGAATCCAGGGGCTTTGTTCCAATGTCGCCTTCAGCAATCTTTCCCCGTGCTGCTGCACGGCGGCGATCATTGCCAGGCTGTTTTGCAGGGCGGTTCGCTGGAACCGTATCGTCTGGCAGAGCAGGTTGAGATTGTCCATCAATGTCCCCCTTTGCGTATTCATTTGGTGTTTATCATTCTTTCCATGTATTTATACCCCTCATCGCAGATCTTCTGGTAATGGTTTCTCGATTCCCTCAAAAAGGCAATGGAATCGTTGAAGGGCTTTCTGGCTTCATCGGTGATCCAGGGAAACTGCTTAAGAAACCCATTCATCATGCTTTCCGAGTTGTCCTGGATGACATTGATGGCACTGCAGGTGTTGTTGAACATCATTCTTCTGAATCCGATCATTTGTTTGGCAATTTTCTGTAATTCCATATATTACCTCCCTCCAGGATTATTAAAGAAAAAGACGCCCGTAATGCAGGGGGTGTTTCGCCGCAGCGGCGACATCATCCTGCCAAATTATTAGATCAAAAATCGATTTTGTCAACAGAACGTAACATTACAATTAAATTGTGCAAAAAAACCATTTGTCAAGAGGAATTATACTGCGTTGCAAAAAAGCGATTATGATAAAAAATACCCTAATTTTACTGGCTCAATAAAGCAGCATCGGTTGTGATTGAAGCGTATTGACAGCGGACATGTTGCGCTGTAACATAAAGAAGTTTTAAAACCTTAACGCGAATGGATCTCAAATAAATGGAGAAAAACTTTATTTGTCCTGTGCGTTCCGAGCCGATTCTCTCCTCTGTCCATCGCAAAGGGAAAGTGAGCCACGGCTGAGATACGTTGGGCAATGTCTTACAGGATGGTGGGAGTGGACAGCAGAATCCTTATAAAAAAATACCCGAATCGTCGGTTGTATAACACCGAAACCAGTGAGTATATCACCATCAAGGATGTCGCCGAGTTGATCAAGGCGGGGAACCGGGTCGAGGTGAGGGATGCCAATACCGGTGAAGATGTGACGGCCTTAGTGCTTACCCAAATCATCATGGACAAGGCCAAGAACAACCAGGGGCTTCTGCCGGTATCGCTGCTGCACCTGGTTATTCAATTCGGAGAGAATCTCCTCCACGAATTTTTCGAGAAATACCTTGAAAAGACCATGGAGAGCTATCTGGTCTATCGGAAGACGATGGATGATCAGGTCAATGCCTACCTCGACATGGGCATGGACTTTTCCAGCCTAGCAGAAAAAACACTCAAAGATATGGAGTCGTTAAATATCTTCAGCAAGACATTGAAACAGTATGGCATAAAGAAGTAGCTGTTTCCTGTAATGAAGTAGTTGTTCAAGGCAATACGAGTTATTTGTTGGTTCGACTTGATCCTAATAGATAAAAGGAGCTGCAATATGACGGATATTAACCCTCAGAACAATGAAATCGGTAAGTTCGTCGAGTCGTGGATGACGATGACGAAGAATTTTTGGCGGCCACCGGGCAATGCACGGGAGGAAGGCCTGCGCAGTTCGGGACTGAATTTCGATGCGGTCGCCGACAGCCAGGAAGACGACAAATATAAGACCTATAAGGCGTGGGAGTCCTCGATCAATAATTCCATCTCTTTCTTCAGGCTCATGATGGCCCCGGAAAACCAGGACACCCTGTACCGGTCCGTTTCGGCGTATACCGAGGCGCTGACTCAGTCGGCGGGGGATTCCCTGGAGAATTTCATTGAATTCCAGAGCCAGGCGGTGAAGAGCATGGCAAAGGTCGGCGAACATACGAAGGCTTATAACCTGGATGACCTCGACCACTCGGCTTTCGAGTCGTTCCGCGAGCTGTACCGGTCGGAACTGCAGAAATATCTCAAGATACCGAAAATCGGCTTACCCAGGGAATACCATGAGAGACTCAGCGAGCTCCTTGACAAGTCGACTATCTTCTTCTCCCATCTCGTCGAACTTATCTACCAGTTCACCACGCCCTTCGAGAAGACTCACCGGGTGATGCAGGCCAAGGTCAAAAAGATGCTGGAGGGCGGCGAAATAGTGGAAGATCCTAAGCAGGTCTACAACGACTGGATCAGGATCCTCGAAAAGCATTTCCTGGATATGCTGAAATCAAAAGAATATACGGAAGTCCTGAACAACACCATCACTTCCCTTGCGGCCTACAAGGGCGTGAAAAACAGTGTGGCCGACATCTTCCTGAAGGAGATGCAGATCCCCACCGGCCGGGACATGGATGAGGTGTACAAGGACATCTACAACATGAAGAAGAAGATTAAGGAATTATCCAGGCAGATCGAAAAACTGAATAAAGAGAAACTGAATAAAGAGAAACTGAATAAAGAGAAACTGCAAAAAGTGGAGGCGTTAAGCGGAGCGGCTTTTCCGGTAAAATAACGAGGAGGGAAAATTGAATGAATGCAAGAATTCCCGTAGATCTCATTCTTAAAAACATCGAGGAGAGTAGAAAGACCACCCACAAGAAACTGCGCAGGGCATCTGCGGTCCTGACCAGTCAACTCGACACCGATATCTCCACCACCCCCTATGACATCGTCTATCAGGAGGACAGGGTCAAGCTGAAGCATTACCGACCGACGGAGGTGAGGTGCAAAACTCCGCTGCTGGTCATCTACGCCCTGATCAACCGTGAAACCATGCTCGACCTGCAGCCCCGGCGGAGCGTCGTCGAGAGCCTGTTGTCCCAGGGGGTCGAGATCTATATGGTCGACTGGGGGTATCCGACCCGCAAGGATCAGTATCTCACCATCGGCGATCACGTTAACGGCTATATCGCTAATATCGTCAACTTCATCTGCGATGAAAAAGGCATAGACCAGCTCAATATCATGGGTATCTGCATGGGCGGGGTCTTCTCCGTCATCTACAGCGCGCTCTATCCGCACCGGGTAAAGAATCTCGTCACCACCGTGACCCCGAGCAACTTCGACACTGACAAGGGCTTGTTGAATGTCTGGATGCGGCAGACCGACGCCCAGATCCTCGGCGATACCTATGCCAACATGCCCGGCGACATCATGAACCTGGGTTTTCTGCTGCTCAATCCCGCCAGGCTGATCATCGACAAGTATGTCGGGTTTATCCAGAATATCGACGACAAGAACTATGTGGAAAATTTCATCCGCATGGAAAAATGGATCTTCGACAGTCCGGATGTCCCGGCGGCGACCTTTAAGCAGTTTATCAACGATCTCTATAAGAAAAACCTGCTGATTGAATCGAAGCTCGTCATCGACGGGGAACGTGTCGATCTGCGCAAGATCACCATGCCCCTGCTGAACTTCTATGGCAGGTTCGATCATCTCGTGCCCCCGGAGGCGTGCAACCTGCTCACCTCCAGGGTTGGATCCAAGGACAAGGAGGACATCTGTTTCGATACCGGGCATATCGGCATCTATGTGAGTTCGAAGTGCCAGCGGGAATTTGCCCCGAAGATTGCCGATTGGCTTTTGACAAGAGACAATTAACGAATAAAGAGAGAGAAGGGGGAAAGCATGGCGAAAAATTGTGAATACTTCAAGAATTTCTGCCAGATCATCAATGCCATCCAAAGGTCTTCCGATCGCGTGGAGATTTTCGATCTTATCGTCAAAAGCGCCGTCGAGGTGATGAGGGCCAAAGCGTGTTCACTCTTTCTCATTCGCAGCAGGCATGACAGCGACGGTCTGTTTTACCCTGTCGCCCAGATCGGCCTTTCCGAAAAATACATCCACGCCGGTCCGGCCAACGGTCGCGAGGTCACCCGCGATATCCTCAAGAAAGGCGGTTATATGGTGGTAAAAAATGCCACCACCGACCCCAGGCTGGAAAATCGCGAACTGAAGAAAAAAGAAGGAATCGCCTCGCTGCTGGTGGTTCCGGTGTTCGCCGATGAGGACCACCCCATCGGTATTCTGGCGCTCTACACCGCCGAACTCCGAGATTTTTCGGAGGAAGATGTGGAATTGCTGAAGGGTCTCGCAGATCAGGGAGGCATCGCCATCATGCGGGCCCACAACGAATACCGGCGCAAGAGGGATCTGCAGTTGCTCACTACCGTGGCAGAGAACCTCAGTTCTTCACTCGACATCAAGGTCATCCTCCATCTCATGACCGCGGATCTGGCGCTCGCCTTCGAACTGCTCGGGGTGACCATCCGGCTGGTCGATGACAGGACGAGGGAATTGAAGCTGGTTGCCAGTTACGGGCTGAGCGAAAAATATTTGAACAAGGGACCGGTCTCGGCGGAGAGGATCAAGACCGTGCTGCGCAACCAGGCCGAGGTTATCGACGATGTTGCCACCTACGATATCGACTACCGTGAAGAGCGCAAGGCGGAAGGCATTGTCACCATGCTCCATCTGCCGATTTCGGTGAAAGGAAAGGTGATCGGCATCATGGGTCTGTACAGCGACAAAAAGCGTGGCCTGCTGGATGAGGATGTCAGCCTGATGAGCGCCATCGCCCGGCAGTGCGGGCTGGCTATCCAGAATGCCTCGCTCTATCTCCAGCTCGAACAGGATAAAAAGAACCTGGAAGAGGAAATATGGGGACATAAGGCCTGGTTTTAGTACCTTTGAAAAAATTTTCTGCGCGTTTTTTCAAAAGATTATTTCGTTAAGGTACTTAAACCTCTCAAGGGGGTACTGAAAAGAGCCCCCTCTGCTGTGGGAGGACAACAACCCTGGGCTGCGGGCGTCAGCCCGCAATAGGTCCACGGAGCCTGTCGGATTCGAGTGGACTGGTTGATCGCTTGGCAGTCGGCCGCCATGTCCAGTTAGTCCACAACGTCCACTCTACCCATCTGCTCTCCCGGAGAATAATGGCTATAACCCGGGAGGCTCCTAGCACATCATTTCTTGTTTTCCCTAATAAATCGCCAAGACACCCCTCAAGGCGGCTCTGAAAAGAGTCCCCTTTGAGGGGGATATAGGATATGATGAGAAAGACTCGCCTGATAGGCGGGAAAGTCGATGTTCGAGAGAGGAAGTTAACAAGGAAGATCTGCGCGATGAAGAATTTTTTGATGATTGCGGTTGTGGCGATGGCGTTTTCAGGATGCACCCAGGAAACACAGAATAAGTTGGGCAGGGCGGTACAGAACTGGACAGGGACCGATGGAGTGCTGGAGGTTTACGCGGGGGATAAACTGGTGAGGCGATTTATGAAGATCGACAAGATTTCCACCGCCGCCTCCACCCAGGGCAAGGCCGAGAGACCCTATCGTTTCGGGTACGGAGTGCTTGACGATAATCTGAACGGGGTGGTCGACCCTGGCGAGAGGAAGGTATATTTCGAATTCAGCGATTATTCGACTCCCTATGTCTTTTTTGAAAAGCCGTAGGATTTGGGAGCATGACGCCTCCAGCACGGGTTGCTTGCGAACAGTGTTTTTCGCGACAGGGATTTAAGACGGAAAAATTTGTGGGTCGATCCACGGATAATTGGATAGATCCCGTAAAGGCGACACCGGAACCCGATGGCTTAACCGGTCTGGCCCAGTTGCCTTGCCAGATCGAGGTGAAAGCGGACCGGCCCGCGGTATTTGCCGGCACCGAATTCGGCATCGTAATTCCTGGCCCTGTAAACCGTGTTGAAATTGAGTGTCGAATCGAGCGTGAAGACGGAGTCGAGTGCGTACTTGGTGCCGGGATGGGACCAGGAGGTGGCGATGGCGACATGGCCTTTGGGGAAGGGGGTCACCTCGACGCCGTCGATGAAGTCGAGGGGGGCGAGGGCCACCTCTTTTTCCACCAGCTCGTCGGTCTCGCCGTAGCAGAGCAGCCAGGTGATCTTTTTCTCGGTGATCCCGCGAAAATTCAGCTTCCTGTCGAAGATCGAGACGGGCAGGGTGCCGTCGGCGGAGATGGGGATATTATATGACTTGTAGCTCATCTCGGTGGTGGACAGCGGGATGTCCGTACGTTCGTTCTGCAGCCAGTAGTTGAGTGCCGCGACCGTTTTATTGATCGGGGCGGGGTGACCGTCCCGGCCCTTCAGCATCAGCATGTCCCGGAGGAAGGCGACCATCGGTCCGGAATTCTCAATGCCTTTCAGCTTGTACACCCAGCCCATGAGCATGCCGCTGGCGATTTTGTTGCCGTTGCCAAGGGTTTTGGTGCCGTAGGCCAGATCGTTGAACTGCTCCGGCAGATCGTCGAGAAAACTGCCAAGCCCCTTGCTGCGGGTTCCGTCCATCGGTGCCACACAGGTGATCAACGAATCCACCAGGCCGTCCAGCTCGCCTGTCAGGATGTTGCAGAGGGCGGAGAAGCCCCCCTGGCAATAGCCGTTCAGGGTAACCGGATGGCCATGACGTTCCTTGACTTTCTCGCAAAAATATTTGGTGTCCAGGCAATCCTCCTCGAGGCTCATCTTCTGCACCGCCGTATTCCGGTGGATGTCCTTCATGATTCGGATATAGGTGGGAATGCCCTTGTTGGCGAAGCAGTGGGCGTAGCTCTTCTGCTCGCCGGGCAGAAACGCGAGGATATTGGCGCCGAGTACAAAAGGCGGAATGATGATCATCGGCTTCATCCGCTCATTGGTAGCCACCCCGGGCTCGTTCGGCTTTACCCGGTGCAGAATGAACCTGTCGGTCTCGGCAGAGACACTTTCCGGCTGGCGCTCAAAGTGGAAGCCGTATTCCGACTCGATTTCCTTGATGGCCTGCGGGAATTCGTAGAGCACCTGGTGCAGCACTTCCTTCTGACGGATGAAAAACTCGTCCATCTTCTCGCCTTCCCGATCGAGAAAGGTCGCGAACCAGGCGGAAACCCCTTTTGCCAGTTCCTGCTGATTGTAGAAGTCGAGAACCTGCAGAAAACCGATGGCGTATCTGTTGGTGAGATCGATATTGAACGCCAGCAGCTTCAGGTAGGATTGGTAATTTTCCCAGAGCGTCCGTTCCTTCACCCGGGTCGCTTCGACCTTGCTGAAGATCGCCGAGGACTTGAGCAGGGGTTTGAGGTAATCGAGATTATACGCGTGAAAGCCTTCGGCAAGAGCCTTTGCGACCTCGAGTTGGGCCGATACTGCCCTTGTCCAGGCATTGAACGCCGAGTAAAAACCGTACATGAGTTTCTCCCCCCTCCTCCCTAACCCCAGCAGAACAGGATAAGTACCTTCAGGAAAAATTCATTTTTAAGTTAGAATTGAATTTCTTTAAGGTACTAAGGCACTGAAAATGCGGTAAACGAAGCCCCCAAACGGCGTTGCCGGCAGGAAAGGATTCCCTGCCGGCCCTTTCGGATGAAGATGGCGCTCAACGCATTTCCCTTTCCTTTTCACGGGTTTGCCTTTCCTCTCTCTCTTCGAGGAGCTCCTCGAACTTGCGGTAGCCGTCTTCAACGGCTTTCTTGAACTCATTGCGGGACTTTTTGGCCAGATCGACGGAAGTCTGCAGCGACTTCTTGGCGTCTTCGGAAATCCACGGCAGCTGATCGAGATAGCTGCTGACGATGATTTCGGTCTGGTCCTGAATCATGGCCATGGCGTTGAAGGTGTTCTCGAAAAGAGTTTTCTGAAATACCAGGGTCTGCTTTGCGAATCTTGATGTTTCCATGAGACTGCTCCTTTGCGCTTGTGATGATTCTGGTTGCTGTAACAGGACTTGCCTGTCCCGGCCGCTTCACTTCCTGCACGTTGGACTCATCTTTCGTAGAGTCTAGTATAGTAATGGCGGGTAGTAAGTCAAGCGGAAAATGTTGCAGTGCACAAACTTGAATTATTGATAGGCAAAAAATGAAATAAATGATTTTTTGTCACCATGCTAGGATGTTAAACCATACTATAAGCTGATTGCCTACTTGTTGCTGATTGCGAAATGTTGCGGTGTATCAAGGTGCTCAGGCTCATTGCGGGTAAAGCGAGTATTTTTCCTCATCCTCCTGCCTTTGGCGTAGGCCACGGCGACAGCGCAGGAGGCAAGCCGGGATTCGGACAAATTGGCTCTGCTGGTGAGAATGATGGGCATTCCCCCGCTGATTGCGGACCTGGGTGTCGAAGACGATCCCATCGGTGGAGCGTGCCGTTGCCCCGAGGCTGCCGTTGATCTTCGCTTCCTCTTGGCGACTCAGTCAGGCGGGATGATGGGTAACCCGGAGCGACTCGGCGGCCAGGCGGCCCTGCATGTAGAGGGAGAGGACAGCGACCGCCCGGTCGCAGACCATGAATACCGGGATATCTTGTGAGAGGAGCGCGTCGCGCAGGGGGGTGAACATTCGACCGCCGTCGACCACCGCCACCAGAGGTTTGTCGGTTTCCTGCATGAGCCGGATGAGCCTGGCCCTGATGCTGTCCGGATTTTCCATGGCGTAGCGCTCGGATCCGGCGGAGAGCGTCCGCATCATCGGCGAGAGCGGATCGAGGCTCAGGATCACCGCATCGACTCCAGGGTCAGCCAGGACCAGGCGGGCGATTGCGTCATGGGCCTCGTCGTCGGCGGCCGGATTGATATCGAGGGGGTTGGCGACTGTTACGAGCGCAGAGAGATTTTTCCGCAAAAGAACCTCGGCGATACCTTCCCGGGTGGCCGGGCTGAACTCGGCAAGGCGCATCCGGTAGTCGTCCGACTCGATGGAATCGGCCATGCCGACCGCCTCGAATCCGGCACCGCTGATACCGGCCAGCCGGTTGCCGAGCACCTTCTTCCCGGCCAGGGTCTCCGCCAGAAAAAAGAGCTCCTGAAATTCCGATAAGGACCGGGCGACGATGGCCCCGGCCTGACGGACGCAGTTTTCGCATACCATGTAGTCGCCGGCAAGGGACGCGGTATGGCCGCTGGTCGCGGCCCTGCCTTCGGCGGTGCGCCCGGCCTTGTAGAAGATCACATCCTTGCCGGCCAGCACCGCCTCACGCACGGCCCGGCAGAAGGCCAGACCGTCGAAATCGTTGAAGCCTTCAGCGTATATGGCAATCACGTCCACCTTTGCCGAATCCTTGAAATACTGCAGCATGTCCCCGAGCGTCAAATCCGTCTGATTGCCCATGGAGATCATGTAGGCCGGGCGCAGCTCCGGGAACTGGTGGCTGCGGTGGAGCATGAAGGCGCCGCTCTGGCTGATGAGAGCCGCCCGGTGGTAGTTGGCCGTGCGATCCTTCGCAAGCTTCTCTTCGGGTATGAACCAGGTGTCGTACCGGCCGGGCCGGGAGATGACGCCCATACAGTTGGCCCCGAGGACCAGCGGGCCGCCGCCCTCGCCGGCATGAGCGCGGCGCAGCATCTCAACGACACCTGCAGCCCGCTCCCGGCTGTCCTCTGTCTCGCCCATGCCCCCGGAGATGAGCATGACCGAGGCGGCAGCCCCGCTCTGGATGATTTCTGCGAGCAATACCGGAACCTCAGCGGCCGCGACGGCCACGATGAGGAGGTCGAGCGGTTTCTCGAGTTGGTCGAATTCCTTTATACAGGCGACTCCGGCGATTTTTTCCTCTTTGTCGTGCAACACGGTGAGCTTTGCAGGGGCAAAGCCCTCGGCCAGGATGTTGTCGAGGATGATCCGTCCAAAGTTCTTCCGGGTGGCTGAGACCCCGATCAGGCCGATACTCCCAGGATGAAGGAGGCGGTCGATCTTGGCGATAGGCCGGCGCGGAATCGGGACGGGCGGCCTGCCGAAACGGCACAGGCCATCGAGGGGCACCATCAGATAGTCGGTGAAGGCGAAGGGGTTGATCTCGAGTTCCTCGATAACGAATTCCCTTTCCGGAGAAAGCGGCGAGTAGTGATTGCCGATACGGATGAAGGACTGGAAACACTCGATGAGCTGCTCGTCGGTAACGATGCGCCGCTGGCCGCGGGTCAGCCCGGCCAACTTTTTATAGGCGATGGTCTTGCGGAACAGCTCGAAGAAGGAGTGCCCGTCGTGCATTTCTGTCGAGGCGGCGACGATGGCCTGGCCCTTCCTGAACCTCTCGGCGTAGAGCTCGGTGTCAGTGCCGCCGAGCCCTGCGGTGATGATCGTGCCGAACTCCCGGGTGGACCTGAGCCCGACGATGAGTTCGTTGCCGAAGGCCTCAGAATCCGGCGGCATGTACTGGACCAGGAGCACGCCACGAATATCCCGGCTGACGGCCGCCGTCAAGGCCTCGCCGGCAAGCCCACGGTAGCTCGCCGGCATGTATTGAGGCGCCCTTTCCACGAGGGCTGCGTAATGCTCCGGCACTTCGTAGTGCATCCGGCGGATCGCCGAACGGATCCTGCCCGGCAGTCGGTCGACCACCCGCACACCGCCGACCTCGGTCTTGTGGATGATGGTCGGGGAGACGATCTTGAGGACCACGCGGTCCCCGGAAAAGGCGGTCAGTTCCTCATCGGCGAACCGGTCGCCGCGTCGGATAAGCGTGCATTTCGGCGGGGTTTCCGCACCGGAGAGGGACAGAAGGGTATACACTTCATGTTCGAAGAGCGAGTCCCGGCCCTCGGCACGGGCCGCCCGCAACAGTTCGGTAATTGCAGGAAAATCGATATGAACATGCATAGGTTCCTCCCCAAGGCCTGGCTTCGTCCCGACAAGAGATCCTGATTATGAGATGAGTCAGCGTATTCATCGGGGCTGCTCGGTCCGTGTAACTTACCTGTTATACATGTAATCCGCAATCGCCCATCGTGTTAGTCCTCTAAGCCACTGGGTCACCACTGGTTGCACCCGTGGTTGGAAAGAGCAGTGGGATTTGTTACACTTCGGCGTCTCGCGTTTCTTTTATCGATTAACTTCACCAGAAGGGGGCATCCCATGAAAAGCCAGATAGCGGAGCACCTGCAGTGTCGACATCATCCGGTGGGCATTGTCTTTACCGACGAAAGACCGGCCGATGCCAGGCAATTTCAGGAGGGTAAGTGGGGCTGTGTCATGTTCATGCTGGCTGCGGCGGTCAAGGGCGAGACCGCGGTCTTCGACGCCGGGACCTTCGGCTGCCCCGGCGGCGGGGTCGGTCTCGGTTTCGGCAACCAGTACAAGAACTTCGCCGGCGGGGAGGAGTGTTTCAAATACTTCCTCTCCACCGGCAATGAGCAGTGGAAGACGGGGCGCGAGGCGGGAGAGCGGGTCAAACCCTATCTCAGGCCGGAAGCCTACCACCATTTCATGCACGGCGAGCGGTATGTCAAAACACCGGAGTTGGTCGGCAGGTTCATCGAATCGCTGCCGATGACCGAAGTGCCGGCGAAGTACGTGGTCTTCAAGTCTCTTGCGGAGATCGATGAGGCGGTCGAGGACCTGCGGGTGGTGATCTTTCTCGGCAACATGGATCAGATCGCGGCGCTGACGGTACTCGCCAACTACGGCCGGGGCCATAACGAAAATGTCATCTTTCCCTTCGCCGCCGGCTGCCAGACGATCGGCATCTATCCCTATCGGGAGTCGGAACGGCCGGAGCCGCGGGCGGTGCTGGGTCTGAGCGACATCTCCGCCCGGGTTTACCTGAAGCGGATGCTGAAGGACGATGTGCTGAGCTTTGCCATGCCCCTTGCGCTCTTCAGGGAAATGGAGGGGAATCTGGCCGGGAGCTTCCTTACGCAGGACACCTGGACCCAGCTGAAGGCCCTGGCTTCCTGATTAAGAAAAGGCATCAGCGATCAGCTTTCGGCGATGAGCTGTTTCCTGCTGAGAGCTGATAGCTGACTGCTGAACGCTATCAGCATCCGCAGCCGCCGGGGGCCTTGCCCCTGACTTTCGCGATCCAGCTGTTGACGATATAGGCGGCGCAGCCGCAGCCGTCGTCAGGATTGACGTAGATTGCTCCCGTCGGGCAGTTTTTGGCGCAGGCCCCGCATTCCATGCAGGCGTTCGGGTCGATGATTTTGGCCTTCCCCTTCCCCACCCGAAAGATGCGATGCGGGCAGACCAACTCGCAGTTGCCGCAGCCGATGCATTTCTCGACCGAGAGAACCAGGATGGCGGTGTTATCGAGGTACCTGAAATCTTTCATGGAAATCTCCTTGAATCACACAAAGGCTCCGGCCAGCCAGAAAATTGCGGCAAGACTCGCCGTGCCGATCTGGAAAGGCAGGCCCCGGCGCATCTCCCTGGCCACCCCTGAGAGCGAAGTGAAGGGGGTCGAGCCGGTGAAGTTCATGCCGAGGTAAGAGGCGCAGCCGCAGATCCACAGGAAAAGCGCAGCCTTCTCCACCCAGCTGGCGGAAATCCCGGCCGTGAACAGGACCGCGGTGATGCCGCCCACGACCGCTCCCTTCAGCCAGAATTGCCGGAAGGGGATCCACGGCAGAAGAAGCGGGGTGAGTGCCGCGCCGGCGACGATCGCCGCCAGTGTCGCGGAGAAAACCATCATTCCACGGCCGGCTGCCGCTTTCAGGGAAAAGATCTCCGGCGAAATCCCCGACAGGACGAAGAACAGGAGCCCGGCAAGGATGAGGGGCCTGGCCACGATGCACAGTTCCAGCGGGACCAGCACCGCCCGCTCGCGGAGGGTGAAGGTGACCGTCCGCATCCTCTCGTCGGCCTTGCCCGCGCGCAGGAACTCGGGTAAATCGGCGGCAAGGATGGGGCCGAACCGGGCTGAAAAACCGCAGAGCTTTTTCACCTGCCGGGCTGCCACGCCGTTGGCGGAAAGCTGGGGCAGGATGAGCTCCCGGTGGCTGACCAGTTCTTCGAGCTGGGCCCGCCGCACCTGATAGGCAACCTCGTCGGCGGAAAAAGTCCCCTTGCCAGCCGCGCACCAGACGTTGATGCCGCGGGTGTCGACCACCAGAATCCAGGCGTCGATCCCGGCCAGCTCCCGGCGCAGGGCGTCGAAGGTCAGTTTGTAGTTGGCGGTGACCAGCACGGGCGAAGCCGCTGTTGGTGAGCCAACACAATAGAGGCCGGGGGTGATTTTGTAGTCGTTGCGGGTGAGACCGGTCCTGGCGCCCACCGTGCCGAGATGGTCGCGGCGGCTGAGGCTGGTCGCCACCCTCGGCACCGGCCCGACGGAAGTCTCGATAAAATCCTCGACAAAGGGGCTGATCACATAACCCGCTCGGGCATGTCCACTGGACCGTGGAGGCGGTTTCGGGCCTCAGCAGGGCCCGTCCGGCACCTCGGTCGGGATGGAGGGAAGCGGTGGACCCGCCATTGCCGGTTCGTCGTTTTTCTTGAGTGGCAGGATCTGTTGTTGAAGGTTGATGCTCATACTCTGTATTTCCCAAAATTCTTGAAGGGGTACACACCCGACCAAGGTGGTGCACGGAGTGCACCCTACTTTTTGACAACACTCTATGTAAGCATGCTCAGGCCCTTTTCAAGGTCCGCGATCAGGTCCGCGCAGTCCTCGAGCCCGATATGCAGCCGGATCACCGTCTTGCCGTCGTAGCGGGACGGCATCGTCCGCCTGACCTTCGCGGCGGTGATGAGGCTCTGGAAGCCGCCCCAGCTGTAACCTAGCCGGAAGAGGGCGAGGGAGTCGATGAAGGCGGCCAGTTCTCCCTCGGTATACTCCTTTTGGAGAGTGAAGGCAAAGAGCCCTGAGGAACCGCGGAAATCCCGCTGCCAGATGTGATGCTCGGGGTGGCTGGGCAGGGCCGGATGGAGCACCTGGTCGACGAGCGGCTGCGACTCCAGCCATCCGGCCACGGCCAGAGCCGACAACTCGTGGCGGCGCAGCCGAACGGCAAGCGAATGCAGGCCGCGCAGAGCGAGGGAGCACTCCTCGGCCGGAGTATAGATCTCCATCATCTTATAAAAGCTCTCGAAGGTGCGGGCATGCTGTTCACTCACCGTCACCGTCCCGGCCAGGATGTCGGAATAGCCTGAGATGTATTTGGTCACCGAATGGATGGTGGCATCCACGCCCATATCGAAGGGAGAAAGGTAGAGGGGAGTAGCCCAGGTGGCGTCGAGGACGGTCACGATGCCCCTGGCCCGGGCCGCGGCGGTGACCGCCGGGATGTCCTGCAACTCGAAGGTCAGCGACCCGGGCGATTCGAGGAGGATCAGCCGGGTGTTCGGGCGGAGGTACTCCTCGATGTCCGCCCCCACGTCGGGCGGCACCGGGGTGCATTCCACCCCGTACTTCTGCAGGACCTTGCGGCAGAAGCGCTGGCCCGGGCCGTAGGCGTTGTCGCAGACGAGGGTATGGTCGCCGCTCCCGGTGAAGGCCATCAGCGCGGTCTGGATGGCGGCGATGCCAGACGGGAAGACCCGGCAGACCGCCCCGCCCTCCAGCTCTCGCATCGCCTCCTCGAACTGCCGCTGGGTGGGCAGGCGGTCGGTGCCGTAGCTGATACCCTCGTACTCGTGGCGAGCCGCCTTCAGCATATCCGCGTAACTTTTAAAGAGAACGGTCGATCCCTTGTAGAGCGGGGGGTTGACGGTGTGGGCAGGGGTCGTCTCCCTTTCCGGCCAGGACTTGCCGAGTATGCGGGTTGTTCTGTTCATTTTGCGCCTCGTTTCCGGTTCCCGCTCGCTTCGGAAGGGGAGTCGGAACAGTTAATTGAATGAGAAATGAGTGCCTGAATCTTTATTGTTTTTTGAAACGAATTTCGTATTAATTCCATTTTATGGGAGTCAGTCTTACCTTGGGCAAGGACGATGGAAAATATGCTATAATACCCTCTACCATATAGCATTGTCGGAGAGGAAGAAACAGGATACCTTGGCGCGTCTGCCGGTCTGCTGGAGATTTCCGCAGGCTTCTTCCGGCAGAGCACAGGACAGCGATCAACAGAGAGATACCCACTATTTTCTTCCCTCACGATGAACAGCAAGCCCGCCGCGATTTTTTTCGACAAGAACGATTACGAGCTGCTCCGCATTGTCAACGACGTCCTCGTCAGAGGCAGCAAGACCGAGGCGCTGCGCTCGCTCTTGAGCGAGCACATGCATCCCCACGGCATCAAGGAGATGGCGGCCCCCAAGGGTCTGCGCATCGCCTACGCTATCGCGGGTCTGCTCGGCTCCTTCGAGCAGGGCAACCCCCGCGACCGGATCAAGGCTCTGCGCTCCCTGCGCGACGAGGTCTTCCTCTCCTCGACCACATTTTTTCAGAAAAACACCGCCCGAGTCCTGGTGCAGATCATGAAGGATCTGCTGCGCAGCCGGGACAACGAGCTGCGCCGGCTGAAGCTCGCCCACGACTTCCGCATGGTCTCCACCGGCAATCCGAGGCTGGTGCGGGTCCAGCTGGCTAAGTACCATCTGCTCGAGATGCCCGAGGAGTGGAACCAGTTCGCCTTCGACGACCATGTTCACGACGCCAACACCAAGGGACGCAAATCGCCGACCCATCTGGTCATGGACGCCTGGATCAAGGGTATCCGCCATCTCACGGTGGTATATTACAATTATGTCGCCCCGGAGGTGGTGGAGGAACTGGTCGAGGCCAGCGCCATCCTCGACATGCGGGTCCAGGTGGGGATCGAGGTGTCGTCGCGCTTCCGCGACAAGTACGTGCGCATGACCTGGGAGCCACACGGCTTTCACGACAACCGGGCGTTTCTCAAGTTCCTGGGCACCGATGCGGTGAAAGAGATGATGGACGAGGGGCGCCACGTCTCCCACTACCAGCAGCGCTATGTCTTCGAGGTCCTCGCCGTCTTCAACTCCCGGCACCTCTTCCAGTTGAACGAGGAGCTTGAGCTGTCCCTTGCGCCGCTGCGGGAGGGGGATTTCGTCCGCTTTGTCGGCGCCGGCCAGCCTTCCATCCTCCATCTGGCCCGCTTCATCCATAACGCCGTCGCCGCCGAAATGCAGGAATCCCTGGCCGCTTTCCGCCTGGAATCGCAGGACCCGGCCGCCTGCGAGGCGCGGGACCGGCTCTTTCATGACCGGCTGAAGAGGATGGGGGTGGACCGGATCATCGAGGAATTCCTCGTGCCTTCCCGCAACCCGGAGATCCGCAACCCGAACCATCCGCGGGAGGGCCAGGATCTCCCCGACCTGCTCCGGCTCAGCCCGCCGGAGTTGCTCCGCCGGCTGCTCGCCCTGCATTCGAGTTCGCGCTTCACTCTCAACCTCAGCAACCTGACCGTACAGGACACCCTGGAGCTGCTCTATGCCTGCGAGGGCATGATCAGCCACATCGAGGTGTACAACCTCAAGAACGCCGCCCACGGCATGTCCGGCGGCATCACGGCGGGCAGGGGCGGCGTGGCCGGGGAGGCGGTGCACCTGAAGAGCCCGGAATACCACTATCGGCTGATCGGCGATCTGCAGAAGGCCCTGAACGAGGACAACGTCATCGGCCTCAAGCGGGCGATCCGAGCCATCATCTGGGACTACGAGGAGCAGCGTCTTCGCCTGGAAAAGCATTTCCAGATCAGCCCCGAAGGCGGTGAAGGTCGCGAGCCGCTCGACGATGAATACCAGGAGATGCAGGAACGAAAACGCCAGCTGATGGATATCCTTTACAACCTCGAGACCTTCCACAATTACTACCGGAAGCGGTCGCTCGGCTCGCGGATCGGCTCTGGCTCGACCGGCCAGATCGAGAATCAGTACGGGATGGGCCTGATCGTGCTCGACACCCTGCCGGCCCGGGCCGAAAAAGAGGTACGGGAAGGCGTGGCGGATGGAAAGCGGATCCTCATTCCGGTCAGCGCCCTACTGACCGGCAACACCCACCGCCGGTATCATGACTTCGACGGTCTTGCCGAGCCGAAAGGATTTTTCGGCAGGCTCTGGCACAGGTTCTCCGGCTATCGGGAGTGGCGTGACTGGAATCTCGATGCCCTGCTCGTTCACCCGGGTACTCACGGCAATATCGCCACCCTGGGGGGACTCAACCGGAACAGCGAGCCGGATAAGGCTTTCGCGGCGGGCAAGATCGAGGAAAAGCTGGGCAACCCCTGGAAATACCTGAACACCAACCTGAAGAACAGCCTCAAGGTGCTCCTGGGCTTCATCCCGGCCTTTCTCACCTTCTCCCTCACCAAGGACTGGTGGGTGCTCGCCTATCTCGGCGCCTTCATCTGGTTCGGCATCACCGGCTCGCGCAACATCATCCAGTCGGTGCTGGGCGGCGGGGGCCTGCGCCGGTCGCCGCTTTTGCCCTGGAACTCATTGGTCAGCTGGAGCCGGATCGCCGACTCGCTCCTCTATACCGGCTTTTCCGTGCCGCTCCTCGACTACCTGGTCAAGACCGTGTTGCTCGACCGAACCTTCGGCGTTACCACCGCAAGCAATCCGGTGCTGCTCTACGCGGCGATGGGACTGGCCAACGGCATCTACATCTCAAGCCACAACGTCTTCCGCGGGCTGCCGCGGACCGCTTCCGTGGGCAATTTCTTCCGCTCGATCCTGGCCATTCCGCTGGCCATCGTCCTCAATTCCGCCATCGGCCTCATCCTCCAGTCTGCCGCCGTTCCCGATGTAGCGGGGGTCCTGCAGAAGTGGGCCGCGATCATCTCCAAGCTCGCCTCGGACTGCGTGGCGGCGGTGATCGAGGGACTCGCCGACCGGCAGACCAACATCCGCCTGCGGCTCGCCGCCTACCGGACCAAGCTGGCCCAGCTGTTCGGGGTCTTCTCCCGCCTCGACATGCTTTTCCCGGAGGAGGATGTCCTGGAGATGCTGCAGTCGCCGAAGATGATGATGGAGACCCTGAATTACGAGGCGCGGGAGCAGGAACGGCTGATCATCGTGAACGCGCTGGATCTCATGTATCTGTGGATGTACCAGCCGCGGGCCAGGAAGGCACTGATGATCATCTTCCACGGCATGTCCCGGGAGGAGTGGCTGATTTTCTATCGCTCCCAGCTGGTGCTGAAAAGGTACCGTGAGATCAGCCAGATCTTCGTCGACGGCCTGGTCGGGAGAAACTTTTCCAAGGCCCTGTCCTTTTACCTCGACCGTTTCGAGGGGTATCTGGCGGAGATGGAGAAACTTGGCATGTCGAAGAAGTGGGTGTGAAGAGCTTTCGTCGGTCAGGTCGCCATTCCCCTTGACTTCCGGCTGCCTCCTGACCACAATGTTCGTCCAAAACAGGGTTTAAACCTAAACTAAAAGGAGAACATCATGTTAAGCAAAAAAATGGCCCAGGCCTTGAACGAACAGATCAATAAAGAAATGTACTCGGCATACCTTTATATGTCGATGTCTGCCTGCTCCAACAAGATGGGGCTCAAGGGCTTCGCCAACTGGTTTATGGTCCAGTACCATGAGGAGATGTTCCACGCCATGAAGCTGTACGAATACGTCCAGCGCCAGGGAGAGGATGTGAAGCTCGAGGCCGTCAAGACGCCGCCCAAGGAGTTCGCCTCGCCGCTCGACATGTTCACCCAGACGCTCGCCCACGAGCAGTACATCACCAAGTCCATCAATGATTTGATGGAGCTGGCGATCGAGAAGAAGGATCACGCCTCCCAGATTTTCCTTGAATGGTATGTCACCGAGCAGGTAGAAGAGGAGGAAAACGACAATGATATCATCGCCCAGCTGAAACTGATCGGCGACAATCCCCATGCCCTTCTCATGCTCGACCGGGAGCTTTCAGCCCGGCTGACGACGGTGCCCACCGACTTCAGCAAGGGCGTGGAGGCGGCGGCCAAAGGGGCATAAGCAAAAGCTTTCAACTCTCAGCGTTCGGCTATCAGAAGCTGAACGCTGAGAGCTGCCTCAAAACGTTCAATGATTACATGAACAATTGCAATAATATAAAGCAATATATCTCTGAGTAGCATCAGCTGAGGCCTGGACTGATCTTGCAGGCATCTCAAGATTTTTTGAGTCAAAAGGTTTCTTTGGAAAAAGGAGTATGTGGTGATGAATCCCAGACCGCCCAAAAACATCTATCCGACATCGAAAGAAGACGCCGCGGTCGCGGAACGGGAGGTGCCTGTTACGCCGCAGACGGTATCGCCCAGCTACCGGCTGTCCTATACCGACATCGATTTTCTGATGAAGGAGGAGTTGCGGCCGGTCCGGTTGCAGCTGGAATTGTTGAAGCCGGAACTGCTCCTTCAGGAATATGGCATTGATGGCACCGTAGTGGTCTTCGGCGGCAGCAGGATTCCGGAGCCGAAGGTCGCGGCGGAGAATCTGGCGCGGCTGCGGGAGGCGGCTGCCAAGGAACCCGAAAATTCGGACCTGCAACGCCAGGTCTCGGTGGCCGAGAGGATTGTCGCGAAAAGCCATTACTATGACGAGGCCCGGCGGCTGGGGGCACTGGTATCCCAGGTCTGCGATCGCCGCTCCGGCTGCAATCTCATCGTCATCACCGGCGGCGGGCCGGGCATCATGGAAGCCGCCAACCGCGGCGCCAACGACATCGGGGCCAAGAGCATGGGGCTCAACATCGTCCTGCCCCACGAGCAGGCGCCGAATACCTATATCAGTCCGGAACTCTGCTTCCAGTTCCACTATTTTTCCATAAGGAAGATGCACTTTCTCATGCGCGCCCAGGCCCTGGTCGCCTTTCCGGGCGGGTACGGCACACTGGACGAGCTGTTCGAGACCCTGACCCTTATCCAGACAAAAAAGATCGAGCCGCTGCCGGTGCTGCTCTTCGGCCGCGAGTTTTGGCAGAAGGTGATCGATTTCGATTTCCTGGTGGAGGAGGGGGTTATTTCGCCCGAGGATATCCATATCTTTCAGTTCGTGGAGACGGCCGAGGAAGCGGTGGCGATCATCGACAAATTCTATGGTCGCGAGACGAAGGTATGACGAAATGAGCTGTCAGCGTTCGGCCTCTGCAGAGGGGGTGCAGTCCTTGAGCTGCCAGCTGAACGCTAATCGCTGAAAGCTTTTTCATGGAGGAGCGATATGGTTTTCTGGCAGGCGGATACCCTGGAACTCGAAGCGTTCAGGCCCGGCATCGCCAGCCGGGCGACAATCGGCAATGATCTCATCATGGTCTGCCTGGAGATCGAGGCGGCTCAGGAAGATGCCGGCCACGTCCATGACTTCGACCAGTGCGGGATGGTTATGGCGGGGCGGCTCGAGATGTTCGTCGGCGAGGAGCGGAAGGTGCTCGCAGCTCATGACTGCTATTTCATTCCCGCCGGCAGGCGCCACGGCTGGAGGACTTTCGGGGAGCCGGCCAGGCTGCTCGATGTCTGCCGCAGACAGCCGGCCGGCTGATGGCCACTGACCGCCGATACGGGCAGAGGCGGCGGTACATCGTCACCGCCGCGCTGCTCGCCCTGTTCCTCGCGGCCATGGATGCCCTGGTGGTGTCGGCCGCCATGCCCACCATCGTCGCCGACCTCGGCTCGCTGCACCTCTACAGCTGGGTCTATTCCGCCTATCTTCTGGCCCGCGCCGTGGCCCTGCCGGTTTTCGGCAAACTCGCCGATCTCTTCAGCACCAGGCGGATCTTTCTCTTTTCCACCGCCCTCTTCCTGATCGCTTCGCTGGCCGCCGGGGCCGCATCCTCCATGATTCTCCTGGTCGTCGCCCGGGTCTTCCAGGGGATCGGCGCCGGCGGGATCTTTGCATTGGTCTATATCATCCTCTCTGACATCTCGGATCCTTCCGAGCGGGGCAAGACCCTGTCCTTTGCAAGTTCCGTCTGGGGCATTGCCAGCATCATCGGGCCAACGTTGGGCGGCTTCATCGTCAACTACCTGTCGTGGCGGTGGATCTTCTACATCAACCTGCCGGTCGGCGTTTTCTGTCTGGCCGGCATCGGCCTCTTTCTGCCAGATCGGGGAAGGCCCCGGCGGGAGGTGAGCCTCGATATTCCCGGCGTTCTCTGCATGACCTGCTTCATCCTCACCTTCCTGCTGGTGTTCATCGCCGGCGGCCAGGAGTATGCCTGGAGGTCAACGGAGATGGCGCTGCTGGCGGGAATGTCTCTGTTCTTCTTCGTCCTGTTTGTCTTCATCGAGCTTCATGCCAAAGATCCTGTGCTCGATCTGCGGTTTTTTCTGCGGCGCGACTTCGCTCTCGGCAACAGCGCCACATTTTTCAGCAGCTTTGCCATCTTTGCGCTCTTTGCCTATGCGCCGCTCTTCATCCAAGGGGCGCTGGCCAGGACGCCGATGGAGGTGGGGCTCGCCATGCTGTCGCTGAGCCTCGGCTGGTCCTGCGGCTCGCTCATCCTCGGGCGCTTCGTCGCCGGAGCGGGCAGCAAGGCCGCGGCCGTCGCCGGCGGGTTCATGCTCCTTGCCAGCAGCATCATGCTGCTCTTTTTCACCCCGGCGACAACCATGACGACCTGCTTTCTGGTCTTTCTGCTGACCGGCTTCGGCATGGGTTTCGTTACCCTGCCCACTCTTCTGCTGGTGCAGGCCAGCGCCGGCGGTGAAAACCTCGGCGTGGCCACCTCCTTTCATCAGTTTGCCCGGACCCTCGGCGGAACAGTGGGCGTCGGTGTCTGCGGAGGCGTCATGACGAGCGGCCTTGCCGAAACACTGAGCCGGGGTGCTGCGGCCCTGCCCGAGGCAGTCGCCCTGCGGCTGCGGGAATCGACGGAACATATCTTTCGGCCGGAATTCCAGGCGGCGCTTGCGCCGGAAGGCCGAGCCGCGTTGTACGAGGCGGTCTCGCGGGCAATGACGGGGATTTTCTGGATTGTACTGGCCGCCTCGGCATTTTGTCTGGTCAGTGCTCTGCTCCTCCGAACGGGGCGGCAGGAGGTTGAGGGACGATAAGCAAGGAAGTCACTGGGAGGAAAGCAAATGATGGAGATAGCCGTTCCCGGCGTGGGCCCCCTGCGGCTCGAGCATCTGGTTCTGGATTACAACGGCACCATTGCCGAAGACGGCGAACTGATCGCCGGGGTAAGAGAAAGAATGGATGATCTCGCGGGCCATCTGACGCTGCATGTCATCACCGCCGATACCCACGGCACGGTCAGAGAAAAACTGGCAGGGTTGCACTGCTCTCTGAAGATTATCGGCCCGGAGGCGCAGGACCGGAGCAAACGAGACTTCGTGATTGCCCTTGGCCAGGAGAAGACTGCAGCCGTCGGCAACGGCAGAAATGACGTGTTGATGCTGGAGGCAGCGGCCCTCGGGATCTCTCTGATCCAGAAAGAGGGCGCAAGCGGTGGGACGCTTCGGGCGGCGGATCTGGTCTGCACCAGCATTCTCGACGTCTTCGACCTCTTCCTTTGCCCCGCCCGGCTCCAGGCGACGCTCCGTAATTGACGCTAAAAGACGTCTCGGGGTATATACATGTGATAGGTTGCGTGTGAGCTTCCCTCGTTGTCAGTGAAGCGGTAGGGGAACGGTTGTCGTTGTCGTAATGGTAATCGGAAAGATGCTCGTGAGAATAGTTTCCATGCTAACGAAGCATGGAGAAAGAAAGTCTTCTTATGGCGACTACGATTACGACAACGACAACGAATGGACAACGTCAATGAACAGGACAACGAAATGGAATCTCTTGTTACCTCCTCCGGAAAAATCGGTCTTCCCCCAGGCTCGATAGTCCATGTGGGGGATGTCCATCAGGCCGAGACCAGGATCAAGGTCGTCGACTACGGCCGTGACCACGTCGAGGAACGGTCGCTTTCAGCCTTCGAGGACCTTGTCCCGGACAAGGAGCGCGAGTCGGTCACCTGGGTGATCGTCGAGGGGCTCGCCGATGCCGGACTGGTCGGCAGGCTGGGGGAATATTTTGCCATCCATCCCCTGGTGATCGAGGACATTCTCAACGTCCACCAGCGGCCGAAGTTCGAGGATCATGAGCAGTATCTGTTCATCGTCGTCAAGAGCCTGATCGCTTCGGGTGAAGGGCACCGGATCGAGCACGAGCAGGTAAGTATCGTGCTGCTCGAGAAGTTCGTTCTGGTCTTCAAGGAAAAAAGCGACGAACTGCTGGATCCGCTCATCCAGCGGATCCGTTCCGGCAAGGGGCGATTCCGCAGCATGGGTGCCGATTATCTCGCCTACTCCATTCTCGACCTTATCGTCGACGGGCACTTCTGCCTGGTCGATACCCTCGACGAGGCCGTCAACTTCCTGGAAGACGAACTGCTCTCCAAATCGACCCATAAGACCCTGCTCGCCCTCCAGCGGGTGAAGAGGCAGCTCATCCACATCAGGCGCTCCATCGCACCGGTCCGGGAGGTGATGGCGGCGATGCTGCGCAGCGACTCGGAGCTGATCCAGGAAAAGACCCTGATCTACCTGCGGGACGTAGCCGACCATGCCATACGCGTCGCCGAGTCCATCGACTCCTGCAAGGAAATTTTGGCGAGCCTCATGGAGATCTATGTTTCCAGCGTCAGCAACAGGTTGAACGAGGTGATGAAGGTCCTCACCATCTTCGCCTCGATCTTCATCCCGCTGACCTTTTTGACCGGCATTTATGGCATGAATTTCGACTACATGCCGGAGCTGAAGTGGAAATACGCATACTTCTGCCTGTGGGGATTTTTTCTCGCCATTCCCTTGGCCTTGCTCTACTTCTTCAAGAAAAAGAAATGGCTGTAGCCTCGACGCCGGCCGGACTTTCTGAAATCGATCATGCATAAAAACGCGCTGGAGAAATATCTCGCGACCTTCCCGGGGGCGGAAGAAACATATCCCTTCGGTCCCGAGGCCCTGGTCTTCAAGGTGATGGGCAAGATGTACGCGCTGGTTTCCCAGGATGAGGAGCCGGCTAGAGTCAACCTGAAATGCGATCCGGTTGACGGCGCCAATCTGGTCAGCCAGTATGAATCGGTGGCGCCAGGTTACCACATGAACAAGAAACACTGGATCACCGTGACTTTGACCGGAGGCCTGCCGGATGAGTTGCTCATGGACCTTGTCCGCGGATCGTATGAGCTGGTGGTACGGGGACTCAGCCGGGCCGACCGGCAGAGGCTGATGGGATCTTTATAGGACAGGGAGGATAAACGACAGGGAGAGCCACATGAGGAAAAACAGCGGTACGCCGACCCGCATGAAATCCTTGAAGGTGTACCGGCCGGCGTTCATCACCAGCAGGTTGGTCTTGTATGCCATGGGCGTCATGTAGCTCAGGTTCGCGCCGAACAACACGGCGAAGACGAAAGGCTCCGGCGCCTGTCCCATCTGGGCGGCAATGGATACGGCGATCGGGGTGCCGATGACTGCCGCGGCATTGTTGGAAACAATATTGGTAAGCAGGCCGATGAGCAGTAAAAGTCCGCTGATCGCCACGGCGGGAGGAGCCTCTCCGGCCAAGGACACGAATACAGTCGCCAAGTATTCCGCGCCGCCCGTTTTGAGCAAGGCCATTCCAAGGGCAAGGCTTGCCACGACGATGAGGATGACTTGTGCGCTGAGCGCGCTGGTGGCATCCCGCCAGCTCAGGCATCCGGACAGGATCATCGCCAGGGCGCCGCATGGGGCGCTGATGGCAATCGGCAGCAAACCGAAAGCGGAAACACCGATGATGGCTGCCATGATTCCAATGGCCAAGGGAGCCTTGCTGGTGAAAGGGACATCGGTAGTGGTGTCGAGAACGAGAAACTCCTTGTTTTTCTTGATCTTGGCTATTTCCTCACGTGGGCCTTGGACAAGCAGGATATCTCCGGCCGCCAGGGTGATATCGCCGATTTCATCATGGTACCTGTCGAGGTCTCTCCCCGAACGGTGCAGGGCAAGCGTGATCAGGCCGTAGCGCTCGGCAAAACGCAGGTCGGCGAGAGTTCTTCCTGGAAGTTCCGACCGTTCGACGATGACGATTTCGGCGATTTGCTGGTTTTCTGCTTGCAAAGGATGCTCTTCGTCAACCGGACCGTCCCCGTCCTTTTCGGGGTAGAGTGTTCCGCGAAGAAGTCTTTCGTATTCTTTCAGACGATCGGGCGTATCCCGCAATACCAGATGGTCTCCCGGCCTGAGAATAATCTCGGGAAATGGCATGAGAAACTTGCCGCCGCGTTCGATGCCCGATACCTTCATGGCGCCGCCTGTCAGTTCTCGTGCTTTGGCAAGGGTTTTGCCGACAACGGCACTTTTTTCGAGAATCGCCAGGTGAGCGGCGAACACCCGTGGGGAGACATCCGTGAGAGGTTGTTCTCTCACAGGGAGCATCTTCGGTGCCAACAACCACAGGTAAACTACACCTATGGTGCCGGCAATGGCGGCCGGCAGCAGAAAATCGAACATCCCGATGCGGGGCAGTCCCATTTCGTGCGCCACCGCGACGACCAGGAGATTCGTCGAAGTGCCGATGGTTGTGCTGGTCCCGCCCAGGAGCGTGGCGAAGCCCATGGGCATCAACACCGAGGAGGTTGGAATCCCGGTTCGCACCGCCACGGAAACGAGTACGGGAAGGAACAGCACAACAACCGGCACATTGTTGATGAACGCGCTGAGCCAGGCACTTACCAGAAGTACGAGAAGCAGGCAAAGGCGCGGATTGACGCTCCACATCCTCGCCACAGTCCGGCCGATCGGTTCCAAGGCTCCGGTGCGGGCTATGCCTTGACCGGCGATCATTAAGGCACATACCGCGACAAGGGCCTCATGGCCGAAACCTTGAAAGAAATCGACCGCTCTGAGCACTCCGTCAGTATTGCCGTAGGGGAAAATTTCAAAACCCAGGACAAGAGTGACGAGTACGAGCAGACTTGAGGTTTCCAGGGGGATTTTTTCCCGAGTGAACAAGACCAGTGCGACTCCAGTCAGGGCAAGCACGGCCAGGGCGTGATGGTTTGGCAGCGGCGGCACGGTCATTTTGCAGGTTATTTTACAGTTGTTGAAGCTACAGTTGTTGAATCCTGCCAGGCCCTTTGGATGGCGGGCATCCCGACTACGGCCGGCGTGCTCGACCTTCTTCCCGGACTGCACACTACAAAATAAGTGCTTATCTGGAAATGATATAGACTCGCCACCGTCCACGGCGGATGATTCTATCGAAGATATTTTATAAAGGATATTTTATAAAGATGGGGGAAGATCGACATGCAGACGACATACATCCTCGCCGGCTGGCTCATAGACGGCACCGGCAATAATGTTCAGGAAAAGATGCTGCTGAAGATCGAGGGCGGCAGGTTTCGCGCAATTGAGAAATACTCTCCGGATGACGGTCTCGACACTTCCCTGCTGATCGATCTTTCCCGCTTCACCCTTCTGCCGCCCCTGGTCGACTGCCATGTCCATCTCTTCATGTCCGGGACCACCGACCCGCGGCTCCGTGAAAGACAACTGATCGCAGGCTACGACGAGTTGCGCCCGGCGATCGCCCGGCATCTCGGCGACTTGTTCGGCCACGGAGTGCTGGCGGCCCGCGACGGCGGTGACCCGGGCGGTTTCGCCCTCCGGTACCGGAGGGAGGAAAGGATGCCAGCGGAAATGATCCTCAGGCTGGCCGGGCGGGCCTGGCACCGCAAGGGTCGTTACGGCGGCATCGTCGGCAGGTGCGTGGAGGAGGGCGAGCGGCTCGACGAGGCGTATACCCGGGAGGGCGATGGAGCCGCCGACCTGGTGAAGATCATGCAGTCTGGATTGAATAGCCTGAAATATTTCGGCAAGCAGACCCCGCCGCAGTTCACCAGCGAGGAACTGGCGGGTCTGGTTCGGGCGGCCGGGGACCGAGGCCAAAAAGTGATGGTCCATGCCAACGGCCGGGAGCCGGTCCGCCTGGCCGTCGAGGCAGGCTGCCACTCCATCGAACACGGCTATTTCATGGGCCGGGATAATCTGCTCCGCATGGCGGAGAAGGGAACATTCTGGGTGCCGACCCTGATGCCCATGAAGGGCTATCTGGACAACGTGGGGGCGGCGGGCGCCGGAGCCGACCCGAAGGTGATCGAGAAGACCCTCGACGACCAGCTGGCCCATCTTACCTTAGCCCGGGAACAGGGGGTGAAGGTGGCGCTCGGCACAGATGCCGGGGGGCTCGGCGTCCTGCATGGCGAAGCGGTGGTCGAGGAGCTGAAACTGTTCATCAAGGCCGGATACACGCTGCCGGAGGCTCTCCGCTGCGCTACCCTGAACGGCGCCCGCCTCCTTGGTCTTGATGATATCGGCCTACTGGTGAAAGGACTGCCGGCTACCTTTCTCGTGGTCCGGGGAGGGCCGGCGCAGCTGCCGAGAAAGCTCCGGTATCTGGAAGGCATCTACCTGAACGGTCTGCCGAGCCAATCGTATCGCCGTGACCCGGTCAAAGCCGGACGGTCCGGAACCGCAGGATGATCCTCAATTCGCACTTCTCTTGACGATGCAGACTGCAGCGGTCTGCATCGCATCCTCTCTGTTTTTTTCAGACCTCCAGGGCCGGATCAAATCCCACTCTAGAAGCTGTTACCTCCGATGCCGCCGATTACAGTATGGTCGGTCTTTACAAAAAACTACGTTTTTGTCATAAAAATATTTTTAATCAGACAATAATGTGCTTAATTTTGGTTGTTGGCGGCTTTGAAAATTTATTCCGAACAACTAACTTATTAAAAACACAATATAAATAATAGAATCGGCACATCTGGCACCTCTTTTGCTTTTTCCCAGGGCAAGTTGAACAGTAAATCAGAGTCTGGAACCAGCAATCTCACGGCAAAGGAGGAAAGGGAGAGGGAGGTGGCAAGCCCCAAAATCATCAGCAATTTTGGCCGAGAAGGTGAGTAGCCTCCCCGGTTCGACAAGTACTATGAATCAGGCCGCAGCAGATGAGCGGCTGGAGGAGCGAATATGAAATTTGTAACGGCAATCATCAAACCCTACAAGCTCAGCGATGTTCGCGAGGCGCTCACTGCCATCGGCGTCAATGGGGTAACGGTGACCGAAGTCAAGGGTTTCGGCCGCCAGAAAGGTCACACCGAGATCTACCGCGGCGCGGAATATGTCGTGGAGTTTCTGCCGAAAGTGAAGGTCGAAGCGGCGATTCCCGACGAGTTGCTGACCCCGGCCATCGAGGCCATAAAGAAAGCGGCCAACACCGGCCACATCGGTGACGGCAAGGTTTTTGTCTTCGATCTTGAACAGGTAATGCGAATCCGTACCGGAGAAACCGGTGCCGAAGCACTTTGATCCAGGGGAGTAATCATGAAAAAATCAATCTCGTTTCTGTCCACCGCACTCATGGTGGCTTCCATTGTCAGCTTGGCCGGCGCGGCCTTCGGCGCCGACGCCCCGGTTCCCGATAAAGGGGATACGGCGTGGATGATCGTCGCCACCCTCCTGGTGACCCTCATGACCATTCCCGGTCTGGCCCTGTTCTACGGCGGCCTGGTGCGGACCAAGAATATGCTCTCGGTGCTCATGCAGGTGTTCACCGTCTTCTCACTCTGTGTGGTTCTGTGGGTCATTTACGGCTACAGCATCGCCTTTACCGAAGGCAACGCCTTCTTCGGAGGGTTTTCCAAGCTTCTCCTGGCCGGGGTAACGGTCGAATCAGTTGCGGCAACCTTCAGCAAGGGCGTGGTCATCCCTGAGTTCGTCTATATCTTCTTCCAGGCTACTTTTTCTGCCATCACCCCTGCCCTCATCCTTGGCGCCTTCGCCGAACGGATGAAGTTCTCCGCGGTCCTTGCCTTCATCGTCCTGTGGTTCACCTTCGCCTACCTGCCGATCGCCCATATGGTATGGTTCTGGGCAGGTCCCGACGCCTACACTGACGCCGATGCGGCGGCGAAAGCCGGAGAGACCGCAGGCTTCCTGTTTCAGAAGGGTGCCATCGACTTCGCCGGCGGCACCGTCGTCCATATCAATGCGGCCATCGCCGGTCTGATCGGCGCCTACATGGTCGGCAAGCGGGTCGGCTACGGCCGGGAATCCATGGCTCCCCACAGTCTGACCATGACCATGATCGGCGCCTCGCTGCTGTGGGTAGGCTGGTTCGGCTTCAATGCCGGTTCCAACCTCGAAGCCACCGGCCTTGCCGCCCTAGCCTTCGGAAATACTATGACCGCCACCGCCGCAGCGACCCTCTCCTGGATGTTCACCGAGTGGATCATTAAGGGCAAACCCTCGATGCTCGGCGCCGCTTCCGGTGCAGTTGCCGGCCTCGTTGCCATCACCCCGGCATGCGGCTGGGTGGGCATCGGCGGCGCCCTGGTCATCGGCCTTGCGGCGGGCGTTGTCTGCCTCTGGGGCGTGAACGGTCTCAAGCGCATGCTCGGTGCCGATGACGCCCTGGATGTCTTCGGAGTGCACGGCGTCGGCGGTATTCTCGGTGCCATCCTGACCGGTATCTTCGCCAACCCGTCCCTGGGAGGAGTAGGCGTCTACGACTATGTAGCGAATGCTGTGGCCGATTACTCGACCAGTGCACAGGTAATTAGCCAGCTCTGGGGTATCGGCACCACCATCGTCTGGTCCGGCCTTGTCTCGCTGGTCAGCTACAAACTGGTGGACATTGTCATCGGCCTGCGGGTGACCGAGGAAGAAGAGCGTACAGGTCTGGATACCACAAGCCACGGCGAATCTGCGTACAAGTACTGATAAGACGATTCCCATGGTGGAAACGACAGCCGCCCACCGGTGCTTGCCGGACGGGCGGCTTTTTTTCTTGTTCCTATATGAAACAGTCCTGGTCTGAGAGAAATCTTTCAGGGGGTTGATATCGCAGTCCCTTGTCCCCACTCTATTAACGACGGTCGAGAATTCCGGCGGAGAGTCCCGGAGGATGGATAGCCGGGGAAAGGCAGTGGCGGGCTGATCTTGCTCCAACCACCGCTAGGCCACGATCAGTCGTGCTCGAAAAACCGATCTTAATATGCTAATGCAGACCGCACAGGTAAATTATGACGCCCGTCGTGCCCGCGCGGACGATATCGGGGCCCTGACGGAGCTGGTTGAAAAGTACTGGCGTTTCGAGGGGATCGCCGGCTTCGATGCCGCTCGTATCGGCGCGCAGCTGCGGCGCCTCGTCTCCGATGAACGGCTGGGCGCGTGCTGGATTGCCGAAAAGGGCGGGGCGCCGGTGGGATACCTGCTCGCGGTGTATGTTTTCAGCCTGGAGCACTTCGGCATGACCGCCGAGATAGACGAATTCTTCATCCGCCCGGATGCCCGCGGCAAGGGCCTTGGCAGCCGACTGCTCAAGACCGCGGAAGAAACCTTTACGACAGAACGGTTGCTCAAATGTCTCCCTGCAACTGGCCCGGACCAACGATTCGGGTCGCCAGTTCTATCTCCGCCACGGTTACACATCCCGTTCCGGTTACGAACTTTTAGAAAAAGGTTTGGCACCCGGTAACTGTGACGGTGTGAGGAACGGTGGAGAAGAAGGATAAGAGGGACGGCGCAGAAAACCAGCTCCATAGAAGGTGCGGAGCTGGTTTTATTTCAAATATCTTCTGGAGCCCATGTTCTTGTTGCCGGATCTTTGCGCTGGCAACAAGATAGAACTTTGCTTATATCTTGAACCTGGAAACCAGTCCGGTCAGCTTCTCCGCCAGCTTCGACAGCTCGTCAGCCGAGCTGCTGACCTGCCGGCTGCCGGCTTTGACTTCCACGGAACGTTCCTTCACCTGGCCGACGCCCTCCGTCATCCTCGCGGTCATATCGCTGCTGTTGGCGACGTTCTCGTTGATCTCGATGATGCCCCGCGAGGCCTGGGTCACGTTATTGACAATCTCGTTGGTGGTGATGGACTGCTCTTCCACCGCGGTGACGATGGAGTTCACTACCTCGTTGACATCATGGATGACGGCGGTGATGGATTCGATGTCCTTGACGGTCGTTCCGGTCTGATTCTGGATCTCGTCGATGGCCTGCTTGATCTTGCCGGTGGCGGCGGCGGTCTGCCTTGCCAGTTCCTTGATCTCGTTGGCAACTACGGCAAAACCCTTGCCGGCCTCTCCGGCCCGGGCTGCTTCGATGGTGGCGTTGAGAGCCAGGAGGTTGGTCTGTTCGGAAATCTCGGTAATGGTCTCGGTGACGGTGCCGATCGCCCGGGCTGCTTCACCCAGTTCCTTGACGCCTTCGTGAGACTTCCTGGCTTTGGACACGGCTTCTTCCGTGGTGAGCCTCGCCCGCGCGCTGTTTTCGGCGATCTCCTTGATGGTGGTGCCCATCTCTTCGGAGGCGCTGGCGATCATATCGAGGTTAGTGGTGGACTGCTCCATGGCCGCCGATACAGAGTGCATATTTGCCGCAACCTCTCCGGCATGGCGGGATGAGGCCTCGGCGATCTCCGTAGTCTTATCCGCATTGCCGACCATTTGATGGGAGATTGCGGCAAGCTCCGTGGAGGCGGCGGAAAGGGCTTTGGAAGACTTGACGATATCTTCCAGCATCTGTTTGGCTTTCTCGACCATCATTCCCAAGGCATTGGTCAGCCGGCCGATGGCGTCATCCGTTTTCGATTCGAAATGGATGGTGTAGTCGCCTTCGCCCACCTTGACGCTTTTATCCGCCAGATCCTTGAGCGGGGCGTTGATGGTCCGGACCAGCAACAGGGTGATCAGCACCGCTCCCGCCAGCACGAAGATGCCGACCAGGAGGTTGTTGCGCAGCATGATCCTGTCCAGGCCGCCGATGATATCAGCCTTGGTCACGCTCATACAGACGTACATGCCCCAGGGCTCGAGGTATTTGACAAAGGAAATCCTCTCCTGCCCGTTCAGGTCGTAGTGGATCAGGCCTTCCTTGAAGCCTTTGAGGTTTGGGACTAGCTCGAACAGGTTGGTCTTGGCCTTGAGGGTCGGATGGACCAGGATCTCGCCGTTTTCCGCATAGATATACGCGTACCCGGCGCCGAATTTCGATTTCAGGATGAAGTCGGTGATCGACTGATTGATCATCAACTGTCCCACATAAAGCGCACCGACAATCTTGCCCTGCGCGTCGCGCATGGGAGCATAGATGGTCAGATACCAGTCGTTGACCACATAGGCCTTGCCCCGAAAGGTTTCTCCCTTGATAATGGCTTGGTAAACCGGGCTGTCGGAGGGAATATACGTGCCGATGGCGCGTTCACCGGTCTGGTTCTTGATGGTGGTGGCGATGCGCAGCAGTTTATCGTCGACGAGTTGGAAAATGGTGGCGGTACTGCCGACCGCCGCTTCGACGGCATCCACCACGTTGTTGCTGCCGGTGATGTAGCCTTCGCCCGCCTTCATTTTCGGGAGCGCCTTTTGTTCGGACTGTTTGGTAATCTGGTGCACCAGATTTGTCTGGACGGTGTTGTCGTGGTCGAGGGTGAGTTCGCCCTTCGTATATATTTCTTTCTCGAGCAGCCTCAGGTCGCTGTCCAATTTTTTTCGGATATTGGCATCGTAGAGGACAAGCGAGTTGAAAACCGTCTGATGCGTATTCTCAATACCCTTTTCTCCGAGGGACTCCAGACCGTTGCCGGTCATCCTTATGGCGTTGCCCGAGGTGATCAGGATGGAGACGATGCACAGGAGGACAACGGCCGAGAAAAGTTTCGTGGTAAATTTCATTGTTTTGAAGTTGCCGAACACCATGTGATACTCCTTGTTAAAGACTTTCTATCAACCCCTTCAGCCCTTTGTAAAATATCTCAAGGCCTTATGCCAGGAATAGGGCGTCCCTGGGGAACTCTTTTGCATAACCACGATTAGTCTTAATGTTAAAACATTCTTATATTTTCAGTGGGGCACTTTGCCATTAATCGGTGAGAAAAGCACATTTTTTTATTTTTTTCTTGAAAATGCTCAAAAGGGTTCCATGGAGTTCGGCGTTTCGGTTGTTCTGCCGGATGGATCAGGGAGTGCGCGGAGGATAACTTGTGGCGCGACTCCGGAAACGTCTTCCGGGATCGCGCCCAAATGAGGGAAATATCAGGCGTTATGCAGCTGGAGATAAACGAGGGTCTGGTTCAGCAACTGGTAGGCGATCTCCCCGAAGGTGGCCGGACCGACGAAGGGATCGGTATTTCGTCCCTCCAGGCCGGAGTAGAGATAGTTCAGGATGCAGTTGCAGGAGAAGACCACGCTTCCTTCGGAAAGCCCGAGTTTTTTCAGCTGAGCTGTGAAGGCCGAGGAATAATCGGCAATCTCCTTGGCCGGCTTATAGCGGACGCCGGTGAATACCGGTGCATAAAACTTCACCTCGCCGGTGTTCTTATCGGCGCTTTGAAAACTGGTGTTGATCAAGGCGCCGTAGTAGTCTGCCACCAGGGGCAGCTTGGTATCGAGTTTCTGCCGCTCGATGTAGTCGACGAAGCGCTCCTTGACGCCGTTGACGGTAACCTCCCTGCAGGAGAACCCGTCTTCCGGAAATGTGAGAGTGTCGCCTTCACGCTGTTCAAAAATGTTGACGATGCCGACATCGAGCGTTTTTCCTTTCGGCAGGGTGACATGCATGACGATCGCGGCCTGGTCGGTCATTTCGCCGGTCTCGCCGTTGAAGACCTTGGGGGTCACTTTGCCCAGGTCGTCGAGGTGCACGCCGGAGATCCAGCCGACCAGCGGCCTCGCCCCGAAATTTCTGTAGTTCGGCGCGTTCAACGCGAAAGCGCTGTGGACGCCGCTCATCGCGGGGATGATGATGAAGCTGCAGTCGCCCTCGCCTTCGCCGTAGACGGTGCCCATATTGTCCTGGGTATACGATTTGATCCGTACCGAGTCGGCCATCGGTGAAATGTCGGTGACGAAGATCTTTTCCCTGGTGGACAGACCGCCCTCTTTCGGAGCGATGAAGTAGGGGATGGTGCCACCGATCCACTTGCCCCTGGGGAGTCCTGCGAGCAGCTTCTCCTCGCCGGCGAGCAGGAGTACCTTACCCTCTGTAATGTTGCGTGCGACTTCGGTGGAAGTCAAAATGTCCTGTTGCATGATGTCTCCTTATCCGAAGATGTTTTTCAGATCGAGTTGAACCGACGGGCTGGTGCTGTTCTTTTCATAAAGAGCATGCAATTGGTCGACACCATCGCGAACGTTGTTCGGCGTCGGGTTGGCGGCGACAGTGCGCACCAGACGGCCGAGCAGGATTTTCGCCGCCAGGAATTTCAAGTCATAGGTCTTTTTCCCGGTTACGATGTCTGCCCATTGCGGTTTGGTTTTGGCGGGGACGTCCATGAGCATACCTCCTCTGGAATCGGGTTGTTTACCGGACAAGGTTGCACCGGACCTGGACAGCTGGTCCGGTGTAATCTCTGGGCTTACAATGCAGCCTCGTAAATGGCCGCAACGTCAGCATCTTTCAGCTTACGGGGATTGGTCAGCCCGCAGGCGTCCTTCTGGGCGTTGCCGGTCATGATGGGGATATCCTCCTTCTTGACCTCTTTGCCGTAGCGTTTGCCGAGCTCGACGAGGCCCGCAGGGATACCGATGTCGGTGGACAGCTGTTTGATGGCGTCCAGGCACATCTCGGCTGCGTCACGCAGCGAGAGCCCTTCGACATTTTCGCCGAGGAATTTCGCCATGTCGGCATAGCGCTCCAGTCTCGCGTTCAGGTTGGCGCGCTGCACATGGGGCAGCAGGATAGCGTTGCATTCCCCGTGGGGGAGATCGTAGAAGCCGCCCAGCTGGTGCGCCATGGCATGGACATGGCCGAGGCTGGCGTTGTTGAAGGCCATACCGGCCAGGAACTGGGCATAGCACATGCCGTCGCGGGCCTCGAGGTCCGAGCCGTTGGCCACGGCCTTGCGGAGGTACTTGGCGATCAGCTCGATGGCTTTCTGGGCGCAGGCGTCGGTCATCGGGGTGGCGATGGTGGAGACATAGGCCTCGACCGCATGGGTCAAGGCATCCATGCCGGTCGCAGCGGTAAGCGCGGGTGGCATGCCGACCATAAGCAGCGGATCGTCGATGGCGATCCCGGGGGTGACCCGCCAGTCGACGATGGCCATCTTCACCTTGCGAGAGGTATCGGTGATGATGCAGAACCGGGTCATCTCGGAGGCTGTGCCGGCGGTGGTGTTGACGGCCAGATAGGGCGGCATGGGTTTGGTAGATTTATCCACCCCTTCGAAATCGTGAATCTTGCCGCCATTGGCGACCACCAGACCGACACCCTTGCCGCAGTCGTGGCTGCTCCCGCCACCGAGGGAGATGAGGGAGTCGCACTTCTGCGACTTGTATATCTCGACCCCGTCGTGCACGTTGTTGTCGGTGGGATTGGGTACGGTTTCGTCAAAGACATGGTACTGCATCCCGGCACTGTCGAGCAGGTCGGTGATCGTTCGGGTGATGCCGGTTGCGGTAATGCCCTTATCGGTGACGATCAGCGGCTTGCTGCCGCCCAGGGCCTTTATCTTGTCGGGGATCTGTTTGGAGGCGCCGATACCTATCAGGGTAACGCTGGGAATGAAAAAGCCATATACCATTTCTTGAATAGCCATGATTTCACCTCATTGGTAGGGGGTTGGGGGGGAAAATCAAAGAGGTCGTTCCGGCTATCTGGACGGACAAGCCCCCTCCCGCGGCGATCCGTGCGACTTGGCCGGGAACAGGGTAATAATAAGATGGCGGTACAGGGAATTAGGCAAACGAATGTAAACCGCTTTCTTTACCCAATTCCATGACCGTACAATAAGGCAGGACACCTCTTTTCGCCACCGCCTCCTAAGCAATTTTGCCACGGGAAAATACGAAAAAAGGGAACATGTTCCTGGATTCGTCTGCTTTCCGTCTCCGGAACCGACATGCCGGATGATATTATGGTCAATATGGTCAATATCTTCGTGGCCATACAGACGTGGTCGTCGACGGCGCCAAGGCCAATCTCGGTCCGACCAACTCGAAAAACTCGGTGAATTCGGCGGAGGGACTAATATCGCGGTGGGGGATTTCAAGGCGAATCTCGGCTCGACTTGCCGACTGGCAGAAACGTTACCAATATCTCCAGCGGGCGAGACCAATGTCGACGGCGGCGCCGGCCATCATGAGTTCCGTTGTTTCAGGGGTGCACTATGATGCCATGGGGAAGCCCATCTCCCCCCATAAGACTAAAAGTAGGGCTGAAAGATGGGATCTGTCGGATTATGCACTTTTTGCGATATCCGCACCATCTCAGAAAAATGCCATAGCCCGAGTGGATAAGTTGGATCGAGTGGGACCAAGTGGACTGAGTCGATCGCCTGGCAGGCGGCCGTCATGTTCATTCAGTTCACAAAGTCCAACCTGTCCACCCGGAGAAAAAAATGGCTAACCCGACAGGCTCCTAGGAAGGGGGTTAGATCTCGAGGGCAATCATGGTCGACTCATCGAGCTTGCCGGAGGGTTCGAGTTTGTTGTCCTTCTGGAAGCGGATGAGGGCGGCACGGGTCTTTTTGCCCATCCGGCCGTCGATAGGACCGGGATCGTAACCTGCTTTCGCCAAAGCCTGCTGGAGTTCCCTGATGTTTATTTCCAGTTTCCACATCGGGTCGAGGTCGGGATGGCTGACCTCGTCTTCAGGAGTTGCCACCGGTGCAGGGGGCAGGCAGACGGCGGTGTTGTGGCTGGGGAAGAGGGCCATGCATTTGGCCTGACTGCTGTAAAGGTTGCCGCAGATCTTGCGGAAAAGCTCCTGACGCAGGTATGCCGCGAGGGATTCCGTGCTGCACTCCCGATCGTAGACGGCGAAATATTGCTCCCTCAGATTGGTTCGGACATTGATCGTGGTTTTTCCATGGCCGGCTGCGGTGAGCTTCACTGCATAGCTGTTTTTATAGGTCATGCCGAAGGCCGAATTCTGCTCTTTCGATGTTGCTGCAGCCTCGCCGCCATCGACCTCGACAAATTCGGTGATGATCACTCCGTTGTCCTTGTCCATGGAGCGTACCCGTGTCTCGCCGGATATCGTCTTCAGTACCTCCTGCCAGGCCTTCTCATAGGATACGCTGAAGGTATGTTCATCGGGTGTCGTGTATTCCGCGGGAATATCCCGGGGAAATTTCCCCGCACAGGAAACGAGCACAAAGGCACAAGACAGGACGGCAACCGGGAAACCGAATTTTGCTAAGCTCATGGAATCTGACATCTCCTTTGCAAACATGCTGAAAGTACCTGTTTTTACTATCGTCTCACCAGTTCCTCAAAGAGTCGAACCAACTTTGGCTCGGCCTCCCCGGCGGTGGCGATGATCTCGGCGATATTGACGGGCCCCAGGGCCCCCGGATAACAGAGATCGGTGATGATCGAGCAGGCGAAAACCCTGAGGCCGGCATGGACGGCGACGATTACCTCGGGCACAGTGGACATTCCCACCGCGTCGGCGCCGAGCGCGCGAAGCATCCGGTACTCCGCCCGAGTCTCAAGGGAGGGGCCGCAGAGGCAGGCATAGACGCCCTTCGGCTGGATCCCGATTCCGTGCCTTGCCGCGATTGCCAGCGCCTTTTCCTGCAACTCGCGGCTGTACGGCTCGAACATGTCCGGCCAGCGTTCCCCCAGTTTCGGGTCGTTCGGGCCGATCAGCGGATTGGTCCCAAGCAGGTTGAGATGGTCGTCGAGGATCATGATGTCGCCGCGGCGATAGTTTTCGTTCAGGCCGCCGGCCACGTTTGAGATGAGCAGGTCTGTTGCGCCCAGGGCCTTCATGACCCGCACAGGGAAAGTGATCTCGGCCAGGCTGTGCCCTTCGTACAGGTGCAGCCGTCCGGCCATACAGACCACCGGCGTTCCCCCGAGAGTCCCCAGGATCAGCTTGCCAGCGTGGTGTTCGACGGTCGCCGCGGCAAAGTGCGGGATGTCGCGGTAGGGGAGTTCCGCTTCGATCTCGATCGAGTCGATCAGGCGGCCGAGGCCGGTGCCGAGGATGATGCCGGCGGTGGGCTGAATATCGGTGTTTTTTTTTATAAAATCAGCGACTTCGCGTATCTTGTCTTGAAGGGTCATTGAAGATCATGGAATGGTTGAGAAAAAAGGACCGGCCCCACCGATGGCGGGGCCGGTAAGCTCGATCATCATGGAAGGAAAGAATTATCCGACTCGTTCGGCGATCATGGCCATGCCCATACCGCCGCCGATGCACATGCTGAAGAGGCCGCGCTGCAGATTGTCGCGCTGCATCAGGTGCATGCCGGAGACCAGCTGGCGGGCGCCGGTGCAGCCGATGGGGTGGCCGATGGAGATGCCGCTGCCTACCAGGTTCGGCTTGTCGACCGGGATCTTCAATTCCCGCATGCAGCTGATGGCCTGGGCGGCGAAGGCCTCGTTCAGTTCGATCATGTCGATGTCGCCGATGGCCATGCCGGCCTTCTTCATGGCGGTGCGGATGGCCGGGACCGGGCCGAGGCCCATGTAAGCCGGATCGAGGCCGCCGGAGGCGAAGCTCTTGATCTCGAGGATCGGGGTGAGCCCCAGTTCCCTGGCCTTGGAGGCGGACATGAGCAGCACCGCGGCCGCCGCATCGTTGATGCCTGAGGCGTTGCCGGCGGTAACCGTGCCGTCCTTCTTGAAGACCGGACGCAGGCGGCCCATCTTGTCCATATTGGTCTCCATCGGCCGCTCGTCGGTATCGACGATGACCTCGCCCTGGCGGGTTTTCAGGACGATCGGGACTATCTCCTCCTTGAAATGCCCGGAGGAGATAGCCTTCCTGGCCCGGTCGTGGCTGAGCACGCTCAGCTCATCCTGCTCGGTGCGGCTGATGTCGTATTTGGCGATGATGTTTTCGGCGGTGATTCCCATGTGGTAGCCGTAAAAGATCTCGTAGAGACCGTCGAAGACCATCAGGTCGGTGACATCGCCCCTGCCCGTCACCTCCATGCGGTATCCCCAGCGGGCCTTGGGCAGCGCCATAGGCACCAGGGACATGTTTTCCATGCCGCCTGCGATGATCGCCTCGGCCTGACCGGCCATGATCGAGGTGGCCGCCAGGGTGATGGCCTTGAGACCCGAACCGCAGACCTTATTGACGGTGAAGGCGGAAGTCTCCTTGGGGATGCCGGCCCGGATCATCGCCTGGCGGGCTGGATTCTGGCCCTGGCCGGCCTGCAGGACGTTACCCATGATCACTTCATCGATGGCGAGGGGTATCGCGCCCTTATCCCAGTCATCGGCATCCTTTTCCAGCTGGATCTGCCCCTGGTCGTGCAATTTATCCGGTTTGCCGACTTCCATCGCATCGTTCAGTGTTGGTCGGATATTCTTTCGTTTCAGGACTTCCTTAATGACGGTTGCCCCCAGTTCTATGGCCGGCACATCCTTGAGCGATCCGCCGAAATTGCCGACGGCGGTGCGAACACCGCTTACCACAACGACTCGTTCCATAGTATTCTCCTCATATCTTATGTTGTTGACGTGAATGTAGATGGTTGGGCAGCCCTGTCTCAGGGCTATTCATGACCAGGGCCGAGCCATCCCCGGGAACCTTCCCGGCCGAAACGGTGGCCCCTGACGTTTACGCAACCATCAAAGGTGCATTGTACCGGATGACTGGGGAGAGCGAAAGGTTAATCCTGCACCTCGGCATGCCATGGCATCGTCCCCATTTCGCCATACAGCCTTGCACCGCGGAGACTCTCTGGCGGGCCTATGGTGAGATGCTGCCTGCCGGTGCCCTCCACGGGCTGAAGATCATAGCGGTTGCGGTTGTGGCCCAGGCGGTCTGGGGTATGGCGAAAAGTCTGTGTACGGATGTGCTGCGGGTGACGATTATGGCCGCGGCCACCTGCGCCGTCCTGGTGTTTCCGACTGCCCAGGGCCAGATTGCCGTCATCGTTGTGGCGGCCATCCTTGGCCTTCTCCTGTTCAGGCCCGCGGAGCTTGTCGGGCAAGACTCCTTGCCACTCAAGGTCCGCAGGCGCACCGGCGGCCTTTTCCTGGCCGCCCTTTATATCCCCGTCTGGACCATTGCCATTCAAAAGCCCCAGGATTTCGGGCTCGGCCTGGCAGCCTTTGTCGCCCTGCTATTCTGGAAGCTGCCGCCCTGGTTGGTGGTGATGGGAACAGGTGCGGTGGGATGGTTGGTTGCAGCGTACTGAGGGGGTAGGGTGCCTCCGGTTGACTGGCGGTCAAGGTCGAGCTATCAGTTTGAAGAAAAGGAAACACTTCTGCGTTGTTCTTCTTGGAGGATAAAATCATGGCTGATGTCAATCCCCGCATCAGGGAGTGGCTTGACAAATACAATGCGGCCGTGGCCGTCTGGTCGGCAAAGGGTTTTGAGTTGACCCCCGAATATGCAAGGGACGGCATGGCCATCCTGACCCGGACGATGGTGACCGAAATCCCGCAGGTGCCTGTCGTGATCGACGGGAAAGTTGAAGGCCCCGGCCCGCCGGTGCCGGTCAGGGTCTATCATCCCGAACCCGACCGGGCTCTGCCGGTGTTGGTGTATCTGCATGGCGGCGGGCATATGACCGGGAGCGTCGCGGTCTATGATCCTATTTGCCGGAAGATCGCCCTGGCCACCCGCCATGTGGTGGTGACGGTGGAATATCGCCTGGCGCCCGAAGATCCGTATCCTGCCGGGATCGCCGATGCGCGGAGAGTGGTCGAGGGCTGTGCCGAGCTCTTGCTGCGGCTGCGGCTCGATTTCGGTCCGGGACTCACCCTCGCCGGCGACAGCGCCGGCGGGGCGATGAGTGCAACGCTGGCCCACGCCCTGCAGGATTCGGCGAAACCCTTCGTCGACCATCTTATCCTCATCTACCCGGGTCTCGACTATACCTTGAGCCAACCGTCTGTCGATGAACTCGCTGTCGGTTATCTTTTGGAAAAGGAGAAGATCCGCTGGTATTTCGATCGTTATTTCAATAGAGGCATCGACCGCCGGGACGCCTCACCGCTGTTCATGCCGGTGCGGCGGGGTTTCCCCCGGACACTGCTGATCACCGCCGGCTATTGTCCCCTACGAGACGAAGCGTTTTTCTATGGCAGGAAGTTGCGGGAAGGCGGGGTGGCTGTGGAGCATCTCCACCTCGAGGACATGATTCACGCCTTTCTGAATCTGGAAAATATAGTACCGGAGGTCTGCCGGAGGGTGTATGCGGCAATGGGCGAATTTCTCGGCGCTAAAACCCGCCTCGCTCGCCCGTAACTTCTTCCGACCGAGGGTGTCCTGCGATTGAGGACGGCACCGCCGCCGGCCTCAATCGCAGGATTCTTGGGATAAGTTACTTGACCGAGACGACCGGGCAATGCGCCTTCAGGATGACGTATTGGGCGGTCGATCCGAACAGGATCTTGCCCATTTTCGACCGGCTCTTCACTCCGATGATGATTTCGCTGCAATCATTGTCGCGGGCAAAAGTCACCACGTCCTCACCCGGAGTCATGCCCCGCACCAGCAGATGGGTCTCTGCGGAGATACCTCTATCGGAGAGAACCTTTTTAGCAGCCTCCAGGGCCTCTTCGGCTTCGTTTGCCTGTTCCGTCGTCGTTCTGTCGCCGCCGGGCAGGGATGTTATCAACTGGACTTCGGCCCCAAAGGACTTGGCGTGTTGTGCCGCAAGTTCCAGCAGGTCTTTGCCGACGTTCGAACCTCGATAGGCTACCAGGATTTTCATGTTCTCTTACCTCCGGAGTGGGAATCGGTTATGGAAATGGAATGTATACAATTTTGGCAGAAATTCAAGCGTACCGGCAAGTATTATCATCATCCGCACCATGTAAAGGAAGAAATTCTCCCCTCCGTATTTTATTATTTGATATTCATTCTCCGAAGCGGTTAAATGGAACATATCAAATCGTTAGGGGCGAATGGAAGAGCAACGATATATATTCCTGCGCAGCACATTGGAGCAGATAGGCTTATCGACTGTGGCGTTTGCGGAAGATGCCCGTATTGCTTTCTGCACCGACTGCTGTGCGTCCCTCCTCGGGCTGCCGGCGGAGCAACTCGTCGGCCGGAGGCTGGCCAACCTCGGTCAAGTGGTCGATAGCGAGGGGCTACCGATACAGGGCGCGAGCTTTCCCCTCAACCGGGCGAACAAGGACGGTTCAGCGCATAAATTCACCTTCGGGCTGCAGGCGCCATCCCGACAGACCACCCGTTGGTTCAGCGCCACCCTGAAGACCGCGAAGGAAACCTTTCACACTTCGAGTCTGGCTTTTCTCACGCTCACCGAGGTGACCGGGCTTTTTCAGGAAAGGCTGGTCAATCGCCAGATCTTTCAGGCCAAGAGCGAATGGGAAACCACTGTCGACGCCCTGCAGGATATCGTGACCATCCAGGACAGGGAGTTGCGGGTCGTCAGGGCCAACAAGGCGGCGCACGCGCTGTTCGGCTACGGCCTGGGGGAAATGAAGGGCAAGAAATGCTACGAGCTGTTTCTCGGCAGAAAAATGCCCTGCCCGAAATGCCCTCTGGTAAAGGAAGCAGCGGTAGAGCCGCAGGTTAATACTGTCTACCATCCGGCTTTCGACCGGATGTACCGGGTTTCTTCCTTTCCCATATTTGCCGAAAACGGCGAAATGCATCTGCTGGTCCACGTCGCAAGGGACGTGACTCAGTTTCTCCGCAACGAAGAGGAAAAGAACCGGTTGATGGCGGCCATCGAGCAGGCCTCCGAGGCGGTGATGATTTCGGATAGTCACGGCGTCATCCAGTACGTCAATCCCGCCTTTGAAAACAGTACGGGCTACAGCCGGGCCGAGGCGCTCGGCTGCAATGCCAACATCCTGAAGAGCGGGGTCCATGACCGGCAGTTTTATGAGGAGATGTGGCAGACCCTGCTCCGCGGGCAGGTGTGGCGGGGGCGTCTGACCAATCGCCGTAAGAACGGCACCCTGCTGAAGGAGGATGCGACCATCTCTCCCGTCCTCGACCGTGCCGGCAAAATCATCAACTACGTAGCCCTGAAACGGGATGTCACCCGGGAAGAGCAACTCGAACAGCAGCTCCACCAGGGCATGAAGATGGAGGCCCTGGGCACGCTTGCCGGAGGCATCGCCCACGATTTCAACAACATTCTTGCGGCGATGATCGGCTACGGCGAGATGGCCAGGAGCCGACTGCCCGCGGACCATCCTGCCCGGAAGGATATCGACCAGGTGCTGGCCGGCGGGGACCGGGCGGTGGATCTGGTGAGGCAGATCCTGACCTTCGCGAGACAGGAGAGTTACGGCCAGTTCCGGCTGTTCAAGCTGCAGTATATAGTCCGGGAGGTCGTCAAGCTGCTTCGTCCGTCGCTGCCGTCCACCATCGAGCTGGTGCACGAAATCGACAATTCCTGCCGTTCGATTTACGCCGACCCGGGCCAGCTCTACCAGGTACTCATGAATCTCTGCACTAATGCCAGGCAGTCGATCGGCGAGGACCACGGCCGGATCATCATCAGACTCTGCGAACGGCGGGTGCATGAAGGCTCCGCACGCTTCGGCGGCGATGCCGGGGAAACCGGTTCTTTTCTTGACCTTGAGGTTACGGACAGCGGTTGCGGTATCGAAGAGAAGGATCTGGCCAGAATCTTCGATCCTTTTTATACCACCAAGAAGAACGAACAGGGCACCGGTCTCGGCCTCGCCGTGGTGCACGGCATCATCAAGAGACATAAGGGCGAGATCGAGGTTGACAGCCGGATCGGGGTCGGAACCTCCTTCCATGTTTATCTGGCGGTGGACGGGCGCGAGGTGGATGCCGCGGAAAAAAGGGAACGGCTGGTCAGCGGCGGCAGCGAGAGGATCATCGTGGTTGACGACGAAGTGCAGGTTGCCGAGGTACTGAGACGTATCCTGGAAGCAGCAGGGTACCGGGTGACGACTTTCCATGACAGCATCTCCGCGGTGAAAAAGTTCCGGGAGGATCCGGATTGCTGCGACCTGGTGCTCACCGACATGCTGATGCCCGGCATGACCGGAGCGGAACTGGCCAGGGAATGTCTCGCCCTGCGTCCAGGGCTGCCGATCATCATGCTCACCGGTCACAGCGATACCTTCGATGCGCACCGGGCCGAAGCGATAGGCATAAAGGAACTACTGCAGAAGCCGGTGAGGGGTGATAAGCTGCAGCAAATCGTGCGGAGGGTGCTTGAAGATGGCGAAGATACTGATCGTTGACGACGATCCCCTCCTCATCCAGATGCTGGCCGAGCAGCTGCAGGAGGACGGCCATCAAACGGCGTCTGCCCGCGATCTGCGGCAAGGAATGGACCTGCTCCGGCAGTGGGCGGCAGACGTGGTGCTGCTTGACGTCCAGTTGCCGGACGGCAACGGTCTTGAGCATATTCCAACGATAGTATCTTTTGCGTCCCGCCCCGAGGTGATCATCATCACCGGGCAGGGAGAGGCCGACGGGGCGGAAAAGGCGGTATTGAGCGGAGCCTGGAGCTATATCGAAAAACCCTACGTCATTCGCGAATTGCCCCTGCAACTGAGCCGGGTCCTGCAGTATCGCCGGGAAAAGCTGAAGGTGGCGACGGTCCCGGTTGCCCTGAAACGTGAGCGGATCGTCGGCAACAGCCCTGTCATCCGCCGGTGCCTGGACCAGGTGGCCAGGGCCGCCGCCTCCAACGTCAGCGTCCTGGTGACCGGCGCCACCGGTACCGGCAAGGAGCTTTTTGCCCGGGCGATCCATGAAAACAGCGCCAGGTCCGGCAAAAATTTTGTTGTGGTCGACTGTGCCGCCCTGCCAGAGACGCTTATCGAAAGCACCCTGTTCGGCCACGTCAAGGGTGCCTTCACCGGCGCCGACTGCGCCCAGGACGGTCTGGTCAAGCATGCACATCTCGGCACCCTGTTCCTGGATGAAGTGGGAGAACTGCCGCTCCCTATCCAGAAAACCTTCCTCCGCCTCCTGCAGGAGCACGAGTACCGCCCGGTCGGCTCGACCGGGCAACAGTACAGTGACTTCCGGGTGGTCGCCGCCACCAACCGCAATCTGGATGATTGCGTGGCAAGGGGTACCTTTCGGGAGGATCTGCTGTTTCGGCTGCAGGCCTTCGGCATCGATCTGCCGGAACTGCGGTCCCGCAAGGAAGATATCCCCGAGCTGGTATTGCATTGCATCAAAAGACTCTGCCAACGGTACGGTATGGAGATAAAGGGCGTCGCCGGCGATTTCATCGACACTCTCTCGGTCTACGACTGGCCGGGCAATGTTCGGGAGCTGTACCAGGCCATCGAGCAGGTTTTCACCAATCCGTTTCTTGGTCCCACCTGCTTTGCCATCCATCTGCCGGAAAAATTCCGGGTGCAGCAGGCCCGGGCCGGGGTGAGGACGCAAGCCGGCGAGGCGGCCGGTGTCAGGCAGACCCCCGAATCCCTGCCGACCTGGGCCGCCTACAAAAATACCTGTGAACGGGATTACCTGCGCAGGTTGAAGACGGCGGCGGGCGGCAACGTCACCGAAGCGGCTCGGCTCTCCGGGATCTCGCGCACCAGGCTCTATCAGCTCCTGGCCAAGTATCATATGGATTTTTCCTGATACTCCCCCCTTTACTGTCAAGGATAGCGTACGCTGTTCACTTTTGTTGACAGTTTCTTCCTCCTTCCCGCTGTCTCACCCTTCTTGGACGAGGCCTTGAAGGCTTACAGAAAGCAGACATTATTTTTCCGGCATGCGCCAAGCGTGCCGGATGTGGCATGAATAATGCTGTACTCCTCCAAACGAAGCATTTGTCGACATTTTTTTACGATCTCATTTTTATAAACTTGAAGTGAAGGCAAAAGCGGCTATGCCCATTTTTTTCTATGCAATGCATAAAGACTGCAATCCAAGCTGCCGGGGGGGATGGCAGGCTTGTCCGCAGCGCTACCTGTCGGCACTGCGGAAGATAAACCGTTTCCATGACATCCGCCCCATGTTCGGCGGCCAAACCCCTTTTGCTCCCGTGCCCGGCGGCTTTCCCAAAAATGGAGACCTTATTATTCTCTATGCCAAGAATCTGCAGGACCTGGAAGATATTATCGGGAGCCGCGAAATGTTTGAAGGCCTGAAAAAAATTCTGGTCGTTGCTGACCCGACCGGCATTGAGGGCGACCTATACCATAAGCTGGCCCCCCGTTACATCACCCGGGCAGGGAGGGATGTGACCGAACTGGAAGCGGTCATCCGCAAGATGAAAACTTCAACACCCCACAAGAGGGTATAAGTGCCTTTCGCAGATTATTTTTGTTTTTTCTAAACGAGAATAATCCGTAAGGCATTAAGAGCTGGATAGCCAAAAGGAAAACGGCGATGGCACAACAACAGTTATTTGCCTCCTTTCTCCTCGACCGGTCCGAAGGGCTGGAGATCGCGCTCAGGGCGGACAGCGTCACGGAGGCGACACCGGTTGCGGGTCCCATCCTGCGACTCCCCGCCAGCCCCGATTTTGTCGAAGGACTCATGAACCTCCGAAACGAGGCGATTCCGTTGATCAACCTGAAGAAACGGCTGGGGTTGGATGAACAGGTCTACGGCGACGGCGCCAAGGTGGCGGTCGTGAAAATCCTGCACCGCCGCTACGGGCTGCTGTTCGACGATATCAGGGAGGTCTTTGCGGTGACTCAGGCCGATGTCCGCAAGATGGACGGGGCGCTGCAGACGGAAGACCGCATTATCTCTTCCCTCATCAGTCTCCATCAGGGTGCGCGTACCATACAGCTGCTCGATCTCGCCAATCTTTTTCCGGGACAGGCCCTCGAGCTGGAGAAAACGTGCGAGCCATCCCCGGAGAAAATGAAAGAACGACGCTATTGCCGGCATGTTGTCTTTGCTTTCGGGGGGCAACTCTACGGCGTCCCGGTGGAATACGCTCAGGAGATAACTTTCTTCGAGGCCATCGATCAGATGTACAAACCTTGCCTCGAGGAAGGACCTCGCCCCTTCACCAGTTCGATCGAGGACCTCTACAGGCACGGCAACATCGACGGCTCCCTTCTCCTCAGGGGCAGGAGGATTCCGGTCCTGAGCGCTGCCCGGCTGCTGAAAGATTCAGGACTTGGGCAGGGCGAATATCTCGGCGAGAAGACACGGGTAATCGTCATCTCGACCCCGCATTTCGCCTTCGGTCTGATCGTGGAAGAGGTGAGTGCGATCGAGCGAATTCCCGATGACGAAATCCTGTCGGTCGGCGGCTGGGGGAGCACTGCGGTCAAGGGGATTTATGAAAAGAAAGAAGGCGGCAACATCATGCTTCTCGACATGGACCAGCTCATTTACGACCATGCCGACGAGCTGAAAGCCCTGACCCGGCTCAGCAGCGAAGAGACGGTACCGAAGCTCAAGGAAAAGGAGCAGTCGCTGGCGGCCCATCATCTGATTACAGAAAACTGCTATCTGATCTTCAATATCGGCAAGACCATGGCGGTGCAGCTCAAGGATGTCCAGGAGATCATCGAGCGAACCGGGGTCATGGGACTTCCGGGAGCGGACGGCTATCACAGCGGCATCATCAACCTGCGCGGCATGGTGGTGCCGGTGATCGATCTGCGGGCTTTCTACGGCTATACGGCTGCGAAATCCCCTTCGGAGGAGCGCAAACTCATCATTTGCCGTTCTGAATCGAGAACCGTAGCCCTCGAGGTGGATCAGATCGTGACGATTTACAAGCAGGAGCAATACCAGAATGCCACCTCCGTCAAAAAAGATCTGGCCAGACGGAAAGACACCCTGGACCGGCTGATCGCCTTTGTCCGAGAGGACGGGATCAACGAGCATGTCCTGGTCGTCAACATTCACAATCTGATACGCAACCATCTCGATATGCCGGCGGATCAGAAGATTGTATAAAATCGTTAATTGGGAAACTCACAGGATCTTAAAAGGGGATGGAAAAAATGGAAAAAGCAAAGAATTTGGAAATGGACAAGTCGTGTCTCAATCTGTTCACGGACCCGAGTTACATCGTCGACGAGAAAAAGATCGTCACCTGGGCCAATACCTCCTTTCTCGAACGGTTCAAGCACTCAGGGGAAACGCTTTTCGGCAGGATGACCTGCGAAGAGGCCTGTCCGACCCAGCTCTGCGGAACGAAGGATTGCCCGGTCGACAAGGCGCGCCGGATCAACAAGACTGTGGCGGCGGAAGTCGTCCATCAGGACGGCAACAGGATGGCTTTCTTCGCCAGCACGGCCATGCCCATGAACGGCAGCGGGACGCTCGTGACACTCTCCGATATCAGCCGGATCAAATCCATGGAAGCGCGCCTGCGGCAGCTGTCGACCGACCTCGATGTCATCCCTACGCCTATCATGGAGATCGACACCAAGTTCACCATCACCTTCATGAATCCGGCCGGCGCGGCGGTGGCCGGGCTCACGGCGGATGAGGCGATCGGCAAGAAGTGCTACGATCTCTTCAAGACACCGCACTGCAAGACCGACAAATGCGCCTGCGCCCGGGCGATGAAGACCGACTCGGTGGTCACTGAACAGACCATCGCCAGGCCCAGGGACGGGGTCATCGTGCCCATCAAGTATACCGGCGCCCCGGTCAAGGACGCCAAGGGCAATATCAAAGGAGCGCTAGAGTACATCCTCGACATGACCGAGGAAGTGAAGCAGAAGCAGATGGCGGACGAGAAGATCGAAAATCTCAACACCCTGCCGACCCCGGTCCTGGCTATCGATACCGATTTCGACATCACCTTCATCAATCCGGCGGGTGCGGCGGTGCTCGGCAGGACGCCCGACGAGGTGTTCGGCAAGAAGTGCTACGATCTCTTCAAGACACCGCACTGCAGGACCGACAAATGCGCCTGCGCCCGGGCGATGCGCACCGATGCGGTGGTGACCGATCAGACGATCGCCAGGCCGGCGGAGGGGGTGATCATCCCGATCAAGTACACCGGCGCCCCGATCAAGGACGCCAAGGGCAATATCAAGGGCGCCCTGGAATATGTCCTCGATATGACCGAGGAGGTCAAACAGAAGCAGGTGGCCGACGAGAAGATCGAGAACCTCAACACCCTGCCCACCCCGGTCCTGGCCGTCGACACGGATTTCGCCATCACCTACATCAATCCGGCGGGTGCGGCGGTACTGGGCAGGACACCCGACGAGGTGGTCGGCAAGAAATGCTACGATCTCTTTAAGACGCCGCACTGTAAGACCGACAAGTGCGCCTGCGGCAGGGCGATGCGCACCGATGCGGTGGTGACCGAGCAGACGATCGCCCGGCCGGCGGAGGGGGTGATCATCCCGATCAAGTACACCGGCGCCCCGATCAAGGACGCCAAGGGCAACATCAAGGGCGCCCTGGAATATGTCCTCGACATGACAGAGGAAGTCAAGCAGAAGCAGGCGGCGGATGAGAAGATCGAGAACCTCAACACCATCCCGACGCCGATCATGGCCATCGACACCGACTACACCATCACCTTCATGAATCCGGCGGGTGCCGCAGTGCTTGGCTCGACGCCGGATCAACTCCTCGGCCGCAAGTGCTATGATCTCTTCAAGACGCCGCACTGCAAGACCGAGAAATGCGCCTGCACCCGGGCGATGAAGACCGATGCGGTGGTGACCGAGCAGACGATCGCCCGGCCGGCGGAGGGGGTGATCATCCCGATCAAGTACACCGGCGCCCCGATTAAGGACGCCAAGGGCAACATCAAGGGCGCGCTCGAATATGTCCTCGACATGACCGAGGAGGTGAGGCAGAAGCAGGCGGCGGACGAGAAGATCGAGAACCTCAACACCATCCCGACGCCGATCATGGCCATCGACATCGACTACAACGTCACCTTCATGAACCCGGCAGGGGCCGCGGTGCTCGGCCGGAGCCCGGATCAGGTGATCGGCAAGAAGTGCTACGACCTTTTTTGCACCGATCACTGCCGCACTGAAAAATGCGCCTGCAGCCAGGCGATGCGCACTGATACCGTGATTCAGGAACAGGCCACGGCGCGGCCGAACGGCAAAATCATGCCGATCAAGTACACCGCCTCGCCCATCAAGGATGCCAAGGGCAACATCAAGGGGGCGCTGGAATACATCACCGACGTGACCGCCGAGAAAGCGGTGGAAAAACTGATCAGCGAGGCGGTGAACGAGGTCGACGGCCTGGTCAGCGAATCAAAGCGCCGCATGGACCAGGGCAGCGTCAAGGTCGATGAGATGAACGTCATGATCGACGAGGAGGTGAAGAAGCTCGACGCTGCCCTGAGAACGGTACAGGAGATGGTGGCGAGCTCCGGCGAGATGCTGACGCTTTCGACCGAGTCGAACCGCCTGGCAGCCGACCTGTCCAGGGAGGCGGAGACCGGCAAGGCGGCCGGCAAGAACGCCGGGCAGAAGCTGATCGACATCAACAACGCCATGCAGAAAAACAACGAAATGGTGAGCGGCCTGGTCAGCCAGCTGGAGAAGATTTCCGGTTTTGTCGATATCATCAAGGATATCGCTTCGAAGACCAACCTGCTCGCCTTCAATGCGGCAATCGAGGCGGCCCGGGCGGGCGATGCCGGGCGCGGCTTTGCGGTGGTGGCCGACGAGGTGCGCAAGCTTGCCGAGAACAGCTCGAAGTCGGCCATCGACATCTCCGATATCGTCAAGAAGGTGGAAAAGGAATCCCTGCAGACGATCACGGCGATGCAGGCCGGGATGGCCATGCTGGACGAAGGCGGTCGGGTGATCAACACCGCCCTCGATTCCATGGAGACTATCTCGAGGGGCATCGGGACCATCTCCGGAGCGGTGGGCAATCTCAGCGACAAATCGAAGAATCTCTGCAGCGGCGGTCAGCGGGTCATGGCGGAGATCGAGGATGTCGCCCACTCCTCAAAGGAGAATCAGCAGTCGACCAGGATCGTCAATCAGTCCCTCAGCGAGACGGTAGCCGCCCTGGATCGTCTGGTCGGCTCAACCAAAAACCTTCAGGATGCGGTCCGGAACCTTTAGTACCTTAGTAATTATTTCGTGAAGGTACTTATACCCCTCAAGGGGGTACTGAAAAGAGTCCCCTCTGCTGTAGGAGGGGATCACAACCCTTGGGTTTGCGGGCATCCCGCATGAGTAAGGATCATTGATACCCCGGCCCGGTATGCAAGGTTGCTCGGGCCGGCGGATGAACACAGACTATGATCTACGGTGATAAGATAATGACACCCCGGCTCCGGCTGCGGCGGATAATCGAGAGCGATCTGCCGCTCTATGTCGCCTGGAGCAACAGCGATCTTGCCCACGGCAGCTATCTCACGCCGGATCGGGAGGATGAAGTCAAGGGGAGGGAGAGCATCGTTTCCGGCCGGTACTGGAACGATCTCAACCGCCTGTTTCTCATCGAGACGAGGAATGAAAGACCCATCGGCACCATCCGTTACTGGCTGCGGCCGGAGCGCAAAAGCTGGGCGGTCATGGCCATCAAGATCTCGGAGCCGGAGATGCGCAACAGGGGATTCGGCACCGAGGCCCAGAAATATCTGATCATCCAGCTTTTCCAGAGAATGAAGGTGCAGGGCGTGGAGATGTACACCGACATCAACAATCGGCCGCAGCAGCGCTGTCTGCAGAAGCTGGGCTTTGAACTGGCGGAAACCCTCAGCTATGACGATCATCAGGTGAAGCGGGTCGGCCATCTGTTCCGGCTCGACGAGGCTGCCTTTGACCGGAACCCGGTATATCGATATCATTATGAATATGAAAGTGGGACTGGTTGTTGACGACAGGTACCTGCACCACGCGATTTCCCGGCCATCACCGGAAAATCCTGAGCGATTGCGCAGGCTCTCAATGATCGTCCGGGATCGGTACCGGCATGCCTGCCGGATGTTTCCGGCGCGGGCTGCCGAGATTGTCGACATCGAGGCGGTCCATTCCCGCTTTTACCTCGATCAGCTGAGGCATCATGTGGTGAATGGCGATCCCTATGCCTACGACCGCGACACCTACCTGATGGAGGACTCCTTCTTCACCGCCGAATTGGCGGCGGGAGGGTGTCTCGAACTTGCCGACCGGATCATGGACGGGACGCTCGACCATGGTTTTGCCCTGATCCGTCCGCCTGGCCACCACGCCGAGCCCGGGCGGGGCATGGGCTTCTGCATTTTCAACAACGTTTCGGTGACGGCCCGGTATCTGCGCCGGAAATACGGCTTGAACCGGATCCTTGTCGTCGACTTCGACGCCCACCACGGCAACGGCACCCAGGAAGTGTTCTACGAAACCGACGAGGTTCTGTTTATCTCCATCCACCAGCGCGACCTGTTTCCTTTCACCGGAAAGGTGAATGAGGCAGGGATCGGGCAGGGGCAGGGGTACACGATCAACATCCCGGTCTTTGCCCAGTTCGGCGATCTGGAATACACCTTCCTTCTGGGCCGCATCCTGCAGAGCGTCATGGAGCAGTACCTGCCTCAGATCGTCCTGGTCTCTGCCGGCTTCGACGGCCATCGGGACGAGACGATCAGCGGCACTCTGCTCTCCACCGAATGGTACGGTCTCGCCACTGCGCTGCTGAAACAGTACGCCCATGATGTCTGCGGCGGCAGGTTGCTGATGATACTCGAGGGGGGGTACAATCCCGTTTCCCTCGAAGCCTCGGTCCTGACGACTCTTGACAGCCTGCTCACCGCCCGGCGGGATAAGATCGGCATCTTTTATTCGGAACGGGCCAATCAGGTCCTTAAAAATCATCCTTTGCACGGTTGCTGGACCCTGCAATAGAACGATCGGAAGCCATGACAAAAAATATCAGTGTTGACGAGCAAGCCCTCAAAACCATTTTTCACGAATGCCGGCAGTGCGGAACCTGCTGTAAGAAGTACCGCAAAATTGTCCTGCAACCGGACGAGGTGGAATTTATCGAGAAGATGGGCGGGCATGTCGGGGTGGGGGTAAGCATGGCGACCATCAGGGAGAAAGGGCTGACTGCCGCAACCGCAGAAGCAAAAGCCGACGGAAAGCTCTACATGATCCATCCCGACGACAAAGGCTGTGTCTTTCTGCAGCTCAAGAACGGCAAATACTGCTGCACTATCTACCATTACCGGCCGAAAACCTGCCGGGGCTTTCGCTGCAATCTTGCCGATGACAGTTTTCTCCAGTTGTTCGGCGGTCAGGATGCCATCCATCTCCTCGGCACGGACCGCTACGGTTTGCCCCTGAAAAAGGACTTATGAGAAATCCCGTTACTTGCCGTTGCGGATATAGGGGTCGTACTTCTTCAGGTAGATTTCAGAGAGGGTGAGGAAGGCCGTGATGATCAGCGGGCCATAGATGATTCCGAGAATGCCGTAGACGCTCAACCCGCCGATGATCGACAGAAAAACCAGCAGGGTATGCATCTTCACCTCGGTGCCGACCATCTTGGGCTTGGCTATGTATTCCATGCCGAAGGAAAGAACCATATAGAAAATGACGAGGAAGATGCCCTGACCCAGCCTGTCGCTCAGCATGAGATAGAGCGCGGTCGGGATCATCACCAGCCCGATGCCGAAAATCGGCAGGAAAGCCAGGATCGCCATGACACATCCCCAGAGCAGCGGGGAACTGAGTCCCATCACGGAAAAAACCACCCCGCCGATAATCCCCTGCACCAGACCGCAGATGCCGTTTCCCTTGAGGATGGCATTGGCGATTTCCTGAAACTTGTTGATCAGCAGATGATTCTCATGCTCCGGCAGCGGCGAGATGCGGATCAGGTATTCGATGAGCTTCGGCATATCCATGAGGAGAAAGAAGATCACCAGGATCATCATGAGAAAAAGAGCGAGGAATTCCGCGATATTCGCTGCCCAGGAACTGGCCTGGTTGTAGAGCAGGAGACCACCGTTCTTCGCCAGATAGGAAAAGGTGTCGGAAAGATGGGAGGGGTTGAATTCGAAGCCGACGACTTGCCGGAGCTGTTCCTGAAATTGTAAAATGAGAGGGCTCTCCTGGATAAAGAGCTGAAGCTTCATGCCGATTCGGCTGTCTCGTCCCCAGGTGTAGATGTTGAGCGCTTCATCGGCCAAGGCAAAGACGAAGAGAATCAGAGGGATGAACACGATGGCGATGATCAGAAAACACGTTGCCGCCGAAGAAAGTGGATTGGAGAGCATCCTGCCCAGGAAGATGTAAATTGGCCGGAATAGATTGGCGAGCAGGAACGACAGGACCAGGATCGACCAGAACGGCCAGAGAATCCGGCCGAAAAAGAAGATCGAGATCAGGAATACCAGAAGGAAATACCTGGTGCTCAACGGGCTGGGGATCTGGTCATTCGCTCGGTAACCTGTCTCGGGTGAATGCATGAGAACTTCTTAGGTAATTCGGGTTGGTGAGGGTGATGAAATAGAGTTGCATTTGCTCGGGCAGCTGAGGTATTTTTATAGACTTTTATCGGAAAATACTGGGTTTTTGCTGCGCTCGGCGTAGCAAGAAGTATATCCTCTCTACTTGATTAAGCAAAGAAAAATAACAGGGCTCTAGGAGATTGGCGGAATGTGGGAAGATCTTGGAATCGCATTGGAAAAAGTTGAAAAGGAGAAGCTGAAGAAGAAACCCGATCCTGACAAGCTCGGGTTCGGCCTGCACTTCACCGATCATATGTTCCTGATGAAATGGAACAAGGCCGAAGGCTGGCATGATGCCCGGATCTGCCCCTATCATGATTTCAGCTTGAATCCGGCGTCGATGGTTTTCCATTACGGTCAGGCGATCTTCGAGGGGCTCAAGGCCTACAGGGGGAAGGATAATCAGTTGTTCCTGTTCCGGCCGAAAGACAATTTCGAGAGGATGAACACCTCGGCGCTGAGGATGTGCATGCCCCGCATCCCGGTGGATAAGATGGTGAGCGCACTGAAGGCCCTTGTTTATCTGGAAAAGCAATGGGTTCCAAGGACGGAGGGGGCGACCCTCTATATCCGGCCGACGATGATCGCGGTTGAGCCGACACTGGGGGTGAAGCCTTCTTCTTCCTATTATTTTTACATCATCATGTCCCCGGTCGGCGCCTATTACGCCGAAGGCTGCAATCCCACCAAGATCTACATCAGCGATCAATTTGTCCGGGCCGTGAAGGGCGGGGTCGGCAATGTCAAGACCGCAGGCAACTATGCCGCTTCCCTCCTCACCTCGGAGATAGCCAAAAAGGCAGGTTGCACCCAGGTTCTTTGGCTCGACGCCTGCGAACATAAATATATAGAGGAGGTGGGCACCAGCAACATCTTCTTCAGGATCGACGACCAGCTCATCACCCCGCCACTGGAAGGCTCGATCCTCGGCGGGCTCACCCGCGATTCGGTGCTGAAGCTTGTCGCCGGCTGGGGCATCGATGTGGCCGAGGAAAGGATTTCCATCGAGGAAGTGCTCCAAGCAAACCGGAGTGGCAGGCTTCAGGAAGTTTTCGGCACCGGCACCGCCGCAGTCATCTCTCCCGTCGGTGAATTCCTTTACAAAGACGAACACTATGTCATCAATGACGGCCGGACCGGCGAGATTGCGGCGAGGTTGTACAAAGAACTGCAGGCCATCCAAAACGGTTATCAGGACGATCCTTTCAATTGGGTTGTCCGGGTCGGCTGATGTCAGTTATGTTGAATGATTTGGTGGTCTTATAACATATTTGAGGCTACCGGGGCTTCCCCCTTCTTTTTTTCCTTTTCGGGCCTTGATTTTTAAAAATACAACCCTATAGTGTGCGCAAGTTTGATATAGGGTCCCGTAACTCGGGCAAAAATTCAATTTGGAGCGCCATATTTCGCGTTGTGGGCTCCTTTTTTTGAACCAAATCATTCGTATTGTTAGGAGGTAGTTAATGAAAATTCGTCCGTTGAATGATCGTCTTTTGGTGAAGAGGTTGGCAGAAGAAGCTAAGACTGCGGGTGGCATCATCATTCCCGACACCGCCAAAGAGAAACCGGCCGAGGGAGAAGTTGTGGCGGTTGGCCCCGGAAAGTTGAATGATAAAGGTGACAGAATGACCCTGCAGGTCAAAGCCGGGGATAGAGTCCTCTTTTCCAAATACGGCGGCACCGAAGTGAAAATAGAAGGTGAAGACTACTTGATCATGCGCGAAGACGACATCCTCGGAATTGTCGAAAAGTAATTCCGGGATAATCTCTACAAAAAAATCTCGTTTAAAAAAGGGAGAATAAAATAATGGCTGGTAAAGAAATAAAATACGGAGTGAAGGCGCGTGAGTCGATTCTCACCGGTGTCAATACACTTGCAAATGCCGTCAAGGTTACTTTGGGGCCCAAAGGCCGCAACGTATTGATCGAGAAATCCTTCGGAGCGCCAACAATCACCAAGGATGGTGTGACCGTTGCCAAAGAGATAGAGCTGAAAGACAAATTTGAGAACATGGGCGCCCAGATGGTCAAGGAAGTTGCCTCCAAAACTTCCGACGTAGCCGGTGACGGTACCACCACCGCCACGGTCCTGGCCCAGGCGATTTATACCGAAGGCGTCAAGCTGGTCGCCGCCGGCGGCAATCCCATGGAGATCAAGCGCGGTATCGACAAAGGTGTTGAATGCGTCGTTGCCGAATTGGCCAAAATCGCCACTCCCACCAAGGAACAGAAAGAGATTGCCCAAGTTGGCACCATCTCCGCAAACAGCGATGAGACCATCGGCAACATCATCGCCGAGGCTATGGATAAGGTCGGCAAGGAAGGCGTCATTACCGTGGAAGAGGCAAAATCCATGGATACCAGCCTTGAAGTCGTCGAAGGTATGCAGTTCGACCGCGGCTACCTCTCTCCCTATTTCGTCACCGATCCCGAGCGCATGGAAGTTTCCATGGACGATCCCTACATCCTGCTGGTCGAGAAGAAAGTCTCCAACATGAAGGATCTCCTGCCGGTGCTCGAATCCGTCGCCAAGATGGGCAAAGCCCTCTTCATCATCGCCGAGGACGTGGACGGCGAGGCGCTCGCCACCCTGGTCGTCAACAAACTCCGCGGCACCTTGAATGTAGCGGCGGTGAAAGCCCCCGGTTTCGGCGATCGTCGCAAGGCCATGCTCGAGGATATCGCTATTCTTACCGGCGGCCAGGTCATCACCGAGGACCTCGGCATCAAGCTCGAGAACGTGACCATCAACGACCTTGGCTCCTGCAAACGTATCGTCGTCGACAAGGACAACACCACCATCGTTGATGGTGCCGGCGACAAGGAAAAACTCGCCGCCCGGGTCAAGCAGATCCGCACCCAGATCGAGGACACCACCTCCGATTACGATCGCGAAAAGCTCCAGGAGCGTCTGGCCAAACTGATCGGCGGTGTGGCCGTGATCAATGTCGGCGCTGCTACCGAGATCGAGATGAAGGAGAAGAAGGCCCGCGTCGAGGATGCGCTGAATGCGACCCGCGCCGCGGTCGAAGAGGGCGTCGTGCCCGGCGGCGGCGTGGCCTACATCCGCTGCCTCAAGGCGCTGTCCGAACTCAAGCTGGCAGGTGAGCAGGAGTTGGGCAAAAACATTCTGCTCCGTGCCCTGGAGGAACCCATTCGCCAGATCGCCAACAATGCCGGCCGCGAAGGCTCGGTCATCGTCGAGCATGTCAAAGGCCTGGAAGGCGCCATGGGCTTCAATGCCGCCACCGAGGAGTATGAAAACCTCATTTCCGCGGGTGTCATTGATCCCGCCAAAGTAACCCGTACCGCACTGCAGAATGCTGCTTCCGTATCCGGCATGCTGCTTACCACCGAATGCGTGGTCGCCGACATTCCCGAAGAGAATCCTGCTCCGGCCGGAATGCCTCCGGGAATGGGTGGCATGGGCGGCATGGGCGGCATGATGTAAGAACTGCAGCCCCTACCGCAGGTTGTTGCTCGGAAGGTCCCTTCGCGGGACCTTCCGCATTTTGAGATATAAAATCGCTGCCCCTGTCGTTGAAAGGTGTTGACAGACTGCAGACTATAGGGTATTTATCTTCGCCTTGTCGCACGGCGATGTAGCTCAGTTGGTTAGAGCATGCGGCTCATATCCGCAGTGTCCGGGGTTCAAGTCCCTGCATCGCCACCAGAATCAGCTAGCCATTTTGGCTATTTACATATAAGCCCCGCTACAGGTTACCGTAGCGGGGCTTCTTTTTTGTGAGGCAAGGAATCTGTTTTTCCATCAAGCCCACCGTGAACCAGGCAGAGCATCGGCCAGGTGCACCCAATATTCGTCGAGATATTCGTGCTCGATGTGACTCGCTTGCCGGTGACGTGGGAGGGTTGGTTGCTGAGAGTGCTGGCTGCGGTCCAGCTGGGTCAAGGGCAAGGTCGAGAGGTATCTATCCATCCTTGACCAACTGCGGCGGGAGAATATGAGCTCATCCTCAGATTGAGGACGGGATGAGGGACGGCGGAAAACTGTCATCAGAAATTTACGTCACTCCACTGGCATCTGCCCTCTCCCGCCGCGCGGGCAAATTTCACAAGCACCTCTGAGTCCACTCCCCAGGGCAAGGACTTTTTCGGGGCGCAGGTGAGGAGCAGACCGCGCATTACTGTCGGATCGTTAAGAATGGCGATGTGGTCGCGTTTGCTGGTTTACTTTGCCATCTTCGAAGTTTTCCCCCTTTTGGGTGAAAACTACATAAGGATGAAGCCCCCGCTTAGCAATCAAGAGGCCCTTAGCCACCATCCGGCGCAGTTGCGCCGAGCGCCGTATTTGGACACGCCACAGAGACATGGCATCGACAGAGGTGATCTGCCCAACGATATCGGCGGCAAGTCACCTGTCTTCAGCCGCGGTCTTGGCGGCCATTGGATGTCGCAGAACTAAAGTCTTGCTCACCAAAAGCCACCTTGTTTCTCGCGCCACCTTGACACAACTTGGCCCGTGGCTTCCGGTACAACGCGCTTAACGAACACCGCTTGATGGCTTGTCCAGAGAGTATAGAGCGAGTCCTTCTTCTGTTTATGATGGCACCAGGCATCCGGCTGCCACGAGGCGCTCTATGGCTTTGTTCACGTTCTTTACTGGCAGGTTGGTTAACCATGAGATTTCCAGGCTGTTCATGCTTTCCGGGCAGGCGTTGCCGAATGGATATAGCTGGTTCATTTCTTTGCCCCTCTTGGTGCGAGAAGCTTTTATCTGCGCTTGCCCCTTTTTCTTAAAATAGTCAAATAGTTACCTCAAAAATAAGGTGGTTCACCCGCCAAAAGAAAAAGAGCGGTAACTATGCAGGTTGGCGTAACGGCCTACGGACCAGCGAGCATGAGGCTCCCTGCATAGCTCCGCCAAAAAGAGAAGGCAAGTCATACTTCGGACAAAAAAATACCGCCAGGACTGGTAAGGTCGGCGGTAATATCCGCCGTAGGTTCGGGACGCCAATCCCGGCCTCTGTCTTTTTCAGAAGCAATTGAAGGAGATCGTCTAGGATTTTCGATCGGTGATTGGTCTCCCCTTTTTTTGCTAAAATAGGAGGCAAAATTTCTGAGCTTATTGCTCGGCACTCCCAAAAGCAAGACGTCTGGCCTCGGCGGTAACGGGGATATAGGTAGGTTTTTCGGGGTTTCGGGAATATCAGCCGACGACCGCAAGACCCGACCATGCCTCTGGACTTCCATCTTAACTGTGATATATTGTCAGGCGAGGAATTTATAGTACCAGTGTTGGTTCACGCAAAAAGTGCATGCAGGTTTTAGGCGAGGACGCGGTTGGGGGTGAGAGGATGAAGCTTGAATTCTTCGTGAATGGCGAGTGGATGAACGGGAAGGATACCCCGCCAGAACGCCGCAGGGGTGCTGATAGGCGTAGTGGTGCAGACCGGAGGGTTTGCGGGAGACGGCGATCGGATGACCCGCCGGCGTCGATTGGCAGCCTGAATAGCGATTTTCTGATAGAGAGATAGAGGAGTGGCGAATTCTTTGCCACAGTAGCCATCAATACCTATAGCCGCCACCCCCTCACAGGCTTCAAGGGGGAGTGGCGGCCCCGGGTTGTGCATGCCTATTGCCTACTGGCCTTCAACCCCTCGTTATAGAGGTAACGAAAGAGTTCTGGGTTGATCATCTTCAGGTTTGACAGCAGATTTCGCCTCTCCTCGGAACTGGACGATGCATTGAGTCTGGCTGTCCAATAACCATACTCCTTCGAGGGTCCGGAGTGTAGGCTTCCTGGGTTGCCTCGGGAGCTTTTGCCTGCTTTCCAGGCTGGGCCCCGGGCACTGCCGGTAACTCATCTGGGATCCCCGTGCTCGTATCGAGTAACATTTTCCGGACATATTAATTATCTAAGTGGTCAGTTTTCGGTGATCACAGGTGGTCAATTTTCGGTCGTCATTCGCAGGAGATTTAAGGTACAAACCGGGATCTGATCGAGGTCGAGTCTATTCGATTCACTCATCAAAGCTGGAAGAAAAGAGAGGATATAAGATCTGAAATCTCACTTGAGGTGGCGTATTCAGAATCTGTTAGGTTCACGGGTCATATCCATTGATTTTCCAGGCTGATCGTCACTATGAACCTGTGTCGGTTTTTGTGGGGTTTCGAATCGCGGGGAAACACCTAACTCCTGCTGGATTGACTGTTGCCGCTCGAGTTGCTGTGGATCTGTCCTCTCAGACCGTTCCTGCTGAAATGCCTGGTCTTGTGATTGGAGTCGCCCCGTATTTTGACAAGCCGTGAGCAAAACAGTTGAAAGAACTATCGAGGAAATAATCAGCTTCATCATCATGTGCTTCATCATCATGTTAAGGGATGAAATAGCAGGAAATGAGGTAACCCTGCTACCCTGTCGCAACTTTTTAGAGTTTCGATTTAGGCCAGTGGCTTTGCGTCCCTATCTTTCGATCAGGTTTGCTTTTCCCTACCTGACAATCTGGTCATCAAGCAAGAAGGGTCAAGTGTTTTTATACGGGGAGGTCCAATTTGTTTTTTGCAGCTCTTGTCTGGTACAAATCCCTTTTCAGGATGAAGCTGTATTCCCCGGTTCCTGCGTCTCTGGCTGCAACTCGTTTACTCTTGAAGTAGCCGTGGGGGGTGTCGAACCATTTTTCTCAGAGACGTCCTCAAAGGAAAATATGCTTGATATCACGAAGCAAATCATGATATGAATCTGCTGCCGATGTTGCCGTGAAGTTATTTTTTCCCCATTAACCCGTTTGGATTCTCTCATGCATAAACTTCAATACAGCGGGTCCATCTATCGTACCACCGAGCAATCCTTGGCGCTCCCCTCCAGGTTGTTCCCCTCCATGCTGTTTTATCTGCGTCTGATCGGGATAGTCATTCGGGCAAGCAACAAGGCCAAAGCCGGTAAGTATACAGATTCAGATTGGATTGAGAGCAGCCATGAGGTTTTGCAGAGGTTAGAGCAGGTGGGGGTCAAAGTCGAAATATCCGGAATAGAGAATGTCGTAGGGCAGAGCGGCCCGGTGGTGTTCATCGGCAACCATATGAGCATGATGGAGACTGTGGTGCTGCCGGTAATACTCCAGCCCATTAAGCCGATCACCTTTGTCGTCAAGGATAGCCTTCTGGCGTATCCGGTGTTTCAGCATGTCATGCGGTCTCGCAATCCTATTGCAGTAAGCCGGACGAACCCTCGCCAGGATCTCAAGGTCGTCATGGCAGAGGGGCAGGAGCGTCTGCAAAAAGGCATATCGGTAGTCGTCTTTCCCCAGACCACCAGATCATACAGCTTTTCCGCGAATGAAATGAGCTCGATAGGGGTAAAACTGGCCAAAAAAGCAGGCGTGCCTGTCATTCCGGTGGCCATCAAAACCGACTGCTGGCAAAATGGACTATGGATCAAGGATTGTGGACGTCTGGACACGAGGAAAACGGCTCATTTTGCCTTTGGCAAGCCGATCACAAAGGTGCTGGGCAAGGGCGACGAAGAGCAGGCGGTCGTCAATGCCTTCATCGCGAGAAAACTGCAAATGTGGGGAGGGGAAGTACAGTTGATTGAAAGATGCTAACCCAGGAAAACAGGTAATCCCTGGGTTACGGTCCGATTTAGGAATTGATTTCAGACTTCGTCCCCATCGTCCTCTTCGAGGAATTCGTCTTCATCGAGTTCTTCCTCGTCCAGATCTTCGTCGAGATTCTCGTCTTCCTCCTCTACATCGATGTAGGCATCGTCATCGGTTTCCATGTCTTCATCTTCTTCGAAGGTGTTTTGACGGATGGCTTTGGGGATTTTTGATTCCGGGAGGACCAACTCGGTAATTTTAGCCATCTCATCCTTGAGATCGGGATCCTTCAAACACACCTCGCAGGTCGCGGCATGCTGTTCCATAAATGAAACCATGCGGGCTGGGGCCATGGTCTCCTGCCGGACGTTGATATACCATGACTTTATCATTTTTATCAATCTTTCGCACTGCATGTGAAATTTGCGCTTGTTCGTTAGTAAGTGGTGAAAGGCAGGGCGAGCGCCAAGCCTCAGCGGATGAAACCAGATAAACCCAACTAATATAATAAATAGTTGTTTTCAAGGTCAACACCTATTAGTATAATTGCTCCTTTTGCTGTGGACAATGGAAGTGGATAGGGCACTGGTGGCTCTCCCGGACTTCAAATCCGGTGTAGCGGGTTAATAGCCCGTTAGGTGGGTTCGATTCCCATGCACTTCCGCCAGACTCCACTCTAAATGTCTTTTCATTTTGGCATCTTGGAGCATGGTTCAGCGGCTTCCACTCCTGTTCGGTCAACGTTTCAGTCAACATTTGCAGAAAACAGCTCCGGTTTCTCTGCCATTTCTTCGGAATTCTTCAGCCTGAATTCTGCCAGTTTTTTCATCGCCTCGTGCAGGTCTGAATCCTCGATGATGTTGTAGTGGGTATCCATGTCCCGGTGATCGGCGTGACCCACGATTGCATCCATGACGCTCTTGTGGACTCCGGCCCGGCGCATCTCGGTTTTGAATGTGCGGCGCAGGTCATGAAAGATCCAGCCGCCGTCGGTTTCACGCCCCCAGGGGATTCCCGCGGCATCGGAAGCAGTCTTCAGCCCGGTTGTGAATGCCCGCGTGATGGGTTTGTTTTGATAGGTGAAGACGTAGCCGATGATTCCGGCGGCCCGCAGGAATCTGCCATCTCTCGTTAAGATACCATAAACTGCATCCGAGATCGGCACCTTTTTTGCCCGGCCTTCTTTGGTTATCTCAGCTGGGAGAGTAATAATGCGCTTCCGCAGATCGATCATCGACCACTTGAGTTTCATAATCTCTCCGGCGTGGCACCCGGTCCAATAGCCGAAGAGCAGTAAGTCCTTTGTGTGCTGGCTGCCGGTGCAGTCGTAGAGCTTGTGGAATTCTGCCGGAGTCAAAATTCTTCTGCGGCATTCGAGCCCCGTTTCTTGCCGGCAAGCAGATTCTTGTTCTTCCGGAACGGCCGAAGGCTGGTCACGTCGATGAGTTCATCGTTTTCGGCCTTTATGAGCATGGTTTTGACATAGTTCAAAAGGTTATCAATTGTCTTGGGCTTGAAGCCATTCTCGGCAAGGATAATCTGGAAATTGTCAAGATCCGTCACTTTGATATCCGAGATTCTCGATTCGCCAAAAGTCTTGTTGAAAGTCGTCAGATAGGTCCGGATGGTAGCATAAGATTTCAGTTGGCGGACTGTCGGTTGCCCGAGATACCAATCGGCCAGTTTGTTAAAAGTGATCCTTGCGTCTGACCGGATATCCAGTAGCCGATTCTCAGCTTTCTGAACCGAACGTTTCGCATCTGCTTTCCGGGCATCATCGATGCTGTAGCCGTTCAACCCCTCGAAAGAATCGACCGATTGGCGCGTCTGCTTCCCATTGACGCGAAAGTTGATCCAGTACTTGACCCGCATTGACCGCTTTGCGCGGTCGAGATCCTCGCCGCAAGAGCAAACCTTGTTCTTGATCTATTGCTTTCGGCTACAGATGGGGCATTCAGCGAGTAAACCCATGGTTACTTCGACGCTAATCTGGAAAGCGCCAGTTCTGCCAATGTAAATTGAGCCACCTGCAGTACCGCAAGTCTCCTCAGCAATCCTTCCCTCTTCCTTTTCCATTTAGGTTCAACAAGGTTTTCAAACGGGCGATCGCCCCCGGCAATACTTCACCCCCCAGTTCGTCCAAGATCTGCTTTCTTGATGGAAACAGTTACATCAAGGAGAGCAGATGGGTTCGAGGCGTCGTTGTAAACACTGCGGGGAATTTTTTTCTCCACGGCCACAAAATCCCGAGCAAAGCTACTGTTCATTGGCTGAGTGCCAGAAGGCGCGGAAGCGTGAATGGAAGAGGCACAAGCTGGCGAACGATCCGTCGTATCGGGAAAATCAACGTGCTGCCAATCGAGAGTGGCGGCAGAGAAATCCTGGCTATTGGCGGGAATATCGGGCGCGGCACCAAGAATACACGGAGCGAAATCGGAAGGAGCAGAAAGAGCGGAACCGAAGACGAAAAGAGATTGCAAAGAGCGACGCGTCAATCCCGAAAAACCGCATCAGTTCGGGGCGTTACCAGTTGATCCCGGTGACGGGGACAATGTTTGCAAAGAGCGACGCGTCAATTGTGGAAATCACCGTTGTCTCGGGAGGATAGAGCGAGAAAGCAACCGATTGCAAAGAGATGACTCGAAAGCTTTCCGGCAGACATCCTGATAAAAAGGGGGCATGGATACTCTACAGATCGAGATACATCGCCTGGAACTGCGTTACAGCCATATCCGAATCAAATCGCCGGCAAGGGTCCGGTCGCTGGTGCAGTCGATAGCCGACCACGGCCAGCTGCAGCCGTTGGTGGTGGTGGCGGCTGCGGACGATCGGCTGATACTGATCGACGGCTATCAGCGGCTTGCGGCTCTGCGGCAATTGGGCCGGGATACCGCGGCGGTTATGCGGTTGGAGGCGGGAGAGGAACAGGCGATCCTCCAGTTGCTGGTTCGCCGCGGCGATCGACCGCTGGAAGCGATCGAGGTCGCCGGGTTTATCCAGGAACTGCACCGTCGTTTCAACCAGACGCTTGGCGAGATTGGCCGGCGGATCGGCCGGGACAAATCCTGGGTTAAGCGCCATCTCGATCTTCTCGAGGCCCTGCCCGAGGAGGTGCTGCGGCAGGTTCAGGCGGGCACGGTCTCGACCTGGGCCGCCGGGCGAATCCTGGCGCCGTTGGCGCGCGCCAACCCGGAGGCGGCGGCAAAGCTCGCGGCCAAACTCAACCAGAATCCCTTGACCACCCGGCAACTGCAAACCTTTTACGACCATTACCGGCAGGCCAGTCGACCGACCCGGGACAAGATGATCGAGAGTCCGGGAATATTCCTCAAGTCTCTCGCGGCGGATAAAGAAAAAAAGGATGACGGCCCGGAAGCCGGATGGCAGCAAGGTGTCCGGGCAGTGTGCGGTATCCTCCGGCGCCTTACAAAGACCGTGGTGCAGGTATTCTCTCCCGACCAAGAAAAAGAACTCCTCGACCAGACCGCCCAAATGGCCGGGCTCCTCAAAGAACTCCAGAAAATCCTAACCGAACTCAGCGGACATGATAGACCCGAGCAAAGAAGAGTTGATCAGGGAACTGGCCAGGAACGGATCGAGCCAGCGGGAGATTGCGGAACTCCTCAAAATCTCCCGGAACACCGTACGACGAGTCCTCGACAGTCCGGCCACCCGGCCAGCAACGAAAAAAGAGTCGCGCTACGCCGACCATCTGCCGATCATCAAGGAGCTCCTCCAGCAATGCCGCGGTAATCTCGTCCGGGTCCAGGAGGAACTGGCCACCCGGCATCGGATCGAGATCCCCTATCAGTCGCTGACCTGGCTGGTCCGCGACCGCCAGTTACGGGAGCCGGCCGTCAAACGGGCCGGCCAGTACCACTTCGCCCCGGGGGAAGAGCTGCAACACGATACCTCGCCCCATCGCCTGACCCTGGCCGGGCGCGAGGTTACCGGCCAATGCGCTGCCCTGGTCCTGGCCTACAGCCGGCGATTGTTCATCCAGTATTACCCTCGCTTTACCCGCTTTGAATGCCGGGTCTTCCTCGCCGAGGCGCTCGCTTACCTGGGCGGAAGCTGCCCCCGGTGCGTCATCGACAACACCTCGGTGATCGTCTGCGCAGGGAGCGGCGCCGAAGCGGTAATGGCCCCGGAGATGGAGATGTTCGGCCGCATCTATGCCATGGAATTTATGGCCCATCGGGTGAAAAATCCGGATCGGAAGGCACGGGTGGAAAGGCCTTTTGCCTATGTCGAAAACAATTTCCTGGCCGGCAGGACCTTCGACGACTGGCAGGATCTCAACCGCCAGGCCAGGGACTGGTGCGATCACGTCGCCAACCGCAAAGAGAAGAAAGACCTCGGTATGAGTCCGGATGCTGCCTGGCTCCTGGAAAAACCCGCCCTCCAGGCCCTGCCGCAGGTACCCCCGCCGGTCTACGAATCGTATCCGCGTACCGTCGACCAGGAAGGCTACGTCCATCTCGACACCAACCGCTACTCGGTACCGGAGACCTTGATCGGTAAGGATGTCGAAGTCCTCAAATATTGGCAGCGGGTGGTGGTCTACCACGATCGCCGGCTGGTCGCCGAACATCCGCGGGTGCTGCAGGGCAGGGACAAACGGGTCACCGCGCCGGGGCACCATCTGCCTCTCTGCCGTAAAAAGGCTTACCAGGGACCGAGCCGCGAAGAGCAACACCTCACCGGTCACCGCCCGGAACTGGACCGCTATCTCGGCGAACTCAAAAAAAGATCAAAAGGCCGCGGCCAAGTGCAACTCCGTCGCCTGCTTGAGCTGAAGCGCAGCTATCCCGCCGAGCCGTTTTTTGCAGCGATCCAGGAGGCCTTGCACTATGGCCTCTTCGATCTGACACGGCTCGAGAAGATGATCCTGAAAAACACCAGAGGGTTCTTTGAACTGCCATGAACAATGACTTGACTGATCTCCTCGGCCAACTCCGCCTCACGGGAATGGCTGCCGCCTGCACTGAACTGTTGACCAGGGCGGAACGGGAGAACTGGGCGCACCAGCAACTCCTCGGCCAACTCCTGCACGAAGAACTCCGGCATCGCCGGGAGCGCAGCGTCCTGTACCGGCTCAGCCAGGCCAGGATCCCCTGGGCATGGACCCTCAACACCTTCCCCTTCGACCGCCAGCCATCCCTGAGCAAAACCCAGATCATGACCCTGGCCGGTCTCGATTTTATCCGCCGCGGTGAAAATATCATCTTCAGCGGTTCCACCGGCACCGGCAAAAGCGGCCTGGCCGCAGGCATCTTGCGCCAGGCCCTGATCTCCGGCCTGCGAGGACGGTTTTACAGCGTCCAGGACCTGCTCGATCAGCTGTACGCCTCGCTTGCCGACCGCTCCACCCCAAAACTCCTGAAAACCCTCTGCCGCTACGATTTACTCGTCCTCGACGAGCTAGGCTATTTAACCCTCACCCAGGAGCAGATGAACTGTTTCTTCAAGCTGATGAAGGAGCGTTACGAAGCCGGACGGCCGAGCATTATCACCACCAATCTCGCCTTCGATCAGTGGTATGATATTCTCAAGCCGAAAGACATGGTCGACGCTTTGCTCGATCGGCTGAAACACCGCTGCTGCCTGATCCATATCGACGGCGACTCTCTCCGCACCCCCGCCGCAGCCTGATCTCGACTCCCAGGTGGCAACAGCCGGGGAGCCCTTCACCGATTCTTCCGTTGTGACATCCTCCTTGGCGGTAATGCCCGTCCTGGCAACCGCCACTTCCTCCGACGAGCGTATTTGAAGTGCCCATTCTCGGAAGTGGCGGTTGCCAGGACTACCTCCCGGGTGAATCGACTCCTGTCTCACCCCCTTTCGGGTTCTTATACAGCGGTAATGTACCTCATAGTTGCGCAGATCGTTGCTCACTTCTGGTTGGCAATGGTGGCTCAATTTTGATTGGCGGCGGAGTGGTTATTCCTCCCTCTCTTTTTTCTTGTTCCGAACGAAAGATGTGTTCTGGCACCTTTGGCAGCAGAACCGCCTTTCTCTTTCTCCGGTCTGAATAAACAGCTTTCCGCAGGTTTCGTTGTCGCACTTTTTCAGGCGTGACAGTGGTATCCCCTCCATCGCTTTTATAAACGGCACAAACTCAGGTGGACAATCTACCTCCTTGACCGGTTCAAGGGGGCCGTCTTTCGTTGGTTTGAGAACAACTACCGTGACTTGGTTGTCAGCAGGAACGTCATAGGAAAAAGGCCCTGCGTCATTCCATGAAATCTCTCTCATAACGAGAAACCTGAGAATGAATCGATGCTCCCGGTTCTCGTGAAACCAGTTAAGGAATTCGCAGAGTAGCTTGAAATTCTTACTGACAATCTGCTGGGTTTGTTTGGTGGCATCGAGAAGATCCTCCTTTTTTGCCCTGCCACTATTGGCGATGATCCGGAGATGACCCGCCCATAATTTTTGCTCCGGCAGCCCGAAATTCTCAAGTTCCAGCAAGTGATCGATTTTCTCGCCGGGGCTCAGGCCCTCAAAATCTCGCTGGACGAGTGCCAGCAGTCGATCAAAGCGTTCCAGTCTCTCCCGGAGATCCTTTTCGCGTTTGGTTTTCCCCCTGTCCATATGCTCCTCTTTTATCAATGCAAAATCTGTTAGATAACAATGAATCAATGTATTTATCGATAAATACCAAAAATAACGTTGAATGTACAGAAAAAAGGAGCCAAAATGAACGAAAAGGAAGATACCTTACCGGCAAGCATAAATCGGAGGATAAAAAATGAGTGAATTCAAACTGTTGACGGTGAAGGAAACAGCGGAGCTTTTCGGCATGTCGGAACGGACGCTTTATAATCAAATCTGCCCGAAAGCCAAACAGCAATTTCCGATTAAACCGAAAAGAATCGGCAAGTTAGTACGGTTTGACAGTCGGGATATTGAGAAATTTTTAACGGAGGCTTGAGGCGATGAAACTTTTTACGACAAGCCAGGTTCGGCAATATCTCCAAGAGAAATATAACCTCGCTCTCAGCGAGGAAACGCTGAGAAAAAACCGTTCGCTCGGAAAGCCGCCGTGGCCAATCAAGTTGAACGGCATGGTTCGATATCGCCAGGCCGACATTGACGATTGGATCCAGAACGCCCGGTATCTAAAGGCCCTGAAGACAGCTGGAGCGGATGTCGAGTTTACCGGCGATATCGAGCTGCCATGAACGCCCCGGCTGCCATGAACGCGCCGGCTGCCGTGGAAACCGCCGTAAGATTTGCCGAAAATGGCTGGTATGTTTTCCCCATCAAGCCAAAGAGCAAATACCCTTACGAGGGGTTCAAGTGGAAAGAGCAATCCACCAACGATCCTGAGAAAATTCGTCGCGCCGCCGCCCACCCATCTTACAAGGGCTGCAATTGGGCGCTCGACTGCGGCCGGTCAGGCGTCTTTGTGGTGGACGAGGACCGCAAACCCGGCAAACCCGATGGCCGGAAGACTTTGGCCGCTTTGCCGTTTGATCTCGACACGGGCTTGACCGTCAAGACCCCATCGGGAGGGCTGCACTACTATTTCGTGGGGTGCGGTCCTTCGACGGTGGAAAAAATTGGACCGTCAGTTGATACACGCGGCCAAGGCGGGTACGTCCTTATCCCTGGTTCGTTGAACGAAGCGGGAATCCCCTACACGATAGAACGCGATGGCGCCCCGGCAAAAGCGCCGGCTCGGCTTCTCGATCTGGCCGGCCAAGCTGTCGAAAAAGACCCCCGGCGCGACCTTCCCCTTGTCGAGCTTGATTTGCCCGGCAACATCGACCGCGCCGCCAGGTATCTCCGTGACCACGCCCCGGAGGCCATCGAGGGCCAGGGGGGCGATCAGACCACATACTCCGTGGCCTGCCGGATGCGGGATATGGGCGTCAGCGAGGAAACCTGCTACGAGCTTCTCCTGGAATATTGGAACGACCAGAAGGCGTTCCCCCATTGGATGCCGAGGCCCTGCAGAAGAAGGTCGAAAACGCCTACCTATACTGCCGGGACCGTATCGGCAACGCTGCCCCGGAAGCGATGTTTGAGGCCGAGGCCGAGGCTCCGGACCAATCCTCCACGGGGGGGCAATCCTCCCGAGAACGACCTTACCCGGCAGCTGAAAGCCGGTATTCTCCGCTTCGACAAATTCATAAGCGCCACGCCGGCGCCAAAGCTGACGTACCTGCACCCCTGGCTGCAGGAAAAGACGATCACCCTGGTTTCCGGAGACCGAGGTATCGGCAAGAGCTCGTTTGTTATCGGGGCGATCGAGGCCCTTGTAGCCGAGACTTCCTTCGGTCCATGGCATTGCGTCAACCCCGCAAGCGTCCTTTACCTCGATGGGGAGATAGTGCACAGCGACGTAACGTCACGCTTCTCACGGATCAAGCCCACAAAGGCCGAGCTGCACATCCTGTCAAACGACTTTCTGGCAAATGCGGGTTTGCCGACTGCCAATCTCGACAGTCATTCATGGCGGGAAGCGATGCGCCAAATTTTGGTTGAGCTGAAGGTCAAGGTGTTCTTCATCGACAATCTGGCGAGTCTCACGAACGGTGACGAGAATGCCAAAGAAACTTGGGCGCCTATAAATCGCTGGCTTCTCGCTCTTCGCTTTGCCGGAATATCGACGGTGCTTCTCCATCACGTTGGCAAAAACGGGCAGCATACCCAAAGGGCCCAGCAGGGCGCAAAGCACCTTGCGGCTTTCCTGCAAGGCATGGGCATTGCGCCCTGCCAGCAGCGCCTTGCGGAAAGTATAGTTGAGCGCCCTGCCATGAGTCCCGAGCTTGCCGATCGGCTGGAGGCGGTCTACGGCGCCAAAAACGGAGGATGACAGATGAAAACCAGTAAGGAAAAAACGTTGCCCCTGATGCTTGATGTGCGAGTGATTGATTGCGCCGGTTTCCGGATGAACCGATTCCGCATTGAGGGGATCGTTGTAAGATTCGGTTTGGACAAGAAAGGCCGGCACAGGCTCATATGTCCCGATTGCGGAAGCCACGAAAAAAGGCTCTATCTCGACGGCGACAGATACCTTTGCCGACAATGCGCCCCCGGAAAGGTCGTCACCTGCGACAATTTTCCCGGCAGCTACATCACCATTGGCGCTATCCGCAGGCTAGAGGAACAGCAGATCCTCCAGGGCCTCCGGCCCTATATAATCCCCTTCACACATCCGGAAGTGCGGATTTACGACTGCCGGCCCGTCACCTCGAACCGACAACGAGAAGCACTGTGGCGGATGCGTCGGTGCAAAAAATTGCTGTTGGCGGGCTTACTGAGGCTTTCAAAAAGAAAATAATTGCTGGCTTGAATTCAAAAGAAAAAGTGTGATACAGTTGACATAGCTAAGAACGATTCTTAGAGATTTCTCTTGACACGAAAAATATATTCTTGTACGACAAGGTCTCAAGTCAATTCATAATGAATGTCGATTCACACAAGGAGGTTTGCTATGGCTCTGCCAGTTGCAGCAACTCCCGTGCTTGATGCAGAAGATGCAAAGGCATTTTTTGCAAAGGTGGATTCAGATCTTAGAAAACCCGTTGGGCGAGTGCCTACACCTAAGCTAAAAAGCGTAGACGACCTTATCGAAAAGTATGTCGGCCAAAGGAGACAGAAACAGTCTTTGTGATGGCGCTTATGAGTTGAGAAAACTCGACGAAGATAGGGATTGCGAATTTTTAGAAAGGTTTGATTGTGGCAACGAGGATCTGAACGAATACTTTCAGCACGATGCGTTGCTTAGCAGGAACGAATTAATCGGACAAATTTGTTGTTTGGTCTATAAGGCCACTGCGGATCTTGAGATCCCAGTGGCCTTAATTGATTTCAGCAATGATTCTGTGCGCAAAAAGTCTTCTAATAGAACCCCTGGCTATCAGGATATTCCAGAATTTGATCTTGATAACAACAAGAGGTATCCTACTCTTCCGGGTGTAAAGATTACGCGACTGGGTGTTTTAAACGAATTTCGCGGACGAAATGTCGGAACTCAGTTGATCAATATGGTTAAGCAGTTTTTTGTGTCGGAGAACCGTACTGGGTGCCGGTTTCTGACTGTCGATGCCTATAATGACCCCGATGTTCTTAGTTTCTACGAAAAGAATAATTTTTCATTTTTTTACGATAAGGATTCTGGCAATAAAACGAGGTCTATGTATTTTGACCTCAAGCGTTTTTCGATCGCGGAGGCCTGCTCTGGCGGTAGCCAAGATTTGGAAGTCGCGATCGAAAGATAAGTTTTGGTCAACACTTGGTCAACACTTGCCGAAAACTACCCCCCTATTTACCCCTTTTTCACCTGATATCATTCTGTGCATATAAATGAAGGCAAGATGCTGATTTTAAATCAACATTTGCCTTCATTTTGTTTACTGGATTTTACTTCCAGTCACTATGCTTTTGCTTAGGTTCGATTCCCATGCACTTCCGCCATTGATTCCGGAGAGCCTAAAGAATTCAAGAATTTTTGCTTTCTTGTTTTTGCTGATGAAGAAAGTCAATCCTTCCCAGAAACTTCCCCGAGATAGATTCTCTCAGCCATTGCCTTTCAGAGGTTGGATTCCCGGTTATAGAACTCGATAGCACAGCATCGAGACTCCGCCGCGGCCGCAGAAAATAGCCAGTCCCAGGGAAGATCCGAGCAGGTTGCGACCGCCGGGACCGGAATCAAGCCCACGACCGAGGGATGGCATCCACCCTGGGGTTACGGACTTGATTCTTGCAATCGGCTGCAGGCAATTCGCTTTATCCGCCGACATGATTAGCATTCCCGTGGAGCCTTCGTTGATCCCTTTGGAATTTCCGGCCGTCGCGGTGCCATTTTCGGGCATGAAGGCCTGTGGAAGGCTCTGCTGAATATCCATGATCATAACCGACCGGAAATGCTCATCTTTGGCAAAATAACAGGCGGACTGGCTTCTTTGGGGGACTTCTACGGGGACTATCTCTTCCGTAAAGGACCCGTCCATTATGGCCCGCTCCGCCTCCTTGTGGCGTAGTGGAGGAGATCCCTTCGATCTTTGAATATTGTAGGTAAGTCTTTTCGGTACCCTGCCGTCACTGCAATTTCAGCAATAGTGATGGATTCGAAAGTCCGGATCTCCAGCAAGGAGCGCATGGCAGAGGCAATTTTCAGTTTCCCTGGTGGGCAGGCAGCAACCTTGGATTCTATCCTCCTTTATTTCAGCAGTGGATGCCCCAAGGCCTCCCGCTGTTCGACATAGGCTTCCGCAACCTTTCTGGCGATGTTGCGAATCCTGCCGATATATCTGGTGCGTTCGTTGACGCTGATGGCCTTGCGGGCATCGAGCAGGTTGAAGGTGTGGGAGCATTTCAGGCAATAGTCGTAGGCCGGCAGGATCAATTTCCTGTCGACAAGCCGGAGGGCCTCCCCCTCGAAGGTATCGAAGAAGACCAGCAGCTTTTCGACATTGGCTTCTTCGAAGTTGAACGTGGAGAACTCGACCTCCGCCTGATGAAAGATTTCGCCGTAGGTGATTTCGTCGTTCCAGGCGATATCGTAGACGCTCTCGACCCCCTGCAGGTACATGGCGATCCGCTCAAGGCCGTAGGTGATTTCCACCGTGGTCGGGTAGAGATCGATGGACCCGGCCTGCTGGAAATAGGTGAACTGCGTGATCTCCATACCGTCCAGCCACACCTCCCAGCCCAGGCCAGAAGCGCCCAGCGTCGGCGACTCCCAGTCGTCTTCGACAAAGCGGATGTCGTGTTCGAGCAGATTGAGACCGAAGCGTTCCAGGCTGCCCAGGTAGAGATCCTGAACGTTCAGCGGTGAAGGCTTGATGACCACCTGATACTGATAGTAGTGCTGCAGGCGATTCGGGTTGTCGCCGTATCGTCCGTCGGTTGGCCGGCGTGAGGGCTGTGGGTAGGCGGATTTCCAGGGTTCCGGGCCGAGAGCCCGCAGCAGTGTGGCCGGGTGGAAAGTTCCCGCGCCCACTTCCATGTCATACGGCTGCTGAATGACGCATCCCTGTTCTGCCCAATACTTGCTCAACTCGAAAATTATATCTTGAAATTTCATCCAGTTTCCTCATCTTCAGAACGTTGTCCAAAAAATGCCGGCTGTCGACCGGCCAGGGAATGGAGCGTCCCGGCCGTCTCCGATCATTCGCGTAGTATATAATTGGTATCTTGACTTTTGTCCACTGGGTCATCATTATATCCCGACATGCTCGGGCATAATGACCTCTTATCGAAAGAAAATCCGCTCCCTTCTTTTTCAGGGCTCTGGCAAATGCAGATATTTGACTTATCCATGCAGCAGGAGATTGAAAAGCTGCTCAGGAACGTGAAGACCATTGCTATCGTAGGTTTGTCGCCCAAAGAGAACAGGCCGAGCAATATGGTCGCCCGTTATCTCATGCACGCCGGTTATACGATCTATCCGGTAAACCCCGGTCACTCTCAGATCCTGGGAAAGACATGTTATGCCGACCTGTCGGCTGTGCCTTTCCCCGTCGATGTCGTGGATATCTTCCGCAAATCAGAAGACGTGCTGCCGATTGTCGAGCAGGCGGTGCTGTTGAAACCTCTGCCCAAGGCGATCTGGATGCAGCAGGGAATTGTAAATGAACCTGCCGCTCAGCTTGCCAGGGACAACGGGATTTTTATCGTTATGGACAGGTGCGTGAAGATAGATCATCAGAATCTTCTTCTCAGCTAGTCCCGGCAGAGTCCGATTATCCCCCCTTTTTTCATGGAACCAAAGACACTCAGCATCCGTGGTGCGCGGATGCACAATCTCAAGAACATCGACGTCGATCTTCCTCGCAATAAGCTCGTGGTCTTCACGGGCTTGTCCGGCTCAGGCAAATCGACGCTGGCCTTCGACACCCTTTATGCCGAAGGGCAGCGGCGTTATGTCGAGTCGCTTTCCACCTATGCCCGGCAGTTCCTCGGCCAGATGGACAAACCTGATGTCGACTCGCTCGAAGGTCTCTCGCCGGCCGTCTCCATCGAGCAGAAGACGACCAGCAAAAACCCGCGTTCCACTGTAGGGACGGTAACCGAGATCTACGATTACCTGCGCCTGCTCTTTGCCCGCTGCGGCCATCCCCATTGCCACCAGTGCGGGAGCGAAATCCATGCCCAGTCAATCGAGGACATGGTCAATGCCCTCATGCAGCTGCCGGAGGACACCAAAGTCATTCTGCTGGCCCCGCTGGTGACGGAGAGGAAAGGGCGACACGAACAGCTGCTGGCAAGGATCCGCAAGGAGGGCTTCGTGCGGGTGCGGATCGATGGGGACATCCTGCATGCTGACGACATCATGGCGCTGGACAAGAACAAAAAGCATTCCATCGAAGTTGTCGTCGACCGTCTTGTCATCAAGGAATCCGTCCGGCGCCGCTTGGCCGACTCGGTCAGCACCGCAGTGAAGATCACCGAGGGTTTTCTGCTGGTGGTTTACCCCGATGAGAATCGGGAGGAACTTTTCAGCGAATTCGCGGCCTGTCACAAGTGCGGGGTTTCGCTGCCGCCTGTCTCGACCCAGCTATTTTCGTTCAACAGCCCGCAGGGGGCCTGTATGGAATGCGGCGGTCTGGGTGTGAAACAGTTTTTCGATCCGATGCTGATCGTGCCCGATCCCGGGAAATCAATTATCGAAGGAGCCATTGCCCCCTGGGGGTGGCGGAAGGAGGAAACCTATACCGGCCATTTGCTTGAATCGGTAGCCAGGCATTACGGCGTAACGCTGGATACTCCTTTTGGCGATCTGCCGAAAGAGGTGCAGCAGGTCTTTTTCTACGGCTCCGGGGTAGAGGAAATAAACTTCTACTACCGGAAGGGCAGAAGAGAGTTGTCGGCGGTCAATCGTTTCGAAGGCGTCATCCCGCAACTCGACCGAAGGTTTCACGAAACCCAGTCGGCCATGATCCGCGAAGAACTGGGGAAGTACATGAACGAACAACGCTGCCCCCTTTGCCAAGGGGCGAGGCTCAAGCCGGAGGCCTTGTCGGTGAAGGTTGGGGCGTGGTCCATCTATGACATTACCTGTCTGTCGATCGAAAAGCTCCTTGAGCAACTGCCGTTGCTGCCTTTTTCCCAAAGGGAGCGAAAGATAGGGGAGCCGATACTGAAGGAGATCGTCGATCGTTTGTCATTTCTCGAGGATGTTGGGTTGGGATACCTCTCCCTGGAAAGAAGGGCGGGGACCCTTTCCGGCGGGGAGGCTCAACGCATTCGCCTCGCGTCCCAGATCGGCTCCCGGTTGGCCGGGGTGCTCTACATCCTCGATGAACCGAGTATCGGGCTCCATCAGCGGGATAATCAGAAGTTGATCAATACGCTTCTCGAACTGCGCGATCTCGGTAACAGTGTTATCGTTGTGGAACATGACACGGATACTATCCTGGCAGCGGACCATGTCCTCGATATGGGTCCCGGCGCCGGCATTCATGGGGGAAATGTCGTGTACAGCGGACAAGTCGAGGGGATTCTCGCCAACGACGACTCCATTACCGGCGCCTATCTTTCAGGCCGCAAGGCGATTCAAGCCCCCGCCAGGAGACGGCCGGTCAGGCTAGGTAAGGGTGCCTTTTTGGAATTGCAGGGATGTTCGATCAATAATCTCCAGAGCATCACCGTGAGATTTCCCCTCGGGGTCATGACAGCGGTTACCGGCGTCTCCGGCTCCGGCAAGAGTTCTCTGGTTATTGAAACCCTCTACAGGATGGCTCGGGCGGGTTTAAACAAGAAAGAAGCCATTTTCAGTGAGAATGGGACCGTTTTAAAGGGCCTTAAACTTATCGACAAAATTGTCGATATCGATCAGAGCCCTATCGGCAGGACTCCTCGCTCCAATCCGGCCACTTATACCGGTGTTTTCACGCACATCCGCGAGCTGTTTGCCAGACTGCCGGAATCCAGGTCCCGCGGTTATAAATCGGGGCGGTTCAGCTTCAACATCAAAGGGGGGCGATGCGAGGCCTGTGAAGGAGACGGCGTGATCAAGATCATCATGCACTTCCTGCCTGACGTATATGTCGAGTGCGAGACCTGTAAGGGCCGCCGCTATAACAGCGAAACCCTGGAGATCAAATATCGCGAGAAAAATATTCATGAAGTACTGGCGATGACGGTCGAAGAGGCCCTGGAGTTCTTCCAGAACATCCCGGTAATCAAAAACAAGCTGCAGACTCTTTTTGATGTCGGGTTATCGTACATCAGTCTCGGCCAATCATCGGTGACCCTCTCCGGCGGCGAAGCTCAACGGGTGAAGCTTGCCAAGGAACTCTCCGGCAGAAGCAGTGGAAGGACTCTCTATATCCTCGATGAGCCTACAACCGGTTTGCACCCGGCGGATATCCAGCATCTGCTCAACGTCCTGAATCGTCTGGTCGACCAGGGGAATACGGCGGTGGTCATAGAGCATAACCTCGATGTTATCAAAACTGCGGACTGGGTTATAGATATCGGTCCTGAAGGAGGCGACAAAGGGGGGCGAGTGGTTGCCTGCGGAACTCCCGAAGAACTGCGGGAGGTGAAGGAGTCCCATACAGGGCATTTTCTTGATCAAGTATTGCGATAATAAATACTGGAATTTGCCTTCACAGGTGTTGCTTCATGGACCTAAGTGCGTTCTAATGGACGCTGTTCTTGACGTTTTGCTTACTTCATAAAAAAACCCAGAGGTACCGACATGGTAGAAACCAAAAACAGTGGAAATGCTCCTCGGCCGGAATTTCGCATGCAGAAGATGTACATCAAAGATCTGTCATTCGAAAATCCCAACGCTCCCCAGATATTCACAGCCCAGCAGAAAATGGATCCGGCGGTGGAGGTTAACCTCCAACTCAACAACAAGAAGATCGATGAGGATTACTGGGAGGTAGCGCTGCAGATCACCGCTAAGGTTTCCTCGAAGGAGGATAGCAAGGTACTGTTTATCCTGGAGATCGAGCACGCTGCAGTTTTCCTGCTTCGTAACATTCCACAAGAGCATGTCCCGATGCTTTTGGGTGTGGACTGCCCGACGTTGCTTTTTCCATTCACCCGGCAGATCGTTAGCCAAGTCTCCGTGGACGGGGGATATATTCCTTTTCTGATGGAGCCGGTGAATTTCATGGCTCTTTATCAAAATGCCCAGAAAAAGAAGGAAGCAAATGGAAATTGAAATATAGTAGGAAAGCGAAAGGGGGGATGTGACGAATGTCAATCCCCCCTTCATGAAAGATCAGATTCCGTAGGTCACAAAATGGGTTATGAGGCTATCTACACCCTTTTCAATTGCTTTGTCAAAGAGAGTATCGTACTGACTATCGGCAAATACAGTTTCGGGAGAAACTGAGACCCTCACTCTGTTCGTCCAGATGACGTTCCCTGTTGCTGTCTCTTGAACCCAAATCCGCATCTGTACGACCGCCTGATCGACTTGGCCGCTGGAATGGGAAGCACTGCCAACACCAGCTCCAACTGCTGCCCAGGTTACTGTGTTGGCACTTCCGTCAGCCATACCAAAAAATGTTTTATCATCATCCCATGGCCAAGTCGCGTTATTGTAACCAATGATGCCGCCGAGCAGCATACCGGTAAGAGCCTCGTTTCTCTCATCATAGGCTTCGGAAGCTGCAAAGCCATTAAGAATCCTGTTCGAGGCACCGGTTATAAAAGGCAGCACACCTTTTTTCCATGGTGCCCAAGTAATTTCCTGTCTGGTTTTATACTCGAGAATTCTTCCTCGAATGACATAATCCGCATTGAAAACACGTCCCATTTTGGCAATCTCATTTTGGGTGAGGGCATGAGTGCCGGGACTTGCTGAAACGGTCTGATCGGATTGCATATGTTGCAGCTGAATATAACGCCGCAACTCATTTTTCATAACATCAGACCACTCATTTCCCAATTCAGAAGATATGCTTTCAGAATTATTTCCATCATAGGCAACGAGGTTAATGATACTTTCATCAACAAGGTATCCAAAGACGTCTTCTTGAATGGCTACATTGAATCCATTTGATATCAATTTGTCAGTAATAGCTTCAGTGACAGTTAAATTCCGCCGGTAGGCCCCTGCAAGAGCGTCTGCGGAACTATAATCAGCAAAAGGAAGAATCATAACAGTCTGGTGTTTCCCCGGAGCGTTGAAATTCCCAGGATCCGTTACATGTAGGGTCTCAACAACCGTCTGACCACAACCAGTAAGCATTACAGTTGAAATCAGATAGAGAACGAATTTGAACTTCGGCATAGTTTTCTCCATGAGAATCAAGTTAAATCGCAACATGAAATTAAATGATCTGTTAAATTATTTTCGGTTTTAATAGAATTATAAGTTCTCTTTTCCTACTTGTTTTTTCTTCAGAGCCGAAGAGGTATTTGAAGAACGAGAGATTTCTGGTCCCTGGCAGAAATGTACCTTCGTTTTCCGCTGAGCTCGAAATTAACCCGCCAATTACCAACATTTCTCCATTCTTGACTCTTACAGTCGAACTCATCTCTCGAAGATTAATTATAGGAAGCCCTACTTCTCCTAGACCTATAGTTCTATATTCTATAGGTTCCACCAATTCGGATGTGACAGGAACGAGGTTCAGTATGACTTCCTTCTCATCGAGAATGTTGGCCGTTAATGCAAGCCCGACACCGGAAAGCGCTCGTGCGGTTTCAGCCGAATAAGTGATAAGTCCCGTTTCGGAGCTAACGTCCGCTGTGATATCCTTTATATAGGTGACATTGCGACCAACAGTTATGAGTGCAGGCTGTCCGTTCAAGACACTCAATTTGGGATTCGAAAGAATAGTTGTTTGCCCTTGCTCGCTCACGGCATTGAGGAAGGAATCGAAAGTGAATGCCGCGAGTGAAATTGCTCCACTGATGCCTCCAGTGAGTCCATCCGAAATGATGGTAGCCGCGGAAACACCAGATGCCACCGTAGAATTTGCGGTGTTGGCAACGATTCCTTGAAAGCTGTTGGTTGCAGTGTCTCCGGTGAGATTGTCATCTAATAAATTGTCGAACGTTCTATCGCGGGTCCTGGTTGTTGTGCTTGTATCGCTAAATGTATTGGACTGTGTGCTGGAACTGGTTGTGGTGTCGGTTTCCGTTTTGGAATAATTCCTCCCCAGCGAGGCATTGCCCGCAGAAACTGAGAGGTTCCGAAGCAACAGGTTCCAATTCAAACCAATAGCCGAACGATCATCCAATTGGACTTCAATAACTTTCGCTTCGATGGCAACTTGTTTGTAGAGTTCTTTTTTGAGAGAAGCAAAATACGCTTCAAGTTTTTCGAGGAGGGGGCGAGGGGCAGTTACGGTAATTAGGCCGACTGGTTTGTCGATAAAATAATTGTTACCACCTGATGAACGTCGAAATGTAGCTGTAACGGCTTGACCTGTACTATCAGTAATTTCTTTGCTATCAATGTTTTCCTTAGATTTATGGTAATCGGATTGGGTAATATTGTTATCGACTACTTGAGCGGATTTATGCTCTATGGAATCTGTTGACCAAATATTGAGGATGGAGTTGAGGTTATTCTCAATGCTATTCCAAATATTAAATTCAATCCCCCCGGGTGTACCATCTCGAAGATTGTTTATTGCAACCCCCTCAGTTTTTACTGAGATTTCTCCGGCTACACTGGTATTTGATTCACCAGAGCTGCTGCCACCTAAAACATCTCCGCCAGTATTTGTATTGTATGTCTGTTTTATGAAAGGCATAGCTATGTGAAACTGGCGGGTATCTTTATATTTTACAATGATAGTTGAGCCATTCATTTCATGATGATAATCTACCTGCCTAAGGAGATTGTCTATGGCTGTAACAAAGTCATCATCAGCACTGATATTTACGTCAACCAGCACATTTTTATCGACATCACTGGCCCAAGAAACATTCATTCCCTTTAAAGCCGTGAGCCGTTTCATTATGTCAACAAGAGGTTGAGGGCCACGGGTGGAAACGATTTTGGCTCCTACTTTAAGTTTTCCCTCCTCTGCAATAGGAAGATCTTCCAGAGCTTGTTGGTCCACCAGATAATTTGGAGTCTGATATTTAACTGGAAGACTGACAGGCTGAGCGATAATTGGAGAAGTATCATTCGCATTCTGTGCCTGAATATTTTCTTGAGGCGATTCAATACTTTCCTTTGATTGAGTTTTATTCAGGCAGGATGTCAGGAAAAACGAGAGTAGCAACAGGCTACCGCAATATAGAATTCTCATTATGGACTTCATACAAACCTCTAGAACTGGAATTATAGAATAGTAATGAATCGACAAAATCTCAGTGTAACTCCATTGCAGCAAGTCTGCCTTCGATATATTTTTTCAAATCAGGACGAAGTTGAAAGCCTGAAGCTAGAATAGCTTGATACTGTTGAGTGGCTTCTTTTGAAGCACCTTGTTTATCAAGAATTCTTGCCTTGGCGACCATGGTGTCAACTGTTTCGCCATAATGTGATTCATATTTTTTCAAAAGATTGAGAGCTGCTTCGTTTTGCCCGTTATTCTCAGAGAAGGCGGCATAGCTAAACAAGGCTTCCTTCATAGGTGGCGATCCACTTATGCTCTGTGCAAAATATTCTGAGGCTTCGTGGTTTTTCTGCATATTTGCCAATCCAATTGCGGCATAGAGTGCAGCTTGAGTGTTGCTTGGATCATGTTGTAGAGTCTTTTTTGCATAAAAGACCGCTTTTGCATTTATTCGCAAATTGACCAGGTAAATCGTTGCAAGCCGGTTGGAGAGCATCGCATTTTCTGGCCAAAGGTCCAAAGCTTTCATATAGAGCTCGACAGCTTTTTCGTATTCCTTTTGTTCTTCAAGTTTCAGTGCTTTTGCCAGATGTTCCTTGGCCTGAATTATCTCTACTGATTGACTGGCGGCCTTTTCGATAACCAAAGCTTCCTTTTCTATTACCTCAACATCGGCTTCAAATTCCAGGTTATCTTCAGCTCGTGTAGGCCAGACAAATGCCTTTTTGCTCGGATAGATGACGATAGTATTGAAACGTTCTTCCTTTTTTAAGTCCATCAAGTTTAAGATGATGTCTAAGGCGAAGTCCCACGGTACATTGTTGAGGGCGAGAGTAAGCGAACCTTGCACTTCTTCGTCAACAATGATGTTCAAATCGGTGATCTGTCGGAACAGGCGGAAAACGTTGTGAATGTCAATTTTGTAGAAATCGACGCTGATTCGTTGTTTGTTATATCCTGAAAAGGAGAAATCGTTCTCCATAGCGGTTGCTTTTTCAGAGGCTGTCTTGGGTGCTACTTTCTTGGGTTCCTGCTTTAAAAGATTTTCAGATGATCCTATTAATGCATCAAGAGTACTTTCTGCTGGGCTTTCTTTTTGTTCTTCCTGTTGAGCAGCGGCATTAGTCGGAACAGTGGGAGGAGCCTCATCAATGACCACTTTCAGCCCTTCAGGTGCAGGTACAACAGAATATCTAAACAATTCGGAAGACGCTGAATCGAAAACAACCCTGACTACATTCTTGTCTCTGGGGGCAACTCGTATCTTTTCAACGGAAGTCCCGAGGATCTTTTCTTTTGCCAGTTCATTGATCGTCACATCTTCAATATCGATATACATCCTCGATGGACCATTCGCTTCACCCCTGATGGTGTCTACTTTGTATTTTTCGATGCTTCGGTTGGCAAGAATGGAAACTGTAGTGGAATGAGGGGTATTGGAGATTTGTAAATCCTGCAGGTTTAATCCTTCTAGACCAGGTGCTCCGGTGGAAGCCCTCTTTTCGCTGGCCGGGAAAACTTTAACCTGAACATTCGATGTATCCGTAGTGGCAACCGAATAATCATGGCTGTCGCTGAGGCTGAATTCCAAGCGCATTACAGGTTGCTGTTGATCTGGAACTTCTGCAATAGCGACACTTACAAAACTGTTTTCGGGGACCTTGGCCGCAGAAGGGGACATGCTATTACCGAATGAGGCACCGGCAATATCAACAACTACTCTAAAAGGATTGAACCGTTCAGACACCGTGTATACTGGAGGAGACGCTCCAGTTATTGTGTAGGTGAGCGTGTTGTCGGTGATAATTGTTTTTATGTCTGAAATTTCATAGGAGACTGTTGGTTGCGATTTTGCCGGAGATATCGGCAGGATAAGCAAAAGGCAAAATGCGAACAAAACAGCCGTTTGTCGTTTTTCAAGCCATCTAAGCATGTTCTATTCTTCTCCCTCTTTCTTGAGTAACATGACGACTTCGGTTATGATTTTTTTTCCAGCCCGTGTAACAGCAGTCTCTTCGATGGTGACTGATTTCGGGGCGATATCCTTGACGACTCCACGCCGTCCGATCTTCGTGCCTTGTGTGATAACGTATCCCTTGCCGGTAAAATCCTGAACCATGGCGAGATCTTCGGTGTCGCGTTTCAGCAATCCTACGAGGGTCAATTGACCGGGTTCGAAGAGCTGCATTCCCGTGAGTGGCCCGGTTTCATCTATGATTTCGTTCATATCCACAGAAGCTGCCGCAGCTTTCTCGGTGATGAAGGGGGCAAAGGGATCAGGCCTGTTCTCGAGTTGATATTCATATGGAGGACTCGTGGCGGCAGACAGGGGTGGCGTATCATTGTTATTCTCAGCCAATGCCGAATTCGAGGGTGAAAACATGAGAACGCACGTGCATATTGCAGGTATGACGAAATCGGACAGCCGTTGCATAAGTTTAAAAGAATGTGAATGGTCCATAGGTTTCACTATTTCTTATCGGTAGGTTTGGGAAGCTCAACGTTGGTGAATCGATAAGTAACCAATGTACAATCTGAGGCGAGGAACATTTCGGCGCCTTCTTTTTTTGGAGAGGTCATTTTCACATTCGTAACCGAAACGATGCGCTCGAGCTTGCTCACTTGATCAAAAAAGTAGCCCATATTGTGGTATGGCCCTCTGACGTTGATGGAAACAGGAATTTCCGCGTAGAAATCTTTCGGTACATCGACAAGCGGTTTGAATGTGAGAAAGTCGAGTCCGGCGGTCCTGCCAAGAGATGAAATATCTTTGAGGAGTTTGGGTATTTCTTTATCTTTGGGAAGCAGGACCGATGTCGCCTCGAAAAGTACTCTGGCTTCCTCAAGTTCTTTTTCGAACTTGGCGAGATCGGCCGCCTTGGCTTTCACATCCCTGACCTCTTGCTCCAACGTTGTCTTTTGGCTGGTAAGACTGTCAATCGTTTTGTTTTTCGGTTGGTAAAAGGAGAAGAAGAATACCACTGCAGGAAGAAGAACAAGCGCAGCCGCGATGGCCAGCTTAACCTTTGGTGCAAGAGGAATGAATTTGCCGTCAAGAAAGGTTGTAAATGCGGAGTTGCCTTTTTTCATGCTTTGTCTTCGTTTGGTATATTGAGGGTCGTTATTTCTTTGGCGTCGAATTTTCCGCTTTTCCTACGACCGGTTGCGAAACAGCACAATTGAGTTCAAAACTTTTTAGATTCTTCCCGGCTACGGACTTTTGCGAGGAAGCTGACAGAGAAACATCATTGACGAAGGGGGATTCCTTCAGATTATCCATGAATTGAGCAACCGTCTGATCATCAAGGGCAATACCTGTCAGTTTGAGGGTCGCATTGTCCTGGTGAAGCGATTCGAGCCACATTCTTTGGTTGTCGACCTTATTCGCTACCTCGTCAAGCACTCGAACCGTCAGCGAAGAGTCCGTCTTGAGCTTGTTGATTATCTCCGTCTTGCGAGCCAATTCCGCTCTATCTTTCTTGAGTTCCTCGATTTTCTTCAATGTCGGCGTATATGAATCCTTTTCCTGGGTTAAACGTGCAATATCTGACTCGAGACTCGAAATTTTTTGCACTTGAAGGAAGCCGACTGCGGCGAGTAGGCCAAGGGTTACGAGAAACAGCATGATCATACCCAGAAGCTGTTTTGTGGCTTGGGCACGCTTTTTGAGTTGCCTGATCGGCAGCAGGTTTATTTTAAGCATGAGGAACCTTATCGCTTTTTTATATTACAGATGTCCTGAGTGCGATGCCGGTGACGATTGTCATTTCCGGTGCGATGCTGTGCAGATAGTCGGGATCAATGAGTTTAGGGTTTGCCGACATTTTTTGGAAAGGGTTGAACAGTTCTACTTCCAACCCCGTTTCCCTGGTAAGAAAATCGGAGAAGCCATTGACCTTCGCGCCGCCGCCGCTCAGTATCAGTCTTTTCAGCGGTTGATCAGGGTGGTTAGCGTGATAGAGATCAATGGCCTTTTTAACTTCGAGAACCCACTGGGTGCAGGTCGAAGAGTAAATTCCCTCTATTTCTCGAAGCTTTTCTCCTGCCGGAGTCAGACCGAGTTTAATTGTTTCAGCTTCCTCAAAATCTATGTCGAAAGAATTTTGAATCTGTTCTGTAAGTTGCCTGCTGCCGACGACAATATCTCTGGCTACGACTGAAACTCCCTGGGAAATGATATTTATGTTCATTTTTGTCGCGCCAATATCCACCAAGGCGACATTCTCGATCTTCCCATAATTATATTCGAAGCAGTTCTCCAAAGCGAACCCGTCTACATCGACAATAACGGGATTCAGGTTGATGGACTGCAACATATCGATATAATCGTCGACCACTTCTTTCTTGGCAGCCACCAGCATTACATCGGTTCGCTCCGATCCTTTGGCATTGGTCTTGAGGTCCTGGAAATCAAGATATACGTCTTCTATATCAAATGGGATATACTGTTCCGCTTCGGCCATTATATGTTCTTCCAACTGGGCATCTTCCATAACCGCCAGATTTACTTTCTTCACGATTACGGAATAACCGGAAATGGAGAAGCCAACCTTTTTGTTCTTAATCTTGAGGTTGCTGAAGAGATCGGCAATGGCCTTGCTGACGGCTTCAGAATCATTCAAGGTGCCGTCATCTACCGCACCTTCTGGCAGAACCGTACTTCCAAGGGTCACGATAGCGTAGCCATTTGAAGTTTTTTTCAACTGACATACCTTGACTGCATGGGAGCCGATGTCAAGGCCGACGACAAGGTCCTTTTGAGATCCAAATGGCAAATTCATGATTGCAACAAAAGGGTGAGTTTTGGCGGGCAATATACCCTGGGGAGAATTAATACCAAATCATCTGATTTTTCATACAGATATCGTACATTAGGGCACATATTCCAGGATTTGTCAAGTAAAACAGCTCGATTTTTTTCTTAGAAGTCCTTAATTTTTCAAGACTTTGAGCAGAATTTACCAAGAATATGACATGGTATTCCACTACATATGGAAGTGCTAATACAGGGGTGACTCTTCATGTTGTGTAGACTAAGAGTATTTTCCTATGCGAGAAAATTCCAAATAAGAAAGGAACTCGCTTGTATTTGGAATCAGTTTCAAGTAGTTTTGGCGAGGCGCTTTTCAGCTTTGAAGACTCAACAGGGAAGAGGTGACTATTGACAAGAGAAGGAAGGAATAAGTCTGTATTTCGAGAGTATTTTGAAGCTATATGTATTGCGGTTCTTTTAGCACTTTTCATTAGAACCTTTGTCATTCAGGCTTTTAAAATCCCTTCGGGATCAATGCTGCCGACTCTGCTGATCGGCGATCACTTGCTGGTCAACAAATTTATTTATGGCATCAGGATGCCATTCACAGGGAAGCTGCTGATTCCACTCAGCAATCCCGAGCGGGGCGATGTTGTCGTGTTCCGATTTCCAAAGGACAGATCCGTGGACTATATAAAAAGAGTTATCGGAACTCCAGGGGATACCGTAGAAATCAGAGATAAGAAGGTTTACATTAATGGGGAGCCGATTGATGATCCTTACGCCCATATAAGTTCTCCCTCCGTTTTAAACTCCAATGCCAGCCCGAGGGACAATTACGGCCCGGTGGCTGTTCCGGAAGGAAGGATATTCGTTATGGGAGACAATCGGGACAACAGCTACGACAGCCGGTTCTGGGGCTTTGTCGACCAGAAGGACATTTTGGGAAAAGCTTTCATTCTCTATTGGTCCTGGGATATAGAAAAACCCCTTCTGTCAGTTGATCGCCTGGCTTCGATCAGATGGAACCGGATGGCCAATATCATTGATTGATGTCTAGATGGTGGTGAATGTGCAGCCGGATTATCAGTTTCAACACAGACATATCTTTGGAATTGAGCAGCTATCCGTACAGGATATCAAGCATATTCTTGCAACAGCACGGTCCTTCCTGGAGATATCGAACAGATCGATAAAAAAGGTGCCGACGCTGCGTGGGAAGACGGTGGTCAACCTCTTCTTCGAGCCCTCGACGAGAACCAGACTCTCGTTTGAGATTGCCGCCAAGCGAATGAGTGCCGACACCTTCAACATATCAGCCTCTACCAGCTCGGCAACCAAAGGGGAAACGCTGGTTGATACGGCGAAGAATATCCAGGCCATGAACCCGGACGCCATAATCGTTCGCCATTCGAGTTCCGGTGCTCCGCAACTTCTCGCCAAACATATCGATGCGTCAATCATCAACGCCGGCGACGGGGCCCATGAGCATCCCAGCCAAGGCCTGCTCGACCTGATGACGGTATTGGAGCACAAGGGACGCATAGAAGGGCTGAAGTTGGCGATATTGGGCGACATCGCCCACAGCCGAGTGGCAATTTCAAATATCATCGGTTTCACCAAGATGGGAGCTCGTGTCTGTGTTGCAGGTCCGCAGACATTTATGCCTGCCGCTATCGGCAGCTTGGGGGTCGAGGTCTGCCAATCCGTGCAGGCCGCCGTGCGAGATGCCGACGTCGTGATGGCGCTGCGTATTCAACTGGAACGGCAAAACGATTCCCTCATCCCCAGCTTGCGCGAATATTCGAAATTTTTCGGCGTCAACCGGGCGCTTCTTGAATTGGCAAAAGAAGATGCCATCGTCATGCATCCCGGCCCTGTCAACAGGGGAGTCGAATTGAGCCCGGATGTGGCCGACGGCAGCCACTCAGTGATTCTCGATCAGGTGACGAATGGCGTGGCGATTCGGATGGCGCTGCTGTACCTGGTGCTGGGTGGTAACAAAGGCGGCGACGGGCAAGGTGAAAACCGATGAACAAGGTGATATTGATCAAAAATGGCCGGATCATGGATCCTACGCAGCACAAGGATGAAATCGCCGACCTGTGGGTGAAGGAAGGGCGAATCGCTCCGCCGCAACTGCTCGATGAAATCGAGGTCCATGATGTAGAAGGATGCTGGGTTGTTCCCGGGCTTATCGATATGCATGTACACCTTCGGGAGCCGGGAGAGGAATATAAAGAAACCATCGAGAGCGGTTGCCGGGCGGCTGCGGCCGGCGGTTTCACGGCGGTCGCCTGCATGCCAAATACCGATCCCGTCAACGACAACGGCTCGGTTACCCGGTATATCCTGGAAAAGGCGAAGGATTGTGCGGCCCGCGTCTATCCGGTCGGGGCGATCAGCCAGCAAAGCAAGGGAGAAAGACTTGCCGAATACGGGGAAATGAAACTGGCCGGCGCGGTCGCCGTCACCGATGACGGCCGCCCTGTCGTCGATAGCCGTCTGATGAGAAGGGCTATGGAATACGCCTCCTCCCATGATCTGCTGGTTATGTCCCATTCCGAGGAACTGGCCCTCTCCAGGGGAGGATGCATGCATGAGGGCGAGGTTTCCACCCGCCTGGGATTACGAGGAATCCCCGCTGCTGCCGAGAGCATTATGGTCCATCGGGAGATCGCCTTGGCAGAATTGACCGGCGCCAGGGTCCACATCTCCCATGTCAGCACGCGCCAATCACTTGCCCTCATTCGAGAGGCAAAAGTCAGGGGGGTGAGAATCACCGCCGAGACTGCGCCTCATTATTTCACCCTTACAGATAACGCAGTTGTGGGTTTCGATACCAATGCCAAGATGAATCCGCCACTGAGAACGAAAGAGGATCGCCTGGCCATACGCGAGGCTTTGCGTGACGGTACTTTGGATGCCATCGCCACTGATCATGCCCCGCATTCGATCCTGCAGAAGGAGGTGGAATTCAATCTGGCCGCAAACGGTATCATCGGACTCGAAACTTCTCTGCCACTCGGTATGGCTCTGGTTCGCGAGGGAGTGATCGGGTTCGATCGACTTATTGAACTGATGAGTTGCGCGCCTGCGCGAATTCTGGGGGTGACGGGCGGCACTCTCAGGACCGGGGCGGCCGCAGATATTACTGTGATCGATCCGGAGAAGCGTTTTGTCTATTCGGTGGAAAAGAGTTTTTCCAAGAGCAGGAATTCACCGTTTGAGGGCTGGCAATTGCAGGGCAAGGCGGTCATGACGATTGTGGGCGGCCGAATCACCCACAAAGAAAAGTAGTCTTGGAAGGTATCAGAGGCAGGATTCCCCCGGGATAGACAGGGAAAACGGCAGGGGGCGCACGATGTGGATTCCCGTCGGGCTTACGGCCGCCTGGTAGACCAGCATCATAACTCCGGCCGCGAGGGCTTCGCCGAGGGCTTTGCCGTAGACTGGGTCGATATGAGTAGCCGGGGCGAATCGATCGGCATCCATGCGCTGGACGAGAAAAAAGATCCCGGCCCGCAAACCCTCCCTGCTGAGCCGGGTAAGTTCCTGCAGATGCCGAGTTCCTCTGATCGTTACCGCATCCGGGAACATGGCGCAGCCATCCATCACCAGGGAACAGTTTTTAACCTCCAGGAAAGTACTGCCTTCATCATGCATGATCTGCAGATCGAGACGGGTGCGATTGGTTATTTTCACTTCCTTTCTTATTCCCTTCACTGTCCCTAATTCCGCAATCCGACCTTTTTCGATGGCCTCAGCGACCAGTTCGTTCGTTTTTGCGGTATTGACTCCGATCCAGGTAGTGCCGATTCTAATCATCTCCAGGGTGAAGGGATATTTTCTCTTCGGATTGTCCGATCGGGAAAGGCAAACCTCGCTGCCTGTGGCGGAGCAGGAAAGCATCGATCCCGTATTTGGACAATGGGCGGTGACGATAGAACCATCGGCCAATCGGATGTCGGCGAGGAAGCGGAGATATCGTTTAAGGAGTATACCGTTTGTTAGATCTGCGTCGAAATTCATTGCGGGAAGAGCGCCTAAAGTGACTTAACTCAGCTGAGTTGGATTCGACCTTCAAAAAATTCATTTTAACATAACAAGAAATGAATTTCTAAGGCACTAATTGTTGATAATAACCAGCGTTAGTGATACATAAATTATATGAGAATTTATTTAATGAATAATGAAATTCAATTTTTTTTATAAGCGCTTACCTGCAGTGTCTGCGATAAGCATTCCATTCTAATAGGAAAGGAGCGGCGTTGCTATGAAATTGGGAATCAATGGTTTGGGACGAATCGGCAAATTATCTCTATGGCACCATGTGTCGAGAAAGCATTTTTCGGGGATCGTCGCCAACATCGGTCGCGAAGTCGGGCGAAGCTTGGAAGATCTCGCGGCGATGCTTGAAAAGGATTCCACCTACGGACGTCTCGGCACATATCTCTATGGCCACAAAAGCCCGCGAGTCATCGAGGATCTTGATAACGAAAAAGGCACAATGATCGTGAACGGCGTGCCGGTGACCATCTTGCGTTCCTCCCGGAATCCGAAGGATATTGCCTGGCATGATAACGGAGTTAAGCTGGTCGTCGACACCACCGGCGTGTTCACCGATCCTACCACTGATCCGGATGCCGACAAGGGCGCCCTGCGGGGACATATGCAGGCGGGCGCGGAAAAGGTGATCCTCTCCGCGCCATTCAAGATCAAGTCGAAGGGACTGGAGATGCCTGGCGACGCCATCACCACGGTGATGGGCATTAACGAGGAGATGTACGATGCCGGTCGTCATTCCGTGATATCGGCGGCTTCCTGCACCACCACCTGTCTCTCGTATATGATAAAGCCGCTTTTGGAGCGGATCGGCGCGGACAAGATCCTGAGCGCCTCGATGGTGACGGTGCACGCCGCAACCGGCAGCCAGCAGGTGCTCGATCGCCTGCCCAAGACGGGGGCGACCGACCTGCGGAAGAACCGCTCCATCCAGAATAACATCATCCTGACCACAACCGGCGCCGCCAAGGCGCTGTCTCTCGTCATTCCGGAGATGGCTTCCATCGGCTTTATGGCCGAATCGGTGCGGATTCCCACCACCACGGGCTCGCTCATCATTCTCGTCGTCAATCTGCAGGACGACCTCGAGACGCCGATCAAAAGGGATGCCATCAATGAAATTTACCAGGAGTATGCGTCCCACAATCGCTACCTGAAGTTCAGCAATGAACAGAATGTCTCTTCGGACATTATCGGCTTGCCGGCCGCAGCCGCGGTGATCGAAGGCACGGAGACGCATACCAGGACCGCCAACATCCAGGTGAACCTGAGCAAGGTGCAGGGGGCCAGCCTCAGGCCGGGGGCCGACCCCATTCTCAATGTGCCGGTGACCCAGGCGGTGGTCTACGGGTGGTACGATAACGAGCTGGGAAGCTACACCAACATGCTCGGCGATCTGACCGTCCATATCAGTGAAGGAATACTGTAAGCGGAATTTCTTCACGGCATTTGGCCAAGCGAACACTCTATACCCTGCGGCCGATGCGGCGGGAAGACCTACCTTCCGTCGCCGGGCTCGAGCGAGAGACCCTGTCGCCCTGGTCGCTTCCCGTTCTGGAACAGGAACTGCGGGCGCGACACGGGCGGCAGCTGGTTGTCGAAGCCTTCGATCTGCGGATCCTTGGCTGGTGCGCGTATCGCACAGTCTGGCCGGAGGCGGAACTGCTGAAGATAGCGATAGCCGAAGGTGAGCGGGAAAAGGGTCTCGGGACCTTGATGCTTGAAGCGGTGCTCAAAGAGTTGCAGCTGCAGGAATACAGCACATTGTTTCTTGAGGTTCGCGCCGGGAACGCACCGGCATTACAATTTTATGAAAGGCTTGGCTTTCGGCAGGTCGCAAGGCGGTCCGGGTACTATTCCGAACCGGCTGACGATGCGTTGATACTGCAAAGGGACATTGATCTCACTTGAAAATTTATCCAATATAGAGGATCCGAAATGAAATCTGTGCGTGATTTTGCATTGCGTGGCAAACGGGTGCTTCTTCGTGCCGACTTTAACGTGCCGATGGATGGGGAGCGGATTACCGATGATATCCGCATTCGCACCGTGTTGCCGACCATTCATCACATCATGGGCGAGAAGGGCAAGCTGGTTATCTGTTCCCATATGGGCCGGCCGGGCGGCAAGGCCGTGGCCGAGTTCAGCCTAGCCCCGGTGGCAAAACACCTCGAATCGCTGCTCGGCCGAAAAGTTACGATGGCGCCCGACTGCGTCGGTCCGGCAGTGGAAGAGATCGTCGGGAAAATGGCCGAGGGTGATATAATCCTTCTGGAGAACCTCCGCTTCCACAAAGCGGAAACCGCCAATGATCCGGCCTTTTCCGAGCAGCTTGCCCGGCTTGCCGATGTCTATGTCAACGATGCCTTCGCCGCCTCCCATCGAGCCCACGCCTCGGTGGTCGGGGTAGCCGAACGGGTGGCGGAAAAGGGTGCCGGCTTCCTGCTGCAGACGGAGATGGAATACTTCCACAAATCCATGGCGGAACCGATCCGGCCGCTGGTAGCGGTGGTCGGCGGGGCGAAGGTTTCCTCGAAGCTGGGGGCGCTGGAAAATATGCTCGAAAAAGTCGACCGCATGATCATCGGCGGCGCCATGGCCAATACCTTTTTAAAGAGCATGGGAGTGGATGTCGGGGGCTCGAAGGTCGAGGAGGATCTGCTGGAAACCGCGAAAAAATTCATAGATGCGGCCGACGCCAAGGGCGTGAAGCTGCATCTTCCGGTGGATTTCATCGTGGCCGATAAATTCTCCGCGGACGCGGTAACGAAGGCCGTCACCTTCCGGGACATTCCCTCGGGCTGGATGGCGCTGGATATCGGCCCCGCCTCGACCCTGCTGTTCAAAGAGGCCCTTCAGGATGCCAAAACCATCATCTGGAACGGCCCGATGGGCGCCTTCGAGCTCGATCCCTTTGCCAGGGGAACGATGGCTATGTGCCAGGCGGTGGCCTCGTCTCACGCCCTTTCCATAGTTGGCGGCGGAGACTCCAACGCGGCGGTGAAGAAGTCGGGCGAGGAGAGAAATATCTCTTACATGTCAACAGGCGGCGGCGCCTTCCTCGAACTCATGGAGGGCAAGACTCTGCCTGGGGTCGACGTACTCGAAGGATAAAAAACGAGGAGGAGAAGCATGGGAACGCGAAAAGCCCTGATCGCCGGCAACTGGAAGATGCACACCACAGTAGTTGACGGCTGCAAACTGGCGATAGACGTCGCCAAGGCATGTGCCGCATACGACGACCGGGAAGTCCTGCTGGCGCCCCCTTTCACGGTTCTCAGTGAAGTGTCCCACGTTCTCCGGGACAGCCAGGTCATGGTCGGTGCCCAGAATGTCTGCTGGGAGGAAAAAGGCGCCTTCACCGGCGAGATTTCGCCGGTGATGATCAAGGCCTGCGGCGCCGTTGCGGCAATCGTCGGCCACTCGGAGCGCCGGCAGATCTTCCTGGAAACCGACGAACTGATCAACCAGCGCTTGAAGGGCGCAGTGAAATTCGGCCTGCTGGCTATCCTGTGCATCGGCGAAACCCTTGACGAGCGTGAGAAAGGCCATACCTTTCTTGTGCTGGAAAATCAGCTCCGCAAAGGATTGGAGACACTGACGCCGAGCGATATGGCCAGTGTGGTTATTGCCTACGAGCCGGTCTGGGCCATCGGCACCGGCAAGACGGCCAGCAAGGAGCAGGCCCAGGAGGCCCATGCCTTCATCCGCGGATTACTCGGCAAGATGTTTGAAAAAACCATTGCCGAGCAAACTCGAATATTGTATGGTGGCTCGGTCAAACCAACCAACATAGATGAACTCATGGCACAGCCGGATATTGACGGTGCCCTGGTTGGTGGCGCCGCCCTCGACGCAGAGTCTTTCGGGCGGATAATTAATTATAGATAAGTTTTCTGTCGCATGGATACCCTGCTTACAATCGTACACGTGATCGTCTGCCTCTTCCTGATTGGGGTGGTTTTGCTCCAACATGGCAAAGGTGCGGATATCGGTGCATCGTTTGGCGGGTCCAGTCAGACTCTTTTCGGCACAGAAGGGCCTTTGCCCTTGCTGAACAAGATCACCACCGCGTCGGCCATCATTTTTATGTTGACTTCTGTTACGTTAGCATATATTTCCTCGACGGCTGGAACCTCATCGGTTATGAGCGGTGTACATCAGACTCAACCGATGGTTCCCCCGGCCCAAGTTCAGCCTTTGGCTGAAGAAGACAAGGCGGCAGCACCACCGGAGGAGAAAGCGGAACAGGCTCCGCCGGCAGCCGAGGAGAAGAAAACTGACGAGGCGCCCAAACAATAAATAATTTGCCGAAGTGGTGGAATTGGTAGACGCGCACGCTTGAGGGGCGTGTGGGGAGACCCGTGTCGGTTCGAGTCCGACCTTCGGCACCAAATTGTAGTCCATAGACTTCCCTTAAAGTCCATGAAACCCGCAGCCGGCAACGGTTTGCGGGTTTTTTGTTTTTTTTCCAGCAAGCTGCTCGGTGACCACCGCCTTAAATTAACATCATATTCTGTCGTGATAATCATCAATATTAAGTTTGATGGACTCGTAAAAAGTCCGATCTACTTCGTTGTAGGTCTGAAACGGCGCTTCGCTGTACCATATGTACTGCCAAAGCGCCGTTTAAGACAGTACGCCTCGTATATCGAACTTTTTCCAGAGTCCATCTCCACGGGTTGGAGCACTTTTTACGGCTTTATCAAGTTTCGGTTTTGCTTCAATACAGCACCTGTTACAGGATTGCCGGAGACAATAACCGACGACGCACCGCAAGAGGCGATAATAGGCTCGGTTTTTGAATCTCTCTAGTCCCAGGAGGTTAGCGGCCGGAGTTAAACAATGCGGACAGTGGCTGGCTCCTGAATAGCAATTTTTTCGAGGAGTCTTAAGAACTTCCTTCGCCGGAGAAATAATGCAAATAGGCCGTTCGGTAGCCTCATCTTCACCGGCGGTTGTCACCCCGTCTTAAACGATCGAGGGAAATATTTGCGCAGTACTTCCTCGTCCGGCGCAGAAATCGGAAGATCTTCGATCAATATAGATGCTTTTTTCCAGATATCATAAAGGCCTACTACCCATTGAATTCCCACTGCATCTTAGAATCAGTTTGATGTAAGGTTCGGCGTTAATATCAAGGCAATCTGGCAACAATATCCCGGTGCAGCGCGCCAAGTTGTGGGGCGTTCCGAAAGTCATCCGCATTATACTTTTTCCCAGCACAATCAGCCGCCGGCGTAATCCTGCTGGCGAATTTTGTCAGGAGAAGATATGGAAAAAGCTTTACGTCATCTGGGCCTGGTGCTGCTTCTCATAGAACTCGCGCCAATTTTCGTAGTCACCACGGCCACGGCTACCGATAACGAGGAGGGAATTCTTGTCGGCAGGATTTCTCATGTCGAAGGAAAGTTGCTGCGCTATGTCGAAAAGGAAAAGGACTGGGTCGTTACGGTCAAGGACTCGCCGTTCGGCCTCGAGGATGCCCTCTACTCGGAGGAAGATTCCAGGGCGGAATTCACCCTGCCGAACAGGACCTGGCTGCGCATCGGCGGGAATTCCCAGATTCAGCTCATAGACCTTAATCCTGATGCCACCACCGTAGATGTCGGCTCCGGCCTTGCCCGACTTTACAACAGGCAGGACGATACGTTTATCAAGGCAACTACACCATACGGATATGTGGTGGCTTCAGGGGACACGGTCTTCGATCTCTACGTTGGCGATGAGTCGATGGAGGTGATTGCCATGCGAGGTACGGTCGAGTTCGTCCACGAACGTTCGGATACCAGGTACGAGGTGCGCAGCGGTTCGTTCTCCATAATAGCCGACCATACGGAGACGGCGAGAGGCAGCGGAACCGTCGATGCAGAGTGGGACGACTGGAACGGCGAACGCGATGCCGTCTGGGACAAGCGGCTGCGGGGCAAGAATTACTCGGCGGGGCATGTGCCGGAACCTCTCCGTGACGATGCCCATGTGCTGGACGAAACCGGCCGCTGGGAGCGGGTCCACTATGACGGTGAATACCGCCAGATGTGGAGGCCGATCCGGGTGGAACACGGCTGGCGGCCGTTCACGGAAGGCCGCTGGGTCTCATATTACGGCGACCACTGCTGGATTCCAAACGAGCCGTTCGGCTACATTACCCATCATTACGGCTCATGGATTTACGTCGAGCCGCGCCGAAGCTGGTACTGGGTCCCGCCGGTCACCCGGGTTGTCGCCTCCACCCCGCGATTTTACCTCCGCTTCGGCTGGTATCCCGGCCGGGTAAGCTGGATTCACCGCAATACATTCGTGGGCTGGGTGCCGCTCGCGCCCTGGGAACGATACTACTGCCATCGGCCCTGGGGACACCGGACGGTGGTCGTCAACCCTGCCGTTTCGGTCGATGTCAACATCAATCTCGCCAGCTTCTCTTTCATCAACTATGCCGTGGTGGTCGATCACGACCATTTCTTCCGCGGCATCAGATACACACCATTCACCCATAAAGTCGGCAGAGACGTGATCATCAACAACTACAGCCCTGTAACGGTCATCAACAATACGGTGATTAACAACTACTATAAGAACAACCGCCGTTTCGCCTACAACGATGTAGAGGTTTTCCGTAAGCCGCACGGCTCGGTCATCGATCGGATTTCAAGGAATTACAGGATAAAAAGCGAATTCGGGGGCATCGGCAAGGATCGGATAATGAAGGATATGTCCCGGATCAAAGCCTCAGCCGAGCCGTCGGTCAAAAAGGAAAGCCGTCATCTCTTGATTGCCAATAAGCTGGTGGATCACGATAAGAACCACAACTCCCTGGACAGTCTCTCCTTTGACCGGAAGGAACTCAAGGGTCGGGAGCGGAAGGCCGCCGACAGCAAGATCACACGGTTCAGTGCGGAAAGAGGGGAAAAAACCGGGTCGAAAGGGAAAGGGAAACATTCAGGCGCAGACAAGCTGACCCTGCAGCAGGACAGGATCCACGCCGGTAGGGAAATGAAGTCACTGGGTCTGCAGGATGTGGGAGAAAGCAAACATATCCGGAAAGAGGATAAGCGGGAGCAGGGCGGGGGCGGCAAGAAGGCTGCAACCGAGTGGATTATGAAGTCCCCTACGAAAGACCGCCAGGAAGGGGGGCGGCAGGAACAGAAATCCTCCGGCGGCAAGGGTCGTGGGGGTGATGTGAAGGCAGCTATGGAACGGGGCGGCGGCAAGAAGGACGGCCGGCAGGAAGTCCGGGGAGATCAGGAGCCCAGGGAGTCCGGGAAAAGGGTGAAGCAGGAACCCGGTCGCTGGCATGATCAGGTGCAACAGGCGGAACGAAAAGGAGGATCCCGAAAGGAAGAGGCTCAAAACCGGCAGCAGGAACAGCCGCAACGGCAGAAAGGCGGGGGCAAGCAGGTCCGGCAGGAAGACATTGTCATCGCCCAGGAACATGGAAAAAAAGGGGGAGGCAAGAAAGATTAGGGGCTGTCGGATTATAGCAATTATTTTCAGGGCGGCTGGACGTGGTGGACAGAGTGGACGTTATGGACTGGATGGACATGATCAACCCAGTCCACTCAGCCACTCTGTCCACTCGGAATGTCCGTAAGAAAGAGCGGTAGTTCCCGCCGGCTCAACCACAGCCCCCTCCGGAACCGCTGCAGGTCCCGGATGCGCAGGGATTTCTCCGGCCTCGCAGAAAGGCTGCGTTTCTGTTTTCGTAGACGATTCTCAAACCTTCCTCGATGAAGCCCGAGGCCTCGACCGGACGAACCCCGGATTTTTTGAGGATATCGTAGGGAGTTTCGCCGACGCCGCTGACCAGCACGGCCCGGCAATCCCCCAGGATCCTGGCCAGTTGATGCCAGCGCTTGATGCCGCCGCCGATGGCGGGTGTGGCGCGGTCTTCCACCTTCTGAAAGCCATCATTCGTCTGCTCCCAGATTTCCAGGACCCGGGCTTCGCCAAGATGCTTGTTCACCAGGATTCCCTCCTCAGTGGCCACAGCCACATAAGGCCGCTCCGCCTCAGGCGCCGGCTGACTGGTAGAGCAGGCGGTCAGGCAACTCTGAAACTCCCCGGTGCGGTCCTCGCCCAAGAGGCCCACGGCATCGGCGCGGCAACGCGTGCAGTGGCGCATCTGCGGCAGATACTGCTCGGCCTCGGCCCGAACCCGCTCCATCATCTCCTTGTCCGGCTGCGGCAATGAGCCGAAGGGGGTGTTGACGTTCGGGAACATGGCCATGCAGTTGAGCAGGTCGACTCCCAGTTCCTTCATGGTCCGGGCCACCTCCACCACGTGGGTGTCGTTGACGCCGGGGATGACGATGCAATTCACCTTGACCGTTATGCCATGGGCCTTGAGCCGTCGGATGGCCGCAAGTTGGCGCGAAAGCAGCAGTTCGGCTGCCTGCCGACCACGGTAGACGATATTGCCTTCCGACACCCAGCCATAGATCTTCATGCCGATTTCCGGATCCACGGCGCAGACCGTCACCGTCACATGGCTCACCTGGAGCTCGGCCAGGGTTTCGATATAAGGGCCGACCCCGAAACCGTTGGTGGAGACGCAGAGCAGGATCCCTGGATGGTTCCTCTTAGTCTTGCGAAGGGTTGCGATGGTTTCCGGGCCGTTGGCGAAGGGATCGCCGGGGCCGGCGATGCCCGCCACCGTGATTCGCGGTTCCTTCTCCAGCACCTTCTCCATGTAGGTCTCCGCCTGGGCGGGCGAAAGGATGGTGCTGGTGACGCCTGGCCGCGACTCGTTGACGCAGTCGTATTTGCGGTCGCAGAAATTGCATTTTATGTTGCACTTCGGGGCGACCGGCAGGTGGACCCGGCCGAATTTGCCCTTCGCCTCGGCGTTGAAGCACGGATGGTTGCGAAAATCGGTAGAGGTTTTCATGGTATTCCTTAAGCCTGCAATTGAAATTACATGTAGCTGTAGCCGATGGGCGAATCGCTTTGTTTCTTCTCGATCACGGTGTTGGTGATCAGGTCGAACAGACTCTGGGCGCCCTGGTAGCCGAGGTGGAGAATTCGTTGGCCGCCGATCCGGTCATGGATCGGGAAACCGACTCGTATCAGCGGCAGGTTCTCCTTACGGGCGAAGGCATAGCCCTTGGAATGACCGACAACCAGTTCGACTCTAAGTTCTTTGGCCTGTTCTTCGATGTCGTAAAAATCGACATCCTCCAAAACCATGGGCATCTCGCAGTCAAGGCCTAGGGTGGCGGCGGCGATTCCTTCTGCCATCCGGCCGCTTTTGCCGCCGGAAGCGCAGAGCACGGGGCGGATGCCGATCTCTGCCAGGAAGCCGGTGAGTCCCACCACCAGGTCTTCCTCGCCGTAGACCACCGCTCGTTTGCCGAAGATGTATTTGTGGCCGTCGACCATGCTGTCCACCAGCCGGCCGCGGGCGGCGAAATGGTGCTTGGGGACCTCACGGTCGCAGATCCCCGCCAGCAGCTCGAGAAAGTTGTCGGTGGCCCGGATGCCGATCGGCAGGCCGGTCCGGAGCAGCTTCACGCCGTGCCGGTTGAGGAGAAATGTTCCGGCAGTCTCCGCCGGCAGGGTCGCCCCGAGCTCGACCGTCACCATAGCCCCGGCCATCCCGCGGATGTCGGAAAGCCGCGTGCCGCCTTCGGGAATGAGCGGATAATCGAGCAGGGCGGGCCCGTCCAAAGTATCCGAATAGTCGGGCAGGATGGTGGCGGCCATGCCGAAATCGTCCATGACCGAGCGGAGATAGCGGATGTCGGCGGGGGAGACGAAGCCGGGGAGCAGGTTTACGCGGCCGTTCGGTTCCACCTCGTCCGCCAGCTGTTCCACCACCGCCTTCACTGCCGCATGAAAGCCTTCCAGGTGGGTGCCGGCGTAACTCGGGGTCGAAACATGGACCAGCAGCGGGGCCTCCGCCCTCCCGAATTCCTTCGCGTATTCGGCCAGGATCATCGGCACGTTATCTCCGATGGTCTCGGTCAAGCAGGTGGTCGCGACGCCGATCAGCGTGGGCGTGTATTTGGCGGTGACGTTCTTCAGGCCGAGCTTCAGGTTCGGGCCGCCGCCGTAGATGGCGTTCTTTTCCCCCAATGAGGAGGAGGCGATGTCGATCGGCTCGTTGAAGTGGCTGATGATATAGCGCCGCATATAGGTGGCGCAGCCCTGGGAGCCGTGCAGGAAGGGTACGCAGCCCTCGATGCCGCGAAAAGCGATTGCAGCGCCGAGGGGCTTGCACAGTTTGCAGGCGTTGGTGGTGGCGGTGTAGTGGGGCATCTTGCTCATGATCTTTTCTCCTTGATTCTCCGCGGGACGAATTTCCAGACCGGGCTCATGACCGAGCCGTAAACCTCGCGGGCGAAATTGAGCATCCCGGTAAAGCCTGCCAGCATCTCCTTACGCTCGTGATTGTGGTCGCAGAAGGCCACGCCAAGCTTGTAGGCGATGGGCCGTTCCTTGACGCCGCCGACGAAGACATCGACATCCTTCTCTTTCAAAAAGGACGACAGCTCGAGCGGGTTGGCGTCGTCGACGATGATGGTCCCCTCGTCGGTAATCTGGGACAGCTCCAGGTAATCCTCCTTGGTGCCGGTCTGGGAGCCGACCATCACCACGTCCATGCCGATCAGCCGGAAGGCCTTGACCAGGGAAAAGGCCTTGAAGGCGCCGCCGACATAGATGGCGGCCTTCTTACCGGCCAAAGCTTTTTTGTACCTGGCCAGCTCCGGCAAGAGCGTGGCGAGTTCCTCCTTGACTAGCTGCCGGGCCTTCTCCATCATCATGGGATCGCCGAAATGGCGGGCCACGGTATAGAGGGACTCGGCCATGTCCTCGACGCCGAAGTAGGAGACCCGGACCGCCGGGATGCCGAAGCGCTCGCGCATCATGTTGGCCAGATCCATGGTGGCCCCCGAGCACTGGACGACGTTCAGGGCCGCGCCGTGGCAGCGCCGGATATCGTCCACCCGCCCGTCGCCGGTGATGTTGGCGACCACCTCGATGCCGATCCGTTCGAAGTATTCGCGGATCAGCCATATCTCGCCTGCGAGATTGAAGTCGCCGAGGATATTGATGGAGTGTCTGCCGATACCGGCAGTGTCGCCGGTACCGACCAGCCGACCCATGGCGTTGCAGGCCGCCTCATAGCCCGCCCGCTTGTTGCCCTTGAAGCCCTCCGACTGGACCGGCAGCACCGGAATGCTTTTCTTCTCCGATACCTTTTTGCACACCGCCTCCAGGTCGTCGCCGATCAGGCCGACGATGCAGGTTGAATAAACGAAGGCGGCTTTCGGCTGGTGGAGGTCTATCAGTTCATCGAGGGCCTTTTCGAGTTTTTTCTCGCCGCCGAAGATCACATCCAGCTCCTGGAGATCGGTGGAGAAGGAGAGGCGGTGCAGCTCCGGCCCCGACGACAAGGCGCCACGGATGTCCCAGGTGTAGACGGCGCAGCCGATCGGCCCGTGCACCAGGTGCAGGGCATCGGCGATGGGATAGAGAACAACCCGGGAGCCGCAGAAGACACAGGCCCGCTGGCTCACTGCGCCGGCCAGGCTGTCTTTGTTGCAGTCCAGTTCGAAGGGGGCGGTTCCTTTTCTGTGGATCTGTTTGGTTCTTTCCTTTAGGAGGGGGAGAGTACTCATCGGCTGTGTCCTTTGCTCAAGGTGGATAACTGTTGTTTATCCTCCTTTGAGCAAGGGTCGTGCCAGAGTGGATTTTTGGATAAATATTTAGTAATTTCAATAATATGTGAGGACAGCTAAAGGCGTTTGGCGGGAGCGTTCGGGGGCTTGCGCCACCCGGCAGAGAGAAACGCTACAAAAGTGAAGGAAAGCGACTCTTTTTGTAGTTTTTGCCGGTACGGGGGACAGGGTTTGAGAAAAAAGTGATGAGGGCTGAGTGCGGAGTACTGAGTAAAAAAAGGTGACATGCCCCACCCTCAGTACTCATCACTCATCAGTTAGCGCACCACCAGCACCGAGCAGGGGGCGGTCTGGAGTACCCGTTGGGTGACGCTGCCGACAATCATGCTGGCCAGGTTGCTCAGTCCCCGGGAGCCCATGATGATAAGGTCGCAGTTTTCGATCCTGGCGATCTCTGGGATCATCTTCCCGGCCGGTTCTTCCATGATTCGGTCTTCAACCGCAATTTCCGCCTTCTGCAGCCGCTCGAGGAAAGGCCCTATCAGCTTTTCGCTCTCATCGAGGATGTCGGCTATCTGTTTATCCCGATAGGGTTGGCCAAGAATGACCGGGAACTTCTGATGACAGTACACCAGGATGGCTTCGGCGTGCAGCAATCGCGCAAACTCGATCGCCTTGTCCACCACCCCGTGAGAATGTTCCGAACCGTCTATGGCAACCAAAATCTTTTTTCGATCCATGACTTTTCTCCCTGAGTTGAGCTGCAAAGTATCCGGATGCGTTTCGCGGCGCCTATGGTTGAGAAATCGCAATCGACCGCCCCCCACAAATACCTTCACGAAACTCATTTCTAAGATCACGAAATTATTTTCTAATGCGGGCTGATGCCCGCAAAACCCAAGGGTCGTCATCCCCTCCCACAGCAGAGGGGATAAGTACCTTCACGAAATTCATTCTCAAAAACAAGAAATGAATTTCTAAGGTACTAAGGTACTCAAGGCTGCTGGAAGAAGATAAGTGTTGGCGGGGGGTTGTCCAGTCGGGAACTGCTGAGGGGTGCGTTACAGCCTATTTTCCCTGAGATCGAGATCGAGGCTATTTTTATTTCGTTCATTCGGTGTCAGCCGGTACGTGCCCTTCGTGGTGATGGCGAGGCGGTAACGACTGCCGGCGCTATATAGTGCTTCGGCAATCCCCGCCCTCTTGTCGGCTTCCGAGTCGGTGTTGAAAAAGAGGCTGACCTCTTCGCCCTTTTCCTCCATGCGAAGGAGAAAGGCGTTGTGTTCGACGAAAACCAGGTCTTCGTAACAGTGGGTCACTTGAAAACCGAGGCTGTCCAGGACATTCTTGAGGATACCGAGTGGTCTGTAGGGGATGGGCTGGGACATTGTCTTGTGATTCAGTGGGTTGCGCCGGTTGGGGCGTCATAGAGGTGAGGATGAAGAACTGCCCGCAGTTCCTCGCCGATGGACAGGAACCTGATCACGTCCGTTTCGGTTGGTGTGCGGATGTTGAACTGTTCGAGATCGCAAATCTCCTGGAATTCATCCAGATAGAGGAGCTTTTCGGCGATCTCCGGAATCTCGCCGAGATGAAGTTGCAGTGCCCGGAGCAGATCGGCCATAGTATGATTCTCGGCCAGGTCACCGTTTTTCATTAAAAAGGCCATGATCAGCTTTTCGATGGCCATGCAGGTCAGGTTGTAGAGCGTCTCCGCCGAAAAGGCCTTTTTCTTCTTCTCGTAGGCTCCTTGAGCGGTTTTCAGAAACTGTTCTCCGTCGCGCCGGTAGTCGCGCCAGTTGTCGATCTGGACAAGTCTCACGGATTTTCCTCCGCTTCGTTGTATTTTCGCAGGCAGATGAGCCGGGTGGGCTGCCAGCCTTGCCGGCGGTAGAAATCGAGGGCGGGGGAGTTTGTCCGGTCGGCGAGAAGCTGCATACGCCGGGCGCCTTGCTCCTGTCCCCATCCGGCCAGGCTCGCGAGGAGGGCGGAGCCGATGCCTTTATTCCGGTGGTCAGGCGACACCATCACATCCTCGATGACGAGCGACGGCGCGCCTTCGGCAGTGGAAATCAGCAGCTGGGCGGTGGCCATGCCGACCACCTCGCCCAGTTGGTCCGCCACCAGAACACAGGCCCGCTCGGCAGCGAAGAGCAACTCGAGACCCCTCCGCTGCCGTTCCGGTGCGAAGACGAAATCCTCCTCGATAGTAAAGAGCCGGCGCAGCAACTCGACCATGGCGGGGATATCGGTGTCGGAGGCGGCCCGGATCGTCATCGCCGCTAATTCCATTACTTGATGAGATACTGGGCCGCCGGCTCGCCGTTTTCAAGTCCGTCGAGCACCGCATCGATGGCCGATTCGCTGTCGATGGACTTGAACCACCAGTTCTCCGGCTGTATGACCATGATCGGGCCGGACTCGCATTGCTTGAGGCAGCCGGTGGCGACCACCTGGATGTCCAGGCCGCGGTCGAGAATCTCTTCCTCGATATACTGCAGAAAGCCGTCCGTCTGTTTGTGGCAGATCCCCTTAGGATCTCCTTTTACTCGAAAACTCTGGCAGAGCAGGATCTGCCTCTCCGGTGTTGCCATGGGTAACTCCTGATTTTAATTAATTAAACTCACTGATTACTTCTTTCGACCTTTTTTGCCGCCGCCGTAGAGGACGTCGACGGTTCCTTCTATGTCACCCTCGGTGATGAGGACCTTGATTCCGGCCTGGGCCAGGGCCTTGCGTGGCGTTTCCCCGGCGCTGGCAGCGAGGATCACGAAGCAGTCGGGCAGGATCGCGGCCAGCTTTTGCCAGCGATCCGGACCCGAGCCCGGTTCCGGGGCATCCCGGACATCGAGCAGACAGGCCAGGCCATCCTCGCGGGGGCCGTAGACGAGGAATCTGATTGCCTGGCCGAGATGGAGATCCACCTCGATGCCGTTTGCGCTGGCCACAGCGGCATTGGGCCGTCCCCTGGTGGGCCGGGGCAGCGGCGCCATGGCGGGAGATCCACCCTCGCCGACCGACCGGAGGAACAAGGGCTCGACGATCGGCAAAAAGGCCGCTGCCTTTTCAGCAGCGGCGGCGATAGTCTCGGCAGAAGGGCTAGTCAGGCAGACCTCGGCGCCCGGTTCCGGGGCGTAGGGGATCAGACCTATGCCGTCCGCGCCAAGTTCCATCATCTCGGAGCCGATCCTGGCCAAATGATCGATATTGAGCTCGGGATAGACGGTGGTGGTGACGACCACCTTCATCTCGTGAAATTTGAGGGCGGAAACTCCGTTGCGCTGTTCCTTGATGAGCAGGGCCACTGCTTCAGAAATTTTGAGTGTCTTCATGCCAGGCCTGATCCAGGCATAAATCTTTTCCAGCACCGCGGGCTTGGTTCCGTCGACCTGTATCTCCACGTAATCGAGGCCGGCCCTGGCCAACTTTCCAGCCAAGGCGCTGCTGCCCAGGCCGAGAGTCTTCAGGCCGATCTTGACGTCCGGGTAACTCGCCCGGGTCTGTTCTATGGTCTGCAAGGTGATATCGGGGGTGGCGAGAGGGTCGCCCGGACCGGTGATCGCCACCATAGTGTCGCTTTCCCTTCTCTCTTTGTTCATCGTTGCAGCAAGAATATCCATTGCTTCGGGGACCGTCAGACATCCTCTACGGGGGGGAGGCGGCGGCGAGAACCGGGTCCGGGCTACTACCTGCGGGGCTACCGGCAGATGGATGACGAACGGCGGACCGGCGGTCTTGCCGCAGCAGCACCTTGTTTGGCCTGGAATGGGTATCACAGTCATTTTTTCACCGTACAACGCTGAGGTAAACTCGCAGACGGCGGGTAATCCCGCCGCCTGCCCACCTGCCAATTACACCAAAGGAACTACAGAACCAGCTCGAACTTCGATTCCGGATCGTCACGGTCCTTTCGGTCAAGCAAGACTCCGAGGATCTGCTCCAGGAGCCGCAGGCCGCCCTTATAGCCAACCGTCGGGAAGTGCTGATGGCCCTGGCGGTCGAGGATCGGGAAGCCCCAGCGGACAAAGGGAATATCCTCGTCGCGGGCGATATATTTGCAGTAGGTGTTGCCGATTATAAGATCCACCGACTCGTTCTTGATCCACTGATGGAGCAGGAACATGTCGCCTTTCGCCCGGACGTTGACCGATCTGTCGAGCTCTGAAGTGATCTCGCCGATCCGCTCTTCGAAACGCTTACCGGGGGTGCCGGTGACGATGTGGACCGGGATCATGTCGATGGAGACCAGGAACTCGGTCATGGCGATGAGCTGATCCGGATCGCCGACCAGGGCCACCTTCTTGCCGTAGAAGTACTGGTGCATGTCGGAGATCATATCGACCAGCTTGCCGCGCTCGATCATGATCTCATCGGGTACCGTGGTGCCGGCGATGGTCCTGAGGGCATCGACGAAGCGGTCGGTGGCCTTCAAACCGAAGGGCATGTCGAGCACCGAGCAGGGAACCTTGCACTTGGTGTCCAGCAGCCGTGCTGCGTCGGCCGAACACCATTCGCCGAGAGCCAGCGTTCCCATGGCGTTGCCGCTGTCCTTGATGTCGGCGACGGAGGTCCCGGCCTCCGGGAACATCTTGAACTCGCCGGTCAGCGGCCCGTTCAGGACCCCGGAGGTGTCTGGGAACATGTTGATCTTCGCCCCGATCATGGCGGCGAGCCGCTTGAGCTCCTCCATGTCCGACGGCTCGACCCAGCCGGGGATGATGTTGATCTTGCCGTTCTTCTTGCCGCCCGGTTCGGCGAGACCCGCCATCGCCTTGACCATGTTGGAAAAACCGGTGACGTGGGAGCCGACGTAGCTCGGGGTCGGGGCCCCGATGAGGGTCTTGCCCTCCGGCACCTTCTTCTCTTTGATCGCCTTGTCGAAGATCTGATTGAGGTCGTCACCGATGGTCTCGGACAGGCAGGTGGTGTGCACGGCGATCGCCTCCGGTTCGTAAACCGTGAAGATATTGTCGATAGCCTGCAGCAGGTTCGCCTGACCGCCGAAGACCGAGGCACCTTCGGTAAAGGAGCTGGTGGCGGCGGAGATCGGCTCCTTATAGTGGCGGGTGAGCGTACTGCGATGGTAGGCGCAGCAGCCCTGGGAGCCGTGGCTGTGGGGGAGGCAGCCCTTGATGCCGAGGGCCGCGTACATCGCGCCGATAGGCTGGCAGGTCTTGGCCGGGTTGATCATCAGCGCCGTCCGCTCCGTTATTTCCTGTGGTGTGTGTCTCAGTAGCATTTTTTAAACCCTCCCGGCGGAGCGGATGGCTCCGGCCGCAATTGACGTATTATTCCCAGACGTAGGTAGCCGAGAGTTCTGGGTTCTCCTGCCAGGGCGCCTTCATGTAGCGAAAGACTTTGCTGTTTACCAGCCGGTCGATCTCGCGGTAGAAATTGACCGCGCCTTGAAAGCCCGCGTAGGGGCCGCCGGAGTCGTAGCTGTGTAGCTGCTTCATCGGGATGCCCAGTTTCTGGATGGAAAATTTCTCCTTGATGCCGGCGCAGAAGAGGTCCGGCTTCATCAGTTCCACCAGTTTTTCCGCCTCGTACTGGTTGAGGTCGTCAATGACCAGCGTCCCCTGGTCCATGTGCGGGTTGAGCCCCTCGTAGTCCTTGAACTTCAGGCCGTCGCTTTCGAGCGCGGCGAGTTCTTCCGCCGATTTCCGCGGCTTGTAGAAGACCGGATCCGCTTCCACCTCAATCTCCTCGATATTCCGGCTGTCGGCATCGACCTTGAGCGTTGGGATGACATGACGGCCTTCGTAGTCGTCGCGGTGGCCGAATTCGTAGCCGGCTGACAGTGTCTTCATGCCCATCTCGAGAAACAGCTCCTGGTAGTGGTGGGCCCGGGAGCCGCCGACGAAGAGCATCGCGGTCTTGCCCTTGGTGCGGGGGTAGACGTCTGCCTGGGCCGCTTTCACGGCAGGCATCTCTTCGGCGATCACCGCTTCTACCCGGTCGATCAGTTCCTTGTCGCCGAAGTACTTGGCGATTTTGCGGAGCGACTTGGCGGTCGCTTCGGCGCCGATGAAATTTACCTTGATCCAGGGTATGCCGTACTTGGTCTCCAGCATGTCGGCCACGTAGTTGATGGATCGGTGGCACATGACGCAGCTGAGATCCGCCTGATTGGCCGAGGCGAACTTGTCGTAGGTGGCGTTGCCGGAGAAAGTGGAGATATTCTTGATCCCGCATTTTTCGAGGATCCGGTCGATCTCGAAGCCGTCGCCGCCGATGTTGTATTCACCGAGCAGGTTGATCTTGTATTTATCCGTCTTCTCCGTCGCGCCCTGGCCCACCACATGGGTGAAGACCTGGTTGTTGGCGATATGGTGGCCTGCCGACTGCGATACGCCTTTGTAACCCTCACAGCTGAAGGCGAAGACGTTGCAGTCGCCGAGCTGCTCCTTCATCCTCCTCGCCACCGCGTGAATGTCGTCGCCGATCAGGCCCACCGGGCAGGTGGCGAAGATGGCGATGGCCTTCGGGTGGAAGAGGTCGTAGGCCTCCTGGATGGCTGCCGCGAGCTTCTTTTCCCCGCCGAAGATGATGTCCGAGTCCTGCATGTCGGTGGACATGGCGTAGGTGATGAAATTCGAATTCGTATCGTTGATCGCGTCGGTCTGGTTGCGCCGGGTCAGCCAGGCGTAGAAGCTGCAGCCGATCGGCCCGTGGACCAGGTTGACGATGTCGCTGGTCGGCCCCATGATAACGCCCTTGCAGCCGGCATAGGTGCAGCCGCGCATGGTGATGATGCCGGGGATGGTCCGGATGTTGGCCTCGATGGTCGGCGTGGTGTTCTCCAGGGCCTCGTTGATCATGATCTGTTTGGCGCGCTTGCGGGCAACCTTCGGCGGGTACTTCGCCAAGAGCTTTTCCTTCACGTCGTGAGGCTCCCACTGCACCAGTTTGTGTGCTTTTGCCATTTTGGTTTCTCCTTTAGAACCTTAGAAATTCATAATGAATTTCGTGAAGGTACTTATCCCCCTTCATAGGGGGCTTTTCTTCCAACTTGCACCGGGAGCTTTCCTTGGAGTGTTTTTTCTCACTCCCAAGCCGTGTACGATCTCCCTGAAATTTTCTTATTACCTTACGGGTTAGGTTATCGATTTGGCGCCCCGTTCCCCGGTGCGCACTCGGACCGCATCGCCCACCGGCAGCACGAAGATCTTGCCGTCGCCCGGCTTGCCGGTCTGATTAACCTTGATGATGGCCTCGACCACGTCGGCGACTTCGTCGTCCTCCACGACGATGGTCACCATCCGCTTGGCGTAGAGTTTGCCTTTCTCGCCGAGCAGCGCCGCGGCTTCCTCATAGCCCTGTTCAGCTCCCTGCAGGAGATCCTTATTGACGAAACCAACGCCCCGCCCCTGCGCCTCGTGACCGAAGAAGGCGTCAACGCCGGCGGCGGTGAGGGCCGCCTTGGTCTTGTTCATCATGTTCATGCGTACGACTGCGATTATCTCTTTCATGCCTATGCCTCCACCGGGGTATCCTCACGGACGCCTGAGCTGATGGTATAGACATCCTCGACCTCGGTGACGAAGATCTTGCCGTCGCCGAAGGCGCCTTTGCCGGCAGTCCTGGCCGCGTCCATGATGGTGTTGATGACGAAGTCCTTGTCAGCCGCCTTCACCACGCTCATCAGCATGGTCTTGGGGATCTCGTCGTAGGTTACCGAGCCGATCTTGATGCCGCGCTGCTTGCCGCGGCCGGTGACGGAATATTTGGTAACCGCGGGAAATCCCGCATCCATCAGCGCGGCAAGGACATCGTCAGCCTTTTCCGGTCGAACTATGGCTCTGATCATGATCATCATTATGGTGTCTCCTTTTCTTGCTCAATATTGAAGGGGGTAAAAATCTTATGCTTCCAACAGTCCGTAGTCGAGCAGCAGTTGTTCCAGCTCCTCGATCTCCAGGGGCTTGGGAATGACGAACATCTTGTTTTCGTCTATTGCGCGGGCCAAGCCCCGGTATTCGTCGGCCTGGGCACAGTTGGGGTTCCACTCGATGACGGTCTTGCGGTTGATCTCGGCCCGCTGGACGTCGTTATTGCGGGGCACGAAGTAGATCATCTGGGTGCCGAGCTTTCTGGCCAACTCCTGGATCATCTCCTTCTCGTTGTCGACGTTACGGGAGTTGCAGATGAGGCCGCCGAGCCGCACGCCGCCGGACTGGGCGTACTTCATGATGCCCTTGCAGATGTTGTTGGCCGCATACATGGCCATCATCTCGCCGGAGCAGACGATATAGATCTCCTCGGCCTTGCCGTCTCGGATGGGCATGGCGAAGCCGCCGCAGACGACGTCGCCCAGGACGTCGTAGAAGGCGTAATCGAGGCCTTCGCTCTCTTCATAGGCGCCGAGGGATTCGAGCATGTTGATCGAGGTGATGATGCCCCGGCCGGCGCAACCGACGCCCGGTTCCGGTCCGCCAGATTCGACGTTCCAGGTGCCGCCGAAGCCAGCTTTCCTGATGTAGTCCAGTTCTACGTCTTCACCCTCCTCGCGCAGGGTGTCGAGGACCGATTTCTGGGCCAGGCCACCGAGCAGCAGACGGGTGGAGTCGGCCTTCGGGTCGCAGCCGACGACCATGACCTTTCGTCCCATCTCTGCAAGTCCCGCCACCGTATTCTGGGTGGTTGTCGATTTGCCGATTCCGCCTTTGCCGTAAATAGCCACCTTTCTCATGATGCTCTCCTTGTAGGTAGTGTGGTGTGTAGAAGTCTTCTGCGATGTGCCATTGTCGGTCCCGCTGGTGCCGATATGCCGCGGCACGCTTTTCTTCTCGGTTGCCTCTTTTAAGCAAGGTGTATGCCATTCCCGGTTTGCAAAATTATTTGATGATATTCCGCCGTGTTGTGGATCGATTTTGGCATGTGGCGGAGAAAAAACCGGACCCGACACAGCTTGTCGTTTTGGTTGGATTCCGACAAAAAGGTAATGAAATGTGAATTTTCGAATGACCCGTTTGTTGCTTCTGGTTTTTGAAACAAAAATGTAAATTTCAGGACAGTGAGGTAGACAAATCTGTCGTGAAAACGATGCGATTCGCTGGAAGCTATGGTAAAGACTTCTGTTTATCTGAAAAATTTCTGTAATTTCAATGACATTTATTGCGTGGAACGGATTTTGCTCTGTTTGACAGAGTCGGCCGCCCTTCACACGGTGGCGCCGTATGATCGGAGGAGATGTGGGTGCGTGCGAACGAACGCATCATTTTGCAAAGAGGAGCGACAATACGATGGATTCGTATGGGATACCTGCTGAAATAAACAAGACTCAGGGCCTGGAACTCCTGGCCCTCTACCGGATCACCGAACTGATAGGTACGGCGGTGAATCTCGACACCACCTTGTCGAAGATTCTCGAGGTGTTGAACGACACGATGAAGATGGAGCGGGCAACGCTTCTTATCTATGACCGGAGCCAGGGAAAGCTGACCATCAAGGCCTCCTGCGGCCTCTCCGAAGAAGAGGAGATGCGCGGCGTATACCGGCCGGACGAAGGAGTCTGCGGTCAGATCTTCCAGACCTGCTCACCCTTCGTGGTCCCCGATATCAACAGCGAACCGCTCTTTCTCAATCGGACCGGGGCGAGGTCCAAGGTGACCAAGAGCAAGATTTCCTTTCTCGGGGTGCCGGTGGTGGTGCAGGGCAAGCCGGAGGGGGTGCTGACGGTGGACCGACTGTTCGGCGAGGATGTCTCCTTCGAGGAGGACATCCGTTTTCTCACCGTCCTTGCCACTCTCATTGCTCAATTTCTTACCCTGCATCAGGAAATCGTCAAGAAGGAGGCCCGCCTGATTGAGGAGAACGCCACCCTGAAAGCACGGCTGCACCAGGTGCATGGCGGCCATTTCATCATCGGCCATTCCAAGCCGATGCAGGAGGTTTTCAGCATTATCGACAAGGTGGCCAACAGCAAGGTGACGGTCCTGCTCCTGGGCGAGTCGGGGACCGGTAAGGAACTGGTGGCCCGAGCGATCCACGAGGGAGGCAACCGCAAAGCCAAGCCCTTCATCAAGGTGAACTGCGCTGCCCTGCCCGAGACACTTCTGGAAAGCGAGCTCTTCGGCCACGAGCGGGGAGCCTTCACCGGAGCCCATGCCGCCCGTCCGGGTCGCTTCGAGCTGGCCGACTGCGGCACCATCTTCCTGGATGAAATAGGCGAGATGCCGCTCGCCCTGCAGGCCAAGATGCTGCGGGTCTTGCAGGAAAAGCAGTTCGAGCGTATCGGCGGCTCGAAAACGTTTACAGTTGATGTGCGGATCGTCGCGGCGACCAATGTCAGCCTGGAGGAAGCGGTGGCGCGGGGGCAGTTCAGGGCGGATCTCTATTATCGCTTGAATGTCGTGCCGGTCCAGCTGCCTCCCTTGCGGGAGCGGAAGGAGGATATTCCAGCCCTCTTCAGCCATTTCCTCGGCAAGAGCAACGAGCGCAACGGCAAGAAGATCAGTATTACATCGGAATTGCTCGATTTCCTGATCAACTATTCATGGCCCGGCAATGTCCGGGAGATGCAGAATCTGGTTGAGCGGATGGTTATCCTGGCCGAGGGCGACCGGCTGGGCTTAAACGATTTGCCGATGAACGTCTTTCGGGCGGAACGACCTGATCTGCCGGCATCTTTGGAGAAGAATCCGCCGCAGGTCAAGACGAATCTTCCGGCGAGCCCGAAATCGCTCCAGGATATCGAGCGGCTGGAGATCGAGGCGGCCCTGCGCCGCAACGGCTGGGTGCAGATTCGGGCGGCCCGGGAACTGGGTCTGACCGAGCGGCAGATCGGCTACCGGATCCGCAAGTATGGTCTCAATCGTTACGATTCCTTTCGATAAGCTTCTTACCAGGTTTTGCATCGCCCCGAGCTTTCTTGTAGACTTCTGATTGGGTGCGTTTCACCCACCAGGTGCATGGAATGCACCCATAAGACAGAAATCAGAAGCAGAAACATTTGCGCCGAAGGCGCCATTATAGACCGGCTTCCGGCTTCTGGCTTCTGGCTTCTGACACCAGCCGACGGAGTTCCCCATCGCTTAAAGGCCGCTTCAGTGTAAGCGCCGTTTCCCGGACCAGGCTGACCGCCTGGTCCGAAAGCCTGTCCGCTGAGTCCTCATTCCTGTCGAGGCGCGCGAGGAT